>NWQM01000016.1 GCA_002798195.1 Lysobacteraceae bacterium NML03-0222 | reverse complement strand
CCAATATATTGACTACTACAACCACGAACGCATCAGGACAAAACTCAAAGGCCTGAGCCCGGTGCAGTACCGGACTCAGGCCTCGAACACTTAACCCGTAACCGTCCAGATTTTGGGGGTCAGTTCAATGGCCGGGGTTTGTTGTTTTTGCGGCGAGACAATTCAAGGTCTCGATTGAAGCAGTCAAGTCATGTAGGTGTTTTTCAGTCCACCAGCTTCAGGCGCAGCTCTTTGGGCAGGGCGAACACCATGTTTTCCGGCTCGCCATCAAGCTCGCGCACGCGGCTGCCTGCGCCGAGTTCTCCCAGTTTGTGCAGGACGCCTTGTACGAGAATGTCTGGAGCCGAGGCGCCAGCAGTGACGCCGATTTGCGTTTTGCCGTGCAGCCAGCCGGGGTCGATTTCGTGGGCGCCGTCGATGAGATAGGCGCTGACACCCTCGCGCTCGGCCAGCTCGCGCAGGCGGTTGGAGTTGGAGCTGTTGGGGGAGCCGACCACCAGAATCAGATCGCAACGGCGGGCGAGCTCGCGCACCGCGTCCTGACGGTTCTGGGTGGCATAGCAAATGTCATCGTTTTTGGGACCCTGGATGGCAGGGAAGCGCTCGCGCAAGGTGGCGATGATGTCGCGGGTGTCGTCCACCGAAAGCGTGGTTTGGGTGGTGTAAGCGAGGTTTTCCGGCTGTCCCACTTGCAGGGTGTGCGCATCTTCAATGTCTTCGACCAGATACATGCGCCCGGTGGCGCCTTCACGTTGCCACTGCCCCATGGTGCCCTCCACTTCCGGATGGCCGCCGTGGCCGATGAGAATCATGTCACGGCCATTGCGGCAATGCCGGGCGACCTCCAGATGTACCTTGGTGACCAGTGGGCAGGTGGCATCAAAGATTTTCAGGCCACGGCGTTCGGCTTCCTGCCAGACGGCCTTGGAAACGCCATGGGCGGAAAAAATTACCGTGGCGCCGTCCGGCACTTCGTCGAGTTCTTCGACAAATACCGCGCCGCGCTGGCGCAGGTCATCGACCACGAATTTGTTGTGCACCACTTCATGGCGGACAAAAATCGGTGCGCCCAGGGTCTCGATGGCGCGTTTGACGATTTCAATGGCGCGATCCACCCCGGCGCAGAAGCCGCGCGGGTTGGCCAGCAGGATTTCATTGCCCATCGGCTTTCTTGTCTCCCCCCATTACGCCAAGCAGCAACAGGCCGAGCGCGCCGCCGACAATCGCCGCATCGGCGAGGTTGAAGGCCGGCCAAACATAATCACCGACATACCATTTGATGAAATCAATGACATGGCCGTGCTGCAAGCGGTCGATGACATTGCCGATGGCGCCGCCAATGATGAGCGCATAGGGCAGGGCGGTCTTCCAGTCGCTGCGCGCGGCGCGGTACAGCCAGTAGCCCAGGAGGGCGCTGATGGCGAAGGCCAGAATGGTGAAGAACCACTGCTGCCAGCCACCGGCATTGGCCAGAAAGCTGAAGGCCGCGCCGGTGTTGTAGGTGCGGAACCAGTTCCAGAAGCCGTCAATCACCACGATATCGGTGTATTCGGGCAAGGTGCGCAGCACCCAGGCCTTGCTCCATTGATCCAGCACGATGACCAGCGCGGAAACCCAGAGCCAGGGCAGGGCGTTTTTTTGGGGATTTTTCATCAGAACCAGCGGCGGGTTTCGCCCGCGCCCTCGATATTGTCAATGCAGCGTCCGCACAACTCCGGATGCTCGGCATGTTGGCCGACATCGGCGCGGTGGTGCCAGCAACGCACGCATTTGCTCTTGCAGCTGACAATGGCCTCAACGCCTTCGCCCGGCGCGACATGGACATCACCGCTGATGAAGAAAAAGCGCAATTCATCGGCCAAGGGGGCAAGCCAGGCATGGGTGGCGGCATCCACTTTCAGGGTGATTTCCGCGTCCAGCGCCGCGCCGATGTCGCCTGCGGCACGCATCGGCTCCAGCACTTTGGCCACTTCATTACGCAGCGCAAGCAGGGTGTCGAACTGTTCGGCAGACAAAGCCGCGTCCTCGGGCAAGGTCTGCAGTCCGTCATACCAGGTGGAGAGCATGACGTTGCTGGGGCGCTCGCCCGGCAGATGCCGCCAGATTTCATCGGCAGTGAAGGCCAGCACCGGGGCAATCCAGCGGGCGTAGCTTTCGGCGATGTGATACATCGCGCTTTGCGCGCTGCGTCTGGCAGCGGCATTTTCTTGCAGGGTGTAGAGGCGATCCTTGGTGACATCCAGATACAGGGAGCCGAGCTCCACGCTGCTGAAGTTGGCGAGCAGTTGCATCACTTCGGCAAAGTCATAGCGCGCATAGGCGGCGGTGATTTGCGATTGCAATTGGGCGGCGCGATGCACAATCCAGCGATCGAGCGCCACCATGTTTTCAGGCGCCTGCAAATCGCGCGCCGGGTCAAAGCCGTGCAGATTGCCCAGCAGGAAACGCGCCGTATTGCGAATGCGGCGGTAGGCATCGGCATTGCGCTTCAAGATTTCCTGCGATAGCGACATTTCCTGTGAATAGTCGGCCGAAGCCACCCACAGGCGCAGGATGTCGGCGCCGTATTGCTTGATGATTTCCTGCGGTTCGATGCCATTGCCCAGCGATTTGGAGAATTTGCGTCCCTGGGCATCGACCACGAAGCCGTGGGTGAGGCACTCGCGGTAGGGCGCGGCCTTGTCGATGGCGATGGCCGAGAGCAGCGAGGACTGGAACCAGCCGCGATGCTGGTCGGAGCCTTCCAGATACAGGTCGGCCGGCAGCGTGTAACCGCGCGCCTTCAGCACTGCCTGATGGGTGACGCCGGAGTCGAACCAGACATCGAGGATGTCCTGCACCTTGTCATATTGCGCCGCTTCATCGCCCAGGAGTTCAGCCGCATCCAGCGCATACCAGGCATCGATGCCGCCTTGTTCCACGCGCTGGGCGACCGCTTCCATCAGCGCCACGCTGTCCGGGTGCGGCTCACCGCTTTCCTTGTGCACAAATAGTGCAATCGGCACGCCCCAGGTGCGTTGCCGGGAGATGGTCCAGTCCGGGCGGCCTTCCACCATGCCGTGGATGCGTGCCTGCCCCCAGCCAGGATACCACTTCACGCCGGGAATGGCGGCCAGCGCATCGCGGCGCAAGCCGGCCTGCTCCATGGAAATGAACCACTGCGGCGTGGCCCGGAAGGCAATCGGCGTTCTGTGCCGCCAGCAATGCGGGTAGCTGTGCCGGATGTCCTGATGCGCCAGCAGTGCGCCGCTTTGTTTGAGGCCATCGACAATCGCGGCATTGGCCTTCCAGATATGTGTGCCGGCAAGCGCAGTGTCGCCCAGCGCCGGGGTTGAGGGCAGATACACGCCGCGCCCGTCCACCGGGTTCAGCTGCCCCAGGCTATATTTGCCCAGAATATCGCTGCCCTGTACGGCGACAAAGTCCTCCTGACCGTGGCCGGGGGCGGTATGCACTGCGCCGGTGCCGTCTTCGTCGCTGACATGCTCGCCGGTCAGGACGGGAATATCGCGCTCGGCATAGAACGGATGGGCAAACAGTGCGCCCTTGAGCGCCTCGCCGCTGAGCGTGTTGCCGTGCGCCTGTAGTTGTTCGACGCCATAGCGTGCCAGCGCCTTGTCTGCCAGACGCGCGGCCAGCACCAGCCAGCGCCGCTTGCCCGCACGGGCGGGGCCTTCCAGTAGCTGATAATCAATCTGTGGCCCCAGCGATACTGCCAACGAGGCCGGCAGCGTCCACGGCGTGGTGGTCCAGATCGGGATGGCGATTTCCACGCCCTCGGGCAGTGCCACGCCAAAACGTGCGGCAATGTCGGCGGCATCACGCGCCGGATAAGCCACGTCCACGGCAGGCGAGGTTTTGTCGGCGTATTCAATCTCGGCCTCGGCCAGTGCCGAGCCGCAGTCAAAACACCAGTGCACCGGCTTGACGCCGCGCGCCAGGTGGCCGTTCTCGACGATTTTGGCCAGTGCACGGATTTCATCGGCTTCGTATTTGAAATCCAGTGTGCGGTAAGGATTATCCCAGTCGCCGAGCACCCCCAGGCGTTTGAAATCGGCTTTTTGCAGCTCGATTTGGCTCGCGGCGTAATCGCGGCAGTGCTGGCGGAAGGTCGCCGCATCAAGCTTGTCGCCGACCTTGCCAAACTTCTTTTCCACGGCGATTTCAATGGGAAGCCCATGGCAGTCCCAGCCGGGGATATATGGCGCATCAAAGCCCGCCAGGGTCTTGCTGCGCACGATGATGTCCTTCAACACCTTGTTGACCGCATGTCCCAGATGAATCCGGCCATTGGCATACGGCGGGCCATCATGCAGCATGAATCGCGGGCGGCCCTGGCTTGCGGCACGAATCTGGCCGTAAAGGTCACCGTTTTGCCAGGCTTCCAGTGTGGCCGGCTCGCGTTTGGGCAGGTCGCCGCGCATCGGGAAATCCGTGGCAGGCAGCAGGATGGTGTTTTTGTAGCGGTGGCCTTCGGTTTCACTCATGAGGGGTCTCGACAACATCGGGGCCGCCTTGGGCAGCCAGTAATGAACGGGCAAGCGCAGCATCCTGGTGCATTTGTGCACTCAAGGCATCCAGACTTGCAAATTTTTCTTCATCGCGCAGCTTGGCAACGAATTCCACTTCAAGCAACTGGCCGTACAAGTCGCCAGAAAAATCAAACAGGTGCACTTCCAGCAAGGGCGCCTCGCCAGCCACGGTGGGGCGGGTGCCAAGACTGGCGACCGCAGGCAGCGCTGCGCCTGCCACGCCCCGTACCCGGACGGCATAAATCCCTTGCATGGGCGGGTGACGGGTAAAACGCAGATTGGCGGTGGGAAACCCGAGCTTGCGCCCCAGCTTGCGGCCATGCACCACCCGCCCGCTGATGCGGTAAGGGCGTCCAAGACACTGCTGCGCCAGTGCAAAATCACCTGCGGCCAGCGCGGCGCGAATGCGCGAGCTGGACACGCGCTCGCCCTGATGCATCACCGGGGCGATGGCATGGGCGCTGAAACCAAACTGTATGCCTTCGGACTGCAAAAGTGTCAAATCACCACGGCGCTGATGACCAAAGTGAAATTCGGGCCCCACCCAGACTTCACGGGCAGCCAGTCGCCGGTGCAGTACCTGAGCCATGAAGTCTTGCGCTGACATTGCCGCCATGCGTGCATCAAAGCGCAGCAAGCCAACGCCATCCATGCCGGCTCTGGCAAAGCCTTGCAGCTTGTCGCGCGGCAGCATCAGTCGCCCCGGCGGCGCTCCCCGGGCGAAGAACTCGCGTGGCAACGGCTCAAAAGACAGCGCCACTGCCGGCAGGCGCAACGCCTGCGCACGCGCCTTGGCGTGGCGCAGCAATGCCTGATGACCCAGATGCAGGCCATCGAAAGCACCGATGCAGACCACGCTGCCTTGCGGGCACAATGTCCCGCCTTCAGCGTCACGAAACAGAAAATTCATCAGCCGCGCAGTATAAAGCAGACGACCCTGAAGCCATCGTGTGGCTGCTTGATGCAGCTTCGTCGGCAGTCATCAAGCAAATTCAAACAAGATTGTTTGAAGGTCAATAGGCCTATGTAGCCGGGCTCCGGGGTTAGACTTGCCTGCCCTGACTTGCAGATGCCACGAGCCATGATTGTCCAGCCCTTGCCCGCCCATGCGCCACAGCGTGATTTGAAGCCCCATCCTGCCGTTCGCAATGTGATTGCGGTTGGCTCGGGCAAGGGCGGGGTGGGCAAGTCCACCACGGCGGTGAATCTGGCGGCAGCCTTGATGCAGGAAGGGCTGAAGGTCGGCGTGCTGGATGCGGATATTTATGGTCCCAGCATTCCGATGATGCTGGGTATCACGGGCAAGCCGGAAAGTCCCGATGGCAAGCGTTTTACGCCGCTCACCGGGCACGGGCTTGAGGCGATGTCGATGGGTACGTTGGTTGAGGCGGATGCGGCGATGATCTGGCGCGGTCCAATGGCAACCTCGGCGCTGATGCAGCTGTTCAACGATACCTGCTGGGGCGATTTGGACGTGTTGGTGGTGGACTTGCCGCCGGGCACCGGCGATGTGCAACTGACCCTGGCACAGAAAATTCCGGTGGCCGGTGCGGTGGTGGTGACCACGCCGCAGGATATCGCCACCCTCGATGCCAAGAAGGCACTGAAGATGTTCGAAAAGGTCGAGGTGCCGGTGCTCGGCTTGGTGGAAAACATGGCGGTACACGTGTGTAGCCAGTGTGGTCATGCTGAGCATGTGTTCGGCCAGGGCGGCGGCGAGGCGATGGCGTCGCAATACGGCGTGCCATTGTTGGGTTCGCTGCCGCTGGATGTGCGCATCCGCGAGCAGGGTGATGCCGGGCTGCCGGTGACATTGGCCGAGCCGGACTCGACCGTGGCAATGGCCTATCGGCAATTGGCGCGTAGGATGCTGGCCGAGCTGGACAAGCGCCCCAGGGCGCGGATGTCGATTGCCGCCTCGTTGCTGGGTTGACGGCTCTGCTTGCCGTTTACAATGCCGGACATTGTCCGAGGGAAATTTTCATGAGTATCAAGAGTGACCGTTGGATACGCCGCATGGCCGAGCAGCACGGCATGATTGAGCCGTTCGAGGCCGGGCAGGTCAAGCAGGCCAATGGCGAGCGCATTGTCAGCTACGGCACTTCCAGCTATGGCTATGACGTGCGCTGCGCGCGCGAGTTCAAGGTATTCACCAATATCAATTCCACCATCGTTGATCCCAAGCACTTCGACCCCAAGAGCTTTGTCGATGTGGTCGGCGATGAGTGCATCATCCCCCCCAACAGCTTTGCGCTGGCACGCACGGTGGAATATTTCCGCATCCCGCGCGATACCTTGGTGGTTTGCCTGGGCAAGAGCACCTATGCGCGCTGCGGCATCATCGTCAATGTCACCCCGCTGGAGCCGGAATGGGAAGGCCATGTGACCTTGGAATTCTCCAATACCACGCCGCTGCCGGCGCGCATTTATGCCAATGAGGGCGTGGCGCAGATGCTGTTCTTCCAGGCCGATGCCGGTGATGTCTGCGAAACCAGCTATCGTGACCGCGGTGGCAAATACCAAGGGCAAACCGGCGTCACCTTGCCGAGGACATGATGAGCCAGAACCCGAAGAACAAGCCGCGCAATGACTTGGAGTCGCGCATAGGGCGTGGCTTTATCAATAGCCGCTGGCGCTATAGCCAGTTCGTGATTGTTGGCCTGATCGTGATGGGGCTGGTCGGCAGTTTGAGTCCGCTTGGCTGGCTGGTATCGGCCATCATCGGCGCGGCTGCGGGTATCGGCCTTTGGCTTGTCGAGAAAAAGCGCGGCGTATTGTGAGCCGCGCCTATCGCTTCAATCGCGTTTTTCGTAGCTGACAAAGAAGCCCTGCAGGTCGCCGTTTTCGATATAAGGCTGGACGCTGACCAGGCGATAGCCTTGCGCGTAGAAAGCGCGATGCGCGGCGCTCAAATTGTTGGCGGCGCCCTGGTTGCGGAAGCCCCAGCTGGCATCCACCCAGATGGTGATCGCAGGGGCGTTTTGCCGGGCCGCTTCGCTGGCGGCGCGTTCGGGGGATCTGCCTTGGGCGCTGTGTGGCAGTAGTATCAGGCTGAGCGTCAGGGCAAGGGCGGCAAGTGTGGTTTTCATGCGATTTTTTCCAAAGCAAAAACAGGCAAATGTGGCTCAAGGCAAGCCAGTAGCGCGGCATGCGCGTCTGCCGTGCGCGGCTTGGGCGGATGTACGCCCCAGACCGGGCGCGGCCAGGCGGCATCACTGCGGAAGCGGGCAATGATATGCACATGCAGTTGCTCAACGACATTGCCGAGGGCGGCGATATTGAGTTTGTCGGGCTTGAAGGCATGACGCAGCAGGCGGGCGGCTGCATCCATCTCAAGCTGCAATTGCTGACGGTCGGCCTCATCCAGATCAATCAGCTCGCGCGCGCCGGGGATGCGCGGTACCAGAATCAGCCAGGGATATTGGCTATCGTCCATCAGCCGCAACTCCGAGAGCGGCCATTGGGCGATGGGTTTGCTGTCGGCGGCCAGGCGCGGGTCCAGTTGAAAGTTCATGCGTGCATGGTGTGGTGGTGGCTGTCCACTATAATTCGTCCTCGTTTTCAGATGGTTATCTCATGTCCCACGCCCAGCCCAAAGTCGGTTTCGTGAGCCTTGGTTGTCCCAAGGCGCTGGTGGATTCCGAGCGCATCCTCACCCAGCTCAAGGTGGAGGGGTATGACATCGTGCCCAGTTACGATGATGCCGATGTGGTGGTGGTCAATACCTGCGGCTTTATCGACAGTGCAGTGGCCGAATCGCTCGATGCCATCGGCGAGGCGATGGCCGAGAACGGCAAGGTGATTGTCACCGGCTGCCTTGGCAAGCGCGGTGATCTGATTCGTGAGGCGCATCCGGATGTGCTGTCGATCAGCGGCCCGCAGGACTATCGCAGCGTGATGGAAGCGGTGCATCATGCCCTGCCGCCCAGACATGACCCGTTTGTGGATGTGGTGCCGGACTATGGCATCAAGCTCACCCCCAAGCATTATGCGTATCTGAAGATTTCCGAAGGCTGCAATCATCGTTGCAGCTTCTGCATCATCCCTTCGTTGCGCGGCGATCTGGTGTCGCGCCCGGTTGATCAGGTGCTGCGCGAGGCTGAAAAACTGGTGATGGGCGGGGTCAGTGAGCTGCTGGTGGTGTCCCAGGACACCAGTGCCTACGGGGTTGACCTCAAATATGCGGAAAAAACCTGGCATGACAAACCCTATGCCACGCGCATGAAGGCGCTCTGCGAGGGGCTGGCCGAGCTTGGCGTATGGACGCGGCTGCACTATGTCTATCCCTATCCGCATGTGGACGACATCATCCCGCTGATGGCCGAGGGCAAGATCCTGCCGTATCTGGACATGCCGCTGCAGCATGCCGATCCGCGTATCCTGAAGCTGATGAAGCGCCCCGGCGCCATCGACAAAACCCTGGAGCGCATCCAGCGCTGGCGCGAAATTTGCCCGGAGATTACCTTGCGTAGCACCTTCATCGTCGGTTTCCCCGGTGAAACCGAGGCCGAATTCGAGGCGCTGCTGGACTTTCTGGAAGAAGCCCGGCTCGACCGGGTGGGTGCATTCGCCTATTCGCCGGTGGAAGGCGCCGCCGCCAATGCCCTGCCGGGTGAGGTGCCGGAAGAAGTCAAGCAGGAGCGGCTGGCGCGCTTCATGGCCTTGCAGGCGGAAATCTCTGAAGAAAAGCTCGCCGAGAAAGTCGGGAGCACGCAAAAGTGTCTGGTCGATGCCATTGACGGCGAGCTGGCGATTGCCCGCTCGATGGCCGATGCCCCGGAAATCGACGGTCTGGTACAGATTCAGGACGGTTTCATGGCTGGGCTCAAGCCCGGTGATTTTGTCGATGTGGACATCATGGGCAGCGATGAGCACGACTTGTATGGCGAAGTCGCTTACAACGATTAAAGCAAGTCGTCGTTGAACTGCCCGCCTCAGAGCGCATGAGCAAACGCCGTTTTCAGCCGCCGCAGCGTCATGAAATTGCCGCAACGGTATTCGAGCACCCGCTCTATGCGGATTTTCAGGCGTTTGCAGGCTGGCTGAAGTCAGAGCGCTGGCCGGATCTGGCCGAGTTGAATGCCGCTCTGCCGGTGGCCGGGCGCCGCTTCGTGGCGCAGGATCGCGCCTTGCTGCAAGACGGCCTGCATTACGAAACCCGTATTGCCGAGCGTGGACAAATCGCGACCCGCGAGCAGAACTGGCACGACTTGTTCAATGCCCAGGTCTGGTGTCGCTGGCCGCAAGTGAAGCAGGCGCTGAATGCGCAGCAATGCGCGCATATCGCCAGCATGGGCGATAAAACCCGCAATCGGGCGCAATACGCCCTGACCCAGTTCGACGAGGCGGGCGTGATTGTGCAGGTGAAATCCGCAGCATTGCTGGCTGCCTGGGACCGGCATGACTGGACGGGTCTGTTTTTCGATGCAGCCGCTGCCTGGCAGCGTGGTGACATCCGGCTGGTAGCGGTGATTGGTCATGCCCTCTTGGAGCATGGCCTGTTGCCGGGGCAGTACATGGTGGGCAAGGCGCTGGTGGTGGCAGGCGAGGGCGATGCACACACCGTGGTGAGCCGTGTGGCCGCTGCGATTGCCCAAGGTCAGGTATTGGCTGACCCGCTGGAGCTGCGGCCGCTGCCATTGGCCGGCATCCCTGGCTGGTTTGCCGGGCAATCTCTTGATTTCTACCAAACTGCACCGTGCTTCCAGCCGCTGCGTGCAGGCCGGATATACCCGCCAGCGCTTACAATCCACGCATGAACGAAAAAACCTATCGCGCAGGCCATGTGGCCGTCATCGGCCGTCCCAATGTCGGCAAATCCACGCTCATCAATGGTTTGGTCGGTACCAAGGTCAGTATCACCTCCGACCGTCCGCAGACCACTCGCCACCGCATGCTGGGCATTGCCAGCTTCGAGGATGGGCAATTGGTGCTGGTGGATACGCCGGGGATACATAGCGCACAAAACAAGGCGATGAGCCGGGTGCTGAACCGCGCCGCACGCGGTGCGCTTGAAGGCGTGGATGCGGCGCTTTTGGTGGTGGAAGCCGGGCGCTGGGACGAAGAAGACGAGATGGCGCTGGCAGCACTGGCGCAGGCGAACATTCCGGTGGTACTGGTGGTCAACAAGACCGACCGGCTGCGTGACAAGACCGAGCTTTTGCCGTATTTGGCCGAGGTCGGCAAGGGGCGCGATTTTGTTGCCGTGCATCCGCTCTCGGCGCTGAAGCGCAAAGGGCTGGATGAGCTGGTGAAAACCGTGCTGCCGCTGTTGCCCGAGCAGCCAGCGCTCTATGACCAGGACGATGTCACCGACCGCAGCATGCGCTTTCTGGCGGCGGAGTTCGTGCGTGAGCAACTGATGCGGCAGCTGGGTGCAGAGCTGCCCTATGCCACGGCGGTGGAAATCGAGCGTTTTGAAGAAGATGGCGGCCTGTTTCGCATCGGTGCCGTCATCTGGGTGGAGCGCGATAGCCAGAAAGCCATCGTTATCGGCAAAGGCGGCGCGCGCCTGCGCAAAATCGGCACCAAGGCGCGCGAGCAGATGGAGCGGCTGTTCGGGCACAAGGTATTTCTGGAAACCTGGGTGCGCGTGCGCCAGGGCTGGTCGAATGACGAGGCCGCACTGCGTGCGCTGGGCTACACGGACTAAAGCAATGGCCAAGCAGGCTTATCCGCCGCTGCCGGTGTGCTCGCTAGGGCGGATATTGCAGTCTTATTCGCCCGAAGAAACAGCATTCTGGCTGAAGCAATGGCAGGCCGTGTTCGGCCACAACGCAGCCGGCATCGATACCGGCAGCTATCTTTGGCATGTGTTCAGTGCCGGTGGCTATCCGGCGTTGGCGGGCGAGGCCGCCAAAGATGCGTATCGGCAGCAAGAAGTGGCTGAAACCATCGTGCTTGCCAATGACCGCTGTCATGCCTGCCGGATCGAAGGCCGCCCGGATACGGTGGAGTGGCTCGATTGCTATGTATTTCCCGCCAATCTGGCCTGGTGCATGGCCTTTACCCATGAAGATGGCTGGTACGGGCCGTATTTTGCCCGCCATCCTCGCCCTGAGCCGCTGGATGCGGAAAATCTGCGGCTGTACCGGCAAGCACAGCGCAAGCGCGAGCAGAAGGAATACGCCCGACGTCAGGGATGGCGCTGATGCGGCTGGAAAGCCCGGCTGCCTTCGTACTGCATTCACGCCCCTGGCGGGAAACCAGCCTGCTGGTGGAAGTCTTCTGTGCCGAGCATGGTCGTCTGGGGCTGGTGGCGCGTGGAGTGATGAGTGCCAAGCGCCATGTACTGCGCGCTGCATTGCAGCCTTTGCAATGCATCCGTCTGCAGGCACTGGCGCGTGGTGAGCTGGCTACCTTGCAAAACGCCGAAGCGATAGATGCCGCCCCGCGTCTTGCAGGTGATGCCGCATTGGCAGGCTTTTATCTCAATGAGCTGACTCTGCGGCTGGTGCCCCGGCAAGACCCGCTGCCGCTGCTGCATGCGGCCTATGCCCGTACCCGTCAGGATTTGGCTGCAGACATCACGCTTGCCTGGACGCTGCGCCGTTATGAGCGCGACTTGCTCGAAGCCATTGGCTTTGGCTTTGAATGGGACAGCGATAGCGAAGGCCGCGAGATTGACCCCGGTGCACGCTATTGGTTTGACCCCGAGCATGGGCTGCGCCGTTTGCGCTATGAGCGCAATGCCAGGGAGCGCGAGCAGGCGGCCACCGGCAGTGCGCTGCTGGCGATGGCGGCCGACAGGCAACCCGATGACGCCGACCTGATGAGCCTGCGCCGTCCCATGCGCCAGCTGCTTGCACATTATCTGGGCAGCCGTGGCCTTAAGTCCTGGGAAATGGCCGCACAATTGCAGCGACTGGGGCGCATGGCAAAAACTTGAGTACGGAGCATTTGTCGCCTGCGCAGGCATGAGTCTGGTCGGCGGCGCATTCAGCCTGTCCGCATCCGTGCTGTGCTTGAATGCGCCTTGAAGTCAATCAGGAGTCCGATAATGAGCGAGCGCAAGCCCCTTCCTCTTGTCCTGTCTGCTGCCTTGGTCGCGGCTGGATTGCTGGGTGCCGGATGGCTGGCTGCCAGCGGCATGGTCAAGCTGCGCACCGCCGACCGCTATGTCACGGTGAAGGGCTCAGCAGAAAAACAAGTCGCTGCCAATTTGCTGGTCTGGCCTTTGAGCCACTCGGTCAGCGGCAATGACCTGGCGGATGTGCAGCGGCAGCTGGAGGCCAATACCGCACAAATCCGCAGATTTTTCACCGATGCGGGCTTTGGCGAAGAAGAAATCATCACCGCGCCACCGCGTCTGGAAGACCGCTGGGTCTGGGCTTACGGTGAAAACCGACCGACCGAGCGCTTCCGCTATTCCAACAGCGTCACCCTGCGTACCCATGATGTTGCCAAGGCGCAACAGGTACTGCGCCGCAGCGGTGAGCTGGTGTCGCGTGGCATCCTGCTCAGTGGCAACAGCGATGGCGAGGGCAATACGCCCGAGTTCAGCTATACCGAGCTCAACAGCATCAAACCCGCATTGATTGCCGAGGCCACCGCCGAAGCACGCAAGGCGGCCGAGCAGTTCGCCAAGGATTCCGGTGCCCGTATTGGCGGCATTCGCAGTGCCAACCAGGGCGTCATCACTATCAATGACCGCGATCGTGGCAGCCCGCAGACCAAAACCGTGCGGGTGGTGACTACGGTGGAGTATTTCCTCAAGGACTGAAAACCCGCTCCCGGGATAAACGACCCGGAGGCACTGCGGAAAAACAACAGGCGGGCGTGTTTCCACGCCCGCCTGTTGCTTTGTGTCTTGCTTTTGTCAGATATAGGCAGCAAGAGGCCGGACGCCCGAAATCAGGCGTTCTGCTCAGGCGTGGGCTCTGCCTTGGCAGAGTCGGTATCAGCCAGCAGGGCTTCGCTTGCCGTCGTTGCCTCGGGCTGTTCTGCGGCTTCGGCAGGCGCAGTTTCTGTCACTTCCTGTGCTGCAACCACCGGCGCTGCATCTGTTGCTGCGGAAGCCGGAGCGGCAGCTTCTTGTGGCTGCGCCGGGCTTGCCGTGGGCTGCGGGCGCGGGGTGTTTGGCATCGCCGCAAACAGCGAAGTCACCGGACGTTGTGATTCGGCCAACGAAACCGCGATGGCCGCCGACAGCGGCAGGGTGGAGATGGGAGCGGCCGTTGGCTTCGGAGTGGGACGCGGCTCGGTCTGCTGCGCGGTATCGTGACTGTCCTGCGTTCTAGCCGGGGATACTGCCGAAGTGTGCGGCAATGCGCTTTGCGCTTCCGTTGCCGGGGTGGATTCGCCTATTGCCTGGCTGTCGGCAGCGGCCACATGCTCGGTTGCGGCAGAGGGTGTTTGCGGTGCTGCCTGTGGCGCGGGTTCACTGGGCTTTACCGTGTCGCTTGTGGCAGCAGCTTCATTGCCAAGGTCAGCAAAATCAAACTCGGGCTGCGAGGCTTGCAGGCTCACGGCTTCGTCTGCTTCTTCTTCCAGCGCCATATCCATCTGCAGCTCGGCGTTTTCTTCACCGCCCCCCCGGCGGCGGCGGCGGCCGCCACGGCGACCCCGGCGACGACGATTGCCAGTTTCATCGTTTTCGCTGCCATCAGTTTCGGCTTGTCCGTCGGGGCTTGAGCCTGATGCCTGCTTTTCGGCAGGCGTTGGATTTTCTTCGGCGTGCTGTGCCATCGCTGCCGAGGGCGCTACAGCCTGCTCGATGAGCGATGGCAGCGTATCCGCCGCTACCTCGGCCTGTTGTGCAGACTTGCTTTCTTCTGCCGGGGCAACCACTACCGTGACTTCACGCTCACGACGGGAACGACGACGGCTCGCGTTTTCCGTGCTCTCTTGCGCGGCCTGGGCATTTTCACTCTTGGGTGCAGCCGGCTGCGGCGCGGCCGTATCCTTTTGCTGCTGCGGACGCTCACGGCGCTGCGGCTTATGGCCATTGGTATTGCCGTCTTTGCCCTCTTGCTGTTTGCCACGCGATTCGTTGCGCATATTGTCTTTTTGCGCGGCCGCCTGCGAGGACTTGTTGCCGTTGCGTTCCTGACGTTGCTTCTGCGGGTTGTTGCGTCGGTTCTGCGCTTGTTTGCCGCCGCGCTCGTCACGGCCTTTTTCCGTTTCAGCCGCTGCCGGGGCCTCTGCTGGCGCACCGGCGAAGAACTGCATCACCCGGGTCAGGAAACCGGGTTTGGGCTTGGCAGTAGTTGTTGCCGCGGCCGGGGCAGGCGTTGCGGCTTCGCGCGGCATCCGCACCGGGGCTGGCTGTACCGGCTTGACATGCTTGACCGCAGGCTCCTCGGGAATATTCAGGTGCGCGCGGGTCAGGGCATAGGTCGGCAATTTGCGCGGTGTGCCACGCTGGTAGCTGGGGCGGGCGGATTCTTCACCCAGCTCATTGGCACGGATACGGGTGACTTCATAATGCGGCGAATGCAGCTGCTCATCGGCGACAATCACCACCGGGGCATCATGGCGACGTTCGATTTCCGCCAAGGCACGGCGTTTTTCGTTGAGCAGGAAGTTGGCGATTTCCACCGGTGCCTGTACCAGCACTTGCCCGGTATTGTCCTTCATCGCGTGTTCTTCGGCCACGCGCAGGATGGATAGTGAGAGCGACTCCACGCTGCGCATGCGGCCATGGCCTTCACAGCGCGGACAGACGATTTGCGTGGCTTCGCCAAGGCTCGGGCGCAAGCGCTGGCGCGACATTTCCATCAAGCCAAACTTGGAAATGCGGCCGGTCTGCACGCGGGCACGGTCTTGCTTGAGCGCCGCTTGCAGGCGGTTCTCCACTTCACGCTGGTGCTTGTTGCTGCCCATGTCGATAAAGTCGATCACCACAAGCCCGGCCAAATCGCGCAGGCGCAGCTGACGGGCGACTTCTTCGGCCGCTTCCAGATTGGTATTGAAGGCGGTTTCCTCGATGTCACCGCCGCGGGTGGCGCGCGCGGAATTGACGTCAATCGCGGTCAGCGCCTCGGTCTGGTCAATGACCAGCGCACCGCCGGAAGGCAGGCGCACCTCGCGCTCATAGGCCGACTCGATTTGCGACTCAATCTGGAAGCGGTTGAACAGCGGCACATCATCGCTGTAGTGCTTGAGCTTGCGCAGGTTGTGCGGCATCACCTGCTCGACAAACTCGCGGGCTTCGGCATACATCTCCGGAGTGTCAATCAGAATTTCGCCAATATCCGGGCGCATGTAGTCGCGCAGGGCGCGAATGATGAGGCGCGATTCCTGATAGACCAGGAAAGTGCCCGGCTTCTTCTCGGCGGCCTCGGCAACCGCCTTCCAGACCGAGAGCAGATAATCCAGATCCCATTGCAGCTCTTCGGCATCGCGGCCGACACCGGCTGTACGGATGATGACACCCATGCCTTCAGGAATGGCGAGCGCATCCATCGCGCGCTTGAGTTCGGTACGGTCTTCGCCCTCGATGCGCCGCGATACGCCGCCGGCGCTGGGAGAATTGGGCATCAGCACCATGTAGCGGCCGGCCAGCGAGATAAAGGTGGTCAGTGCCGCGCCCTTGTTGCCGCGCTCTTCCTTGTCCACCTGCACCAGCACTTCCTGGCCTTCGCGCAGCAGCTCTTTGATATTGGCCTTGTGCGGGTCAATGCCCTGCTGGAAGTAGCTACGCGCGATTTCCTTGAGGGGCAAAAAGCCGTGGCGTTCGGCGCCGTAATCGACAAAGGCGGCTTCAAGCGAAGGCTCAAGACGGGTAATGCGGCCTTTGTAGATATTGGATTTTTTCTGCTCTTTGGCGGGCTGTTCGATGTCGATGTCGTACAGATTCTGTCCATCGACGATGGCAACGCGCAGTTCTTCTGCCTGCGTTGCGTTGATAAGCATACGCTTCATTGTGAATTGTTCCTTGCGCGCTGGACACACGGAACGCCGGGCGTTTCGCCTCTGGGTCACCCTGGGCAATGGCCGCGCAAGCGCAGGCCGTTGCTGAAGTTTTCCAGCGCTGCAACACCACGGCGGACCGCGGGAGCGCTCGTTGTCGTTTTTTGTTGCGCCGCTGCCAGCAAATACCTCGCAGGCAACGACAGGTTGTTCTTTACACACACCGCCAGGGCGGTGGCGAGGCGAGCCACTGTGCCCATCCGCTGGCGTAACTGTCCCAAGGACAGGGGCTGCGCTTGGTGCGGTGTCCGTCGATTCCGGCTTTCGGCCTGCAAATCCAGCGGATAATCAATGGCTTGCTTCGCCCAAGAAGTGTAACAGAAAGTGCATCGGCAGCGGCACCAAAGCGGATTTGGTGTAAAGTTCCGCCTCGATTTTTCAGGCCACCTCATGAACGACAGCCCCAACCGCCCCGCTGCCCGCATGGTGCAGGTGCCCGATGACCGTGAAGGCCAGCGGCTCGACAATTTCTTGCTTGGACAGCTGAAAACCGCGCCCAAATCGCTGATTTACAAAATCATCCGCAGCGGGCAGGTCAGGGTAAACGGCGGTCGTGCCAAGCCTGAGCGCAAACTTTTGGCCGGTGATGAAGTGCGCATTCCGCCGCTCAGCCTTGCAGCAGCGGGTAAGCCCGCATTGCCGCCGAAAGGCTTGCTGGCCGCACTGGAGGCAGCCATCGTCTTTGAGGACGCACGCCTGATTGCACTTAACAAGCCCAGCGGCCTGGCCAGCCATGGCGGTAGCGGCATTGTGCATGGCGCGATTGAATCCTTACGGGCACTGCGCCCCGGGCAATCGCTGGAGCTGGTGCATCGCCTTGACCGCGATACTTCCGGCTTGCTGCTGGTGGCCAAAAAGCGTTCAGCCCTGCGTGAATTGCAGGCGCTGCTGCGTGAAGACCACGGCGCAGGCATTGAAAAGCGCTATATGACCTTGCTGCTGGGGCGGATGCCCGATGGCGTGATGAGCGTGGATGCTCCACTGCATATAGGGCTGCGTCAGGGCGGCGAGCGCCATGTGGTCGTCCACAAAAACGGCAAGCCCTCGCTCAGCCACTTCCGGGTGCTGGAGCGCATTGCCGGAATGAGCCTGTGCGAGGTGAAAATCGACACCGGCCGCACCCACCAGATTCGCGTCCATGCCCAGCATCTTGGCCATCCGGTGGCCGGCGATGACAAATACGGCGATACGGCCGCCAACAAGAAGCTGCGCGAAACCGCCGGACTAAAACGCCTGTTCCTGCATGCGGCCAGCCTCAAGTTCAGCCTTGAACAAGGGCGTGCCCATTACGACTTGGATGCCCCCCTGGCGGATGATTTGCGCAGCGCCTTGGATAGGCTCGGCTGATTCAGTTGGAAGCCGCTGCCTTTTCCTGGATGAATGCCAGGAGGGCGGCCAGGCCGTTGCTGCGGGTGGGTGAGAGATGTTTGGCAAGGCCGATGGCGGCGATGTAGTCCGGTGTGGTGGCAAGGATTTCCGCCGCCGGGCGGCCGGAATACACGCGCAAGGCCAGGAAAATCAGCCCGGAGACAATGGCCGAGTCGCTGATGGCATGAAAATCCAGGCGCGTGGCATCGCCTTCGGCCACAATCCAGACATTGGACTGGCAGCCATGCAGGCGGTAGTCATCGGTTTTCCACTCGGCAGGCAAGTCTGGCAGCTTGCGCCCCAAGTCAATCAGATATTGATAGCGTTCCGACCAGTCGGCAAACAGGGAAAATTCTTCGGCAATGGCGGCCTGTGCCTGTGCGGCGCTGGCTTCGATGGGGAAGGGCGATGGGGAGGTCATGATGCGGAGCGATAATGAGGTAAGTGGCACCAGTGCCAGGGCTCGTAGCAAATGCCGTGCGGATTGTGCCGGGGATAACTGAGGCGGAAATCAAACCGTGCAGCATTGTCACATAGCCAGGCAAACGCCGGGCTGTGCTCGAAACTTTCTTCTGCAGCCGGCTCACCCGGTGCGCTGATATCCAGTGCCCGCCCGGTATGGTGCTCGGAGAATCCGGGGGCGGCATTGACCTGCAAGATGGCATCGACCGCAAGGCCACTGGCACGTTTGCGCTGGAAAATGCCGAGCTGGTAGTCATGGCTGCGATAGCCGGAAATTGCTTCCAGCACGATACCATCTTCTCGTGCGGCCGTTTGCATGCGCTGCCAGGCGCGTGCAGCTGCAGGTTGTAGCCACAGCGGGCGGCGATAGCGGTCAAAGCCGGCAAGTTGCAACCAGTCTGGCTCGGCCATGCGCGCAAGGCCGCTGCTGCGGGCATAGTGCTCGGCATCCAGCCCCAATGACCCCAGTCGCTTCTCCAGTGCATGAAAGGGGAGTGGGCGGGGCGGGCGCTTTATGTGCAGCAAGGCCTGCTGCAAGTCGGGCAGGATGCTGCTTTGCCCAGTCACAGTCCTGCGCGGGGTGATGTGGCTTGCCTGACCCTGGGCATCCAGACAAGCCAAATAAACACCATCAGCCTTGCGGCGCACAAGCCAAGCGGCGGTGGCCAGTTGACGGGCATGGTCATTGCGGCGCGCACGCAGCAGCCAGGCAGGCCAGAGCTCCAGCTCGGCAAAGTTCAGCAATACCCGTGGACGGGGAGTGGGCATGATTTATTGGGGAGCGCCGGACTGAACCAGTGTGCCGATGTTTTCGCCCTTCAAGATGCGCAAAATCACGCCAGGCTGATCCATGTCGAAAATGCGCATCGGCAGGCGCGCATCACGGCTCAATGCAAAGGCTGCGGTATCCATCACTTGCAGATTGCGGCTGATGATTTCGTCATAACCCAAGCTGTCAAAACGCACCGCATCGGCGTGTTTTTTCGGGTCCTTGTCGTACACGCCATCAACCTTGGTGGCCTTGAGCAAAAGGTCTGCGCCGATTTCGATGGCGCGCAGAGCGGCGCCGGAATCGGTAGTGAAGAACGGGCTGCCCACACCTGCGGCAAAGATGGTGATGCGCCCCTTTTCCAGATGGCGTATGGCACGGCGGCGGATGTAGTCCTCGCAAACATCATTGATTTTGATGGCGCTCATCACCCGCGCCTTGGCGCCGAGTTTTTCCAGTGCATCCTGCATGGCCAGGGCATTGATGACCGTGGCCAGCATGCCCATATGGTCGCCGGTGACGCGATCCATGCCGCCTGCGGCAAGCCCAGCGCCGCGGAAGATATTGCCGCCGCCAATCACCAGCGCGACCTGGGCGCCGGCTTCCTGGGCCTCGACCACTTCGGCGGCCAGTCGGTGCAGAACCTTGGGGTCAATGCCGTAATCCTCATCGCCCATCAATGCCTCGCCAGAGAGTTTCAGAAGGACACGGCGATAGGCAAGCTGGGACATGATGGCTCCGGACAAGAAATGGGGAGGCTTATTCTACTGCGCAGCAGTGCGTGCTGCCGAGTGTCTGCAATATGATGCGTATTCCCAATCAGGAGTGAAACCATGGCAGTAAAAAGCTTGCAGGAGTTTTTGGCACAGTCGCAGGAGCGTGATCAGGCAAGTAGCGGCGAGCCGTTTGAGCTGGAGAGCGAGCGTCTTTTGGAGGTGCGTCTGAATGGGCGCATCTGGGCCAAGGCTGGCGCGATGGTGGCACGTACCGGCAATGTCAAATTCACCCGCCAGGGGGTTCTGGAGCAAGGGCTTGGCAACTTGCTGAAGAAAGCCGTCAGTGGTGAGGGCATGCAGCTGATGAAGATGGAAGGGCAGGGGCGCGCTTATCTGGCTGATGCCGGCAAGAAAATCACCCTGCTGCGTTTGGCAGGGGAGTCGATTTTCGTCAACGGCAATGATGTGCTGGCTTTCGAGGATGGGATTGAAAACAAAATCACCATGATGCGACGGGTGGCGGGAATGATGGCGGGCGGCTTGTTCAACGTGCGCCTGTCCGGGCATGGGATTGTGGCGGTGACCTCTCACTATGAGCCGCTTACGCTGAGAGTCAGTGCTGCCAGCGGGCCTGTATTTACCGACCCCAATGCCACGGTGGCTTGGTCGGGCAATCTGCAGCCGGAAATCATCACCGATATTTCCTTGGGAACCTTGATTGGGCGCACTTCAGGCGAGAGCATTCAGCTCAAGTTTGTCGGTGAGGGCTGGGTCGTGGTGCAGCCATACGAAGAAAACAGCTTTCAGGCGACTGCCAGCTGACTCTCGGGAAAAAACAAAAAGCCCGCCATTTGGCGGGCTTTTTGGGGTATTGCCGGGGATGGGGCAATCAGGCAAGGCCCGCTTGCTTCATCACTTCGGCAGCGTAGTCTTCGACCACCTTTTCGATGCCTTCGCCGACCACCAGACGCTGGAAGCCGACCACTTCGGCGCCAGCAGCCTTCAGCACGGCTTCAACGGTCTTGTCGGTATCCAGCACATAGGGCTGGCCATACAGGCTGACTTCGTTGACGATCTTGGCAATCTTGCCGGAGATAATTTTTTCCAGGATGTCGGCGGGCTTGGCCTTGTCCTTGTCGCTCATCTTGGCAAGTTCGATTTCCTTTTCCTTGGCAACAAAGTCGGCCGGCACGTCGGACTGCTTGTTGTAAGGCGGGTTCATGGCCGCCACGTGCATGGCCAGTCCGCGTGCCAGATCAGCATCGCCGCCCTTGAGCTCGACCAGTACGCCGATTTTGCCGCCATGGATGTAAGCGGCGACGTTGTTGCTACTGTCCATGCGTGCCAGACGACGCACCTGCACGTTTTCGCCCACTTTGGCAATCACGGCAGCACGGGCTTCTTCCACGGTTTCGCCAGAAGCGAGTTTGGCAGACTTCAGTGCTTCCACGTCAGCGGCATCGGAGGCCAGCGCAGCCTCGGCCACGGTATTGGAGAAGCCCAGGAAGTTTTCGTCCTTGGCCACGAAGTCGGTTTCGGAGTTGACTTCCACCAGCACGGCCTTGCCACCGTTTTGGGCCGAAGCAATGCGGCCTTCGGCAGCCACGCGGTCAGCCTTCTTGTCGGCCTTGGCAAGACCGGACTTGCGCAGCCATTCGGCAGCGGCGTCGATATCGCCGTTGTTTTCGGTCAGTGCCTTTTTGCACTCCATCATGCCGGCACCGGTGCGCTCGCGCAGTTCTTTGACCAGGGAGGCAGTAATTTCAGCCATTGTCATTCCTCGATTATGTTCATCGCAGCGCCTGCGCCAAATGCGCATGGCATCTGCTGGGGTGAAAAGGGGGGAAGCCGCCATGCGCGTGTGCATGGCGGCGATGCAAGGCTTATTCGGCAGCCGGCACTTCTTCGGCGGCAGCGGCGAATTCTTCTTCGCTTACCACGGCGGCATTCGGGGCGGCAGCCTTGCCTTCGAGCACGGCATCGGCAGCAGCGCGGGCGTACAGCTGCACGGCGCGGATGGCGTCGTCATTGCCCGGGATGGCGTAATCGACCAGGTTCGGGTCGTAGTTGGTATCCACCACGGCAATCACCGGGATGCCCAGGGTCTTGGCTTCCTTGATGGCGATGTCTTCGTGGCCGATGTCGATGACGAACAGGGCATCCGGCAGACGGCTCATGTCCTTGATGCCGCCGAGACTGGCTTCGAGCTTTTCGCGCTCACGGCGCAGACCCAGCACTTCGTGCTTGACCAGCTTCTGGAAGGTGCCATCGGTTTCGGCCGCTTCCAGTTCCTTCAGGCGTGCCACCGACTTCTTGATGGTGGCGAAGTTGGTCAGGGTGCCGCCCAGCCAGCGCTGGGTCATGAACGGCATGCCGCAGCGTTCGGCTTCTTCCTTCACAGCTTCACGGGCGCTGCGCTTGGTGCCGACAAACAGCACGACGCCTTTCTTCTGCGCAACCTTGGAGATGAAGTTCATCGCGTCATTGAACAGCGGAACGGTCTTTTCCAGGTTGATGATGTGGATCTTGCCGCGGGCGCCAAAGATGTACGGACCCATCTTGGGGTTCCAGTAACGGGTTTGGTGACCGAAGTGAACACCGGCTTCCAGCATCTGGCGCATGGTGATCTGGGGCATTTTGATTTCCTCAAAGATAGGGAACACCTGCCCAATAATTTGGCGGGCTTGGCGTGTTCCGGGGTTAGGCCTCCCTGCTGCCTCCGCGACAGATTCCGGCGAACCAGAACACCCCGGCGCGGGTCACAACAGCAGGTGTGAATTTGCCGGTGACGCCCGGCAGGGCGAGCCGCTGGTGACGGCAATGGGTGATTATAGCGAGCTCAGCTCAGGCTGTCATGGTATGACGGAAACAAAGAGCCCCGCAGCGGGTGCTGCGGGGCAGTGTTGTATGGGGCGGTTGTGCTTATCGGGCGTAAACCCGACCGTTTTGCACTCTTACGGGACTGCCATGCTGGATGCCATGGATGTCATGTTGGGACACCACGATTTCGCGGCCATTATCCATGCGGACGTATACGTTGTAGCGCGAGCCGGTGGCGCGCTCCTGAATGGCATTGCCGACAATGGCGCCGCCAGCGGCACCTGCGACAGCGGCTGCATTACGCCGGCGCTGGCTGTCGGTATTGTCTTTGGCGATTTCCCGTGCGGCCACGGCGCCGACGATGCCGCCAATCACGGCGCCAGTGCCCACAGGAACCTGGCTATTGCCGCCAACGACTTCAATCCGGGTCACGGTGCCGCAGTCATTGCAGCTGTAACGATTGCCGTAGCTATTGTTATAGCTGCTGTTATAGCCACTGTTGCCGTAATGGTTGCCCGCAGGCGTGCTGGCACAGGCAGAAAGGCTGAAAGCGGACAAGGCAAGTGCAGTCAGGCCAAGTGGACGGATATTCATGAGCTCAATCTCCAGTAAGGTTGCAGGCGGCTGCCTGCGATGATGCTGCGGCTTTGGGGCTGAATCGGGCATCAATTCAGTCGCGCAAAGCCAATATCCGTCAGTGCGTGTTCATGCTGGGCTTGCATGGGCTTTGGATGTTGCCGTAGTGATCGGAAATCAAGGATATGCAAAGATAAGTATGTATAATGCTTGCATACTTCATCCAGAGCCGCCGCCATGGAAGTGACCGTAGCCGAACGTGGACAAATCACCTTGCCCAAAGCCGTGCGTGATGCCTTGGGGCTGACCAAGGGCAGCACCTTGAAGGTGGAACTGGATGGCGGTCGCATCGTGCTGCGCAAGCATGTCGATGATGTGCTCTCACGTGCCCGTGGGCGCTTCCGGCTGGATGGCTTTGCCGATAGCGCCGCTGCCAGCCGCGCCGTGCGTGGCAAGGGTGGGGCGGCGTGATTGCCATCGATTCGGGCGTGTTGCTGGATTTGCTCACTGATGGCGAGCACGCCGATGCCGCCGAAGCAGTGCTGCGTCGGTCGCTGGCGCAAGGCGCGGTGGTGATTGGCGAAGTTGCCTTGGCAGAAGTCTGCAGCGCCCTACAAGATGGCGATGGAGCGCTTGCCGTGCTGGAAGAAATCGGCATCCGCTATCTGCCGCTGGAAGCCAAGTCTGCGTTGCGCGCCGGAGAAATGCAGCGTCGCTATCGCCAGCGTGGTGGCGAGGGCGACCGGGCTGTCCCCGAATTTTTGATTGGTGCCCATGCACTGATGCAGTGCGATGGGCTGATTACCCACGATGCCGTGTTTTACCGTGACTGGTTCAAGGGCTTGAAACTCATCACTCCCTGAACCATTTTCCTTATCTATCACCTTATCCCTCAGGAGAATTTCGATGCTTGCCAGCTATCGCCAACACGTCGAAGAACGCGCCGCTCTCGGCATCCCGCCGCTGCCGCTGAGTGCGCAACAAACCGCAGAACTCATTGAACTCATCAAGAACCCGCCTGCAGGCGAGGGCGAATATCTGGTTGAACTGCTTAGCCAGCGCGTGCCTGCGGGCGTGGATGATGCCGCCAAGGTCAAGGCCAGCTATCTGGCGGCGGTCGCCTTTGGCAAGGAAGTCACCCCGCTGATCAGCCGAAAGCATGCGGTGGAGCTGCTTGGCACCATGCTGGGCGGCTACAACATTCATCCGCTGGTGGAATTGCTGGACGATGCCGAGCTTGGCGAAACTGCTGCCCAGGCGCTGAAGCACACCCTGCTGATGTTCGATGCTTTCCATGATGTCAAGGCCAAGGCTGATGCAGGCAATGCCCATGCCAAGGCAGTGATGCAGAGCTGGGCTGATGCGGAATGGTTCACCAGCCGTGAAGGCGTGCCCGAATCGCTGACCATCACCGTGTTCAAGGTGCCGGGGGAAACCAATACCGATGACCTCTCGCCTGCACCGGATGCCACCACCCGCCCGGATATTCCGCTGCACGCGCTGGCGATGCTGAAGAACAAGCGCCCGGATGCGCCGTTCGAGCCGGAAGAAGACGGCAAGCGCGGCCCGATTGAGGTGATTCAAAAGCTCAAGGAAAAAGGTCATCTGGTCGCCTATGTGGGTGACGTGGTGGGCACTGGCTCCAGCCGCAAATCGGCCACCAATAGCGTGTTGTGGTGGACTGGCGAGGATATTCCCTATATCCCCAACAAGCGTTTTGGCGGTGTTTGCCTGGGTGGCAAGATTGCGCCGATTTTCTACAACACCATGGAAGATGCCGGTGCGCTGCCGCTGGAAATCGATGTCTCGGAAATGAATCTGGGCGATGTCATCGAGTTGAAAATCGACCATGCCAGCGGCAAGGTCACGGCTTTCAAGGATGGCAAGCAGATTGCCGAGAGCGTGTTGAAGTCTGATGTGCTGCTGGACGAAGTGCGCGCCGGTGGCCGCATTCCGCTGATTATTGGCCGCAGCCTGACGACCAAGGCACGTGAGGCATTGGGCTTGCCGCCATCTGACCTGTTCCGTCTGCCGCAGAACCCGGCTGACAGCGGCAAGGGCTTTACCCTGGCGCAGAAGATGGTCGGTCGCGCCTGCGGCCTGCCGGAAGGCCAGGGCATTCGCCCCGGCACCTATTGCGAGCCGAAGATGACCTCGGTGGGCTCGCAGGACACCACCGGCCCGATGACCCGCGACGAGCTCAAAGACTTGGCCTGCCTGGGCTTCTCGGCAGACCTTGTGATGCAGTCGTTCTGCCACACCGCGGCTTATCCCAAGCCGGTGGACGTCAAGACCCATCACACCTTGCCGGAGTTCATCTCCACCCGTGGCGGCATCAGCCTGCGCCCCGGCGATGGCGTCATTCACAGCTGGCTGAACCGCATGCTGCTGCCCGATACCGTCGGCACCGGCGGCGATAGCCACACCCGCTTCCCGGTTGGCATTTCCTTCCCGGCAGGCTCGGGGTTGGTGGCCTTTGCGGCCGCCACCGGCGTGATGCCGCTGGATATGCCCGAAAGCGTTTTGGTGCGCTTTACCGGCAAGATGCAGCCGGGCGTGACCCTGCGCGACCTGGTACATGCCATCCCGCTGTATGCCATCAAGCAAGGCCTGCTGACGGTGGAAAAGAAGGGCAAGAAGAACGTGTTCTCTGGCCGCATTCTGGAAATCGAAGGCCTGCCGCATCTGAAGGTGGAGCAAGCCTTTGAGCTTGCCGATGCTTCGGCGGAGCGCTCGGCCGCCGGCTGCACGGTGAAGCTCGACAAGGCGCCGATCATCGAATACCTCAACAGCAATATCACCCTGCTGAAGTGGATGGTTGCCGAAGGCTATGCCGATGCCCGCTCGTTGCAGCGCCGCATCGAAAAAATGGAAGCCTGGCTTGCCGACCCGCAGCTCTTGGAAGCCGATGCCGATGCCGAATACGCCGCCGTCATCGAAATCAATCTCGATGAAATCATCGAGCCGATTGTCTGCTGCCCGAACGACCCGGACGATGCCAAGACCCTCTCGGAAGTGGCCGGTGCTGCCATCGACGAAGTGTTTATCGGCTCGTGCATGACCAATATCGGTCACTTCCGCGCAGCTGCCAAACTGCTGGAAGGCAAGCGTGACATCCCGACCCGTCTGTGGGTGGCGCCGCCGACCAAGATGGATGCATCGGAGCTGACCAAGGAAGGCCACTACGGCACCTTTGGTACCGCCGGTGCGCGCATGGAAATGCCCGGCTGCTCGCTGTGCATGGGCAACCAGGCGCAGGTGCGTGAAGGCGCCACGGTGATGAGCACCTCGACCCGCAACTTCCCGAACCGTCTGGGGCGCAATACCAATGTGTACCTGGGCTCGGCGGAGCTGGCGGCGATCTGCTCGCGCCTTGGGCGCATCCCCACCCGCGAGGAATACCTGGCCGATATGCAGGTCATCGACGGCAAGGGCAAAGAAATCTATCGCTATATGAACTTCGACCAGATTCCTGAATATCAGGAAATCGCCGCAACCGTCACTGCCTGATTGCTGGCCGGACAAAACACAAGGGGCATCGCAAGATGCCCTTTGTTTTTGCAACACTCAAATCCACCCATCTGCTTGGCTGAGGTGCGCTTTGCGTTACAATGGCGCGCTTCCCAAGCCCCGGAACCACTATGCTCCGCATCCTTGCAGAAGCGCTCACCTACGACGATGTCTCCCTCGTCCCCGCCCATTCCACCGTCCTGCCCAAGGATGTTTCGCTGGCGGCCAAGCTCACTAACAGCCTGCATTTGAAGCTGCCGTTTGTTTCGGCGGCGATGGATACCGTCACCGACGCGCGCCTGGCCATCGCCATGGCGCAGCTGGGCGGCATCGGCATCCTGCACAAGAACATGAGCCTGGAAGAGCAGGCCGCGAGCGTTGCCCGTGTCAAGAACTTCGAGTCCGGCATCATCCGCGACCCGTTGACTGTCAGCCCGAAAACCAGCATCGGCGAAGTGCTGCGTCTGACCCGTGCACGCAATATCAGCGGTGTGCCGGTGGTGGACGAGGGCGGCCAGCTGGTTGGCATCGTCACTGGCCGCGACATGCGCTTTGAAAAGAAGCTCGATGATCCGGTCTATAACATCATGACCCGCAAGGACAAGCTGATTACCGTCAAGGAGGGCGCCAGCGATGCCGAGGTGCTGGAGCTGTTCCACAAATACCGCATCGAGAAGGTGCTGGTGGTGAATGACGATTTCGCCCTGCGCGGCCTCATCACCGTCAAGGACATCCAGAAAAAACGCGACAACCCCAATGCCGCCTATGATGCCGACGAGCAATTGCTGGTCGGTGCGGCGGTGGGCGTCGGCGGCGATACCGAAGCGCGCATCGAGGCACTGGTGGAAGCGCAGGTGGATGTCATCATCGTCGATACCGCGCATGGACACTCGCAAGGGGTGCTCGACCGCGTGGCCTGGGCGAAGAAAAACTACCCCAACCTGCAAGTCATTGGCGGCAATATCGTCACCGGCGATGCGGCGCTGGCGCTGATGGATGCCGGTGCCGATGCGGTGAAGGTTGGCGTGGGCCCCGGCAGTATCTGCACCACCCGCATCGTCGCCGGTGTCGGCGTGCCGCAGGTCAGCGCCATCTCGATGGTGGCCGATGCCCTGCAAGACCGTATCCCGCTGATTGCCGATGGCGGCATCCGCTATTCCGGCGACCTCGGCAAGGCGCTGGCCGCTGGCGCCTCCACCATCATGATTGGCGGGTTGTTTGCCGGGACTGAAGAATCCCCCGGTGAAACCGAACTGTTCCAGGGGCGCAGCTACAAGAGCTATCGCGGCATGGGCAGCCTCGGCGCGATGGAAAAGGGCAGCAAAGACCGCTACTTCCAAGACAGTGCCGAAGCCGACAAGCTGGTGCCCGAGGGCATCGAAGGCCGGGTACCTTATCGTGGCTCGCTGGGCGCAGTAGTGCATCAGCTCGCCGGTGGCCTGCGCGCCACCATGGGCTATGTCGGTTGCAGCACGATTGAGGAAATGCGCAAAAAACCGCAGTTCGTCAAAATCAGCGCCGCCAGCCAGCGCGAAGCGCATGTGCACGATGTGCAGATGACCAAGGAACCACCGAACTATCGCGCCGGTTGAGCATGTCCTTTGCAGCGCTCCTGCTGATGTGTTTGCCGATGCTGTTGCTGGCGGCACAGTATTGCGTTTTTCGCTGTGCATGAAGTCGTAGCGGTGGGTGTCAACCCACCGTTTTTGTATTTGTTTCAATAGAGGTGTTTATGGAAATTATCGGATTGTTTGGAAAGGCGAATTGTGGAAAAACAAATACTCTAAATCGAGTCATCGATGAGTTGCTGACTTTGGGAGCTAAAGTGATTAGCTCTAATCCGCCAAATACTTCTAGAGACTTGGCTATTCAAGATAGGAGTGTCTGCATGGAATTTCGGGGGAAAAAAATATGTATTGCAACAGGCGGGGATGAGGGTGATGCGCTCAAGGACAATTGTGAGTTTTTTGCAAATAACAAAGCAGATATTGTTATCTCAGCTACCAGGACTAAGGGCGAAACATGTAAAGAGCTGGTGGATTTTGCGACTTCAGTAAACGGGAAAAATAATGTTTTTTGGGTGGAAAAATTGCGCCCGTATCATCCGAATTTTCACCTTGATGGGGAAAATATTAATGATGGAAATAAAGCAAAAGTCTATGATGATATGAATTATGAAATTCATGGCTCATTGAATGAGCTGGATAAGATGATCATTTTGAGAAGGCTGTTTCTTTTGATTTAATTTGCTGAGAGTAGTTAAGGTTATTTATGTCCCACGACAAAATCCTCATCCTCGACTTCGGCTCGCAAGTCACCCAGCTCATCGCCCGCCGCATCCGCGAAGCCAACGTCTATTGCGAAGTGCACCCTTGTGATGTGAGCAGCGACTGGCTGCGCGACTACGCCGCCGATGGGCACCTCAAGGGCATCATCCTCTCCGGTAGCCACGCCAGTGTGTATGAAGTGGATGACCGCGCGCCGGACGCCGCGTTTGAACTGGGCATCCCGGTGCTCGGCATCTGCTACGGCATGCAAACCATGGCGCAGCAGCTCGGTGGGCAGGTCGAGGGCAGCCACACCCGCGAATTCGGCTATGCCGAAGTGCGCGCCCATGGTCACACCGCGCTGCTCAAGGACATTCAGGACTTCCACACCCCCGAAGGCCACGGCATGCTGAAAGTGTGGATGAGCCACGGCGACAAGGTGACCGCCTTGCCCGAGGGCTTCAAAGTCATGGCCAGCACGCCCAGCTGTCCGATCGCCGGCATGGCCGACGAGGCGCGGCGCTTTTACGGCGTGCAATTCCACCCAGAAGTCACCCACACCGTGCAGGGCCGCGCCATGCTGGAGCGTTTCGTGCTCGACATCTGCGCAGCCAAGCCGGACTGGATCATGCGCGACCATATTGAGGAAGCCGTCGCCGCCATCCGCGAGCAGGTGGGCGATGAAGAAGTCATCCTCGGCCTGTCCGGCGGCGTCGATTCCTCCGTAGCCGCCGCGCTGATTCACCGCGCCATTGGCGAGCAGCTCACCTGCGTGTTCGTCGATCACGGCCTGTTGCGCCTCAATGAAGGCGACATGGTGATGGACATGTTCGCCGGCAAGCTGCATGCCCGCGTTGTGCGCGTCGATGCCAGCGAGCTGTTCCTCGATGCCCTCAAGGGCGTCAGCGACCCCGAACAAAAGCGCAAGATCATCGGCAAGCTGTTCGTCGATGTGTTCAAGGCCGAGGCAGAAAAACTCAAAGCCGCAGGCAATGGCGCGAAGGGCGCGACCTTCCTCGCCCAAGGCACCATCTACCCCGACGTCATCGAATCCGGCGGCGCCAAGAGCAAGAAAGCCGTGGTCATCAAAAGCCACCACAACGTCGGCGGACTGCCCGAGCAACTGGGCCTGAAGCTGCTGGAGCCACTGCGCGACCTGTTCAAGGACGAAGTGCGCGAACTCGGCGTGGCGCTCGGCCTGCCGCACGACATGGTCTACCGCCACCCCTTCCCCGGCCCCGGCCTGGGCGTGCGCATCTTGGGCGAAATCAAGAAGGAATACGCCGACCTGCTGCGCCAGGCCGATGCCATCTTCATAGAAGAACTGCGCTCCACCATCGAACCTAACAGCGGCAAAAGCTGGTACGACCTTACCAGCCAGGCCTTTACCGTGTTTTTGCCGGTCAAATCCGTTGGCGTCATGGGCGATGGCCGCACCTACGACTACGTAGTGGCGCTCCGCGCTGTACAAACCAGCGACTTCATGACCGCCGACTGGGCGGAATTGCCGTATGCGCTGCTGAAGAAGGTGTCCTCCCGAATCATCAACGAAGTCCGCGGGATTAATCGCGTGACCTATGACGTGAGCAGCAAACCGCCTGCGACGATTGAGTGGGAGTGAGGCCAAAAGAAGCACAAGGGGAAAAACCATGGCAAGAATGTGGATGGTGCGCGGCGATGGCGGGCGTTTGTACGATGCCTTTCATGAGCGTGGCGTGGCGGGCATAGGCTGGAGCGGGCTGGCAGCGCAGGCCATACAGGGCGGCACACGCAAGCAGTTGACTGCGCTGTACCAGCAGCTTGAGCCGCATGCCAAGCCGGGGCGAGTAGTATCGGGTGCCTCTCAGGTTTGGCGTTTTGTCAATGAAATTCAAAAGGGTGATTGGGTCATCACTTATTCACCTACCAACCGCCTGTACGCCATCGGCAAAGTCATGGCAGATGCTGGGTATCACGCCCAATGGGTGGATGACGACATGGCCCTGGCGCGCCAAGTGCAGTGGCAGGCGCAGGAATTGCAGCGTGACGATTTGAGTGAGCGCAGCAAAAACAGCTTGGGTTCTACCCTGACCGTGTTTGAAGTGCCTCAGGAAGTCGCTACCGAAATCCTGGCTGCCCTTCAAGGCAAGCCCATGCCCATGCAAGATCGTGCCGAAGAAGAAGCCATCGCCGACCCGCTGGCCGATATTGAGTCCCAAGCGCTGGAGCGCATCAAGGACCAGGTCAATGGACTGGATTGGGAGGATATGCAGAAACTGGTCGCCGGTATTTTGCGCGCCATGGGCTACAAAACCGAAATTTCTCCTCCCGGTCCTGATCGCGGCAAAGACATCGTGGCCTCGCCCGATGGTTTTGGTTTTGAGCACCCGCGCATCGTGGTGGAAGTCAAGCACCGCAAGGGGCAAATGGGCAGCCAGGAAATTCGCAGCTTTCTTGGCGGTCGCCACAAGGATGATCGCGGCCTGTATGTCAGCACCGGCGGCTTTACCAAGGATGCCCAGTACGAGGCCGACCGCGCCGCCATCCCGCTGCAACTGTGGACACTGGACCGCTTGGTGCGCGCCCTGATTGAGCACTACCCCGCCACAGATGCCGAAACCAAGCGTATCGTGCCGCTCAAGCGCCTGTATTGGCCCGCCTGAGTGCAAAGGAGCCATGCCGATGAGCGCCCACTTTCAACAACTTGCCAACTTCATCTGGTCGGTGGCCGATCTATTGCGCGGCCCGTACCGCCCGCCGCAATACGAGCGCGTCATGCTGCCGCTAACCGTGCTGCGCCGTTTCGATGCCGTGCTTGCCCCTAGCAAGGAGGCCGTGCTCAAGCGTTACGAGCAGCTCAAGACGAAGAAAATCCCCAATATCGATGCCATCCTCAACCAGCTTGCCACGGACGAGAACGGCAAGCCGCTGGGCTTTCACAACCACAGCCCCTTGGACTTTCAAAAGCTCAAGGGCGACCCGGACCACATCGCCCGCCATCTGGCCGACTACATCAACGGCTTTTCAGAAAACGTCCGCAAGATTTTTGAACACTTCGAATTCGACAAGGAAATCGAAAAACTCGAAGAATCCAACCGCCTTTATCAAGTCGTCTCCCAGTTCGCCAACATCGACCTACATCCCGCCCGCGTAGACAACATCACCATGGGCCTGGTGTTTGAAGACCTGATCCGCCGCTTCAACGAAGCCGCCAACGAAACCGCCGGCGACCACTTCACCCCGCGCGAAGTCATCCAGCTCATGGTCAACCTGCTGCTGGAGCCCGATACCCGCGTACTCACCCAGGCCGGCGTCATCGTCACCATCTGCGACCCCGCCTGCGGCACCGGCGGCATGCTGGCCGAAGCGCAAAACTGGATTCGCGCCCATAACGAACAGGCCACGGTCAAAGTCTTCGGGCAGGACTACAACGCGCGCGCCTACGCCGTGGCCGCCTCCGACCTGCTCATCAAAGGCCATCAGGATGGGCAAATCGCGCTGGGCAACACCCTCACCGGCGACCCCTTTCCAAAACACCGTTTCGACTATCTGCTCGCCAACCCGCCCTTTGGCGTGGACTGGAAAGCCGAAAAGAAAACCATCGACCGCTGGCCCGACTTTTTCGGCTACAGCGGCAAACTGCCGCGCATCAACGACGGCGCGCTGCTGTTTCTGCTCTACATGATGAGCAAGTTTCAGGACCACAAGCCCGGCGATCGCAACAAACCCGGCTCCCGCGCCGCCATCGTCTTCAACGGCTCGCCGCTGTTCACCGGCAGCGCCGGCAGCGGCGAAAGCGAAATCCGCCGCTGGATCATCGAGCGCGACCAGCTCGAAGCCATCATCGCCTTGCCCGAGCAGATGTTCTACAACACCGGCATCGGCACCTTTGTCTGGGTAGTCACCAACCGCAAGGCCGAACACCGCAAAGGCAAAATCCAGCTCATCGACGCCCGCGAACGCTACACCCCCATGAAGCGCAGCCTGGGCGACAAGCGCCGCTATCTGGATCAGGCCGCCATCGACCACATCAGCCGCGAACACGGCGCGCCGGAAAACAGCCCCACCAGCCGCGTATTTGACAACCGCGACTTCGGCTACCGCCGCATCAGCGTACAGCGCCCATTGCGCCTGCGCTTTGAAATCACTCAAGACGCCCGCGAACGCTTTCTCAACACCTGCCCGGAACTGTTCGACGCCCTGCAAGCCGTGCAGGACGAACTGGGCAGCGAACCGTTGCTGGACTGGAATGCCGCTTGGGAAAGCGTGCAGCGCGTCTTTAAAACCCTGCCCGCCCACATGGAAGGCTGGGCCAAAGGCGCCAAAGGCAGCGCCCAGAAAAAAATCTTCCGCGAATGCTTTACCACCGTGGACGCCCAGGCCGCCCCGGTAATAGCCAAACACCACAAAACCGACCCGCTGGGCAATAGCCGGTTTTTCCCCGGCCAAAGGCTACCTGAAAACTTCACCACCCAGGCCCTGTACGCCCTGCTTGGCCTCTACCCCGACGGCCAACGCGGCTTTATCGAATACGAACCCGACCCGGCGCTGAAAGACGCCGAAAACATCCCCCTCAAAGAAAACATCGTCAGCTACATGCAGCGCGAAGTCAGCCCCTACGTGCCCGACGCCTGGATAGACCGCGAAACCGTGGACGAGCAAGACGGCGGCATCGGCAAAGTGGGCTATGAAATCAACTTCAACCGCGTATTCTTCCAATACCAACCCCCGCGCCCGCTGGCCGAAATCGATGCCGAACTGGCCGAAGTGGAAAAACGCATCATGGCGCTGCTGGGGGAGGTGGTGGAGTAATGCCCAAATTTTCTATTGCTTCTGCCGAGAGACGTTTGCGCTATCTGTTTGATGTTAAAACAGGTTCAACACCCGCAAGTGGCATCAAAGAATACTGGGATGGTCACATCAATTGGGTCACACCAGAAGACTTGGGAAAGCTATCAGGCCATTATGTTCGGGAAACTCGACGCCGTATTACTCAAGAGGGATATGAAAGTTGCGGTGTCACTCTGGCCAAAGAAAAGTCGATTGTGTTGTCAAAACGTGCTCCGATCGGGCAGGTGGCCATCCTTGCGGAAGCATCTACCTGTAATCAAGGCTGTTTTTTGCTGTCCCCTTTTCAGGGTGTGAATGAACGCTTTTATTACTATGCACTGATTCATCTACGTTCTATTCTGGAAGCTATGGGTCGGGGCTCTACATTTATGGAGCTTTCTGCAGATGACTTGCGTTCGGTTTCCATACCTTTCCCTGACGAAAAAGAACAGCAATCTATCGCCGACTACCTCGACCGCGAAACCGCCCGCATCGACAGCCTGATCGCCGAAAAAGAACGCATGCTGGCCTTGCTGGAAGAAAAACGCAGCGCCTTAATCAGCCGCTTGGTCACCCGTGGCCTCAACCCCGACACCGCGCTCAAACCCTCCGGCCAAGAGTGGTTAGGCGACATCCCGGCGCATTGGGATATAGATCGCGCCAAGAATCTTTTTGCCGTGCGCGATGAGCGTTCAGAGGATGGCTCGGAAGAACTGCTCACCGTTTCCCATATCACCGGCTTGACCTCGCGGGCAGAGAAGGACGTTTACATGTTCGAGGCAGATGACAAGAGCGGCTACAAACGCTGTCTGCCCGGCGATCTGGTCATCAACACACTCTGGGCATGGATGGGCGCAATGGGCATCAGTCCATTGGCAGGCATCGTCAGCCCCGACTACCACGTGTACACAGCAAAGGGCGAACTGCTGCCTGAATACATGGAGCTTTTGTGCCGCTCCCGGCCTTTTGTTGCAGAAGTGAACCGTTGGTCAAAAGGCGTCTGGTCATCGCGCTTGCGCCTGTATCCGGAAAACTTTTTTGAAATGCGGCTGCCCGTTCCGCCGCATCGGGAACAAGCCGCAATTGTGGAGGCAATCAAGAGCGACCAAAACAAAGCCGCCGCCTTGCGTACGAGTCTTGAGCAATCAATTAAACTGGCAAAAGAACGCCGCGCCGCCCTGATTACAGCCGCCGTTACCGGACAAATATCCCTGAAGGAGATGGGGGCATGAAACTGGAGTCCCTCTCCCTCAAACACTGCGGCGGTTTTGAACAGCTTGATATTTCTTTCGAGCCGGATGTGACGCTGATTGCTGGCGTTAACGGCGTGGGTAAGTCCACTGTGCTGCATACGCTGGCGGTGCTGCTGTCGCGGGCAATGCCAGAGTTCACCTCATCACGCTCTGCACCGCTGTACTTCACCGATGATCTCATCCACGGTGACAAAGTGTCGTTGGAGGCGTTTGCACGCATCCAGATCAACGGACAAATTATCAATGCTGGGGTGCAACGCTTGCGAGCGGCGGACGAGAAAGGTGATCGCTTCATGCTATTACGGCAGGCGGAAGCCGCTACTGGCGCCATTGACTTCGCTCAAGCACTGAGCACCCGCACGTTGACAGGCGAGCTGGAAGCGGGCATGCAAGAGACTCGCATTGCACTGGCGACTCTGAAAAATGCAGCTTATCCGCCATTGGCAGTGTATTTTTCCCCCAAACGCCAATTACCCGGTCAGCCGCGTAACTTGCCCGAAGCCAAGCCCTTTGCCCCATCCATTGCCTATGACCGGGCTCTGCATGATCGCGAGGTAGAGCTACGCGAGTTCATGCATTGGTTCCGTACCCAGGAGAAGCTGGGCGTGGACAATGAACCGCGTCGTCTCAAAGTGTTGGATGCACTGCGAGCCGTGGTCAGCGACCTTATGCCTGAGTTCAGCGATCTGCGCATCCAAGAGCAACCGCGCCTTGGTTTTGTGGTGGACAAGCGCGGCCAGCCTTTTTACTTGCACCAGTTATCCGATGGTGAACGAGGCCTGCTGGCTTTGGTGTTCGACCTTACACGCCGCCTTGCCATTGCAAATCCCAACAGCGAAAATCCGATTGCAGAAGGTACAGCGCTGGTTTTGATCGACGAAATAGAATTGCACTTGCACCCGAAGTGGCAGCGCGAGGTGATAAAAAGACTGCCGAACATCTTTAAAGGTTGTCAGTTTGTTGTCACTACGCACTCGCCCCAAGTGATCGGAGAAGTTGAAGCGCGTTGCGTTAGGTTGTTGACTTGGCAAGCTGGAAGAATGGTTGTTGATATTCCAGCCATGGCCTATGGGACAGACTCGAACTGGATTCTCAATGTGCTTATGGATGCAAGCGAGATCAATCAAGAAGTTGATGCGAGGCTGGAAAATGCCGCTCGATTGATTTCAGAAAAAGATCTTGATAGCGCAAGGTTACAGATATCCTCCTTAAGAAAGGATGTTGGTAATACTGAAGCAATTCAGAGGTTGGCATCTATGATCGAAAGAATAGAGCGTCTTGGAAAATGAAGAGAATTAATAAAAATAATACCCCAGATTGCATTCAATCGTTTATCGATAGGCAGTTGTCCATTGAGCCTGAACCTGTGAATCTTACCTACCGCGATTTTCCACGAAAATCTGAGTTACGTGACACTCTTACCCGCGAGCAGTACGGCATTTGCGGATACACAGGTGCACCTGTTGATGATCGAATTTCAAAACTTCAGTCAAACAGCAGCAGTGTGAGTTTCAAAAATCATATTGAACATCTGAAGTGCCAAAAGATATGCCGTATTGAGATCGAAGCTCAAGGAAAAGAGTTTGGTCGGGTAGTTGCCGATGATCTCAATTATCAAAACATGATTGTCGCTTTGGAAGTGTGCGGAGCGGCTGTCGAGCGTTTTGGAGCAGTAGTCAAAGCTGATCAGGAACTACCTGTACTTCCCACAATGGAGGGATGCGAAAAGCATTTCGTCTTCCGTGAAGCAGATGGCAGTGTAGAGGGAGCGGATGAGTCAGGAATTAGCAGTGTCGCTGTGCTCAAGCTGGATCATGAAACGCTGAAAGGCTGGCGACTATCTGCACTTTCAGTTTGGCTTGATCCAGATGTTATCCAAACACGAGAAGATTTCATCGAAGTAATTCAAGCAGTCACTACACCGGTTGATGAACGGTTGCCGGAGTTTGCTTATGTTATCGAGTCGGTAGCAAGGAGCCATATCAATGAAACCCACCTCTGAAGCCGCTTTCGAATCCGCCATTGAAGCCTCGCTGCTGGCCGGTGGTTATACGCAGCTTGCGGCCAGGGGTTTTGATCGTGAACGGGCGATATTTCCGGAAGAGGCGCTGGCCTTTATCCGCGCCACGCAGGGCGCGACCTGGGACAAATTGGCGGCTGTGCATGGCGAGCAAACCGGCGCGCGGGTGCTGGAGTCGCTGTGCAAATGGCTGGATACGCATGGCGCGTTGGCGACCTTGCGCCACGGTTTCAAATGTTATGGCCGTACCCTGCACATGGCCTATTTCCGCCCGGCGCATGGCTTGAACCCGGCACTGAAGGCGCGTTATCAGGCCAATCGCCTGGGGCTGACGCGGCAATTGCGCTTCAGCCCCAAGTCGGAACAGTCGCTGGATGTGGTGCTGTCGCTCAACGGCATTCCGGTGGTCACGCTGGAGCTGAAAAACCCCTTGAGCGGGCAGATGGTGGCCGATGCCATGCGCCAATACCGCCATGACCGCGATCCGCGCGAGCCGATTTTTGTGTTTTCCAAGCGCGCGCTGGTGCATTTTGCGCTGGATACCGAAGAAGCGCATATGACCACAAGCCTGGCAGGCAGCGCCACGCGCTTTCTTCCGTTCAACCGTGGCTTTGACGGCGGTGCGGGCAATCCGCCCGACAGCGCCGGGCGCAATTACAAAACCGCCTATTTGTGGGAAGAGGTCTTGCAGCGCGACAGCCTGCTGGATTTGCTGGCGCGTTTTCTGCATTTGCATGTCGAAGAAAAAACCGGCGACGATGGCAAAAAGCTGCGCAAGGAAAGCCTGATTTTCCCGCGTTATCACCAGTGGCAGGTGGTGCGGCAGATGGTGGCGGCGGCCGCCCGTGAAGGAGTGGGGCATAACTATTTGATTGAGCATTCGGCAGGCAGCGGCAAAAGCAATACCATCGCCTGGCTGGCGCACCGGCTCTCCAGCCTGCACAACGCGCAGGATGAGCGGGTGTTTGACAGCGTGGTGGTGATTACCGACCGCGTGGTGCTGGATCGCCAGTTGCAGAACACCATTTACCAGTTCGAGCACCGTCAGGGCGTGGTGCAGAAAATCGATGAGGATTCACGGCAACTGGCTGAGGCGCTGGAAGCAGGCGTGCCCATCATCATCACCACGCTGCAAAAATTCCCGTTTGTGTCCGATCAACTGGCGCGTCTTAATGAAGCGCGCGGCGAGGCGGGCAGCCACCTGCCCACGCGCAAATACGCAGTTATCGTGGATGAGGCGCATAGTTCGCAATCGGGCGAAACGGTCACGGAGCTCAAAGGCGTGCTGGGTGGCGCCGCACTGCGTCAGCAGGCACAGGCGATGGCCGAGGAAGAAGGCGAGGCGGAACTGGAGCGGCTGTTTCGCAGCATGACCCAGCGTGGCCGCCAGCCCAATATCAGCTTTTTCGCCTTTACCGCTACGCCCAAGCACAAAACGCTGGCGATATTCGGGCGCGGCGGCGAGCCCTTCCACCGCTACAGCATGCGCCAGGCCGTTGAAGAGGGCTTTATCGAGGACGTGCTCAAGCACTATGTCAGCTACAAAACTTATTACAAACTGATCAAAAGCGTCGAAAACGATCCCAATGTCGAGCGCAAAAAAGCCGCCAGGGCGCTGGCGCGATTTATGCGCCTGCATCCGCACAATATCGGCCAGAAAACCGAAGTGATGGTGGAGCATTTCCAGCAATTCACCCGCCACAAAATCGGTGGCCGCGCCAAGGCCATGGTGGTGACCGGCTCGCGGCTGGAGGCGGTGCGCTACAAGCAGGAGTTCGACCGCTACATCCGTGAAAAAGGCTATGCCATCAAAAGTCTGGTGGCGTTTTCTGGCTCGGTGGAGGACGACAAAATCCCGCAAAAGCAATACACCGAAGTCGATATGAACGGCGGGTTGAAGGAAAAAGACCTGCCCGACACTTTTGCCAAGCCGGATTTCCGCGTGTTGCTGGTGGCGGAAAAATACCAGACCGGATTTGATCAGCCGCAGTTGCATACCCTGTATGTGGACAAGCGCCTGGCCGGGATTCAGGCGGTGCAGACGCTCTCGCGCCTCAACCGCACTCATCCGCTCAAGGACGATACTTTCGTTCTGGATTTTGCTAACGACCCTGCCGATATTCAGGAAGCCTTCCGCCAGTATTACGAAGGCGCGGTGATGGGCGAGGCAGTCGATCCCGACCGGCTTTACGAAATCAAGGCCGAGCTGGATGCCTCAGGCATGTACCTGCAAACCGAAGTGGCCGAGTTTGCGCGTGTGTTTTTCGCCCCCAAACGCCGTCAAAGCCCCGGCGACCACAAGGCCATGAATGCGCTGATTGACTTGGCTACGGCGCGTTTCAGGCAGTTGCAAGCTGCCCAGCCAGAAGAGGCCGAACTGTGGCGCGGCAAACTGCAAGCCTTCCGCAATCTGTACAGCTTTTTGAGCCAGGTCATTCCCTATCAGGACAGTGATCTGGAAAAACTGTTCACCTATCTGCGGCACCTGGCGCTGAAACTGCCCAAACGCACAAGCGGGCCGGGCTACCAGTTTGATGAGGAAGTCGAGCTCGATTACTACCGCCTGCAAAAAATCAGTGAGGGCTCAATCAGCCTGAACGAAGGCTATGCCAAACCCCTGGACGGCCCGCGCGAAGTGGGCTCGGGCATGGTGCGCGAAGAGCAGGTGCCGCTCTCGCGCCTGATCGACATCATCAACGAGCGCTTCGGCGGCGAACTCAATGAAGCTGACCAACTGTTCTTCGACCAGATTGCCGAAGCCGCCAGCCAGAACGAAACCCTGCAAAAAGCCGCCGAAGTCAACCCGCTGGACAAATTTCAGCTCGTTTTCCGCCAGGTGTTGGAATCGCTCTTCATTGAGCGCATGGAGTTGAATGAAGAATTGTTCAGCGACTACATGAGCAAGCCGGACATGCAGGAGCTGGTTTCCAAGTGGCTGGGCGGCCAGGTTTATGACCGACTTTCGGGCAAGCCTGGACTCTGATGCAAAATTGATTCTGCGCTTATTTGCAAGGCTCGTAGCTCAGGATTATTGGCTATCCCACTTGGGCAACGGGCGGCCAAACCTGAAAAGCTGCATGCGCGTAAAGTAACGCAGTACTCATTCTTCTTCGGGTCGCAATATATCTGTGAAGCGTTCTTGCTAGGCAATAATGCGCTGAAGAACTTAATTGTGCAGGGATACATCCAGCAACAATGGCTCTATCATGTTTCGCTGTTTTTTCTTGTCGTGCGCCATGTCCCGATCTGTTTCTGCTGTCCGCCATCTCGCGCTGATTTTGGCGCTGCTCTCGATGCTGGGGCCGTTTTCCATCGACACCATTTTCCCGGCGTTTCCCGATATTGGCGGGCAGTTTGGCGCTGACAAATTGGCAATGCAGCAGACCATCAGCGTGTATCTGCTGGCTTATGCGCTGATGAGCGTGGTGCATGGGCCGCTCTCCGATGCGCTTGGGCGACGGCGGGTCATCATTACCGGGCTGATAGTGTTTGCGCTGGCGTCGATTGGCTGTGCGCTGGCGACTTCGTTGCCGATGCTGTTGGGTTTCCGTGCGCTGCAGGGGCTGTCTGCCGGGGTCGGGCTGATTGTCGGGCGCGCGGTAATCCGTGATGTCTTTGCAGGTGATGATGCGCAGCGCTTGATGAGCCAGGTATCGATGATTTTTGGCGTGGCACCGGCGATTGCACCGATTGTTGGTGCATGGTTGCTGGGGTGGTCGGACTGGACGTGGATTTTCTGGTTTTTGGCGTTGTTTGCCGCGGGGTTGACGCTGCTGGTGCTGTGGCGTTTGCCAGAAACACTACAGCCCGAGGCTCGGCAGCCATTGCAGATCGGGCGGATGCTGCGCGGCTACTGGTCGATGTTGGGGAATGCCGCCTTCATGCGCTTGGCGCTGGCCGCCAGCCTCAATTTCGCGGCGCTATTTCTGTATATCTCGTCTGCTCCGGCATTGGTGATTGACCATTTGAAACTGGGGCAGGACGGTTTTGCCTGGTTTTTTGTGCCAATGATTGGCGGCATGATGCTGGGGGCGTTTGCTTCCGGGCGGCTTGCCGGGCGCTTGAACAGCGTGGCGCAAATCCGCCTGGGGTTTGCCTGCTGCATCATTGCCGCCTGCATCAACCTGGGCTATCACACCCAGACTGGCGCGCCCGCGGTGTTGCCTACCGTGCTACCGGTGGCGCTCAATTCATTCGGCATTGCGCTGGTGTTTCCGATTCTCACGCTTGCGATTTTGGATATGTTCCCGGCGACCCGGGGCGCGGCCTCATCCATGCAGGCCTTTATCAGCCTGCTGATGAATGCCCTGATGGCCGGTGTGGTATCGCCCTGGCTAAGTCATGAGCTGGCATGGCTCTCCGCCGCTGCCGGACTGTTGTCGCTGTTGGCCTGGAGTATCTGGCGCTGGGCGCATCACCGGCAGACTGAACTTGCAGCGGCTTGATGGCGGCAGTTGCCAAATATCCTCGTTTTGCAAGCAAGCATCCCGGTTCAGTGGGGGATATGCCAAGTTGGGTTATTGATCTTGGACAGCGTAATGCACGTCCACAATCACGAAACGAGCCACACCGCCGGGGAGTGAGGCTTCGAACTCATCATCAAGGCGTTTCTTCAACATTGCCCGCGCCAGTGGCGAGTCAATGCTGATATGGCCGAGCTTGGCATCGGTTTCATCCGGGCCGACGATGCGGTAACGCAGAACTTCCCCATTTGTCAGGCTCTCGAGCTCGACTTCTGCCCCAAAAAACACCATCTCCGGGTCGCTGGGCATGCTATCGACGACTTTCAGTGCCGGGATGCGTTTGGACAGATAGCGCACCCGGCGGTCGATGCCGGCCAGTTGCTTTTTGCGGTAGGTATATTCGGCGTTTTCGCTGCGGTCACCTTCTGCGGCGGCGGCAGCCAATGCCTTCACCACTTCCGGGCGCTGCACGCGCCATAAATCATCCAGCTCGGCCTTCAGCCGGGCATGGCCTTGTGCGGTAATCAGCTCGGTGCTGCCGGGAGAGGGGGGACGCCAGCGACTCATAAGGTCTCAATACAAAACCGCCGGTGAGCAGGCCACCGGCGGTGAGGTTCAAACTTGACCGGAAGGCGCGATTAGCTGCGCTTCAAGGTGTAGTTGAGTTCGGTATTGACGCTGCGGCTGCCATCGGCCGAAACCTGGGTCAGCGCGTCATTGCTGTCCACGGCGTAGAAGGTATCAGCTTCGGTAGCGCCATCGGGGGTCAGGGCTACGCGACCTTCATTCAGCATCCACTTGCCAGTGGTCTTCTTGTGGCCGTCCTGCTCTTCCAGATAGGTTTGCTCCAGCGTGTAAGTGCCGTCGGCATTCAGGCTGAGGGCAGTTTCAATGCCGGGGCAGCTGGCGCAGGCCAGGGTGCCTTTGAACATGCCGGCAAGCGACTGCTCTGCAGCAGCAGGGGCTTGAGCAGGAGCAGCAGCTGCAGGCGCTGCGGCTTGAGCGGCGGGTTCAGCCGGAGCCTGGGCAGGCGCTTCGGTTTGCTTGCAAGCAGCCAGCGACAGGGTGGCAGCAATGGCAAGTGGCAGTGCGAACTTTTTCATTGTTATTCCTTTATGGATGAATGAATAGGCGGGGGATTATTTCACGAAAACACTGAATATTCAGGAAACTCAGCCGGCCGGCACATATTGCAGCGGTGCACCGGGGCCAATCGGCAGACCCAGCCACATCCAGATCATGAACAAAACCGTCCAGCCAATCAGGAAGGCGATGGAATAGGGCAGCATCACCGCGATCACGGTACCGATGCCGGCCTTGGGCTCATAGCGTTGCAGGAAGGCGATGATCAGGGCGAAATAGCTCATCATCGGCGAGATGATATTGGTGACCGAGTCGCCAATGCGGTAGCCCACCTGGGTGAGCTCTGGCGAATATCCCAGCAGCATGAACATCGGCACGAATACCGGCGCCATCAGCGCCCACTTGGCCGAGGCCGAGCCCATGAACAGATTGGCGGTGGCGGTCAGCACGATAAAGCCGGCAAACAGCACGATGCCTGGCAATTGCAGCTGAATCAGCAAATCCGCGCCCTTGACCGCAAAAATCAGGCCAAGCTGGGTCCAGTTGAAGAACGCCACGAACTGTGCGGCAAAGAAGGTCAGCACCAGATACACGCCCAGCGTGGACATGCTCTTGCCCATGCCGTTGATGACATCGCTATCGTTGCGGATGGTGCCCGCGCCAATGCCGTAGGCCACACCGGCGACCAGGCCATACAGGAAGATGACGGCAACGATGCCATCCAGGAACGGCCTCAATGATTTAAGCAGGTTGTCCTCGCCCGCCAGACGCAGGAAGCCGTTGTCCGGTACCGTGCCCCACAGCAGAAGCCCGGTGAGGATGAGGCTGGCGATGGTGGCGAAGGTCAGGCCACGCTTTTCGGCCGCACTCATCTGCTCGATTTGGTCTTGTTGCTGGCCTTCGGTGATTGGCGCGTTGGGGAAGCGTGTCGCCACAAAGCGCTCGGTCACCCACCAGCCCAGCCCGGTGACCAGAAAGGTGGAGACAATCATGAAAAACCAGTTGGCAGCAGGATTGACGCTATAGCTTGGGTCAACGATGCGCGCGGCTTCTTCGGACAGGCCAGCCAGCAGCGGGTCGATGGTGCCGAGCAGCAAATTGGCCGAATAGCCGCCGGAGACCCCGGCAAAAGCTGCGGCCATGCCCAGAATCGGGTGACGCCCCGCGGCCATGAATACCATCCCGGCCAGCGGCACCAGCAGCACATAGCCGATTTCACTGGCCATGTTCGACATCACCCCGGCAAAGACCATCACCGGGGTCAGCAAGAAGCGCGGCGCGGCCAGCACCAGCTTGCGCAGTGCAGCGCCAATCAGGCCGGAATGCTCGGCCACGCCGATGCCAATCAGGGACACCAGCACCGTGCCCAGCGGCGCAAAGCTGGTGAAGTTGGTCACCAGCCCGCCAAGGATACGCTGCAAGCCTTCGACACTCAGCAGGTTGACCGGGGTGATTTCCTTGCCGGTGGTGGGGTGTGGCACCGACAAGTCAAATTGCGAAGCCACCCAGGACAGCAGCACCACGATGATGGCCAGGATGGCGAACAATGTCGCCGGATGCGGCAGCGCATTGCCGCCTTTTTCAACAATGCTCAAGAAACGGTCGATGGCAGATTTTTTGCCGGTCGTGGTTTGTGTTGTCATTAGCGTTTGCCTCCAAACAAGCCGCCCAAAAGGCCGCGAAAAATTTGTTGCCCCACTTTGCTGCCAACCGTGCGGGCGGTTTGTTTTGCCATGGTTTCCAGCATGCCCTGTTTGCGGCTCGTGCCAAAAACGGCATCTTTGATGCTCTGCCCCAAGCCACCTTGCTCTGCCTGGGGGCTTTTGCCTGCCGGTGCGGCAGTCGCGCCCTGTGCCTGTTGCGCCAGTTGCTCGGCTTTCTTGGCCAGCATTTCAAAAGCCGATTCGCGATCCTGTGCCTGCTCGTATTTCATGCCGACCGGGCTTGAGGCACGGATGCGGGCGCGCTCGGCATCACTGATGGCGCCCAGCCGGGCGCCCGGCGGGGCGATGAGCACGCGCTCCACCGGCATCGGCACGCCCTTGTCCTGGATGAGCGATACCAGCGCTTCGCCGGTGCCCAATTGCGAAATGGCATCGGCCACATTCAGTGCCGGATTGGGGACAAAGGTGTCGGCTGCAGTTTTGACGGCCTTTTGGTCGCGCGGGGTAAAGGCACGCAGCGCATGTTGCACGCGGTTGCCGAGCTGGCCGAGGATGTTGTCCGGGATGTCGTCGGGCAATTGCGAGCAGAAATACACGCCCACGCCCTTGGAGCGAATGATTCTGACCACTTGCTCCACACGTTGCTTGAGCGCGGGCGGCGCATCGCCAAACAGCAAATGCGCCTCGTCAAAAATGAATACCAGACGCGGCTTTTCAAGGTCGCCGACCTCCGGCAAACGCTCGAACAACTCCGAGAGCAGCCACAGCAGAAAGCTCGAATACAGCCGCGGCTTCAGAATCAATTGCTCGGCGGCCAAGATATTGATAATGCCGCGCCCATCCAGATGGGTGCGCATCAGGTCGGTCAACTCCAGTGCCGGCTCGCCAAAGAAGGCATCGCCGCCTTCTTGCTCCAGCCGCAGCAGTGCGCGCTGAATGGCGCCGATAGACTGGCTGCTGACCAGCCCGTATTCGGTGGAAACCGTTTTGCGCTCTTCGTTGACCAGGTTCAGCAGCGCACGCAGGTCTTTCAGGTCCAGCAGCAACAGGCCGCGGTCATCGGCCAGTTTGAAGACGATATCCAGCACCCCGGACTGGGTATCGTTCAATTCCAGAATGCGTGATAGCAGCAGCGGCCCCATTTCGCTGACGGTGGTGCGTACCGGATGCCCCAGCTTGCCCCACAAATCCCAGAAAAGCACCGGATTTTCGCGGTAGGCAAAGCCTTCCAGGCCGATCTCCGCCACGCGCTGGTTGATGCGCGCATTATCGCTGCCGGCCATGGCAAGACCGGCGACATCGCCTTTGACATCGGCAAGGAATACCGGCACACCGATTTTGCTGAAACCCTCGGCCAGCGTCATCAGCGTGACGGTCTTGCCGGTGCCGGTCGCGCCTGCAATCAGGCCATGGCGATTGCCATATCCGGGGTCGAGCTGAATCAGGCCGCCGCCGGGCGTAGTCACGGCTTTGCCCACAATAATTGGCTGCATACGGTTTTCCTGAAGACTGAACGGCGCAGATTTTATGCGGCAATTGCCGCTTGTGCGCCTTGTCTGCTGCGCTGGCCGCGGTTACCCTGCGGGGCTTCCTTGGCATTGTGCAATAAAAATGGTTTTGATACGGCAAAAAACAGCTCAACTTTCCCTTGCCTTGTTGGCGTCGGTGGCCTTGCTGGCACCAGCTCAAGGCAATGCCCAGCGCCTCTCCCGTGCCGTGCAAAACATTCTTGAACAGGCACAAAGCATCGAGGCGCGTTTTGCACAGGCCAGCGATGCCCAGCAGCAGGAAGCGGCATTGAGCGATATGGAAAAACTCATTGCCCAATGCAGCGATGTGCGTGGCTGTCAGGTGCAATCGCTGACCCCGGTGTATCGCCGCATGCTGCAACCCAAGGGGCAGGCCGAGGGCGTGCAGGCCAATGAGGATGCACTTGATGAAGGCGATGAAGACGAAGACCCCATCAACTTCACCGGCCAGTCGGTGCCGGATGCGGCTGGTGCCGATGCCTTGCTGGATGAGCGCAACAAGCGCTTTGTGCAGATGGTGCAATTCAATCCCGCAGTGCAGGAGGGCATTCGCCGCTGGCTGACCGATATGCGTCCGGCGCTGATGGAAAGCTATGTCAACTACCAGTACCTGCGTCCGCATATGGCGCCCGCCTTCCAGCGTGCCGGTCTGCCCGAGGCGCTGCTGTTTGGCATCATGGCCAAAGAATCCAACGGCAAGGTGCATGTCAGCTCGCGCGCCGGCGCCAGCGGGCCGTTGCAATTCATGCCAGCGACCGGACGCCGTTTTGGCCTGGGGCCAGATGGCACCGGCTTTGACACCCGCTTTGATGCGCGCATGTCCGCAGAGGCCGCAGCGGCCTATTTGCTGGAGCGCTACGAGCAGCTCAACGGCAATATCGAACTGTCGCTGGCCGCCTATAACGGCGGCGAAGGCCGCGCATTGCGTATTTATAACCAAAGCGGCGGGCGCAGCTTCTGGGATATCAGCGTTTATAACCAGTTCCCGGGCGAAACCCGTGACTATGTGCCGATGGTGATTGCCGCCGCCTGGCTGTATCTGCACCCGTCCGAATACGGGCTGCGCTTTCCGCGCACCTGGGGGGCAGGCCGGGTTTCGCAAATCCAGCTCAAGCGTGCGACCAGCATCAACGAGCTGACCATCTGCCTTGGCAATGCACGTGGCAGCAATGGCTATCAGCGCGCACTGCGCAATCTCAACCCGCGCTACCGCATCAATGACCCCTTGCCCGAGGGCACCACACTGACTGTGACCAATACCATCGCCTCGCTTTACAACCGCTATTGCGTCACTGGCAAGCGCGCCGAAACCACCCGGCAGCTGATGATGAGCAGCGTCAATGGCGCCCTGGTGCATGGCACTACTGCGCCGGTGGGGGAGGTGCGTGTAAGTGAGCTCACTCCGACCGTACCCAGCCAAGCAGCGCTACAGCGTGCCAGCGCACCGGCAGCAAGCACTGCCCCGGCTCGCAATCGCACCCAACAGCGCCAACAACGCACCCGCACACATCGCGTGGCGCGTGGAGAAACCTTGAATGCCATCGCCCGCCGTTATAACTGCTCGGTGCAACAGCTGGCCTCGGCCAACAATATCCGCGCCCCGCGTTATGCCATCCAGCCCGGCCAAACCCTGCGGCTCACCGGCTGCAAGAAATAGCCCAAGGCAAGAAGGGATGGCCTGAAACGCCGTTAACGAGCCGCCCCCGGGATTATCCGGGGGCGACTTGCTTTTGGCTGGCAGGCTACATGTTTTGCGGAGAGCTCAGCCAAGACTGCCCAGGCTGCCTGATGGCAGCATCACGATACAGTCCACCGGGCAGGGCGGGATGCACAGCTCGCAGCCCGTACAGAGCGAGGTAATGACGCTGTGCATCAATTTGGATGCACCGGCGATGGCATCCACCGGACAGGCCTGAATGCACTTGGTGCAGCCGATGCACTCGGCCTCTATCACCCGCGCGACCATGCCCGGCTTGTATTCGCCCCGGCTGCGGTCATAAGGCTTGGCTGGGCGTGCCAAGAGTTTTGCCAGCGCCCGCGCACCAGCATCGCCACCGGGCGGGCAATGATCGATATCCGCCTCGCGGCGTGCCAGCGCCTCGGCATACGGCCGGCAGCCCTCAAAACCACACTGCCCGCATTGGGTTTGCGGCAGCAGGCGGTCGATGCGTTCGATTAATTCGGACAGGGCGGGCTTCATCAATGCGGCAGCATGCAAAGGATGCGCACGATACCAGCCCATCAAAGTCAAAGCGAGGGGAGGCTGAAACCGAGGTGCGCAACAAACAGAATCTCAGGATCAATCCTCCCTCAAAGTCGGGGCAGTGAGGGGACGGACAAGCTCTTGATGGAAACCCGCTGGTATCCGTCTTAATCCCCTCAAAGTCGGGGCAGTGAGGGGACCCAAGGCCGGGGCTCCCGACCGCCGAACCTAGTCTTAATCCCCTCAAAGTCGGGGCAGTGAGGGCGCGCGACGCGGAAACCGAATGGAGCGCATCTATGTCTTAATCCCCTCAAAGTCGGGGCAGTGAGGGGACTTGACACAAATTATTGGCAGACCGAGTACAACGAGGTCTTAATCCCCTCAAAGTCGGGGCAGTGAGGGGACGCAAACCCCTGCGCTACGGATGCGCCAGACCCTGTCTTAATCCCCTCAAAGTCGGGGCAGTGAGGGGACGCAAACCCCTGCGCTACGGATGCGCCAGACCCTGTCTTAATCCCCTCAAAGTCGGGGCAGTGAGGGGACCGCGACTACGCGGCACCGGGCGACACTTTGTTACGGTCTTAATCCCCTCAAAGTCGGGGCAGTGAGGGGACGAGGAAGCACGCCGCAAGGCGGGGGTACCGTATGGGTCTTAATCCCCTCAAAGTCGGGGCAGTGAGGGGACTCGAGCCGTTCCCCTGCGCGCTGCTCAAACACCGCCTTAATCCCCTCAAAGTCGGGGCAGTGAGGGGACGATTTACGACGATGTGTACGACGTGGTGTTTGGTCTTAATCCCCTCAAAGTCGGGGCAGTGAGGGGACTTACTCAAACGGGAAGGCTGCATTAGAATCGAGTCTTAATCCCCTCAAAGTCGGGGCAGTGAGGGGACTCTAGCGCAAAAATTTTTGTTTGGCAATCAATAGGTTGCAAGGCAGTTTTGGGCGGTCGTTTTGCTGCCAAAAAGTTGGCTAAAATTTCACCAGATTTTGAGCCTTGCGGATGACATCGAATTTTTTGCAATTGCTTGATTTGCAAGGGTATTCCTGTTTTTGCGGATGGGGTGGGGGCAAGGGTATTGGTTTTTGGGTGAAAAGTTGGCTAAAAAATCGCCAGGCAAATTGAGGTTGGGGCGGGCTTTGCCGCTCCCAGTTCCTCATTTTCTGATCCTTGGTCTTCAACGCACCGGCATGCCGGCCTGGGCAGTGCTGTCAGCATCCAGCAGTGCCAGCGCGCCGCCATCGAAACCGGCGGAGAGGATCATGCCTTCGCTGAGGCCAAAGCGCATCTTGCGCGGGGCGAGGTTGGCGATAAACACCACGTTGCGGCCGATGAGTTTTTCCGGCTCCTGATAGCTGGCGCGGATGCCGGAGAAGATTTGCCGCTGGCCGAGGTCACCAGCATCGAGCAGGAAGCGCAGCAGTTTGTCCGAGCCTTCGACGAAGCTGCATTCGAGCACTTTGCCGATGCGCAGGTCGAGCTTGGCGAAGTCGTCGATGCCGATGTACGGGCTTTCGGCTGCGGGCTTTTCGGCAGGCTGGGCGGCGGCTTTCTCGGTCTTGGCCGGGGTGGCGTCGGCGGGCTTGAGGGTGTCGCGGTTGGCGTCGGTCATGGCGGTGATGTGCTTGGGGTCGATACGGGTGAACAGGGCTTGATAGGGCTGGATGCGCTGGCCGGTGAGCGGCTGATCGCAGTCCTGCCAGTGTTGCAGCGGCGCGGCAAGGAACTCGGCCACGCGCCGGGCGGTGGCGGGCAGTACCGGGGCGAGGGCGAGCGCCAGCACCCGGAACAGGTTGAGACCCTGGGTACAGACTGCTTGCAGGCGGGCATCGGCGCCTTCTTGCTTGGCAATCACCCAGGGTTTTTCCTCGTCGATGTATTTGTTGGCCTCGTCGGCCAGCGCCATGGTCAGGCGCAGCGCCTGGGCGGCGTCGTTGTCGGCATAGGCGGCGCGGATGTCGGCAAGGCGTTTGATGAAGCTGGCGTACAGCGCCGGATCGGGCAGTTCGGCGGCCAGTTGTCCGGCGAAGCGTTTTTCGATGAAGCCGGCGCAGCGGCTGGCGAGGTTGACGAACTTGCCGACGATATCGCTGTTGACGCGGCTGACAAAGTCACCGAGGTTGAGGTCGAGGTCTTCCACCCCGCCGCTGGTCTTGGCGGCGAAGTAATAGCGCAGGGCTTCGGGCGGCAGGCCGTGGTCGAGCCAGCTGCGCGCCATGATGAAGGTGCCGCGCGATTTGCTCATCTTGGCACCATCGACGGTCAGATAGCCGTTGACGTGCAGACGGGTCGGGGCGCGCAGCCCGGCGCCATGCAGCACCGCCGGCCAGAACAGGCCGTGGAAGTTGACGATGTCCTTGCCGATGAAGTGATGCAGCTCGGCCTGGCTGTCGGCGGCGAGGAAGGCGTCAAAATCCAGCCCCTCGCGCTCGCACAGTGCCTTGAAGCTCGCCAGATAGCCGATCGGTGCATCCAGCCAGACGTAGAAATACTTGCCCGGCGCGCCGGGAATCTCGAAGCCGAAATACGGCGCGTCGCGGGAGATGTCCCAGGCGCGCAGGCCGCCTTCGCCATCGAGCCATTCGGCGAGCTTGGCCTTGACCCCGGCAAGGGCGACATCGCCGGCCAGCCATTGGCGCAGGAAGGCCTCGAACTGGCCAAGCTCGAAGAAATAATGTTCAGAATCGCGCAGCTCCGGGGTGGCGCCGGAGACGGCGGATCTGGGGCTCAGCAATTCGGTGGGCGAATAGGTCGCACCGCAGACTTCGCAGTTGTCGCCGTACTGGTCGGCTGCGCCGCATTTGGGGCATTCTCCCTTGACGTAGCGGTCGGGCAGGAACATGCCGCGCTCGGGGTCGTACAGCTGCGATACCGTACGGCGGCCGATATGGCCACCAGCATCCAGCGCCCGGTAGATGGCTTCGGTCAAGGCGCGGTTGTGTGCCGAATGCGTGGAGCCGTAGTGGTCGAAATCGACATGGAAGGCGGCAAAGTCGGCCTCGTGGCTGGCCTGAATGTCGGCGATGAAGGCTTCCGGGCTGACGCCGGCCTTTTCCGCCGCCAGCATGATCGGGGTGCCGTGGGTGTCGTCGGCGCAGACGAAGTGCACACTCTCGCCGGCCATGCGCCGCGCCCGTACCCAGATATCCGCCTGGATGTAACCCACCAGATGCCCCAGATGTAGCGGGCCGTTGGCATAGGGAAGGGCAGTGGTGACGAGGGCTTGGCGCGCCATGAGTGGATTCCGGTTAAAACGAGCGCGGGATTATCGCATGCAGTTGTTGCGTCAGGGTTTGGCAACAGCCCAAGGAGATGCATTGATTGCCGCTGTCAATTCAATACATGGCTGTGCCCAAGTGCTGTTTATCGATAGTGCGATTCTGACTGGGCAAGACGGCTCCATGACAGCCAAACGATGGCAATGGTTGCGCATTGCACAAAAAACGCACAGACTACGCCCCCACGCGCGCATGACATCCAAGGCCATGCAGCCTTGGAACACAAGTCAGAAACTCAGCTGCTGGCAAGGGCTTGTACCCGGCAATGGCGTGATGATTTGGACCCCCGCGCCCGGGTGGCGAAACTGGTAGACGCAAGGGACTTAAAATTACCTGTGTCCTTGCCGATTCCGCACCAGATGGGCACCCCGGAGCCCGCTCCGGGACACGTTGATGACGAGTAACAAAAGGCTGTAACCTGTTGTTTTTACAAGCCCCGATGGTGAAATCGGTAGACACTGAGCACTTAAAATGCTTTGCCGAATGGCGTGCCGGTTCGAGTCCGGCTCGGGGCACCAGCACCTCGCGCACCGTCCAGCGAACCGTCTGGGCGGGCGCACCCCTCCTATGAGCATCGACGACGCCACCCTCGCCAAGGCGCGGGCCGCCTGGGACGCCTGCCTCCAGCAGGAGCGCGAAGCCCAGGAGGCGCAGCAGCGCCTGACAGCAGCGCGGAAGGAAGTCGCCGCATTCCACCGGCGCATGGCTGCCGCCTGGAAAAATCTCTCCGAAGAAGCCCGCGCACAGGTGGCATGGACGGCCCAGCACACCGCTGGCGCTGCTCCCGTCGAGGCCGCACTGCTCACCCTCCACGAGACTGCCGAGACCGTTCTATTCGAGGCGGGCCGCAAGCGCCGGGGCCACTACTCGGGCGTCAGCTTGGAGGCCATCCGTGCGGTCGCTCGCGCCCTGGGCCTACGCAGCTACGGCAGCGGTAGCGGCACCAAACCCCTGCCCGACGAGCGTCTTCTGCTCAGTGTGTGCAAGCAGTTCGACGAACGAGTTTCAGAGGCCAACGTCCGCAGCGCCCTGCAGGGCATACCCCGCAAATAGGCACCGAAAACGGGCCTCCATTCAACGGGGAGAGGCCCAAGCGAGTTCCTGCGAAAGTTCGCTCCACACGAGGCAGCGCGGTGCTGCTTCGGTTCAACAGGAGCGAAACATGGACATCAACACCCAAATCGACCAAGGTGGAACCCAAGAGCGCATCAAGCGACTGAAGGGTGAGCTTAAGCGTTTGGAAAGGTTTGGCACCAGGGAAAGCTGGTCGTCGGAGGACGCAAACTACCTCCTCGGGGAGTTGAGGCATTGGCTGGTGGAGGATTTCCCGTTCCCATCTCACAACGAGCTGGTGGCCGTCGCAATTGATGCCTACCAGAAAGCGCTCGGCAGTGAGCCAACCGAAGACGAAGTATTCCGGGATCTGCTGCAGTTAGCCCTGACGGTGGAGCGCATTGCCAGAGGCCCGTCGGTCGCGGACGAGGTAATCGCGTTGCTCGACAGGCATCTGGTCAAAAGCGGCTTCCCTTCGGTCGGGCACGTACCCTGCGACCAGTAACCTCGTGTCCCTTGCGGGTGCCCGGTCTCCCTGGGCTTGGCAGGCGCTGCACGGTTCGCCCGACAAACAGCGAACCGCCTGGGCCGAACAGACCCAGGGCAGCCCGCCCCCGCTGGGCGAATCTCAGCAAGTGCATGATGCTGTTGCCTTTTCTCCTCTCTGCTCAATGATTCGGTCATCGGCGGCGGTCGCGCTGCCGGAACAGAAAAGGAGAGCCACCATGATCCGCATCGCTGACGTCACCATCACCCGCTTCGCCGACCTGAACGAAGTTTCCACCGCCGACCTGCTGGCCTACTACAACAGCGTCACCGGCAAGAACACCAAGCAATTCCTGAAACGCGCCAAGGGCATGCAGCAGGTCTGGGCCTTGATCGAGCCGCAGCTCGCCCAGGTTGAAGAGGCTGCCCAGGAGGAGCCCGCCGAGGTTGCGCCGGAGCAGGCCGAGAGCGTGCAGGAGCCCGCCACCCTGGCCACCGTGGAGGCAGCTCCCGCCACCGCGCCTAGCACCGCCGAGGAGCCCGCAGAGGGCGCAGCCACCGCCGAGGCCAAGGCCAAGCCCGCCGGACTCAAGGCCCGCGTGGAAGACCTCCTGGCGGCGCTCGCCAGCGGCCCGCGCACTGTCGCCGAGCTGGCCGAGGCGCTGGGCATGGAACAGAAGAAGGTGCGTTCCACCATCGACACTGCCCGCCGTGTCGGCCACACCATCGCCTGTGTCGGGCGCGGAACCTTCGCGCTGCCGGAAGCGGCCCAGTAAGTCGCAGTTACTCGCGGGTGCCCGTCTGCCCAGGGCTGGCGGCACCCAAGGGTGCAGCGAACCGTGCGAGCGCACTGCCTGATGGCCAAAAAGAACCCCGGCGCTTTGCAGGGCCGGGGCGAAGGTGCAGTCGGAGCAACAGGAGTGGAACGATTAGACCGGCAGCATGACCTCGTGGCCGCCACGGCCCAGGTGCGGCAGCCCTTCGGCGTTGCCGGGCTGGCTCACGGGCGGATGGCCCTCAACAGCGAAGGCGGTCGTCGCGCCGATCTCAACAATAGCGAAGTTGTCGAAGGCGTCGATCTCCACACGCTTGCACAGGGCGCGGGCGGCAGCCGGAGCGGAAGCTGCATCGGCAGCGGGCACGACGATGGCGTTCAGGCCATCGGCGCGACGGAAGTGCGGTTCAGCGGGGTACAGCAGGAAGGTAGCCATGGTTAGATCTCCTCAGAGGCTTGGATGAAACGAAGGTTGGCGCGGAGTCGGCCTCCGAGCTGGCGGAACACGAACAGGCCGGGTTCTTGGGTGCGATCCACGATGCCGGGGCCGTGTGCGCCCTGCTCGGCGTCGGCCCAGCCGTCGGCGTAGCCCTTCAGCGGCAGATAGCCCAGGAACGGCATCACGCGCTGGGCGTTCGCTCCGGCCAAGGTGCAGCAGGTGCGGGCCGTCTTCACGTCCGGGCGGTCTTTGCCGTGGGCATGCGCCACCAGGCAGGCAGAAGCCAGGGCGGCGGCGTCGCGGTCGTCGAGGGTGTCGATGATCCGCTGGGCCAGCTCGGCGTCGGTCAGCGATTGGAGATGGGCGTTCATTCGTCACCCCCTTCAGCACCAGCAGCGGCTTCACGGTCGCGCAGGGCGCGTTCGATGCGGGCGGTCGGGTTGGTGGTGCCATTCACGACTTCGCCGTAAAGCGACAGGCCATCAGCCAGGGCGGCCTCGGCTTCCTCGAACTCGACCATCGGCGCGAACACTTCGTGCTCCTCGGGGAAGATGTCGAGGACGGCTGCCGGGTGAAACGGGCGCTTGTCGGTCGGCATACCCGAGACCACAGCGATAACAGCGGCGGCCAGCTCGGCGTCGCCCAGGGAGGCGGCACGCTCGGCGGCATTCTTCAGGGCCACCGGGCCAGCACTGGCGAGGTTCTGCGTGTAGGTGGCGCGGCGCGGGCTGCCCAGCGTCGCAGCATCCAGCGCGGAGAACGGGTTGTCATAGACGCCCTTGCCCAGCTCCAGCACGTTGCGGGCGGTCGCCAGATCCTTTGCCAGGCGCTCGGCGGTCTCCTTCGCGGCGGCCCGCTGGGCTGCGACCAGGGTGTCGGCCTTGCGCTTGGCGAAGGTCTGGCGCTCCTGGGCGGTCATGGTGATCTTGGAGACTTCCTCCATCGCACGCTTCTGGGCAATTTCGCGGGCGTCGGTCAGCGACTTGCGCAGGCTCTGGAGGTTGGCGGCGTGGGACTTCAGGATGGAGCGAAGTTCCTGCACGTTCGCACGGGACGGGATTTTCTTCAGATTCAACTTGGACATGCTTCTCACCTTTGAGAAATCGGAGCCGAACCATTTCGGCTTCCTTGGTGAGAATCATTCCTGTCTCGCAGCGCATCCGCTCTCAGTTTTTAGCGGGGCGCGTGTGGCCCAGGAAGGCCACAGCTAACGTCCAGTTACTCCAGGCGGCCCCGCCGGATGGGCGCTCCAGGCTGCTGGACGGTTCGCCCCGGCGTATCGCGCACCGCCCTGGGCACGGGGATGGGCAGGCGGGTGGTGCCTCGGGCCTTCTCCCCATAGGCGGCCTCCCAGCGGTCTAGCCCTTCCTCGTCCTGCCGGTAGTCCGGCATCAGGAAGCCGAACGGGGTTCGCCGGGGCGGCACCCCGGCTTCCTCCTCGAAGCTGACAAGCCCCTCCACCTGGGCCAGGAAGTCGCCGATCATGCTTCCGCCTCCAGCAGCCCAGCGGGCTCCGGTTCTACCTCCAGAAGGTCGCCCCGTGCCAGCGCAATCTCGGTGAGCAGGCCCAGGAGCTGCTGGCGCTTGCCTTCGTCGAGCAGCAGCACGTCCTCGGGCTTGAGCGTCAGCGCGTGTCCGCCGTACAGCTCTTGGGTGACGTTCAGGTTGGCGCTCAGTTCGACGGCCCGGCGCTCGATGTACTTCTGCGGGAGGAGCGCCTTGGCCCGCAGCTCCAGCAGGCGGTCGGAGAAGCGGGTGATGGTGCCTACCAGCTCGCCCTTCTGATAGACCGGCTCGTCGTAGCCTTCCACGGCGCGGCGGTGAATCTCCAGCTCGACGCTGCCGGTCGCCTGCTCAATGGCATCATCCCAGGCGGCGGCGAACTCGGGATTGTTCTTCCGCAGGATGTAGAACGACGGGGCGCACGTCCCCTTGGCGTGTGGGCTGGCTGCCCGAGCGGCGGCACTCACGATCCCGTGGCGGCGCAGCTCCGACAGGAAGACCTCCTTCCGTTCTTCCGTCAGTGCAGCTTGGGGTACGCCTTCGCCCCGTTTCCGGCCCACAGGTGCGCCGGGTTGCGCCCCTCCAGTCTTCGGCTTGATACTCATCTCAGTGTCCCTCTCCAAACTGGGTCACCGCACGCAGGCGGATGGCCTCATCATCAACGGATAACGCGCTCGTGAAGAGCTGGCGCTGTCGTGCCCAGGAGCCCCGCTTGTCCGTCAGGAACCGTCGCGCCGTTCGGACGAGGTGCTCGGGCGTGAAGCCTCCGCTTCCCTTCGCGTATTTCACCGTTTCGGGCGTCGCGTTTGCGTCGTTCCATGCCTGGAGAAGGACGGCGGCGGCGAGCTGGCGCTCGGGGCTGTCGCGGGCTTCGTCCTCGTCCTGCTCGATTCGGTACAGGTCGATTCCTCTCTGGGCTGGTGCGCGGGCGGTCAATGTCATGCGGATTCCCTGGTGCTTGCGTTCTCAAGGGAAATGATCTCGGCCCGGCAGCGGCGGCGATATCAGTTTTGGCGGGCGGTGAGCGGCCCAGGAAGGCGCTGTACGGTGCGCTCCACGGTCGGCAGCGAGCAGCCCAGGGCGGCGGGCCGGTCTCGCTGGCGGGGCGTGGTAAATCGAACTTACCGGGGCGTTCCGCTGCACCTCCTAGGCGGGCCTAGGAGCGGCGGCGCGGCCCAGGTAGGGCAGCGGCTGAGGGTGGCGCTGGTAGGCGCTCTCGGGGCTGCGAGGGCGGCCCAGGGCGCGGGAGCGCAGGCAGGCTGGCCCGTGCGCGTGCGCGATGTGTCAGCTGAGATGGATATGTCAGGAGTAGCGCCCTGCTGCCCAGGCGGAACGCAGGAACGCAGGCGGAACGCCATCAGCCGGACCAGCGTTCCGGCCCAAACCCGCGTAGATACAGGCTCCTAGCTCCCCGGAACTAACGGAACGAAGGAATTAAGTAAGAGGTAGAGAGAGGCAGAGGACTACACCACAGCAGTGTGGTGTGGGCACCGGGGCGGTAGAGGTAGCCCCTATATACGCACGTTCTTCGGCCCGTTCGTTCCGGGCCTAGAACCCGCGTCTCTGCAGGCTCCCAGCCCGGAACCCTACCCGGAACGGAGCGCGGAACGCGGGGCAGGCACGCACAAAAACGGGGGCCGAAGCCCCCGAGTGGTTAGAACGGTTGTGCCGATACGGGCGGCGGTGGCGGTTCGTCCTTCGCCCAGAGGTACAGGCGCTGCTTCTTGCCCTGCCAGCGCACGGAGCCCTGCGACGGCTTCCACCCAGCTTCCTCCATTGCCCGGCGCACATCGGTGGCGAGCTGCCCGCGTCGGCGCTCGGGCGGGATGCCCATGGACTGATACACCGTATCCGTGCGGATGGCTGCCGTGCCCTCGTAGAAGCCTTCGGGGTGCAGCCCTTCGGCGATCTCCAGGAAACCATCCTCCACGGTGCGGCGGGCCTCCTGGGCCAGTTGGGCACCCTCCAGCGCCTCGTCTGTCAGGAACAACTGGAAGTCGCCACTGTGGTAGCGGGCCAGCGCCTCGGCCAGAATCTGGTCGCGGTCGGCTTGCAGCCCAGGCAGGTCGATCTCGCCAACCTCCACCGGCCAGAAGCGACGGTTGCCCGTCTCGTCGTGCAGGAAGCGCCCGCTGTTGGTGGTGCCCGCCAGGACGAAGCGACGCTTTACCGACATGACCGTCCGCGCATAGGCAGGGCGGCCCCGGTCTTCTCGCCGGGTGATCTCGTGCTTCAGCGTCTCCACGTCTTTCCGACGCATCCCGGCCAGCTCCGCACATTCAACGATCCACGCCCCTTCCGTTGCCTCCAGAACTTCGCGGGTGTCCTGGGCATCGAGGAAGTTCGCATCGCTGAAGAACTCCCCGGCGAGGATGTTGAGCGCGGACGACTTCCCACGCCCCTGGGCACCCACGAGCACCAGCATGTGGTCGAACTTGGTGCCCGGCTCGAAGGCGCGGGCCATCGCTGCCACGAGCCAAGTAGCGCCAGCGGCCCGGATGTAGGGCGAATCCTCTGCGCCCAGATAGCGGACGAGCCAGGAGTCCAGCCTGGGCACCCCGTCCCAAGTGGGCAGGCCGTGCAGATGATCCCGGAGCGGGTCGAAGCTGCCCAAGGCGCATAGCTCCAGCACCGCGTCGCGGACGTACTCCTTGCCCGGATCGAAGCCGAAGCGGCAGCGAATTTCGCGCCGAATCAGCACCTCGGCCCTGTCGGAGAACTCACCGGAAAGCTCCTGCATCTGGTGGTGCCCGGCCATGTTCCGGCGGCGGAACAGGTCATAGCTGCACTCCAGACCGATCAGCCTCAGGGCCGTGATGGTGTTGTGCAGGCTCTTCAGCGGCTCGCCAGCCTTGTTGGTCGGGTTCCAGCCCACGTCCTGGCCAACGGCCTCATGGGCTTTGTCGATCTGGCGACGTGCGTACTTCTCTGGGCTCTTGTGTTCGACCACCGATTCGGCAATCCCGAACGACTCGTCGGTGAGCACCGAGAAAATCACCTCGTCGGGCACCCCCTGGCGCACCAGCCCACACGAGGCAGCGAACAGCGCCTCGGAACGACTCGGGTACTTGGTCGGGTTGTCGGGATCGTTGCCTTGGACAATCAGCACCTTCAGCCAGCCCGGCACGTTCCACTTGTCGAGGGCATCCACCGACTCCAAGGGCTCCACCTCGCCCAGCGGGACAGCGGCGAGAGCCGCGCCAGAGGAGCGCACGGTGGCGGGCGCGGCGGCACCTTGGGCCGGAGCCTGCTGGAAGCTCTCCAGGCCATAGACGCGCTCGGGGTGCAGTTCCACGACGGTGGCCGGGGCAGCGGTGCGGCCCTTGGCCCGCTTCTTGGCGTCCGGGTTGTTGATGCTGCCCGGCAGGCGAAGGATGCGATCCACGTTGTGGCAGTTGTCAGCCCCGCCGGACTCGCCCTTGCTGAACACGCCCTGAATCCAGCGGGTGTAACGCTCGGCCTCTGCCGCCTGGGCCTCGGAGCCGTCCAAGAGGATTGGCTCGCGCAGCGCCCACAGCGCCTGGGCACCAGCGCCGGAGCTGATGATTGCGGTGGGCGGCGGCAGCTCCTTCGGCAAGTTGTGCGTCAGGCGGCCGATGATGCGCTGGCGCTCGTCGCCCACGTCCTCTCCTGCACGCGGGTCGATATCCACGTGCAGGAAGCGCACGGCGGTAACGTCCGACTTGGCGGCCTTCTTCCCCAGCCCGTCGCGGGTGGGGTTCCGGTGGTAATAGACGTTCTGCGAAGACAGGCCCGCCAGCCACTGGGCGAGGTCGGCCTCTTGTCTAGGCGCGAACAGCTTGGGCCGGAACCCGTTCCGCTCGGGGTGCTTGGCGACCAGCAGCCACGGGCCTTCCGGGCGGAGCCACTGCAAGAAACTGACAGCGGCAGTGGTGTCGATGATTGCCGGGGTAGCCTGTGCCGCCGAGAATTCAGCTTGAGTATCGCTTCCTTCTCGCTTTGCTCCGAAAGCCCCGTCTTCTGTCGCCCCGGAAGCGGGGCTTTCACCTTTTCGAGTGTCCAGAAAATCGCTCACAGGCCACCCCCTTTGGTTTCAAAGCGGGGCTGTGCCAGGACGAAGGCGTCCAGCTCGTGGATGTCGTACAGGACAACGCTGCCGAACTTGCGGTACGGCGGGCCTTTTCTCAGCTCGCGCAGTCGGGCGAGGTGCGGCACGGAAACGCCCAGGTACTCGGCAGCTTCACGGGCGCGGAGCCACCGCTTCGGGACGTTGAAGGAAATTTCTTCGGCGAGGTTGCCGTCTTGGGCAGGGATGCTGGACATGAGAGTCTCCGAATCTGATGTCGCCAAGATCCGGAGCCGCCCCGAGACAATGCCGGGCGAAGCATGAGAACCCACTCGGCGGGAACGGGTTCGGCTGTTAGCTGCGGACTGCCACCGCTACTGGTCGGCCCTCCGTAGGCCGTCCTGGTTCGTCCTGTCGATTCAGGCACGCTCTCGCTAACGACCCCAATTATCTGGCATCTACGCTCCCAGCCGCAACAGGACAACCGTTCCTCCTGACACCGGCCAGCGCCATTCCTGAGATGTCATGAGAAAGGCACGCGGTCGGCCTCGCGGTGCGCGCACTGCCCAGGGAGCGCCAGCGGCCCGCCAGACCATGCCAGAGTGGTAACGCGGCGTTACCCGGTTATGCGCTCGACAAGTGGAGGTGTCAGCGTTAGCCTCATGGCTTTTAGCTATGAGAGCCAAGGATGAAGATTGTTAGGGTTGAGACGCTGATCTCACGGGGAGCATTCGCCAATTCGCCTGAGTGGGCAGCGCTGCGGGACGAGGTGCATACCGCCGTTCGGGCTGCTGATTGGCCGCCCGGTTCTGGTTCATTCACCATCCGCCCGGAGAGCGGCAAGAAGCGCGGCGAAGGTAACGGGGTGAAGCCCATCAAGGACGAAACGATCCGGCGTCTTGTCCGCAGCGGACTCAACCACAAGGCCCGGACGGCGGCAGGCCAGCCGGTGCTCCACAACGAGTGGGTTGCAGAAGCCCCCTGGCCGGTCGGCGAGCGCATCCGCCCCGGCAACATGGACGCGGCCTACTACTGCGACGAGGGCATCGTCTGCCTTGAGTGGGAGACGGGGAACATCTCGTCGAGCCATCGCTCGCTGAACAAGATGTGCCTGGGCCTGCTGCAGGGAGCCATCAAGGCCGGCATTCTGGTGGTGCCCTCGCGGGCGCTGTACCCGTACCTGACAGACCGAATCGGCAACATCGCTGAGCTGGAACCCTATTTTCCGGTGTGGAGCGCCACCCCTTGCGAGGAGGGCATTCTGGAAATTGTCGTCATCGAGCACGACGCCACGAGTGACACCGTGCCCAGGATTCCGAAGGGCACCGACGGACGCGCCCAGGTCTAGTCGAGGTCGAGCACGTCGGTGTTCTTGTGCAGGAACAAGTCCCCCGACAGCCGCTCCTTGATAACGGGGGCGAAGTCGATATCGGTGCCCAGCCAGCGTCGGTGCTTCGCCTCACAGACTGCGAACGTGGTTCCGCTGCCGCCGAACGGGTCGATGACTAGGTCGCCCGGCTCGGTGGAAATCTCCACGACACGGTCCAGCAGCTTGGATGACAGCGCGTTGGCCTTCCGCTCGCTGGACTTGTACTTCCAGTGACGAACCGGCGCAATGTCGTTCCAAACGTCGGTGAGATTCACGCCTTTCGGATTCATCTTGTTCCGGTGGCCGCCGTAGTCCTTGATCTCGCCCTTGCAGTGGCGGCATAGCTCGATAGGCGTCCGCACCTTGCGGAAGGTCTTGGGCTTGCCCTTCGTGAAGTACAACAGGCTGTAGTGGCTCGGGTAGAGGCGCTTCGGGATAGGTAGCCCGAACTTGATATCGACGGCAATCCAGTGCCGGAACTCCAGGCCCGCCTCGGCCAGGTACGTGCCCAGGAACATGTTCCACTTGGGCAGGTTGTAGAGGAAGAAGGCACCGCCCGGCTTGAGGGTACGGGCGGCCTCGTTGATCCACTCGCGGCACCAAGCGAGATATTCGTGGTCGGGAATATCGTCGTTGGACTTCGCCCCGTATTCCTTCTTCAGGTTGAACGGCGGGTCGGCAAATACGGTATCCACGACTGAATCTTTGATGCCGCGCAGGAACACGAGGCAATCTTGATCGAAGACCGCCCCGTGGTCGGTCTTGAAGTACGGAGCCAGCGAGCCGCTGGGCTTCATGAATGGGGATTCGTCGAAGCTGCTGCCCACCAGCGGCAGCGGCTCCGTCCTCGGGCTGGATGTTGCCGAGGAAATTTCCTGATCTTCGGTTAGCATATCGTCTGAATTTCTCTGTGCTGCCCCGTTGCCAGGGCGGTGCGTCTCGCGGTTCGCGCCACTCTCGGCGGCCTCGGTTGCTGGTCTCGTTGTGCCGAGCCAGCAACCAATACTCCCCTGCGCCTATCGAAGGCTCCGAGCGCCAAACCTGCCATGTTACCCGTTGCGGGTCGCCTGGGCGACCCTGGGCTGTTACGCCACAGCCCGCCTAGGGAGGGCTAGGACGTTGCCGTGAATTTGGCCCAGGAGGTAGGCCGAAACGCGGCCCTGCGCCTCTCTGAGCGTTGCTCCGAGCGCCGAGCCGTGGATGTAGCCGCCCGTTACGCCCGGCAGTTGGTGGTTGAGCAGGAGCTTGATCGTGAAGGGGTCTAGCCCAACGGCTGCGGCAGCGGTCGCGTAGGAGTGGCGCAGCGCGTGCGGATTCACCAGTCCTGCGTGCCTGACGTGGGACTGGGTGAGGTGCCCCTTGCCCGAGGTGTGCGACGGGAAGAGCCACGGGTAGTCCTTGCCGAAGACCTCGGCGTTCTCCTTGACGCGCTGGCGCAGCATATCCACGAGGAAGGCCGACAGCGGAAGGTCGAAGGCCCGCTTCGGCCCGCCCTTCGGGTTGGGCACGTGTAGGAAGCCGTTCTCCAAGTCCAGGTGTTCGACGCGGGCCTCGCTGGCGGCACCCCGGCGCATGCCGGTGAAGGCCAAGAACAGATACCAGTCTCGCGTTACCGGGTTGCGAAGCCCCTGCACCGCAGCCCAGAAGGCGGGCCAGTCGGTAACGATGACATCCCGGCGCTTCTCGTCATTGAAATCCACCGCGTCGGTGGGCGGCGGCGGGAGGTCTCGCATCTTGCGGCGGGCGTGCCGATAGACAGCCCGGACGAGGCGCATGGTCTGGTTGGCAGCCACTGGCCCGTTGTTCTTGGTAATGGTGCGGTGGCGCTCATCCACGCCCAGGGTGTCGTCGCCGATCTCGCGCAGCGGGCGGTCGGCCCAGTCCTTGAGGTAACGCTCGAACAGGTTCCGGTAGCCCAGGACGGTGCTCGGGCGGCGGGCCTTGCGCTCGCAGCGGTCGATGTAGGAGTCCAGCGCCTGGGCGAAGGTGAATTCCTTCTTCGGCTCCGGCAGCGCCTCGGGCTCGGCGGGCTTGTTCGGGTCGATGCCTGCCCGGAGCTGGTTGATGACCTCCTGGGCCTTCGCCCGGACGGCCTCGATGGACAGGAAGCCCTTGGCGTCGCCCAGGCGAACGCGGCGGGTGCCGAGCTTCACGCGGCGGCCTTGGGCGTCGCGCTCTTCGGAATACAGGTCGCGCTGGACAGCGAACGACTTGGAGTTCGCATTCACGACAACCATCAGCCCAGGGACGAGGGTGTCCCGGACGGAGTACGATAGGATGCGCCCGGAGGTTGGGTCGCGCTCGGCGTGCGGCAGGTTCTCGACGAAGCGGATCGTGAGCTTGGTAGGTGCGAAGGTTGGCATGGCGGTGCTCCAGTTGTTGGCCCAGGGTGGCGAACCGTCCGCGAACCGTGCAGGTGCCGGACTAGGTATGCCTCTGGATGCCGAACTCTTGGCCAAACCGCCTTCGCAGCCAATCATTTTGTTGAGATGCGGAGCCTAAATGCCTCTAACTGCTGCCAAATGATGGCAAAATGTGAACTTAAAATCCCTCGGTGGCAACACCATGCGGGTTCGAGCCCCGCCCCGGGCACAACAAGGACGTTTCAAGGGGTTTCCTGAACAACCCAAAACCCCCTAAAAAGCCCACCATGTGTGGGTTTTTTTGTTTCTGAGTGTTTCAAAGGGTTCCCCTCAATCCCGGCTGGTGTGGGGGTATCGGTGGGGGTATCGAAAAAGTCATGCTACTATGTGCCCAAATAGAGGGGTACAGATATGGCAAAGGAAACCGGCAAACTGCAAGCAGTGGCGCTCAAGCATTTACCCACAGCCAAACACTTCGACGGAGGCGGCTTGTATCTGCATGTGCAGAAGACAGGAGCGAGAGCATGGCGGATGAAGTACCGCTTTGCAGGCAAGGAAAAACTGCTGGCGTTTGGCATGTACCCCGAAGTCTCTTTGGCAGAAGCTAGACAACGACGCACTGAAGCGCGCGCCCTGCTGCGCGAAGGTATCGACCCCAGCTGGCACAAGCACAACCAGAAAGAGAATGTCAAGAGAGCCGCCAAGACCATGTTCCCGCAGGTCGCTAAAGACTGGCTGGAAGCCTGCCGACCTACATGGTCAAAGGAGACCTACAGGAAGGCTTCCTATGTGGTCGAGGCGTACCTAGAGCCGAAGCTGCGAAAGGAATCCATCGACACCCTAAGCACACCTACAGCCGCTCATGTGTTGGTCTCCATCCACGAGCAAGCCCCCTCGCTGGCAAGCAAGGCAAGGCAGTACCTAGGCCAGATGATTGAATACGCCATCCGGTATGGACTCAGGGACGAAGGGCGAAGGCTGAACCTGAGAGGCGCACTGCCCAAGACCGGCAAGGGACACTTCCCAGCCGCGACCCTGCCCAATGAAGTTCAACGGCTCGTGGAGGCCATCGCCGCCTATGAATCCCCCGTCACCCGAGCCGCCCTTCAGTTCGTCATGCTCACGGTACAAAGACCGGAAAACATCGTAGAAGCCGAGTGGAACGAAATAGACCTAAAAGAAGCAGAGTGGCGCATCCCTGACACCAAGATGAAGACAGGGCATAGCCATATTGTGCCCCTACAACGGCAAGCCATCAGCATCTTGAAGAACATGCAGCAGTACACGGAAGGGCAGCAGTACATCTTCCCACCGCTGGCAACACAGAAGAACCCGCACCTGCACCGGGATACACTCAGCAAGGCACTCAGGGAAATGGGCTTTCAAGGAAAGCACACCACGCACGGCTTCAGGGCAATGTTCAGAACCGTAGGAAGGGAAAGGCTGGGCATAGCCCCCGACGTACTGGAAGCACAGCTCGCCCATGCCAAGAAGGACGAAGTACAGAAAGCCTATGACCGGACACGGTTCCTACAGGAACGCAAGACCGCCATGCAGCAATGGGCGGACTATCTGGACAGCCTGAAGGACGGAACCAAGGCAACCCACGCAAAGGGATAGACCACCCGCCGAGGCACCCTGCCGGTGTCTATCGGTCTCTTTTGGCGAGCCTTGGGGGCAGTGGAAGACCAAGGCCGCTGAGGGCGCTTCAGCCCGCTTTGGGGAGGTTTAGGAGTGGTCTTCAGAGAAGATGAAAAGCCCTCACAGGCAACACTGAAGGGGAGCCGGGGCAATCCCTTGATTCCATTAGGGTTTTCAGGGCATTGGAATAAAAGCGTCATCCACGAAGGAGAAAGCTGCAAAGCTGGCCTTCAGGGCTGAAGGGAACAAGGCAGCCAAAGCCTTGATTCCATTAGGGTTTTACCCGATGGGGAATATAACGGTCATGTTAGAAGAATAAAAAGGTTCTCCACAGAGGGGGAGAAGACCTCTTCGGACACCTCCAGCCCCACTTCAGCACCACCCCCAAGCAAACCACCACACCCATGCACTGCCCGCCCTCAGTATCCGGGAGGCGCTGCCGTGCCCCACAGTAAACCAAGGCAGAAGACCATGAAGAAGACCACACAACACAGCCCCCCACACCACGAAGGCAAGCCCTTCTACCCAGCCCCCATCGCCAAACCACAGACCGTCATCTATCGGGAAGTCGCCATCGGCCTTGAAGCCTTCGACCACCTCAAACGCTGGCAACGCTATCTGGCACGCAAGGAAGGCCAGCACCTCACCAATGGAGAAACCATTGACCGCCTGCTGTTAGCCGTGCCTGCCCCCAGTGCCCCCGATACCCGCCGCAGGAGGGACTAAGCATGACGATGGAGAACCCGAAAACCCTGCTGGAAGCATGGAGAGCCATAGAACCCCAGCAGATACGCACAGGACGCATCAAGACCTCACCGGACTATCAGCCAAGGAACGAGCGGATAGCCCCCTTCAGAGACCGCAGCCGCCTTCAGGAACAATCACGAAGCCACATAGAAGACCTGCAAGACAAGCTCGAAGGCGGTAACGAGATGGAACCCGTATTGGTGGCAAACATCGACGGCAAGCTGTGGTTGATTGATGGACACCATCGCTTACAGGCGTATAAGCGCACACGAAGGGAGACCACCCCCGCACGGATACGCAAGAGCAGCCCGAGGGAAGCCTTGATAGCTTCCAAAGCTGCCAACTGTGATGGAGTCAAGCTGCCCATGCACACGGAGCAACGCCGGGAAGCGGCATGGCAGTACATGGCAATGGCGACCCACCAAGGCCGCTTCAGGCTGCCCAAGGATATGTCCAGCCGTGCCCTAGCTCGCATCTTCAGCACATCCAAGGACACCATCCAAAGGATGCGAAGGAAGCTAGAGCAAGTGAAGACCGAAGACTACTCAAGCCAAGCCTGTGACCCCGGCACCGGATGGCCTATGTGGAAGTACGTCAAGGGAAACGCCTCCAGGGACGCCTTCGCCGACGTACCCGAAGATATACGAGAGAGACGCCAGACAGAGAGGCTTGCTGCCAGTCTGGCAAAGCAGATGGACAAAGCCGGAAAGACCCGCTTCCTGAACGCACTGAAGATGCTGGAGGATGAAGCCGTACAAGAGGCCGCAGAACGCTTGAGGGAAGCCCTAAGCGATGAGCCTGAGGAAGACTGCTGAACGGCTTAAGGGAAGCCTCAGGAAAAGCCTCAGGACGCCTTAGGGTGTCTCAAACTAGATGCACAGTGCGCCACGGAGCGCTACAGAGTGGCGCAAAGCGCCACCCTAGGAAGGCAAAAGATTTGCCGCAAATGTCCGAAAGGGTATTGATGGGTTAAGCCGCGCGTCCTCACCCCCTATACCCCCCAAGGCTGCCCAACCCAGCCTAGGACACCAACAACACACCTACACCCAAGCCCACCAGTGAACCCGCTGTGTGGGCTTTCTTATTTGGAGAAGCGATGCAGAAACAGAACAACCACACTTTACCGGAGCGCCTGTTAAGACAGGCCGAGGTCTTGACCGTTACCGGCCTGAGCCGCACAACCCTATGGCGACTTCAGAAGCGTGGTACATTCCCCAAAGCCCGAAACATCCCCGGCAGTCGAGCAATAGCATGGCTGTCTAGCGAGGTAGAAGCATGGCTGAACCAAGTCGCCGCCTAAGCCTACCAAGCAGACTGAGGGGGTATATTTGGGGGTATCAAAAGTTTTAATGAATAATAATCTCAATAAAATCAATTGGATGGAATGTGCATTCGGTCTTCGCCACGGGCACACAATGGAGAGCGCTGTGCTGCAACTTGCTGATGCAAACATCGCCGTGATAGGGCTGGGCTATGTGGGTCTGCCATTGGCGGTGGCCTTTGCCCGGCACTTTCCTACTGTGGGTTTTGATACCGATGCCGGGCGTATTGCCGAGCTGCGAGCGGGTATTGACCGTACCCGGGAAGTGCCCAATGAAGCTCTTGCCGTACCGCAGCTGTGCTACAGCGCTGATGCGGCGGCACTTGCTGACTGCAATGTGTATATCGTCACCGTGCCGACGCCCATCGATGCTGCGCACGACCCTGACCTTGGGCCATTGATGGCGGCCAGCGAGCTGGTCGCTGCGCATCTGAAGCCAGGCGATGTGGTGATTTTCGAGTCCACCGTGTATCCGGGCACTACCGAAGAAATCTGCGTGCCGCTCTTGGAGCAAGGCTCGGGGCTGCGCTTCAACGTGGATTTTTTCTGTGGTTACAGCCCGGAGCGAGTGAATCCCGGTGACCACAGGCGGCGGCTGGCGGATATTGTCAAAGTGACTTCCGGCTCCAATGCGGCGACGGCGGATTTTGTCGATGCCCTGTACCGGCGCATCATCACTGCGGGTACGCATCGCGCGCCTTCCATTCGTGTGGCCGAGGCGGCCAAGGTGATCGAGAACATCCAGCGCGATGTCAATATCGCGCTCATCAACGAGCTGGCGCTGGTATTCGACCGTTTGAGTCTGGATACCCGTGATGTACTGGATGCCGCTGGCAGCAAATGGAATTTTTTGCCGTTTCAACCGGGACTGGTGGGCGGGCACTGCATCGGCGTTGACCCGTATTACCTGCTGCACAAGTCCGAATCTGCCGGCTATCACCCGCAATTGATTGATACTGCCCGCCGCATCAATAACCGCATGGGGGCGCATGTGGCAAGCCGGGTGCTGGCATTGCTTGCCGAGCGCGGTAAAGCTCCGCAAGGCGCTCGCGTACTGGTCATGGGCATGACGTTCAAAGAAGACTGCCCCGACCTTCGCAACAGCAAAGTGATGGACGTGATTGCAGCGCTGCAAGCAGCTGGCGCTGCCGTCGATGTTCACGACCCGTGGGCGGATGCCGAGGAGACCTGGCAGGAATACGGTATCGAGTTGTTGGAAACGCCCAAGCCAGGGGGCTATGACGCCATCGTGCTGGCGGTGGCGCACTCGGGCTTTCGCAATATGGATGCGGCAGCCATTCGTGCATTGGGTAAAGCGGATGCCGTGGTATTTGATGTCAAATCCATCTGGCCACGTCAGGCAGTGGATGGGCGGCTTTAGCGCTTGCCAAGAGGCTGTTTGTTTTTGGAAGCGGATTCAAAAAAGCGAGCCTCCAGATATGGAGGCTCGCCTTGAGATGCGCTGTTTGGGTTAGAACGAGAACGCAGCGCTGATGCGGAAGTTGCGGCCCGGCGCGGTATAGCGGCCAAGGCCGATATGGCTGACACCACCGTGCTGGACAATCGGGCTGACGACGGCATTGGCGATACGGGGCCACGAGGTGTATTCACGGTTGAACAGGTTGTACACCCCGGCATTGAAGCGCCAGTTTTCGCTTGGGCGGTAATTGGCGGTCAAATCCACGGTAGTCCAGGCAGCACTGAGCGGCCGGTCATTGGCACCGGTGAACTGATTGCGCAGTGAAGCCACATCGCTTGGTTTTTTGGCCAAAGTATGAGTCACATTGGTATTGATGCTCAGCTTCTGGTTTGCACTCGTCCAGCGCAGTCCCAAGACACCACGGCCGGGGTTGATGGACTCCAGCGGCTTGCCATCGGCAAACTTGCCGCTGTTGTGCGAGAGCGAGGCTTGCAACAGCCAGGCACTGCCAAGGCGCACCATGCTCTCCAGTTCAACGCCCCGGATGGTGGCTTTCAGGCCGTTCACCGGTGTGAGATAACGGTTGCCTTGCTCTGTCTTGCAAGTTTGGCTGGGTGCTGTGCCGGTGCAGATGCGATAGGTAATGTCCGGGGTGCGGATCATATAGTCGGTGGTGATGAGGTTGTCGTACACATCACGGAATACCGAAACACCGATGTGGGCATTGGAACTGTGCCAGCGCCAGCCAAGCTCCAGGTTCAGGCTCTTTTCCGCTTCAAGATTGGGGTTGGATGCCTGGTTCCAGTAATAGACTTCTTCGCCCGTGGCTACATTGGTAGCGATGCTGGAGCTCAAGTTGAGAAACATGTTGCTGGCACTCGGTGCGCGGAAGCCACGCCCGGTTTGCAGCCACAGGGTGTTGTGCGCATCCACTTTCCAGTCAAGCCCGGCACTCCAGCTTGGCGCCGAGAATTTGGCCGGTTGCTGCAGTGCACCTACACGGTCGGGAAAGTGCTTGGTCGCGGTCGCTTCGTACTGGTAGCTGTCATAGCGTGCGCCCAGGCTCAAACCCAGACGGTCGTTCATCAGGCGGACTTGATCGCGCAGGTACAGGTTCCAGCTGCGGCTTTCGATATCCGGTAGGCGGCCACCCTGCAAATACGGGTCACGGGTAATGTTGCCGCTGGTTTCATAAAAACTGCGGTAGTCAAGCTGGGCGATCTCACCGCTTTGCCAGGACAGGCCGTAAATCAGCCGATGGGTGATGGCATCGCCCCAGCGCTTGTCAAAGTCCAGGGTGAACTGGTTTTGGCGCTGTTTGGAAGAGCGGTCATCCAATCGCCAGCAGGCTTCGCGGCGATTGGCACAGCTGGGGCTTAGGCCAAAAATGCGGGTGTGTGCGATGTTTTCCGATTCTTGACGGCCAAGGCGCAGTTCCATTTGATCGAACATGGCGTTTTTGCCGTTCCAGGTCCAGTTGAGGCCATAGCGGTCACGGTGACTTTCATCATCGCCCCAGCGTTCGATATAAACTGTGCCCGGGCCGTGGATACGGCCCAGATTCTCAATCAGGCTCTCGCCGCGGTTACGCTCGTAATGGATACCGACACGGTGCGCCGGATTCAGCACGAAGTCCACCTTGGCCAGAATATTGCGGTTTTCATAGCTGAGCGGGTCACGAATGCGGCGGTTAACACCAATACGTGCCGGGCTGTCGGAGTACCAGCCCTGGGTTTCATGGCCACGACGTTGGGTATAGACCAACATCGATTCGACCATGCCAGTGCGGTTGGCCAGGGTCAGGGTGCCATTGGTTTCGTCATTGACGCTGGCGTGTCCGAGCTTCAGGCCGAAGTAGCTGTCGTTCACACCGGGCTTCAGATAGTCATAGGGGTCTTTGGTGCGGAACGATATTGAGCCGCTTAGCGCAGCGCTGCCAGCGGTAATGCTGTCGGCGCCTTTGGCAATTTCAATTTGCTTGAGACTGTCGATATCCGGTGCGCCGCGCCCGGCACGGAAAAAGTCATAAAGCTGTGAGGCCAGGCTCTCCACCGATTCGGGCATTTCCATGCCATCAATCTGCATGGAAACACGGTCGCCGCTCAGGCCTCGGATATTGATGCCGCTATCACCGAAACGCTGGCCGAAGTCATTGATTTCCACGCCGGGGATATAGCGGATGGCATCTTCCAGCGAATTGGCCATTTCTTCTTCAAGCTGGTCGGCATCGACAGTCTTGGTGTTCTGGTTGGCGCTCTTGGCTTCACTGCGCTGTCCCTTGACAGTGATGCGGTCAATCGATTCGGCACCCACACTGGCGTCGGCAGGGGTGTTGGCAAAGGCGGCAGGGCTGAGTGCAAGGCAAATGGAAAGCGCCAACAGGCGGCGCGCAGGCATTTGAGACATGGATGTTCTCCAGAGGCAGTTGAAAATCGTTTTCTGGCTGCGTTCCGGTGTGTCCGGGCGTGGCTGTGGGGTGAATTGAGTGTGGGGACAGTTTTCGGATACAAAAAATCAGGCGGCAAAGCGGCCTTGGCCTGTCCCCCAAATGACTGGCGCGGCCTTAAGCCGCGCCAGCAGGCAATGCGGGCTTAGCCTTCGCTGGCGCGTGCCGGGGCGGGCATCGCCACATCCACGCTGTCCACCTTGCCGTCGTTATTGCGGTCGGTGCGCTTGAACAAACTCATGCCCGAGGCCAGATATTCGTCCCAGCGGATTTCATCGTTCTTGTCCTTGTCCAGCACCCCAAAGCGTACCCCGGCCTGACGCAGCTCACGGGTTTTCAAGTCGTGGATGCGGGCATGGATGCGCTGGTTGAACTCGGCTTCATACTCATGGCGGCTGAGCTTGCCGTCACGATTGGCGTCGGTGCGCTTGAACTGTTCATCACGCATCTGGTCGTATTCCTCGCGCGGCAACGTGCCGTCGCTATTGCGGTCATACAGTGCCAGCATCCCGCCCTTGGTGTGATTGGTCGGGAGGTCAAGCGTGCTGCGCGGCGCATCGGCAGGCAGGGTCTCGGGCAGCTTGCCTTCGCTATAGGCGGCAAAGGCACGATTACCGGACTCGTCATAACGCTCGCGGCTGATATGGCTCTGACCCTTGGCCAGCGACTGGAAGCGGCGCTCGGTCATGGTGTGGGTAGCATCCAGCTCGGGCTTCAGGCGCTTGTCGATACGCTCGTCAAACTCGCGCACGTATTCGAGCAGGTCAATATGGCCGTTACGGTCAAAATCGCTGGCATCAAAACGTTGGCGGCGGAAGCTTTCAAACTCCTCACGGGTCAGCACGCCATCCTTGTTGAGGTCGTGTGCGTTGATGAAGTTCTGCACATTATTGCCATGACCTGCGAAGGTCGGTGGCGGTGTCGGCGTGTTGGTGGTGGTCTGGGCTACGGCCAGGGCGATGAAAAGCAGAGTATGAGTCATGGTTTACTGCGCCAGGGTGCGGAAAGAAAGGGTGTAGGAATGGCTGTATTCGGCCACGCCGCTGGACTGCGGCGCCGGCGTGCGATGCCGGGTCAGAGCCAGCCAGCGGGTGGCACGCTCGGAGCGGAAGCTGGCATTGCCCGCAGCATCGGTGGTGAGCGTGATGACTTGCGGGGTATTGCCGGTATCGGAAACCACTTCGGTGATTTCCACCTTTTGATTGGCCAGCGGCTTGCCATCGAACAGCACGTTGAAGCGGAATTGCTCACCCACGTACAGGTCGGTGGGATGGTCAATGGCGACAATTTCCAGGCCTTCACCATGAGCGGCCAACGCGGTGCGGTTGGGGGCACCCACGGTCAGATAAGTTTCGGCGCGGGTGACCGACTGGAAGTTGCTGATGACTTTTGCGCCTTCGGGGATTTTCACCGCTGCATCACGGCTGGACTCGCGCTTGCCGTCCACTTCCCAAACACGAAACAGCGCGCCGTAGCGCTTGCCGGTACTGAAACGCCAGGTGCCCGGCGTTTTGTCCAGCCGGTGCTCGGCCAGCGTGCGCGCCTTCCACACTTCCACCCGGTCAGGTGACAGGCGCCTGCCCTCGGGTGAAGTGAGCTGAAATTCGCTGTTGTCAAAAGCTGCCTCGGGGATGAAAAACTTTTCGGCAAACGAGGCTTCCATCGAAACCAGGCCGCCATTGGCGGTGATTTCTCCCTTGGCGTGCAGATAGGGCGTGTGTGCAGATACAGGCGAAGCGGCCAATGCCAAAAGCAGGCCGACAGTGAGCTTTTTCATGTCGTGAACCCGGTGATAAGCAAATGAATGAGCCGATACCGCCGGATTGAGCGGGTGCCGAGGCGGTACGGCGCGGGCGGCAATTTACGACTTGTTAATGAGAATGTCAACGGGAACTATTCTCAATTTCATTGGCGTTGCATGGAATTGTGATGATTCGCGACATTTGCGACTGGCTTCTGTCATGCTTGCAGGATGGAAATGAATCAAGAATCCCGACCGTTGATTGTGGCCATCACTGCGCGCGCGCTGTTCGACATGGAGGACAGTCACCGTTTGTTCGAGCGTGAGGGGGTGGCGGCTTTCAGCGCCTATCAGCGTGAGCACGAGGATGAGCCGCTGGCGCCCGGGATTGCTTTTCCGCTGGTGAAAAAATTGCTGGCACTCAATCCCGATCCGCTGGCAGACAATCCGCGTATCGAGGTGATTCTGCTTTCGCGCAATTCCGCCGATACCGGCCTTCGCCTTTTCAATTCTTTCCAGCATCATGGCTTGGCCATCCGCCGTGCCACGCTCACTTCCGGGGCGCCGGTATGGCCGTATATCAAGCCGTTCGGGGCACAGCTGTTTCTCTCGGCCAACCCTGAATCGGTGCGTCGGGCGCTGGAGGCAGGAATTGGGGCGGCGACCATTCTGCCGGCACGTGCGCCGGAATCGCGGCAAGACCAGTTGCGCATTGCCTTCGATGGCGATGCGGTGATTTTTGGCGATGAAAGCGAACGGGTCTCACGCGAGCAGGGGGTAGAGGCTTTTGGCCGGCACGAGCGCGAACGTGCTCACGAGCCACTCTCGGGCGGGCCGTTTCGCGGTTTTTTGCAGGCATTGCACGATTTGCAGCAGGCATATCCGGCCGATGAAAACGCACCGATTCGCACCGCGCTGGTGACGGCGCGCTCGGCACCGGCGCATGAGCGGGTGATTCGTACCCTGCGGCAATGGGGCGTGCGCCTGGACGAGGCGTTGTTTCTTGGCGGACGCGACAAGGGGGCGTTCCTGGAGGCGTTTGGCGCGGATATTTTCTTTGACGACAGCCGTCACAATATCGACTCTGCCCGTCGGCATGTGGCAGCCGGGCATGTGCCGCATGGCGTTGCGAATATGGATTAAAACTCCAAATCCAATGCGGCGCAGAGGTAGTCAACGAATGGGGCAAGTTGCTCCAGGTTATGGACAACGGTTTCCAGCAGGTCTGCGGAGGTCATTTGGGCGTCGTCAAGTGCGCGGCTCAGCACGAAGCTGCGCTGGCGCAGGTCGTCGATGAAGCGGAAGTCTGCTGGAAAGCCCGCTGGTGGTCTTTTCAGCATGTCCTCACTGTAGCTTTGGAAGTTTTCCCGCAGTGCCGGAGCATGAGCGGCGCGCGCCCAGCTTTCCGGGTTTTCAAAGATGAACTGGCGGATATGCCGCTGTACTTCAGTGGGCGGATGCCAAAGTCCGGCGCCGATGAAACTTTGCCCCGGCTCAAGATGCAGATAAAACGCAGGCGCGGTGACTTGCCTGCGGCGTTCGTGGAAAAGCTGCGCACCCTGCCAGGGTTTGTAGGGCGATTTGTCGCTGGCATAGCGGGTATCGCGGTAGATGCGGAACAGTGAGCCGCCCACGGACTTGGGGTCGGCACGAAAATACGGGCTGATGGCGGCAAGTGGCACAATCAGGTCGGCCAGCAGCTGCTGGAACGGTTCACGCACATGGCGCTGGTAGTCATCCTTGTGCGTCTGGAACCATTCGCGGCGGTTGTTGGCGGCGAGCTTGCGCAGGAAGTCAAGGCTCTGCTGTGTGAAATAAGGGGGCATCAGCTGATCTCCGCTTCCAGTTCATCGCCAAAGGCGCGCAAGTGTTGGAGCAGGTTCTGGGCGTTTTCGTCGTCCTGGCGCGCGCGGGCAAGCTCCTCGATTTGCATGCGGTACTCATCCAGTGGCGAAGGCGTGCCCGAGAGCAGGCGCTCACGGCGGAAGTCATACCAGCGGGCTTGCTCTTCAAAATTGAGGCTGTGCGGCCAGTTGCGGGCACGGTAGCGAAACAGCAGCTCATCCAGGCGTGCATCACGGAACTGGATGCCGCTGCCTGTGAGTTTTTCGGGCGGGGTTGCGCGCACTTGCGCCATCAGGCGTTTGTCATGCGGCGAGATGAAGCCGTCATACAGGGCGCCATCGGCATCGCTGGCGGCAAATTCACGCTTTTGGGCAAACACGCGGCGCATTTTTTCGGCCAGTTCCGCGCCGTGCTGACGCAGGCTTGCAGCGCGTGCCTGTACAAGTGCCGGGTCGATGGCCAGACGCTCAAAATCGGCTGTACGCAGGTGGGCAAAATCCACCAGCATCGGGCAGTGGTTGGCATGGATTTCCTTGAGCGCGATGCGCGCTTGCCCTTCAGCCAGCGCCTCGCGCGGGGTATAGAGCCGCTCGGCAATGGTTTCGGCAGGCAGGCTGAGCAGCGGCTCGATGTCCTGCATCAGGTCGAAGGCAATCACCCGACTGTCGATATATGGATGCTGCGCCAGCACGATGACCGGCGCGGCACACAGGCGACTGGCGGCAAAGCGCTGCGACACATGCAGCAGCAGCGGCATGGCCAGCGGGTTCAGCAGTTGCAGCATGCGGCGTTTGTCGCGCGCACCCAGCGCGTAGTCCCAGAGCTTGGGCTGGGCGTTTTTCAGACGCCGGGCAAGGCCAATCAGTGCACGCACATCCGAGAGCGCTTCGTGCGCCATGCCTTCGCGCAAGCCATTGTCCTCGGCCAGATGCTCCAATTTGAAGCTGGTGCCCTGGCCGTCCTCACGTGCGCGCCAGATGATGCCTTCCGGGCGCAGCGCGTGTGCCAAGCGCACCACGTCCAGCAAATCCCAGCGCGAATTGCCGTTGCGCCATTCGCGCTCATAGGCATCGTGAAAATTGCGGTACAGGCCAAAGCGGATGAATTCATCGTCAAAGCGCAGCGAGTTGTAGCCCAGTGTGCAGGTACCGGGGCGGGACATTTCCTCGCAGATGCGCGTCATCGCCTCGGCCTCCAACAGCCCGTCGCGTCGCGCCTGCTGCGGCAGGATGTGGGTAATCAGCGTCGCTTCGGGCGAGGGCAGGAAGTCGGGGGCTGGCTGGATGAAGAAATCGACCGGGTCTTCGATGATGTCGAGATGCTCATCGGTGCGAATCGCCGCGAACTGGGCAATGCGGCTGCTGCGCGGGTCAGCACCAAAGGTCTCCAGGTCGTAGAACAGGAAGGAATTGCTCATTGGGCTTCCAGCGGCGGCAGGCGTGTGTGAATTTGCGCATCCAGCCAGTCCCAGTCCATGGCATCGAGGGTGTCGATATGCTGTGTGGCCTCGACCAAGAGCTCGCGCTGCACGCGCCCGCGCGCTTGGGCAAGGGCATAGGGCAGGCGGGTGAAGCTCACCATGCTATAGCGCGGAATGAACTGCCCCGGATAGCGACGCGCCAGTTCCAGCTCCAGTGCGCGTTGCAGCTGGTAGTCGGCATCATCGACGTGGTCGCGCATTTCCAGATAGTTTTCCAGCGCCATTTGCTGGATGGACAGGGCATTGGGGGCACGCTCGGCCTCGAAAGCGGCAAAGGCGCTGGCAAAGTCCTTCACATCCACAGGCAAGTGCGCGGCCAGTGCCACACAGTCTTCAAAGGCGCAGTTCATGCCCTGGCCGTGGAATGGCACCATGGCGTGAGCGGCATCGCCCAGCAGTACCGCGCGCCCATGCAGATGCCAGCGCTGCAGATAAAGCGTGCCGAGGATGCCCACCGGGTTGCGCTCGAAATCGGCTTCAAGACGGGGAATCAGCGGCAGCGCGTCGGGGAAGTCGCGCCCGAACAGTGCGCGGGCATCTGCGCCGGTCTTGACCGTGGCAAAGCTCGGTGCTTCACCCTCATTGGGCAGAAACAAGGTGACGGTGAAGGTGCGCTCGTCATTGGGCAGGGCGATGCACATATAACGGCCGCGCGGCCAGATGTGCAGAGCATTGGGCTCAATTTGGAATTCGCCATCGAAGCCCGGCGGGATTTCCAGCTCCTTGTAGCCATGCCCGAGCCATTCGGTACGGCTGCCAAGCGGCGCTACTTTGTCCATTTCCGCGCGCAAGGTGGAGCCGGCGCCATCACAGCCAATCAGCGTGTTGAACGCATGGCGGCGCTGCGGGTTTTCAGGGGTTTTGAACACCGCGATGCCGGCATCGAAATCCACGCTTTCCAGGCTGTGGTCGAACAGGATGTCCACGCCAGCGGCTTCTGCGGCATTGATCAGGGTGAGATTGAGGTCGCCGCGGCTGATCGACCAGATGACCTCCGAATCATCACGGCCATAGCGCTGCAAATGGGCAGGCTCGCCCAAGGGATGCACCATGCGGCCACGCATCATCACCGCCTGGCTTAGCACCTGCTCGGCAGTGCCGGCGCGCCGCAGTGCATCCAGGCCGCGCTCGGTCAGCGCCAGATTGATGGAGCGGCCACCGGCATAGCCATCGATGCGCGGGTCGCCCCGGCGCTCGAATACCTGCACGCGCCAGCCTTGCCGGGCCAGCAGGATGGCGAGTAGCGCCCCGGCGAGCCCAGCACCGATCAGGGTCAGATGGCGCTCACTGCCCATCCATCCACTCCCGGGTGGTTTGTGCAAAGCGCAGCACGTCCTGGTGGGTGTTGTACAGCGGCGCTGGCGAGATACGGATCACATCCGGCTCGCGCCAGTCACCCAGCACACCGTGCGCTTGCAGATAGGCAAACAGGCTGCGTCCGGCATCGCGCCCGGCCTTGACCCGCAGCGATAGCTGCGCGCCTCGCTGGGCTTCATCGCGCGGGGTGAGAATCTCGATGGCATCGGCCAGATGCGCATCAATCAGGGCTTCAAGATAGCCGGTCAGTTGGCGTGATTTCTGCCGCAGTGCCGACATCCCGGCGCGCTGGAATTGCTCGAGGGCCGCACGCAGCGGCGCCAGCGCCAATACCGGCGGGTTGGAGAGCATCCAGCCCTCGGCACCCACCGACGGGTTGAAGTCCGGCGCCATCAGGAAGCGGGTCGCCGGGTCATTGCCCCACCAGCCCGCCAGACGCGGGCGCTCGGTGCGTGCATGGCGTTCATGCACAAAGCAGCCGGCCACCGCTCCCGGGCCTGAATTCAGATATTTGTAATGACACCAGACCGCGAAGTCGGCATCACTCTCATGCAAGCCCAGTGACAGATTGCCGACCGCATGCGCCAAGTCAAAGCCCACTTGTGCGCCGACATCATGGGCGAGCGCGGCGATACGCGGCAAGTCGAAGGCTTGCCCGGTCAGGTACTGCACCCCGGGCCAGAGCACCAGCGCCAGGCGCGCGCCTTGTTCGCGGATGGCATTTTCGATGGCCTCGGCCGAGAACAGATGGCCGGGCAGGTCAGGCTCGACTTCAATCAGGCAAGTATCGGGTGAAAAGCCATGGAAGCGGATTTGCGATTCCACCGCATAGCGGTCGGAAGGAAAGCTCCCCTTTTCAATCAGGATGGCATTGCGCTCAGGTGTGGGGGTATAGAAGCTCGCCATCATCAGATGCAGGTTTGCAGTCAGCGAATTCATCGCCACCACTTCCGAAGGCTTGGCGCCGACGATTTCTGCCAGCCCATCACGCACCAGTTCGTGATAGCGCATCCATTGCCCGCTACCGTTGAAATGCCCCTCTACCGCTTCGCTTGCCCATTTGTGCAGCACTTCTTCCACATGCGTGCGCGCCGCCTTGGGCTGCAGCCCCAGCGAGTTGCCGACAAAATAAGCCTGCGCCTGGCCTTCATGTTGCGGCAGCAAAAACTCGTCACGGAAATGCCGCAGCGCGCAGGTGGCATCTTGTGCGGCGGCATAGTCGTGGGCGTGGAGATCGGTGTTCATGAGGCACTCCAATATCAGGTGATGTCGGCAGGTGAATCCGGCGGCGCTTCGTAACGCGCCGGGCGCGGGTTGAGTGTGCCGCACTGGGTACAGGTACGCAGCCGGGTACTGCGATAAAAAGTTTCAAATACCCGGAAGAAATCCTGCTCGATATCTCTCAGGTGGAAAAATTCTTCGTACAGCTTGTGGTTGCAGTGCTGGCAGAACCACATCAGCGCATCGTTCTCATGTGGCAGACGGCGGCGCTCGATGACAAGACCGACCGAGTTTTCCATGCGCTGCGGTGAATGGGGGACACGCGGCGGCAAATAGAACACTTCACCGGCGCGGATGGGAATATCACGCGCCACGCCCTCGTCCTGAACCTTTAGCACCATCTCGCCCTCGAGCTGGTAGAACCACTCCGGGCCTTCCTCCCAGTGATAGTCGGTGCGGGCATTGGGGCCGCCAACAATCATCACGATGAAGTCCTCTTGCACAATGCACTTGTTGCCCACCGGCGGCTTCAAAAGATGGCGGTGCTCATCGATCCAGGCTTGCAGATTGAAAGCGGCAGGCAGCATCAGTTTTCACTTTCGTCATGCTGCCGGGCGCGCAGCTGTTCAATCGTAGGGGCGGGGTCACGCAGTTTTTGCCCGATTTGCTTTGCCATGGTTTCCAGTTTTTGCCTGTGTTCGGCAAGACTATGACCACTCATGTGCTTGCGCCGTGATTCATCCAGTGCCGTTGGATTGACCGGAAACAAATACATGCCATCGGCATCGCCACGCATCTGTGTGCCATACCACTGCGGCTCGGTATGCGACATCAACAGGCGATCCCAGCTTGCAGCGACTATCCAGCGGTTTTGCGCACTGTCTTCGAGTGTCATTGCCAGGGTCGCCAATGCATGCGCCAAGCGATAGTCCTCCGGGGTATCGCCATGCTGTTGGATGAAGGCCGCATGACGATAATCATTGGCCGTGCGCAGCTGCCCTTGTTGCAACATGCGTTTGAGCTGTGTACGGCGTTCGGCATCGCGCTGGCTGAGCGCCTGCCAGTCGATATTGTCCTGATTGCGGTCGGCCTGATCTTGCGCAAACAGCGCTGCCAGCGCCGGATTATCCGTGGCCGGACTGTCACTGGCACAAGCAGCTGCCGGGCAGGTGATGAGGCACATTAGCAGGGCAATGGTCTTGGCTTTCATCTTGCGTCCTGGTAGGGGCAGAAGGCGTGCAGGCAATATGGCTTGGGCTTATCGGTCTTCCATATCCACCCGGATACGGGCAAGCGCCTCTTGGTAGCGCGCCTCAAGATCCTGCGTGGAGGTGGCGGCAAGCCCCAAGTCATGGGCTCGACCATCGCGCAGACTATAAACCCAGGCATGTACCGCGATTGACTGCCCACGGCTCCAGGCATCGCGGATGATGGTGGAGCGACAGACATTGACTGCCTGCTCCAGGGCATTGAGCTCGCACAACCGGTCATGCGCCAATTCCTTGCACAGCGGCGAGAGGATTTCCAGATGCCTGGCGGCAACATCATCGACATGGCGAATCCAGTTGTCGGCAAGGCCAATCCGCGCTTTCTCAAGCGATGCCAGCACCCCGCCGCAGCCGTAATGGCCAACCACCAGAATATGCTTCACCCGGAGCACATCCACCGCGTACTGGATGACGGAAAGACAATTGAGGTCGGTATGCACCACCACATTGGCGATATTGCGGTGCACGAACACTTCGCCCGGCGCAAGGCCGATGACCTGGTTGGCCGGCACCCGCGAGTCGGAGCAGCCTATCCATAGATACTCCGGGGTTTGCTGGGTGGAAAGCCGCTGGAAAAAGCCGGGGTCTTCGCTCTGGATGCGTTCGGCCCAAAGGCGGTTGTTTTCCAGCAAATGGTCGATATGTGTGCTCATCAATACATTGTCGGGCAGAAAAGCGGAAATTGTGTGATTTGGCTATGATGGATTGTGCTTGGCACAGACTTTCTGGAGAAACTCATGGCGCTTGCCGTCATCTTGACGATATTGGGTGTTTTGACCGGATTGGCCGGTTCTGCTTTCTTTCGCAAGCCCGGTGTTTCGTTTTGGGTCACGGTGCCTCTTTGGCGTGCGCAACGCTATCTGTATGCACCGGGTGTTGCCCTCTGGTGGTTGGCGCTGGCTATCCTGCTGGCAGCCAATATCGTGCTTTTCAAGGACTTCCCGCGAATTTGACAGCGCGCCAATGATAGAAAACGGCCTTCATCAAGAAGGCCGTTTCTGTTTGTGAGGGTGTGTTTTCGCTTACTGACCCAGCTCGAATACCACGGTAAGGCGTACGCGGATGTCGTTTTCGCCCACGGCCACGGGGGTGCTGGCATCAAAAGCTTCGGCCTTGGCGGAACGGGCGCTCATCATCATCGGGGCGGGCATTCCGGCCAGTTGCTGGCCTTCGTCGATGCTGACAATGCGCCGGACTTTCAGCCCCAATTCACTGGCATAGCGCTCAGCGCGACGGCGGGCTTCGGTCAGGGCGCGGCTGCGAGCTTCATCGCGGGCGGCTTCGGGCTTGTCCAGCTCGAATGCCGGGCCATGCAGCTCGTTGGCGCCGGCGCGCACCAGAATGTCCATGATGCTGCCCAGCTTTTCCAGCTCGCGCACTTTCACTTGCACGCGGTTATTGGCTTGAAAGCCGGTGACACGCGGCGGTTGGTTTTCGCTGTAGCGATATTGCGGGCTAAGACTGATGCCGCTGGTCTGGATGTCACGCTCGGCAATGCCGGCTTGCTTCAGCGCATCAAGCACTTTGCGCATTTCCTCGGCGTTTTGGCGCATGGCGCTTTGCGTATCGGCAGCTTGTGTGCTGACACCGGTACTGATGCGGGCAATATCGGCGACGCGCTGCACATGGCCTTCGGCCTCGATGGCAAGCAAGGTGCCTTGCTGGCTGACGGGTGTGGATGCGGCGCTGGAGGGGTTGGCAAATGTCATCGGCGTGGCAAGGGCAAGGTATAGGGCAAGCAGGGTGGGGCGAAGGTGCATGGTCAGCTCCTGTGGGGTGGTAAGGCATTGAACGCATGGCTGAGCATAACGGGGTTAAATCAAAGCGCCTGTATCCGCTCTGCTCGGGTTATCCTGGCTGCATGTCGCTCTATCTTGCCTCCCGCTCTCCGCGTCGCTCGGAACTTCTGGCGCGCCTTGGCGTGGCCTTTGCCACGCTGGATTTGGATATTCCCGAAATTCGGGCCAACACCGAAAGCCCGCGCGATTATGTGGCGCGCGTGGCGCGGCAAAAGGCCGAGGCCGGGTTGGCGCAGTTGGCGGGCACGCCGGATGCCTGGGTGCTGGCCGCCGATACCGAGGTGATTCTGGGCGATGAGGTGTTTGGCAAGCCGGTCGATGCGGCTGACGCTGCGGCGATGCTGGCGCGTTTGGCCGGGTGTAGCCATCAGGTGGTGACCACGCTTTGGCTGGTTTCCGCGAAGGCACACATGAGTGCGGAGTCGGTTTCGAAAGTCACTTTTGCCGCACTTGCCGAGGCGCAGATAGCCGCTTATGTGGCCAGTGGTGAATGGCAGGGCAAGGCTGGGGGCTATGCCATTCAGGGCATGGCTGAGGCCTTTGTTTCCCGGCTTTGCGGTAGCTACTCCGGAGTGATGGGGCTGCCCCTGCATGAAACCGCCACCTTGCTGCGGCAAGCCGGGATGCTGGCATGAGTGAGGAAATCCTGGTCAATGTCACTCCGCGCGAAACCCGTGTGGCGGTGGTGGAAAACGGCATGTTGCAGGAGCTGCACATCGAGCGCGGCGGTCATCGCGGCGTGGTCGGCAATATCTACAAGGGCAAGGTGCAGCGGGTGATGCCGGGCATGCAGGCGGCCTTCGTGGACATCGGCCTTGAGCGCGCGGCGTTTTTGCATGCCAATGATATTCATCGTCCCAGCGTGGCGGTGGGCAATGACGGGCAGACGGTGGAAGCAGGCGATATGCCAACCACCCAGGTGCGTCCGATCAGCGAGCTGTTGCGCGAAGGTCAGGACATCGTGGTGCAGGTGCTGAAAGACCCGATTGGCAGCAAAGGCGCGCGGCTGACCACGCAAATCAGCATTCCCTCGCGTTATTTGGTGTTGCTGCCGCAGTCCAGGGTGATTGGCGTGTCGGCGCGCATCGAGGACGAGGCCGAGCGGGCGCGACTCAAATCGCAGGTTGCCGAACTGTCGCTGCCCGCGGCGGCAGGCTATATCGTGCGCACCAATGCCGAAGGCGCGCCCCCGGAAGCACTGGCCGAGGATATTGCTTATCTCAGCCGCGCCTGGGCGTTGATTGAGCAGCGCTCGCGCGAATCGAAAGTCGGCACCTGCATTTACGAAGACCTGACCCTGCCGCTGCGCGCAGTGCGTGACCTGATCCGCCGCGATGTGGAAAAAGTGCGGGTGGACTCGTGCGAAACCTTTGAAAAACTGCGCGCATTTGCCGCCCAATACATGCCCGGCCAGCCCGAAGAGGGCAATAGCCTGGCTGACAAGGTCGAGCATTACAGCGGTTCGCGGCCGATTTTCGACCTGTATGGCGTGGAGGATGAAATCCAGCGCGCATTGCAAAAGCAGGTGCCGCTCAAGTCCGGTGGCTATCTGGTCATTGACCAAACCGAGGCGATGACCACGGTGGATGTCAATACCGGCAGTTTCCTCGGGCAGCGCACGCTGGAAGAAACCGTGTACCGCACCAACTTGGAAGCGGCACAGGCGCTGGCGCGGCAGCTCAGGTTGCGCAATCTGGGCGGCATCATCATCATCGATTTCATCGACATGCATGATGCCGAGCATCGTCGTCAGGTGCTGCGCACGCTGGAAAAATCCTTGGCCAAGGATCATGCCAAGACCACGGTGTATGACTTCTCGCCATTGGGACTGGTGGAAATGACGCGCAAGCGCACGGTGGAAAGCCTGGAGCGGCAGCTATCGGAAACCTGCGGACAATGTGGCGGACGCGGTACGGTCAAAACCGCCGAAACCGTTACCTATGAAATCTTCCGCGAAATCACCCGCGCGGTGCGGCAGTTCGATGCCGAGGGGCTGTTGGTGATTGCATCGCCCGGCATCGTCACCCGCATTACCGAGGAGGAGTCGGTGGCGGTGGCCGAGCTTGAGGAATTTCTGGGCAAGAGCATCCGCTTTCAGGCCGATGAGCAGTATCAGCAGGAGCAATACGATGTGGTGTTGCTGTAGGGAAAGTTTTTTTCAAGGCCGGGATTGCGCCCGGCAGCGCACCCACTTTTTTTCAAAAGAAAGTGGGCAAAGAAGCTGCCCTGGCAGACGCGCCCCGCTGCGCGGGGTTCCCTGCGCTCCTCACGCCAAATGGCGGCAGGGCAAACTCGCTGCGCTCAAACATGCCCTGCCTTGTTTCCATTTGTCGCTCCGGTACTCGGCACGCCTGAACAGGGCGGAAAGTCAAAAGCAAAAGCAAAAGCAAAAGCAAAAGCACTCAGGAGTGTCGGCTGATGCCTGATGTGCTGCGGCGCAGCTTCCGGGTTGCCGGCAAATCACTCTGGTACAGCTTTGCGGTACTGGTATTGCTGCTGGCGCTGGCCTATCTGGCCGCTCAGCAGGGGCTGCGCTGGCTGGAGGCAAACCCGGCACGGGTGGCGGCGTGGCTCAGCCAGAAAGCCGGGCAACCAGTGCATTTTTCAGACTTGAAGGCCGGCTGGACACGGCGCGGGCCATTGCTACAGATGTCCGGGCTTGGCCTTGGCAAGACTGATAACGTGCTTGGCGTCGAACACGCCGAGCTGCTGGTGGCGGTCTATGGCGGTTGGCTGCCGGGACGGCGCCTGACCGAGTTGCGTCTGCATGGGCTGGAATTGACGCTGGCGCAAGCCGAAGATGGCCGTTGGCAGGTGCATGGCCTGCCCGGAGCGCGGCAAGCCCGGGGCGATGCACTGGATGATTTGCAGGCGCTGGGCGAATTGCAGGTGATACGTGGGCGGCTGCGCGTTGTGCCCCAAAGTGCGGCCACAGCCATCATCATCCCGCGTGTGGATGTGCGCTTGCAGGCGCAGCAAAAACGCTTGCGGGCAGGCATCCGCGCCTGGGCCGATGAAGCGGCAAGTCCGCTCAATGCAGCACTGGATTTTGATCGTGAAACCGGCGACGGCGTGTTCCATGTCGCTGCCCGCAAGCTGGATTTGGCTGCCTGGTCGCAATGGCTCAACTGGCAGGGCGTGGTAGTGCATGCTGGTCAGGGACAGCTACAGGCCTGGCTTGCGCTTGCCGACCATCAAGTGCGCTCGGTCACGACTGTGGCCGAGCTTGAAAACCTGCATCTGCGTGCGCAGCACCCGGTACCGGGCGGCACCCACGAGCGGGTTTTCAAGCAATTCCAGCAACGCCTGCATTTTGCCCGCGAGGGGGAGGACTGGCGTTTGCATGTGCCGCGGTTGCGCCTTCAGCAATCAGGCCATGTGATGCGCATGGACGGTATCCGCGCCGAGCACAAAAACGGCCAGTGGCGGATACAGGTGCCGCATCTGCCCGTGGATAGCGTGCTGGGTGTGGCCAGTCTTGCCGATGCGCTCTCGCCGCAGCTGCGGCACTGGCTGGGGCGGGCAAGGCCGCAGGGGGCGCTGCGCAATATCAAGGCCTATGGACAGGAGGGACGGCTGAACTGGCTGGAGGCTGATGCGCAGGCGCTGGGTTTTTTGCCGGTGGCCGATGCGCCAGGCTTGTCCGGTGTTGGCGGCAAGATTCGCGGCGATGCCCAAGGGCTGATGCTGGAGCTGGCAGCCGATGCGCCGATGGTGTTCGACTGGCCACGCGGCTTTGGCATCAAGCATCCGCTCAGGGCGCGCGGCACGCTGGCGCTGTGGCGCGAAGGTAATGGCTTGCGTTTTGGCAGCGGCTATCTGGACATACAAGGTGAGGGCTATCGCGCCAGGGCGCGCGGTGGTATGTGGTTCCAGAACGATGGCACGCGGCCGTGGATTGATATCGCCGCCAATATCGACGATGCGCAAGTACCGGTGGCACGCAAATTCTGGATTCACCATCTGATGCCGCGCCAGGCGGTGGACTGGCTGAACATGGCGCTGGTGGGCGGACAGCTGAAAAACGCCCGGGCAATGGTCAGCGGTGACCTGGATGACTGGCCGTTCGACCGCAACAATGGCCGTTTCGAGGCGCTGGCCGACATCGAAAACGCGCAACTGCGCTTTCAGCATGACTGGCCGCCGATTGAAAACGGCAAGCTCAAGGCCAGCTTCATTGCCGATGGCATGCTGGTGGAGGGCAGTGGCGCTCTGGGCGGCGTGCGCGTGGAAAAAATCAGCGCCCGCATTGCGCGCTTTGCCGGCGGCACGCTGGAAATCGACGCACAAGGCCAGGGCGATGCAGCCCACTTCCTGGGCGTGCTGCGACAAAGCCCGCTGAACAAAACCCTGGCCGATACGCTTGCGCGCGTGGAGGCGCATGGCAAGACGGCAGCCAGTTTCGCCCTCAGGCAGCCGCTTTATGTCGGTGGGCCTGCCACGCGCATTGAAGGCGAAGTCATGCTCGATGGCGCGGTATTGGGCGAGCGCGAATTGCAGCTTGCGTTCTCTGAAGTGCGCGGCAAGGCGCGTTACGACCAGAGCGGCTTCCGTGCCGATGAGCTGGCCGTCCTGCACGAAGGTCACCGCGGCCATCTGGCGCTGCGTGCAGGGGCTAGTCATGTGGAAAATGCAGGCCATATCTTCGAGGCCAATCTGCGCGGGCGTCTGAGTGCGGAAACATTGCTTGCCCGCGCGCCGCAGTTGCAGTGGTTGCAGCCGTATCTGCGTGGCCAGTCGCACTGGAATATTGCCGTTGCCCTGCCCGCAGGCAGTGATGCCGGCAGCGCCGTACCCAGCCAGATCGTGCTGCAAAGCGATTTGCAGGGCATGGCCATCCATCTGCCCAGCCCCCTGCAAAAACCGGCGGGGCAGGCATTGCCATTGACCGTGCGCCTGCCGATGCCGCTGGAGGATGGCGATGTGGAGGTGGCATTGGGGGAGCGCCTTGGATTGGTGGCGCGCAGCCACGGTGATGCGCTCGGTATCCGCGCCACTTTTGGCAGTCACAAGGCCGATGGCGCAGCGCCCCGGCAAGGCTTGCTGGTCAATGGCCGTGCGGCGATGGTGGATGCGCTGGGCTGGGGCAGCTTGCTGGGCGGTCAAGGCAGCCCGGCAAGCGGCAGTCTCGCTCCGGTGCGTGTGGACATGCAGGCAGCACAGTTACAGCTTCTGGGGCAGCGTTTTGCCAATACCCGCCTGCAAGTACAGCGCCAGCCCAAAGCCACCCGGGTCATGGTCGAAGGCGCGCAGCTATCTGGCAGTCTTATCGTGCCCGATGCCGATGGCGCGCCATTGCAGGGGCGTTTTGCGCGCCTGTATTGGGGCGGCGCTGGCGCTGCCCAACCTGAAGCGGAACATTCCTCGCCAATCGGGCAAAGCCTGAATCCGGCGAAAATCCCGCCGCTGGATATTCGCGTGGATGATTTGCGCCTGCAAAACGGCACATTGGGGCAGTTGACTCTGCAAAGCCGCAGAACCGCGACCGGGATGCGGCTGGAATCGCTCAGCATCGAGCATCCCGGGCACAGCCTGCGGCTTGCCGGCGATTGGCAGGGGCAAGCCGGCCAGTCGCGCAGTGCGTTTTCCGGGCAGTTGCAAAGCCGGGATTTTGGCGCGCTACTTTCAACGCTGGGGCTTGCCAGCAAGCTGAAACACGGTGCGGGCAAGCTGGATTTCACACTGGCCTGGCCGGGAGCACCGGCCGATTTTTCTCCCGCCCGGTTACAAGGTGAAATCAACCTGGTAGTCGAAAATGGGCAACTGCTGGAGCTTGAGCCAGGTGCCGGACGAGTGCTGGGGCTGCTCAGCGTGGCGCGATTGCCGCAGCGGCTGACCCTGGATTTTCGTGACTTCTTCGACAAGGGGCTTGCCTTTGACCGGATTGAAGGCAAAGTGCAGTTCGCAAATGCCAGAGCGCGGGCGCAACACTTCAGCATCGAAGGGCCGGCGGCGCGCATTGACATCAGCGGCAGTGCCGACCTTGCGGCTCGGCAGTTCGACCAGACCATCGAAGTCAAACCGCGCACCGGCAACTTGCTGCCAGCCGTGGGGGCGATTGCTGCAGGCCCGGTGGGGGTAGCGGTGGGTGCGGTGGCCAATGCGGTTCTGAATAAGCCCTTGAGCAAGGTGGGCGCCAAGACTTATCGCGTGACCGGCCCTTGGGACAACCCCAGGGTGGAAGTGCAGAGCAAGTCACAAATGGCGGAAAAGACCCCGCCGGATGCTTAAAATCCCCTCCGGTTTTTGTCCTGCGTTTTGCATGGAGCTGTGTTTCATGAATCAAGCCCTGAGTCTTGCCCAATCCCGTTTGCTGACCCCGGCAGGGCTGGCCATTGATGACCTTTCCCGCGCGCTTTCGCGCCTTTTGGCAAGTGGCGCGGATTTTGGCGATTTGTATTTCCAGCATGCCCGTCGTGAAAGCTGGGCGATGGAAGATGGCATCGTCAAAGACGGGGCTCATGCCATTGAGCAGGGCGTGGGCGTGCGTGCCATCAGCGGCGAAAAAACCGGCTTTGCCTATTCCGGCGAGATTGATGGCGCTGCCTTGCTGGCTGCTGCCGACAGCGCCCGTGCCATCGCCCGCGGTGGCGCAGCATTGCCGGGCGGGGTATTGGTGGCCGGAGAAAACCGCCCGACGTTGTATGCGGCGCAAGACCCGATTGATGGCATGGCCAATGAGGCCAAGCTCGATGCCCTGCGCCAAGTCGATGGCCTGCTGCGGGCGCTCGACCCGCGGGTCAAGCAAGTGATGGTGAGCTTGTCGGGGGCGCTTGATACCGTGCTGGTCGCGCGCAGCGACGGCCTCTTGGCGGCTGATGTCCGCCCGCTGGTGCGAATGAATATTCAGGTGATTGTCGAGCAAAATGGTCGCCGTGAGTCCGGCTATGCCGGTTTTGGTGGCCGTTATGGCTATCAGGCGCTTTTGGGCAGTGGGCAGCCGGAAAAATTCGCTCGCCAGGCGCTGCGGCAGGCACTTTTGAATCTGGAGGCGGTGGAGGCCCCGGCCGGGCTGATGCCGGTGGTGCTCGGCAATGGCTGGACCGGCGTGCTGCTGCATGAGGCGGTCGGGCATGGCTTGGAAGGCGATTTCAACCGCAAGGGCACCAGCACCTATGCCGGACGCATGGGGCAGCGCGTGGCGGCGCCGGGCATCACCATCGTTGATGACGGCACTCTGGCCGGACGGCGCGGCTCGCTCAATATCGACGATGAAGGCATACCCAGCCAATGCACGCCGCTGATTGAGGACGGCATCCTCACCGGCTATATGCAGGACAGCTTGAACGCCCGGTTGATGGGCATGGCGCCGACTGGCAATGGCCGCCGTGAGTCCTATGCGCATCTGGTGATGCCGCGCATGACCAATACTTATATGCTGGCCGGACAAGATGATCCCGAAGACATGATTCGCTCGGTCAAGCGCGGCCTGTATGCAGTCAACTTCGGCGGTGGGCAGGTGGATATCACCAGCGGCAAATATGTGTTTTCCGCCACCGAGGCATACCTGATTGAAGACGGCAAAATCACTGCCCCGGTCAAGGGCGCGACCCTGATTGGCAATGGCCCGGAAACCATGCAGAAAGTGACCATGGTGGGGCATGACCTGGCGCTGGATGAGGGCGTGGGGGTATGCGGCAAGGATGGCCAGTCGGTGCCGGTAGGCGTGGGGCAGCCTTCACTGAAAATCAGCGAGCTGACCGTGGGAGGCACCCAGGCGTGAGCGCCGGGCAGCGGCGCGATACATGGCCGAAGACAGGGCAAAGCACGGTGAGGGCGCTGGTCGTGCTCCCCGGCTTGCCGCTCTGTTCTGCCGCGTCGAGCGCTGCAATGCAGTATCAGTCATCTTCATTGACCGGCCTGAATGTACAGTTCGGCGAGCTTGCCCCTCTATACCCAAAATGGCCAGAGCCTTTGTTGTATTTTCAACGCCGGGACTGCGCCCGGCAGCGCACCCACTTTCTTTTAGAAAGAAAGTGGGCAAAGAAGTCGCCCAGGCTGACGTGCCTTGCTGCGCAAGGTTCCCTGCGCTCCTCGCGCCCAATGGCGGCAGGGCAAACTCGCATCGCTACGCGCTGCTCAAACATGCCCTGCCTTTTTCCATGGGGCGCTGCGGTGCTCGGCACGCCAGAACAGGGCGGAAAGGCAAAAGCAAACGCGCTATTCCGACGCTTCAATATCCATTACCACCGTATCATCGGCTTCGCTGCCATCGCCGCCACTCAACGCCTCGTGTATCAGCCGATACAGCTCGCGGAAGGCGCGCGGCGGCTTGTTACGGCGGCTCTCCTCCTGCGCATTGCGCAGCAATTGCCGCAGCCGTTGCCGGTCAGCCTCCGGATGCTCGGCCAGGAATGCCGCCAGCGCCTCATCACCGTCTTCCAGAAGCCGCGTGCGCCAGTTCTCAGCGCGGTGCATCAGTGCCACCTGGCGGCGCGAGCCTTCACTATTGGCATCCAGCGCCTCACGGATGGCTTCCAGCACGTCCTCGTCCTGTTTGCGCATCTGCTTGGCCAAAAACGCCACGGCGCGCTTGCGGGCAATTGGCGAGGTGATGCGCTTGGCTTCCAGCACATGTGCTTGCAGTATTTCGTCCATCGGCAGCTTGGCCAGCTCTGCCTGGGTTTTTTCCACCAGCACATGCGCCAATGCCAGCACATCCAGCGCCGCCCGGCGTTGCTCACTGCGGCTGGGAGAGAAATACTCGCCGGTTTCCTGATCGCGTCCGCGCATTTTGAAAGACCCTCTGAAAATATCCCTAAAGGATAAGCCATGACACAAGCGCTTCCCGTAAACGATGACAGCATCGCCCGTCTTGACCGGCTGGAAGACACTGCCCGGCAATTGTTGGCGCTCGCCCGAGAGCAGGGTGCGAGCCAGGCAGAAGTCAGTTGCAGCGATGCCAGTGGCCTTGCCATTGGCGTGCGCATGGGCGAGGTGGAAACCGTCGAATCCACCCGCAGCTGTGGCATGGGCATCACCGTGTATTTTGGCAAGCGCAAGGGCACGGCCAGCACAGGCGATATACGTGCCGAAAGCCTGGCGGCCACTGTGGCGCAGGCCTGCGCCATTGCCCGCCACACTGAGGAAGATGAGGCCGCGGGTCTTGCCGATGCCGAACTGATGGCGCAAGAGCTGCGCGAGTTTGATACCTGGCATCCGGCGGCGGTGGATGCCGAACATGGCATTGAGCTGGCTTTGGCCAGCGAGGCCGCGGGTCGCGCCGTGGATAGCCGCATCGGCAATTCCGATGGCGCCTCGTTTGGCAGCAGCCAATCGCTGTCGGTCTATGCCAATTCGCATGGCTTTGTGGGGCGTGAGCGCGACAGTCATTACAGTCTGGGCTGCGCGCTGATTGCAGGGCAGGGTGATGAGATGCAGCGTGATGGCTGGTACAGCATGGCCTTGTCACTGGACGGGCTGGAAGATGCTGCCGCGATTGGCCGTCATGCCGCAGCGCGCACACTGGCCCGGCTCTCTCCACGCACGGTGACGACGGGTGAAATGCCAGTGATTTTTTCGGCAGAAGTCGCCCGCAGCCTGATTGGCCATTACCTGGCTGCCGTTTCCGGGGGCGCGCTGTATCGCCGCGCCAGTTTCCTGTGCGACAGCTTGGGACAGCAGCTGTTTCCGGACTGGTTCTGGCTGGAAGAAGACCCGTTCCTGATGCGCGGTTTTCGCTCCGGCAGCTACGATGCCGAAGGCGTGGCCACACGCCGCTCGCACCTCGTCAAGGACGGCATCATCCAGCGCTATGTACTGGGCAGCTATTCGGCGCGCCAGCTGGGGCTGGTCAGCACTGCCAATGCCGGTGGGGTTCACAACATCCATGTCAGCGCCAATGCCGAAAACCTGGATGCAATCCTCCACAGCCAGTCACGCGCGCTGTATGTCACCGAGCTGATGGGGCAGGGGGTGAACATGATTACCGGTGACTACTCGCGCGGCGCAGCAGGCTTCATGGTCGAAAACGGCGAGATTGCCTACCCGGTGGATGGCTTCACCATCGCCGGCAACCTGCGGCAGATGTTTGCCAGCATCGAAGCGGTCGGCGCTGACTTCGACGCGCGCTCGCACCTGCGCACAGGCCCGATACTGATTGGCCGCATGACTGTGGCGGGCAATTGACATTAGCTGATGCTGGTCAAACCCCCAGTTTCAAGATAAAGTCAGACCAGAATTTTTCACAAGAGGATGACAATGGTGAACGAAAACCCGATGACCGATAGTGGCATTTCTGCCGATGATCGCAATCTGGCGATGATCGGGCATTTGCTCGGTATCTTGACTGGTTTTATAGGCGCTCTGGTTATTTGGATCATTAACAAAGACAGGCCTGAAAAAGCTTTTGTCATTGATCAAGCCAAAGAGGCATTGAATTTTCAAATCACGATAATGATTGCCAGCATCATAAGCGGCCTTCTGACTTTGATTCTCATAGGCTTCCTGTTCATTCCAGTGATTGCGATTGCAAATTTGGTGCTTTGCATTATTGCGGGTCTGAAGGCCAAAGACGGCATTGCCTATCGCTACCCCTTTACCCTGCGTCTTCTATCCTGATTTCACTCAAAGCAAGGACAGCAAAAACCCGCCATATGGCGGGTTTTTGTCATGAGGGACAAGCGGCTTATTGATCGCTGCCAGCGAGCACCTGGGCGGCGGTGCCGACGATTTTCGGGTCGGCGCGACCTACTACGCTTTCGTCTTTGCCCGGATAGGGCAGGGTGCTCAGGAAATAACGCATGCAGTTGATGCGGGCACGTTTTTTGTCATCGGACTTGATGACAATCCACGGTGCATCGGCAGTATCGGTATGGAAGAACATGGCTTCCTTGGCTTCGGTGTAATCCGGCCATTTGTCCAGCGATTGCAGGTCGATGGGCGAGAGCTTCCAGTGTTTGAGCGGGTCGTTGCGGCGCGAATTGAAGCGGCGCAGTTGCTCCTCACGGCTGACCGAGAACCAGAATTTGTAAAGACGGATGCCGCTGCGGGTCAGCATGCGCTCAATCTCTGGTGCTTCGCGCATGAATTCCAGATATTCCGATGGCGTGCAAAAGCCCATCACGCGCTCCACACCGGCGCGGTTGTACCAGCTGCGGTCGAAGAACACGATATCGCCATAGGAGGGCAGGTGGTTGATATAGCGCTGGAAATACCACTGGCCGCGTTCGCGCTCGGAGGGTTTCTCCAGTGCCACTACACGCGCGCCACGCGGGTTCAGATGCTCCATGAAGCGCTTGATGGTGCCGCCCTTGCCCGCGGCATCGCGGCCTTCAAACAGCAGTACGATGCGTTGGCCGGTTTCCTTGACCCAGCTTTGTACCTTCAAAAGCTCGATTTGCAGTTTTTTCTTTTCGGCCTCGTACTCTTTGCGGCGCATACGGCTGCGGTAAGGGTAGCTGGCCGGCAGTGGTGCGGAGCCGCTTTCTTCGGCGCTGGGCGGCATTTGCTTCATCTTGGTGGCGGTCTCCTGGCCGATGCCCAGCGCTTCGGGGCTTGCGCCCAGCGGTGGGGGCAGCGGCTCGGGATGCTCGGCCACGCGCGCCTGGGCTTCGCTTTGGGCAATCAGCGATGCCGCTTCGGTGCTCAGTGCACTGCTCTGGCGGCGCGTACGGCTGCGGCGAGGTGCCGTTGCCGGAGTGCCGGAGGCGGATTTCTTGCCGCGTTTGCTTGCGGTTTTGCTGCTTTTTTCGCTCATGCGATGCTCCTTGGGTTCAAGTTTTCCAGCCTGCCACGAAGTCGCAGGCACGGTATTGATAGTGCTCAATCGGGCAGGCGGGGGCTGCCGTCAAGTTGGTATTGCATCATCCAAAGCCCGGCCCAGAGTTTGAGGTCAAGCGCATAGCCCTCGGCATGCTTTTGCATGAGCCAGGCAGGCACTTGGGCTCTGGGAATGGTGTGCACGATGATGTCCTCGCCATCCACGCCACCGCCGCTGCCGGTTTTTACAAGCGCGGTAGCGCGCACAAAGGCGATGCGTTCATTGGTCAGTCCTGCCGATGTGGGGCCGGTCATCAAAAGCTCCAGCTTGCCAGCCGTCCAGCCGGTTTCTTCCAGAAGCTCACGGCGGGCGGCAGCTTCCAGCGTGTCATCGTCATGACCATCGGCCACCAGCCCTGCCGGCATTTCGATGGTACGCGCGCCCAAGGGCACCCGGTATTGCTCGACAAACAGCATCTCGTCATTCGGCGTGGCGGCAATGATGATGACGGCCATGCCTTCGCCGCCGTGGCAACGCTCGCATGACTCCCAGCGTCCGCGCTTGACCAGCCGCAGCCATTGCCCTTGATGGAGGATTTCACATGTTTCATTCATGCGCTGATGCTACCTTGCCTGCCCTTGTTTGTGTCGGGCGTTGACCTTGGCGGTATCGCTCGCCACCATGTGCGCCCCCCGTTTTTGCGTTTTGTATGAGCCGAGTGACCGCCGACCAGTTCCTTGCCAAGTTGCGCAATATCGCCCCGGAAGACAGCGCGGCGTTGCTGCGACTGGTCATTGACTATATGCGCCCGGCGCTCAGTGACGATATTTCGAGCGCATTTCGTGCCAAATTGAACGCATTGGCCGGGATTCTGGCCGCTGAGCCGGCGCTGCATCAGCGTCTGGCTGCCGGTTTCAATGACTGGCTGGGTCGGCAAAACCTGTTGCGCGCCTTGAGCCATGTCGGGCTGTTGCCGCGCAATGGTTTCCTGGGCGAGATGCAGCGCCGGGTGTATGACACGCTGATTCCACCGGCACGTGATGGGCGCGACTTGTCGGACACGTTGCGCTGGATTTTCCACCGCGCAGGTGATGAAAGGTGGATTGCCGAGGTGGACGATGCTGCCTGGCTTGCGCTGCTGTCGCTTTTGGGGGGCAATCGGGCATTGCTCCCGGTTGTGCCCAAGGCATGGCAGAGCCAGGCGCTGCATGCGCTTGAAAAACTCTCGGTCTGGGTCGCAGCCGAGGAGATGGAAGGCGAGTTGGTGCGGCTGGAGCCGAAGATTCTCGACCGGCAGTCGCCCTTTAGCGCCTTGCAGCGCGAGATGATGCGCTATGTGGCGCATTATCAGCAGTGGTTGGCCGGTGAGCGCGCCGAGTACTACGACGATGCGCATTTGCGGGTGTTGCTTGAGCAATCGCATGATGCGCTGGTGCATTACCGCAAGCGCAGCCTGAGCATGGGAGCCAGTGTGCGCCTGACCTATTTGCTTGAGCGCCTTGAGCAAACTCTGCAGCGCATCCAGACTTTGCTGGATTTGGTAGATCAAAACCCCGAGCAGTCCCTGGACAAGGGCGCTGCGGCCATGGCGCTGTTTCGCCAGCTTGCCATCGCTGCCGTACAGCGCAACAGCATCCGCGCGCTGTGGAAGCAGAACATCGGCCTTTTGGCACGCAAGGTATCCAATAACGCCAGTGCGCACGGCGAACATTATGTGACTGACGACAGGCGTGGTTATTTCTCCATGCTTGGCAGCGCCGCCGGGGCGGGACTCATCATCCCGTTGATGGCGATTTTGAAAATCCAGATTGAAGCGGCAGGCTTTCCGCCGCTGATGAACGCGTTATTGGTGGGCATGAATTACGGCCTGGGCTTTGTGCTGATCCATATGCTCGGCTTTACCGTGGCCACCAAGCAGCCGGCCATGACCGCTGCACATATCGCCAATACCATGGAGCGCGACAGCAAATCCCGCGCCAAACCGGCGGCACTGATTGAGCTGATTGCACAAGTGGTGCGTACCCAGTTCGTGGCGATTGTCGGCAATGTCAGCGTGGCGCTGAGCGTGGCATTGCTCATCGCACTGGGCTGGCAGTACCTCACTGGCGAGGCGTTGATTTCCAGTGCCAAGGGCGCGTATTTGCTGCAGGCGCTGCATCCACTGGCCGGGGGTGCGCTGTTTTATGCGGCCATTGCCGGGGTATGGCTGTTTTGCTCCGGCCTGATTGCCGGCTATTTCGATAACCGCTTTGACCTTTTGGCGATGCGCGAGCGCATCATCCATCACCCGCTATTGGCATTGCTGATGCCAGTGCGTTGGCGGGAGAAGATGGGCGACTATCTTGCCGAGCACTATGGCGCGCTGTGGGGAAATTTCCTGTTTGGCATGTTGCTGGGCATGAGTGCCTTTGCAGGGCTTTTGACCGGCCTGCCCATCGATATTCGCCATGTGGCGTTTTCTGCGGCCAACCTGGGGCTGGTAGGCGGTCTGGCCTGGGCGGATTTCCTCGTGTATCTGGCATTTGCGCTGATGATTGGCGGGGTCAATCTGCTGGTGAGCTTCGCGCTGGCGCTGATGGTCGGTTTGCGCGCCCGCGGGCTGAAAGTGCCTGACCCGCTGGGCATCCTGCGTGCATTGTTTGGCAAGCTGATGGTGGCGCCCTGGGAATTTTTCCTGCCGCCGATGCGGGTTGAAGGCAAGGCCGAGCAAGGAGATGCGCCGAAGGAGTCGCCGGACAAGTCCGCCCACTGAACAGCCTATCAGGCCGAAAGCAGGCGGCGCCGGGTCAAAGGACCCAAACGGGCACGCTCGGCAAACGCCTGCAAGGCAGCGCTATCGCTTGTTACACGGGTAAACGGTGCCGCGACCGGCAGGGGGGCATCCTGGGCAATCCGGGTGAGTTGCTGCCAGAGACGTGCATGCTCACGCTGCTCGGTCAGTCGCCGGGCAATGCCCGCGGCGCCGCGCAGGCGCAGGAATGGCACTTCATGCAGGCGTTCAAGCAGCGCATCGAGGCTGCCGAAGTGTGAAATCAGTGCTGCGGCAGTTTTCTGTCCAATGCCGCTGATGCCGGGGATGTTGTCCACCGCGTCCCCGGCCAGCGCCAGATAGTCGGCCACTTGATGTGGGTGCACGCCGTGCTTGGCCTTTACGCCGGACACGCCCCATCGCTGGGCGCGGGCAAAATCAAACTGCTCGTCATCGTCCTGCAACAGCTGTGAGAGGTCTTTGTCGGCCGAAACAATCACGCCGCGCAGGCCGTGACTGCGGCCTTGCGCCAAGGCGCTGCCAATCAGGTCATCGGCTTCGTATTCGGGATGTGCCAGCGTGTTGAGCCCCAGTGCCTGGCAGAGCGCCTTGCACCAGGCGAACTGGCGTTTCAGTTCTTCTGGTGCCGGCGGGCGGTTGGCCTTGTAGGCCGGATACAGGCGGCTGCGGAAGCAACCATCGAGCGCTTCGTCAAACGCCACCACGATATGCTGCGGACGCTCGCGCTCAAGCAGCTCCAGCACGAAACGAGCAAAGCCCTGTACGGCATTGAGCGGCCAGCCCTCGGCATCGTGCCATTCGTCCGGCATGGAATGCCAAGCACGAAACACGTACAGCGAGGCATCCACCAGATACAGTGCGGGGCGTGTACTCACGGCTGCCAGTCGCGCAGCAGTTGGGTCGCATCCGGGCGCTCGCGCTCGGGCGCTTGCAGTTTGGCGGTCCCGATATGGATAAAGCCGACCAGCGCCTCGTCCGTGGCAAGGCCAAGCCGTGCGCAGATTTCGCTGTCGGTCGCGGCCCAACCGGTCAGCCATTGCGCGCCAAAACCCAGTGCCTGTGCCGCTTGCAGCAGTGCAAAACACACGCATGAGGCGGTGGCATAACGCTCACTGGCAGGGATTTTTTCGTCCTCGCCTTGCGCGGCAATCACGGTGATGATGAGCGGTGCGAAGCTGAAGCGCTCGCGTTCTTTTTGAATCACTGCTGCGCTGGAATCGGACTCCAGCATGTGCTTGCGGGCGGCCAGCAATTCACCCAGCGCATGACGGGCATCGCCCTGGATGCGCAAAAACCGGAATGGCACCCGCTTGCCGTGGTCGGGAACGCGGCTGGCGGCTTGCAGCATGGTCAACAGCTGTTCTTCGTTGGGACCAGGCGCTGTCAGTTGCCGGGAAGGGGTGGAGCGGCGTTGTTCGAGGAAGGAAATGCTCATGAAAGTCCGAATTTGCGACCGGTTGCCTGAATTTCAGGCGGAGAGGATGTGAAATCTGCGATGAAATGCAGGGATTGGCAAGCATGGCTTTGGTTAAGCTGATAGGGTGAAGCTTCAGCCATGCAGTAAAGGGCGACCATGATAGGCAAATCGCTTGAAGAACTGAGCAGTGCCCAGCCTGAGGTCATTGGCGTGCCGGCAACGCTGCCGTATCAGCAGGCCAGCAGGCAAATGGCTGACTGGGTAACGCATGAGCTGGCTGATTTCTGGACGACCTTGAAGCGCCGCTGGCAAGCACAGGACGAGGCTGCGACAGCTTATTCCACGCATCAGGCAGAGCTGGAGTCGCTGGAAATACTGGGGCTTGCCGAGGAGGACTGGCAGCGCCATCTGCGTGCGGCGCTTGAAGATAAGGCCCTGGCCTGGTGCACCCCCCGGCAGACGCGTGCAAACTACAGCGGTGAGGGCCTGTCCCTGATGTCGGAGGCGGAACTGTCTGCGCAGCTGCATGGGCAAAAGACCACGGACACTGTTCACAAGCAGATAGAAAGGCGGCTGCTGGTGATCGAAGGGCAGATGGCGGCATTGGCCGGCCAGTTGGGTGTTGGCCAAAATGCTGAAAATCCCTGGGGTGTGGCTGCGGTTGTTGATGCTTTTATCCGGGCGTTGCCACTGAATGATTGCAGCCCGACACTGCTGCCGATAATTTTTGAAGAGCTTGAAGCGCGCTTGCCGCCACTCTTTGAAGCACTCCTGCCAAGGCTTGAGCCGCTACTGAAAAACCTAGTCGCATCCTTGCCCGTGACTTCTGCGGCAGCGCCCGCTGTTTCGACACATGCACATCCGCAGCAGGATGGCTGGGTGCCCGATGGCGGCTTGGTTGAGCCGGTCGCAGCTGAAAATGCCGATATGCGGTTTGCAGCAGAGGCGGATGTCGCCTCTCGCCGGACGGCGGCGCCGATTGGCAGCGAGGCGGGCTATCGGCAGCGTCTGCGTGAGTGCTTGGCACATTGGCGTCATCGCCATCAGCATCAGGCACACAGGCCGCCGCAGTCCATAACCGGCAACGCCAAGGTTTTCCAGACCTCGGAAGTGTTGGCCGTGGCCTCGATGCTGCAAGGTGAAGACCCGGCGCCATTTGTGAGTGCGCTTGCCGCCGAGGCTGCAACCGCGCTGCAATGCGCAATCCGCGAGCAGCTGCTGCAAGCAGCGGCGCAATTGGGGTTTGACCCGGCCAAAACCCGCTTCGCCCAGGATGAGGACGATGCCATCGACCTGGTCGCCATGCTGTTTGAGCATCTGGTTCATGATCATGGCTTGCCCTATCGTGGCATGCAGATGTTCGCCAAGCTGGTATTACCTTGCGTGAAGATGGTGGTCATGGATGATTCGCTTTTCACCAGTCAAAGCCATCCGGCAAGGCGTTTGCTGGATGCGTTGACCGAAGCCTGCGAGGGCAATGACGGCCGCGATGCCTTTGGCCGTGAGCTGCTTGAGCGGGCGGAGCATTGGGTTGATGAGGTTGTTGCCCGTTTCCAGAAAGATCAGGCCATCTTTGAGACGGCTGCCCAGGAGATGCGCGGCTTGCTAAAGCAGCAGCGCCAGCGCATGGAGATTGCCGAAAAACGCTTGGCAGAGAGTCTGTATGGCCGTGAACGCCTGAGGTTCGCACAGGATGTGGCCTATCAGGCCTTGCTTGAGCGCATCGGCAGGCAGCCAATGAGCGATGGCGTTTGGGCATTCATGCAAGGTTATTGGCGCAATGGCGTGATGCAGATGTGGTTGCGGCATGGTGCCGAGTCACAGCACTATCGCAATCTTTTGGCATTGGGCGATGCCTTGCCCAAACTTGATGCTGCCAGTGCGGCATTGCGTACCGCTGAGTTGGCTCAAGGGTTTACCGAGCAGTTGCCGGTTTTGCGTGAATGTGTGGCGCAGTCCGGGGTGTTTGAAGAGGCCGCTGATGAGGCCATTGCCCGCCTGTTGCATGCCATGGTCAATGTGGATGCCGAGCGCTATGTACGCACACCGCCTACAGCACCTGAAGATCACGAGGCCAGTGCAGCGGCGGATGATGGCCAGGCAGCCATGTTTGCGGCAGAGGCCGACCCGACGCTGGTCTTGCGCCTGCGCAAGCTCAAGCCGGGGCAGCGTTTTCGTCTGCGTCAAAGCGATGGCCGCAAATCCCCCGGTAAGCTGGTCTGGATCAGCCCGCTGACTTCGCGGCTTCTGATTGTCAACCATTATGGTACGCAGCGCCTGTTGGTTTCGGCTGAGGAGCTGGCCTGCAAAATCAAGGCCGGTGATGTCACGCTCTGCGCCGAGGAGGCGCCCATGGATCAGGCCATCCGCAATTTGTGGGAAGAGTTGGAGTTGCGCCCGGCTACAGTCGCCTGATGCGCACTATCGCTGGCAGGCGGCTCAATAGGCTGCTGTCACTACCTTGGGGCGTGCCCACAGTGCGGCCAGTGCCAGATGGATTGGCAGCAGCAGCGCAATCCAGGTGCCATTGCGTTGCGGGTCAACGCCAAGCGCCCTATCCAGCCATGCCAGGAGGGCGATAAGTGCTGTGCCGCGGAGCAGCCAGATAAAGCGCGGCGAGGGGCGGCGGGCACGCAGCATTGCCCAGCCACCGGGCAATAGTAGCCATAGCAGTGGGTGCAGCAGCAGCAGATTGTGATTGCGCCAGGCTGCCCAATGCGCACTGCCCAGCCACAAATACAGCATCAGTGCGCCAGCAAGGCCTGAGAGCAGCCAAAAGCCCAGGGCAAAGCCTGCGATCAGCCGTGGGTAGCGCTGCCCCAGCGCCAGCAACAGCAGTGCGATAGCCAGGCCGGCTATGCCGAACTGCCAAACCGGGAGCGGTTTTTCGGCAGGCTCCGCTGGCAAGCGATGGGCTAACCATTGTGTCTCGGCCAATACCAGTGGGCGGCCTTCGCTGTTTTTGGCAAGCCGCAGGCTATCGGCCAGCCGCATCGGGATAAAGGCCTCCTCCCAACGGGAAAGCGGTCGGTCGGCATGCGGGCCAAGCCCTAGTTGAAAGCCCAGCCACATCCAGGCTTCGGGCGCGGCCAGTCGCAGTGCCTCGCTGCGATAGCTGCGCCCTTGGGCGCTGGCGGCAAGTTGCGGCGCCAGCGTGCCATCCATGGCCAGGTTCAGGGCATCGCGTACCCGGGTGGCACAGTTATCACGGAAATAGTCGTAGTGATAATGGGCATTCTCCGGGCGGGCATTTTCGGCCAGTGCAGTGGCCAGCTTGTTGGCCTGTGCGGGTGTCAAATCCAGCCATTGCACGCTGACGCCACGGCCGGCCTCGCGGTATTGGATCAGGTCTTGCTCAAGTGGTAGCGCGACCAATTGATAGCGCATTTGCCCGCGGATGAAGCGGGCAATGAAGTCTGGCTCGGTGGGGTCGAAATAGCCAAAATTGTAGGAAATGGCGCCGTGTTCATCATCCTCCACCACGATCGCGTCATGGCCGAAACGCTCCCAGAACACTTCGCCGGGCGCCATCGTCACCACGCCAATGCGCGGTGTGGCCAGTACCAGCAGCGGCATCAGATACAGCAGGCAGGCCAGCAACAGGCGAGCGTAGCCGCGCCGGATTTCAGGCATCGCCCAATACGCCCACATGGAAGGCATGCACGCGCCGGGCATCGGCATTGGCAACACGGAACACGAAGCGCCCCATGGTCAACTCCTCACCGGCTTCGGGCAGGTGGCCGATGGCGGCAGTGACCAAGCCGCCGATGGTGTCGTATTCGTCATCGTTGAAATCGGCACTGAAGCGGCTGTTGAAATCCTCAATCGGCGTCAGCGCATCCACCACATATTGCCCGTCGGGGCGTGCGGAAATTTGCGCGCTGTCCTCGGCATCGTCATGCTCATCGTCGATATCGCCGACGATTTGCTCAAGCACATCCTCGATGGTGACAAGGCCGGCCACACCACCGTATTCGTCAATCACGATGGCCATATGGTTGCGCGATTGGCGGAATTCGCGCAGCAGCAGGTCAAGGCGCTTGGATTCGGGTATCAAGAATGCAGGGCGCAGCAGATCGTGCAGGTTCAATTCGCCATCATCGCTGATGCCGCGCAACAGGTCTTTGGCCAGCAAGATGCCAAGAATCTGGTCGCGGTCTTCACCATGCACGGGAAAGCGTGAATGGCCGGATTCCACCGCCGTTCTCAATGCGGTGCGCATATCGGCATCCACTGGCACAGTGACCATTTGCGAGCGCGAGACCATGACATCGCCCACGGTGAGCTCGGAAACGGCGATTGCGCCTTCCATCATCCGCAGGGTATCCAGATCCAACAGGCCATCGGCCTGGGCATCACGCAAAAATTCCAGCACATCGCCACGGCTGGTCGGTTCACCGGAAAAAGCTGCACCCAAACGGCGCAGCCAGCTTTTTTGTTCAGGTTGAGGGCTGGAACTGTCAGACTCTTCGTTCATGCGGTGGATGTTGCGGCCAACATGGAGGCCATCAGTTTAACAGTGTCGGGGGAGATTGCCGTCATGGCGAGTCGGCTTCAGGCGGAACAGGCGAGGTAGGGGCTTGCACTTCATAACCGCGTGCTTTGAGGCGGGCAAGCAGGCCATTGCTGGAAGTGACCTGGTGCATGGGCAGGGTGGCGAAGGTGCTGGTATTTCGGGCAATGGCGGCTTCGGCGGCTGCCAACCAGCGATTTTCGGCTTCGGCCTCGGCCGCTTGAATGGAGAGGGTGTGACCAAATGCCTGGGCAATTACTTGTCGGCAGGCCGGCCAGTCGCCGACACTGCGTCCGGCATTACGCAGGGCATCGATGTCGCCCAGCGCCCAGGCGTTGGCAATGCGCTTGCTGCGCGGAATCTCACGCTCAACCCAGTCCATATAACGACGAAGGCAGGCGCGGTCATCCAGCTGGGCGGCACTGGCATTGACTTGCCGCAGCACCTGACGGCTGGAGAATTTCTGTATGAAGTTAGTGGAAACGGTTTTCAAGCGCTTTTGTTTGCGCAGCCGCTCCAGGGTTTCCCCCACCACGCCACTGCGGCCCAGGCCGTTCTGTCGCAGTACGGCGCGATATAGCTCACCTCCAGCAAAATAGGGGCGCAACTGGTTGACTTCCGGCTTGTCGGCGAGATATCGCTGCTGCAAGCGCTGCCAACGGACAGCGTCTTCCGGGGAGAGCACTTGCTGCAGGGTTTTGCCGTCCGGGTTCCTGCGCAGCCGGTTGGCCTGCGGTAGCAGAAACAGGCCACCGACGATGCCGCCCCTTGGAGAGAAAGCAAAGTTCGGTGGCAGCAGCCATTCTTGCGCACGGCTCATGCGCGCTTCCACTTCGATGCTGTCCCACTGGATATTGTGTGGAATCGGCGATACCAGTCCCAGCACCCACATTACATGCTCGCCACGGCTGACTTTCCAGAGTCCTGGCCCTTGCACCCGGCCACTGACTACCACACTGTCGATAAGCGGACTTTCCACGCCGGGCTGCGCACTGGCCAGAGCTGGTTCAGTCGGTGTGAGCACTTCTTGTGCTGCGGCAGGATGGCAAAAGGCCAAGGCAAGTGCTGCAAGCAGGGCGTGGATTTTCATGGCAGTCCTTTAGATGAATCTGGGTATTTTGCAGTCAGCAAACTGGCTCAGGCCTGTATGCCATCGCTACGCAAATAAGGTGCGAAGCTTGGAAACATCCAGGGCTTCTGCGCCAGCACCAGGCAAATGCCGGTTTTTTGCTGTGTGGGGAGGGTGGCATCGCGCAGCAGTAGTGCATCAAACTCCCGCGCCAGCGCTTGCAGATGCTCGCGCATCAATTGCACGCCTTCATGGCTTAACTCCCCAGCCAGAAGATAGAGTGCATCCTGCTCGCCGGTAAAGGCTTCGGCAAAGTATTCCCCCAGGAGTTGACGTCGAAAATGCTGCTCCATCGGGCCATTGCAGCGCCAGCGAAAATTGCGTGCAGTCAATGGCCTTCCCCGATTGCCTGGCAGCATTTCGATGATTCCGAGGCGGTCAAGGCGCGCAAGGAGGCAGACCCATTCGGGTTCGCTGAAGCTGAAATAACACTGCATGTCCTCAAAACGCCAGCGGTTTAGTACCAGAAACATCACCAGTAGCAGTGCCGGGTCATCCACCAGCGCTTGCTCTTGTGCCTCATTCAGTTCTGACATTGGTTGACGTGCCCGGTCTGCGGTTGCGGCCAGCTCAGAAAGGCCAAGACCAAGCACATCGCAGATTTGCTCGATGCGATGCAGTTGAATCGACTTTACCGAAAACATCCGCTTGATAGCCGCTTCGCTGATACCAATGCGCTGCGCCAGATCTTTATAGGTGATGCCCTGTGCTTTCAGGCTGCGCTTTAAGGCATCAATCAGTTCGATGGAGAGTGACAAGTCTAGTTTCTCTATACCCGAGGCGCTTGAATATTCCACTTCGTAGATTTTTACTGCAAGTCTTTCATGGCAGGGCAAAAATGCGCTTTAGCTCAAATGGAGAACGCTGATGTATTGCAAGACCCTGGCAGCTCTGCTGCTTGCAACCCCATTTTCTGCCTTTGCCGCGCCGCAATCGAACCAGGCCAGTGAGGCTTCGGCCTTGAGTCTTGAACTTTCCGGTGAGGCCTCGGAGGCGACTGCACTGGCGTTGTCGGCAGGCGGCAGATTTGTGGTGAAATCGCTGGAAGCCAGTGGCGAAACCGTGGTGCTGGTGCTGGAAAAAGTCGGAACCGGCGTCTCTCATGTGGTCAGGGTTTCAAGTCGTGCCGTGGTCGGTACCGGCTTGGTAGTTTCCGGGACGGTGGTGGTTTCAGTCGTGCTAGGCGGTTATTTGTTGAGCCATGAGGGCAGGGTGTTCGCATTTGTGCCGGATCCGCGTGTGCGCAAAATGATTCATAGTCAGGAGATTGGCTGATGAAAATGCCGGGATTTGTCGCAGCTACGCTGGCAGTGGCGCTGCTTTTACCGCTACCGACTCTGGCAGGACAGGGCTGTGAAGCGCACGAAACCACACCGCAGCAAGTGGCTGCCGCTGCACGGACTGCAATCACCGTGGCCGATGCACTGGAGGCACGCAATGCGCCGGTGGCTCTGGTTGCGCGGGTCGGGACGGATCTTTCCCGTTACGGGCTGGTTTACAGTCATGCCGGGTTTGCCGTGCGCGACCACGCCAGCGGGCGCTGGAGCGTGGTGCATCTTTTGAATCACTGCGGCACCGACCGTGCCGGTTTGCATGTTCAGGGGCTGGTGAACTTTTTTGCCGATGACCTGGTGAATCAGGATGCACGCATTGTCTGGTTGCCGCAGGCCGAGGCTGAGCGTCTTGCCGATTATTTGCGTGCACTGCCCAGCAATAGCCTTTTGAATCACAACTACAACCTGCTGGCAAGGCCAGGCAGTGAAAAAACGCAGAACTCCACCGCATGGGTTCTGGAAACGCTGGCAGTGACGCAATTGCCAGCGGATGCGCAAATCACCCGCGCCCGCACCTTCGCCCAAGCCCAGCAGCGTGGCTTTGAGCCTGATACCATCCATGTGGCTTATGGCAAGCGCGTCTTGGGTGGGATGTTCAGTGCCAATACCGACTTTACCGATCACCCGGTGAGTACACGCCTGAAGGGCGACTATCCGGTGGTGACGGTGCGCTCAATATTGCGCTATATGGCCAGCACGGGTCTTGATGCCGGACAGATGGAATGGCGCAACGGCGTCTTGCAATCCAGCCCGGGCGAGGGCTGAGCACTCAGGCACCGTTGAGATACGGGTCGGCGATGCCAAGTCCGGCCAGAATTTCCCGCTCAAGCTGCTCCATGGCTTGGGCATCGGCATCGTTTTCATGATCCCAGCCCAGCAGGTGCAGTACGCCGTGCACGGTCATATGCGCATAGTGGGCATTGACCGGCTTGCCCTGCTCGGCGGCTTCGCGTGCCACCACCGGAGCGCAAATCACCAAATCACCAAGCAGCGGGAAGCGGGCATTTTTGGGCAGTCCCGGCGGGCGTTCGGCCGGGAAGCTGAGCACATTGGTGGCATAGTCCTTGCCGCGGTAGTGACGGTTCAGTGCCTGGCCTTCTTCGCTGTCAACGATGCGGATGGCAAGGTCGGCATCACGAATACGTCCTTCAAGCGTGGCCGCCACCCAGCGCCGGAAGCTGCTGGGTGCGGGCACGCCTTTGCGGGGTGCGGCATAGCTGATGCTGACTTCAAGTTCCAAAGGCCCACGGGTCATGGCAGCTTACTCATGTATTCAATCAAGGATTTTCGGGCGTATCGTGCGCAGTTTTTTCGCGCGCCTCATAGGCATTGACGATGCGCGCGACCAGCGGATGCCGCACTACATCGCGGGACTCGAAGAAGGTGAAGCTCACGCCTTCGACATCGCGCAGCACTTCGATGGCATCTTTGAGACCGGATTTCATGTGCCGCGGCAAATCGATCTGGGTCATGTCGCCGGTGACAACTGCCGTCGAGCCAAAGCCCAGGCGGGTCAGAAACATCTTCATCTGCTCGATGGTGGTGTTCTGCGCTTCGTCCAGAATCACGAACGCATCGTTCAGGGTGCGGCCGCGCATATAGGCGAGCGGGGCGATTTCGATGACGTTTTTCTCAAGCAGTCGCGCGACTTTTTCCACGCCCAGCATTTCATACAGTGCGTCATATAGCGGGCGCAGGTAGGGATCGACTTTCTGGCTCAAATCGCCGGGCAAAAAGCCCAGTTTCTCGCCCGCCTCCACCGCAGGGCGCACCAGCACCAGGCGCTGGATGCGCGACTGGTTGAGGGCTTCGACTGCCATCGCCACGGCAAGGAACGTCTTGCCAGTACCGGCAGGCCCAATGCCGAAATTGATGTCATGGGTGGCGATGGCATGCAAGTATTTCTTCTGATTGCCGCCCCGACCCTTGATGGTGCCGCGCTTGACCCGCACCGCCACTTCCTGCGGAATGTAATCGCCCCGGTCAGAGCTCTCGCCATCGGCTGCGCTATCGGCATCACCAATCAGGCCGGCCAGACGCAGGTTCAGGGCATGGCCGTCAAAAGTCACATCGGCAGCTTCGGCGTACAGGGCGCGCAGCACTTTTTCTGCCCGTGCAAGGCTGTGGGCATCATCGGACTTGATGCGGAACACATTGCCACGATTGGAGATTTCCACACCCAGCCGCAATTGAAGTTGGCGCAGATGGGCATCGAAGGGACCGGCGAAATTGGCCAGTTGTTCGCTGTCGTTGGGCTCTAGGGTGAAGTCGTAATGGGGCATGAGAGATATCAGGGCGAGTAAAGAAAAGCCTGCAATAGAGAGAGGGTTGAATGTTTGGGTGTTGAGTACGGCGCCTATTGTGCAAGAGTAAAGCGAAGAATATGTGTACGTATCGCTTTGGAGAGCCAACTGGACTCACTCGTATGAATTGTCCCTATTGTCTGGCACAAAGCAAAAGCCCTGGTCTTTGACCAGGGCTTTTGAGAGTGGAGCGAGTGGCCTTGGGAATTACTTCTTGCCAGCAGCTGCTTCAGCTTCTTTCTTTTCTTCGCCCATTTTGTCGGCAACATTTTGGGCAGCATTGGCGATAGCACCGGCGGCGCTGGCCTTCATGTTCTCGGTGGCAACGCGTGCTTCAGCAGCCGCTTCATTGCTGGCAGCTTTCATTTCTGCGCCTGCTTCCTGGGCGGCCTGTTTGATGTCGGCACCGGCTTGCTGGACGGCATCCTTCAGGTCACCAGCGGCTTTTTCGGTCGCAACGGCAGCATCGTTGGCAGCTGCATCAACGGCGGCGCCGGCTGATTCTGCGCTGGCAGTGGCGGCTTCACCTGCAGCATGGGCGGCATTGCCGGCAGCCGCAGCAGCCTGCTCGGCAGAAGCCTGGGCTTCGTCCATCTTTTGTTCGGTAGTTGCGTTGTTGCAAGCGGTGAGCGCCAAGGCACCTGCGGCGATCAAGGTAGCGAGTTTGATGTTCATGATGTTGGCCTCTGGGACAGTGGGGAAAGAAATGACAATTGAATATCGATAGCTTCATACGACAGAGCCGCTGAAATCAGCGGCTCTGTACGCATGGACAAGATTACTTCTTGTCGGCAGCGGCTTCTTCAGCCGACTTCTGAGCTTGCTGGGCAGCATCGGCAGCCTGTTCGGCAGCGTCAGCGGCATTGTCAGCAGCTGCATCCTGACCAGCAGCCTGGGCGGCAACAGCGGCATCGGCTTGGGTAGCAGCGGCGTCAGCAGCAGCAGCAGCAGCGTCAGCACCGGCCTGGGAAGCAGCATCACCGCTGGCGTTGGCAGCCTGCTGAGCTTCAGCAGCAGCAGCAGCAGCGTCAACGGCAGCTTCCTGAGCTTGTTCTGCGTTGTTGGCACAAGCGGTCAGAGCCAGGCCCATGGCCAGAGCGATCAGGGTCTTGTTCAGGGTCATTTTGATGTCCTCATTAAGTGATAGGGCAACACGCATATGACTGCGCGTTGTCGCAATCATGACAAAATGATGAATGATGTCAATAGGCGTGGCCGGATTTTTTTTGTTTTCCGTTGTGCCTGTTTACAGCTGGTTTGGCACAGTCAAGCCACTGTGAAGGCAAGACAGCGGGCTGTCTTGCCTTTGCACATGTCTTTATAGCAGCTCAATCGCCAGCGCTGTGGCTTCGCCACCGCCGATACACAGGGCGGCCACGCCGCGCTTGCCACCGCGCGCTTTGAGTGCATGAATCAAAGTGACGATCAAGCGCGCGCCGGAAGCGCCAATCGGGTGACCCAAGGCCAGTGCGCCGCCGTTGACATTGAGTTTGTCATGAGAAATGCCAAGGTCGCTGATGGGCGCCATGGCCACGCAAGCAAAGGCTTCATTGATTTCGAAGAGGTCAACTTCATCTGTTTGCCAGCCAGCCTTCGCCAATACTTTCTTGATGGCATCCACTGGGGCTGTGGTGAACCATTCCGGAGCCTGCGAGTGGGTGGCATGCGCCACAATCCGTGCCAGCGGTTTGGCGCCGGCTGCCTGCGCCGCTTCAGCGGACATCACCACCAGAGCTGCGGCGCCATCGGAAATCTTGGAAGAAGAGGCCGCAGTCAGCACGCCGTCCTTGCCGAAAGCGACGCGCAGGCCAGGGATTTTGGCGGTATCGATTTTGCCGGGCTCTTCATCGCTATCGACGATAACTTCGCCTTTGCGCGTCTTGACGCTTACCGGGGCGATTTCGGCCTTGAAAGCGCCTGCTGCCTGCGCTTTTTGCGCACGCACGACCGACTCGGTGGCATAGGCATCCAGCTTTTCACGGTCATAACCGTATTTGGCGCAAGTCCTGTCACCGAATATCCCCATTGCCTGACCGTCATCGGGGTTGGTCAGACCGTCAAAGGCCATGTGATCAATGAACGGCGCATTGCCGTAACGGATGCCGGTGCGCGAGCCATTCAAAAGATGCGGCGCATTGGTCATTGACTCCATGCCGCCAGCGACTACGGTGCTGGCCGAGCCGGCCTTGATCAGGTCATACGCCAGCATCACCGCCTTCATGCCCGAGCCGCAAACCTTGTTGATGGTGGTCGCACCGGCGGCATCGTCAATACCGGCTGCACGCATCGCCTGGCGCGCCGGTGCCTGGCCAAGACCGGCAGGCAGCACGCAGCCCATGATGACTTCATCCACTTGGTCGCCCTTGAGGCCAGATTCTGCCAGCGCGGCGGAAATGGCCGCAGCGCCAAGGGTCGGGGTGGGGACACCGGTGAATTGGCCGAGCATGGAACCGATGGCAGTGCGCTTGGCAGCGGTGATGACGATATCGGACATGGAGACTCCGTTAGAGTGAGATGAGCTGCGATTATCACGGTTTGCATGCAGCTTGGCGACCTTCAGATGGCGGCCTTACCGAGTTTGCCATTGTGTTTGTATCAGGAAAGCGTTAAAAAGCTCCAGAATCGCGGCGGGGAGCCTGTCGCCTATCTTTACCTCTAAATTTGGGGAAAACCATGGCAAGTAACTACAACCGTAACCAGCTGGCTTGGGCAATTGTTTCCGTGCTGACCTTGGGATTGAGTGCATGTGGCAGCGGCGGCGGCAGCCCGTCCACGCCACCTTTGCAGATTGGCGGCGGTAGTGGTGGGAATAGTGGTGGAAGTGGCGGTACGACGCCGACACCAGCGCCCACACCGGCACCAACCACGACCCCAACCACACAACCTGGCCCGGTTAATGCGCAGCCTGCAATGGACGCCCATTTGAAGCTGACCGGTGCAGACCAGGCGATTGCCGCAGGCTACAAGGGCACTGGCATCACCATCGGTGTTGTGGATACGGGCGTGCGCCGTGACCACCCCACGCTCAATGGACGGGTGACTCAGAGCTTTGTGCATGTGGATGGCAGCCAAAATGATTTGACTGTTGATGACAGCAAGGGTCACGGCACCACCGTGGCATCTTTGGCAGCGGGCAGTGCCTATGGTCAGTGGCCGGGTGGCGTGGCACAGAATGCCAAAATCATCTCCTCGCGCATCATTGCTGACAAAACGCCCGATGATGATGGCAGCGGGCAGGGCAATGAAGTGCGTCCTGGGCAAGGTTATGGTGCGTTTTTCCGCAAAATCAATTTGGAGCTGGCTGATGCCGGTGCCCGCATCATCAACAATTCCTGGGGCGGGCTGTACTGGAAAGGTGATGATGTAACTTCCGAGTTCGTAAATGCCTACAGCGACTTTATCCTCAACCGCGATGGCCTGGTGGTATTTGCCAATGGCAACAAGGGCGATGATGCCCGTTATCGGGAAAACCCCTCAGACAATGCGGCCTTGCCAAGCAAATCCGATGCGGCCGCTTTCTTGCAGCGCGGCTGGTTGACAGTGGCGGCGCTGAATCCGACCGAAGCCACCCCTACACTCACGAATTATTCCCAGGCTTGCGGCGTTGCCAAGAGTTACTGTCTGACGGCACCCGGTAATGTGACCTATATCGACCCCAAGGGTACGGAAGTCAAGTGGGGCGGTGGTACGTCCTTTGCAGCGCCCCTGGTTTCCGGTGCCGCTGCGCTGGTATGGAGTGCGTTCCCGTATTTCAATAACGATCTGGTGCGTCAAACGATTCTGGGCACGGCCACCGATATTGGTGAGCAAGGGCCAGATAGCGTGTTTGGCTATGGCCTTTTGAATGTTGCCAAGGCGGTCAAGGGGCCAGCGCGCTTTGACTGGGGCGATGTCAAGGTGGAGCTGCCCAATCTTGCGCACGCTGCTGGCGGGATGAGCTCAGTCTGGGGCAATCGTATTTCCGGTGAGGGTGGCCTTTACAAGCTGGGGCAGGGTGCCCTGACTTTGGCCGAACGCAGTGATTACAAGGGCGATACCCACGTCAATCTGATTGCCGATTTTGAAATCAACTCTTTCAAGTTGGGGCATTTGTATGCGAAGTGTGCTGCAGGTGATCCGGCTTGCGTGAGCACGCTTCTTGTCAAGAAGGGACTGGATTACTCCAATGTCAATATTGGTCCCTCTGGCGTGCTTTGGGGGCACAAAGGCTTTGGCGGCAATGTAGTGAATCAGGGTGTACTGATAGCCGGTGGCCCCAAGGGCTCGGATGAGCCGATGGAAATTGCCGGAAATCTCAATAATGGTGAGGTTAAGCACAATCTTTCGGGTGCAGAATCTGCTGCCGTGCTGGCGTTGTGGCTGGGGCATCCTGTGGGTGTGGATGGTCAGCTCAACCTGAACAACCGCACCCGCGATGTTGAATCGCATCTGCATATTGCAGGTGTACGTGAGGGATATATCCCCAAAACCGGCACGGAAAGGGAATTGCTGATTTACACCAAGCAAGGTGTGAACGGACAGTTCACCGCGCTTAGTTGGAATCCGAAACTGGTGCTGTTCAATGCGCGTCTGGATTATGACCACCTCAATGTCTATCTGTTGACTGACCGCATTGATGTCCATCAGGCTGCGCAGGCGTGGCAATTTAGTGGCCCGGTACTGGAAACTGCCAAGCGAGTGGAAGCGCTCATGCAGCGCATTGATGAACAAACCAAGAATCCATTGGGTGGCCCGGCCAGTCTGGCGCTTGCCAATGGTCTGGGCGCTTTCCAGCGCGCTCAGGGCATTGAGGGCGTGAACCTGTCCTTGCGCAGCCTGTCCGGGCAGTTGCATGGCGCATCTTCGGCACTGACCTATGACAGCATTGATGCCGCACGCCGCGCGGCTTCTGGTCGTTTTGACGCGCTGCGCTCAGGTGCGATTGAAGCGGGCTCTTGGTACAGCGATTTGAGTCGCAATGGCAGTCTGGCGCAAGCAGGCATGGATGGTGTCGGCTATAGCAGCAATGGCGAAATGATCGGTCATGACGTGCGCATCGGCCAGAACGCGGTACTTGGCCTGATGTTCAGTCGCCAGCAACAGCAAAGCTGGCTGCCGGCCTTGGGCGATCAGGTGCGTGGCCGCCAGAACGAAGGTCAGCTCTATGCAGGCTGGTTGCGTGATGGCTGGTATGCTCATGGCCGACTGGGCTTTGGCCAGTTTGAACGTGAAATGCAGCGCCACCTGCTGCTGGGTACGCAGCTGGAGGGCGCCAACAGCCGCCTGTCTGGTCATTACTTCAGTCTGAATGCCGAAGCCGGGCGCCGCTTTGACATTGCTGACACCAAACTCACCCCGTATGCCGGTGTCCAGTATGTGGATCTGACCAATCGCGGTTTCCGTGAAAGCAGCCTCAGTGGTTTGGGTCTGCGTGCACTGGATTGGGATAGCCGCCGCACTCAGGCTTATGCCGGTCTGCGTGGCGAGCGCAACTGGCTGCTCAACAATGGCCTGCGTTTGGGGGTGGATGCCCGCGGTGAATGGCAGCAGCGTTTGCGTGGTCAGGGTGAAATATTCCAGGCCAGCTTTGTAGGCATGGAAGACTGGCAGGCCATGTACGGCGTAGGTTTGGCCGCACGCAGCAGCCTGTTTGGGCTGGGGATGAATGCGAGCTGGCGCAAGCACCTGCTGCGTCTGGATTACAGCCGCCGCAACAGCCCACTGGGTGATGTGGATACGGCCAGCCTGCAGTACCGCCGCCGTTTCTGATCGTTCCAGCGCGCAAGCGCAAGCCCTGGCAAAGGCGCAGCATCAAGCTGCGCCTTTGTTTTGCGTGCAGGTATGGGGCGTTTGGCTATTTGTGAAGCTGAGAAGCAGTTAACCAATCTTCCGGGTTTGATGAAGAAAACATTGAACCTTGGCGGCAGCAATGTTTGAATTTGCGGATGCGTGTCAAAGGAATGAGAATCGAACAAATCTTGCTGGGGCTTGCGCTCCTGCTTGCGCTTGTCTGGAATTTGGCTGAGGCGCGTGAAGTCCGTGCTGTCAGCTTGCATGAAACCCCCAGTGGCACTCGTGCCGAAATCACTCTGGATAGCCGGGTGGAATACCGGGTGCTGCGGTTGTCAGCACCGGAAAGATTGGTGGTGGACATGAGCCAAACCAGCCTGGCTCCTCAGCTCAAATTGCCTGCTGCCAAGGGGATTGTCAGGTCGGTGCGAAGCGGCCAGCCGGTATCGGGTACCGCCAGAATCGTGTTTGATCTGGGGGCGCCCGTGGTGGCTATTGGTCCGAATATGGAATGGCGCGATGGCAAGGCGGTATTGATTCTGGAATGGCCAGGCGATGGCATTGCCGCGATTGCAGCGGCTGTGCAAGCCACGCCTGCGATTGTGACCCCTGATGCGCAGCCTCAGCCGCTATCGACACCGTCGCAGCCAGCAAACCAGACCAGCGCGCAAGCACCACAGCAAACCGTTTTGCCGCAGCCGGTCGCAGCACCTGCATTGCCCGCGTCGATACCCGCCCCAGCGTCACCGACGCAAGCGCCGACACCCGTATCACCGGCGACTCAGGCCACGCAGAAGCCTCAGCAAGCAGCAGCTGCATCGGGGCCTGAACACAGCACAGCTGCGCCGGTGCGCAGCGTACAGGACATGGCTCGCCGTACCGCCTTGCGTCCAGTGATCGTGGCCATTGATGCCGGTCACGGTGGGCAGGATCCGGGGGCAATTGGTCCGGGCGGCACTCGCGAGAAAGACATTACCCTGGCCATTGCCCGCGAGCTTGCCCGGCAGGTCGATGCCACGCCAGGGCTGAAGGCTTACCTCACCCGCAATGCGGATTTCTTCATTCCCTTGGCTGAGCGCTATCAACGTGCTCGCCGTGCCAATGCGGATGTATTCATTTCCATCCATGCCGATGCGGCAGAAAACCGCAATGCACGCGGCTCGTCGGTCTATGTGCTTTCCACGCGCGGTGCGACATCACAGGCCGCGCGTTGGCTGGCGGATCGTGAAAACGCCGCTGATTTGGTGGGGGGCGTGCGTTTGCAAGGCAAGGAAGGCACCTTGGCTTCGGTGTTGCTGGATTTATCTCAAAGTGCTACCCAGCGCGCTTCGGAGCGGATGGCCAATGAAGTACTGGAAGGCTTGAAGCGGCTTGGCAAGACTCACAAGCAGCAAATCGAGCGCGCCAATTTCGTGGTGCTGCGCTCACCGGATGTGCCTTCGATGCTGGTAGAAACGGCCTTCATCAGCAACCCGGAAGAAGAAGCCAGGCTCAAGAGCGCCAGTTTCCAGCGCCAACTGGCTCGTGCAGTACTCGATGGCATCCATACCCATTTCACCCGCATGCCGCCACCGGGCACGCATTATGCGGCGCGGCGTGAAAGGGGCGGCGCCGAAGCCGGAACCGCTTCGCCGTAAATCCTTGAACAATCACTCATGCCCGCGTGCCGAGCAACAGGCCTTGGGCTTTAAGTGATGCCAGCATCTGCTGAGCTTGAGCAAGAAATACCGGGCTATCGGTTTGTGCTGCCTCGCTGGCAAGTTTTTGCAACAAACGCTGTCCTGTTTGACCTTGGTTTTCTTGCAGCAGTTGCAGCAATCGGTAGGCCAGCGGCGCAAGGCTGGAAAAGCGCACCTGCATATCAGTATCCCGGTATACCAGCAGCAAGCTGGGCTGTGCGGGGACTTGGGTTGGCTTGAATACCGGGCTGATTTTTTCCACTGGCCACTGGTAGACCAACGGCCAAGCTTGAGGGGAAAGTAGCGGGATACCTTGCAACAAGTCACCATCGCAGTCGTGGGCTGGCACCGGAGTGTCGTCGATTTGTGCCTTCAGCTCCATCCACTCGTAATGGGCAAGTTCAGCAAGCCAGGGCGCTGCTGGGTCTTGGGGCTGTTGCTGCAAAAAATCAATGAACTCGCAGCCGATGTGGGTAAACAGCGGCGTTTGTGCGCGATATTGACGATGGAATGCCCCCACCTTTTGTAGCCAGTCCGTTTGCCCCAGCGTTTTTTTGATGACCGGGAAATTGCTGGCCAAAAGGTTTTCGATCGTATTGAAAAACAGCTCGCGATACACCGCCAGGCGCCGTGCTTCGATGCCGGGGGGCGGTGGTGCGGTTTCATCACGCAAGTGGGCGGCAAAGGCAAACTGCCGTGCTTTGAGCGTGCTCATGCGGCAATTCCTGTAATGGTTTCGTGCTGTGCCTGAATCTGCCGGATACGGGCCAGCTCTGCCTGTAGCTCGGCATAGGGTGGATAATTGAAGTCGCGCTCCAGCAGGGTCGGCTTCACCCCGTGCAAGGCATAGGCATCGGCCAGCAACTGCCAGACAGCGTCCTTGACGGCACTGCCGTGGGTGTCGATCTTCAGGTCATCCGCCTCGTCAAAATGCCCGGCGATGTGATAACCGGCGATGCGGCCAGAAGGCAGGGCAGCAAGAAAATCACGCGCCGCATAGCCATGATTGATGGCATTGACATACACATTGTTGACATCCAGCAGCAGTTCGCAATCGGCTGCCTCCAGTACGGCCTGGATGAAATCGATTTCGGGCATTTGCTGCCAGGGGGCGGCGTAATAGCTGATGTTTTCGATGGCAATGCGCCGCCCCAGGCGCTGCTGTACCCGGTCAATACGCTGCGCCACATGCGCGATGGTTTCGCGATCAAATGCCAGCGGCATCAGGTCGTACAGATGGCCGTCATCGGCGCTGTAACTAAGATGTTCGCTGTAATGCTGGATGCCAAATTGCTGCATGAAATCGGCGATATCGCCAAGCAGGGTTTCATCCAGTGGCGCACTGCCACCTAGCGAAAGTGACAGCCCGTGCAGGGTGATGGGATAGCGCGCAGCCAGCCCTTCAAAGCGCGCGCCGAGCGCGCCGCCGACATGAATCCAGTTCTCCGGTGCGCATTCAAGAAAATCGAAGTCGCCCGGTGTCGCGGCCTCGATATCATCCAATAGTCCGCGCCTTAGGCCAAGTCCAACGCTGTTATCGGCCAGCATTTTGAAACTCTCTGAGCGCCCGGACAGTCTCTGCCCGGGCGAGTACAGACTCAGGCGCAAATCAGCGATTGCCGCCGCATTTGCCACCGCCACACTTACCTTCACCGCATTTGCCTTCACTGGCCTGTTTTTGTTCGCCCGCCTGGGCTGCGGCTTCACGGCGTTGCGCGTGGTGCTGCTCCATTTCCGCTTGGGTCACAAAGCCATCGCCATCGAGGTCGTGTGCAGCAAAGCGCGCGTCCTGACCATCGTGAGCTGCGGCAAATTCCTGACGTGAGACTTTGCCATCATTATCGCTGTCCATTTGCGTGAAGCCGCATTTGCCGCCGCCACACTTGCCTTCACCACCGCATTTGCCTTCACCCTGTTGGTGTTGGGTCTGTTGCGCTTGCTGGCCATCCTGCATATAGCCACTTTCAAGCGAAGTGATGGCAAACGCGTTTCCGGAAAGCATCAACGAGCCGGCCAGTACGCCAAGAGGAAGATTGCGCGATTTCATAGAAAACTCCAGTCAGGGGTTGAGGGAGTGCCGATGGTAAGCGCAGAAGGCCGTGCAAAGGTTGAAAAAATGTTAGTGCTCAAATTGGGTGGTTAAACCGTTCAGATGATGGTAGAGAGAGTAGCTTGCGATAAGAGACCAAAATCAGTCAGCCAATATCAGTCCATGGCAAATAAGAAGTCCTCATTTTTTCGAATTTTCAACAACAAACTTTGCCGAGTTCTTGACTATGATTTTGGTATTGTGGGCTTGATGAAATTTTATGGGCATCTTTTCCAGGATGAGGCTGGCAAACAGGTGAACAAATAAGTTTTAGGGCGATAAGGGAATCATTGCGGCAATCATTATTTTTCTCTCATGTGCCATGAACGGGCTTGTTTGAGAAGCGATTGTCGTCAATACGAATACGGCAAAGCTGATAATGAATCCTGTGCCTGTGATGTATAGGGTTTGGTTTGCAGGGTATTTCCTTGGAAGGGAAAAATAAGGAGTCCGTAAGCGCGCAAGGAGAATACATGCAGCAGGATTTTTATAATCATTGCTTTGGGGAATTGGTTTTCAGGATTTGACGGCAGCAAGTCGTCATGCCGAGATGATATCGGAGGCGCTGATCGTCAGGCGATGAGGCCTGCTGCATGTCCCGAGGCCCAGGCCCATTGGAAGTTGTAGCCGCCAAGCCAGCCGGTGACGTCCACCACTTCGCCGATGAAGTACAGCCCGGCAAGGTGTTTGGACATCATCGTCGCGGATGACAGCCCGGCGGTATCCACACCGCCCAGGGTGACTTCGGCGGTGCGGTAGCCTTCAGTGCCGCTGATGGTCAGCGGCCAATGGGCAAGCGTGGCGGCGATATGGTCGATTTCGCGCGGGTTGAATTGCCGCATTGGGCGGTTTTGCAGCCAGTGCTCGCACAGGCGCTGGGCAAAGCGTTTGGGTAGGTACTCGGCCAGCAAGGTGGCGAGCTGGGCATCGCGGCGCTCGCGCTGCCATTGCGCCAGCAGCGCAGGGATATCTGCGCCAGGCAGGAGATTGATGGCAAGCGGCTCGCCTTCGCGCCAGTACGAGCTGATTTGCAGGATGGCCGGGCCACTGATGCCGCGATGGGTCAGCAGCATCTGGTTCTGGAAGGATTGTTTGCCGCAGGCCGCTTCCACCGCGAACGACAGGCCGCTCAAATCCTTGATGCGCTCAAGATGGGTGCCCGAGAGTGTCAGCGGCACCAGGCCGGCGCGGGTAGGCAACACCTGATGCCCAAACTGCCGTGCGATTTGATAGCCGATGCCGGTGGCGCCCATGCGCGGAATGGAAAGCCCGCCTGTGGCAATCACCAGCGACTGGCTGCGGAATGAGCCGCGCGTGGTGTGAGCGATGAACGCCGCGCCCTCATGCGCTACACCTTGCAGCGTGCAGCGGGTTTCAATCTGCACACCAGCAGCGCTGCATTCGTCCAGCAGCATGCGCACGATTTGCTTGGAGGAGTCATTGCAGAACAGCTGCCCCAGTTCTTTTTCGTGCCAGGCAATGCCGTGGCGCTCGACCATGCCGATAAAGTCCGCCGGGGTGAAACGCGCCAGTGCGGACTTGGCAAAGTGCGGATTGGCCGAAAGGTAGTTGGCCGGGCTCGCGCCGGTATTGGTGAAATTGCAGCGGCCACCGCCCGACATCAGGATTTTTTTGCCGCAGCGCTCGGCGTGCTCAATGACGAGAACACGGCGGCCACGTTGCGCGGCGGTGAGCGCGCACATCAAGCCCGCTGCACCGCCGCCCAGAATCAGTACATCGCAGCTGTGCACGGCACTTCAGTCAGCCGCGTCCGCGCGGTTTGCCAAAGCCGCCCTTGCCGAAACCAGCGCGCTTCTTGAAGCCGGGCTTGCCGGGTTTGCGCTCGCCATCCCTGAAGTTGCCCGGATGAAAGCCGCCGGGCTTCTTCGGGCGGCGCTCGCCCTCATCACGACCAAAACGCGGCCTGCGCTCAAAGCGCGGAGACTCATCCTGCTGCTCGATATCGGCATCGGTTGCCAGGCGCATGCGGATGGCCTGACCTGCCACGCGCACTTTCTGCATGTATTGCAAAAGCTCGGGCGGCATGCCTTCGGGGAGATCCACCAGCGAGTATTCGCTGCGGATGTCCACCCGGCCGATATAGCGTGATTCGAGTTCGGCCTCGTTGGCGATGGCGCCGACGATATTGCCGGGCTTGACGCGGTGCATATGGCCGACTTCGATGCGGTAGGTCTGCATGCCCACTCCCGGCGCTTCGCGCGCTGGCCGTGGCGCACGCTGCGCTTCATGCCCGGCGTGTTCCATGCCGCCCTGACGAGGCGCGTAATCATCGCGGCGCGGCGGTTTTTCGCGGCGCTCGCGTACTTGCGGCGGCGGGTCATCGGGCAGGAACAGCGGCGTATCGCCTTGCAGCATCTGCGCCAGTGCGGCGGCGATTTCCGCCATCGGGATATTCTGCTCGCGCTCGTAGCTTTCCAGAAGTTCGCGGAACAATGCGGTATCCGGGCCATCCAGCGCCGCGCTGATGCGGTCACGGAAGCGGCTGACGCGCTGCTGGTTCACGTCCTGGGCGCTGGGCAGCTGCATCGGCTCGATCGGCTGGCGGGTGGCGCGTTCGATGGCGCGCAGCATGCCGCGCTCGCGCGGGGTGACAAACAAAATCGCCTCGCCCTTGCGTCCGGCACGTCCCGTGCGGCCGATGCGGTGCACATAGCTTTCGGTGTCGTAGGGGATGTCGTAATTGAGCACATGGGTGATGCGCTCCACATCCAGCCCGCGTGCGGCCACATCGGTGGCGACCAAGACATCCAGCTGGCCGTCCTTGAGCTTCTGGATGGTGCGCTCGCGCGATTTCTGATCCATGTCGCCATTGATGGCGGCCGCGGCAATGCCGCGTGCGCTCAGTTTTTCGGCCAGCTCCTCGGTGCCGAGCTTGGTGCGCGCAAACACGATCATCGCATCGAAGGTTTCGGCTTCCAGAATGCGGGTGATGGCATCGAGTTTGTGCAGGCCGCTGACCAGCCAGTAACGCTGGCGGATGTTCTCGCCGGTGGTGGTGGTGGATTTGATCGCCACTTCCACCGGGTTTCGCAGATAGGTCTGGGCAATGCGCCGAATCGGCGGCGGCATGGTGGCCGAGAACAGTGCAATCTGCCGGGTTTCCGGGCAGCGTTGCAGCACCGCCTCGACATCATCGACAAAGCCCATGCGCAGCATTTCATCGGCCTCGTCCAGCACCAGGGTTTTGAGCGCCGACAAATCCAGCGAGCCACGCTCCAGATGGTCAATCACCCGTCCCGGCGTCCCCACCACGACCTGCACGCCGCGGCGCAGTGCCTGCAACTGCGGGGTATAGCTCTGTCCGCCGTAAATCGGCAGCACATGGAAGCCGGGCAGGTGATGCGCATATTTTTGCAGCGCCTCGCTGACCTGGATGGCCAGCTCACGGGTGGGCGCCAGCACCAGTGCCTGTGGTACCGCGCGGGCGGCGTCGATATTGGCCAGCAGCGGCAGCGCGAAGGCAGCGGTTTTGCCGGTGCCGGTCTGCGCCTGACCCAGCACATCGCGCCCCTGCAAGAGCGGCGGAATGGTCGCGGCCTGAATCGGTGAGGGCGATTCATAGCCGACATCGGCCAATGCCTTCAGCAGCACATCAGGCAGGCCAAGTTCGGCAAAGCTGGAAACAGGGGCGGGTTGGGGGGGGAGTTCGGCGCTCATCGCGGGTTCTCTCAAGTAAAGCGCAATGGCGCGGAAAGGTGCCCATTCTACGCCGTAAGGCTTGTATAGGTATTTGGGTTTTGACGGCAAATGCCAAAACGGCAGCTGTGAGCCAGAAGAAAACCCCCGAAGGCTCCAGCCTTCGGGGGTTTCAAGTGACCGCATTCAAGCGTGTTTATTGACTCTTGGTATCCAAACCGCGGCGCTCCAGCAGCGGCTGGATTTGCGGCTCCTTTCCGCCGGTGAAGTCGCGGAACAGCGCCATTGCGTCCTTGCTGCCACCTTGCGAGAGCAGGCGGTCACGCAGGCGGTCGCCGTTGGCGCGGGTCAGGCCGCCGTTGTCGCGAATCCATTTCACGGTATTGGCATCGAGCACTTCCGACCAGATATAGGCGTAATAGCCGGCGGCATAACCCCCCATGATGTGGCTGAAGTAGGTGGTGCGGTAGCGCGGCGGCACCACGGCGTAGTCAAGGCCGACATCTTTCAGCGCTTGTACTTCATAGCCAATCACGTTGGCAGCCTGCGGCAGCTTGTCGGCCGGCACTTGGTGCCAGCGCTGGTCGAGCAGGGCGGCGCCCAGGTATTCAGTGGTGCGGAAGCCTTCGTTGAACTTGCTGGCGGCTTCGACTTTTTGCAAAAGTGCAGCCGGCATGGGCGCGCCAGTCTGATGGTGCTTGGCATAGTTGGCGAGGATTTCCGGCCAGTCAGCCCACATTTCGTTGACCTGCGAGGGGAATTCCACAAAGTCGCGCGGCACGCTGGTACCGGAGAAGTACGGGTAGGTCACGCTCGAGAACATGCCGTGCAGGGCGTGGCCGAACTCGTGGAACATGGTGGTGACTTCGTCCCAGGTCAGCAGGGTCGGCTCACCTGCCGGTGGCTTGGTGATGTTCTGGTGGTTGGCGACCACCGGCTTGCTGCCTTCCAGACGCGACTGCTGCACATAGCTGTTCATCCAGGCGCCGCCGCGCTTGGAATCACGGGCATACGGGTCGAAGATGAAGATGGCAAGCTGGCTACCGTCACGGTCGATGACGTCATACACCCAGGTGTCCGGGTGGTATTTGGGCAGGTCGGTGCGCTCCTTGAAGCTGATGCCGTAGAACTTGTTGGCGGCAAAGAACACGCCGTTTTCCAGCACCGACTTCATTTCCAGATACGGCTTGAGCTCGGCAGCATCAAAGTCGTATTTGGCCTTGCGCAGTTTTTCGCTGTAGAAGTCCCAGTCCCAGGCTTCGAGCGGGAAGCTCGGCTCACCCTTGGCTTTTTGTTCGGTATCAATCAGTGCCTGCAACTCGGCGCCTTCACGGCGGGCATTGGCCACTGCTGCTGGTGCCAGTTGCTCAAGCATGCGGTTGACGGCTTCCTTGTTGCCTGCGGTCTGGTTGGCCAGTGAGAAGCTGGCGAAATCCGGGTAGCCCAGCAGCTTGGCGCGCTCGGCGCGCAGACGGGTCATTTCCGCGACGATGGCGGTGTTGTCCCACTGGTTGCCACGGCTGCCACGGTTGACCGAAGCCTTGTGGATGCGCTCGCGCAGGGCGCGGTTTTCCAGCTGCGACAGCGGCGGCTGGCCGGTGGTATTGAGCAGGGTGATGACGTATTTGCCATCCAGGCCACGCGACTTGGCGGCCGAGGCCGCAGCCTCAATCTGCGCCTCGGTAAGGCCGGCAAGTTCGGCACGGCTATCGACCACTATGGCCGAATCATTGACTTCGGCCAGCACGTTCTGGCTGAACTGGGTACCAAGCGCGGCCATGCGGGTATTGATTTCACGCATCCGCACCTTTTGTGCCTCGTCCAGTGCGGCACCGGCACGCACGAAATCATCGTGATAGCGCTCAACCAGACGCAGGCTTTCGGCGTCCAGGCCCAAGGTGCTGCGGCTCTCGTACAGTGCCTTGATGCGGGCAAACAGCTTCGGATTCAGGCGGATGGCATCGCTGTGGGCAGAGAATTTGGGTGCGTAATCTGCTTGCAATTTCTTGCGGGCATCGTTGGTATCAGTGCCATTGAGATTGAAAAACACCGACATTGCACGGCTCAAGGTTTCGCCGGACTTTTCCATTGCCACGATGGTGTTTTCAAACGTCGGCGCAGCCGGATTGTTGGCGATGGCCTCCACTTCCTTGAGTTGCTCGGCCATGCCCTGGTCGAAGGCCGGTGCAAAGTGCGAGTCGCGGATTTTGTCAAACTGCGGATATTGCAGCGGCAGCGGGCTGGCCTGGAAGAAGGGGTTATCGGCTCTGGCGACGTTGCTGCTGGCGGCAGACGTGCCGTTGCTGGCCGAAGGCGTGCTCGCGCAAGCGCCAAGAGCAGTGGTGGCCAGTGCCAGCGAGAGGGCAGCAGCAAGCGGGCGGGGCGAGGTGGGTAGCTTCATCGACAAACCTTTATCTGGTGTGGAACGGAATGTTTCAGGGTAACGCATCGTTGTGGGCAACGCGCAAGCAATGGAGAGGTATGGCGCTTATTTCTCCACGAAGGCGCGCTCGAACACGTATTCGCCAGCGGTGCCGATGCGCGGCGAGGCGGTGAAGCCACGGGCATCGAGCAGGGCGCGGAAGTCGGCCAACATCGCCGGGCTGCCGCAAATCATCGCCCGGTCGTGCTTGGCATCCAATGCTTCCAGGCCAAGGGAACGGGTCATGCGGCCATCGGCCAGCATGTCGGTGATGCGGCCACGGTGGTCATTGCCGCGGTATTCAAACGGCTCGCGTGAGACCGCCGGGAAGTACAGCAGTTTGTCCCGGACGATGTCACCGAGGAACTCGTGGTTCGGCAGCTGGTGCTCAAAAAAGTCGCGGTAGGCCAAGTCTGCCGCGCCACGCACGCCGTGGCAGACGATGACTTTCTCGAAGCGTTCATAGGTTTCCGGGTCTTGCGCCACCGACAGCCAGGGGGCAAGTCCAGTGCCGGTGCCCAGCAGAAACAGGTTGCGCCCCGGGTGCACGTCGGAAATCAGCAGGGTGCCGGTCGGTTTGCGGCTGACCAGCAATTTGTCGCCGGGCTTGAGATGTTGCAGGCGCGAGGTCAGGGGCCCGTCTTGCACCTTGATGCTGAAGAAGTGCAGGGTTTCGTCCCAGTTGGCACTGGCGATGGAATAGGCGCGTACCAGCGGTTTGATGCGGCCATCGGGCTGCTCCACCTCCAGGCCAATCATCACGAACTGGCCATTTTCAAAGCGCAGCCCGGCATCACGGGTAGTGGTGAAACTGAAATAGGCATCGGTCCAGTGGTGGACGTCCAGCACGGTTTCGGTGAGATAGGGGGATTCGGACATCGACATCTGCCTTGCGTAAAGGAGGGGCACATTTTACGGCCAAGGTGTTCGCTAAAATACCCGGCTTTCAATTCCCGGAAGCCAGCCCATGCGCCAGCCCGTCTCCATCCGGCAGGAGGACTTCATCCAGTCCGTTGCCGATGCCCTGCAATACATCAGCTACTACCACCCGGTCGATTACATCAAGAATCTGGCCGCTGCCTACGAGCGCGAGGAATCGCCCGCCGCCAAGGACGCGATGGCGCAGATTCTCATCAATTCGCGCATGTGCGCCGAAGGCCATCGCCCGATTTGCCAGGACACCGGCATTGTCACCGTGTTTCTTGAGGTTGGCATGGATGTGCGCTGGGACGATGCCACCATGAGCGTTGAGGACATGGTCAATGAAGGCGTGCGCCGCGCCTACAACCATCCAGACAACAAGTTGCGCGCCAGCGTGCTGGCCGACCCGGCGGGCAAGCGCAAGAACACCGGCGACAACACCCCGGCCGTGGTCAATATGAAGCTGGTGGCCGGCAACAAGGTGGATGTCATCGTCGCGGCCAAGGGCGGTGGCTCGGAGGCCAAGACCAAGTTCGCCATGCTGAACCCGTCCGACTCCATTGTGGACTGGGTGCTGAAGACCGTGCCGACCATGGGCGCGGGCTGGTGTCCGCCGGGGATGCTCGGCATCGGCATTGGAGGCACTGCGGAAAAAGCCATGCTGCTGGCCAAGGAGGCGCTGATGGAGCCGATTGACATCACCGAGCTGAAGGCGCGCGGCGCGCAGAACCGCGCCGAAGAACTGCGTCTTGAGCTGTACGACAAGGTGAATGCACTCGGCATCGGCGCGCAGGGGCTGGGCGGTCTTACCACCGTGCTCGATATCAAGGTCAAGGACTATCCGACTCATGCGGCCAACCTGCCGGTGGCGATGATTCCCAACTGCGCCGCCACCCGCCATGCGCATTTCACCCTGGATGGCAGCGGGCCGGTGGCGCTGGAGCCGCCATCACTTAGCGACTGGCCGGAGCTGACCTATGACGCCTCCAAGGGCAAGCGCGTCAATCTCGATAGCGTCACCAAGGAAGAAGTCGCCAGCTGGCAGCCCGGCGATGTGTTGCTGCTTTCGGGCAAGCTGCTGACCGGGCGCGATGCTGCGCACAAGCGCATGGTGGATATGCTGAACCGTGGCGAGTCGCTGCCGGTGGATCTCAACGGGCGCTTTATCTATTACGTCGGCCCGGTAGACCCGGTGCGCGAAGAAGTGGTCGGCCCTGCTGGTCCCACCACCGCCACGCGCATGGACAAGTTCACCCGGCAGATGCTGGAAGCCACAGGTTTGCTGGGCATGGTCGGCAAGGCCGAGCGTGGCCCGGCGGCGATTGACGCCATCCGCGATAACGGCGCGGCCTATCTGATGGCCGTCGGCGGCAGCGCCTATCTGGTGTCCAAGGCCATCAAGGCAGCCAAGGTGCTGGCTTTTGAAGACCTGGGCATGGAAGCCATCTACGAATTCGAGGTCAAGGACATGCCGGTGACGGTGGCGGTGGATGCCCGCGGCACCTCGGTGCATGAAACCGGTCCCAAACAATGGGCCGCCAAAATCGCCGGGATTCCGGTGGTGGTGGAATAATTTGTTGCAAGTTCAAACAGGGCGGCTCAGGCCGCCTTGTTTTTGCATCTTGGTTTTGTAGCTCAAGTGGTTTTCATCGCGCCGAAGTGGTCGAGTACATGCAGTTCGGTGCATCCCGGTCGGTAGCTGCCGGCCAGGGCGCGGGCGATGTAGTCGCTGGCCGCTTCAGCGGCCTGTCGCGGGGCAAGCCCCAAGGCGAGATTGGCGGCAATCGCCGCGGCCAGGGTGCAGCCCGTGCCATGGCCTTCGATGCTCAGGCGCGGGTGGATGAATTGTGCCTGACCAGATGCGTCCAGCCAGCGGTCGATGACCGTTTCGCCTTCATGCAGGTGTGCACCTTTGAGCATCACGGCCTGTGCCCCCAGTGCATGCAGCCCATGCAGGGCATGCTCGGCATCCCGGTCGATTGCAATGCGCTGCCCCAGCAGCCACTGGGCTTCGGGGATATTCGGGGTGAGTACGCTTGCCAGTGGAATCAGGCGCTCGCGCAGGGCGTGGTGGGCGTCATCGTCCAGCAGCTTGGCGCCGGAGGTGGCCACCATCACCGGGTCGAGCACCACAAAGCGCGGGCGGTAATGCGCCAGTGCATCGGCCACCGCGGTGACGATTTCGGCGCTCGCCAGCATGCCGATTTTCACGGCCACCACATTGAAGTCGGCAAAGCAGGCATCGATTTGCGCGCGCAGAAAATCCGTTGGCACGGCATGCACGGCGGTAATGCCTTGGGTGTTTTGTGCAGTGAGTGCGGCCAGTGCGCACAGCCCGTGAACCCGGTGGGCGGCGAAGGTGCGCAGGTCGGCCTGAATGCCGGCACCGCCACCGGAATCGGAGCCGGCGATGGTCATCACCGAGACGGGGCGCTCAATATGGTTCATGGCGGCTGAATTTGTAATGGTGATAAAGGGCATAGCCGGTGCCGACGATGCCGGTCCACAAGGCCGGTACATACAGCGCGTCGTAGGAAAAATGCCGGAACAGCGCAGCGCCTGCCATGCAGCCCAGCAAGAATGCGCCGATGGTCAGTACCGAGAGTTGGATGCGACGAAATTGCAGCGGGCAGCCACGCAGGGCATGGCCGATAGCGATGCCGATATCGGTGAACAGGCCGGAAAGATGCGTGGTGCGTACCAGTGCGCCGCTATAGGTGGTGGCGATGGCGTTTTGCAGGCCGCAGGCCACGGCGGCGAGCAGGGGGCCGACGATGCTGGCTTCCTTGAACATGCTGGCTGCGGCCACCAGCAGTGCCGATTCCAGCGCCAGGGCGATACCGTAGCGGCGCCCCAGTTTCAGCCGGGTGTCCTGCACAATCAGCCCGCTCAGCATGGCGCCGAACATGAAGGCCAGAATCATCGCCGCAAGCTGGGCGCTGGCCTGCCAGTTGCCGCCGGAAAAGGCTTCACCCAGCAGGGTAGTAGTGCCGGTCAGGTGGGTGATGCCCTGATGCTCGAAGCCCATATAGCCGACCACATTGACCATGCCGGCGATGCAGGCCAGCGCACAGGCGCCCATCAGCACCCAGGTGGGCATGCCTTCGCGCAGTTTCATTGCAGGCTCTGCCTCAGCCCAGCCAGCGCATGACCAGTGCCGCCAGGATCAGCAGCATGCCGCCATAGGTGCCGAACATTGCCGCCTGGCGGCGCTGGGCGAGATTGGCCTCGGTCAGCCGGGCAAAGGCGCGATTCCACACGCCAAAGGCCATCAGCGCAAAGCCAAGGCCACTGATGCCCTCGGCCAGCACCCGGGTCTGCATAAAGCCATACAGGCGCAGGATGGCAAAGGCGATGAACAGCACCAGAAAGGCTTTGTCGAGGGTACGTGCGCGGCCTGCCATCACAGCACCTCCGAAGCGTGGTCGGCCAGCCGTGAGCGTTCGCCACGGCGCAGGGTGACATGCGCTGAATGCGCCCAGCCCTTGAAGCGGTCAACCAGATAGGTCAGACCCGAGGTGGTTTCGGTCAGATAAGGCGTGTCGATTTGCTCGACATTGCCAAGGCAGACAATCTTGGTGCCCGGGCCTGCGCGGGTGACCAGGGTTTTTACCTGTTTCGGCGTCAGGTTCTGGGCTTCGTCAAGAATCACGTAGCGCGAGAGGAAGGTACGGCCGCGCATGAAGTTCATGGCGCGAATCTTGATGCGGCTGGCGAGCAGGTCATGGGTGGCCTGTTGCTCCCAGCTGCCGCTCTTGCGGCTGGGCATCAGCACTTCCAGATTGTCGGTCAGCGCGCCCATCCACGGCGTCATTTTTTCTTCTTCGGTGCCGGGCAAAAAGCCGATGTCCTCGCCGACATTCACGGTGGCGCGGGTCATGATGATTTCCCGGTAGCGCTGTGCGTCCATGGTTTGCGCAAGGCCGGCGGCCAGGGTCAGCAAGGTCTTGCCGGTGCCGGCAGTGCCGAGCAGGGTGACAAAATCAATATCCGGGTCCATCAGCGCATTCAAGGCGAAATTCTGCTCGCGGTTGCGGGCGCTGATGCCCCAAACAGAATGCTGCTGGCTGCGGTAATCATCGACAATCTGCAACACGGCCTTGTCGCCCTGGATATGCGCCACCCGGAACTCGGACTGCTCATCGCCCGGCAGGTACAGAAACTGGTTCGGATACCAGGTATCGGCCGCGCTCATCTGTACTTCGTAATAGGTGCGCCCCTTGTCGGTCCACGAGCGCAGCGCCTTGCCGGTGCGCTGCCAGAAGTCTTCCGGCAAGGCCGTGGCGCCGGTGAACAGCAGGTTGAAGTCATCCAGGGCGCGGTCGTTTTCGTAATCTTCGCTGGCGATGCCGGAAATCGCCGCCTTGATGCGCAGGTTGATGTCCTTGGAGACGAATACCACCTCCTGCCCGGTGCTGTTTTTCAGCGCCAGAATCGCGGCCAGGATGTGATTGTCGGCCATAGACAGGCCAAGACGCTGACCGCCGCCGAAGCCTTCGGTCTGGAAGCGCAGCACGCCGCGCGCCGGGTCGGTGCCCAGCGACAGGCCGCCCGGCGGGCGCAGCGTCAGGCCGGTGGCGATTTTGTCCGCCCCCTGTTCTTCAATCAGCTCGTTGATGAAGCGGCTGACCTGGCGGGCATTGCGGGCCGCCTCGCTGCTGCCTTTCTTGCCGTTGTCCAGCTCCTCAATGACCTGCATCGGCAGGTAAATATCGTGCTCCTCGAACTTGAACAGCGCCGTCGGATCGTGCATCAGTACATTGGTATCAAGCACATACAGGCGTTTACCGTGAGTCATGCAAATGGCTTCCGGGGTGGGTGGACAAAAAAGAAAGCGCCATCGCTGACAGTGCCTGGCGATGGCGCGCTGGAAAAGGTGAGGGCATGGCGCTCATCATGCGGCATGGCGGCGCAGCGCCTCCAGCACCGCAGCAGCATGGCCGGCGATCTTGACCGGTTGCCAGCATTCGACGATGCGGCTTTGCGGGTCGATCAGGAAAGTGCTGCGCACGATGCCTTCGTATTCACGGCCATAGAGCTTTTTCATCTGAATCACGCCAAAGGCGCGGCAGAGGGCTTCATCGCCATCGCTGATAAGGTCAAACTCAAACCCCTGTTTGCTGGCAAAGCCGGCATGGGTGCGGACGGAGTCTTTGGATACACCCAGGATGCGCGCGCCCAAGCCTGCAAATTCCCCCAGCAGTGCATTGAAATCACGGCCTTCGGTGGTGCAGCCGGGGGTATTGTCCTTGGGGTAGAAGTACAGCACCAGCCATTGACCTGCATGGTCGGCGAGGGTGGTGGTTTGACCACTGCCCAGCGCCAGCGGCAGCTTCAGGGTGGTGGCGGGGATTTTTTCAGGGCTTTGGGTCATCTCAAAACTTCATCGGGTCGAGGATGGCGTCCAGATTCAGATGGTCGCAAAAATCCAGAAAATCATCACGCAAGGTGGCGATGTGCATGTCTGCGGGCACGCCGATAGTGACTTGTGCGGTGAACATTTCCGCCCCGGTCTGCATCGCCTTGTAGCGGGAGCTGTGCAGTGTTTCCACGGTAATGCCCTGCTGGTGAAAGAATTCGGCCAGTTGGTAGAGGATGCCGGGCTTGTCGGCGGCGACCGCCTCGACCATGTACGGAATCAAATTGGACTGCAGCGGCTTGGGCGCAGTGCGGTAGTACACAAGGCGCAGCGAATCATCGCGCCCCAAGCGCTCCAGCGCGGTTTCCAGCTTGGCTACCGCATCCCACGAGCCCGAGGCCAGCGCCGTGACCGAGACATCGCGTCCCACGGTGACCAGGCGCGCATCCACCAAAGAGCAGCCGCTGTCGGCAATGCGCCGGGTGACGGCCAGCAGCGGCGACTTGGGATGGGTGCTGTAGGCACTGATGAAAAGATGGTTTTCGTTCTGGGCAGGGCGGGGGGATTGATTGTTCAAGACAGCTTCCAAGGCCGGTCGGCCTGAACACGAGCCAGCGGGAGGCTGGCACTTTCAATCAGGATACTTGCCCGGCCTTTCTGCCCGCAAGTAACATGCCCGCGCCGGGCAAAACCGGCCTGATGATTTGACGGATTTGGCATCTTGACTGAACTTGCGCACAGACTTCAGGGCAGCATCACCGCACTGATTACCCCTTTTGACAAAGCTGGCGCCCTGGACCTGCCGGCCTGGCAGCGGCTGATTGCGGCGCAACTGGAGGGCGGTACACAGGCGCTGGTGGTGGCTGGCTCCACGGGCGAAGCGGCGGCACTGGGGGATGACGAATACCAAAGCCTGTTGCGCGCGGCTGTTAGGCAAGTTGCCGGGCGCGTGCCGGTACTGGCCGGTACCGGGCTTGCCAATACCGCCAAAACCATCGAATTGACCCGCCGCGCCACTGATTGCGGCGCGGATGCTGCACTGGTGGTGACGCCGCCTTATGTGCGCCCGACCCAGGCCGGATTGCTTGCCCATTATCAGGCGGTGGCTGATGCCGGTGGTTTGCCAGTGGTGCTGTACAACGTGCCCGGCCGCACTGGCTGCGATATGCAGCCGCAAACGGTGGCGACACTGGCGGCACATCCACGCATCATCGGCATCAAGGAAGCGGTGGCCGATGCCGAGCGCATGGCCGCGCTCGTTGCACTGAAAAATCCGGATTTTGTGGTGCTTTCTGGTGATGACCCGACGGCTTGCCGTGCCATGCTCAGTGGTGCTGATGGTGTGGTGTCGGTGGCCAGCAATGCGCTGCCGCGCGCCATGCAGCGGCTTTGCGATTTGGCGCGCAATGCCGAAGATACGGCTGCGAAGGCATGGGATGCACGCTTGCAGCCGGTATTCGAATTTCTGGGCTGCGAGCCCAATCCGGTGCCGATCAAGGCCATCTTGCAGCGGATGAGCATCGGCGAAGGGCTGCGCCTGCCGCTCACGCCGCTCTCTGCTGCGCATCAGGAATGGCTGCAAGCCACAGTTGCGGCTATCCTGTCCATCGAAAATCAGGCAGGCTGAGCGCCTGTCTTCCCTACATTTACGGAGAATCCCATGTCGCATGTTCCCCCCGGCCGTATCGCCATCCTTGCCAGTCTGATCGCCAGTGTGGCGCTTGTTTCCGGTTGCGGCTGGTTTCGCAAGGACAATGACAGCTACAAGTTGAGTGGCGAAGCCCGTCCGCTGGAGTTGCCGCCGGAGTTCAGTCGTCCCGATACCAGCGGGGCGATGGCACTGCCGGGGCAGAGCGTGATGGCTTCCTCGCAAGCGGCGCGGGCCGCCCCGAGTCAGCCTGCCGCCGGTTTTGTGGTGGCTGGCAGCCGCGATGAAGTTTTTGCCCGCATCGGTCAGGTACTCGATTCGGTGGAGGGCGTGCAAGTCGCCAGCCGCGCGCAGCTGCTGGGCAGCCACGATGTCAGCTATCAGGGCAGCAATTTCCTGGTGCGTGCGGTGCAAACCGGTGACACCGTATATGTCTCCATCATCGACCCGCGTGGCGTGCCGCAAACCGGCGCCGCTGCCACGCAGCTCCTGGCAACCTTGAAGCAGGCGCTGGGCGGCCAGTAATTTTGCTGCAAATCCCAACAACAAAGCCCGGCAACGCCGGGCTTTGTTTCAGATAAGGCGCAGCTTTTCAGCGCTCCAAGAGGGGTAGTTTGTTGGGCTTGCCATCCCATTCGCTGGCATCGGGCAGCGGGTCCTTGCGGGTGGTGATGACTGGCCACAGCGGAGTGAGCTCGGCATTCAGGGCGATGAAATGCTCCTGGCCTGCGGGCACGTCATCCTCGGGGAAGATGGCATTGGCCGGGCATTCGGGCTCGCACAGGGTGCAGTCGATGCACTCGTCCGGGTCGATGACCAGAAAATTCGGACCTTCATGGAAGCAATCGACCGGGCAGACTTCCACACAGTCGGTGTATTTGCATTTGATGCAGTTGTCGGTGACGACGAAGGGCATGGCGGCTTGGATAATCCTGGCTATGGGGGCTGCCGCGCCGGCGCGGCGCATATGGGCCGGGGCGGCAGTGCTCGCATCTTGTGCGAAGCACGATAGTATAGGCGCATTCATCCAAATTGACACGATCCGGGACGAATGGCAGAACATTCCCAGACCCAGGCCAGCGCGCAACACATTCCGCGCGATGCGCACAATATTTCGCGCAAGAACATCAGTGCCAATGCCTTGCGGGTGTTGTACCGGCTGCGCGAGGCAGGCTTTCAGGCGCATCTGGTGGGCGGCGCCGTCCGCGATTTGCTGATTGGCGTTATCCCCAAAGATTTTGACGTCGCCACCGATGCCACACCTGAAGAGGTCAAGGCGCTGTTCCGCAATTGCCGCCTGATTGGCCGCCGCTTCCGTCTGGCGCATGTGATGTTTGGCCGCGAAATCATCGAGGTGGCGACTTTCCGCGCTGCCGGTGGCAGTGATGAAAACGGCGACCGGCAGATTGATGAGGATGGCCGCCTGCTGCGTGACAATATCTACGGCAGTATCGAAGAAGACGCGCTGCGCCGGGACTTCAGTGCCAATGCGCTGTATTACGCCATCGAAGATTTTTCGGTACGCGATTACTGCGGCGGCTTTGCCGATGTGCAAAACCGTGTGTTGCGCCTGATTGGCGAGCCGAAGGCGCGCTACCGCGAGGATCCGGTACGCATGCTGCGTGCGGTGCGTTTGGCGGCCAAACTGGGGTTTTCCATCGAGCCGGAAACGGCGCGGCCCATCCCGGCGCTGGCGCCGTTGCTGGCCGAGGCTGCGCCCGCACGCTTGTTTGAAGAAACCCTGAAGCTGTTTCTCTCAGGTCATGCCTGCGCCAGTTTTGAAGGGCTGGAGGCGCATGGCCTGCTGCCGGTTCTGCTGCCGGAAACGGCTGCGGCGCTGGCCGCCAATCGCAGTGGCGCGCTGCGGCGGATGCTGATGGCCGGGCTTGCCGCGACCGATGCGCGCGTGGCGCGTGATGAATCGGTATCACCGGCTTTCTTGTTTGCGCTGCTGCTGTGGCCTGCCTATGCGCATGCGCTGATGAAATTGCAAAGCCGGAGCGTGCATTTGGCCGAAGCGCAGCGTCGCGCCGCCGACCAGGTGACTTTGCACCAGACCCGTATCATTGCGCTGCCGCGCAGGTTCTCCCTGCCGATGCAGGAAATCTGGCTGATGCAGCCGCGCTTTGCCCAGCGCAAGCGGGTGGGGCGCACCTTGGCGCATCCGCGCTTTCGCGCCGCATTCGACTTTTTGCAGCTGCGCCGCCATGCCTCTGATGAGCACGAGGCCGATATCGCTTTCTGGCGCGGTGAGCAATCGGCCGCAGCGGTGCAGCAATGGTTGCCCGAGCCTGTGGAGCTGCCTGATGAAATCGCTGCGGAAGAAGCCCGGCACGCTGCTGAAACTTTGGAAAAACCGAAGAAACCGCGCTACCGTAGGCGTGGCATGCGCAAGATAAAACAATGAGCCAGCGCGCCTTTGTTGGCCTGGGCGGCAATGTCGATGATGCCCGGGCCACGCTGCGATCGGGGCTGTCTGCCCTGGCGGCCTTGCCGCAAACCCGCCTGCTGGCAGCTTCCCGCCTGTATCGCACCGCGCCGGTAGGCGGCATCGAGCAAGCTGACTTCTGCAATGCCGTGGCAGCGCTGGAAACCGCATTGGGCGCAGCAGAACTGTTGCAGGCGCTGTTTGCCATCGAGCGTGCGCATGGTCGTGATCGGCAGCGCGAGCAGCGCTGGGGGCCGCGCACCCTGGATCTTGATTTATTGCTGTATGGCGATGAAGTCATCGAAGTCGAAGGCCTCATCGTGCCGCATCCGCGCATGGCCGAGCGGCGCTTTGTGCTGGAGCCACTGCTGGAAATCGCGCCGCAGATCCAGATTCCCGGCATTGGCCCGGCAGCGGACGCCTTGATGCGCCTGCCATAAAGCACGGGCGCTACAATGCGCTCCCCATTGCGGCTTTCATCCTCATGACCGATTCCCAACGCAAACCCGTGACCGTGCCGGATTTGCTTGCCCTGCGTCAGTCCGGGCACAAGCTCAGCATGTTGACCTGTTATGACGCCGGCTTTGCCCGTACCCTCGATAGTGCCGGAGTGGATTTAATTCTGGTGGGCGATTCACTGGGCATGGTGGTGCAGGGCGGCCATTCCACCCTGGGGGTGACGGTGGAGGACATCGCCTATCACACACGCTGCGTGGCTGCCGCGACCCGGCGCGCCCTGATTGTGGCCGATCTGCCGTTTCAGGCTGATGCCACGCCCGAGCGCGCCTTGGATGCGGCCACCGCCCTGCTGCGTGCAGGTGCGGGCATGGTCAAGCTTGAAGGCGCCGGTCACAAGCTGGCGGTGATTGAGTATCTGGTCGAGCGGGAAATCCCGGTATGTGCGCATCTGGGGCTGACGCCGCAGTCGGTGCTGCGCTTTGGCGGCTTCAAAGTGCAGGGCAGGGGCGATGCGGCGGCGCAAAAGCTATGCCAAGAAGCCCGGCAAGTCGCCGAAGCGGGCGCGGCGCTACTGGTACTTGAAGCCGTGCCTGCGCCGCTTGCCGCCCGTATCAGCCATGACTCACCCATTCCTACCATCGGCATTGGCGCAGGCAAGGACTGCGACGGTCAGGTGCTGGTACTGCACGATATGCTGGGGCTGGACTTGGGGCATCGCAGGCCGCGCTTCGTGCGCGATTTTCTCGCCGAAGGCGGCTCGGTTGCCGGTGCAGTGGCGGCTTATGTCGAGGCGGTGCAGGCGGGCAGCTTCCCCGCAGAAGAACACGGTTACAAAGCATGAAAATCATCGAAAATCTGCCCGAATTGCGCCGTGAAATCGCCGCCTGGAAACAGGCCGGGCAGCGCGTGGCCTTCGTGCCCACCATGGGCAATCTGCATGATGGGCATTACTCGCTGATTGCGCTGGCCCGCCAGCATGCTGATCGGGTGGTGGCGAGCGTGTTCGTCAACCCCACCCAGTTTGGCCCCAATGAGGATTTCGAGCGCTATCCGCGCACGCCGCAAGCCGATGCGGCCGGGCTTGAGACTGCCGGCTGCGACTTGCTGTGGCGGCCCTCGGTGGACAGCATGTATCCGCTGGGGCTTGCGCATGTGGTGACGGTGCGCGTGCCGGGCATTACCGAGATTTTGGATGGCGCGCATCGCCCTGGACATTTTGATGGTGTGGCGACGGTGGTGGCGCGGCTGTTCAATCAGGTACAGCCGGATGTCGCCGTGTTTGGCCGCAAGGACTATCAACAATTGGCGGTCATTCGCCATCTGGTGCAGGAGCTGGCATTTCCCATCGAGATTATCGGCGCGCCGATCAAGCGCGAAGCTGATGGCCTTGCGATGAGTTCGCGCAATCAATATCTCTCGCCCGAAGAACGCGCGCTGGCGCCACGTATCCATCAGACCCTGCAAATGATGTGTGAGCAAGTGGATGCGGGGCTTGCGCTTGATGAGGTGCAGCGCAATGCCCGTGCCGCACTCGAGGATATTGGCATGCAGGTAGATTATGCATGCATCCTGACCCCGGAATTCAAAACCCCGCAGGCGGCTTCCACCCCGCTGGTGGCGCTGATTGCCGCGCGGCTTGGCAATACTCGCTTGATTGACAATCTGGAGTTCACGCCCGGCGCCTTGCCGCAAGGATGAAAAAAATGGGCATAGCCACTACACTGCGCGCCTTGTTTGTCCGATCAATGCTGCCATGCTGCTGACCTTGCTCAAAGCCAAAATCCACCGCGCCAGCGTGACCCATGCCGAGCTGCACTACGAGGGTAGCTGCGCCATTGACAGTCATCTGCTGGAGCTTTCCGGCATTCTGGAAAACGAGCGCGTGGAGATCTACAACATCAACAACGGTGAGCGTTTTGCCACCTATGCCATCCGTGCCGAAGCCGGTAGCGGCATCATTTCGGTCAATGGCGCGGCCGCGCACAAGGCCAGCCCTGGCGATTTGGTCATCATCTGTGCCTATGGCCAGTGCGATGCGGCCGAAGCTGCGCAGCACCGTCCGAAGCTGGTATATGTGGATCAGCACAATCGCATGACCCATAGCAACGACGCCATCCCCGCACAGGCCGCCTGAGTCGTCATGCTCATCCATTTGGCAGCGGAAGCCGAAAGACTCAAAGCCGCTTCATTGCAGCAGCTCATGCAGCAAGACCCGCAGCGGGCACAGGACTTTGCCTTGCGCGTGGGGCCGCTGTACGCCAATTTTGCTCGTCAGCATTACGACCGGCAGGCGCTGGATATGCTTTTCAAGCTGGCTGCGGAGGCCGAGCTTGGTGTTGCCATGCAGCGCTTGGTAGATGGCGAAAAAGTCAATGTCAGCGAGCATCGCGCGGCACTGCATACTGCCCTGCGCGGCGATATCTCTGCAGCGCAAGCGGCGCAGGCAGCGCACCGTGAAGCACAGGTGGCACTTGCCCGGATGCAGGCGCTGGTGGAGTCCATCCATGCGGATGAGCGCATAACCGATGTGGTGAGTATCGGCATTGGCGGCTCTGACCTTGGGCCACGGATGGTGGTCGATGCCTTGCAGCAAGCACATGCCAGGCTGCGGGTGCATTTTGTTTCCAATATTGATGCAGTCGCAATCACCCGGGTATTGGCTGGTTTGAGGCCGGAAAACACGATTGGCATTGTGATTTCCAAGAGCTTTGGTACCCAGGAAACCTTGCTGAACGGGTGCATTCTGCGCGACTGGCTGGAAAATGACGCACGGCTGTACGCCGTGACCGCCAATCAGTCGCGTGCTGCGGATGAGTTCGGTATCGCAGCCGAGCGCATCCTGCCGATGTGGGACTGGGTGGGGGGACGTTATTCGCTGTGGTCGGCAGTGGGCTTGCCGATTGCCCTGGCGCTTGGGATGCCTGCCTTCCTTGAGTTGCTCAAAGGGGCATCCGCCTTTGATGCGCATGCGCTTGGTGCCCCGGTTGCCGAGAATCTGGCGATGCGTCATGCGCTGACCGCAGTCTGGAACCGCCAGGCGATGTGCGCGGCCACTCAGGCAGTGATGCCCTATGACCAACGCTTGGCACTGATGCCGGCCTATCTGCAACAGTTGACCATGGAGAGCTTGGGCAAGTGCGTGCGTTGCGATGGTCGGCCGGTAGAAGCCAACACTTCGCCCGTATGGTGGGGCGGGGTCGGCAGCGACTGTCAGCACAGCTTTTTTCAGGCTTTGCATCAGGGCAGTGAAATCGTGCCCTGCGATTTCATTGGCGTGATTCGTCCCGACCACGGATTTCAAGAAAACCACCAGCTGCTGCTTTGCAACCTGCTGGCGCAAAGCCAGGCACTGGCCAATGGCAAGGCCTGTGATGACCCGCATCGGGCGTATCCCGGTGGGCGACCCAGTACGCTGCTGATGCTGGACAGGTTGGATGCCTTCGCATTGGGACATTTGCTGGCACTGTATGAGCACAGCGTGTATTTGCAGGCAGTCCTGTGGGGCATCAATGCTTTTGATCAGTTTGGCGTAGAGCTGGGCAAGCAAGTTGCCAATAGCTTGCTTCCAGCACTGCGCGGCGAATCAGTGGCCGAAGATGCGGTGACAGCGGCAATGATCGAGCAGATCCGAAGTGTTTATAGTCAAAAGCTATCAATAGAAGAAAAATAATCAATTTCACATTTCGATTGTCTGGCGCTATCGTGGCTGCACTTACCACCAAGGAGCCACGCCATGAGCGAGAGCCAAAACACCAAGGGGCAATGCCCCGTCACCCACCTCACCATGAACAATGGTGCGCCGGTGCCCAATAATCAGGACAGCCTTACTGCCGGTGCGCGCGGCCCGCTGCTTGCGCAAGACCTGTGGCTGAACGAAAAGCTTGCCAACTTTGTGCGCGAAGTCATCCCCGAGCGCCGCATGCACGCCAAAGGCTCGGGCGCCTTCGGTACCTTCACCGTCACCAATGACATCACCAAGTACACCCGTGCGGCGATTTTCAGCAAGGTCGGCAAAAAGACAGAAATGTTTGCTCGCTTCACCACGGTGGCTGGCGAGCGCGGTGCCGCTGATGCCGAGCGCGACATTCGCGGCTTTGCGCTGAAGTTCTATACCGAGGAAGGCAACTGGGACATGGTGGGCAACAATACCCCGGTGTTCTTCATGCGCGATCCGCGCAAGTTCCCCGACCTCAACAAGGCCGTCAAGCGCGACCCGCGCACCAATCTGCGCAGTGCGACCTATAACTGGGACTTCTGGACGCTTCTGCCCGAAGCCTTCCATCAGGTCACCATCGTGATGAGCGATCGTGGTATCCCGGCTAGCTACCGCCACATGCACGGCTTTGGCAGCCATACCTACAGCTTCTGGAATGAAGCCGGTGAGCGCTTCTGGGTGAAGTTCCACTTCCTGACCCAGCAGGGCATCAAAAACCTGACCGATGCCGAGGCTGAAAAAATCATCGGCCAGGATCGTGAAAGCCATCAGCGCGACCTGTACGACGCCATTGAACGCGGCGACTTCCCGAAATGGAAGATGTATATCCAGGTGATGCCCGAAGCCGATGCAGAAAAGGTGCCGTATCACCCGTTTGACCTCACCAAGATTTGGCCGAAGAAAGACTATCCGCTGATTGAAGTGGGCGAGTTCGAGCTGAACAAGAACCCGGAAAACTTCTTCGCCGATGTGGAGCAGTCCGCCTTTGCGCCCAGCAACTTGGTGCCGGGTATCGGTGCTTCGCCTGACCGCATGTTGCAGGCACGCCTGTTCAACTATGCCGATGCACAGCGCTATCGTTTGGGCGTGAATCACCACCAGATTCCGGTCAACAAGGCACGCTGCCCGGTGATGAGCAATGCCCGCGATGGTGAAGGTCGTGCCGATGGCAACTACGGCGGCGCCCTGCATTACGAGCCCAACAGCTTCGGCCAGTGGCAGGATCAGCCGCAGTACGCCGAGCCGCCGCTGCGCATCTCGGGTGACGCTGCGCACTGGAGCTTCCGCGAGGATGATGCGGATTACTTCAGCCAGCCGCGTGCACTGTTCAAGCTGATGAATGCCGAGCAAAAACAGGCGCTGTTCAACAATACCGCCGCTGCCATGGGTGATGCGCCGGACTTCATCAAGTACCGCCATATCCGCAACTGCAATAGCTGCGACCCGGCCTATGGCGAAGGCGTGGCCAAGGCGCTGGGTCTGAGCGTGGCCGATGCCATCGCCGCCCGCGACAGCGATCCGGCCAAAGGCAACCCTGGCCTGCTGTAATCGCTAGGCGCTGCAAAACGCAACCCGTCCGGTGTTACCGGGCGGGTTTTTTGTATGGCCGCGGCAGTCGCATGAGCTGGTCAAACTGACCTTTGCCCACTGGTGAAATCAGTGCAGATGGCTGCCAGCATCTTGCCGGCCAACAAAAAGGGCAGCCTTGGGCTGCCCTGTGTTTATGCACGCGGGTGCATCAATCGTGACCACGCGGCGGACGGTTTTGCCGGCCTGCGGGTTTGGGGCCGCGTGGTGGGCGATTGCCGCCGGGTCTGCGTCCGCGCGGGGCTTCGCCATAGGGGTTGAAGCCGGGGGTGGCGTGGTCGGACGGAAAGCTCGGGGCATTGCCGGGGTGGCCGTAGGGGTGGCGCGGTTTGGGCGCGGTCTGGTGGCCACGGCCGGCATGACCTGCGGTTGAGCTGGCCGGATTACGGCCACCGCCGCTGCGCCCCTTGCTGCCATAGGGGGATTTGCCGCCTGCCGGACGCGGTTTGCGGCCATCGGCATTGCGGTGCCCGGCAGGGCCGGTGGCGACGCCATCGGGGACGAACCAGGTGCGCATCGCGACGGGATTGTCGCCACCGCGGGTTTCGCCCGGACGCATGCGCTGTCCCTTGGGGCGCTGTTGACCTTTGATTTTCAGCCCCTTGTTGGCCTGTTTGGCGGCGTTCTCGCCGCTGACAGTCAGGCCGCCGCCCTTGCGTGCGCCGCCACGGCCACGGCGGTCTTCGCGCACATGGTCGAAACGGCGCAGTTCACGGCCTTCGTCAGCGGTATTGTGGCCGCCGATATAGCCGCCCTGGCTGCGGCGTTCGCTGGCGACATGCACGGTGGATTTTTGCGCGCGGCGTTGGCCAATGACCGGCAGCAGGGTGAGGGCGGCGGGGATGTTGTCTTCCAGGCCGACCGATTTTTGCAGGGCAGCGACCTGGGTGTCAGACAGCTCCTGCGACTGGCCGCGCAGCAGTGGCTGCGGCAGGCTGATTTTGCCGTAGCGGATACGCTTGAGGCGCGAGACCTGGCAGCCCTGGGATTCCCACAGGCGGCGCACTTCACGGTTGCGGCCTTCGGTCAGCGTCACCCGGAACCAGTCATGCGAATCGGTGCCGCTCATGCGCTCGATGGCATCGAACTTGGCCGGGCCATCTTCCAGCGCCACGCCACGGGCGAGGCGGTCAACAATCTTTTCGCTGACTTCATCTTCGCCTTCGGGCGGGCGCACGCGACAGACGTATTCGCGCTCGACTTCGTGGCTCGGATGCATCATCGCATTGGCCAGCTCGCCATCGGTGGTCAGCAGCAAGAGGCCGCTGGTATTGATGTCCAGCCGGCCGATGGAAATCCAGCGCGAGCCTTTGAGTACCGGTAGGCCGTCAAAGATGGTCGGGCGGCCTTCGGGGTCTTCGCGGGTGGTGACTTCGCCTTCGGGCTTGTTGTAAATCAAAACGCGCGGCGCTTCGGTCAGGGCGCTGGCGACAAAGGCGCGGCCATCCAGCTCCACCTTGTCACCGGCCTTGACCGACATGCCGACCTGCGCCGCTTCGCCGTTGACGATGACCTTGCCATCGGCAATGCGTTGCTCTAGCGCGCGGCGTGAGCCAAGCCCGGCCTGTGCCAGCACTTTGTGCAGGCGCTCTTCCAGTTTGTCGTTTTGGTTTTCGCTGCCGCGTTTCAGGGAAAGGGTGCGGCGTTCGTTATTGCTCATTTTCTGCTCCTGACCTCGCCTCTTCGGCGATGTCCTGTGGTTCGGTGGGTTCAGAGGATTGGGATTGAGGGGAAATATCAGCATCCGCAGATTCGGGCGGGCTGGCGTTGTTTGCAGTGGCCGGAATCGGCGCCTCATCCAGCGGCAGTTGCGGATTCAATTCGGCAAAGTCCTTGAGCTCGGAAAGCGGCGGCAATTCATCCAACTTTTTAAGACCGAAATAGTCCAGAAAAGTCTTGGTGGTGCCGAGCAGTTCCGGGCGGCCGGGGACATCGCGATGGCCGACCGAGCGAATCCAGTCGCGCTCCTCCAGCGCCTTGATGATATTGCTGTTGGTGGAGACGCCACGGATTTGTTCGATTTCGCCGCGGGTGATGGGCTGGCGATAGGCAATCAGTGCCAGCGTTTCCAGGGTGGCGCGGGTGTAGCGGGTTTGCCGCTCAGTCCACAGTCGTGCGACCCAGGCATGCACATCGCGCTTGACCTGAAAACGCCAGCCGCTGGCCACTTCCACCAGCTCCACGCCACGGTTTTCGCATTCGGCCTGCAATTGTTTGAGCGCCGTCTGGATGCTGCCTTTGGGGGCGGGCGCATCCAGGGTGAACAGCGCATCAAGCTGCGCCACGCTCAACGGGGTGGACGAGGCCAAGAGCGCTGCTTCAACAATGCGGTTGATGAGTGCTTGTTCCATGGTTATTCGGTGACCGCCTCGTCGCCAGTATCAAATTCGCTTTCGGGGATTGGTGCAAAGCCGCCTTCGCCGCTGGCCAGAGACTTGATATAAATCGGCGCAAAGGGCGCATCCTGCACAATTTCCACCAGCTGCTCCTTGGCCAGCGTCAACAGGCCAAGAAAGGTCACCACGGCGCCGAGCTTGCCTTCTTCGGGCTTGAACAGCGACTCGAAGCGGTGAAAAGCGCCATCGGCCAGCGCCTCCATCAGCTCGCTCATGCGCTGGCGCACGCTGAGCGCATCGCGGCGGATGGCATGTTGGGTAAATAGTTCGGCACGCTTCAAGACATCGTGCAGAGCCAGTAGCATTTCGCGCAGGTCAACCTCTGGCGGTGTTCGGCTGATTTTCAAGTCCGGCATGTGAACCGCCGCTGCACTGGTGGTGTCGCGCTCCTCACGGGGCAGGGCATCGAGGTCTTCGGCTGCTTGCTTGTAGCGCTCGTATTCCTGCAAGCGTCGTACCAAGTCCGCACGCGGGTCTTCTTCAACGCCTTCTTCATTGACCGGGCGCGGCAGCAGCATGCGCGATTTGATTTCGGCCAGAATCGCCGCCATCACCAGATATTCGGCGGCCAGCTCAAAGCGCATGTCGTGCATGGCCTGGATGTAATCCACATACTGCCGGGTGATTTCCGCGACCGGAATGTCGAGGATGTCGAGATTCTGGCGACGAATCAGGTACAGCAGCAAGTCCAGCGGGCCTTCAAACGCCTCCAGAATGACTTCCAGCGCATCCGGCGGGATATACAAATCCTTCGGGATTTCCAGCAGCGGCTGGCCAAGTACCGTCGCCAGCGGCATTTCCTGCTGCTGGGGAGGCGAGGACATCACGGCGGCATTGCCCGGCTGGGCGCTGTCTTGGCTCATGTAGTGAAAAAGGCCGGGCAGTGGCCGGCAAAACTTGAAGCACCTGCATGGCGCGATTCACGCCGGGGCGCTCGCGGTCAAGGGCAGGAGGGACGCAGGCGGCAGAGTCTGGAGCCTTGCGCCCGCGTAGGGTAGGGCAAAGCCAGTGGGCATGTAAAGAGTGGGGATGCGATACTTGCGCGTTGTTTCTGGATATATGGAATGAGATGCATCTTGCCGAGTCTGACCGCGTAGCGGCTATCCGGGCTGCACTTGAGGCAGCCTTCTCTCCGGTTTCGCTGTCGATTGTGGATGAAAGCCACAAGCATGCCGGGCATGCAGGGGCACGCGATGGGCGCGGACATTTCAAGGTGTCCGTGGTCAGTGAAACATTTGCCGGGATGCTGCCATTGGCGCGTCACCGTGCGGTATATGCGGCGCTGGGCAGCCTGATGCAAACCGATATTCACGCCCTTTCCATTGATGCCCGCCAGCCTTGAGAGACTTGCTCGCTATACTCGCCTGCCCGCTCAGCCGGGCTCTGCATCACAGATAACTGCCCATGCGTCTGTCCACCATCAAACTTGCCGGTTTCAAGTCCTTTGTTGACCCGACCACGCTGCACCTGCCGACCAATATGACCGGGGTGGTGGGGCCAAATGGGTGCGGCAAGTCCAATATCATCGATGCGGTGCGCTGGGTGATGGGCGAGTCTTCTGCCAGCCGTCTGCGCGGCGACAGTTCCACCGACGTGATTTTTTCCGGCTCCAATAGCCGCAAGCCGGTGAGCCAGGCCACGGTGGAGCTGATTTTCGACAATAGCGACCACACCATCAGCGGCGAGTTTGCCGCGTTCAACGAGATTTCGGTCAAGCGCAGCATCGGCCGTGACGGGCAGAGTAGCTATTACCTCAATGGTGGCAAATGTCGGCGCAAGGACATTACCGATCTGTTTCTCGGCACCGGGCTTGGCCCGCGCAGTTACTCGATTATCGAGCAGGGCATGATTTCTCAGGTGATCGAGGCGCGCCCGGAAGAATTGCGCGTGTATCTGGAGGAAGCGGCCGGTATTTCCAAATACAAAGAGCGCCGCCGCGAAACCGAAAACCGTATCAAGCACACCCGCGAAAATCTGGAGCGCCTTTCCGACCTGCGTGAAGAAGTCGGCAAGCAGCTGGGGCATTTGGCACGGCAGGCGCGCCAGGCTGAGCAATACACTGCCATTCAGGCCGAGCGCCGCATCAAGGACGCCGAGTGGAAAGCGCTGCAATACCGGGCGCTGGATGAGGAACTGCAAAAGCACCGGCAGACCCTGGCTGCCGATGAAACCCGGCTTGAGCGCCTGGTCGCCGAGCAGCGCCATGCCGAGCGCGAGATTGAAACCGGGCGCGAGCGTCATCAGGCGGCGATTGACGAGCACGCCAGGGCGCAGGCCGAGGTGTATCGCGTAGGCGGTGTGCTGGCGCGGCTGGAGCAGCAAATCCAGCACCAGCAGGAAATGAGCGCTCGGCTCGCCACGGCGCGTGACGAGGCCGAGGCGGCGCTTTCGGAAATCGTCGCGCATATCGGCAGCGATGAAGAAACGTTGATGGTGTTGCAGGAAAGCCTCATGGAAAACGAGCCGCGGCTTGCCGAGCTGCGCGAGGCGGATGTTGAGCATCAGGACGCACTGCGTGAAGCCGAAAGCCAGCTGGCACAGTGGCAGCAAAGCTGGGAAACCCAGAGCCGCGAGCAGGCCGAGGCCGCGCGTGCCGGTGATGTGGAGCGCACCCGCGTGGATTATCTGGACAGGCAATTGCTCGATGCCCAGCGCCGCCGCGAACGGCTGGCTGAGGAGCGCACCGGGCTTGATCTGGAACAACTGGCCGAGGCCTTTGCCGCGCTGGAAATGCGTCATGAAGAGCAGAAGGCTGGTATCGACACCTTGCAAGAAGAAGTCGAGCAGCGCAAACAAGCGGTGAGCGACTTGCAGGATCGGCAGCGACAAATGCAGGCGATGCTTGCCGATGCCCGCAAAAGCGCGCAGGAAAAGCGTGGACGCCTGAGTTCGCTGGAAACGCTGCAAAGCGCAGCGCTCGGGCAGGAGCAAGGTGCTGCGGTGGCCTGGTTGCGCCAGCGCGGGCTCGATAGCGCACCGCGCGTGGGTGAGAAGCTCCGCGTTGAAAGCGGCTGGGAACAGGCGGTGGAAAGCGCGCTCGGGCAAATGATCGAGGGCGTGTTGCTGGAAGACCCGGCGGCGCTGGTCGATGCCCTGGGCGAGCTGGGCGAAGGCCGTCTGGCGCTGGTGGCCGCTGATGAGGGCGAGGGCGACTTTGCGCCGACCTCACTGGCGGCCAAGGTTAATGGGCCGCTTGCCATTCGCCGCATGCTGGCCAACCTGCATGTGGCCGAGACTTTGAGTGAGGCGCGTGCTTTGCTGCCCTGCCTGCCTGCCGGCGCTTCGCTGATTACCCGCGCAGGTGAACGCCTGGGCGCGGGCTGGTTGCGGGTGCTGCGCTCGGGCGCAGCCAAGCAGGGGGCGCTGTTGCGTGAGCGTGAAATCCAGTCCCTGCGTGCCGAAATCGAAAGCCTGCAAGCACAAGAGCAGGCGCTGGAGCAGGACATCGCCAGCCTGCGCGAGCAAGCGCTGGCGGCCGAGCAGTCGCGTGAAGAAGCGCAGCGCCTGCTGTATCAAAGCCATCGCAGTGTGTCGGAACTGGCCGGGCAATTGCAAAGCCAAAAAGGTCGGCTGGATTCGGCTCGTGGGCGGCTGGCCAATATCGAAGCCGAGCTGGCGCAGCTTGCGCAAGGCATTGCTGAGGGCGAGGCGCAAAGCCGCGAAGCCCGCGAGCGTCTGGAAATCGCTATTGAGCGCATGGCCGAGCTGGAAGATGCCCGCCTGCAACTGGATGCCGAGCGCAGGCGTCTGGGTGAAGCCCGTGATGCAGCACGCGAGCGCGCCCGGCAATCGCGCGAAACGGCACACGCCCTGGCGCTGACGGTGGAAACCCAGCGCACCCAGGTCAATGCCCTGACCCAGGCGCTGAACCGCATGAGCCAGCAGCGCGGCCAGCTGGACACGCGCCTTGGCGAAATTACCGCGCAGCTTTTGCGCGGCGATGACCCGGTGGAAAACCTCAAGGCCGAGCAGCAGGCGGCGTTGGAAGAGCGTGTCCGGGTGGAGCAGGCCTTGAGTGCGGCCAGAAGCGCGCTGGAGACGATAGAGGGTGAGCTGCGCAGCCACGAGCAAACCCGGCAACAACGCGATGCCGATGCGCTGGCGCAGCGCGAAACCATCTCACAGCGCCGCCTTGACCAGCAGGCGGCAATGATTGCGGCCAACCGGCTTGCCACGGAAGTAGTTGAGGCGGGTTTTGCCTTGGCTGAAGTGGTGGCCAACCTGCCTGCCGGGGCAAACCCGGCCGAATGGGAAAAGGCCGTCAATGATTTTGATGCCAAACTGCGGCGGCTGGAGCCGGTCAATCTGGCGGCGATTGCCGAACATGCCGAGGCCGAGGAGCGCAAGCAATATCTTGATGCCCAGGATGCCGACTTGACCGTGGCGCTGGAAACGCTGGAGGAGGCCATCCGCAAGATTGACCGCGAAACCCGGGGGCGCTTCAAGGACACCTTCGACCGGGTGAATGCCGGCGTGCAGGAGCTGTATCCGCGCCTGTTTGGCGGCGGTCATGCCTATCTGGAGCTGACCGGCGATGACCTGCTCGATACCGGCGTCACCATCATGGCGCGCCCGCCCGGCAAGCGGGTTTCCAGCATCACCTTGCTCTCCGGCGGCGAAAAGGCGATGACCGCGGTGGCGCTGGTATTTGCTATTTTTCGGCTCAATCCAGCGCCGTTCTGCCTGCTGGACGAAGTGGACGCACCGCTGGACGAGGCCAATGTCGGCCGCCTGGCGGCGATGGTGAAAGAAATGAGTCAAGCCGTGCAGTTTTTGTTTGTGACTCATAATAAGGCCACCATGGAGGCCGCAGAGCAGCTCTCAGGCGTTACCATGCGCGAGCCGGGCGTGAGCCGTCTGGTTTCGGTGGACTTGGCCGAAGCTACGCGCATGGTCGGTGCGGCCTGATACTTTTCAAGAGACTTTTGCATGTCAGACACCACGCTTATCCGTATCGGTATCCTGCTGGCAGGGCTGATCCTGTTTTTCGGCATCTGGTTTGCCAGCAGCCGCCCCAAAAAGAACGAGCAAGGTCGGCGGGTCGAATGGCGCGGTGAGCGTAGCGAGCCGACCTTGGGTGATGAAGTGCGCGATGAGCTGGAAACGCAGGCCGGGGAAGCGGCGGATGTCCGCCAAGGTGAGCTGGGGCTGGATGCACCGCAGCCGCAAAGTGATTTGGGGCGTCGTCAGGATGATAATTTCGACAAAATCGTCTCGCTGTTTGTTGCCGCTCGCGCCGGGCAAACCCTGCGTGGCACGGACATTTTGGTGGCCGCTGAAAAAGCTGGCCTCGTATATGGGCATATGAATGTCTTTCACCGCCTGATTGACAGCCGCCCGGAAGCCGGGCCGATTTTCAGCGTCGCCAATATCATGAAGCCCGGCAGCTTCGACATGAATGAAATCCAGACCCTGGAAACCCCGGCGATTGCCTTCTTCCTGACCCTGCCCGCGCCGGTTAGCGCACTGGAAGCCTGGGAAACCATGGAGCCTGCCGCACAACGCATGGCTGAGTTGCTTGATGGCATCGTCCTTGATGAGGAGCGCAATGCGCTGGGACGGCAGCGCATCATGAATATCCGCGAAGAATTGCGCAGCTACGACCGCCAGCGCGAAGCACTGCCGCTGACCCGGCCGGGGCAGTGGTAAGCCATCTGCATGGAAAGTCAAACCATGGCTGATACGGCTCGCCGTCATGCCGAGCTTGTGGCGCGTATCCGTGATGCCAATCATCGCTATTACCAGCTGGATGCGCCGGACATCACCGATGCCGAATACGACCTGCTGCTGCGCGAGCTGGAGGCGCTGGAGACGGCACACCCGCAGCTTGTGCAGGCCAACTCACCCAGCCAGCGCGTAGGTGATGCGCCTTCGGGCAAATTCGCGCAAGTGAGACATGCCTTGCCGATGCTTTCGCTTGCCAATGCGTTCAGTGACACGGAAGTGGCGGAGTTTGTCGAGCGCATCGAGCGTGAAACCGGCGATGACCTGCCCGCCTTTTCGGTGGAGCCCAAACTCGATGGCTTGGCCATCAGTCTGCGCTATGAGCACGGGATGTTTGTGCGCGGCGCCACCCGTGGCGATGGCAGCACAGGCGAAGATGTCACCGCCAACTTGCGCACGGTGAAATCCATCCCGATGCAGCTGGCAACCGGCCTGTTTCCACCTGAGGTGCTGGAAGTGCGTGGCGAAATCATCATGCCGCGCGCCGATTTTGAAGCCTATAACGCCCGTGCCCGTGCCGAGGGTCGCAAGCCGCTGGCCAATCCGCGCAATGGTGCAGCGGGCAGCCTGCGCCAGCTCGATGCAGCCGTGACTGCGCAGCGGCCATTGACGTTCTATGCCTATGCCCTGGGCGAAGTACAGGGCGCAGACTTGCCGGCCACCCATTCGCAAACCCTGCAATGGCTGCGCCAGCTTGGCTTTCCGGTCAGCCCGGAAGTCGGTACGGCGGCGGGTCTGACCGGGCTTTTGGCCTATTACAAAAGCATTGGCGAGCGCCGCGATGGCCTGCCTTATGACATCGATGGCGTGGTTTACAAACTCGACCGCTTCGACCGCCAGCAGGAAATGGGCTTTGTCTCGCGTGCGCCGCGCTGGGCGATTGCGCACAAGTTTCCGGCAGAAGAAGCCCGCACCACGGTGGAAGCCATCGAGGTCAATGTCGGGCGCACTGGCGCGGTCACGCCCTGGGTGCAGATGACGCCAGTACAGGTGGGCGGGGTAACAGTCAGCCGCGCCACCTTGCATAACGCCGACCAAATCGCCCGGCTGGATGTGCGCGTGGGCGATAGCGTCATCATTCGCCGCGCAGGCGACGTGATTCCGGAAGTGGTGCGGGTGGTGGAAAGCGCCCGCCGCCCGCCGGACAGCGTGCCCTGGCAAATGCCTGCGCACTGCCCGGATTGCGGCTCGGCCATCGAGCGTGAAGCGGGCGAAGTGGTGGCGCGCTGTACCGGCGGGCTGTTCTGCCCGGCACAGCGGGTGCAGGCGGTGGTGCATTTTGCCTCACGCCGGGCGATGGACATCGAGGGGCTCGGCGAGCGCTTTGCGCAGGACTTGGTGACCTTTGGCCTGATTCAGACCGTGGCCGACCTGTACCGCCTGCAAGTGGCCGATTTTCTGGAAATGAAGCGCCGCGCCGATGCGCGCGATGACAGCACGCCCGCCACCGTCAAGGCCGGCAAGATTGCCGACAAATGGGCGCAGAACCTGGTGGCCGCCATTGAGGCCAGCCGCAATACCACGCTGGAGCGGCTGCTGTTTGCACTGGGCATTTCCGATGTCGGCGAGAGCACCGCCAAAACCCTGGCACGGCACTTCGGTAGCCTGGATGCCCTGATGGCCGCCGATGAAGCCGCCTTGCAGCAAGTGCCGGATATTGGCCCGGTGGTGGCTGCACATATCCTGCATTTTTTTGCGCAAAGCCATAACCGCGAAGTTATTGCCGAGCTGCGCGCACATGGCGTGCGCTGGACAGAGGGTGCACCGCAACGCGCCAGCGACGGTCCGCTTTCGGGCAAGACCGTAGTGCTGACCGGCGCACTTGAGAGCATGAGTCGCGATGAGGCTGGAGCCAAGCTCGAAGCCCTGGGCGCCAGGGTCAGCGGCAGCGTGTCGAAAAAAACCGCACTGCTGATTGCCGGGCAGGCCGCAGGCAGCAAACTTGCCAAGGCGCAAGACCTGGGGCTGGAAGTCTGGGACGAAGCGCAACTGCTGGCATTTTTGGCCGCACAATGAAACAAGCCGCCCGGTGGGGCGGCTTGTACTGCTGCAACGATTGGACGCTCGGGCATCAATCGCGCGATTGCAGCTTGGCCAGCAAGCGCAGGAATTCCACATACAGCCATACCAGCGTCACCATCAGCCCAAAGGCGCCGTACCACTCCATGTATTTGGGCGCGCCCTGTTCCACGCCGGTTTCGATGAAATCAAAGTCCAGCACCAGATTCAGCGCGGCAATCACCACCACGAACAGGCTGAAGCCGATGCCAATCAGGCCGGATTCATGGATATAGGGGATGTTGATATTGAAAAAGCCAAGCACAATCGTGGCCAGATAGATCAGGGCGATACCGCCGGTGGCGGCCACGACGCCGAGCTTGAAGTTTTCGGTGGCGCGAATCAGGCCGGAGCGATAGGCAAAAAGCAGTGCAAACAGCGTGCCAAAGGTCAGCAGCACCGCGTTCAGCACGATGCCCTCGAAGCGGGCGTTGTAGATGGCCGAAATAGTTCCCAGGAAGAAGCCTTCGGCCAGCGCATACAACGGTGCAGTCACCGGCGCCCAGGTTTTCTTGAACACGGTGACAAGCGCCAGCAAAAAGCCGGTGATGGCGCCGCCAATCATGTAGAACATCGCGCCGGAAGCCACTTCCCCGGTGGCAGTAAAGGTCTGCGACCAGGAGAACGCCGCTGTCAGCACGGCCAACAGCAGCAACAGCCCGGTCTTGTTGACCGTACCGTTCAAGGTCATGGCATGGCCGGGCGCTTGAGTTAACGCACCACTGCCAAGATCAAGAAAAGTGGATTCTTTAAGGGCGGGATTGCCACTGCGCATGAAATGCCTCCGTTGAAAGTCGAACGAAATAGGAAGTTGCCATATTACGTGAGACACGCTTGCGCCGGTATTGTCGGTCTTGCAGGCTACGGAATTGGGTGGTTGTACAGTCCTGCTACAAAGCCGTTGAGACGGCTGCGCGCGCTTTCGTTTTGTTTTTGCTGAACAGACCTGAAATGCGATTTCCATCACATTATTGTTCAGGGGCTACAATGAATCGCTATTTGATGTAAGCCTTTGCAACCCAAGCAATCAGGATATTTCCCTATGAACAAAATTTATCGTCTGGTGTGGAACCGTGAAACCGGCACCATGGTCGTGGCCTCGGAGTTCGCTAAATCTGATGGCGGAAGAACCGCAAGTGCCTTGCTCTCTTCACCGCGTTTAACGTTTAACACTCTGGCTGCTGCAGTTTTGCTATCAATGGCTGGGCAGGCTATCGCGGCTGACGGTCAAAAATACCCAGTGTCGGGGAGTAATGGCGATAACTATTGCTATTATGATGCGGCTAGCGAAACCGTGATCTGTGGTGATAACACTACTAGATCTGAGAATGCTGTTGCCGGTAAGCCAGCTAAATCTGTTGTGTTCGGCATAGGCGCAACCAATACCGGGGAGAGCAATGTTGCCATTGGCATCAAAAGTCAGTCTGCCGAAACGGCTTCCATTGCCATTGGTAGTGAAGCAAAAGCCCTGCATAATCAGTCTGTTGCCATTGGACAGAATGCCGAGGCACATAGCGATTGGGATATCTCCATTGGCCGCCGTGCGGGCTCAGGGATCGTAACTCCTGCTACCGAGGGGCGCAATATCGCTATCGGTGATGGCGCCCTCGAGAGGGCGGTTAGTCCCAATAACAATATAGTAATGGGTACTTCGGCGGCTTCAGAATTGACCGGCAATGCCAGTGTGATTCTCGGTACCTATGCTAATAGCAAAACGGCTAATAAAGAAATTAATGGTATTGACAGCGGTGTAAACGCTAGCAATGTGGTTGCCATTGGTGATCGTGCCTTAGCGACAACTAACTCTGCCGTTGCGATTGGTAACCGTGTCAAAGCATCTGGCTCGATTGCCACAGCAGTAGGCGCAAGTGCAAACGCCAGTGGTGCTTATTCCATCTCAAATGGTTATGGGGCAACATCTTCTGGTAGTCATTCCATTGCTATCGGCTCTGCTCAAAATCAGACAAATAAAACACAGGCCACACAAAATTTTTCCATTGCTATTGGTTCGAATCAAACTGCTGCCACCGGTGTTGCTTCCATCGCCATCGGTACCGAAGCCAAGGCTCAGCTCGGTAACACCATTGCTGTCGGTAAAAATGCTACTGCCAGTGCGATCGAAGCTGTTGCCATCGGGCGGGATACGCAGGCCAACAAGACCGGTGCCATTGCCATGGGGCAGAACAGCCAAGCAACAGGCATTTCCTCAACCGCTGTCGGTTTGGGAACCCAGGCAACCGGCAATCAGTCCGCCGCTTTTGGCGCTACCGCCGCAGCCACTGCTGACCAGGCTATGGCGATTGGTTATCACACCATAGCCAGTGCACAGTACTCAACTGCCTTGGGTAACACCGCAACAGCCACTGCCCTTCATGCCACAGCTTTGGGTTCGGGTGCAAAAGCCAATGGCGCCAACAGCATTGCCGCAGGTTCGGGTACGGCTACCGGCGGCAGCTCTGTTGCCATTGGTCGCGTCAGTAAGTCTTACACCGGCAACGATATTGCCATCGGTTCCGAATCGGAAGCGGGCGTCAATGGCGGAGCCAGCAGCAGCAACGCCATTGCCGTGGGTCGTGCGGCCAAGGCCACACAGGTATCGACCGTTGCCATCGGTAACGGTGCCAAGGCAGAAGCTACAAACAGCATCGCCTTGGGTACCAGTGCTAGCGTAAATAACGCCGGTGCAGGCTCTATTGCAGTCGGCTCGCGCAGCAGCGCCAATGGCGTCAATGCCACAGCGATTGGTCAGGCATCTGAAGCTGCGGGGCAAAACGCCTTTGCCGGTGGTCAAGATTCTCATGCCGTGGGTAAATCGTCCGTCGCCGTGGGTGATGGCGCGCGCAGCAGCGAAGATTCAGCCACGGCTGTTGGTGCCTATACCAAGGCAACAGGCGCTGGTGCGGGTGCATTCGGCTTTAACGCCAATGCGTCCGCTTACCACGGCTTGGCCTTGGGCGCTAACAGTGTTGCCTCTGCCGGGAGCAGTGTTGCCATCGGCAGCGATGCCAATGCCAGTCTGGAGTATGGTGTTGCGCTCGGCTCTTTGAGTAAAACCGAAGTGAATGCTGGTGTAGAAGGTGCTGATCCGCTGAGCGCGGGTGGCGCCAAAACCACCCCGACCTGGACATCGACTCGCGCCGCAGTTTCCGTCGGTGATGTTGCTGGCGGCATTACCCGTCAGATTACGGGAGTGGCCGCCGGCACCAAGGATACTGATGCCGTCAACGTTGCCCAGCTTAAAGCCGCTGGCTTCAAGCTTGCCACTTCCAAGAGCGGTAGCGGTGAGGTGCAAGGCGACACCCTAGAAAAAGTACAAAACGGCGAAACTCTCACCATTGATGCGGGTGACAATATCAAGCTTATCCAAGCAGCTAACAAGATTACCGTGGCTGTCAATGCTCAGAAGACGGTTGAGGATGCACACTCACCCGTAGTGTATACCAATGCCAATGGGGATCGACTATACAAACATACAGATGGCAATTTTTACACTACGAAGGATGGCACTGGTAGTCCAGTGGATCCGCCTGATGTAATCGCCTCTATGCAAAATGCCATTGGTCAGACAAATTATCCAATGACGCTTGCTAATGTAGCTCCGGGTGCCTTAAATGATAAAAGTACCCAAGCGGTAAACGGTAGCCAGCTGTTTGCCACCAACCAGAATGTGGCGACCAATGCCGAAAATATTGCAAAGGGTATTCATGTTGGCGGTACCACGGGCAGCAACCAGTACGCCTTGGGGGACACCATCAATATCAAGGGTGACAGCAATATCAGCAGCAGCACCGTGGCTGGTGGCGTTCAGCTGGCGCTGGCACCGGTCTTAAATGTCGGTCCGGCCGCCGGCGGTAAGCCCGTCAAAATTGACGGCAATGCCGGTACCGTGGGCGGTTTGAGCAATACTACTTTTGACCCGAATGATGTCACCAGCGGTCAGGCCGCCACCGAAGACCAGCTCAAAGCCGTGAACGACAAAGCTGTGGCCGCTAAAACCAAGGTGGATGCGGGTGACAATATCGAGGTTGCCAGCACGACCAATGTAGATGGCAGCACGACCTACATTGTAGCGACCAAAAAGGACGTGGCTTTTGACAAGGTCACCGTCGGTGGTGTCACCATCGATAAGAGCACCAACAAGGTAAGCGGTCTGGCTGCTGGGGAACTCAGCGCCACCAGCACCGATGCCGTCAATGGCAGCCAGTTGCATGCCACCAACCAGAATGTGGCGACCAATGCCACTAACATCCAGGCTAATGCCGACAATATTGCCAAGGGCATTAATGTGGGCGGTACCACGGGCAGCAATCAGTACGCCCTGGGGGACACCATCAATATCAAGGGTGACAGCAATATCAGCAGCAGCACCGTGGCTGGTGGCGTTCAGCTGGCGCTGGCACCGGTACTGAGTGTCGGTCCGGCCGCCGGCGGTAAGCCCGTCAAAATTGACGGCAATGCCGGTACTGTGAGCGGTTTGAGCAATACCACCTTTGACCCGAACAATGTCACCAGCGGTCAGGCCGCCACCGAAGACCAGCTCAAAGCGGTGAACGACAAGGCTGTGGCCGCCAAAACCAAGGTGGATGCGGGTGACAATATCGAGGTTGCCAGCACGACCAATGCAGATGGAAGCACGACCTATACCGTGGCCACGAAGAAGGATGTGAGCTTCGATAGCGTGACCGTAGGCGGCAACACCTTGGATGCCAATGGTCTTGCGATTGCCGGTGGCCCGATTATCAGTGTCAGTGGCATCGATATGGCTGGCAAGAAGATCAGCAATCTGGCAGATGGCACCGAAGATGGTGATGCCGTCAACTTCAGTCAGCTCAAGGCCGTTCAAACCCTGGTCAATGCCGGCTGGACGGTGACCGATGCCAGCGGCAATGCGGCAAAGATTGGTCCCAATGGCGTGGTCACCTTCAGCAGTGCCGACAGCAATATCAGTGTGGTGCAAAACGGTGCTGATCAAGCTGGCAAGGTGGAAATTACTTTGAACCGTAATCTTGATCTCGACAGTGTCACTGCCGGTGGCAACAAGCTGGATGCCAATGGTCTTGCGATTGCCGGTGGCCCGACCATCAGTGCTACTGGCATTGATATGGGTGGCAAGAAAATCAGTAACCTGGGGGATGGCACCGAAGAGGGTGATGCCGTTAACTTGGGTCAGCTGAAGAGCTACGTTGGTGAAGAAACTGCCAAAGTCAAGACCCATTACTACAGTGTCAATGACGGTGGTACCAAGGGCGGCAACTACGACAACGATGGTGCTACCGGTAATGGTGCAATTGCTGCCGGTGTCGATACCACGGCAACGGCTGAAAATGCCGTAGCAATGGGCAAGGGCGCTGCAGCCAGCCATGCCGGTAGCGTGGCACTTGGTGCAGGTGCACAGACTCAAGCCGTGGATAACACGGGTACCTTCATGCTCAATGGTGGTACGGCTGCTGGTGTGAATGCAGTTGCCGTTGTTTCCGTGGGTAGCAAGGGCAATGAGCGCCGTATCGTCAATGTTGCCGCTGGCCGCTTGAGTGCTGACTCTACCGATGCGGTGAACGGCTCACAGCTTTTTGCGGTGGGTACGGCGGTTAATAACCTTGGCAATGCAACGGCATTGGCTTTGGGTGGAAATACGACCTATACCCCGGGTGGCGGCTTGAGTGTCAACCTGACCGTTGGCGGCAATACTTATACCAACGTTCAGGATGCGCTGAATGCAGTTTCCGGTGGCGGCACGGGTGCCACCAAGGTGGTTGCCGGAACCAATACCCAAGTCACCCAGAACGGTGATACCTATACCGTCAGCGTCGTGGACAATCCGGTAGTGGACGGCAAGGCGACCTTCAATGGTGGCATTGAAGTAGCCGGCGGTCAGAGTGTCAATATGGGCGGCAATGTGGTTCGCAATGTCGCCGCTGGTGTCGCCGATACCGATGCCGTGAATGTTGGTCAGTTGAACGGTGCCATTGCCGGTGCCAATGCTTATACGGATGGCCGCTTCAACCAGCTTGCCAACGATATGTGGCAGATCGACCGTGGTTATCGTGGTGCGACCGCTTCGGCCATGGCGATGGCAGGCTTGCCGCAGGCCTATCTGCCGGGTAAGAGCATGTTCTCGGCAGCGGTGGGTGGCTATCGCGGTGAATACGGCTTGGCTTTTGGTCTTTCCGGCATCACTGATAACGGCAAGTGGGTTTACAAGGCACAAGCCAGTGGCAATACCGCCCGTGACTGGGGCTTCTCGGCCGGCGTAGGCGTGCAGTGGTAATCAAGGCAACAGATATGGAGAACACCATGAAGAAACAAAAAGCACTTTTGGCCTTGGCAACCATTGCCGGGTTGGCACTTTCGGCTTGCAGCACCCATGTCAGCCGTGACATTACGCCACAAGGAGTGGCAGGAGAAGTAGTTTTCCCGGAAATCAAGGGTGCCTACCAGAAGAACGGAACTTTCCCACGCCCGGCAGATGTACGCTTGGTGCAGCCGGGGTTGGACAAGGATCAACTCTACGCCCTGATTGGTACGCCGCATTTTGCCGAGGGCTTCTACCGGGTGCGGGAGTGGGACTATCTGTTCCACTTCCGTACTGATAGCGGAGTCAAAACCTGCCAGTTCAAGATTATCTTTGATCGCGAATATCTGGCGCGCAGCCTGCATTGGCAACCGCAGGATTGTGCACAGGTGCTGGAGCCCGAAGTTGCGGCTACAGCGCCTGTCACGGCCACAGCGAAGGCACTTGCGCCCTTTGAGCTGGATGCAGATGGCTTGTTTGCATTTGGAGGCTCCGGTCTTTCGGACTTGAGCAGTGATGGCCGTCAGCGCTTGGCTGCCTTGGCCGCGCAGCTCAAAAATGCCGGACAGCTCAAGAGTGTGGATGTGCTGGCCTATACCGATGAAATCGGCACTTCGGCCAGCAATTTGGCACTGTCCCAAAGCCGAGCCGAAACCGTGCGCAGCTATCTGATTGCCGAAGGTGTTGCACCATCGCTGGTTCGTGCGGTGGGGATGGGCGAGGCACAGCCGGTGAAGGTATGTGACAGCGGTATGTCGCGTCAGGCGAGGATTGCCTGTCTGGCACCCAACCGCCGGGTTGAAGTGCGTGCGTTGGGCTTGCAGAATTGAGCCTTGTCACTGACCGGAGCGTAGCGATGAAAAAGGCTTTTCTTGGACTTTCCCTGAGCGTGCTGGCAGCCATGCCCTTGGCAGGTATGGCACAGCAGCAGCGCGCTGCACCACAGGCCAATGCGGCTACAGCACTGCCTGAGGCGGATGCCAACAGCATGATTGTGGGAGCGCTACAGGTGTTGCAGCTGGTTGACAACAATCAGGCCGGGGAAGTTTGGGAAGGCAGCTCTGCAACTGCCAAGGCAGTGGTCACGCGTGAAGCATTTGTCCGTCAGATTCAGGTGGCCAGAAGCTCGCTCGGGCAAGTGCAGTCACGTACTTGGTTCTCGGTCATTCGCCAGCGTGTGGATGCTGCAGGTGCTGCAGGTGGTACGCCGGTAGGGGACTATATCAGTGTCCGCTTTGCCACCCGGTTTTCCTCCGGTAGCAATTTGATTGAGCTGGTCAGCTTCCGTCGTGATAGTGATGCTTGGCGCGTGGCAGGCTACGCTTTTGAGCGGGCGCAATAATGTAGTCATTGCGGATCGCTGAAAGTTTGCACAAAGGCCGGGGAAACCCGGCCTTTGTCATTTATGTCGCCATGTCATGAGCTGATTTCTGCGCTCTTTGAGAGGACAAAAAACAGCCGCCCAAGAGGCGGCTGTCTGGACAAGCAGGCTCATCAGTAACTTCAAGACTTGAAGTCATCGTGACAGGCTTTGCACTGGCCACCGATATCTCCCAGAGTATTGCCAAGGCTCTCGCAAGAGAGTGGCGGGTTGGCCAGTGCCGCATCCAGGGCGGCGCGGAAGTTTGCACTATGCTTGGCAAAGCGCTCGTCACTGGCAAGGTCGGTAAAGGCAAAATCCACATCATCGCCCATGCGGCGCAGGGTTTGCAGATGCGGCAGGGCGTCGGTGGCATTGCAGCGGTTGGTTTCGATATTGCCCTTGAGCTTGCCCATATGCCAACCCATGACCGTCATCACGCTGTCGGGGAAGTGGTCTTTGCGCTCATTGATGGCGCGCATGGCAAATACAGAGGCAATTGCTCCCAGAATCAGGCCAATGGCAAGGACAATGAGATAGCGTTTGGCGGCGGAAGGTTTCTTGTGGATGTCAGTCGCTGGCGTGGACATGGGGTTCTCCATAGGGCTGGCAAAATGATTTCAATCCAGCACGATAACACGCAAGCTAGTTAAAATTTGCTGATGAATATGGCAGTAGAACGATTTTCTGGTATTGAGCGCTTGTACGGGCGCGGTACTTTGGCGCAGTTTGCCGACAAGCATGTCGCCGTGGTGGGCATTGGCGGCGTTGGCTCCTGGGCAGTGGAAGCACTGGCGCGCAGCGGGGTAGGCCGTCTTACCCTGATTGATGCCGATGACCTGTGTGTCTCCAATACCAATCGTCAGCTGCCAGCGATGGATGGACAGTATGGGCGCATCAAGGCCGAAGTCATGGCTGAGCGCTGCCGTGCCATCAATCCGGAAATCCGCGTGAATGTGCTGGCCTCTTTCCTGACGCCATCGAATATGGCCGAGCTTTTGCCGGGGCACGATCTGGTGCTGGATGCCTGTGACAGCTTCCGGGTCAAGGTGGAGATGATCGCTTTTTGCCGCCGTCGCAAACTGCCCTTGGTGACGGTCGGCGCGGCCGGTGGCCGCAGCGATGTGACGCAAATTCGGGTGCGTGACCTTTCCCGTACCGAGCATGATGCAATGCTATCGCTGATTCGCAAAAAGCTGCGTGGCGAGTTCAATTTTCCCAAGAATCGCGACCGTTACTTTGGTGTGCCTGCGGTGTATTCGCTGGAAAACGTGCGCTATCCGCAGGCCGATGGCACAGTCTGCGGCATTCGCCCGACGCTGGAGGGCGATGAGGGCTTCAAGCTCGACTGTGGTGCTGGTCTGGGCGCTGCCACCCATGTCACCGGGGCATTCGCCTTTGCGGCTGTAGGCAAGGTGCTGGAGATGCTTCTGAAGCAAAAGCCGCAAGCGCAGTAACTTCGCTCCATGCATTTTTTCTTCGGGATATTTCGTATATGTATCTGTGGCTGAAAACTTTTCATTTGGTATTTGTCATCGCCTGGATGGCGGTCTTGTTCTATTTGCCGCGCATTTTGGTAAATCTCGCCGAAGCAGGCGATGAGCCTGCGGTGCGGGCACGGCTGTTGTTGATGGGGCGGCGTTTGGCGCGTTTTGGGCATGTGATGTTCGGCATTTTGTTCGTGCTGGGGTTTGCCATGTGGTGGATGCTGGGTTTCCAGGGCGCATGGATGCATGCCAAGTTGACCTTGGTGGCATTGCTGTTGCTGTATGCGGTAGCGACAGGGCGCTGGTTGAAAGCAGCAGAAGCTGGGCGTGGCATACCCAGTGCCCGGCAATTGCGTCTGTTCAATGAGTTGCCACTGCTGGCATTGGTGCCGATTGTCTGGCTGGTACTTGCCAAGCCGTTTTGAACATTTGTCATTGCCGGAAAAGCGCTGTCCAAGTTAGGCTGTTGCCATGAACAGCAAATACTCACTTGTCCTTTCTCCACTGGTGTTGGCGCTTGCCGCCTGCACTGCCTCCAATCCTGAACCGGCTACGCGCGCCACAGATGGGCAGCAGCCGCTGGATGATGCGTCCGCCTTGCAGGCAGCTGATGAATTTTTGATGCGCGTGGCCAAGCATTGCGGCAAGGCGTATGAAGGCAGAATCGTCGCCAACGAGCCCAAGCCCAGCGAGCCGGATGCGTTTGAAGGCAAGCGCTTGGTGATGCATATACGCGGCTGCGATAACCCGCGTGAGCGGCTGGAAATTCCTTTTCATGTGGGCGATGACCATTCCAGAACCTGGATTCTTACCCGCTTGCCGCAAGGTTTGCGTCTGAAGCATGACCATCGTCATCAAGATGGCAGTGCTGACGATATGACCATGTATGGCGGTGATAGCCGTGAAGCTGGCAGTGCCGAGCGTCAGGCATTTCCGGTGGATGCCGAGTCCATTGCCATGTTCGAGAAGGGGGGCTTGAATGCTTCGCTGCAAAACACTTGGGCGATGGAAATCCATCCGCAGACTTTTGTTTACGAACTGTCCCGTCCCAATGGCCGGATGTTCAAGGTTGAGTTTGACCTGACGCGTCCGGTTGAGTTGCCACCTACGCCTTGGGGCTGGTAGTGCGCCTTATTGCCGGCTGATGGCTTGGATTGTCTGCGATTATCCCCGTGTCATGACACGGGGATAATGATTTTCAGGGGCATATCCTTGAGCAGGCTTTAGCCGCGCAATGCCGGGTTGTCCCAGCCCGGGCGCGGTGCGAAACGTTCGCCGTGGCGTTGTTGCAGGGTTTTGAGTTTTTCCAGCAGGACATCAATGCCGGTTTCGCGGATGTATTGAATCGGGCCGCCGCGGAACGGGGCAAAGCCGGTGCCGAAAATCACGCCGCCATCAAGCAGGTCGGCATCGCTGACCACGCCATCGTGCAGGCAGGCGACGGCTTCGTTGAGCAGCGGCAGAATCAGCCGGTCTTGCAGGTCGTCGGGAGCCTGATAATCCTTGGGCAGTGTCGGTTTTTGGGCTTTGCCGTTTTCCCAAGCATAAATGCCCTGGCCGTCTTTCTTGCCACGTTTGCCCATTTCCGGGGGGGCGGCAAGGGCGGCGGGGATCTCAAGCCCGAGGAACGGGGCAAGCTCGGCACCAACGCCAGCGGCCACATCCAGCCCCACGGTGTCGACCAGCTCCACGGGTCCCATCGGCATGCCGAACTTCACTGCGGCCTTGTCGATGGCGGCTGCGGGGATGCCCTCAGCGTAGGCGCGCATGGCTTCGAGCAGGTAAGGGAACAGCACGCGGTTGACCAGAAAGCCCGGCGTGCCCGCGACCGGCACGGGCAGCTTGTCGAGCTTTTTGCAAAAGGCGGCAAGACGCTGCTCGGTATCGGTGGCCATGCCATCGTGGCGGATGATTTCCACCAGCGGCATCAGCGCCACCGGGTTGAAGTAGTGCAGGCCGGCAAACTGTGCCGGGCGCTGAATATGCGCGCTCAGCTCTGCCAGCGGAATCGAGGAGGTGTTGGTGGTAAGCAGGGCATCGGTTTTCATGCGCGGCTCGGTGGCGGCGTACAGATCGCGCTTGGCATCACTGCGCTCAATGATGGCTTCGATAACCAAGTCCGCCTCGGCGATGCCATCGCCTGCCAGGTCGCTTTTGAGGCGAGCCGCGACTTGCGGCCGTTTTGCCTCGTCCTTGACGCGCTTGGCAAACAACTCGCCAGCGCGCGAAAGTGCCGCGTCGATGTATTTTTGTTCGCGGTCTTGCAGGGTGACTTCAAAGCCCTTGTAAGCGCTCCATGCGGCGATATCGCCGCCCATCACGCCGGCGCCGACCACATGCACCTTGCGGATGCCGGAATCACCGCTTCCCAGCTGTTTCATGCGCTCTTGCAAGAAAAACACGCGAATCAGGTTGCGGGCGGTAGGCGTGGAGGCGAGTTTCACCACGCCACGGCGTTCGCGCTCCAGGCGCTGGCGCATGCTGCTGCCGCCTTTTTGCCAACTGTCAATCAGGGCATAGGGTGCCGGGTAATGGGCTTTGGGGGCTTTCCTTGCCACTTGTTTTTGCATTTGCGGCGCCAGCAATTGCCGCGCAGGCCAGGTATTGCTGAGCCAGGCCAGTGCGCGCTGTTTGAAGGGACGCTCGGTGCCGCGCAGTACCAGCAGGGCGGCGTCGTCCAGCAGTGTGGCAGGCTCGGAGACGCGGTCAACCAGCCCCATGGCGCGTGCGGCTTTAGCGTTGACGCTGCGCCCGGTCAGCATCAGGTCGAAGGCGGCAGGGGCGCCAATCAGTCGTGGTAGACGCACGCTGCCACCCCAGCCCGGGAAGATGCCGAGCTTGACTTCCGGCAGGCCAATCCGGGTGCTGGCATCGCTGCTTGCGATGCGGTAATCGCAGGCCAGCGCCATTTCCGTGCCGCCGCCCATGCAAAAGCCGTGGATGGCTGCCACCGTGGGGCAGGGCAGGCGAGCGAGCTTTTCAAACACACCCTGGCCACGGGCGATGGCATCACTTACCGTGCCCTTGCGGTCGAACTCGGCAAATTCCTTGATGTCGGCACCGGCAATGAAACCACTGCTTTTGGCCGAGGCTAGAATCACGCCGCGTGGCGGCTCCATTGCCAGACGCTCGATGATGGCTTCCAGCTCCAGCAGTACTTCCTGGGCAAAACTGTTGACCGATTGGCCTTCGCGGTCGAAGCGCAGTATCAAAATACCGTCGTCGCGGGACTGGATTTGCCAGTTTTTCAGGGTCAGGCCGTCGAAGTGAGGCATCATGGTGGAGCATCCGATAGGGTATGGAGCCATTTTATAACGGCTGCTGTCTGCATTTTGTGGCAACGCCCAATGGGCAGGAACTTTTCTTGCCAGCCTTTGTCCATGTCCTGTCGCAACGATGCACTCATGCAAATGTTTCAAGGAGCTCCGGCCATGCGGGCCGACCCCAACACCGACAACCCGGACACAGGCCAGGACACGCTGGATGCCGAGCTGGTACGTCGCGTACAGCAGGGCGAGCACAGCGCGTTCGAGCTTTTGGTACGCCGCTATCAGCACCGCATGGTGGCACTGGCGGCGCGCTTTGTGGGCGAATGGGCCGAGGATGTCGCCCAGGATGCTTTTATCCGCGCCTATCGCGCCATTGGCAATTTCCGGGGAGAGGCCAGCTTCCATACCTGGCTGCACCGCATCACGGTCAACACGGCCAAGAATCATCTGCTGGCGATGAAGCGCCGCCCGCCCAGTGCCGATATTGATATCGCCGATGCCGAGCATTGCGATGCGGAACTGATGGGCAATGCCGACACCCCCGAGCGTGAGCTGATGCGCCATGAAATTGAGCAGGCGGTGATACGCGCCATGCAGGCATTGCCGGCGGAATTGCGCCAGGCCATCCGCCTGCGCGAGTTGGACGGCCTTTCTTATGAAGCCATTGCCCAGCATTTGGGCTGCCCGGTGGGCACGGTGCGCTCGCGCATTTTCCGTGCCCGCGAAGCGATTGACCGTGCGCTGCGCCCCTTGCTGGATGGCAGCGCCACCGCCCGAGAACGAGGACAGGCATGAACCCGCAGACCACTGAAGAACAACTCTCGGCCTTGCTCGATGGTGAATTGGATAATGACCGCAGCCGTTTTCTGCTGCGCCGCCTGCAGCATGATGCTGCGCTGGCCGATACCCTGAGCCGCTGGCAATTGGCCGGTGATGTCCTGCGCGGGCAGGGCAGCGCGGCCGCTTCCGATGGCTTTGTTGCCCGGTTTTCGGCACGTTTGGCCGCAGAAGCAGCGCCCACGACGCGGTTGCAGCCGCAAGCGCCGCAGCCAGAAACCAGCACGCTGGCAGATAGATCCGCAGAGGTCAGGCGCCCTGCGCGCTGGCGCTATTTTGCCGGTGGTGCGATGGCAGCGAGCTTTGCCTTTGCCGCTTTTATCGGCTTGCGTGCGCCACAGTCAGTCGACGTGCCTGTAGCGCCTGCGGTTATCGCCACTGTCCAATCGCAAGCGCCTGAAACGATAGCTGTCGTTGCAGAAGGTGCGCTGCCAGAAACCACTGCCGCAGCACACCCGCCAGTCACTGCCCCGCAAGTGGCAGCAGTTCAACCAGCCGCTCGGCAAGTTGAGCAAACATCACACGTCGCACGAGGCGGAAGCCGTCTGCGTAATACGCCTGCACGCGCAGCGGCTGCGACACAGCCATCGACACAACTGGCACAAAGCCGCGATATTGTCGAAGCCCATGACCCGTTCAGCCCACCGCAGGTACGTCCGGCCTGGCCGCGTACCGTGTTGCCGGGTGCGGGCAATGGCACCTTCAATGTGCGCCTGGAGCATGCGCCCTCTATCTATTCACCATTCGATCCACTTCCGCAAAACAACCAAGATTGATTTCCCCGATGAGAACAATGCCCATGAAGAAAATCCTCAAACCCTTGCTGCTTGTTCCCCTGACCGCAATCGCCACCACGGCCGTGGTGATGTATCCGTCTGCCGATGCGCAACAGCGTGAAGCGACCGTGCAGGCCATGCCGGCTGCCGCTGCGCCGGAGCTGGTGAGAGGCCTGCCGGATTTCACCCAGCTGGTGGAGCAGGTGGGTGCCGGGGTGGTGAGTGTCGAGGCGCGGATTGCTGCACGCCAGTCCGGCGGTTTTTCTTCTGCCGACCCGCTCGCGGAAATTTTCCGCCGCTTTGGCATGCCGATACCCGGTGGCCCCGGGCAACGCAGCCCGATGCCGGAAATGCCGCGCGGCACCTCGTTGGGCACGGGTTTTCTGATTTCAGCCGATGGCTATGTGCTCACCAATCATCATGTAGTGGAGGGCGCCGATGAAATCAGTGTGCGCCTTGCCGACAAACGCGAGATGAAAGCCAAGCTGGTAGGCAGCGATGCGCAGTCGGACGTGGCGCTTTTGAAAGTGGAAGGCTCAGGGCTCCCGGCCTTGCGCCTGGGCGGCTCGGGCGCCGTCAAGCCGGGGCAATGGGTGGTGGCGATTGGCTCGCCCTATGGCCTTGACCATTCGGTGACCGCCGGCATCGTCAGCGCCGTGGGGCGCTCCACCGGCGGCCAACAATATGTGCCGTTCATTCAAACCGATGTGGCCATCAACCGTGGCAATTCCGGCGGCCCGCTGCTCAATACCCGCGGCGAAGTGGTCGGCATCAATTCGCAGATTTTCAGTGTGTCCGGTGGCTTCCAGGGCATCAGCTTTGCCATCCCCATCGACACGGCGATGAATGCCGTGGAGCAGCTGAAGAAAACCGGCCAGGTGCGGCGCGGCCTGTTGGGCGTGAATATGCAGCCGCTCAACAGCGATCTGGCGCGCGGCATGGGGCTGCCTGACAGTCGCGGCGCGCTGGTCAGCAATGTCGAGGCCGGTGGCGCGGCCGACAAGGCCGGTATTCAGCCGGGTGATGTCATCCGCAGTTTCAATGGCACCGCCATCAACCAGACCAGTGACCTGCCGCCGCTGGTGGGCGCACTGCCGCCGGGCAGCAAGGTGCGCCTTGGCGTATGGCGTGATGGCCGTGAGCGTGCCATTGAAGCGGTGCTGGGCGAGGCGGCCACTGGCAACGCCAACCGTTTTGCCGAGCGCGCCGACAATGCTGCGAACAGCGCACAGCATATGCGCGGCCTGCTGGGGGTGCGTGTTGCCGAACTCGATGCCAATGATCGCCGTCAGTTAAATCTCAAGGCCGGTGAAGGCGTTGGCATAGTGGCGGTGGAGTCGCGCGCTGCCCGCGAGGCCGGTATCAGCCCCGGCGATGTGATTCTGGCCGTGGGACGGCAGCATGTGGGCAATGCCATGCAGCTGCAAACCGCACTTGCCAGCGTCAAACCCGGCGATACTGTCACCCTGCGACTGGCAGGCCGCGGCGGCACCCGCTTTGTGGCGGTCAAGACTGATAAAAATTGAGTAAATAGAGTTAATACAACAAGGGCGAGTAGTTATGGCTCGCCCTTGTTTTGATATGATGTATGTCAAAAATTTTATGGGTTGGACTTGAAGACTGGGTAGCTTGAGTTAATAATGTCTTTGACATCTGCCATATTGAGCTGAAGAATTACTTTATCCTTGCCGCGAGGGTAGGATAGCCAAAGTGAGCCGCCATAATGAACATCTGGTAAATAGGTGATGCTATCTATCCTTAAAGGACTGGATATGATTTCAAATGCTGATTCTGTTACCCTGTTATCATTGCTTGCTTTGAAAATTTGGATGGAAGATCCATTGTTGTTATGCCATAGGCCAATATAAAAATCTTCTTGTGGCTGCGGTGATGCGTATCCACTATGAGTATACATTATAAATTCATTTTCATTTTTATATAAGAATTGAAACTCTTTTTGGTTATATAAATATTGCCTGTCATATTCTAGGTAGAGTTTTCCTTCTGTTGTTGGCTCCTTTTTCGTTGTAAACAAAAGCCCAGGAGGTAATTCTATCTGTCCGCCAGTGGAGATTATGGCTTTATAAGCGCACTTGCCACTAATCGTGATGGCAGAATAAGGGTGCAGATATCTAGGGGTGTCAATATGGATTGTGTTGCCCACCTCTAACCAAATATTTTGTGGGTCTGTCTCCTGAATGTTTAAATTTCTGATAATCTGCTTTTCATCTGTATAGGAGCAGATGTCCGTATCTGCCTGATCGTGACTCCTGTAATTTTTGCCCGTACTGGAGCAAGATGAGAGCAGGAAAGTCAATAGCATAAAGCTGAGGGGAAAATGGGCTCTGGTTCGCAGATTCATTTTTCTGCCAGTTTATTGAGTATATTAAGGTGTAACAATGATAGCTGGTGGCGGGTTGCTATAGCCATATCTTGCATTTGGAAGTATTGCCAAACCCCCAAAGTCGGCAATCGCTTTGGCGATGTCATTGGCAATCCTTTCATTTGCGCTCCAGGCAGGGTCGTGAGGAGAAATTTTGCCATTGGCCCATACGCTTTGGTTGGATTTTCTGCCAGCGCTGGTGATGTGTGCAAGCTCATGGAGAGGCAGATAATTAATTCCGCCAGGCGGATTGAGAGCGTTATAGCTAGTAACAATATTTATGTTTAGGCGCGCAATAGGGTTGCCATTGTTGTAGTCAATCTCGCCGTTTTGGGTGCCGTTGAGATAGGTTGTTCCTGCTTCACTAATGTCAAAGTCGATTTTTTGCCATAGTTGTTTTAGTTCGATTCCGGTAACAATATGGCCGTTGTTTAGTGTAATGGTGGCATTGTCGGGAATGCTATTTATAACAATGGTTATTCTGGAGATTGCCTTGCTTAGCTCATCAATGGCTTGCTTTTCTTCTACTTTTAATGGGCGATTTATGTTAACTCTTATTTCGATGGACTCAATGTCGGGATCGGATACAGGGTCGTTGTGATTGTCATTCAGTGGCGGGGCGCTTGTTTCATGGTGCTCGCCATCATCATAAGGCTTTCTCCAGGAACCCCCAAGAGATATTGAATAACTTAAGTTTCCGTACTGTGTGCCATATACGGTGATGGTGCCGAGATTTTCAGGCTGATTGCTCACGACTTACCCGTTTCAAGGTTATTCGGGATAAGGTGGTGTATACATTAAAGCTTGTTTGCTGGAAATGATTTTTTGTTTATTTTTTATTAAGCTTCTTGGGGGTGAGCTCAATATACTTTTGAGTCTTTTGATATTTCTAAGGCTGAAGTAAGTTAGGTTGTTTATGGCGCAATATCCGCAAAACTCTCGACGCGCCGGTGACCGTTGGCCGCTGTTTCAAGGCGTGGCTGGGGATAATCTTCGCGGCGGTCGATCAGGCAGGTGCGCATTCCGGCTTCGCGGGCGGCATCGAGCTCCTCCACCACATCGGAAAGGAAGAGGATCTCATCGGCAGCTGCGCCCAATTCCGCAGCGATGCGCTGATAGCTTTGCCGCTCGCGTTTGTGCCCGACTCGTGTGTCGAAAAATGCACTGAATAATGGCAGCAGGTCGCCGGCATTGGAGTGACCGAAAAAGAGTTTTTGCGCGGGCACCGAGCCGGATGAGTACACCGCAAGGCGGTGGCCTGCGGCATGCCATTGACGCAGCACAGGCGCCACGTCCGGATAGATATGCGCGGTGAATTCGCCGTCGCGGTAACCGGCTTGCCAAATCATGCCTTGCAGGGCTTTGAGCACAGTGTGCTTGCGATCCTGGTCAATCCAGCTTTGTAGGGTTTGGGTAATGGTGGGGTCATCGTAGGAGACGCCAAGTTCGCTGCCGACTTCTTCCAGCAGGGCGCGCACCTGCGGGGCATTTTGATGGGTGGCAATGAAGTCGGGCAGGGCGGCGCGGGCATACGGAAACAGCACGTCCTTGACAAAGGAAATGCTGCCGGTCGTGCCTTCGATATCGGTCAGGATGGTGGTCGTCATTGGGGTGCGATTTATTGGGTTTGGGGACTGGCAGTCTGGCTGTTTGCGTGGGCATCGCTATCGAGCACGGCGATAGCCGAGCGCAGGCGCTGCCAGGCCAGGGTATGTTGCTCGTGGAAGGCATTCCATAAAGCGTCTTCGCTCATCACGCTGTATTCGCCCTCGGTATGCAGGTTGACGGCCAGCCCGTTCTCAATGGCTTCGTGGTAGCGCATGTATTCGCCTTCAAAATAAAACTGGGCGAGCTCGCGCATGATTTCGACGCCACGTTGCCAATCCTGTTGCGCTGCTTCCAACTTGGGAAGTAGTTGCGTCCATTCGCGATAGCGTTTCTGGATGGCATCAATCCGTGCCTGTGCGCTTGCCGGGTCAATCGGCGCTTGGCTCATCGGGGGCTCCTCGCTTTGCAACTGAACAAGTCCTGGCCGGGCGTCATTCGTAACGCGGAAAGCGCTGGGCGATATCGCTGCCGGTGAAATCACCAATCCAGCCATCGGGGTTGGTGAAGAAGCGGATGGCGACAAAGCTGGGCGCAGGACCCATATCGAACCAATGGGTGGTGCCATCGGGGACGGAAATCAGATCGCCCTTCTCGCACAGCACTTCGTATACCTTGTCACCGATATGCAGCGAGAACAGGCCGCTGCCATCGACGAAGAAGCGCACTTCGCCTTCCTTGTGGGTGTGCTCTTCCAGGAATTTGGCGCGCATCGCTTCGCGCTGCGGATTGTCCGGGGCGATGCTGACCACATCCACGCTATTGAAGCCGTTTTCTGCGACCAGACGGTCGATGTCGGCGCGATAGGCGGTCATGATGGCCTCTGCGCTGTCGCCGGCCTTGACCGGCGCATTGGCCTGCCATTGCTCGAATACTACGCCCACACGGGCAAGTTCAGTGGCAATATCGCCATGCAGATGGCTTTGTTTGAGGACAGTGGACGGGTCGTTATCGTTGAAAATGCGCAGGCGGCTCATCGGGCAAGCTCCATCAGTTTCAGCTCGCATTGGAGCAAAAATTCGAAGGCCTCCAGGTGACGGCGGGCTTCGGCAAGGCTGCGTCCCCACGCATACAGTCCATGGCCTTCAATCAGATAGCCCCACATGGGCGCGGTATCCAGTGCGCTGTCCACTTGTTCGGCCAAGGTCGGCATATGTTGGGTATTGGCAAATACCGGCACACGCATGGCGCCTTCATGGGTGCTGTTGCCGTAAAAGGCTTTTTGCAGCTCGTAATCGCGAAATTCGATATGTCCTTGACCGGCAAACAGGCGCGAGGCCACGGTCTGGCTGAGCGAATGGGTATGCAGCACACAGGCCACATCAGCAAAGCGCCGATACAGCTGGGTATGCAGCAGGGTTTCGGCTGAAGGGCGTTGGCTGTTGCCGACCGGCTGTCCGTCCAGATCAATCAGCATCAGGTCATCTGCAACCAGGCTGCGCTTGTCGCGGCCGGAAATGGTGATGAGCGCGTGTTTTTCGTCCACGCGGATGGAGAAATTGCTGCTGGTGGCGGGTGTCCAGCCGGCTGCACCCAGCTCACGTACCTGCTGGCATAGGGCGCCAGCCAGGGCGTTCAAGGGTTCGGAGTTGTGGGGAAATGTCGTCATGGCGCGATTCTACCTGCTGCCTTCGGCCATTGTGCGTCAAGTGCAGCTGCAACACAGTGTTGTTCAGGCGCTGGGTGCGCTGTATTGCCGCGCAGCTACAATGCGGCATTGTCTTTTATGCCGCCATTGCCGCTTTCGGGCGATGCCAGGCCTGTGTTTCCCACCAGATCGCACGCATTGCGATGTCCTGTTACTGAGTTGATTTGTCATGTTGAAAAATACCGAACGCAATTACGGGGCGATTGCCCGCTTCCTGCACTGGTCCACGGCCTTGCTGTTTTTGGGCGCCTATATGGCGGTGTATTACCGTCACTGGCTCACGGACAAGGGCACACCGGAGAACTGGACCGCCTTGCAGTTGCATCTTTCCTTGGGACTTAGCATTGCGGTTTTGGTGGTGCTGCGTGTGATTTGGACGCTTTCGAACAAATCGCCGGTGCATGAGCCGGGCAGCCGCTGGGCACATCTGGCGGCTCGTTTGGGACATATCGCCCTGTATGGCGTGTTGATCGTGATGCCATTGACCGGGTATCTGGGAACCGGGGTGGCTACGGACTGGTTCTTCCTGGGTGAAGTGCCCAAGTTCGCTGATACCACGCTGTTCAAGACCGTGGTGGAAGGGCAGCTGGGCCTGAGCTTTGAGCAGTTTGAAGCGCCCATTGACTTCATTCACAAAAAAGGCGGCGCTTGGGTCGTCTGGGTACTGATTCTTGGGCACGCTGGCGCAGCGCTTTATCACCACTTTGTGTTGAAAGACCGGACCTTGGTGAAGATGACCCGTGGCAAGGGTTAAGCCCGGACACTCTGACTATCGGTTTTGTTGATGAGTTGCAGCCCCACGCAATGAGTGCGTGGGGCTGATGGTTTCATTGCATGAGCTTGGTGATGAAAATCACCAGCACCAGAGCGGGGACAAAAATGCGCAGCGCCCACAGCCAGATATTGAAAAGGCCTTCTGAAAACTCCGGCAGTTCTTTGCGCAGGATGTGCTGTTTGACCGACCAGCCGACAAACAGCGCAATCAAAAGCCCGCCAAATGGCAGCATCAGGTCGCTGGCCACGAACTCGATGAAGCCCATGATGTCGCGTCCCAGCAGTTTGATATGCGACCAGTGATTGAAGGACAGAACCGACATCAGGCCGAGCAGCCAGGACAGGCCACTGAGCAGCAGGGCAGCGCGCTTGCGGCTACCCATGCCAAAGCGCTCTACCAGCCAGGCAGTCCCCGGCTCCAGCAATGAGATGGAGGAGGTCCATGCGGCGACCGCCAGCAGGCCGAAAAACAACAGGCCATATGGGGTGCCGAATGGCATTTCGTTAAAGGCCAGCGGCAGCGAGGTGAAGATGAGACCCGGGCCGCCGCCTGCGGGATTGATGCCGTAATTGAGCACAATGGGAAAGATGGCCATGCCGGCCAGGAGCGCCACACCGGTGTCAGTCAAGGCCACGGCAACCCCCGAGCCCGGGATTGAGACCCCCTCGCGTGGCAGATAGGCGCCATAGGCCATCATCGTGCACATCCCCAGGCTCAAGGTGAAAAAGGCCTGTCCCATGGCGGCGAGCAGCACCTTGGAGCTGATTTTTGAGAAGTCCGGCTTGAACAGGAATTCTGCAGCCTGTCCGGCAAAGCCGGTGGTGATGCCGTACACCACCAGTGCAATCAGCAGCAGAAACAGCGCTGGCATCAGCCAGCGCACGGCACGCTCCAGTCCTTTTTCAACGCCCAGCGCGACCACGGCCACGGTCAGCAGCATGAACAGGCTGTGCCAGAAAGTCAGCTCGCTGGCATTGCCCAGCATGCCGGTGAAAGTGGCGGATGGGTCGGTGATGAGCGGTGTGCTGCTGAACAATTGCTTGAAGTAAATCCAGCTGTAGTTGAGCGTCCAACCGGCCACCACCGAATAAAAGCTCAAAATCAGGATGCCGGCGAGGATACCCATCCAGCCGAGCACCACCCAGCCGGGGCTGCTGTCGCTTTCCTTGATGACTTTGCGCAGGGAATTGATTGGGCTCAGCCTGCCATGGCGGCCAATCAGCACTTCGCCAATCAGGATTGGCAAGCCGATGATGGCAATGCACAGCAGATACACCAATACAAATGCGCCGCCGCCGTTGTCCGAAGTCATGTACGGGAAGCGCCAGATGTTGCCAAGGCCCACTGCCGAACCGGTGGCGGCAAGGACAAACATCAGCCGCGAAGACCACATGCCGTGAATTGAGCGGTTTTCCATCGTCTTGGACTCTTTGTGCTGGGGGTTACGGAATCAGGAATGGCTGGCGGTGACAGCCGGAGTGGTGCGCAGAATCTTGAATCCGGCATATGCCATGACAATGGCAATCAGCGGATTGAGCAGGTTGAAAAACACATAGGGCAGGTAATCGAGCGTGGCAACGCCAAGCGTGGCCGCCATATAGGCGCCGCAGGTATTCCAGGGCACCAGCGGTGAAGTCAGGGTGCCGCCATCTTCCAGCGCGCGGGAGAGATTGACCGGCGCCAGGCCACGGCGCTCGTATTCTTCGCGGTACAGACGTCCGGTCAGCACGATGGACATGTATTGGTCGGCCGACACCACATTGATGCCAAATGCCGTGGCGATGGTGGTGGTCACCAGGGCCCCGGTGCTGCGCGCCAGCTTCAAGACCATGCGAATCAGTTGTTCCAAAAGGCCGGTACGCTCCATCACCGAGCCAAAACCCATTGCGCAGACAATCAGCCAGATGGTGGAAAGCATCGACGACATGCCGCCCCGGCTGACCAAGTCGTCAGCTGCGGCATTGCCGGTTTCGATGCTGAAGCCATCGGCCATCACCTGCCAGCCACCGGCCAGCATCGCCAGCCACTGCGGGCGACCCTCGGCGCTGCCCACTTGCAGCATGGCCTGGGTTTGAAACAGTGCCGCAAAGACCAGCCCGGTCAGGGCACCAATCAGAATGGCCGGATAGGCCGGCATTTTCTTGATGGCCAATATCACCACGACTGCCAGTGGAATCAGCAAATGCGGGCCGATGTTGAAATTGGCGCGCAAGATATCGGGCAATTCGCCCAATGAAACATCCGTGCTGTGGGTATTGGCGGAAAGACCCACAATGGTGAACAGCACCAGCGCCAGCACCAAGCTTGGAATGGTGGTCCACAGCATATGGCGGATATGGGCAAACAGCTCCGATTCCACCGCTGCCGGGGCAAGATTGGTGGTTTCGGACAGTGGCGAGATTTTATCGCCGAAATAGGCACCGGAAATCACCGCGCCTGCGGTGATCGCAGGCGACATGCCCAAGCCCTGGGCAACCCCAATCAGGGCCACGCCCAAGGTGCCGGCGACCGTCCAGCTACTGCCAATGGCGAGTGCCACAATTGCACAAACCAGACAGGCGGCCGGGTAGAAGTAGCTTGGGTGCATCAATTGCAGGCCGTACACAATCAGCGTGGGCACGGTGCCCGAGAGCATCCAGGCGCCAATCAAGGCGCCTACTGCCAGCAGGATGAGCATGGGGATGATGGCAAGGGAGATGCCTTGCACCATCCCGTCCTGAATCTCCTGCCAGCGCTGGCCATTGGACAGGCCGATCAACGCCGCCACCATTGAGGCCAGTATCAGTGCGATTTGGTTGGGGCCCTGGGAGCTGTTGTCCTTGAACAGGAATACCGCCATCCCCAGCATTACGGCCAGCAGCAGCAGCGGCAACAATGCCTGCCAAAGCCGGGGGGAGCGACGGGTATTGGGCAGGACAGGTTCACTCATGGACAGCTTCCGGAGTAGGGGGAGAGTGCTTTGGCGATCAGGCAGTGAAGGAATCACTGCCCAAACAATCGATTCGCGTAACAGCGTTCGATCTCACCTTAACAATTGCTGAAAGTATCGACAAGCCTGTTTGATGCTGCACTGCGGTGCGTTTTACCCCGCGTGCAGAATGAACCCGGCCACTACGTTGCGGCCTTCTCCCGCCAGTACATTGAAGGTACGGGCTGCGGCGGCATTGGACATGCACTCAATGCCGATACCGCGTGAGAGGCATGCGGCCAGCGCTTCGGCGGGCGGGAAGTCCTGGGTATTGCCGGTGCCCAGAATCACCACTTCCGGCTGTAGCGCGATGAGGCTTGCCAGCGCTGAAGCGTCCAGTTCGGCAGCCTGCCTGACCGGCCAGTTTTCAATGAGCTGCTGCGGGGAGAGGATGAAGCTGGTTTGCAGGCGGCGCTCATTGACCAGGGCGTAATGGCCTGTTGCGCCACGCAGAAAGAACTGGAAATCCGGTTTTTCTTCGACCAGGTGCATATCAGTTGCGCGGCAGTACGATGCGGCGTTTTTCTTTCGAGGCACGGTACAGCACTGCGGTATGGCCAATGCGCTGAACCAGTACGGCGCCTGCTTGCGTGGCCATTTCGGCAATCATCGCATCGCGGCTTTCGCGGTCGGCAGCGGCCACCTTGACCTTGATGAGTTCATGGTCTTCCAGCAACTGCTCAAGCTCGGCAAGCAAGCCAGCGCCCAGCCCCTTGCCGCCCACCTGCAACAAGGGCTTGAGGTCATGGGCTTCGCCGCGCAGGTAACGGATTTGGGCAGAAGAAAGTTCGGTACTCATCAGTGAGGCGTGAATGGCAAGGGGAGCGGGCAGGGTATCATGCGCAGAACGATAAAGACCTGTTGTCATGGCAAGAAGTAAATCCAGTCATCGCTGGCTACGCGAACACTTTTCCGATCCTTACGTCAAAAAGGCGCAGGCTGCAGGCTTGCGCTCGCGGGCGGCTTTCAAGCTGGAAGAGCTGGTCGAGCGCGACCGGCTGTTGAAGCCGGGCATGGTGGTGGTGGATTTGGGTGCAGCACCGGGAGGCTGGTCGCAGTGGGTACGGCAGCAGCTGGGCGATACCGGCCGAGTGATTGCCTCGGACATCCTGGAAATGCCTTCGCTGGCCGGGGTGGAGTTTTTGCACGGCGACTTCCGTGAAGATGACGTGCTGGCGAAATTGCAACAAATGCTGGCTAGCGATGTGGTGGACCTTGTTTTGTCCGATATGGCCCCCAATATGAGCGGGGTGGATGCGGTCGATCAGGCTCGGGCGATGTACCTTTCTGAACTGGCGATGGCTTTTGCCGACGACCATCTGCGTACTGGCGGCACATTCCTGATAAAACTGTTTCAGGGCGTGGGCTTTGATGATTATGTCCGCGAGCTGCGCCGCCGTTATGCCAAGGTGGCCATCCGTAAACCGGCAGCTTCGCGCCGCCGTTCCAATGAAGTGTATGCGCTGGCCCAGGGCAAGCTGGCGCAGATGAAGTAAGGCCCGGAGGCTGCATGAAAGACCTGATGAAAAATACCTTGCTGTGGGTCACCGTCGCCATCGTATTGATGATGCTGTTCCAGAGCTTTGGCCCGCGCCAAGGCGTAGCTGGCAGCGGCGGCGCGGTGGCGTATTCGGAGTTCATGGACACGGTGTACAACGACCGGGTGCGCAAGGTGAATATCGCCGAGGATGGCCGCACGATTACCTTCGAGCGCAAGGACAACACCACCGGCACTACCGTGGCGCCACGTGATGACAAGATGATGGATGACCTTTTGAGCCGCAAGGTGGAAGTGGTGCAGGCCGCGCCGTCCTCCGGGCGCGGCATCCTGGTCAGTATCCTGCTGAACTTGCTGCCGATTGCACTGATTATCGGCTTCTGGTTCTTCATGATGCGGCAGATGCAGCAAGGCGGCGCCAAAGGGGCGATGAGTTTTGGCAAGTCGCGCGCCAAAATGCTGACCGAAGATCAGACCAAGGTCACCTTTGCCGATGTCGCTGGCTGTGACGAGGCCAAGGAAGAAGTCGCCGAGCTGGTCGAGTTCCTGCGCGATCCTTCGCGCTTCCAGAAGCTCGGCGGCAAGATTCCGCGCGGCGTGCTGATGGTCGGCCCGCCCGGAACCGGTAAAACCCTTTTGGCCAAGGCGATTGCCGGTGAAGCCAAGGTACCGTTCTTCTCCATCTCCGGCTCGGACTTTGTGGAAATGTTCGTTGGTGTGGGTGCCAGCCGCGTGCGCGATATGTTCGAGCAGGCCAAGAAGCATGCGCCCTGCATCATCTTCATCGACGAAATCGACGCGGTCGGTCGCCATCGCGGTGCCGGCATGGGCGGCGGCAATGACGAGCGCGAGCAAACCCTGAACCAGATGCTGGTGGAGATGGACGGCTTTGAAGGCGGCGAAGGCGTCATCGTGATTGCCGCCACCAACCGCCCGGACGTGCTCGACAAGGCGCTGTTGCGTCCGGGGCGCTTTGACCGTCAGGTGATGGTCGGCCTGCCCGACATCAAGGGCCGCGAGCAAATCCTGAAAGTGCATATGCGCAAGGTACCGCTGGGCGATGATGTCAAGCCCGACCTGCTGGCGCGCGGCACGCCGGGCTTCTCCGGTGCCGACCTTGCCAACCTGGTCAACGAGGCTGCCCTGTTTGCTGCCCGCCGCAACAAGAAGTCGGTGGACATGCAGGATTTTGAAGATGCCAAGGACAAAATCTTCATGGGACCCGAGCGCCGCAGCATGGTGATGCGCGAGGAAGAACGGCTGATGACTGCCTATCACGAATCTGGCCATGCCGTGGTGGCGATGTCGCTGCCCAAGGCCGATCCGGTGCACAAAGTCACCATCATGCCGCGCGGCTGGGCGCTGGGCCTGACCTGGCAGCTGCCCGAGCATGACCGCATCAGCCATTACCGTGACAAGATGCTGGAAGAAATCTCCATCCTGTTTGGCGGGCGCATCGCCGAAGAAATCTTCATGGGCGAAATGTCCACCGGCGCGTCCAACGACTTTGAGCGTGCCACCAAAATGGCACGGGCGATGGTCACCCAGTACGGCATGTCCGATGCGCTGGGCACCATGGTCTATGCCGATGCCCAGGACAGCAACTACGGGCTCAATAGCAAGACCATTTCCGAGGCCACCCAGCAAAAGGTGGATGCGGAAATCCGCCGTATTCTGGATGAGCAGTATCAGGTGGCGCGTCGCATCCTTGAGGAGCGCCGCGACGCGGTGGAAACCATGACCCGCGCATTGATGGAATGGGAAACCATCGATGCCGAACAAGTGCGTGACATCATGGCTGGGCGTGAACCCAAGCCGCCGGTTGGTTGGGTCAAGAAAGACAGCGCCCCGCCGCCGCAAGACCCGCCCGAGCATGGCATCACCATCGGCGGCCCGCAAACTACGCCTGATGGCATCAATTAAGCAATCACTTTTCTTGCATCATGCAAAACGCCCGGCTTGTTGACCGGGCGTTTTTTGCGCTGATGTGGTGGCTCAAACGGCTTCGAAAATCCCGGCAGCGCCCATGCCGGTGCCGATGCACATGGTGACCATGCCGTATTTTTGCTTGTGGCGACGCAGGCCGTGCACCAAGGTAGCGGCGCGAATCGCGCCGGTGGCGCCCAGCGGATGCCCCAGAGCAATGGCGCCGCCCAGCGGGTTGACACGGGCAGGGTCGAGTTTGCAATCACCAATCACGGCAAGCGCCTGTGCGGCAAAGGCTTCGTTGAGCTCGATCCAGTCCAGTTGCTGCTGGTCAAGACCGGCTTGTTGCAGCGCTTTGGGAATGGCGGCCACCGGGCCGATGCCCATGATCTCCGGGGGAACACCGGCCACCGAGAAGCTGACAAAGCGTGCCAGCGGGGTCAGGCCGTAATCCTTGATGGCTTGCTCTGAAGCCAGCAGCACGGCGGCGGCGCCATCGCTCATCTGCGAGCTGTTGCCGGCAGTCACCGTGCCGCCAAACTGGCCATTGCGAAATACTGGCTTGAGCCTTGCCAGGGCTTCCATCGAGGTGCCGGGGCGCGGGCCTTCGTCGGTATCGGCCAGATGACCGACAGTGCTAATGCGATAGTTATCAAGATCGGGCTGATAGCTGCTGATCGGGTAGGGGGTGATTTCGTCCTTGAATTCGCCTTTGGCAATCGCCGCCAGGGCTTTTTCATGCGAGGCCACGGCGAAGGCGTCTTGCGCCTCGCGGCTGACTTTCCACTGCTCGGCGACCTTTTCCGCAGTGATGCCCATGCCATAGGCGATGGCGGTGTTTTCATGGCTGGCAAACACCTGCGGCGAGAGTGCCACTTTGTTGCCCATCATCGGCACCATGCTCATCGACTCGGTGCCGCCAGCCAGCATCAGGTCGGCTTGCCCCAGACGAATCTGATCGGCCGCCATGGCGATGGCTTGCAGGCCGGAGGAGCAAAACCGGTTCACAGTTTGCGCTGCCACGGTATTGGGCAGTCCCGCCAGCAGTACGCCGATACGGGCCACATTCATGCCCTGCTCGGCCTCGGGCATGGCGCAGCCGATGATGGCATCGTCAATACGCGAAGTATCTATACCCGGGGCTTGTGCCACGACGGCGCGCAATACATGTGCGAGCATGTCGTCCGGGCGGGTGTTGCGGAACATGCCCTTGGGCGCTTTGCCGACCGGGGTGCGGGTGGCGGCGACGATATAGGCGTCTTGGATTTGTTTATTCATGGCTATCTCCAAAAGTCGGGATAACGGCACATGGCTGTGCCGCCGTGGCAGCGCAAGCGCTGCCACGCGCGTTGCCAAAGCTCAGGCGCTTGGACAATGCGGGAAAAGTTGCGGCAGGATGCCCCATCTTTTCCATGGGGTTCAGTTGCGCAGCGGCTTGCCGGTATTGAGCATGTGTGCGATGCGTGCCTGGGTTTTCTCTTGTCTTGCCAACTCGACAAAATGTTGGCGTTCAAGGCGAATCAGCCACTCCTCATCAACCAGCGCATGCCGGTCGATTTCACCGCCGCAGATCACGGTGGCGATACGCTCGGCAATTTCGGCGTCATAGGGGCTGATGAAGCGCCCTTCGAGCATGTTCACCAGCATCATCTTGAAGGTGGCGATACCGACATTGCCGGCGACACGAATGGCGCGTGCCGGCAGCGGCGGGCGATAGCCGCCCTCGGCCAGCGCGCGCGCTTCGGCCTTGGCTACGTGCAGGAGCTCATGGACATTCATCACGATGCGGTCATCTGCGCGCAAAAGCCCAAGGTGCTTGGCTTCCAGTGCCGAGGTGGACACTTTGGCCATCGCGGCGGCTTCAAAGCCTTTTTTCAGCGCCGCAAACACATCGCCGTTTTCGGCCGCCTTGGCGGCGCGCAGCGCGAACTCCTTCAGGCCGCCACCGGCGGGCAGCAGGCCAACACCAGCTTCCACCAAGCCGATATAGCTTTCCAGATGCGCCACGGTGCGTGCCGAGTGCATCTGGAATTCGCAACCGCCGCCCAGCGCCAGACCCTGTACTGCAGCCACCACCGGCACCAGCGCATATTTGATGGCCTGGCTGGTGCGCTGGAAGTTGGCGACCATGGCCTCAAACTCGTCAAAACGCCCGGCCTGCAACAGCCCCAGGGCGCCGGCAAGGTCGGCACCGGCAGAGAACGGCCCTTGAGCTTGCCAAATCACCAACCCTTTGAAGTCGCGCTCGGCGATGCGGATGGCTTCCTGGATGCCGTCGAGCACATGGTCGTTGACGGTATTGAGCTTGGTTTTGAAGCTGATGACGGCGATGTCCTCGCCTTCATCCGCCCAAAGGCGCACGCCGGGGTTCTCCCAAAGGGTCTTGCCGCCTTCGTAAACCTCGCCCAGTACCGGGTCGGGAAAGCGCTGGCGCTGATAGACCGGCAGTGCCGAGCGCGGCAGCAAAGCATTCTGGCTCGGGCTGTAGCTGCCTGCTGCGGCATGCACGCCATCGCGCTGCAGCACCCATTCGGGCAGTGGCGCGGCGCTCATGCTTTTGCCCGCCTGGATATCTTCGGCAATCCATTCGGCAATCTGCTTCCAGCCGGCGGCCTGCCAGGTTTCAAACGGGCCGGCCTTCCAGCCGTAGCCCCAGCGGATGGCGAAGTCCACATCACGGGCGGTTTCGGCAATATCGGCCAAATGGTAGGCAGCGTAATGGAACAAGTCGCGGAAAATCGCCCACACAAATTGCGCCTGCGGATGCTCACTGGCGCGCAGTGCGGCAAATTTCTTCACCGGGTCTTTTTCTTTCAAGATGGCGATGACTTCTTCTGCCGCAGCGCCGCTTTGTGCAGCGTAATCGCCCGATGCAAGGTCAAGCACATCAATCTGCTTGCCCTGTTTGCGGTAGATGCCGATACCGCTTTTTTGCCCCAGCGCGCCTTTTTCAATCAGCGCATCCAGCCACGCAGGCGCGCTGAAAAAGCCATGCCAGGGGTCCTGGGGCAGGGTATCGGCCATGGTGTTGATGACATGCCGCAGGGTGTCAAGCCCGACCACATCCGCGGTGCGATAGGTGGCCGATTTGGGACGGCCAAGCAACGGCCCGGTGAGGGCATCGACCGTATCAAAGCCAAGGCCGAACTGTGCAGTGTGATGCAAGGTGGCGAGAATCGAGAACACGCCGATGCGATTGCCGATGAAGTTCGGCGTATCGCGGGCAATCACCACGCCCTTGCCCACTTGCGTGGTGAGGAAAGTCTCCAGCCCGGCAAGCAGCTTGCGGTCGGTATGGCGGGTGGGAATCAGCTCGACCAGATACATATAGCGCGGCGGATTGAAGAAATGCACGCCGCAAAAGCGCGGGCGCAGGGCTTCGGGCAGCGCATCGGCCAATTTTTCGATGCCAAGCCCCGAGGTATTGGAGGCCAGCAGGGCATGCGCCGGGACATGCGCTGCGATTTTGCGGTACAGCTCTTGCTTCCAGTCCATGCGCTCGGCAATCGCCTCGATGATGAGGTCGCAGCCTTCCAGCAGTGCCAGATCGGTTTCGTAATTGGCCGGGATGATGGCCTCGGCCAGCGACTTTTCCGCCAGCGGTGCCGGTGAGAGCTTGGCCAGATGGGCGATGGCTTTTTTCGCAATCGCGCTCTTGTCGCCTTCTTGAGAAGGCAGGTCGAACAGCACGGTATCGACGCCGGCGTTGACCAGATGGGCAGCAATCTGGGCGCCCATCACGCCTGCGCCCAGGACGGCAACACGGCGGACAAGTAATTTTTCGGACATTTCAGGCTCCGGTGAGGGTGGATGGGAGAAGGCTCAGGCTCTCAGCCCGGCTACGGCGAAAGCAATCAACTCCTGCGTGGCGCGTTCGCGATGGGCGGCCTCGCTGATGCCGGAAGGGCGCTTGATGACCCCGAAATCCGACATCGCATAAGTCAGTGCACCGATGACAAAGTCCAGCCGCCAGTACAGCTGCTCCTTGGAAATTCCGGGCAGGCAGGGTGCCAATGCCTTGGCGAATTCGCGCAGCACATGACCGTAGCGTGCCGACAGAAAGGTGCGCAGACTGTCGTTTTTTTCCGCATAGGCACGGGCAATCACGCGGATGAAGGCCACCCCGCCGCGCTCGGTGGAAACGCCAAGCGCGGGAATAATGAAGGCGCGCAGGATGGCCTCGATCTGACCGGGCTGCTCAGCTTCGGCAGCTTTCAAAAGCGTCAGCCGCGCCTGACTCATCTCATCCATGCGCCGCCGGAATACTTCGTTGACGAGATTTTCCTTGCTGCCAAAGTGGTAATTGACCGCAGCGATATTGACATCGGCACGGCTGGTGACTTCACGCAAGGATGTCGCGGAAAAGCCCTGCTCGGCGAACAGGGCTTCTGCGGCATTGAGAATCCGGTCTTTGGTGCTGAACTGGATAGCAGCCATGTGAGTCAATCAATTCAAACAATTGATTGATTCTAGACCTGGGTCTGTGCACAAGTCATGTTGCGCCGCGCAAGGGCTGGCTTACTTGATTGCCTGCAAGGGACGAACCACCGGGTAGCGGTGCAGCTCGCGGTCATAGGCCGGATGGCGGCGGTAGAAAAATTCCAGTCGCTTTTCGGCCGAGGCGGCAAATTCGGCATCTTCGGCCAGACGGCGCTGGAACTCGGCTTTCAATGCAGGATCCTGCGCCAGCATCTTGCGGGCTTCGGCCTCGGCGACATAGTCCTCCATATATTCCTTGCGCTCAAAGACATTGTTCATTTTTCCCCACGCCACTAGGGCATCCGGGGCTTGCGGCTCAAGAAGCTGCATGACAAGACGCGCCTTGGCCTGGCGGATGGGCACCCACAATGCGCCGGGCGCAAGACTTTGGCGGTCTTCAGCCTGCCACTGGCCTTCGATATTGAGCCGCTGCTGACCCTCCACGGATGTCTTGGCGAATTCGACCCGGCTGGCACGGAAAACTTCCACCGGAATATCGGCAAGTGCCTGCTCGATGCGGTGGTGTTCGATGCCATGCAGCGTCAGCTTGGGCTGGAAGAGGCTGGCCCAGGCGGCGGGGATCAGATAGCCATTTTCCGGGGCAGTGACCTGCAATGCCGGAGCGACCTGGTTGCGTAGCGGCACACGCCAGACTTGCGGGGTGGTTTCGTCATAGCGGGTCATCAGGGCGCCGGAAATGTCTGACGGGGTGCGGGTATAGGCATAGCCCTGGAAGTCGATGGTTTTGGCCTCTTCCAGCACTTTCCAGCTCAACGGTATGCGCTGGCCGGCAAGGGCAGCGCTGCGGGCATCGGTGGCTGTGGCCACGGCCTGCCAGTCCTTGCCGTGGCGAGCTATCTGCCCAATCAGGCTTTCCACGCTGATGCGGGTTGCGCGCACGCGCTCGGGATAACTGCGCCAGCTATGGGTTTCCACCAGGATACCGATGCGGTTGCGCAGCCAGAAATAGCCATGCGAAAAGCGCGGGCTGGGTACGCCCTCGGAAAAGCCCGAAGCCGGATTGTCGTATTCGACGAAACTGGGGTAGAAGTCCACCGGCATCGAGCCTTTTTTGCCAAGCTCGGCGATGATGCCATCGCGCAGATTGCGCCCCACATGTGCCAGCGCCGCATCACCAATATTCACCGGATGTGCGGTGATGGAAATATCGTGTTGGAACTGTGCGCCATCGGTGGCATGCAGGTCGATTTCCACCAGTGGATCCCATTGATTGACCAGCCGCAGCATGGCCTGCATCTCCGGCGAATCGGCCTTCAGATAGTCGCGGTTGAGGTTGTAGCGCTGCGCGGTGACGCGAAAACCCATTTGCTCCGGGCCGCGCTGATTGGGACGCTGCCAGGCGCGGAAGTTTTCATGACCATCGACATTGAACACCGGCACAAACAGCATCACTTGCTGTTGCAGCAGCGCCATCTTTTGCGGGTCTTCAAGCCATTCGCGCAGCAGCCAGAACACCGCATCCTTGCCGTCGATTTCACCGGCATGGATGCCGCCTTGCACCAGAATCACCGGCAAATTCCGGGTGCGGGCAGTTTTTGCGTCTAGCACCCCGCTGGCCGATACCGCCAATGCCTTCATCGGCCGGCCTTCAGGCGTGGTGCCAAAATCAAAGCAGCGCACCTGCTGCGGATACGTTTGTGCAAAGCGCTCGCATAGTGCAATCACCTCTGCATAGCGGCCGGTTTGGGTAAAGCCGCTGCGCTCGGCATGGGTGGACAGGGGCGGGGCAGCCATCAGCGAAAGCGGGGACAGGGCCATCAGGCTGGCAAGGGCAAGTGCATTGAGGCGAGGCATACAGGCATCTTGGTTGGGAAACCCGTCGATATTAGGCGGCTCAAGCCGGCGGTGGTAGTCTTGCCGCCCCTGGAAATGTGGGCAGTAGCATGATTAACCCCGATACCTGGTGTGTTTTGATGTCTCGTGGAGACAGGCCATGAATATCAGCATGACCCTCATCATCATCGCCATCACCGTACTGGTTTCATGGCGGGCTTTCGATAACGAGCGGCTGCTGGAGCGCTTGATGTTGTGGCCGGCGCTGATGGCGCGCCGCAAGCAATATGAGCGCCTGCTCACCCACGGATTCATCCATGCCGACTGGATGCACTTGATCTTCAATATGGTGACGCTGTTCTTTTTTGGTAGGCAGATTGAGCAGGTCTTCGGCGAGGGACTCTCCGCAGCGGCTGGGTTTGCGTTTTTCTATCTCTCCGCGATTGTCATGGCCGCCCTGCCGGCCTGGCTTGGGCACCGCCAAAACCCGAACTATCGCAGCCTGGGCGCTTCCGGTGGCACCTCGGCAGTGCTGTTTGCCTTCATCCTGTTCTCGCCTTGGTCGAAGCTGGTGATTTTTCCCATCCCGGTACCGATTCCGGCTATCGTTTTTGCGGTCTTGTATGTGGCTTATTCCATCTGGATGGAGCGCCGTGGCAGTGACAATATCGCCCATGGCACCCACTTGGCCGGGGCGGCCTATGGCGTCTTGTTCATGCTGCTGACCCAGCCGGGTTTGGCAGGACATTTTTTCCGACAACTGGGCGTTTGAAATGACTCAAATCGTGCACGATGACGGTGCTGGACAATTCTGGTTGCAAGAAGACGGATATCAGGCCAGCCTTCATTACCGCAAAGAGTGCAAGAATGTGGTGATTTTCCGTACCCATGTCCCCGCAGAAATTGGCGGTCGCGGTCTTGCCGGAAAACTGACCGAAGCTGCGCTGCAATGGGCACGCGCCGAAGGTTTGCAGGTCAATCCGCAGTGCTCCTATGTGGACAGCTGGATGAAGCGACATGCTGAATACGCGGATTTGCTCGCATCAGGCTGATGTTTTTGTCCAAAGCGTGAAAAACCTCCCCCTTCTTGCGTGGCTTTGGTGTATGGTGCGCATACTGTTTCAGCGGGATCACGGAAACATAGTGATCCGATGTATTTGATCGTGCGGTCAGCTTCATCGCTTGCGTGTTGCCCCTTGTCTGACAGTCCGGCCTTGTGCCGTGTTTTCATTCAATTGTTTCCAAGGAGTAACAACATGTCTGATCGTCAGACCGGTACCGTCAAATGGTTCAACGACGCCAAGGGTTATGGCTTCATCACCCCCGAAAGCGGCGCTGATTTGTTTGTCCACTTCCGCTCCATCCAGGGCACCGGCTTCAAGTCGCTGCAGGAAGGCCAGCAGGTGTCCTTCAAGGTGGTGCAGGGTCAGAAAGGCCTGCAAGCCGACGAAGTACAAGCGCTGTAATCGCCTCTGCATGAAAAACCCGGCTGCGGCCGGGTTTTCTTGTTGGTCAAGACAAGAAAGCAGACTTCCCAATGCCAGCATGATGCGGGTATCACATTCATCATGGCATGATGAACTCAACCAGTTTTCAGCGTATATCCCATGTTTTTGCGAAGTGTGCCCGTGTTGATGCTTTCCCTCGTGCTTGCTGGCTGTCGGGTGGAAGCACCCTCGGTGGACAAGGACTCAGCCGCCGTATCCCAGTCTGCCGATGAACAACTCTCTGCGCAGGCATTGGCCTTACCGCTTCAGGATGTAACCGAGCGCAACTCCAAATACCTCATCGGCATTACTTATCCTGCAGTTGCCAATCAGCATCCCAAGCTTGCCCAAGCGCTGTTTGATTACGCCCAAAGCGCACAGCAGGATCTGGATGATGCGGTCAAGCTCGCCGGTGATTCTGTCGGTGGCGGCAATACTTATGACCTGAGCCTCAATTTCATTGAGCTGATGAATACCCCCGCTGCGGTAGTGGTGGCCGTCGATGGCAGCCTGTATACCGGCGGTGCACATGGCATCCCGCTGATTGCGCGTTTTACCTATCTGCCACAGGAAGACCGGATGCTCAGCCCGCAGGATTTGGTGTCCGAGCGCTCTGGTTGGCAGGCCATATCGGACTATGTGCGCAAACAATTGGGCGCCCAGGTAGAGGCGCGTCTTGATGAAGATGAAGTGCCTTTGCCTGAGCGCACTGAAATCATCCGCAGTGCCAGCAATATGATTGAAGAAGGCACCATGCCCGATGCGGCCAACTTTGCCCAGTTCGAGCCGATTCCTTCGGCCGATGGCAAATGGTTTGGCCTGCGCTTTGTATTTCCGCCCTACCAGGTTGGCCCATACTCCGATGGTACCCAAAGTGTGGACGTGCCTGCTTCCGTACTGCGCCCGCATTTGACGGCAAAGTATCGAGCGATGTTCACGGGAAGTTGATTGCAATGTTCATTTTTGCAAAACCGCCCCAAGGGGCGGTTTTTTTCATGCAGTTCAGAACTTATTGCGGCTTTCTTGCCAGCAGGGTGGCAAAGCGCAGGGCGATGGGATTGCCTTCGGCATCGGTTTTATGAAGGTGTCCCGGGTTTTCGTTGTATTTGAGCAGCTCCCAGCCCTGGTACATGGCAGAAAGCTCGCCCTCGCGCAGGGTGAAGGGGAAGGGTTGGGTACACGGGTAGTCGTCGGTGTCCATGGCGCTGACGATCAGGTTGTAGCCGCCCGGCGCGGTGGCGGTCTGCATCTGCGCGATCAGGGCGCGGGCGGCATCTGCCTGCAGGAACATCAGCACTACGGTGGAGAGGATGAGGTCATACGAGCCCTGCAGCAAGGATTGTTGGCCGGCCTGATTGAAGTCGGCCTCGGCAAGCCTGATGCGCTCGCCGAGGTTTTCGTTGGCGATGATCTCGGCCAGCGTCTGCAAGGCTTCGGGGTTGTGGTCGATGCCATCCACATGCAGCCCGTGCAGCGCCAGATACAGGCTGTTGCGGCCGCGACCGCAGCCCACATCCAGTGCACGGGCATTGGCGGGCAGGTCAAGACGCGGCAGGGCTTCGACGACTTCGGAATGCGCGCGGCTCAGCTTGTATTTCTTGGCGGGGTAGTCCTCGGGTGTGCACATGAAATGCAAGCGGCAGCGCATGTCGGTACTGGCCGAGACGATGCGATGCCATTGCTTGGGTTCAATCAAGGGCGGTTGATTTTCCGGGCTGAAAGTAAAGTGCTCCAGAGTATTGCCCTGGCTATCGGTGATGGCGAAATCAAGGCTTCCTGCCAGTATTTGCAGCTGCGCCCAGGTACCCTCCTGGGTATTGTGGTTGTGCAGGAAGCCTTTGGGCAGGGTGTCCTGTGTCCATTCCGGCATGGTCTTGTAGATAACGAGGTTGTTCATGACAGGCTCCAAAAGCATGTGAAAATTGCGCTTTGTTTTGTTTGGGGCGCTCATGCCACTGATTACATTGAACGCCGTTGATTTCAGTATCGGCGGCCCATTGTTGCTGGAGCAGGTGAATTTTTCCATCGAGCCGGGCGAACGTATCGCCCTGATTGGTCGCAATGGCGCCGGCAAGTCCACTTTGTTGAAACTGATTGCAGGCGAAATCAAGCCCGATGATGGCGAGATTCGCCTGCAAAGCGGGGTGCGTATCGCGCGTCTTGAGCAGGAGGTGCCGCAGGCGGCGCAAGGCAAGGTGTTCGATGTGGTGGCCGAAGGGTTGGGCGCGCTGGGGCAGTTGCTTGCCGAGCATCATCATCTGACCCATGCCGAAGTGCTGGATGAAGTGGCGCTGGCCAAAGTCCAGGCGGCCATCGAAGCCCAGGGCGGCTGGTCGCTGGAGGCGCGCGTCAATGACACCCTGCAGCGGCTGGAGCTTGATGGCGAAGCCGACTTCGCCCGGCTTTCCGGCGGCTTGAAGCGCCGCGTGTTGCTGGCGCGGGCATTGGTATCCTCACCGGACTTGTTGCTGTTGGATGAGCCGACCAACCATTTGGATATCGAGGCCATCGACTGGCTGGAGGGCTTTTTGCAGCAATGGCCGGGGGCGTTATTGTTCATCACCCACGATCGGCGTTTTCTGAAGCAATTGGCCACGCGCATTGTCGAAATCGACCGTGGTGAGCTGACCAGCTGGCCGGGAGACTGGGACAACTATCTGCGCCGCCGTGAGGAGCGGTTGCATGCCGAGCGCCAGGAGAATGCCCGTTTCGACAAACTGCTGGCTGAAGAAGAAATCTGGATTCGCCAGGGCATCAAGGCACGTCGTACCCGCGATGAGGGGCGCGTGCGGCGGTTGAAGGAAATGCGCCGTGAGCGTGCCGCCCGCCGTGAAGTGCAGGGCAGGGTACAGATGGAGCTGGCTAGTGCCGGGGCTTCGGGTAAGAAAGTCATCCAGGTCAAGCACTTGGGATTTGCCCACGGCGACAAGACCCTGGTGCGAGACTTTTCCACCACCTTGTTGCGTGGCGACCGCATCGGCCTGATTGGCCCCAATGGCAGTGGCAAGAGCACCTTGCTGAAGCTGCTCCTGGGCGAGCTTGCCCCCGATAGCGGCGAAGTGCAGTTGGGCACGCAGTTGCAGGTGGCATATTTCGACCAGTACCGCGCCACATTGCGCGAGGACTGGAATGCGATGGAAAACGTCGCCGAAGGCAGCGACACCGTGGAGGTAGGCGGGCGTCGCAAGCATGTGCTGGGCTATTTGCAGGATTTTTTGTTCACCCCCGAGCGCGCCCGTGCACCGATTACCCGGCTTTCCGGCGGCGAGCGCAATCGCCTGCTGCTCGCCAAGCTGTTTGCCCAGCCATCCAATCTATTGGTGATGGACGAGCCGACCAATGATCTGGATGTGGAAACCCTGGAGCTTTTGGAGGAGCTGCTTCTGGAATATCCCGGCACCCTGATTTTGGTCAGCCACGACCGTGATTTTCTCGACAATGTGGTCACTTCCACGCTGGCGATGGAAGGCGATGGCCGGATAGGTGAGTATGTCGGCGGCTATAGCGATTGGCTGCGGCAACGCCCGCAGGCGGCGATGCCGGTTGAAAAGCCCGTTGCCGCCAGAGCGCCGGAAAAGCCCGCAGAAAAACCGGCGAGCGCCAAAAAGAAACTGAGCTACAAGGACGCCCGAGAGCTGGAAGCCCTGCCCGCGCGCATCGAGACACTAGAAGCGCAGATTGCCGCGCACACTGCACGCATGAACGAGCCGGCGTACTTCCAGCGCGATGTCGCCGCCGTGCAGGCCGACAATGCCGCACTTGAAGCCGCGCAGACCGAGCTGGATGCGGCCTATGCGCGCTGGGAGGCGCTGGATGCCCAGGCAGGTTGAGCCGATGCGCCATCTCGAACATGCCCTGCGCGTATTTGCCGGGCAATATCCACAGCAGGCCGCATTGGCGGGCGAATATCTGGCGCTGCTGCAAGCGGGCGGGGAAAACCCGTTTTGCCGCAGCCGCCTGACCGGGCATTTCACCGCGTCTTGTTGGCTGGTAAGCGCCGATGGCAGGCGGGTATTGCTGACCCATCACCGCAAGCTGCAACGCTGGCTGCAATTGGGTGGCCATGCCGATGGCGATTGCGACCTTGCCGCTACGGCACTGCGAGAGGCCTGCGAAGAATCCGGGCTGAGCGGGCTTGTAGTGGAAGCGCCGATTTTCGATATCGACAAGCACCAGATACCTGCGCAGGGCGAGGTGCCCGCGCACTGGCATTACGACGTGCGCTATGTGGTGCGGGCAGAGGCGAGTGAAGATTTCGTCATCAGCGAAGAATCGCTGGCACTGGCCTGGCGGGATATCGCCGCCCTGGCCGAAGACGATGGCTGCGATGGCTCGCTACGGCGCATGGCACAGCGCTGGTTGCAGCGGGTTTGATTCAGGCCGGTGGCAGGCGGGTATCCAGCACGATTTCAACCCGCTGGCCTTGCTCGGCATAAAACGTCAGGGTGTCGGCCAGAATGTCCACAAGTATCTGCAAATCCTCCGGGCTTGCCTCACGCAGGCCGTGGCAGTGGCGCACGATCAATGCCTGCGGGGCGGTTTGCGGCGGGAATACATCGCGCAGCGCATCGGCGAGGCTATCCCAGTTATGGCCGATGCCCTCGGGAAAATCCAGTGCCCGGGCAAAGCGCGCCAGCAATGTGGTCTTGTCGCGCACGCCGCGCAGGGAGACTTCGCGGCTGTCGGTGTTTTCGTCCTGCAATTGCCGCAGATACGCCGGCATCTGTGCCGGACGCAGAAAAATGAGGCCGCTGTTGTCGGTCATGGCGTGAATTTGCGGAAGCTCTGGTAATGGTCGTCGCTGTAGTACCAGACATCGGGTGGCTGGCCGCCGGTGACGATGCGGCGCTGGCCGCGATGTCCCAGCCCCGGTGTGGCTACGGTGTACTCGCGGTAATAACCGCGCGGCTTGCTGGGCAGGCGCCGCTCGCGGTTGCCAAATACCGTGCCGTCCTGACGGTGCGGATACGGGCCGCCGCGTTGAATCAGCGCGATGGTCTGCCAGGCTTCATCCGGCAAATGTTGCCTATCGTGTGCAGCGCTTGATGTTATTGGCGAGGATCTCTGCCGTGAGGCTGTGACCTCTTGAGTATTGACCGGCGCATGCCACTTGGCCTCCTCAGTGACCCGATGGGTATCGAGGCTGACACGTGCAATCAACCATAACAGCGCGATGACAATGACTGCAGCGATGGACCAGTTACGGGGTTTCATCGGCGGCTCGCTGCAAAAGGGCATCCAGATGTGCGCGGATGGCAGGCCATTCGCTGTCCAGAATGGAATAGAAAACGGTATCGCCGAGGCTGCCATCCTTGTGGCGGCGATGTTGGCGCAAAACGCCATCACGTTTGGCGCCCAGTCGCTCAATCGCCGCTTGCGAACGCAGGTTGGCGCTGCTGGTTTTCAGGTACACCGTGCGCATGCCCAGTGTTTCAAAGGCATGTCCCAGCAGCAGGCGTTTGCAACTGCTGTTGACATGGCTGCGCTGCATACGTGCGGCATACCAGGTATGGCCGATATTGAGCCGCGGCACTTCCGGGCTGATGTCGTAATAGCGGGTGGAGCCGATGATTTCACCGGCCACCTCCACCGCAAATGGCAGCACTTGTCCGCTGGCCTGTGCTTCAAGGGCTTTTTCGATATAGCGCCGGCAATCAGCCATGTCGCTGCAAGGCGCCGAGGTATAAGGCAGCTTCCATAGCTCGCCATCGGCGCTGGCCTTGGCCAAAGCTTCTGCATGCTGCAATTGCAAAGGCACAAGGCGCACATCGCCAAGCTGCAAACTGGCAGGCTGCGCGGCCATCATGCGTCTTGCTCCAGCCAGAGGCTCATCAGCCGGCGCGGCTGCACCCGGTAGCCCGCGCGCAGATAGATGTCGCGGGCTTTGGGGTTGTCATCGCTCACTTCCAAACGTACTGCTTGACAGTGCTGCTCGCGCGCCAGTTGCGAGGTGGCCTGCATCAATTGCTTGCCAAGCCCAAGCCCCTGGAATTCCGGCAGGACATACAGCTCGTCCAGCAGGGCAAAACGCCCTGAAAATTCCAGGCTGAAGCAAAAACCAATCACGGCATAGGCGGCAAGCAGGCCGCCCTGCTCGGCCAGCAGCAGGCGGCCTGCTTGCGGGGTTTGTAGCAAGCCGTGCAGCAGGGCTTCTTGCCGCGCCGCATTCCAGGGCAGTTTTTCAAGCAGGTAAAAGTCTTGCATGGCCGCCAGTACGGCGGGCAAGTCCTGGCTTTGTGCGCTGCGGATGCTCATGGGTTTTCAACCTTGCTTTCCGGGGGGCGCTCGGCCAGCAGCACACTGCCGATAGTGTCATCGCCCTGATATTTGCGCAGCAGCGCCTTCCAGGCGGCATCGTCGGCCTTGGGGCAGGTGATGCCGGCCATGGTGCTGTTGCCGCCTTCGGCCACCGGACGGCTGAAGTGCCGGCACATGCGCTGGTTGAGGATGAAGTCCTGCACATCCTGCGGCAGGGATTGCGTATCCACGCCGGTCTCGCCGCCCGTCTGTGGTTGGGTGGCTGTAACCGGTTCGGTGGACGCAGCTGGCGCACTGGCTTGTGGCTCGGCGCTGCAAGCGCCAAGCCACAGTGTGGCCAATAGTGCCAGTACGGCCTTATTCGGCACGACCACCGAACTCACCCGTCACGGTATTGACCCAGACTTTTTCGCCATTGGCGATGTATTCGGGCACCTGGATTTCAATGCCGGTGGACAAGCGCGCCGGTTTGGGGCGCTTGGTGGCAGTGCCACCCTTGAGTTCCGGCGGGGTGTCGATGACTTCCAGCACGACCGACGTGGGCAGCTGCAAGGCTACCGGGGTGTCGTCGATGATCTGCACATAGCAGCCGGTCAGGCCGTCGGTGATGTAACCGGTGGCATCGCCAATGGCGCTGGCATCCAGCGCGTACTGGCTGTAGTCCTCGTCATCCATGAACACATAGGCATCGCCGTCCTTGTAGGAGAAGGTGGCCTGACGGCGCAGCAGCTCCACTTCGGTGAGATTGTCGTCGGCATCGAAGCTGGCATCGAGCTTGTTGCCGCCGGGCACCGAATACAGCGTGAAACGGAAGCGCACATTGCCGCCGCGGCCCTGTGGGCTGGAGCGCTCGATGTCGCGCACTTGATACACGCCGCCGTTGTATTCGACGACGTTGCCTTTCTTGATGTCGTAAGCCTTCATGAAAACTCCGTGTTACTTGGCTGCCAGGCGCACCGCGCCGTCGAGGCGGATGGTTTCGCCATTGAGATACGAGGTGCCGATGATATAGGCCGCAAGGTCGGCAAACTCCTCGGGCTTGCCAAGCCGCGAAGGGAAGGGAATCGAGGCCGACAGCGATTTCTGCACGTCCTCGGGCATGCCATCGACCATCGGCGTCCAGAAAATCCCCGGGGCGATGGTCATCACGCGGATGCCAAAACGCGCCAGCTCACGCGCCATCGGCAAGGTCATGCCGACCACGCCACCCTTGCTTGCCGAATACGCCGCCTGGCCAATCTGGCCCTCGTAAGCGGCGACCGATGCGGTATTGATGATCACCCCGCGCTCGCCGTCAGTGCCTGCTTCGTTGTGCTGCATCAGGTCGGCGCAGGCCTTGGCGACATTGAAGCTGCCGACGAGGTTCACCATCACCGTGGTCTGGAACTGCGACAGCGGCATCGGCCCGGCCTTGCCAAGCACCCGGCCAGCGCCGAGGATGCCGGCGCAGTTGATGCAGGCATTCAGCCCGCCGAGAAACTCGCGCGCCTTGGCAACATTTGCAATGACTTCCGCCTCGTTGCTGACATCGGTCTTGAAGAACGCCGCCTTGTCGGCACCCAGATCGGCGACAGCGGCCTGGCCCTTTTCTTCGTTGACATCGAACAGCGCCACCTTGCCGCCCTGGGCGATCAAATGTTTGGCGGTGGCAAAACCAAGCCCGGAAGCGCCGCCGGTGATGATGGCGCGAGTCGCGGAAATCTGCATGGGAACCTCGATTCTTGAGACGGGGAGAGGCGGGATTTTACCCAAGTCTTGCCAGTCGCTACGCATCCGCTTTGGGCGGGCGCTTATTCTTCATCCGCCGTATCAGTGGAAACTGGGTGGTGAGTGCGCTCCCACTCCGCCTTGGCAGCTCCCTGTTTGTTTAGCACATGAATGTAAGCCCGTTTGGAGGATGGGGCATCGAAATGCCAAGGAAAAGCAGCTGGCTCTTCTATGGCCGCATATGTCAGCCGGACTTTATCCTCAGAACCAAGACAAATGGCAGTAAGTGGCCAAAGCACAGCACCGGAAGGGACTCCACGGTTGATACGCCGGATTGCAGTTGCACGCACAGGCTGCCCGTCAATATCGGCTTGCAATATCTGCCCGCGTATGCGGCCTGTGGCTTCATCCTGCCAGTTGCTGACCAGTGTATGGGTTTTGATTGACTGAAAGCGCGTTTCCAGCTCGGTCAAAACTTCCATCGAGGTTAAATCCTTGGCGTTCGAGCCGATTCTGGAAAAACAGTGGGAAGTGACATGAATGCGCTGCTGCCGGGAAACTTCCATGCCAGTATCAAAACGCTGGCGCAGATAGGCATCGGCAAGCGGCTGCCATTGGCCTTGTTGATAACGGGCGAGCAACTGGCCGCTGCCATCGGTTTCAAGGCTGAATTCAATGGCTTGAATGTCTCCACTCATGGTGTACTGGATGCCGATACGCGCACCTGCCGTACTGCACATGCCCCAAGCTTTTTGGATACGGCTGAAACCTGTGCCAACGACATGACTGTTGATGTTTTCCAACAATTGCCCGTCTATAGGGTTGCCATCAATGCTTATGGCGCTGACCCCATGTTTCTTACCGAAATCCAGCCCGGATAAATGATAGTCGCTGAACTGTACCCGGATATTCCGTAAGCCGCAGTTGAAGACGTAATCCGTATCAACCCAGAGGGAAGGGCGGTGACCGTCCGGCCCATCCAGGAGCAGCCCTCTGCGGATGAGTTCATTTTGGTTGAACGGCTGCGAGGCAAGTAGTGCCAGTAAAGCTAGGGCGGATTTCATGAGGCATCGTATATTGAGTGGACGGAATTTGCGTGTTCGAAGTTTGTGAGGCACCAAGGGTGCTTAATCTTAAAATCATTGGGAGGTAGGCTTATTTTGCTGTCTCAAGCCGAGACTTGGCACAGAGCTTGGCGAGGCTGGAGAAGCCTTCGGTTTGAGCGAGGGTAGCCCAGGAAAAATGCAGTAATTTGTCGAAGGCGAATTGCTCGCGCGCCAGTGATACCCAGACGCCTTCGACAGCTACCAGTGCAAAACCGGCTGAGGCAAGCCGCAGTGCATAGGATTTGGCCTGAAAAAATGCTTCGCGCAGACTGGCTTCATTGGCAATACGGTACTTGGCTTCCCAGATGAAGCGGGCGCTTTCCTCATCGCGCTTGGTCTGGGCAAGCAAAGCGTAATCGGGGTAAACACGCTCGCCTCGTCCCATTCGCAGCGACATTTGCCTGAGCCAGTCATTTGCGTCAAAGCCAAGTCGTTGCTGTAATGACCCACCCCTTTCTGCACAGGTCATGCGGCTAAAGCATACGCTTCAGCGGGTGTTTTCATGCCGAGCGCCTGATGCGGGCGTCGGTGATTGTAGAACTGGACTGGATCCAGTCACCCAGCACACGCATGGCATGCTGCTGGCTCTCAAAGCGATGACGGTGTACGCATTGCTCCTTGAGGGTACGGATGAGGCGTTCCACCATGCCGTTTTGCTGGGGGCAATGCGGGGTGATGAACTCTTGCTGCAAGCCATAGCTGCGTACCAGCCGCGTGTAATCGCGGCTGGTGAAGACCAGGCCGTTGTCCGAACGCAGCAGGAACGGCTCAGGCACACGCCCGAGCGTGCCATAGCGGGCAATCAGTGCCTGCTCCAATGCTGCCACCGCGGTACTGGCCTTGCCGCTGCGTGAGAGATGCCAGCCCAGCAATTGCCGGGTATGGCAATCGATAACAAGCGCCAACGTCAGCCAGCCATCACGTCCTCCCCATACCCGACACAGGTCGGTCGCCCAACGCTGGTCGGGGGCAGTCGCGACCGAAGGCAGCGCCTGGATACGTGGCCGTCGTCCCACTGCACGCTTGCGCACCTGCCAGCCCTTGAGCTGGAAGATGCGCTGCACCGTACGTAGCCTTCCCCGTCAAGTAGACAGTTGTAAAGGAGAATTTGCCCGTTCGCATTGTTGGCGAAAGACGCTCGGTGGCAGGTTGCCGAGCGACTCATGCGGGCGTTCTTCGTTGTAGCTTTGCAGCCAAAGGTCGGTGATGTCGCGCACCTGCTCAAGATCTTCGAACAGGTGCGCGTCCAGCACTTCGGTGCGATAGGTTTTGTTGAATCGTTCAATGTAAGCGTTTTGGTTCGGCTTGCCTGGCTGGATGTGGCGCAGTTCGACGTGATGCTTGCGACACCAGTCGACCAGGCTTTGTGCGGTGTATTCAGGGCCGTTGTCACAACGAATGGCCTTGGGCAAACCGCGCCATTGCTTCAACTGCTCCAGTGCACGAATCACCCGTTCGGCTGGCAGGCTGGTGTCAATCTCAATGGCCAGGGCTTCACGTACACCTTCGTCCAGTACATTGAAGGTGCGGAAGCGGCGGCCTCCGCAGAGCGTGTCGGCCATGAAGTCCATCGACCACAAGGTATTGGCTTGCATTGGCACCTCCAGTGTTTGTTTCTCCCGCATCGGCAGGCGCTTCTTCGTTCGGCGCGGCAGATTGAGTTTGAGTTGGCAGTACACCCGCCAGACCCGCTTGTGGTTCCAAAGGTAGCCATCCAGGCGCAGGCGCCGGAAGCACTCCAGAAGCCCCATCGCCCATGCCGTGCGACCAGCCCCTGCAATGCCTCAATGACTTGGGTATCCTTCGCGATCGTTTCCGTCGCCGGTCGATACCACGAGGCCTTTGCCAGACCGCTGGCGCGGCACGCCCGTTGCACCGACAAGCCATTCTCGACCACCAGAACCTGCGCCAACTCGCGCCGCTCTAGCGGTCCCAGTGCTTTTTTGCAATGACATCCTTCAAGGCATGAATCTCCAGCGCCTGCTCGGCATACAAGCGCTTGAGTCGGCTGTTTTCAGCCTCAAGCTCGCGTATCCGCGCCAACTCCGCAACATCCATGCCGCCATAGCGGCTCTTCCATTTGTAGTACGTCGCCACGCTGATGCCGTGACTACGCACCAGATCCTTGATGGGAATGCCTGCATCGCCCTCTTTCAAAATCCCCACAATCTGTGATTCAGTGAACTTGCTCTTGCGCATCAGAACTCTCCTTCAGTCATCTTCATAGACTGCCAAAAGTTCTCCTTTAGAACTGTCTCAATTGAGGGGAAGGCTACGCGTATTCTTGTTCATCCCAAGTAAACCGGCCACGGTGCGATAACCGAACGACGGCTCGGCCTCAATCAGTGCCTTGATCGGTTTGGCCAAGGCAGGATTGACCTTCGGTGCCGCCTTGGTTGGCCGGTAGTACACACTACGCCTGGCCACGCCGAACCAGCGGCACAGCTTGACCATCGACACTTCAAAACCATCTTCCCGAAGCCCCTGCTGGATCGTGACCATCAGGTCTCGTCCGTGCCCAGCAGGGCGGCCAGCTTTTTTCGGGCGCGCAGCTCCAGCATGGCTTCCTGCAATTCCTTGATCTGGCGCTCGTACTGCTGGCGAACGTCCTCGGGCTTGGCGCGCAAGGCATTCTCCATGCCGCGCTTGCCGTCTTCCACCCAGCTCTCAACCTCTGCCGGGGTCAGGTCAAATTGACATCTAGCGAAGGTAACACCTGAGCAGAAAATCAGTGGGTCATTACACGTGCTTGCAGCGCTTGCGTATCGACAGATGGGGTGGGTGGATGGCGGTAAGCATCGCAGGATAGCCCCGCAAGGTGGCACGCCCGGCGCTCACTCATCCCCGACGGCCTCGAGCTTGCATTGCGGGGCTAACGTTTTACCCAAAGCCAATCTTTAGCGCCTCAATGTCCAGGTGTGCCTCGGTCAGTAACCGCTTCAGGCGATGGTTCTCAGCCTCCAGCGACTTCAGGCACCTGGCGTCTTCGGCCTCCATGCCGTCGTACTTGGCACGCCACTGGTAAAAACTGGCTGGCCTGAAGCCATGTTGGGAACCCAGCTCGGCCACATTTATCCCAGCCTTAGTTTGCTTCAAAAATCCAATGATCTGTTCGGTACTGAAACGACTCTTCTTCATGTCCATCCTCTTGGTTGATGGACTTCGTAAGCTTTACCATCTTTGCCATGCTCGCTTTAATTGAGATAGCATTGCTATCTTTACTGTCAGAATAGGCTCATCATGCGCGAAGTTCAGCCCTTTTTTTCGCCTATTTCTAGTGTTGCGCCAAGTGGGGTAGATATGGTTTTTTCCCACGAATTTGATCAGATACGTGAGGCGCGTCGAGAAGACGATCCCACTTTGGAGCAAGGGGCTTGGGTAACTGAAATCAAATTGGCAGATTGGCCTCAAGTGCTTTCCCTCACCCAAAAGATATTGCTGGAACAAAGCAAAGATTTACGGGTGGCTGGATGGTGGTGCGAAGCTAATACCCGCATCAATGGATTGGACGGTTTGGCACAGGGGCTGCAGCTTACCGCAGGGCTGTGCAGCCGGTATTGGGATAGCCTGCACCCTGAACCTGATGGCGGTGATATGGAGGAGCGTATCGGCAGCCTTGAATGGCTAATTTCCAACGCAGTGCAGTGGTTGCGCACGATTCCGGTAGCGCAATCGAGTGAGGGCTCGTTGAGCTTACTTGATCTTGAAATGCTACATGCCGCTGCTGGGGAAGGGAGTACACAGAGCTTGACTCAAGCAGAAGTGGATACTATCCGCCGTAATACTCCTATCGAGTTTTACAGCAAGCTTGTGCAGTCACTTTCGGTCTGCTGGATTGGAGTAGAGTCGCTGAAGGAAGTTGTAGATGCGAAACTGGGAGTTGAGGGACCTGCTTTCAGTGCATTACTGGAGCAGCTTGAGCGCCTCGAACACACAGCACAGCGCTATGCCCGTGAGGCTGGAGTGATTGGCATGAATACTGCAAAAGAGAGTGGAGCGCAGGTGCAGCCTTTAGGGAGTGAGTCGGGCGCGGTATCTCGCTTGAGGGATGATAGTCTTGGCGGTGCAAGTGGTATAAATGTTTCAATTGCTAGTCGAGAGCAGGCTATTGAACAGCTCAGGCGGGTCGCCGAGTTTTTCCGCCAAACAGAGCCGCATAGCCCGGTGACTTATCTGGCAGAAAAGGCTGCTCGCTGGGGTGAAATGCCATTGCATGTGTGGTTGCAACGAGTCATCAAAGATGACAGCACACTGATGCAGTTGCAAGAGTTGTTAGATGTTCAGCAGGTCTCCAACGATTAAAGTCGTTTCGCTTCTTAAAGGAGACATTCATTTGCTTTTTTCAAGTGCCTCTTGTACCCGTGCTCCTAACTTTTCTGCTTGTGGCTGGACTCGACGGATCCGTTCGAGTGCGCGTGTATTGGAGAGGCGGTCCTGCTGTTCGCGTGAGTTGATTTGTTGGATTAATTCATCCATGGTTTCTGCTTGCCCGATGCCCCCAGTAGAGGGGGCAGTGGTCTGCTCTGGGCGTTGATTGATAATGTTAATAAGCGAGTTTAGAAGTTCAGGTTCATCGCTTTGTGCTGCAGTAGGCTGGCGAGGGCGGAATGCCGGGGTGCCTCGGTCACGAAAAGTATTTTTCTGGATGATGGTAGTTGTAACTTGCCGTGTAGATGTTGTTGATTGTGGCGTGGGCTGGCTCGCAGGTGCAGCTGGGGGCAGTGCATCGGCAATGGCATCTGATGTTTTGGACTGGACTTGGCCATCGACGGGCGCTGGTACGGGCTCTTCTAGTTCATCAAGGATAAGAGCTGACTCGGTTTTCTCCGGCTTGGTGAGTGCAGGTCGCACATCTTCTTTATTAGTATTTTGCACCAGCGCAGCATCGACACTTTTGATGGGGGAAGGGAGCGGCGATGCTTTATGGGAAAGTAATATGTAAGCAGGGACGGCAATGACTGCCAATATGCAAAAGCCTAACGCAAGCGATAGCCAGGGCTTGTGCGTACTTGTTGCGGGCGCTGAGTTTTGGGGGCTCCGTCCAGACTCCAAACTTGATAGGATGCGTTCCCCGCTGCCAGCAGCTGGCGCATTACCAGTGAGTGATGGGCGTTTGCTGGTTGGTGGGATATTGGTGCCCATGATCGCGTTTGATGGAGTGGCAGCTTTGCCGCGAATAGCTATGAATAATTGCAGGAACAACTCGTATAGACAAGAGGCAACATGATTTTAGCGGTTGTACTTGTCTTTTTTGTGCTTGGCTGCCTATTCATATGGCTGTTGATGTTTGAGGAGCCGCGCGAGGCATTGTTGCGCTGGTTGATGCGCAGTACAAGACGTTTTGCTGGAATGTCCAAGGGGGCTTGGTGCAGGTCTACCAAGAGATTGGAGCACTTGCAGCGCGATGTGCAAAGTGGCATGAGTAAGGCAGTACGAGAAGGGGCGCGCTATGGCTGGGTGATTCTGTTATCGCTGTTGATCGTTGTGCTGCCGGCAGTATTGATACTTGGCTTTCGAAAGAACGTGGTAATGGGTGGGTTTGCTGAGTATGATGAAGCTTCATCTGGCAGCATGGTGGCTGAGCTCATGCGTGGTGAGCGCTTGATACCTCCCCCTGCGCCTCCTGAAGAAGTGTTTACCGCCCCCGAGGTTGTCAAACTGCACCCCGAAGTGGTCACTGCTGATCGCCGCTGGCAAAGGGTTGCCCCTGGCCTGCAACAGCGTGTATTGGCGATCTACAAGGTGATGAAAGAACAATACGGCTATGAGATGGTATTAGTAGAGGGGTATCGCTCGCCTGAGCGTCAGGCTCAATTGATGGGGGCGGGTAAGGCAACTCGCGCCGGAGCCTGGCAAAGCTGCCACCAATACGGGCTTGCAGTAGATAGTGCGCCACTACGAAACGGCAAATTGCAGTGGGATATGAATGATGAATGGACCCGCCGCGCTTACTTCCTCTATGGTGGCCTGGCTAAGCAAGCAGGGTTGGAATGGGGCGGCGATTGGCGTAGCTTGAAAGACTATGTACATGTTGAGCTTAAAGCGGAATGCCGTGCTGCAAGACGACAACGGCAGGCAACGACTGTCACTGACTAGGGCGTGTCATCAAACCATCCAACTGATGGCTGCAACCAGATGGATAGCCCCCAGGAAGTTGCGAGCTGTTTTGTCGTATCGTGTGGCAATGGCTCGCCATTGCTTGAGGCGGGCAAAGAAGTTCTCAATGACGTGGCGCGCCTTGTAAAGCGCCATATCGCACTCACGCTGCTTTTTGTTGGTGTTGCATGATGGAATCACGACCTTCTTACTTGCTGCTAGTAATGGCTCAACAACGCTGCTGTGCGCATCGTAGGCCTTGTCGGCTATCACGGCTTGCCCCTGATTGTCTGGCAGTAATACGTCAGCGCCCTCCAGATCGTGCGCTTGTCCGGGTGTAAGATGAAATCCGGTGGGATTGCCAAGCGCATCGGTGGTGGCGTGATTTTGGTGCTCAATCCCCCTTGGCTGCAACCGATAGCTTGGCCGCCTTGGTTTTTTTAGCCCCGGTGCTGTGCTGTTGCCAAATACCCGAGCGTTTCCAGCGTGAGTGCCGAAGATGAATGACGCGAAAGTCACCAAAGCGCTCGGGCAAGTCACGCCAAGGGATACCTGCTCGGTATCGATAGAGCACCGCATCGACGAACAATCGGTTATCCGAAGCCGGGCGACCGACATGACCGGCTCTGCCGGGAAGCAAGTCCTTAATCCGTTCCCATTTGGCATCTGTGAGCGCGTATCGACGTGTCATGGCTCACATCATGTCCCTTCAGAAGATTTGATGACACGCCCTAGTACAGTCTTGCTTTGAAATACGCTATGGTTCGCACTTGACCAGCAGGTAGAAGGAAATTGCAATGACAAGACCCGTAATTTTGGTGGGTGATACGCTTGACCATGGGGGCAGTGTAGTTTCTGGCTCTACACAAACCAGTGTCGATGGGGTTCCCGTTGCCCGCATCGGGGACAAGGTGATTTGCGGAAAACATGGCCCTACCGTCATTGTCACTGGTGATAGTGATGTGTTGATTGATGGGCAGCCGGTTGCTCGGCATGGAGACAAGACTGGCTGTGGGGGCAGTCTGATTGCAGGTCAAACCTCGCCAAATATGGGATGAATTTAATGCATGAAGCAGGCACCCAAGCCAAAGTGCGTCCCGGAAAGCTGAAGCGCTTTTTAGCATTGCTGCTTTTGATTGTCATCTTGTGGGGATGCGTGATTGCTTACTGGGTTGTACGCCAGTCAGTGCCTGGCATACAGCAAATGGTGCTGGGGCTTGGGGTTATTCCGGGAGCGGTGGTTTTGCTTTGGTTTGTATCTGATATGCTCAAGGATGCATTGGATAAAAAGCAAAGCCAACAGGCTATAACGCAGCAACAATCCGCCCTCATGCAGGAGCAGACCACTGAAATGTCCAAGCCTGTACAGCTTGGAAGGCTTAATGTCTTGGGTGTTTCTTGTTGCTTGCCCGCAGGGCTGGATTCCGATACTGCATTGCCCGATTCATTGTTGGATATTCCTTATCCAGCTTTGCATCCGAGCTTGCGTGATTCAGAAGGGCTACCAATAAAAGCTGCTTGGGTTGAACTCGACGATTATGTGGATAAACAAGGATTACTTGCGCCTCACGAAGCAAGAATCCTTGTTTTGGTTGAAAAAGTCACGGAAATACTGTTGCCTCAACTGCATGAGTTTGCTTGGCAGACCGAAGGGGAGATCGATACTCAGGTGGTTGCTGGTTTGCGTAAAATTGAAAGTACTAAAACTGTACCCAGTATTAAACTATGGATTTATCTGGATGGGGATAGCAGTGCCCACCTTGAACAGCGCTTGCTTGAGCAAACAAAGCAGAAACTGGCTGACTTCGGATTAAGTGATGCGGTTGGCGAAATTGAATTAGTGCATCAGGCAACTACTGCCCGGGTCTGGCAAGATTTGGAGAATTTGGCTCATAGGCGGCGTAGTGGTTGTATGCCGGTGGAAATTTTCATGGCTGCGGGGTCACAGATTTCCTCACAATTGCTTCAAAGCAGTGCATTCGGGCAGAGGCGAACGCAGTCAGCCGATGAAGGGGATGCCGCATTGGGGGAAGGGGCAGCTGGGGTGATTTTCTTGCAAGACCCAAATCAAGCTGGAAATCATAGTGCATCAACACAGTTGCTTGGCCCGCTGACTACTCAGGTTGATAAGCAAGCGCTGGTTTCGGCAAAAATCAGCGAAATGGCTAGTCTGATACAGTACTTCACTGAAGAAATTCCTAGGCTTGCCAATGATTCTTCATTGGCGGCAATTCATGATTCCAATATGGGGTCAGGGCTGGCGGTTGAAGCTACTCAAGCACTTGCAATCCATTGGCCAGACTTGAGTCATGCCAAACAAGTGCTAGCGCTTGCCTCGCATATTGGCAAACAGGGGGCGGTTGCTCCACTTGCCCAGATAGCAATTGCTACAACACAAATGCATTACAGTCCCAATCCGGTGATTTTACTTTCCCTTGAAAATAGCGGAAAACGCTTTGCAATGGCCTTGCGTGCGGTTGATGTGAATGATGTAGTACAAGGCTCAGCTATGCCGGAAGCCACACAATAAAGGAAGCTTAAAAAATGCTCAGAAGAGTTCTTTATTACCTTTCAGACTACCGTGTATTAGCGGCACTGGCGTTGGCAGCTACAGCGGCTCTGGCCTACTTTGGGGTTGAAAAAATTCAGCAGTTTGGGATGTGGGTATTATTTATCTTGCTCCTGGTGTGCTTTCTATGGGGCTTGATTTGGGTGTTTGCTAAGCGGCGCCGCCGGCGGGAGGGCATGGAAATGGAAAAAATGGTCGCTGCCGAAGCCGATAAGGCGGTGGAGGCTGCTAGCCCGGCGCAGAAAGTTGATACTCAGGCGTTGCGCGAGCGGATGATGGAAGCGATTAAGGCTATTAAGTCATCCAAAATTGGAGTTCGAAAAGGCACTGAGGCACTCTATGAGCTGCCATGGTACATGATTATTGGTAATCCTGCTGCTGGCAAAAGTAGCGCTATTTTGAGCTCGGGTCTAAATTTTCCTTTCAATGATGGCCGTGGTAGCGTAGTACAGGGAATTGGAGGGACTCGAAACTGCGACTGGTATTTAACTACTGAAGGCATTTTTTTAGACACTGCAGGACGTTATTCGGTTAATGAGGCTGATCGCTCTGAATGGCTTGAGTTTCTTGGCTTGCTCAAGAAGCATCGTAGCCGAGCACCGGTTAACGGTATCCTGATTGCTACGAGTTTGCCCGAGCTTTGCAAGAACAAGCCAGAGTTTTCCATTGAGCTTGCTAAAAGCTTGCGACAGCGGATTCAGGAAATCACAGAGCGGCTTGAAGTGCATGCGCCAGTGTATGTTATTTTTACTAAGGCTGACCTGATTGCAGGATTTTCCGAATTTTTCAGCACGCTTGACCCGGCGGAAAGGGAAAATGTATGGGGGGCGACGTTGCCATATGAAACCACACGGCAAGCAGAGTCGTTGCAACAGTTCGATATGTATTTCGACGAGTTGGCTGAAGGCATCAAGGAAATGGGACTTTCCCATATGGCTATGCTGAGGGGGCGAAATGTCCCCCCAGGGCTCCTGACATTGCCACTTGAGTTTCGCTCAATCAAGCCGGTATTGCGTACCTTTATTTCAACTTTGTTTGAAGAAAACCCCTATCAATACAAACCTGTTTTCAGGGGCTTCTACTTCACCAGTGCATTACAAGAGGGGCGTACCTTGCATCACGCTTCAGAGCGCGTGAGTCAAGAGTTTGGCTTGCAGGGAAAGGCCTATGAAACTCCCACGATGGATGCCGAAAGCAGGACGGCCTATTTCCTGAAGAACCTGATACGTAAGGTAATATTTGCCGATCGTGAGCTTGTTCAGCAACATTCAAGCCCGCAGCAAACTCGTACTCGTTATGCAATGTTTTTTAGTGCCATATTTGCTTTGGCAGGGCTGCTGGGTCTCTGGGCATGGTCTTATACCAGTAATCAGCAGTTGATTGAAAATACTACACGCGATCTTTTGATGGCAAGAGACATGCAGGCAGGCAATGTTGACTTGGAAACCCGCCTGCGTGCAATCCTGCTGATTCAAGAGCGCATTGAGCAGTTGAATAACTACCGTAATGAACATCATTTTGAGGTGCGGGCAGGTCTCTATCAAGGTAGGCGCATCGAGGAATATCTTTATCAAGAATATTTCAAAGGTATCCAGCAGGTTATGCTGAATCCGGCTACCGAGCGGCTGGAAAAGTTTTTGGCAGAGGTGGTTAGTCATGCCCCTGAGCTTGCCCAACAGCAGGGAACTGCCCCGGTTACAACCGAGGTTTTGTATCAGGAGCCGCGCTATAACGATGCCAATGACGCTTATAACGCCCTGAAGACTTATTTGATGTTGGGTGATCGCTCACGTATTGAGCAGGCACATCTGGCACAGCAGCTGACTCGCTTTTGGCGTGGCTGGCTGGAGGCCAATCGTGGACAAATGTCCCGTGAGGAGACTGCTCGCCTGGCCGATAGGCTCATGAACTTCTATGTGGCATCGGCCACGCGCAAGGACTTCCCGGCTATTGATAATAAAATGGCGCTGGTCAGTGATAGCCGTCAAGCATTGCGCAATGTGATGAAAGGGCAATCGGCCATCCAGCAGGTTTTTGTCCAGATCAAAGCTCGTGCAGCAAGCCGCTTCCCTACTGTCACAGTGGCAAGTCTGGTTCCCGATAATATCAATAATGGCGCGATTACTGGTAGCTATGCGGTCTCTGGAGCATTTACTCGGAAAGCCTGGGAAGAATATGTTCGTGATGCTTTTAAAGAGGCTGCCAATGCACAGCTTAGTGCCAACGATTGGGTATTGGACACCAAGGTGGAAAGTGACCTTTCGCTGGCCGGTAGCCCCGAGCATATCGCGAGGGAGCTTTCTTCTTTGTACAAGCAGGAATATGCAGCCGAATGGCTTAAATTTATCAAAGGAGCAGGAATAGATGGCTTTGATGACTTCGATCAAGCGGTCGATCGGATGGGGCGCTTGGGAGGTGAAGATAATTCACCGCTGAAAAAGCTGCTGGAAGAAGTTAATGAGCAAACCATCTGGGATAATCCAGTTGCCGAGAGTAAATTGCGCAGCGCACTCAAGACCGGATTCATTGCCTGGTTCCAGCGTGTAGTTCTGCGTCGTACTGGGGTTGATATTCCAACCCAGAAAGACCCGGCGACAGGAGAAGTGCGGCCTGTTCCGATGGGGGCAGTAGGCCGCGCCTTCGAAGGCTTCTCGAGAATAATGGTGGCGCAAGAAGGTAATCCGGCGCTCATAGAAAACTACTTTGCCAGCCTTTCAAAAATCAGGGTGCGGCTTAATTCTATAAAATCTGATAGTGCAATTGGTCCTGGTGCTAGCAAGTTTGTTCAGGATACTTTTACAGATCCGGAGTCCGAACTTGCTGCCGGATTGGTATTGATTGATGAAAAAGTCCTTGCTGGCCTTGAGCAGGAGCAAAAGGATTTATTGCGACCACTTCTTTTAAGGCCATTGACGGAGACCTTTGAAGCACTTATTCCAGTGACTGAAGATGAGTTGAATAAAGTGTGGCGAGCACAGGTAGTTCAGCCATATAATACTGGTATTGGGAAAAAGTTTCCGTTTGATCCTTCGGCAGATTCTGATGCAAGCCCGAAGGATATAGCGACTATTTTTGGTCCAACCGGGGCAATTTCGTCTTTTGGTAAGGACTCCTTAGGCTCTTTGGTTATCCAGCGTGGAAATTTAATTGAGCCGCGGCGTTGGACAGGTCAGGGTATCAGTCTTGAGCCGGCTTTTATTGATGGCTATTCAACCTGGGTCAGCGGTTCTGGAACAGAGGCTGCCTCTACAGAAACCACAATCTTCCAGATCTTGCCTTCTCCTGCCACAGGTGCAGTTGAGTACACCATTGAAATTGATGGACAACAATTACGCTATCGCAATACTCCACCACAATGGGAAACATTCCAATGGCCCAACCCCGGCGCAATTCCGATGGCACGAATTACTGCCATTACTGCGGATGGTCGGAAAGTTGAGCTATTCAATGCTGCCGGTGGAAATGCACTTGCTCTATTGATTGATGCGGCCAATGTGCAGCAGGGAGGGGATAGTAGCCGCTTGAGCTGGGAGGCGGATGGTGTAACAGTCATGATTGATATGCGTACGGTCAGACGCGCAGGATCCGCCAGTAATGATGGGGGCTGGCGTAAAAACTTGCGCTTGCCCGAACGTATTACTACAGCCCAGGCGCAGACAAGACAGGTCTCTGTACCAGAGGGGGCCGAGGTTCAATCTGCGAAGGTGGAGGAGCAGGCGCAATGAGCCAAACGCATGCCAATTATTTTGGGAAAATCCCAGCACAGGGTGATTTCATTCGCAATCAACATGAGCATCAAGTCATTGCCATTTTGGATAGATGGGCTGACTCCAATATGCAAACACTCAGTCAGATGACTGAATGGAAGCAGCGATATGATGTATGTCCTGGATTACACTTTGCCTTTTTGGGGGCGTGCTCAAAAGTGATTTTGGCAGGGCATCTGCAGCCTAGTCGTGATATGTCTGGGCGGCGGTTTCCCTTTATGACTGCAGTGCGGGAAGATGTCCTGGAGCCTGTGGTTGTTATGGAGCATGCTCCTGTATTGTTAGCTCCTTTGTGGGCAGAGCTTTCCAAATTTTCCCGTGACCTACTTGCAAGCGATGTGCCACAACCTTTGCTTGAGCAGCTGAATCATAAAAAGCAAGAAGTTTCATCGGGTCTCCAAGGCTGCCTTGCAGGAGTTAAACATTTTTTTCTGACTCAGACTTTGAGCTCCATAGAGCGAGCGCTTAATGAGGGGCGTAGTAATGCTGTCAGTCTTTCGCATATGTTGGTTGGCATCGGTTTGATATTGCAACCTCTCAATATTGACAATACGGTGAGCGTAGAGCGCTATATGTGCTTCCCGCTGCCTAGAGATATGCTGTATCGGCCACTGGTTTCTGCTCTGTGGATGAGCTTGTTGAGTGGATTCGTTCGGCGAGCTAATTACGAAGTGGCTATTATTGAAAAGGAAGGCGATGAGCCGATACTTCTAGTTGGGCTTTCTGGGGCTGACCATCAAATTATCAGTGCTGCAATAGCCCCTATCTACCATCATGAGCAAATTATCCGTATGGAAGAAGTAGAGTGGGTAGCAGAGCAATTGCGGGGTGACTATGCATTAGCAAAGCTTGCCAGCTATCTTGATCGTCCCGACCTTTCGCTAGATAGCGCACAAAAAATTTTTCGGGAAACTTTTTTGGGGGGCATATGAAGCAAAATGTATTTGGCTTGCCAGCTGCAGCTTTTATGGTATGGTGGCTATTGAGTGCCTCAAACCTATTGGCGCAACCTCAAAATACAGAAAGCGACAAAGTCATTGCTGAGGGTATTGTTCCTAACCAGGCCACAAAGCAGAGCGTACTGGAGCGCTTGCGTGTGCTGTATGGCGCTGAGAGTGTTGTTGATAGAATTGAGGTTGCCAATGTGCCAGCTCCGGCAGGATGGGGCGAAAGCGTGACTCGAATGATTGAGCAGCCATTGCGCCAAGTTTCCAAGGGGGTATTAGAAATTCGTGGACAAGATGTGCGCATAAGTGGAAACGTTTTAAGTGAAACTCAGCGTCAAGAGGTCGCCAGTGCTTTGGGTGTTGCTACGGGGCGTCGTTATATTATCCGTAACGCACTAAAAGTTGCTGATGGTGGTGCACAAAAATTGCTAGATAATGTGCTTAGCAACCGTATTGTTGAATTCGAGAGTGGTAGTGCTCAGCTAAGTGCAAGAGGTGCCCAGGTTCTGGATGAAATGGCTAATGCGGTCAAGCAAATTGGTGATGCCAAGATAGAAATCATTGGCCATACTGATAGCGTGGGTGATAGAGCAAGTAATCTGCGCCTGAGTCAAGATAGGGCCGATGCTGTTAAAAAATATATGATTGAAAAAAATATCCCTGCGAACAATATGACTACCGTCGGGCGGGGGTCAGATGAGCCGGTTGCCTCCAACGATAGCGCTGAAGGTAGAGCTAGAAATCGTCGTATTGAATTCAAGGTGCTTTGAGTCGGGGGGGTGTGGGGTATCAATAATTTATTTTAATCCTGCTACTTCTTTCGTATTTTTAGTTGGAAGCTGTGCTTGCAAATTTTGACATATTTTTGTATCTGGCTTTTCAGAAAGGTGATTGCTCAGGAAGGTTCTGGGTGGCTATTGGGTTGTTGCTACTTAACAGTTTTGAATTTTGAATTTAATTCATGGTTTCTTCATGAATTATTTGTTTAAAATTAATTGATAAAAAACAAGGGCTTATATGCATGGGTCGCGCAAAGGAATGTCAAAGATTCGTTATGGCAACTCTCGGGCTCAGTGCTCTCCCTTTTTGTAAGGCAAGCCTGTATCCTCGCGAGTAACGTGCTTGCCATCACGCTTTGTCAGGAGTCCTCATGATGCCCCCCGCTCTTGGTCGCGCTTCGGTTTTGCAGGATGTTGACCGTCAACACCGGTTGGAGGTTTTGGGCGAGGAGGCAGCCTGGGATGTGCTTCGCTGGTGGGGGTGGGAGCGCGTATCGTCGGGATTTGGTTATGCGGTGGAGGTGCTGAGTCTTGAGGCGGGTTTGGATATTCAGGGCTGGCTGGGTCGGCCTGCGACGTTATGGACGCGACTGGCCGATGGCCGTGCGTTTCCGCGCAGTGGTTGCGTGGTGTCTGCGGAGGCATTGGGGAGTGAAGGCGGTTTAGCGTGTTACCGTCTGATATTGGCGCCGTGGTTATGGGCGCTGACGCAAGGTCGGCATAGCCGGGTGTTTCAGGCGCGGACGCTGCTGGAGATTATCGATGCGGTACTGGAAGATTATTCGACGCTTGCGCATTGGCGCTTAAGTGATGAAGTGGGGCCGTTTCTGGCGGAAGTGCCGCCGCGCAGCTTTTGTGTGCAGTACCGGGAGAGTGATTTTGCGTTTCTGGCGCGTCTGCTGGCGGAAGAAGGCATCGGCTGGCGATTTGAGGCGGATGCAGACGCCCCCTGCGGGCATAGCTGGGTGCTGTTTGCCAGCAGTGCTTCTCAGCCGGAGGAGCAGCTTTCGTTGCAGCAGGGGGGCGTACGCTTCCACCGTAGTGATGCCACGGAGCACAGTGACACGTTGCAAGTATTGGGTCGTCACCAACGGCTGTACAGTCACCAATTGAGCCTGCCTCATTTTGACTACAAGGGCGGTGGAGGACAGGGACAGACGCATCGCCTGCCTTTGCTGGGTGCGGTGGAACTGCCGATGCGGCTGGAGGTGTATGCCCCCGCTGGCATTTACCCGGCGAGCAGCCCTGAGCAAGCGGAACGCTATCTGCGTCTGATGGCCGAAGCGCGTGAAGCCCAGGCATGTCAATGGCAAGGCGAGGGGAGCGTGCGCAGCTTTCGTGCGGGGGACTGGTTCAGACTCCGGCAATGGCCGGGGTCGGGTGCGCCGGATGCGCTGTGGCTGGGGGAAGTGCTGCACCTGGGCTGCAATGACCTGCCCGTGGATGTGGCCTCGCACTGGCAAAAGGTGCGCTCCCGTGCGCCGGAGTGGGCGGTGCTGTCAATCACGGTGCCGGATGCGTCGAGCTGCGCATGGTTACAGCAAACAGGGCATTGGGAACGGCTGTGGTTACAGGCTCAGGCTGTGGGCTATGCCAACCGCTTTGGCGCAGTGCCGCGGGACTGCCCGTGGCGGCCGATGCTCCAGGATGGCACAGGCGCACTATTGAACCCACGCCCCTTAGCGCCAGGGCTGCAAACCGCGATTGTGACGGGGCCGGACGGGCAGCTTGCAGCGGAAGGGACGCATGAAGTGCATACCGATGCGCTGGGACGAGTGCGGGTGCGGTTTCATTTTCAGGCAGGGGAACGTCGCGATGACCGTGATAGCTGCTGGTTGCGCGTAGCACAGCGCTATGCCGGCCCCGGTGTGGGGAGCCAATTTTTGCCGCGGATTGGTCAGGAAGTACTGGTGGCGTTTCAGGAAGGGGATATTGACCGTCCAGTGATTGTGGGCAGCCTGTATAACGGCCAGGGTGAAGCGGGTATCCCGCCGACCCCGGGGGGACGAGGCGAAGCTGACATCCAGCATGCGCTGTATGCCCAAGCCCGGGATGCCCAGCCCAGCGCTCAAGGCAATCTTGCAGGCGGTCATGCCCCAGCCTGGCATGGACTTGGGGCAGGGGAGGATGCCCATCGCAATGCGACCGCTCTGTGGGGCATCCAGTCGAAGGAATGGGGCGGCAGCGGCTATAACCGGGTGGTGTTTGACGACAGCGATAGCCAGCTGCGCTTGCAACTGGCGAGCAGTCACGGAGATAGCCAACTGAACTTCGGACATTTGATTCATCAGTCCGATAACTACCGCGGCAGCTACCGCGGCGCAGGCACTGCACTGCGCACCGACGCCTGGGGCAGCCTCCGCGCGGAGCCGGGTCTTTGGCTGAGCGCGCAATCGCATGACTGGGAAGCGCCCGCCGGGGAGCATATTCCGGAATGGGCGCAACTGAAGTACAGCGCCCAACTGGCAGCCCATTACTCGGCCTTGGCACGCACCCATCTGACCGCGGCGTTGGGGAGCCATGAGGGCGTACAACAAGCCCGGCACTCCCGGCTGATTGCCGATCGTCCACCGCTGGAGGCTTTGTGGCAAAGCGCCCGCACGGTGGTGAGTGGTCAAAGCCTTGAAGTGGGTCAGAGCGAAGCGAAAGCACGCAATCCTGCACCGGGTGAAGGGCGTGTACCTGAAAGCGGCGACGCGCTACTGGGTCTGTCAGCACCGGCGGGCATCGGTCTTTTGTCCGGCCAAAGTCTGCACGTGCAGGCACAAGAAAGCCTGAGCCTGATTAGTGGCGGCGATGCGCAACTGAGCAGTGCCGAACATACCCGCGTACTGGCGAGCCAGGCGCTGAGCTGGAGCAGCGGGATAGTGGCGGGCGCGGTTGCCGAAGGTGCACCGGGTTTGCAACTGGCCAGTGCAAAGGGGGAAGTGAAGATACAGGCACAAAATGCCAGCATCGCGCTGCGCAGCCGCGAGCAATTGAAAGTGGTGAGCGTGAATGCCGAAGCCGAACTGGCGGCAGGCAAACGCATCGAGCTCACGACCGCTGGCGGGGCATCCATCACACTGGAAGGCGGACATATCCACATCACCTGCCCGGGCGAAATCAAGGTACATGCCAGCCAGAAGGAATTCTTCGGCCCCGCCCGCCAGCCTTATCCTTTGCCGTTGTTCCCAACTTCGGTGTGTGTAGAGTGCATGCTGAAGGCAGCACAAGATGGCGCAACTTTTTCTGCACTGCAATGAACATTGTATTTGCATTAGAACTACCTACATCGTCTGCCATTGAGCAAGCAGCCCAATGGTTGGCAAATAACTCCAAATCAAATGGCTTCATGCTGGTTGATTCAGCCCTGCTGGATATAAGCATGCTTGACCGGATTATTGGGAGAAGTGGTTTGGGGGCGGAATCTGCATATGCCAACTCTCCAATTTCTGGTTTTTCTGAATATGCTCCCCGGCTGTTTGAATTGAACGGCAAAGAGGAGGCTGCCATAAAGATGATGCGCAGTTTGCTGTCTGAGAGAAGTGGTGTGGCAGCCCTTTCACTGATAACGGCGCGATACGGTCAAACAATGCGGCAGATACAGGAAATTTGCAGCTTTCTTGCCAGGGTTGCCGTCAATGATAATTCGAGGCCACTGCATATGCGGATGGCAGATACACGAGTTATCAATAATCTTTTTGAAGTGCTTTCTCCATCGCAGATGGATGTTGTTGCTGCCAAGATTCATCAGTGGGGCTGGTTTGGTCGTGATGGTCAATGGCAGTCAAGGACATTGCAGGGTAGTGGGAAGAATAGTGAAAATATCTCCCTGCAGGCGCCGATGCGCTTGACAGGCAGTCAATTTAGAGAGTTGCAGCGACTGAGTGAAGCTGACAGATTTTTTGCCATTATCGACAAACGCTTTCCCGAGCTTTTCCCGGATAAGAATTTCGCTGAATTTCATGCAAAGCTGCAAGGCTTGCTAGATGCTGCCAATCGCTATCAGGTTCACCATCCTGATGACAGGCTTCAGTTTGTTGTGCTTGGACTTAAGTGTGGGGAAAATTTTTATTTGCATCCGAGATTGGACACTACCTGGCAGGCGGTTGTGCGTGGTGAGCGCCTGCTATTTCAGATGCGTCACTGGGATGACGAGCTTTGGGCAGATTTGGAAGGAGGCTGATAAAAAGATGGAGAGTGGAAGCTTTTTATCGGCTTTCTGTGTGTAAATCAATGAGCTGTATGTGCCCGGTCAGGTGCCGGTAGATAAATAAGGAGGCAGTGATGACTTTGCGTTTATTCAAGGCGCTGGGATTGGCAGCAGGGCTGGCATTGACAGGATGTAGCCAGGCAGAGGAGACAACGGCTACTGCCAGTATGAGTGCCTATAATCATACGGCGGACTATATTCACCAGTACTACATCAATGGCCAGTGGGGTGGCAATTCCCGTGCTTATGGGGGAGGGGGGAGTTTTGTGTGTTGCATTATCTACCCGCGGCAGTGGCATGAGGGTTTGAGCGCGACCGTGCGTTGGTCAACTTCAGATACGGCGCCTTATGGCTCACCAGAGGAAACCTGGCATGAAAAAATGGTGTCGATTGAGCGGTATGAGCGGCCTGCTAATACATTGAATGTACACTTTTTGCCTGGAAACGAGGTTCGACTGGTTTTTAGTGACTATGTTTCGGGGCATCCAAGTTATCCTGGCCCGCCGCCGCCGGTTGCACCGGAGGGGTTTTGGGAAGATATTGAAAAAAATGCGCCGCCAGGGTTTTATGAGCAATTCAATAAACCGTATGTGCCCGGCCAGATGCCGGTGGATAAATAAGGGGAGCAGTGATGACTTTGCGTTTATTCAAGGCGCTGGGATTGGCAGCAGGGCTGGCATTGACAGGGTGTAGCCAGGCAGAGGAGACAACGGCTATTGCCAGTATGAGTGCCTATAATCATACGGCGGACTATATTCACCAGTACTACATCAATGGCCAATGGGGTGGCAATTCCCGTGCTTATGGGGGAGGGGGGAGTTTTGTGTGTTGCATTATCTACCCGCGGCAGTGGCATGAAGGCTTGAGCGCGACCGTGCGTTGGTCAACTTCAGATACGGCGCCTTATGGTTCGCCAGAGGAAACCTGGCATGAAAAAGTGGTGCCGATTGAACGTTATGAAGCGCCCGGTACGCGCCTTAATGTGCATTTCTTGCCCAGTCATGAGGTGCGGCTGATTATATGGAATGGTGCTTCGGGTACTTCTGCTTATCCTGGGCCGCCGCCGCCAGTTGCGCCGGAGGGGTTTTGGGAAGATATTGAAAAAAATGCGCCGCCAGGGTTTTATGAGCAATTCAATAAACCGTATGTGCCCGGCCAGATGCCGGTGGATAAATAAGGGAAGCAGTGATGACTTTGCGTTTATTCAAGGCGCTGGGATTGGCAGCAGGGCTGGCATTGACAGGATGTAGCCAGGCGGAAGAAACAACCGCTACTGCCAGAATGAGCGCCTATAATCATACGGCGGACTATATTCACCAGTACTACATCAACGGCCAGTGGGGTGGAAATTCTTATGCCTATGGGGGAGGGGGGAGTTTCGTGTGCTGCATTATCTACCCGCGGCAGTGGCATGAAGGCTTGAGCGCGACCGTGCGCTGGACAACGTCAAGCTCGGACCCCAAAGTGCCTGCAAACCCGATATGGCATGAAAAAGTGGTGCCGATCGAGCGGTATGAAGCACCCGGTACGCGCCTTAATGTACATTTTTTGCCTAATCATGAGGTGCGGCTGATTATATGGAATGGTGCTTCGGGTACTTCTGGCTATCCTGGCCCGCCACCGCCGGAAATGCCGGATGATTTTCCTTTTCGATAAGCGTGGAGGCAAACATGGGTTTTCAGCTAGGTTGGTATATTGTCCGTACTGATCATGAGGGGCGCCGCTTTGCCCGCCATTACATCAGTCCCAACCAATACGATGCGACTTGCGTCGTGGAGCCCAATGGTCAGCAGATTTTGCTGTGGTATACCCCTGACCCAGCGCAATATCAGAGTGAACCTGTTTCGCCAGACTGGGTGTTTACCCCGGATGCGGACAAGGGGGACTGGTGGGATAACCCGGCTCATAGCCGCCTGGAAGGGGCGCTGCTGCCGGGGAATTATTCCAGAGAAAACCGCAAAGCCAGTGCCAGAGAGCTGTGTCAGCGCGCCGAGACGGTGGATGTGAGCATAAGCGATGGTCTGCAATGTATCAAGGAAATCAATGTCGGGATTTTCTTTGATGGCACCAATAATAATATGACGCGCGACAAGCCGAAATCACACTCCAATATCGTTAGTCTCTACGATTCCCATCCAGACGACCGAGTGGATAATTTTCGTTATTACATCCCTGGCGTGGGCACCAAATTTGAACAGATTGGTGAAATGACCGAGAGTGATAATGGCAAAGCGATGGGCAAGGGCGGAGAGGCGCGTATCCATTGGGCGATGCTAGAAGTTTTGAATGCCGTGTCTGCTGCCTCATTGGGCTATGACTTGTTAACGCAAGATGAAATGAAAACCCTGGTGACCAGTTATCGAGGACTAAAAAATTTATGGCGGCTGGGTGATGGGAAAATGCAGCATGTCTTTGCGGGTCTTAAAGCCCGGCTTTTACAGGCAGTGGCTGAGCAGCGTCCCAGGGTGGTACGGGTCAATTTGAGCGTATTTGGCTTTTCACGTGGGGCGGCCGAGGCACGGGTATTCTGCAACTGGCTTGAGCGGGCAACGAGCTGGCAGTTGGGGTATGCCGAAGTCAAGCTGCGCTTTTTGGGCCTGTTTGATACCGTAGCCTCGGTGGGGTTGGCGGATTCCAGCCCAGTTGGCAATGGCCTGATGGACTGGGCGGATGGCAATTTGGGGGTATTGGGTGCAGCGCGCAGTGTGCACTATGTGGCGGCGCATGAAATCCGTCGCTCGTTTCCGCTTTCCACGGCGCGTGACCGGCGTGGCCGTGGGGTGGCGGGGGTCAGTGAATATATCTATCCGGGTGCACATTCGGATATTGGCGGGGGCTATGGCCCTGGTGAGCAGGGCAAAAGTCGGGATGGTCGCAGCCATCTGCTCTCGCAGATTGCCCTTTCGGATATGTATTTCCAGGCTTTGGCTGCCGGGAGTACGTTACGTAGCCGGGAAAGGTTGCCTGACGAGGTTAAAACGGATTTTTCTGTGTCCACCGAGCTTGACCGTGCTTTTTCCAGCTATCTGGACTGGACCTGGATGGATGAGCGCGGCGAAGATGTGGCGCAACGCAAGCAGCAGCATGTAGAAACGACCTTGCAGCAGCATATGCAGCAGTACTGGCGCTGGCGCGCCAGCAAGGGTAGTGATGCGGAATTTATGCAAATGAGCAGTTATCGGCACGCCAATGCGCAAGACCGTATCGACTTGTGGGAGGCCGAGCTTGACTGGCGCGCCGATATTGCAGCGGCGCAGAACGCCAGGAAATATGCACGCTATGACAAGGATGGTAATTATCGTGGCGAAACTGAAGTGCAGCGGGACTTGCTGCGTGTAGTCGAAGGCGCGCTGGATGTGCCTTCAGGCGTGGATACTTTTTTTGACCAGTACGTGCATGACTCACATGCCGGTTTTTGGCTGCTTGGGCCGCTGACGGAGTGGGACAAGCAAGTGTTTACCAATGAAATCATTGCCCGGCAAGAAAATTACGAGACTTTGATGGAGCTGGTAGAGTCGGAAAGCACTCGGCTTACATGGCAAGACCGTAATGAGTTGAGGCGATATGCCTACCAATACAAGCTGAATAATTTTGAACGTCGGGTATTGGAAGCCTCAAGAAACAAACAGCCATTTCCAGTGATGACGGACGCTGATGCAGCAGACCTCAGGCGGGGAGCCGCGGGTGTTGTCGTGAGATATGTTTTGGGGACGGCCACCCGCCGTGAGGCAAACGGACATGGTCAATATCGGCGGGTATTCTCCAAAAGCTGATCACCATGTCTTTTCCTCTTTTAACCACCGCAACTGTGGTGGTAGACGCAAACCGTCTTTGTCGCTTGGAGGTTTTGGGCGAGGGGGCAGCCTGGGATGTGCTTCGCTGGTGGGGGTGGGAGCGCGTATCGTCGGGATTTGGCTATGCGGTGGAGGTGCTGAGTCTTGAGGCGGGTTTGGATATTCAGAGCTGGCTGGGTCGGCCTGCGACGTTATGGACGCGACTGGCCGATGGCCGTGCGTTTCCGCGCAGTGGTTGCGTGGTGTCTGCGGAGGCATTGGGGAGTGAAGGCGGTTTAGCGTGTTACCGTCTGATATTGGCGCCGTGGTTATGGGCGCTGACGCAAGGTCGGCATAGCCGGGTGTTTCAGGCGCGGACGCTGCTGGAGATTATCGATGCGGTACTGGAGGATTATTCGACGCTTGCGCATTGGCGTTTGAGTGATGAAGTGGGGCCGTTTCTGGCGGAAGTGCCGCCGCGCAGCTTTTGTGTGCAGTACCGGGAGAGTGATTTTGCGTTTCTGGCGCGTCTGCTGGCGGAAGAAGGCATCGGCTGGCGATTTGAGGCGGATGCAGACGCCCCCTGCGGGCATAGCTGGGTGCTGTTTGCCAGCAGTGCTTCTCAGCCGGAGGAGCAGCTTTCGTTGCAGCAGGGGGGCGTACGCTTCCACCGTAGTGATGCCACGGAGCACAGTGACACGTTGCAAGTATTGGGTCGTCACCAACGGCTGTACAGTCACCAATTGAGCCTGCCTCATTTTGACTACAAGGGCGGTGGAGGACAGGGACAGACGCATCGCCTGCCTTTGCTGGGTGCGGTGGAACTGCCGATGCGGCTGGAGGTGTATGCCCCCGCTGGCATTTACCCGGCGAGCAGCCCTGAGCAAGCGGAACGCTATCTGCGTCTGATGGCCGAAGCGCGTGAAGCCCAGGCATGTCAATGGCAAGGCGAGGGGAGCGTGCGCAGCTTTCGTGCGGGGGACTGGTTCAGACTCCGGCAATGGCCGGGGTCGGGTGCGCCGGATGCGCTGTGGCTGGGGGAAGTGCTGCACCTGGGCTGCAATGACCTGCCCGTGGATGTGGCCTCGCACTGGCAAAAGGTGCGCTCCCGTGCGCCGGAGTGGGCGGTGCTGTCAATCACGGTGCCGGATGCGTCGAGCTGCGCATGGTTACAGCAAACAGGGCATTGGGAACGGCTGTGGTTACAGGCTCAGGCTGTGGGCTATGCCAACCGCTTTGGCGCAGTGCCGCGGGACTGCCCGTGGCGGCCGATGCTCCAGGATGGCACAGGCGCACTATTGAACCCACGCCCCTTAGCGCCAGGGCTGCAAACCGCGATTGTGACGGGGCCGGACGGGCAGCTTGCAGCGGAAGGGACGCATGAAGTGCATACCGATGCGCTGGGACGAGTGCGGGTGCGGTTTCATTTTCAGGCAGGGGAACGTCGCGATGACCGTGATAGCTGCTGGTTGCGCGTAGCACAGCGCTATGCCGGCCCCGGTGTGGGGAGCCAATTTTTGCCGCGGATTGGTCAGGAAGTACTGGTGGCGTTTCAGGAAGGGGATATTGACCGTCCAGTGATTGTGGGCAGCCTGTATAACGGCCAGGGTGAAGCGGGTATCCCGCCGACCCCGGGGGGACGAGGCGAAGCTGACATCCAGCATGCGCTGTATGCCCAAGCCCGGGATGCCCAGCCCAGCGCTCAAGGCAATCTTGCAGGCGGTCATGCCCCAGCCTGGCATGGACTTGGGGCAGGGGAGGATGCCCATCGCAATGCGACCGCTCTGTGGGGCATCCAGTCGAAGGAATGGGGCGGCAGCGGCTATAACCGGGTGGTGTTTGACGACAGCGATAGCCAGCTGCGCTTGCAACTGGCGAGCAGTCACGGAGATAGCCAACTGAACTTCGGACATTTGATTCATCAGGCGGATAACTACCGTGGCAGCTTCCGCGGCGAAGGCTTTGAACTGCGCACCGATGCCTGGGGCAGCGTGCGTGCGGAGTCGGGTCTTTGGCTGAGCGCGCAATCGCATGACTGGGAAGCGCCCGCCGGGGAGCATATTCCGGAATGGGCGCAACTGAAGTACAGCGCCCAACTGGCAGCCCATTACTCGGCCTTGGCACGCACCCATCTGACCGCGGCGTTGGGGAGCCATGAGGGCGTACAACAAGCCCGGCACTCCCGGCTGATTGCCGATCGTCCACCGCTGGAGGCTTTGTGGCAAAGCGCCCGCACGGTGGTGAGTGGTCAAAGCCTTGAAGTGGGTCAGAGCGAAGCGAAAGCACGCAATCCTGCACCGGGTGAAGGGCGTGTACCTGAAAGCGGCGACGCGCTACTGGGTCTGTCAGCACCGGCGGGCATCGGTCTTTTGTCCGGCCAAAGTCTGCACGTGCAGGCACAAGAAAGCCTGAGCCTGATTAGTGGCGGCGATGCGCAACTGAGCAGTGCCGAACATACCCGCGTACTGGCGAGCCAGGCGCTGAGCTGGAGCAGCGGGATAGTGGCGGGCGCGGTTGCCGAAGGTGCACCGGGTTTGCAACTGGCCAGTGCAAAGGGGGAAGTGAAGATACAGGCACAAAATGCCAGCATCGCGCTGCGCAGCCGCGAGCAATTGAAAGTGGTGAGCGTGAATGCCGAAGCCGAACTGGCGGCAGGCAAACGCATCGAGCTCACGACCGCTGGCGGGGCATCCATCACACTGGAAGGCGGACATATCCACATCACCTGCCCGGGCGAAATCAAGGTACATGCCAGCCAGAAGGAATTCCTCGGTGGCACCCACCTGAGCCGGGAAATGAATACTTGGCCGGAGGCGAAATTTGATGAGGAGTTTATTCTGGAGCGCGAAAACGGGCGGCCATTTGCCAACCAGCGATTTGAGATACGTCGCGGCGATGGCGCGATAATTCGTGGAAGAACAGATAAAGGCGGTCGAACTGGATTGCAGTCAAATATCCAGTTTGAAACTATTGAGGTTCGTTTGCTTCCGGATGATGAGCCATGAGTGATGATTTCAGGATAGTTCCAACGTTATATGATCGGGAAGGACGTCCCTATTGTGCGTCCATCAATAGCCCGGTAAGCAACACGGTTCGCGCAAAATGCATTTTGCCTCCCAATAAGGTGATTCCGGTGATATTTGTGCCCGGGATTATGGGGTCAAACCTGAGAGGGGCAAATGGTGTGAGACATGATGAAATAATTTGGAGACCAGATGACCTTGAGTGGGTTTGGGAAGCTAAAGATTTAGAGCCAGCTGAAAGGCAAAGACGATACAACAAGAATACAACGCGAGTAGATTTTCGTGCGCCAGTGGATGAAGATTTGCTTTTTGATCTGACAGGATTCAGGTCCAAGGAAATCAATGGCAACTGGAATGCAGAATTTGCCCGGCGTGGCTGGGGTTCAGTCATGCAAGGCAGCTATGCCGGGATTATGTGTTTGATGGAGTATCATCTTAACCGGATATATCATAATCGGCAGCTTTCTGGTTACTGGAGGGGGATTCTTTCTGCTCAAGGCGGGGCGCGCTGGGGAGTGTTGCGGGGCTTTAGGCGTTTGGTTGAGCAAGAATTACTTAGGGCATCTGAATATTGGTATCCTGTTCATGCAGTGGGTTATAACTGGCTGCAAAGTAATGATTTGAATGGTCGCTATCTTGCCAAGATGATTGACCATTATATGAATCGCTATCGCAGACTGGGCTATCAATGCTCCAAATCCATCTTGGTGACCCACTCAATGGGTGGGTTGGTGGCGCGTGCCGCAGTGCACCCATCAATGGGCAATGCAGCAGATAAAGTACTTGGCGTGGTTCATGGCGTGCAGCCAATCGTGGGCGCGCCAGCGGCATATAAGCGTGTGCGGGCGGGGAATGAGGCGGTTGGTATTACCGGTTTGATTGCAGCACGCTTGCTTGGTTGGTCTGCTGCAGAAGTGACGCCCGTATTTGCCCAGTCGCCCGGCCCTCTGGAGCTTTTGCCGACCAAGCGCTATCCACGGCATTGGCTCAGTATTACAAAGCCGAATGGCAATGCTGGTTGGCGGGGAGAGCAGATAGTGGTTCGCGCACTTCCCAATGCAGACCCTTATGCCGAGATATATAGGGAACGACGTGCTTGGTGGCGGCTGATAAATGAAAATTTAATAGGTCCGGCTAGAATAGTTGACCCGAAGATAACTCCATGGAATGGGTATCTAAGAAACCTTAAGCGGGCTGAGAGTTTTCACGACAAACTAGGGAATTACTTTCATGGAGAGACATGGCTCCACTATGGGGCTGATCCGCGGCAGCGTGCATGGGGAAGAGTGCGCTGGAAGTTTGATGGTTGGATTTCCGGGATTGAAAATGGGGTATCCAATCAGCAGATAAATAATCCTCTTATTGTTTCAGATAACTTTATAGGTAAAGTCCGTCTTCAGGTGCCTACTTCTGGCCGTAAGCCATTAATTTGGTCGCATAGCATAGCAAGTGCAGAAGCGGATGGCGATGCGACAGTGCCTCATCAGTCGGGCGGCGCGGCTCCAGCATCCGTGAAATTTGTGGCGCGGATGCGAGGGTTTGAGCATCAAGAGAGCTATGATAATGAAAATGTCCAAAGTGTCACGCTATACTCCATTATAAAGATAGTGGGGAAGATGGGGTGATGAGAGTGTTTTTTAGGTTGATATATTTGTTACCTCCATTTATCATTCTGTTGATTTCTGCATGTGGTTGGGGTGGGTCAAAAGAAAATGGAGTTAATATGCTGCCAGAAATTTTAAAAGATGAGCGTTTGGAGTGCCTGGGTCGGTTTATGATGGCAGTGCCCTTGGCGAGTCGTGCCATATATACGGATCAAGCAGTTGCAGGGTTGGGTGATATCAGGGCTGAAACCACCTCAAAAACAGTGGAGCAGATGATTCTTATGGCAGAACAAGAGCGGGATCGGCTGTTGAAGATGCCGCATGAAACGGAAGGGAATCGCTTCCATCAGCTAGTTAGGGCGGATACTGGTGCAGTAATTGCTTTTCGTGAAGATGAGTTGGATGAATATATTTACAAGGCTTCTGGGTATTTTTTCGTCGATGGCGTTGGTTATGTTTTTAAGACGGGTGCTGATACTGAGCTTGTTGATTTGGTTGTCCATGACATGATGGTCGCATCAAGGCATGTTATTCCGGCTCCGCTTGAAGAAAAACTAAGGCTTTCCGGGTTTTGTATCGATTCGGCGGTTGTTGCGGGGGATGAGGTTCGGGGTGAGTTGGTCAGAGTAGAGTTCCCCATTGCTGAGCTTCCCGGGTTTTCTTTGAAATTCAAAACTTACTCGCACAAAGGTTTTCAGGGGGATGATCTTCTGACTCGCATTAGGCGTGGAGAGAGCTTGATATTTGATATGGCATCCGGTGTCTCTATCAGGAATATTCGTAAGGGGAATAGGTCAGTCGCAGGCTATCAGGGGCAAGAGCATGTGAGTGTTATGCGTACCCCTGAGGGAAGAGACTACTTTTCTGCTAAGTGGGAATATCAGGGGAAGCCAGATTCTATATCACATCCTTTCATCTCATTGGATCTTGGATATAAATGGCTTGAAAAACCTGGGGCGGGTATTGAACATCCAAGTCAAGAACAAATATTGGCGTATTGGGATAAAGTGCTTGACTCGTTGGCTTTACGTGATACTGAGAAGGGTATTCCTTGATGAAAAGTTGATAGACACGTCTTTCCATCTTTTGGACAGGAATCTTCATGATGCCCCCCGCTCTTGGTCGCGCTTCGGTTTTGCAGGATGTTGACCGTCAACACCGGTTGGAGGTTTTGGGCGCGGGGGCAGCCTGGGATGTGCTTCGCTGGTGGGGGTGGGAGCGTGTATCGGCAGGGTTTGGTTATGCGGTGGAGGTGCAGAGCCCGGACGCGGGTCTGGATATTCAGGGCTGGCAGGTGCGCAAGCGTGCAGTGGGACGACGGCCACGTATCCAGGCGCTGCCTTCGGTCGCGACTGCCCCCGACCCGCGTTGGGCGACCGACCTGTGTCGGGTATGGGGAGGACGTGATGGCTGGCTGACGTTGGCACTTGTTATCGATTGCCATACCCGGCAACTGCTGGGCTGGCATCTCTCACGCAGCGGTAAGGCCAGTACCGCGGTGGCGGCATTGGAGCAAGGCACTGATTGCCCGCTATGGCACGCTCGGGCGTGTGCCTGAGCCGTTCCTGCTGCGTTCGGACAACGGCCTGGTCTTCACCAGCCGCGATTACACGCGGCTGGTTCGCAGCTACGGACTGCAGCAAGAGTTCATCACCCCGCATTGCCCGCAGCAAAACGGGATGATTGAACGGGTCATCCGCACCCTCAAAGAGCAATGCGTACACCGTCATCGCTTTGAGAGCCAGCAGCATGCCATGCGTGTGCTGGGTGACTGGATCCAGTCCAGTTCTACAATCACCGACGCCCGCATCAGGCGCTCGGCATGAAAACACCCGCTGAAGCGTATGCTTTAGCAGCCTGACCTGTGCAGAAAGGGGTGAGTCATTACAGACCAGCAAGCGCCGATGGTCGCCGGGACGCGCTAGTTGGGTGAGGAGCTGGGCAGCACGCATGGGACACCTCAGGGCAGGGTGATGGTGAGATGGGCTGATTCCTCAGGCAGTTGTATCACATCCTGGAATTGAGCCAAATGCGCATCAGAACGCTCCTTCAGCCATCTTCATAAACTGCCAAAAGTTTTCCCTTTAGCGCTGTTTTAGTTTGGGGGGGGGCTGGGAGCCAAGTCAATCGTAATCGTGGTGTCTGATGGTTGCTGACTAAATAGCGAGGCGCAATTTTCATTCGGATCTCCGGAAAGGGAAACTTTCTCATTTAGCTGGATATTCCATATCCCTGGATAGGTATTCTCGTTGCAGCTTGTTTCCCCTGATGGAGTGGCGTACTTTCCGTCAATAGATATGCGAGCTCGTTGTTCATTGGTTGGAAAGTAAGTGAAGGATGATTCCAGCTTTGAGGCTGTGCTCAAGCTTTCAATATATGCGCCAGGCAGGGAAATTAAGTTTTCACGTGTTCCAATTTTGGCAACGATTGCGAGATAAGATAATGGTGAAGTGGAGACAATAACGTGAGATAAATACAAGTTTTGTGTTTCGTTGATATCCATCAATTCGCCTTGACTGCTGTCAATGGTTTTCCAGGCTATTGTTTTAGTGTGGCAAGAATCAAGATCTGCGATGGGAATGAATTTATTGGGAGGGTTTATTAATGTCTTTCCATCTGAGCTGATTATGGTCTCCTTGGTATCGCCTATATTCAAGCCGCACCTGGCTGCTAGTTCTGTAATGGATTTTTGGTCTTCAATTATTGTTGATGTGGCCGATAATTCAGGGGGCTTGTTGATTTCGGAAATCTTAGTGGTTTGATTTGTGGGGCGGCATCCAATTATGGAGAGTGCGACTAATAAAATTATAAATGTTTTCATAGTAGCATCGCCTTTGCCTCTCGTGTGGCTCTAAGTCGATCATCCTTTTGAATGTATCCTCCGTTGATTGCATAGGTGACTCGATAAGACAGAGCCTGCTCTGTGCTTCTTTCTGTAGTGCTAGATGCAACTCTATTGAGGTCTGAGTCAATTTCGCGTATGGTGCTTGGTCGTTCTCCAAGTAAATACCAGCCTCCTGTGTCCATGCAGTTAAATGGTGTCGCTGTTACGCGCTGTGGGTCATTGATGGTTGGGGGCCTGCGCCGCATTCTATTGGCATTTCGCGCTTGATATTGGGGGTCAAGCCACCATTGGTCGTCGAAAGAAGAAGGCTCTAGCCACCCTCTGTAGACCCAGTATTTTGAATAGTTGAGTAGGCCTGTTAGTTGCTTAAAACCTCGCCCTCGATATTTGATTGCATCGGGATCTCCAAGGTTTCCATTTCTCCAGTTATATGAGCTCGCGATACGGACGCCTCTGCTATTATGCTTCGTTGAGCTGAACCAGCCGTTATCCTCGCCAGGCTCTGAGCCAAACCAGTGTCCTAAAACTTGCTCATTTTTTCTTGAGGCAGGATCGATACGTGTTCCAAAGAAATTGTTCCCATTCCGCCGTCCAAGCATACTGTCCTCTTGCATGCTGTTAAGTTGTGTGGACTCGATGGCACCTTGACCAAGAAAGTGGCTTAATCTGACCATCGAATTAATGTAGAGGTATTTCCTTGTTGTTCGATTAAGATCCAAGCGATATCTCTCTCTTACTTCATGAGCTGTCCGGGTATAAATTTGCTTGAGTTCTTCTTTGCTCAACCATCCGCATTTTGAGAAATGTTCAATGAATTTAAGGGGGTGGAAGTGCCAGTGAACTTCGGGGATGCCAATATTAGCTTCCTCCCAAAATCCCAGGGCTTGGGCATAGCGTTCGAATTCAGGGAAGTCACGTTCGCTCAAGTATGTGTTACTGCTTAAGCTTGGCTTTGCGGTAGGTGCGCCTGCTGGACCTTCACGTTTCAGCCATCCCCAACGTTTTGCTATATGCCCCTTGTGCCACTCAGTCGGGAATTTGCAAACCAGTCCACGCAAGTACGTTTGAATACTCGGGTTTCTGATGCGACGCTCAGCCTCGGCACGACTGGTAATTGAGTTTTTGTCTTCATCAAGCAGGTTGCGGATGAGCGCTAGGTCGCATCGGCTGTCGTCATCCGCAAAGTCGTTGAGCAAGTGCCATCCGGCCCAATGGGGGGCGTCGGCATCGCTGAAAACATGAACATTATCTGCATTGAGATTGACCCAGCCAGTCGTGGTGCCTGTATTGATTTTTCGCCAGTGCGGGGTATCGGCAGGGGTAAGGGCATCTGGTCCGAGTACGCGGCCAAATCGGAGCAATTCGAATACTGCACTATGCACAGGAACGATGGGCACTTGAGCGCGACGGTAAGCTTCGACGATTTGGCCTGCTTCGCGGTAGAGATCATATTCGCCATTGGCTACAGGAGGCATAGTGCCAGCGACTGTTCCATTTGCCCGGTAGGTCTTGATGTCTAAGTTGCCGCGGTTGTAGTGAAGTCCGACAAAAAGTTCTTCAGTGGTGGCCGTGCCGTTTTGTCCGGTAGCTTGATTGAGGGCAGGGCGTTGTGGGAAAACCTGTGTGCCGACAGGTAATCGTATGTACATCTCTCCGAATACAGTATCAGATCGACCATTGACATTGATGTTTAACTCACCTCGGCTGCGTCCAATCAATTTTTCGAGATTGGTGTCATCACAAATGATTTCGAAATGTATCAGGTTGGCATGCCCTTCAATCATTCCCGCGCGACCTATCGGCGCTTTGCGATTGATGGCTTGCCCCTGTTGTACAGCTGGCAAGATATCGTCTAGATGCAGGTAAATGGAGAAAAAGCGCACCTGTGTTTCATCTTCGTTATTGGCACCGATACTTGTATCATGCCGGATGATTACACATCCATCATCGGTCCAGCCTTTGTAAGCAAGGGCATGCCCTTCACTTCTGGGAGTGGGGTTTCTTTTGTACACCACGATGCCATCGGCAATAGCGCGAACCTGTGATGCATTGTTGTCGGTGATTGGGGCAGCCAAATGCATGCCTCCATGCCATGCCAGTTTCTGACCGATGGGATAAGTGCCTTCGGTTGCTTGGTGACCGATTTGATTATTAATGGCGTTGTTAGCAGATAGAAAGGGCGGGCTGATGATCATGGCGCTATATTGAGAATGAAGCCTTTTTCTTGGTCGTGGTGGTTTTGTCAGGCAATAGTGAAATTCCCACTGCCCTGCTTTCCCCGCCTTTAAACGGCACATCAGAGGCCTTGACGGTGAACTTGCCCGGGCATGCGAAGGTGATGTTTCCGCCTTCGAGGGTGATGGTGGCCTGCCCGGCATGGAGGATGATTTTCTCTTTGGCCAGTACGGTGATGGCGTTGTCGGTGGCGGTGAGGGTGACGGACTGGTCGGCGAGGAGTTCGAAGCGGTCGGTGTGTGCGTGCAGGCTGGCCGGGCCATGGGCGGCGATGACGTGGAGGGGGCCTTGCTGGCAGAACAGGCTGAAGGCGCCGCCGCTGGTGGCGGCAAAGGTTTCGCCGGCCTCCAGATGGGTGTCGCTTTGGCTGAGGAGGTGGAAGGTGTCGCCCGCTTGGGCGAGTGCGCTACGCGGAGTGGTGAAGGCGATGCGGTCTGGGGACTCGGCAATGAGCCGGGGTTCGGCTATATGTTCGACCGGGGCGTGGCCATGGCGTTGTCCGGGTTCAGGGCGCAGTGCGGCCTGTCCATTGACCTGGGGCGGATGTTTGCCGTGTACTTCGGGGTCAACACTCTCGCGCAGTTGGGTGATAACGGGGGCGGGGTCGAAGGTGGCGGCCTGATGGCTGAGTGCGGCCTGATGCAGGGCAGCGCTGGTTTGCTCGGCGCCGCGCCATTGCGGCAGGGCCTGGCTGAGATCCATCTGCGTGGCGCGTGCGGCAGTCTGGGCAGTGGTGGAGAGCAAGAGGCCGGCACCGGCACGGACGTGCCCCCAAGCCTGGCTGTGTAGCTGTACACCTTGGCCAAGCAAGGCGCCACGATGGCCTTGGTTTTGTGCAATCAGATAACCCAGTGCCAAGCGTGCCTCGCCACGCTGGGTATGCAAGCATTGTCGAAGCTGCTGTGGGGTGTCATCCAATACCCACTGTTGAGTATCGCCGCCATCATGCGCCTGAGTGCGCCAGCCGGAGAGGGTGCCGGGATGGTTGCTGGCCTCGGCCAGCGGGAAGGGTGGTGGGCTGTGTCCAGCATAGAGCTGCCCGGTGATGCGGGGCTGGTCGATATCGCCATGCAGGTGCTCAATCAACACCTGGCTGCCGACCCGGGGCAAGAAGGCAGAGCCCCAGTTGGGGCCGGCGAGCCATTCGGCGACGGGCACCCATCGCGTCCACTGGTCGGACAGGTCATCCTGACCTTCGGGTTGCGGTCTTGCCCAGGGGAATAACACTTTGACCTGATGGTCTCGCGAACTATGGACAGTATCGTCCGGCAAACCGACGACGGTGGCGATTTGTGGGCCAGCCAGCCGTGGGCGAGGGGTAGGCCAGGGCGCCAAGAGGGCATCGGCAGCGACACAGACGGCCTGCTGCCGATAACTGCCTTTTTCGAGTTCGGGGGTATCGAGCAGGTTGAGGATGCCATGGCCGAGGTTGTTGACGGCGACATGACGTACGGCCAGTGGCAGATAATCCCCGGCCTCGGGATGGGCTTGCAGGGTGAAGCGCGTTCCGGCCGCCATGGCACGTACCGTGCCCGCCGCTTGCCAGGTACGTGCGGGTAGTCGCAGGGCATTCAAGCGCTGCTCGGCGGCAGCTTGAGCCAAGGCAGCATCGGGTAAGCTACCTGCCAGCGGCTGACGGGCAACTTCCAGCAACACGGCGTCATCGACACCAGCTTCGGCGGCCTGGGTACGCAACTGCTCGGTCTGCCACTGCCCGACCCAGGTTTGGTTGGGAGTTTGCCGGGCTTCGGCAGCCCAGTACTGCAGGCTGTCCTTGCTTTCGGTGATGTCACTGCGATGGAAGCGCCAAACACCGCCTTCAGGCAGGGGGGCATGGTTATCAAAAATTACCAGGGTATGAGTGCCATCGGCCGTCTCATCATGTGCAAATCGCCAGAGGAGTCCTGCTTCAGCCAGGAGGCGGAACACGAATGCCGCATCACTCTCACGGTACTGAGTCAGGGTGATATGGCGGGGCAGTGCATCCGTGAGCTCAAAACGGTAAGTGGCGTTTGGATAATGGGCAAAGACCTGCTCACATACGGTTTGTACGGTGCAGTCATGGAACAGGCGTGCATCGTGGCGCAGGGTGAGCAGATGCGTCCAGGGTGCCAGTATCAGTCGATAACGCGCCAGCCCGCCATCACTGCCCAGGGGCGCGGTCTCCACACACAGGCCATGCCAACGGCGCAAGCGGCCATCGGCCAGGCGCAGTCCCAGGCACAAAGGCTGGCCGAGGACAGGCGTCAAATCCAGCTCGGCTTCGGGAGCGAGGACATCGATTTGGAATCGGAAGTCGGCACAGAGCGCCTCCTCGCCCGAGCACTGTTCAACGACCAGCGGCGGTAGTGATGCGCCTTCAATGACCAGCAGTCGCTGATGGTCGCCGGGACGCGCCAGTTGGGTGAGGAGCTGGGCAGCACGCATGGGACACCTCAGGGCAGGGTGATGGTGAGATGGGCTGATTCCTCAGGCAGTTGTATCACATCTTGGAATTGAGCCAAATGCGCATCCGTACGCTGCCCGAGCCAGTGGTTAAGTCACAGGTGTGGATGCGTCTGATCAGGGGACCACTGCCAGAATACATGGCCGTAATCATTGTTTGGGAAATCCGGAAATACGTCGCCTTCTTTGAAGTATCTGCGGGAGTTGGCCTTCGCTGGAGTGAACCACCAACCACTACGCGGCACGGGATTGCTTGCAGCGATTTGATATCGATTGGGGTTGTCAAATTCAGGTGAAAGGACATTCTTGAGCGGGTCATCGACATACTCCCCGGGCACACGTTCAATCAGCACCCAGTCTGCGGCTTGTTTTCTGGCGTACTGCATTCCTTGGTCATCAAGCCCAACCAAAGCATTCACTGGCTTTTTGCCCGCAATAAAAAATTGGGGTGAGGTTTCGTCAAGGAGCGGCAAATAAAATCCTGTTTGTGGCACTTGATCTGTTGAAGATATGCGCACATGCGGATTTAGCCGGTAATTAGGCCAGCGGGCTGGCGGGTTTAAGTCGCCGCGTGCCGGATGGTATCGCCTGCCTAGAGATTGCCAGAGCCAGATGGCCATCACGGTTCTGTCAATATTGTCGGCCAAAAGTGAGGCTTTACTTAAAAGGCGGAAGTATTGCGCAGCAGCATCGGGAATGCTTTCTGATACGCTTGGCTCATCCATCCATTCGTAGGAAGAATCAAGTTGTCCGCGAAAATCGCTGTTAATTCTTCCTGCAGCCCCTAATGCCTGCATATCGCCATGTGTCAATCGTATATATCCGCGATTCATGGCATCCATCGTATGCCAGAAGTTGGGAAGCACTCGCTCGCCCCACACAATATCTGGTTGATTCCAAAGTGGACGCCTTCGGTAATTGGGGGGTAATTTTTGCATGAACAAGTCCAGGCAGGTCTCCACATGCTTGATGACTTGCTCCCAGGCATCACGCGCATCTGCAAAGTATTCTTTTGAGGTATAACGTTCGAGCAGGTAAACTTCTTGTGGGATTAATTCGATAGCCATATTAATTATTTTCCATACCAATTGTTCTTAAGGGTTGGCACTCCGACCATGGAAACACTTTCACCAAAGCTGGTGTAACCCCATCCAGTTGGTCTGCGTGACCCAAGGTGCCCTTTGTCGAGCTGTTTGGGATCCAGCACGATTTGCGAGTACCCACCTTCTAGGGTATGGGTTACTACACTGTTTGCATCTTTGTAGGCTTGTGATGCGGCAGGTCCTTCCCATGCCTTGAGGCCGCCTTTAGGTACGGTGTAGGTGACATATTCACCGTTCGCATTCCAGTTGGCTTTGACGGCAAAATGGCGTCTCCAGTCATCTTTGTTTTTCAGCTTGTCGAACTCTGCCTTGCGCATCCAACAAATACTATTGTCGCTACTGCCGGGGTCAACGATGCGATACAGTGTTTCTCCCTCCGGGATAGTCACGGCTTTAGCGCTGTGGAACGTACGGAACGCACCGGCGAGTGGGTTTGATGCGTTTTTTGTGCTTGGGACATTATCGCTAATGTCTGGCCAGCCTGCTTGTGCCGGGGCGAATTCCATTGGTTCGTGTTTAAGATTTTCCCCTTCATCAACCCATCGTGGCGTGCCCCCGGTAAACTTCGTCAGCTCTTCTGCATCATTGCGCACCCCGCGGTAGTGGTGTGGATTGACAGCGTTGGTGCTGGCGCGGTAGGCCATATCGGCCTCTACTTCCAAGCGGCGAGCCAGTTTTAGAAGCCAGTCTGTGACGGGACCAAGGGCTCTACGAAGTGGGCTATCTGCGATTCTGCGAATGTTGTTGACCCCCTCCAGCAATGCCTCCGCTTCTCTCCCAAGGCTATCGCTACCCCAGCGTTTGATTTTGTCCACGAATCCGCGTAATGCTGAAATAATGATGTCAAACTTAGCAAGCAATGCGGAGACGTTCAGTGATCCTGCTAATTCACGCAGCAGCCTGGCCAGTTCTCGATACGGGTTATGCCATCTCAGTGACCTTAAAGCTCGACGTACCGCGGGCCGTTGCAGATATTCATTAAGCTTGGAGATGCCGCTTTCAACGAAAGGTCTGCTGGCGCTCCAAAAGCCAGAGTCCAAAGCAGATTTTCTGAGTTGGAATACCGATTTCCGTCCGTATGCAAACAGAATTTTCAGGCAACCTTTGGCCAATGAGCCCAGAGTGGGGAACAAGCCGATAAGGGTCAAAATCAAGCCCACCCAAGCCCATGTGTTGGAGGTGTCTTCGTTGATTTTTTTGCAATTGGCGACGACATCGCGTACATCGCAAATCTGATCGACCAAAGGGATCATTGATATGACGGTGCCCGTAATGACTTGAGCAGTCGTAGGGTCGTCATTGAAATCCCCCTGGAGTACCTCCCAAATCCATTGAGCCACTCCAGCCAGCTTGTCTTTCGTGCCATTGTAGAAGTTGGCTGGCGCAGCTTTGAACCACGCGAGCGCATTCTCTAGTTCGTCCATGGTTCGCTGGACTCCTCTTTAAGTCAATTTTGAATTAATGGCACTTACAAGCAGAGAGAGTGGAGGCCATGGTTCATCCTTGAGTGGATCTGGCCATTCGTATTCTACTCGCTCTGCTTTTTGCGGAACATTTTCGTGTCGTGCGTGGCCGAAGGCATCAAGCTTGCCAGATATAACTTGCCCCCCGGAAAAAAATATTTTATAAGCTTGTCCTGCGAACGGTTTATTTTCGGTATCACGGTGATTGATCTCAATCCAATTATCTAGCTTCGTATTGAAATCCGGTAATGCACCTAGTATCGCTGCGCTATTTTCCCCACCCCTAAACGGCACATCAGAGGCCTTGACGGTGAACTTGCCCGGGCATGCGAAGGTGATGTTTCCGCCTTCGAGGGTGATGGTGGCCTGCCCGGCATGGAGGATGATTTTCTCTTTGGCCAGTACGGTGATGGCGTTGTCGGTGGCGGTGAGGGTGACGGACTGGTCGGCGAGGAGTTCGAAGCGGTCGGTGTGTGCGTGCAGGCTGGCCGGGCCATGGGCGGCGATGACGTGGAGGGGGCCTTGCTGGCAGAACAGGCTGAAGGCGCCGCCGCTGGTGGCGGCAAAGGTTTCGCCGGCCTCCAGATGGGTGTCGCTTTGGCTGAGGAGGTGGAAGGTGTCGCCCGCTTGGGCGAGTGCGCTACGCGGAGTGGTGAAGGCGATGCGGTCTGGGGACTCGGCAATGAGCCGGGGTTCGGCTATATGTTCGACCGGGGCGTGGCCATGGCGTTGTCCGGGTTCAGGGCGCAGTGCGGCCTGTCCATTGACCTGGGGCGGATGTTTGCCGTGTACTTCGGGGTCAACACTCTCGCGCAGTTGGGTGATAACGGGGGCGGGGTCGAAGGTGGCGGCCTGATGGCTGAGTGCGGCCTGATGCAGGGCAGCGCTGGTTTGCTCGGCGCCGCGCCATTGCGGCAGGGCCTGGCTGAGATCCATCTGCGTGGCGCGTGCGGCAGTCTGGGCAGTGGTGGAGAGCAAGAGGCCGGCACCGGCACGGACGTGCCCCCAAGCCTGGCTGTGTAGCTGTACACCTTGGCCAAGCAAGGCGCCACGATGGCCTTGGTTTTGTGCAATCAGATAACCCAGTGCCAAGCGTGCCTCGCCACGCTGGGTATGCAAGCATTGTCGAAGCTGCTGTGGGGTGTCATCCAATACCCACTGTTGAGTATCGCCGCCATCATGCGCCTGAGTGCGCCAGCCGGAGAGGGTGCCGGGATGGTTGCTGGCCTCGGCCAGCGGGAAGGGTGGTGGGCTGTGTCCAGCATAGAGCTGCCCGGTGATGCGGGGCTGGTCGATATCGCCATGCAGGTGCTCAATCAACACCTGGCTGCCGACCCGGGGCAAGAAGGCAGAGCCCCAGTTGGGGCCGGCGAGCCATTCGGCGACGGGCACCCATCGCGTCCACTGGTCGGACAGGTCATCCTGACCTTCGGGTTGCGGTCTTGCCCAGGGGAATAACACTTTGACCTGATGGTCTCGCGAACTATGGACAGTATCGTCCGGCAAACCGACGACGGTGGCGATTTGTGGGCCAGCCAGCCGTGGGCGAGGGGTAGGCCAGGGCGCCAAGAGGGCATCGGCAGCGACACAGACGGCCTGCTGCCGATAACTGCCTTTTTCGAGTTCGGGGGTATCGAGCAGGTTGAGGATGCCATGGCCGAGGTTGTTGACGGCGACATGACGTACGGCCAGTGGCAGATAATCCCCGGCCTCGGGATGGGCTTGCAGGGTGAAGCGCGTTCCGGCCGCCATGGCACGTACCGTGCCCGCCGCTTGCCAGGTACGTGCGGGTAGTCGCAGGGCATTCAAGCGCTGCTCGGCGGCAGCTTGAGCCAAGGCAGCATCGGGTAAGCTACCTGCCAGCGGCTGACGGGCAACTTCCAGCAACACGGCGTCATCGACACCAGCTTCGGCGGCCTGGGTACGCAACTGCTCGGTCTGCCACTGCCCGACCCAGGTTTGGTTGGGAGTTTGCCGGGCTTCGGCAGCCCAGTACTGCAGGCTGTCCTTGCTTTCGGTGATGTCACTGCGATGGAAGCGCCAAACACCGCCTTCAGGCAGGGGGGCATGGTTATCAAAAATTACCAGGGTATGAGTGCCATCGGCCGTCTCATCATGTGCAAATCGCCAGAGGAGTCCTGCTTCAGCCAGGAGGCGGAACACGAATGCCGCATCACTCTCACGGTACTGAGTCAGGGTGATATGGCGGGGCAGTGCATCCGTGAGCTCAAAACGGTAAGTGGCGTTTGGATAATGGGCAAAGACCTGCTCACATACGGTTTGTACGGTGCAGTCATGGAACAGGCGTGCATCGTGGCGCAGGGTGAGCAGATGCGTCCAGGGTGCCAGTATCAGTCGATAACGCGCCAGCCCGCCATCACTGCCCAGGGGCGCGGTCTCCACACACAGGCCATGCCAACGGCGCAAGCGGCCATCGGCCAGGCGCAGTCCCAGGCACAAAGGCTGGCCGAGGACAGGCGTCAAATCCAGCTCGGCTTCGGGAGCGAGGACATCGATTTGGAATCGGAAGTCGGCACAGAGCGCCTCCTCGCCCGAGCACTGTTCAACGACCAGCGGCGGTAGTGATGCGCCTTCAATGACCAGCAGTCGCTGATGGTCGCCGGGACGCGCCAGTTGGGTGAGGAGCTGGGCAGCACGCATGGGACACCTCAGGGCAGGGTGATGGTGAGATGGGCTGATTCCTCAGGTAGTTGTATCACATCTTGGAATTGAGCCAAATGCGCATCCGTACGCTGCCCGAGCCAGTGGTTAAGGCCGAGCCAGCCCAGAAAGCCCAACACGCCGACCAAAAGCGCGGGCAGCCATAATGGCAGAGCTTTCTTCAGTCGGTGGCGGATTTGATCTGGCGGCGGCCAATGCGGAGCAAAGCCGGTACGTTTGCCTTTGAGATAGATGATTTCATCACCAAGACGTGCAGTGAGATAACCCAGCTTCTCGGTACCTTCGAGACGGTATTTGCCCTCAAAGCCGAGTAATAAACAGGTGTAGTAAACCTCTAGTGAAGGCAGACGAACGGCGCCCTGCTGGCGTAGCTCTTCAAGCCGGTCGAAGAAGTGCTCGCCGGCTAGATGTTCGCCAAATAGACGTAATTGCAGGGGGTTACGCTCCCATTCGGCATGCAGCGCCGAGGGCTGTGAAAGCATGGCTTCATCTACAGCAGCACAGTAGGCGTATTTGGCAGCGTAGATGTCTTCGTTGCTGATACCTATCTTGCTGGCTTGTCGCTCGATACCCTCGAGGAAGCGATTGATGGCGCCGACAAACGACTCTGCATCACGTGGCAATTGGCCGCGTTTCAGCATGAGTAGCATGTAGAAGCCATCAGACATTAGGTCGGTAAGGCTGAGACGGTTTTCGGGAATGGGCAATGCCTTGGCTGCTTGAATATTGCTCAGCGACGCTTGCGGGAGAGCGGAGGTAATCTGTGGAGTACTCATGCCGTCACCGCAATCAGCTCGAGTTTCAGGCCGTTGATTCCGGTAGGCACGTAGATGGAGATGGATTGGCTTTTGAGCATCCTCTCATATAGCGGCCCACGGGCATCGAGTTCAAAGTAGCTACTGCCTGGACGCACGGGGATGGCTGCCGGAACTTGCGGTGCGTGATTGAGCTTGACCCCGGGCAGAGCCGAAAGTACACATTTTTCGACGTCATCGGGTGCGCCAACCTTGAATCGCACGGGGACATTTTTAATGAGCTCGGCGGCGTGCATGTCGGCGGCCACGGCCAGATAGAAGGCAGTGTTGGCATCAATTTTTTGCGAATCAATGCGGCCAAGATGGAAGGCGGGCTTGACCTCGGTGAGCTGAATCTGGAAGTAGCGTGAGGAAATTACGGTGTCCAGCAGCTCACGGATGATGGCAAACAATTGCTTGAATCCTGCTTCTGGCTGGGCATGCACATAGCGAGGCAAGTCATTGAGTGAATAAAGGTTAGAGAAAGTCAGCAAGCTGCCTGCCAGGCGCAATAATTCCTGGAATAGTCGCTCCGGATGTAGGTCGGGATGATGAAATAAGTGCGAAAGGGTAGCAAAAGCGGAGGTGGCAGTATGCAGTAGCCAGAAAGAGGCGATATCTCCCGAACGAAACTCAATGATGTGCTGGGCTGGTTGGCGATGCATGCCATAAAGTGCTTCTACCTTGGCTTGCACTGCATCCAGTAGGCGGCGCATATCGAGCAGCAGCTGTGGTGAACCCGCAATATAGTTGCAAGGAGGGATAAAACTCTCGTCAAGCTCGAAACCGCCAGTAGGGGTGCGGTTGATCCGTGCTACTGGCAGGCTGATGTACTGATCACGGGGCTTATCGTCGGTCAGCAAGCGTACGGATTTGCGCAGATAGGCGATATCTGCATCTTCAGAGTTGGTAAACAGGTCATTTGTTGGCTGATGGCTTTGATGGAAGCGCACATGCGCGTTTTCCTCTCCCTGTGCTTCATTCCGGCTATTGCCGTATTCGCGCATCAGCGGTAACGAAAGATGAATCAGTGTGCTGTGGGTGCCTTGGGAAAGATCAGCCAGAGACAGCGATAGTGGGAGCGAGTCCTGTGCCGGTGCAATATAAGGCTCACCATCGGGGAAGACTACAACCAACTCCAGGGGATGTAGTATCCCGCTTTCAAGGCTTTGGGGGTCAAAACGCACACTCTGGCAGCCCCAAGCATAGGGGTGGAGGCTGCGCCGTAGCTCTTGCTGTCGCGCCTCATGATAGGCATCTTGGCGTTGAAAGTGCTGAGGACGGAGGAAGAGTCCCTCACCCCAAAAGACTTTGGAAAGACTGCTCAATTGCGCCACGATTTGCTCCTTGGGTTGTTGCCTGCCCCGTCATGGTATTGGGGATGATAAATCAGCGGGAGCGCAATGGGGGGCACTGCACTGTCAAAAGGCTGCGGGGGTCGCCAGCTACCTGGGTGAGAAGTGCGGGTGAATCAGTTGTCATTGCGCAAGCATGAAGACCAACAGTGATGCCATCTTTTTCGACTCCGGCATGACGTGCATCAAACGAGAATCGCCAGCGGTTGGGGGTTGGAGCAAGGTACAAAGCGACGATGCCGATGTGTCGGGTAGCTTCTTGCAAGCTAAGCTGGATCGGCTGTTTGCTGCCTGGAGTTAGTACGACTTCGGTGTCGGACAAAGCATCATTCCCCAATAGCGATTTGGCGGCCTGCTGGTCAATGAAGCTCTCATAAGGCAGGCGTTGAAAAGTGGTGTTGTCCTTTAATTGATAGATTCGCAATACCGTGGCATGGCCTGTTTGACCATAGCCTGCGTTGATGTTGTCTGCCGCATACATGCGCAGCTCAATTTTGGGCGCAGATTGTGGCAGCTTCTCCCCTATGCCCATGGCTGACATCGGCTTGCGCAGTACATTCGTGATGCCGCCACCACAACCGCTAGTGGGTAATACTAATACGCTTGCGAGCAAGCCGGTGGCAATGATGCGATAAGGTGCTGCCATGAGATCAAGTCCTACTTCTTTGTGATCTAAGCCATTGTCAGTATGCCACGATCAGTAAGGGGGCCGCATTGGTCTTGCTATTGGCTACTGAACCGTGTAACCATGGGAAAGTGTGGAAATTTTCACGTTATCATGTGCGCATACATTGCCTCCTTCAACAATTGGTGACCTTCATGCTCGAAAAATCACACCGATGGGTTCTTCCTGTTTCCATTGCTATGTTGATGGCAGCCTGTTCCGGCTTTGGCGGAGGTAAGAAAGAAAAGGTGCCGGATTACCAGGTCAGTCTTGAGAATGCAGAGGCCAGTGTTGCTGCAGGCGGGATTGATGCGGCGCTGGTGGCTTTTCATCAGGCAGCCCATGTTGATCCTACAAAGAAAGATGCTTGGGTACGGATTGCACAGTTGGAGTTTGACCGTAGCAACTATCCGAGTGCGATTATCGCAGCGCAAGAAGTACTCAAGCGTGACCCTTCCGATCTGATTGCAGATAGCGTGCTTACAGTCAGTGGTTTTCGGATGGCGCAAGAGTCACTTCGTCGCTTGCAAGCAGGGGGCGCTATAGAGTCTGCTGGCGCGCAGAACGAAGCACGTATTTTGATGGACGCCTTGCGAAGCAGTATCGGAAAACCCGAGCAAACCTCGGAACAGGGAACGGCTGGACGCCGTGCTGCAACGGCATCGAATCGTCGCAGTAACGCCAGCCGCTCACAGCAACGATCTGCGCAAAGCCGTCCTGTCAAGAGCCGCTCGGAGGCGCCCGGCAATACGCAGTCTTCCCCTCAGCAGCGTCAGTCGCAAAAAACGCCTTCGCGCAACCCATTTGGCGTGATTGGTGGCAATTGACTTTAAGCTGACTCCGATTCACTGAATCCCCTGGAAACCACAGAGAAGAACCATGGCCAAGAAGGATAGTGTCCAGAAAAAACTCCAGAAAGTGCGCCCGCCTCGGGTGCAGTTAACCTATGATGTGGAGATTGGCGATGCCATCGAACAAAAGGAAATCCCTTTTGTTGTGGGGGTGCTGGGGGACTTCAGTGGTAATCCTGAAGCACCCCTGCCTCGCATCAAGGATCGCAAGTTTGTCAATGTGGATGTTGACAATATTGATGATGTGATGGAGGGCATGGCGCCACGTGCAGTTTATCGTGTTCCCAATACTCTGACAGATGAAGGCGGGGAATTTGGTGTCGAACTCAAGTTTAAGAGTATGGATGACTTCAGGCCGGAAGCGGTGGTTCAACAAGTAGAGCCACTGCGAAAACTGCTGGAATCACGCAGCAAGTTGGCCGATCTGCGTAATAAGTTGGCCGGCAATGAAAAACTGGAAGACTTGTTGACTGAGGTGCTAAACAACACCGATCAGTTGAAAAAGTTGAGTGAAGACCAGAGCGAGAAGGAGTGAGTACACGCATGTCAGCCCAGTCCAGCCAACCGGCCGCTAAAGCTGCAACGGTTACCGAAGGCAGCCTGCTTGATCAAATTGTTGATAAAAGCAATGTTGCTAAATCCGAGAGCGAGCACCGTCGCGCCAAAGACATCATTTCTGAGCTTGCCAAAGAAGTGATGGAAGGTACAGTTGTTATCTCTGATAGCTTGAATCTGACGCTTGATGCTCGTATTGCAGAAATCGATCGCCTGATTTCTGAGCAGCTTAGTGCAGTAATGCACGCGCCGCAGTTCCAGCAGTTAGAAAGTTCTTGGCGGGGTCTGCACTATCTTTGTCAGCAAACCACTACCGGCGTGCAAATGAAAATCAAGGTCATGAATGCGACCAAGAAAGACATTGTGCGCGATTTTAAAACGGCTGTTGACTTTGACCAGAGTGCGCTATTCAAGAAGGTTTACGAAGAGGAGTTTGGCACTTTTGGTGGTGCGCCCTTCGGCGCCTTGATCGGTGACTATCAAATTAGTCGACAGCCTGAAGATATGTATTTTGTCGAACAGATGTCGCATGTCGCTGCAGCTGCTCATGCACCGTTCATCAGTGCGGCATCGGAAGAAATGTTTGGCTTGGAAAGCTTTACCGAGCTCGGTAAACCGCGTGATTTGGCAAAAATATTTGATACTGTTGAATATGCCAAGTGGAAATCTTTCCGTAATTCTGAAGACAGCCGCTATGTTGGCCTCACTCTGCCGCGGTTCTTGGGGCGTCTTCCTTATCACCCGAAGGAGGGAACCACGGTTGAAGGCTTTAACTTCATCGAAGATGTCGAAGCCGCTGATCATTCGAATTTCCTTTGGTGCAACACTGCCTATGCGATGGCTGCTCGCCTGACCCAAGCTTTTGAAGACTTTGGCTGGTGTGCAGCAATTCGTGGAGTTGAAGGTGGGGGGCTAGTGGAGGACTTGCCGACCCATACCTTCCGTACTGATGATGGGGAGGTGGCACTCAAATGTCCCACCGAAGTGGCTATTACTGACCGCCGTGAAAAGGAATTGAGTGACTTGGGCTTTATCCCGCTAGTTCACTGCAAAAATACTGACTATGCGGCATTTTTTGGTGCGCAGTCGGTACAGAAGGCCAAGAAATACAATACTGATGCAGCGAATGCCAACGCCATTTTGTCGGCACAGCTGCAATACATTTTTGCCGTATCCCGCATTGCCCATTACCTCAAGGCGATGATGCGAGAAAAGATTGGCAGCTTTGCGTCTGCTGGCAATGTAGAAGACTTCCTCAATCGCTGGATTGCCCAGTACGTTCTGCTGGATGACAATGCAACCCAGGAGGCTAAGGCGCAGTATCCACTGCGTGAAGCTTCCATTCAAGTTTCGGAAGTGCCGGGCAAGCCTGGTGTTTACCGTGCTGTGGCCTTTTTGAGGCCGCATTTCCAGCTCGATGAGCTGTCTGTATCGCTGCGATTAGTTGCAGAGCTGCCTGCAACTGCCAAAAAATCGTAACGAATTCTTGCAGCTTTGGTTATTTGAGTGGCATCGAGGGGCGCTAGACCTCTTGTTTGCAAATCGGCCTGCGGCACTTCTCAGGGAGATTGGTGCTTATGGTTGAAATCTCTTCACACATCATGGAAGAACGTAATTTAGGAATCTGATCATGCAACACGCTTTCTTGCAAATTGACACCATCAAAGGTGAGTCTCGCGACTCTCAACACAAGGACTGGATTGAGATTGAATCTTTCAATCAATCTGTACTCCAGCCGCGCTCAGCTACAGCTTCTACTTCCGGTGGTAGCACGGCTGCTCGTGTCGAAATGTCGCCGATTGAAATCGTCAAGCGTATTGACTTGGCAACCACGGCTCTTAATCAAGCTTGTGCTAACGGCACCACTTTCCCGAAGGCGCAGATCCAGTTTTTGCGTGCTGATAAGGATGGCAACCCGATCGTTTATTACACGGTTGAATTGCTGAATGTGCTGGTTCATCGGGTTAACACCACCGTAGGCCCTGACGGTATGCCGCAGGAAGAAGTCCAGCTGAGTTTTGGCTCGATCAAGTGGACTTACAATCAGCAGAAGGCTGAAGGTGGTGTGGGCGGCAAGGCAGTTGCTCAGTGGAGTAACACGCTTAATAAGCCGACACACAGCGTTTGATCGGTTGAAGCAAGAAGCGATGGCGGAGTTTTCCGCCATCGCCTCGCACACTTGCGGCCTGCAAAGGCTTGGCTGTATTGCAGGCAGAGCCGCCCAGTGGAGATAGTTTGGAATGGCGGCAATGAAGGGGCTTGAGCCCAGCCTTCTTGATAAATTGTTTGATGAAAATCCGCGCCGTGGCATGAGTCCAGAGCCATTGCGGGCGATGAGCGTAGAGCAATATAAAGAAACTGTTGCCCGTGACTTGGAGGGCTTACTGAATTCACGCAGCCCGTTGAGTGAGAGCGAGTTGAAAGACTTTCCCGAGTGTAGAAAGTCAGTCATGAATTATGGGCTTGTGGACTTCTCCTCGATGAGCCTTGCCAATGCTTATGATCGCGCGGCTATCTGTATGTCATTGGAAGATTCCATTAGCCGCCACGAGCGACGCTTGAAAAATGTAAAGGTGCACTTGGATGAGCACTCTGCCTTGGGAGCGGGGCTTCATTTCACCATCCATGCCATTCTTGATATTTACCCTGCGCATGAGGCAGTGAGCTTTGACGCCGTATTGCAGCCCACTACCTTTCAGTACTCTGTTTCAAAGCTGGCAAGGAGCAAAGTAGATGCGTGATTTGCTGCCTTATTATGAGCGTGAGTTGGCTCTTCTCCGCCGCTATGGCAAGGAGTTTGCCGAGCGCTATCCAAAAATTGCTAGCCGCTTGCTCCTCTCGGCAGAAGGATCTCAAGATCCGCATGTCGAAACTTTGATCGAGTCCTTTGCACTCCTTACTGCGCGTGTTTCCAAGCGGTTGGATGATGACTATCCAGAATTTACCAATGCCTTGCTGGAAACGATGTATCCGCATTTTTTGCGGCCATTTCCATCTTGCTCAATTGCGCGCTTTGATATGGGGGCGGCATTGTCAAAGTTGAGTGCGCCGCTGAAAATCCCCCGGGGTACCCGCCTGCAAAGTCGGGCAGTACGTGGAGTGGCTTGTTGGTTTCGTACTGCTTTTGACGTGGAAATCGCGCCTTTATTGGTTGATAACCTGCGCTATGAGCATGTTACCAGTGCCCCGATGGGCGTAAAGTTGCCGCCTCGCAGTGGTGGCTGTCTTTCGCTAAAAATTCGTCTGATTTCAGATCAGTTTGGCTTCGCATCAGCTACTCATACAGGTAAACTCCGGTTGTTTGTCAATGGTGAGCCTTCAATGACTGCAGCCTTGCGTGATGCGCTTGGGCTCAATGTATTGAAAGTCTATGTTGAGCATAATGATGATGGCCGGTGGCGTGTGCTGGATGAAAGCCCCTTGCAGTGTACTGGCTTTGACGAAACCCAAAGTTTGATTGACTTTCCTGACCGTTCCAATCAAGCTTATCGTTTATTGGCAGAGTATTTTGCCTTCCCGGAAAAGTTTAATTTTTTTGATCTTGATCTTTCTGTGCCGGCGCTCACAGCAGCTTCCCGTAGCATTACTTTGCATTTTGTGATGAAGGCTTCGCATGAAGAGCTGGGTATTTGGCGTACGCTTGAAGATGTGTCTGCAGCCAATTTTCTGACAGGTTGCACTCCGATTGTTAACCTTTTCAAGCAACATGGAGAACCCATTCGCATTAGCGAGCGTGCTAGCAGCTATCCAGTTATGGCTGATGTGCGCCGAGCCTACGCCTATGATGTGCATTCTATTGACTCGGTTCACCGGATTAGGCAGACCCCGCAGGGAGAAGAAATACAACGTTATCGTCCGTTTTTTTCCTTGAAACACGGGGAGCAACCGGAATCTGCACGGCAATATTGGATTGCACGTCGTGATGAAGTAATAGAGCAAGTCAGTCCCGGCTTTGAGACGGAGCTGTTGTTTGTTGATTTGGATTACAGCCCCGCTCAACCTAAGACGGATGTTATCAGTTTGGAGCTGACATGCAGTAACCGTGACTTGCCCGCGCAGCTTGCCTATGGTGTTGCCGGTGGGGACTTGACCATGGAGGGGGGGGCGGTGGTCAGCTCAATTGCGTTATTGCGTAAACCTACCCAGGCGAAGCGTTTCAAGCGTGGACGAGCTGCGCATTGGCGCTTGATTTCCCATCTTTCGCTCAACCATTTCTCCTTAGTTGAAAGCGGATTGGATGCACTCAAAGAAATGCTGGCGTTGTACGACTTTGATGGCAGTGGTGTGAGTAAACGCCAGATTGAGGGGCTTGTTGAAATCAAAGCCGTGCCAGCTAGCGAATGGATGCAAGGGCCACATTTCTCGTCGGTGGTCAGGGGGCTGGAAATCCGCTTGACACTGGATGAAATGAGTTTTGTGGGGACGGGGATATCAGCGTTTGTGGATGTGCTTGACCGCTTTTTTGGCATGTATGTTCACGCCAACAGTTTCACCCGTCTTGTGGCACTATCGGCACGTGATGGCGAGGAAATTGCAAGATGCAAACCACGAAGCGGCGTATCGATCCTGCTGTAATCCAGCAGCTTTTGTTGGCACCGCATGGATTCCAGTTTTTCCAGGCGATGCGACTTATTGAGCAGACTTTGGCTGGGCAAACGGGCTTGGATGTAGATTGGGTGCCTGCACATGTGCGCTTTCAAAGCACCTTGTCAATGGGCTATCCATCAGCTGAAATTCAAGAGCTTCAGGCTTGGTCTTCTGACGGTGATCCGCTTGATCGGGAAGAGGCTATTGAACACGCGATTTCTACCGAGTCAATTAGCCAAATCAGGATTACCCCGGCCTTCATGGGAATGCTTGGGCCTTATGGCGCATTGCCGCTGCACTACAGCGAGCTGATTGCCCAGCGTGAAATTTATCAGCGTGATCGCGCTGCTCGGGCTTTTTTTGATATTTTTACCACTCGCGCCTTGGCATTGCATTATGCGGCGTGGAAAAAATACCGCTTAGCTATCCAGCACGAATTGGATCCCAAGACTCAGTTCATACCACTGCTGTTGTCTTTTTCGGGGATGGGGACTCCAGGATTGCGGCAGCGTTTGGTGGATGGGCAGGGCGACGTATTTGACCATGCGCTTGCGTATTACGCGGGGCATGTTCACCAACGTCCAGTATCGGCAGAAGTATTGGGTCATTTGCTGCGAGAATACTTTAATGTCCCAGTTGCGGTAGAGCAATTTATTGGCGCTTGGTACCAGGTACCCCAAGGGCAGGTCAGCCGGTTAGGCATGAATAAAGCCCGGCTGGGGGTGAATGCACTTTTGGGGCGACGGGTATGGCAGCGTGACTTGCGTCTGAAAATACAGATTGGCCCCCTGCAAAGGGAGCAGTACGAAGCCTTCTTGCCTGAAGGGCAGGCTGCTCAAGCGCTTGCCAAGTGGCTTACCCTATTGACCGGTAAGCAGTTGGAATACGAAATTCGCCTGTTGTTGCGTGCAGAGGATATCAAGGGTTGTGAAATTTCTGCCCCAGGAGGCTCACGCCTTGGTTGGGATAGTTATCTTTCCACCCAGCCCGAGCAAGAGGCACGTGGAGATTTCCACTACATCCTTCACAGCCCACGACAAACCCCAGAAACTACGCATTGATAAGGAATACCATGACTGCCAGCCTGAAAACCTTGATTGGGAAACTCAACGATACTTGCCGTCTGGCAGCTGAGCGTGCGGCCGGTATTTGTATGAGCCGAGGTAATTATGAGGTGGATTTGGAGCACTTGTTCTTGGCCTTGCTAGAGCAGCCTCAAAGTGACTTTGCACTTATCGCACGTCAAAGCGGTATTTCATTGGAAACCCTGGAAGCTGATCTCGGCCGTGAAATCGAGAGCTTCCGTAGTGGCAACAGCCGCACTCCGGTGTTTTCTGCTCATCTGCCCAGTTTGTTTGAACATGCCTGGCTGATTGCTTCACTGGATTCGCAAAATACCCACATCAGAAGTGGTCATCTACTGATGGCGCTTTTGACACATAAAGAGCTTTCCCAGTTGGCGTACCGGGGTTCGAAAGAATTTGCCCGCATCAAGCGAGATGAGTTGAAACATAACTTCGAAAAGCTTGTTGTCGGCTCACAAGAAGCACCAAAAGTTGGCAGCAAAGGGCAGAGCGAGGTAGGTGCCGAAAACGATACCTCGCCGATGCCAGGGGCGCCCCGAACTCCGGCACTTGATCAATTTACCAGCAATCTCACTGCCCGGGCACGCGAGGGCAAGATTGATCCTGTAATTGGCCGCGAAGGCGAAATTCGCCAGTTAGTTGATATCCTGATGCGCCGTCGGCAAAACAACCCGATTTTGACCGGTGAGGCTGGGGTAGGTAAAACCGCCGTAGTGGAAGGTTTGGCCAGCCGAATTGCGCAGAAAGATGTTCCAGCGGTGCTGCAAAATGTGGAATTGCATGTGCTTGATCTTGGGCTGTTGCAAGCAGGTGCGAGCGTAAAGGGTGAGTTTGAAAACCGCCTGAAGAACGTCATCGATGAAGTCAAGAAAAGTCCGCACCCTATTATTCTTTTCATTGATGAAGCGCATACGATGATTGGAGCCGGTGGACAAGCCGGTCAAAACGATGCGGCCAATTTGCTCAAGCCTGCTCTTGCTCGTGGTGAGCTGCGTACAATTGCTGCCACCACATGGAGCGAATACAAAAAATATTTCGAAAAAGATGCTGCCCTGGCACGCCGCTTTCAGGTGGTGAAAGTGGAGGAACCTGATGAGTTTGTGGCATCGGCGATGCTACGCGGCATGGTGCCGCTGATGGAAAAGCATTTTGGTATTCGTATTCTGGATGAGGCGGTGACTGAGGCTGTTCGCCTTTCACATCGCTATATCAGTGGTCGCCAACTGCCGGATAAAGCCGTTAGCGTGCTGGATACTGCCTGTGCCAAAGTGGCACTTGGGCAAAGCGCCACTCCTGCGTTGATTGACGATGCCAATAAAGCACTTGACCGCTTGCAGGCAGAGCAGCAGGCGCTTCAGCGCGAAGCGCGTACAGGCGCGGCACATGCTGAGCGCTTGGCAGAGCTTGCTGAAGCACAAAAGCATTTGCAAGAAGAGCGAGCAGGCTATGAGGCTCGTTTAGCTCGTGAAGCGGCTTTGGTCAATGAAATCACTCAACTGCGGGCAGAGATGGAAGCCGCAGCTGTCGGCGGTGCCGATAAGGAAACGGCATCTGCAAGCAAGACAAAGGGCAAAAAGCGCACTGGAGCGGGCAAGCCTGATGAGACTGGGTCAGCTGCCAAGATGCAGACCTTGTTGGCGGAGTTGCGTACATTGCAAAGCAGCAAGCCGATGTTGCCGCTGGAAGTAGATGGCAGTGTTGTGGCCGAGATTGTGTCGGCCTGGACAGGCATTCCGCTGGGGCGAATGGTGAAAGATGAAATCCGCACGGTGCAGCAGTTGCAGCCACTTTTGGCAGAGCGGGTTATTGGCCAAGACCATGCTTTGGCGGCGGTGGCGCAGCGGGTACGTACGGCGACCGCCAAGCTGGAAGACCCGAACAAGCCGCGCGGGGTATTTCTTTTTGTGGGGCCTTCGGGCGTAGGCAAGACTGAAACCGCTTTAGCCTTGGCGGATATTCTGTATGGCGGCGAGCGCAAGCTGATTACCATCAATATGAGTGAGTACCAGGAGGCACATAGCGTGTCTGGCCTTAAGGGCTCGCCCCCGGGCTATGTAGGCTATGGCGAGGGCGGTGTGCTGACCGAGGCGGTGCGCCGCAACCCTTACAGCGTTGTACTGCTGGATGAGGTGGAGAAGGCGCATCCTGACGTTCTGGAGATGTTCTTCCAGGTATTTGACAAGGGGATGATGGAAGATGCGGAAGGGCGGGAGATTGACTTCCGCAATACGCTCATCATTCTGACATCCAATGTAGGGTCTGCTCAGATCATGCAGGCCTGCCTGAACAAAGCGGATAAGGATTTACCGACTGCCGATGCACTTGCGGAGGCGCTGCGGCCTGTATTGATGAAGCACTTCAAGCCAGCCTTTCTGGGTCGATTGAAGGTGGTGCCTTATTACCCGATTAATGATGACAACCTGGCACGGATCATAGAGCTGAAGCTTGGACGTATCCGTGAGCGGATAGCGGCGAACCACAAGGCAGACTTTGCCTGGAATTCTGCCTTGGTGGAGGCGGTATTGGCGCGTTGTACTGAGGTGGATTCAGGGGCGCGCAATGTGGATCACATTTTGAACGGCACACTGTTGCCGGAGATTGCCGAAGCGGTTTTGGTGCAGATGGCCGAGGGGGGCGGGATTGCGCGGATTGAAGCGCGTGCGGGCAAGCACGGTCGTTTTTCTTACAACATCAAACACACTTAAGCCGGTCGGGGCTTATCGCCCCGCCCCAGGCGGCGCAGTCGTTGTGGCTTGCGTTGCTATTCTTCGATTGACCGCGTTTTGAAGCGAGGTACGCCATGCAGAGTGTTTCTACATTGATGGCCGCACTGTCAACTATCACCCATCATGAGCGGTTATTGCGGCTGCATACGCCCTTGGGTCGGGATGTACTGCTGGCAGAGCAATGGTCAGGCGAAGAAACTGTGGACGGGGAGGGATTTGCGTTTTCGCTGTTGGCACTGTCGCTGCAGTCGGATTTGGATTTGTCGGGGCTGATTGGCCAGCCGGTGCTGCTGGAGCTGCAATGCAGCGATGGGCTTCGGCCTTTTCATGCGCGCGTGTTGGCGGCGAGCTGTCTGGGCAGCAACGGCGGCTTGAGCCGCTACCGCTTGCAGTTGGCACCCTGGCTGAGCTGGCTGCATCAGCGGGTGGATAGCTATGTGTTTCAGGACAAGACAGTCATCGAGATTGTCGAGGACGTGTTGGCCGATTACGCGGCATTGCAACCGGCCTGGCGCTGGGTTTTGCAAGACGCCAGTCGCTATGCGCGTCGCAGCCTGACGGTGCAGTATGAAGAAAGCGACTTTGCTTTTGTCAGCCGGCTGTTGGCGGAAGAGGGGATATTCTTCTGGTTTGAGCATACGGGCGCGCCCGATAGTCCCAGTCTGGGGCAGCACACCTGGGTGCTGGCGGACGATACCCAGGCCTTTACCGCCTTGGGTGATGTGCGTTTTCACCGCAGCGATGTGACCGAGCGTGCCGACAGCGTGCAAGGGTTTGACTTGCAGGGGCGCTGGGTGAGTGCGGAGGTGCGGCGCGCCAGCTGGGATTACCGGCAGGCGCGTCGGCAAACCGCCGCTGCCGCCAGCCCCCCTGAGCTTCCGGTAATTGGCATCGACCAAGATACGGCCGGCCCATATGCCTGGCATGACCGGATAGAAGGCGAACGCCGCGCCCAGCAACATTTGGACGCCCTGCAATTACCGGCCTTGCGCAGTCGCGGCGAAGGCAGTTGGCGGCGCCTGGCGCCGGGTGGACGGTTTGCGTTGCAGCATCATCCGCGTCATCCCGAGCCGCAGCTGTGTTTGCGCGTTGCACACCATGCGCGCAATAACTTGGGAGCGGATATCCACGACCAACTGGAGCAATGGCTGGGCCCGGTGATGGTGAGCGACCTTGCCTTGCCAGCCGCCCTGAGCGGGCTTGGCTTGCCCAGCCTGCCGGATCATGCAGACGTGCCGTTCTATCGTAACCAGTTTCACAGCCTGCCGCAGAGTCGCCCTTACCGGCCGAGCCTTGTGGATGGGGAGGGTCAGCGCCGCCACCCCAAGCCACGGGTGTACGGCCTGCAAAGCGCGATTGTGGTGAGCGATGGCGAACCGGTATACAGCGACCGCGACCACCGCATCAAAGTGCAATTTGTCTGGCAACGCGGCCGCGATGCCAGCAGCGGCGCCGCCCACCCCGGGGGTGATGACAATGCGCCGGGCGATGCCAATGCGTTTACCTGGGTACGGGTGGCGACGGCGTGGGCGGGCGACAACTGGGGCGGGGTGTTTCTGCCGCGTCGTGGTCAGGAAGTGCTGGTCGGTTTTTTGGAAGGGGATATCGACCGCCCGGTGATTGTGGGCAGCGTATACAACGGCGAAGGTCATCCCGATGCCCCGCATAACCGCATACAGGGCGGCCAGGCGGGCGCGACCGGCAACGCCTCGGCATGGTTCCATGGCAATGCCCATGCGGCGGTGTTGACTGGCTTCAAAAGCCAGGCCCTGTCACAGAGTCAGGCAGGGACGGGGGGCTATCAGCTGCTGCGCATGGACGATACGCCTGGACAGGGACGCATCCAGGCCGGGACAACCCAACAAGCCAGCTGGCTGAACCTGGGCCATTTCAAGGGGGGGACAGACAACATCCGGGGTGCAGAACGGGGCTACGGCTTTGAACTGCGGACGGATGCGGAAGGTGCGATTCGTGCCGGACAAGGTCTGCTGCTGGCAACGGAAAGCGGAGTCCAGCAGCTTGCCAGCCCGCAAGCATTGGCAGCGTTGTCTGCACAACAAACGCTGAGCCAGAGCCTGCATGAAGCGAGCCAGACACAGCAGGCGAATTTGCCGGAAGACCCGGAAGCGCTGCCGCTGCATCAGGCGCAAAAGCAATTGCAGGCGGCTTTGGGCGCGGAACAACAAGGGCAGGTTGCCGATGCGGCCTTTGGGGGCGGCGAAGGGCGCGCCCCCGGCTGGAGCGCACCGGTGCTTTTGGGGAGCGGGTCTGATGGTTGGGTGCTGACGACGCCAGCCACGCAAAGCTGGGTAGCGGGAGCGACCTTGCTGGTGGGAGCAGGCCAAGACCTGAACTGGCTGAGCCAGGGGGACAGCGGCTGGCACAGCGCGGGCGGGGTCTTGCTCTACAGCCACGGCAGCCCGGCCAGAGCAGGGAAGCCGGTGACCCAGACTGGTATTGCCCTGCATGCAGCAAGTGGCTACAGCAGCGTGCGAGCGCATGACAACCGCGCCGTCCTGAACGCAAAACAGGATGTGGAGCTGAGTAGTACGCAGGCCGAGGTATTGATCGACAGCCCGAACAAACACGTACTTCTGGCATGCCAAGGGGCGTATATCAAACTGGAAGGGGACAATATCGAACTGGGCGCCCCGGGGATGATTGAGTTCAAGGCCAGCATGAAGCAGTGGCTGGGGCCACAGGGACGCAGCTCAACTGCGGCCTTGCCGAAGGGTGAGTACAGGGGGTGCGAATTTAAGATGCGTTTGGCTGCACAGGCGGGGGTGGCAATTGTTTGAAAAATTATCCAATCAAATATATGCCTGTATATGTGATTATATGGCTCGTTATCAATACGCTTATGCCGTTTTTGATCCATATATGGAACTATTCCCTAGGCAATATGCTCATGCCTATGAAGTTGAAGCGATTGATGTTCCTATCAGTCATCCTGACATGCAGCGGGCGTATCGACCTTACTTATTGCCTTTGAAAGAGCCGGGAAGAGATTGGTGGCTTGCTCCATTGTTGGATGAAGCTATTGCTCAGGCGAAGAGACAAAAAGAAGGTATGTTGTTGCGGCCAATTTGTGGTTGGCTATTTACTGATTTGCAGAAGCCTGTATTGCGTAGTCGTTTGTCTCATAATGCCACGGTGTACATGAATGGAAAGGCGCGTATTTTCAGGAATTGGGACCCGCGTGTGCTCGACCTGTTGCGAATTTTGTTGGACGCACAACAAAAACAAGCTATTGTCGCTGACATGGAATGGCTTTGGCTTGGGCGTTCAGGCCTGCCGTATTCACTTTCTGGAGAAGAAGTGGTAGAGCAGCCAAGGGGATTTGAGTTCACCTTAAGGCAAGACCAGATTGAAAATTTGCGGCATGCGGAAGTTTTTCATACGGTGTTGGATGTTATGCAGGATCTTGGCTATTGTGCGACTGATGATGCACTTGCCTTGCAGTTACTATTAGCAATTAGGCGGGGTAATGTGCGATGGGCACTTGAAACGTCGGAAGCATTGGTGGAATTTGCATTGCATGCCCTTTTGGTTCATCCCAACTTTGATGATGACCCACAAATTAAGTCATTAATGAAGCAGTCGCATGCAGCAAGGCTGGGAGCTATACAGCCTCTTGCCACGCTAAATGATGATGATTGGGCGCAAGTACGTGAAAGGTGTGCGACTTTTTCGCCTGCCTTAAATCTTGAATACATGCGGGAGCTAGGTCATGTCGGGTGAAAGTCCAAGTATTGTGGAAGCTCGTAATCGTGCAGCAGCTGTTGGTCGACGCACCCGAGCAGATGGAAAATGTCCGAATTGTGTCAAATCAGGGCTCGCTATCCTTCCTGTAGTTTCTTGGCCCCTACCCAAGACACCTATTAGGGATAATCCGGAAGGGATATGGTTAAATACGGGGTTTTTCAACACTATTCGCGCTTTTGATAATGCGCTGAAATCGGAAGACCTTAAGTATCACTGGAGCGCGATGCGTGCCCTGCCATCGGGCTATTTATATATTTTTGATCCCGGCAGGAGGCAGTGGCAAGGTTATCTGGTTGATCAGCATGGCTGTTTGTATCAAATACCGGTAGCAAAGATGCCGGATGCCGGGCAAGCTGTAATTGCCTGTTCTCGCAATGAGCACAATTCATACGCGCTACAAACATTTGTGCTTGACCCGCAAATAACCCCAGAGGTTTGGATTGCTTTCAGTCGCTATCGCTGGAGCGAGCAAGTATTAGCGGATTATGCGTCTGATAAGGATGGCCGACGTCAGGCGCGCATGACTTATTTGAATGTTGCATATGCGGCTTCGGGTGGGGCATTGGGGGCTAATACTTCGCAGATCAATGCGATGCGTATGATAGAAGATATTCATAATTATGTAATGGATTATGCGCATGATGCTATACGTGGGGAGCTTGACAAGTATTTGATAGAGCCACTTTATTCGCGTGGAATTTTCCCGGGTGAGGAAGGGCAAGGTAAAGCGCTGGCATTGGAAATGAGGCGGATGAGTGAGGGGCTTGGAAATTCCGATGGCATCATTTTAGTGCTTGATGATTATGTGGGGGCCACTGCGCAGCTTAATCACTCCCGCAATAGGTTTGCTGCAAAGGCGGCTGAAATATCAGGAGTGGGGGATCAAGGGCGTTCTCATCGGAGGGTTGTTGCAGAGGTCATTGAGGGGATTCGCAAAAGCGCAGAGGCCAATCCGGGGCCATTTTGGAATCGAAACTTTGGGCCAGAGCGTTATTTGCGCCATATTGATCAAGCTGCTTGGCGAGAGGCGCTGGAAGAATCAATGCAGTTTAAAGATTTGAAGAAAAAAGCCGATGAAGTCAGTGAGGACTTTGTATGTTATATGAACTCTTCTCGCTTGTCTTGTATTATGCGATGGGATTTTGACGGCAATGTTGATAATAGTTCGCTTGACTTTGAAGGAATGGTGGCTTGGTGCGTATCTGGCTCAGGTTTGACAAAGGTGGAGCGGGAAGAAGTTTGGGAGCCGGTACTGGATAGGGAGGAGACCGATGAAAATAATTGGCTTGCGCGGGCATTGGCCGCGCAGAATACGGCGATACTTGCCTTTATGGGAAGAGCTCCATCCCACTTGGGACAAAGCGTCAGCATGATTAAAGGTGCTAAGGATATAACAGCGGATCTTTTGGTTGGCTCAGATGGCAAGATGGAGTCGATTGAGAAAATCAACGAATTTCGACAAAAAATTCGCAGGCAGCGTGCAGCTAATGCTGCAACCAGTGCATTAATCGAGACGGCATCCAATGTCATGGCAGACTTGCTTCAAAGAAATCCAGAAAAGTACCATCGATTGCTGCGTAACATCACCATTACCGGTCTGACCCGCGATGATCTTATACCAACCGCACACATCGTTCATGGGGGATGGGGACGTATCCGCGAATGGATCATGGAGGTTGCGACCGGGAAAGTTCAGGTCGTGCCCCAACCAGCAGCACGAGTGGGAGCGGTAATGACTGGCCCGGAATACATGACTACCCGAAACCATTTCAAAAAAGGCTGGCATCTTTCTCAGGATGTCGGTGGAGCCGTATTATACTCAGCTCCTGCTAACCGAGCTGAGACCGCATCCGTCGTGTTTTGGGTAATCAATCGGGTGCAAACGGGAGTTGCATTTAATCCGGCTGCGCTTTCTGCGTTTGGCTTGAAGGAAATCGATGCCAGGATTACATCGCCTGCTATGCCAGAGAATCCTATGTTGAAAAATCATTTTATAAGGATTAAGGCTGGATCGGATTTTATGCTGAGCTCGATGAGCCTACTTTTTCAGGCGCAAAGCCTTTATGGTAGTTTTGTCGCTTTTTACCAAGGGAAAGCAGAAAAAGGCGAGGCGCTCAAGCTGCTAAGTGCTTCATTGGCGGCCACCTCATCGGGTCTAGAACTATACGTTGCAATGAAAGATATTTGGCAGCCCCATACTTCTAATTCGCGTAAAGAAGCATCTAGACTGGCTGCGCGTATAGGTTTTTTGGCTGGGGTGGTGGAGGGAGTCTATCATTTTTATCGAGCCATTGATAAGTATAAAAGGCATGACTTCGACTCAGCATATTGGTCTTTGGGTACGGCAGTCGCTGTTGTTGCAGGCAGTGCCGCTGGATATGGGATGGCGTTGGCGATAGGGGGCGGGACTGCGACTGTACTGGGGGTCAGCCTGGGGCCTGTGGGCTGGTTTTTACTGACACTGGCGTTTACTGGGGCAGCGATTTATTCGGCCATTCAGGCTTTTGGTACGGATGATAGAGAGCTATCGGTGCTGGAATACTGGTTGGATAACGGCGTGTTCGGCAGGCGACAAGCAATTTCTGGAAGTTTTCTTGAAAGAAATCCTTTCCTGGATTCAAAAAGCAACACGGTACCTCCGTTTAATGGGGTGCTTGATGAACTGAGTCAGTTGCAGCGAGTTACTTGGGTGGCTCAGGCAAGGTTTGACCAGCTTAGCAGTACTGCGATGTCTACAGTAAATGTAGCTTCTTATGATATTAATTTGCCTGTTTATCGCGTAGGGAGCGATTTGCAAGTTCAGTTGTTTGGCAGGATGGATGGGGTGTTCAGGTTGTTGTCTGAGTTTGTTTTTGAAAATGGGGAAGAAACTCCCACGCACTTTCTCGCCCATGTGCGCTTGACCGGCGGGGAAGGCAAGCCGAGTTTGGAAGTGGATCAAGCCAGCGGGGCTGCAAGAATTAAAGGTAAATTGGGCAGTGGGCATGTGGGTTTGCGGAATTTTTTGCATGAATTAATCGTGCGTGAAGATGGTCCATTCCAGGATGTTAAAGATTTTGCCATGATTCTGACCTATCGTCCGGATAGGGAACAAAATCCTGACTTAAAGACTGTATTGAAATTTGGATGGAGTAAAGATGCGCAAAGCAGGTAAATTGGCTCGTGAGCTGCTATTGGGGATGAAAACGCTTCCAGAAAAGAATGGCTATTGGGGGTATTTTTTAAAGAAGGGACAGGAGCCGCCTGAGGAGAAGCCTGCAGCAGTTGGGAAGATAGAGAAAGTCAATCCGGCTTTTATCGAATTTTCCCCTGCGCAACTAAAAGATGAGCGCGGGATGTGGCTTTTTTATGGGGGTTGGGGAGCTGTTTTGGGTGTATGTGTTTTATTTTCATCTATTTTTGATTGCTTGATAAATTGTAGTGGGGATTTTTATTTTTTAATAAATGGAGTTATAATATTTTCTGTTGTTGCTTCTTTTGTGGGGGGGTTGGCTTTGTTGGCCTATCGCTCCGCTCGGCAGCCGCTGGGGCCGCCAGTATTGCTGAGTCGGTCACTGCGGCGATTTTATTGGTGGATGGATAAAAGGCAAGGCTGGCAATGGTTGGATTATGATAAAGTCACGCCCGTGGTAAAGGCTGGAACGATGGTTACCGCTGCTGGCACAAGCACTTTTTATAATTTGCTATTGGTGGATATGGAAGAAGGCAGCCGTAATATCCGCAAAATGTTGCTACCCGCGCCGCCCTTGCCACGGCCTCATGACGCCGAGGCGCTATGGGAGTTTATCCGTATCTATATGGATGGCTCGCCAGAGCAGTTGCCTGCGATAGACCCATTGCCCTCATGTCAGGATAGCCGTGCCGATCTGGCGCTAATGGATCGCCGGGTTCTTGGCGGTTTTGTGAATAAACATCATCGTCTGGAGCCAGGATTGTTTAACATCCTCTATACCAGCTTTTGGGGCATGGTAGATTACTGGTCGCAACGCTGCTGGCTTTGGATACAGCGCACCGCGCCACGTCCTGATTATCCTGAAGAGCTTCGTGAAGTCCTGGGCTGGGAGGGGGAAAATCCCTATCGAACCCGAGCGCCCACCGAAGAAGAAATACTGGCATGGACGGGTAAACTCCCGCACCTCAAACGCCGTTGGTGGATAGTTGCAACATTGTCCACCATACTTTATGGAGGGATTTTTTTTTGGATGACAATAAACGCTTGGACTGGTCAGTTGTAGCCGAAAGAAAACAGCCAGCCTAGCAAATCAGCTTGTCTGGCGAAGCGGCTTTGGTCAATGAAATCACTCAGCTGCGCGCTGAGATGGAAGCCGCAGCTGTCGGCGGTGGCGATAAGCAAACGGCATCTGCAAGCAAGACAAAGGGCAAAAAGCGCACTGGAGCGGACAAGTCTGATGAGACTGGGTCAGCTGCCAAGATGCAGACCTTGTTGGCGGAGTTGCGTACATTGCAAAGCAGCAAGCCGATGTTGCCGCTGGAAGTAGATGGTAGTGTTGTGGCCGAGATTGTGTCGGCCTGGACAGGCATTCCGCTGGGTCGGATGGTGAAAGATGAAATCCGCACGGTGCAGCAGTTGCAGCCACTTTTGGCAGAGCGGGTTATTGGCCAAGACCATGCTTTGGCGGCGGTGGCGCAGCGGGTACGTACGGCGACCGCCAAGCTGGAAGACCCGAACAAGCCGCGCGGGGTATTTCTTTTTGTGGGGCCTTCGGGCGTAGGCAAGACTGAAACCGCTTTAGCCTTGGCGGATATTCTGTATGGCGGCGAGCGCAAGCTGATTACCATCAATATGAGTGAGTACCAGGAGGCACATAGCGTGTCTGGCCTTAAGGGCTCGCCCCCGGGCTATGTAGGCTATGGCGAGGGCGGTGTGCTGACCGAGGCGGTGCGCCGCAACCCTTACAGCGTTGTACTGCTGGATGAGGTGGAGAAGGCGCATCCTGACGTTCTGGAGATGTTCTTCCAGGTATTTGACAAGGGGATGATGGAAGATGCGGAAGGGCGGGAGATTGACTTCCGCAATACGCTCATCATTCTGACATCCAATGTAGGGTCTGCTCAGATCATGCAGGCCTGCCTGAACAAAGCGGATAAGGATTTACCGACTGCCGATGCACTTGCGGAGGCGCTGCGGCCTGTATTGATGAAGCACTTCAAGCCAGCCTTTCTGGGTCGATTGAAGGTGGTGCCTTATTACCCGATTAATGATGACAACCTGGCACGGATCATAGAGCTGAAGCTTGGACGTATCCGTGAGCGGATAGCGGCGAACCACAAGGCAGACTTTGCCTGGAATTCTGCCTTGGTGGAGGCGGTATTGGCGCGTTGTACTGAGGTGGATTCAGGGGCGCGCAATGTGGATCACAGTATGAACGGCACGCTGTTGCCGGAGATTGTCGAAGCGGTTTTGGTGCAGATGGCCGAGGGGGGCGGGATTGCGCGGATTGAAGCGCGTGCGGGCAAGCACGGTCGTTTTTCTTACAACATCAAACACACTTAAGCCGGTCGGGGCTTATCGCCCCGCCCCAGGCGGCGCAGTCGTTGTGGCTTGCGTTGCTATTCTTCGATTGACCGCGTTTTGAAGCGAGGTACGCCATGCAGAGTGTTTCTACATTGATGGCCGCACTGTCAACTATCACCCATCATGAGCGGTTATTGCGGCTGCATACGCCCTTGGGTCGGGATGTACTGCTGGCAGAGCAATGGTCAGGCGAAGAAACTGTGGACGGGGAGGGATTTGCGTTTTCGCTGTTGGCACTGTCGCTGCAGTCGGATTTGGATTTGTCGGGGCTGATTGGCCAGCCGGTGCTGCTGGAGCTGCAATGCAGCGATGGGCTTCGGCCTTTTCATGCGCGCGTGTTGGCGGCGAGCTGTCTGGGCAGCAACGGCGGCTTGAGCCGCTACCGCTTGCAGTTGGCACCCTGGCTGAGCTGGCTGCATCAGCGGGTGGATAGCTATGTGTTTCAGGACAAGACAGTCATCGAGATTGTCGAGGACGTGTTGGCCGATTACGCGGCATTGCAACCGGCCTGGCGCTGGGTTTTGCAAGACGCCAGTCGCTATGCGCGTCGCAGCCTGACGGTGCAGTATGAAGAAAGCGACTTTGCTTTTGTCAGCCGGCTGTTGGCGGAAGAGGGGATATTCTTCTGGTTTGAGCATACGGGCGCGCCCGATAGTCCCAGTCTGGGGCAGCACACCTGGGTGCTGGCGGACGATACCCAGGCCTTTACCGCCTTGGGTGATGTGCGTTTTCACCGCAGCGATGTGACCGAGCGTGCCGACAGCGTGCAAGGGTTTGACTTGCAGGGGCGCTGGGTGAGTGCGGAGGTGCGGCGCGCCAGCTGGGATTACCGGCAGGCGCGTCGGCAAACCGCCGCTGCCGCCAGCCCCCCTGAGCTTCCGGTAATTGGCATCGACCAAGATACGGCCGGCCCATATGCCTGGCATGACCGGATAGAAGGCGAACGCCGCGCCCAGCAACATTTGGACGCCCTGCAATTACCGGCCTTGCGCAGTCGCGGCGAAGGCAGTTGGCGGCGCCTGGCGCCGGGTGGACGGTTTGCGTTGCAGCATCATCCGCGTCATCCCGAGCCGCAGCTGTGTTTGCGCGTTGCACACCATGCGCGCAATAACTTGGGAGCGGATATCCACGACCAACTGGAGCAATGGCTGGGCCCGGTGATGGTGAGCGACCTTGCCTTGCCAGCCGCCCTGAGCGGGCTTGGCTTGCCCAGCCTGCCGGATCATGCAGACGTGCCGTTCTATCGTAACCAGTTTCACAGCCTGCCGCAGAGTCGCCCTTACCGGCCGAGCCTTGTGGATGGGGAGGGTCAGCGCCGCCACCCCAAGCCACGGGTGTACGGCCTGCAAAGCGCGATTGTGGTGAGCGATGGCGAACCGGTATACAGCGACCGCGACCACCGCATCAAAGTGCAATTTGTCTGGCAACGCGGCCGCGATGCCAGCAGCGGCGCCGCCCACCCCGGGGGTGATGACAATGCGCCGGGCGATGCCAATGCGTTTACCTGGGTACGGGTGGCGACGGCGTGGGCGGGGTCTTGCTCTACAGCCACGGCAGCCCGGCCAGAGCGGGGAAGCCGGTGACCCAGACCGGTATTGCCCTGCACGCAGCGAGTGGCTACAGCAGCGTGCGGGCGCATGACAACCGCGCCGTATTGAACGCAAAACAGGATGTGGAACTGAGCAGCACACAGGCCGAGGTATTGATCGACAGCCCGAACAAACATGTACTTCTGGCATGCCAGGGGGCGTATATCAAACTGGAGGGGGACAATATCGAACTGGGCGCGCCGGGGCTGATTGAGTTCAAGGCCAGCATGAAACAGTGGCTGGGGCCACAGGGACGCAGCTCAACTGCGGCCTTGCCGAAGGGTGACTATAAAGGCTGTGATGCAAAGGAGTAATGCTGATGAAATTAGACTCAAAAATATCCGACTTGTGTTTGCAGTTGGTTATAGGGAACAGAGACCAGCATCCTCATCTAGTGGCGATTCTGGACGCAACATGTGACCACTTCAGCCCGCTATCCCAGCTTGCCCTTGAACAATTTACTTGTGTCGGCAGTCATCATCATAACGGCCCAGCGCTGCTATTGCTTGAGCTCCAGGGGATGGATGACCCCATGCTTCCACTGACAGTTGAGCTGGGTATGCAAAATGTTGGCCAGCAAATATTGGGGTGGATGTGGGTGGATAGTGCGATTGAAGCTGCTTCCAACCACATGCGCTCGGTTATGAATGCAAAGCACAGAGGCAATGTCCCTTATTTCCTAGATGCGTATCGGCCACATGTTAGCCAGCATCTGCCCACTATCCTCACTGCCAAGCAATGGTGTGCTGTGCACGCGCCGGCTGCCAAATGGGCCTGGATTGGCTGGGACGGCCACTTGCAGTGGGCGCCGGCTCCGGATACGACGCTTCACCGTCCTTCTCATATAAATATGAGTGATGAGCAGTCACTACGGTTGGAGGAATGTGTGGCTACTAATGCAGTACTACGAGCATGGGTTGCCAGTGATGGTGTGCTGGATGAGATGGTAATCCAGGAAGCTGGCCGTCTTGTAGCGCAATGTCGTCAGCGCTATCCACAAACGAGCTATCAAGATCGTGCAGTTTATGCGGTTTACGCGCTGCGTCATGGCGAACGATTTGACAACCATCCTTTAATTCGTCAGCGGATTGATATGTTTTTGGCACAGCCACATGGCATGGCGCAGGCCCTGGGTGGGGTAAGTGATACACAATGGGCAATGATTGGCTACGAATTTCAACGCAACACAGGCCTTAATCTCGCCACGGAGCATCGCCGCAGATGAATAACATCATGCTGGACTCGATTCTGGGGAGTACGATTTCTTGTCCGCCCGGTCAGTGCCCGAACTGTGACAAGCAAGGGCTACTGATTCAGCCTTTGCGTTACTCGGCTTTTGCCAGTGAGGATGAGGCGGCCATGGCGGCTTGTCCTGAGCTCGCTCCGCGAATTGATGGACTTACGCTGACCAAAAGCAAGCATGCCTTGCGGATGCTGCGTGAGGGATATTTGTATGTACTGGTTGAGCGGCCACCGATGTTGTTTTGGCAGGCGTACTACGTGCGTCCCAGCGGTCATTTGCAGCAGTTTCCAGTGGAGCGTCCCCCATCACGGAAATCACCTGTAGTGGCCTGTGCACGTATGGCCAGCGCAGCCCATGCAATGCTGGTCAGCATTGAAGATGCGGACAAGGTAGATAACAGCTATTGGCTGTTCACGCCTGACCCTTTGTCGAAGCGGAAGCTTGATGAGTATCGTGTTAATGCTGCGAAGTTTGCCGATGAAGGCAAGATGCAGCGCTTTAGTCCCCGCCAGTGGTTGCAATCTCAGACGGGCGAGGGGTATGCCTTGAAGCCAGAGGTCATGGCCGCGTATGTGCTGGAGTTTATCGCGGCTAATAGTGCGTTGCCGCCTGTAGTGGTTCAACCGCCTTTGGCCGGAATCAGGCACAGCCCGAGCCCATTGCTGGCGGCGTTGGACACGCAACCATTTCCACCGTTTTCTGACCCGCTGCGCGATGCTGTCGAACCTCTTGGAAGTAGGCTTGCCGGCCGTGCCGGGCAACTGCAGGAAATCACCCAGACACTCAGCCGGACACAAGGTGTGGCGCTTGCGCTTTACGATCCGATTGGCACCACGCAAGAGCTGAATGCTTGGCGTAACCAGGCCATGGCGGGACTGGAGCCGTGGATGCAAGAAAAAGATGCCAACGGCATCAGCAATGAATGGAAGTTTGTAGTGGCATCACAGTGGCAGGAGATGCGCCAGGACATTCGTGAAGGGCGCATCAAGCTGGCAGAGGAGGAAGTTCGGCAACAACATGCCGCTGCAGATGCGGCTTTGGAACAAAGGCTGAGTGATGAGCTTGGACTGTTGTCGAGTACGCCTGAGGATGCGGAGGCGGTTATAAACACGGTCATGGCGAGCCACCGGCGCCTGGCCGAGCAGTCTCGTACACAAGCGATTGCTCGCGCAGGACAGCGTGCTGCTGATAGGCTGGATGAAGCCGAGGCACAGTTGGATGGCAGCCAGCATACTATTTTGGAGGCCTTTGCAGCTAAGGCAGCGCCATGGACAGAGCGCGTGTCAGCGCGCTCGGCAGACCATCTGGCGATGCTGCAATCAGAAAGTCTCATCAAGGGACTGTATGCCTATGATGAGCAGGATTGGAAACAGGGCTGGGCGTTTGCCAAGGAAGTGAGCTTGGCGATGATGGGCATGGAGGCCAGTGAGGCCGGTCAAGCCTTGCTTGATGGCTGGTGGAAAGACACCACTATGCCGGAGAGTAACCTGGCCTGGCGTGTGTATGGGCTGAACCAGCAGCGATTGATGGCGGATGCTCGGCAAGCATTGGCGGAGGCCGAAGCCAAGGCGAGTGCGGATAGTTTGCCCAGCTTCGCCGCCGAAGCACAGAAGGGAGCAGGTGTTCTGGGCAGAGTGTTGAAAGCGTTTGATGAGGCCAACCGGGCCTTGCTGGAGATTGAGCAAGGCTATGTGGACTGGTTTCAGCGGCGTCGGCTGGGCACATTGATGGGGTGGTATGCGCAATTAGGGCGGGCAGTTTTTCGAGTAGCACAGCCCAATGCGCTGGATATGCATATGCAGAAGGTCATGGTGCGTAGCGCCCAGATGCGTCTGGGGAACTTTGCCACGCAGATGCGTATTGAGGAGCATGCTGCTGCGGGTAGGCGTGTAAATCCGGCTTATGTGCGGGGTCAGGTGAGTAGATATATTCGCCAAGGCTTGGAGAAAGAGTTTTCCAAGGGGGCAGCGGGTGGTTTTTATCAAGCGCGTTTTTTGCTGCTTGCCAGCCTGGTGGAGTCTGTCAGTCTGGGTTTGTCGGTGCGCAAGCTTCCCAAAGACTCACGAGAGGCAGCAGAGATATTGGCAGCGGCGATGGCATTGAGTGCGGGCACACTGGAGTTGGTGCGGCAGGGCGCTGCTTGGCTTGGTGAGCGCTATAGCCAGGGTGCGGTGACTGCGCGTAGTTCAGCGGTTTGGGGGGGACGTCTGCAGCTGTATGGGGGGTTTTTGGCGGGATGCGCGGGGGTGATTGGGGTGTGGTTGGATTATCGTGATGCTAAATATGAATTCCAAGTTAAAAATAATTGGTTGATGTTGGCTTATTCTTCGAGAGCTTTACTAATTGGAGCCGCATCGGTGTTGAGTGCAGTGGTGGCCTTTGCGGGCAGTGCAGCGTATTTGAAGTACGCCATGGAGCGCTCGACCTGGGGGGTTATGCGTACCGCCTTGTCCTATGCCAATCGTTGGTCGACCTGGCTGGCTGGGAATAGTCGCTTGCTTGCGAGCTTCCGTGTCTGGGGTGCACGGCTGGGTTGGGCTGGCCTGGCGTTAACCGTGGTGATTATGGTTTTGACTCCGGATGCCTATAAGCGTTGGTGCCAGAAGAGTGTCTTCCGGCGCAACAAGCAGGCAGACGGCTATAAGGATATGGGCGAAGAACTGGCAGCGCTGTACGCGGTGGTGAAGACGGAGGACTGATGTATTTTTTTGAACGAGAGGGTTGGAAAATCCGCACCGAAAGCCCGGCGCAGCGTGCGGAGCGGGAGGCCAATACCCGCAAGGAATTGGGGGATAAAGCCTACCGGCAGCTGACCGAGCCGGCGCTGCCTGATGAGGATAAAAAATGGGGTGTCCATAACCGGGTAGAGGTTACCCCGGTCGATGCCCATGCGCTGTACCGCTTCAATGACACTTTTATCGATGTACGTGGGGCGCCGCTGGAAGAAAAGCGGGGGCTGATGACGTTTTTGTTTTTGGTGTTTGGTGTGGGGTTGGGGGGGGGGATGGCGGATTTGGCTATAGAGGCAGTTAATCGAGATTTTTTTGTTGATGCAGAAATTGCTAAGGTTAGTGATAAACTTGCTGTATTATTAATGTGTGTAGTGGTGGTTGGTTATTTGTTTTTTATTTATAAGTTCCTCTTGCCTTTTGCCCGAACGGAGATATTTACCCAGCGCCATATTATCGTGCGCTTTAACCGCAAGACTCGTCAGGTGTATATCCATCGCCCCAAGTTTGCCGGTGGGCTAGTGGTGATGCCCTGGGAGCATACCTATGCGGGCATTAATCCAGACCTGCCGGATGCCAGCGTGATCGGCGAATCGCTGATTGTGGCCTGGCCTGCGGAATTGAGTGGCGCAGGTTATGACGAATCGGCTTTTCTGGGTGAGCCAATGGATGGCAATCTGCAAGTGATGGGCTTGTGGGAATACATCCGCCGTTACATGGAAGAAGGGCCAGACGCCGTTCCCAAGCCCAAGCGTTTGCGCCCATTATTTCCCTGGCCGTGGGCATCAATACGTGCGGTACTGAACTTTATGGCGCCGGTCTGGCGTCGTGGCGGACAAGCCTATGCCCTGCTGTTTGGGCTGGTACTCTCACCGCTGATGCTGTTACACGCAGTATGCCACTGGCTATCCTTGCTGCTGTGCTGGCCGGTGCGCTGGCCCAAGGAAATTGCCCAAGCAGGTCAACCGGGCAAACCGGTTCCCAAGCTGACTGTGGCCGAAGACTTTGGCGAGCCCATTGCCAGCTATCTGCGTGCCAACACCCTGGCGGATCAGAAGCAACTTGAACGACTGCAACGCAGGGCGGCACGCAGATTGGCCAGACGCCAGCAGCGTGAAGCGGCCAAGGCAGCAGCTGCAGAGCAGGATACAGAACATTAATGGCGTGAAGGGGCTAAGCCTGTGCATAGGATTGCTGTAATGACCCACCCCTTTCTGCACAGGTCATGCTGCTAAAGCATACGCTTCAGCGGGTGTTTTCATACCGAGCGCCTGATGCGGGCGTCGGTGATTGTAGAACTGGATCCAGTCGCCCAGCACACGCATGGCATGCTGCTGACTCTCAAAGCGATGACGGTGTACGCATTGCTCCTTGAGGGTACGGATGAGGCGTTCCACCATGCCGTTTTGCTGGGGGCAATGCGGGGTGATGAATTCCTGTTGAAGTCCGTAGCTGCGAACCAGCCGCGTGTAGTCGCGGCTGGTGAAGACCAGGCCGTTGTCCGAACGCAGCAGGAACGGCTCAGGCACACGCCCGAGCGTGCCATAGCGGGCAATCAGTGCCTGCTCCAATGCTGCCACCGCGGTACTGGCCTTGCCGCTGCGTGAGAGATGCCAGCCCAGCAGTTGCCGGGTATGGCAATCGATAACAAGTGCCAACGTCAGCCAGCCATCACGTCCTCCCCATACCCGACACAGGTCGGTCGCCCAACGCGGGTCGGGGGCAGTCGCGACCGAAGGCAGCGCCTGGATACGTGGCCGTCGTCCCACTGCACGCTTGCGCACCTGCCAGCCCTTGAGCTGGAAGATGCGTTGCACCGTGTTCTTGTTCATCCCAAGCAAACCGGCCACGGTGCGATAACCGAACGACGGCTCGGCCTCAATCAGTGCCTTGATCGGTTTGGCCAAGGCAGGATTGACCTTCGGTGCCGCCTTGGTTGGCCGGTAGTACACACTACGCCTGGCCACGCCGAACCAGCGGCACAGCTTGACCATCGACACTTCAAAACCATCTTCCCGAAGCCCCTGCTGGATCGTGACCATCAGGTCTCGTCCGTGCCCAGCAGGGCGTCCAGCTTTTTTCGGGCGCGCAGCTCCAGCATGGCTTCCTGCAATTCCTTGATCTGGCGCTCGTACTGCTGGCGAACGTCCTCGGGCTTGGCGCGCAAGGCATTCTCCATGCCACGCTTGCCGTCCTCTACCCAAGCCTCAATCTCTGCCGGAGTCAGGTCAAATTGACGACTTGCCTCGGCCACCGTCGTCTTGCCCTGGATGATCTCAAGCACCAGCGCAGACTTGCGCCGCGCTGTCCAACGTTTGATTTCTTCGTCCATGACTGCACTCATTGGGTGTCTCCTCTAGTGAAGGTAACACCTGAGCAGGAAATCAGTGGGTCATTACAGTGGGACGACGGCCACGTATCCAGGCGCTGCCTTCGGTCGCGACTGCCCCCGACCCGCGTTGGGCGACCGACCTGTGTCGGGTATGGGGAGGACGTGATGGCTGGCTGACGTTGGCACTTGTTATCGATTGCCATACCCGGCAACTGCTGGGCTGGCATCTCTCACGCAGCGGCAAGGCCAGTACCGCGAGCAGGCACTGATTGCCCGCTATGGCACGCTCGGGCGTGTGCCTGAGCCGTTCCTGCTGCGTTCGGACAACGGCCTGGTCTTCACCAGCCGCGATTACACGCGGCTGGTACGCAGCTATGGCTTGCAGCAAGAGTTCATCACCCCGCATTGCCCCCAGCAAAACGGCATGGTGGAACGCCTCATCCGTACCCTCAAGGAGCAATGCGTACACCGTCATCGCTTTGAGAGTCAGCAGCATGCCATGCGTGTGCTGGGCGACTGGATCCAGTTCTACAATCACCGACGCCCGCATCAGGCGCTCGGCATGAAAACCCCCACCGAGGCTTATGCTTTAGCAGCCTGACCTGTGTAGAAAGGGGGGCATTACAGTTCCGGATACCCGAAAAAATCCCTGTCCAAGTGCTGCACAAACAAGGAAAGCCCGGGGATGAAGGTCAGCAGGTCTCGTGGTGGCCATTCGCCTTCGTCAATCAAGTCGTCGATGAAGTCGAGATAGCCGTCGATGGCTTCATCAATATTGGCCGATGCTTCAACCGACGCATCGCGGGCGGGGGAGTTTTCCTCCGTTTCTGCCAGCGTCCAATCTGCGGCCAGCTCGATTTGCTCTTGCCAGTATTCCAAGGGCTGAGTGGAAGGCAGTCGCACTGCAAGAAAGTCGCGCAGGGTTTGCGCCTGACGCTGCTCAACCAGCTTCGGTAGTTGCGTGAAGAAGGCCAGGGCTTTCTGGCCAGCTTCGGTGGCGAGATAGCAATCAAAAACGTAGCGATTGAATTGCATGGAAAGGTTTATGCCGCACTGCGTGCGTACGTCACCTTGCTGCTGGTGGTGCGGCCGAGTTTCCCGGCAAGCCACTGTCCGGTTTCAACCAGGCGGTCGAGGTCGATGCCGGTTTCCACGCCCAAGCCATGCAGCATGTACACCACGTCTTCGCTGGCGACATTGCCGCTGGCACCCTTGGCATAGGGGCAGCCGCCGGTGCCGGATACCGCAGCATCGACCACGGCCACGCCTTCTTCCAGACAGGCGAGGATATTGGCCAGTGCCTGGCCGTAGGTGTCGTGGAAGTGGATGGCAAGAGCGCTCATCGGTACGGCCTCACTCACCGCGCGCAGCATGGCGCGTGCTTTGCCGGGGGTGCCAACGCCGATGGTGTCGCCGAGTGAAATCTCGTAGCAGCCCATCTGGTGCAGGGCGCGGGCAACACGTACCACATCTTCCAGCGGCACTTCGCCCTGATACGGGCAGCCGAGCACGGTGGAGACATAGCCGCGCACTTTGATGCCGTCGGCGCGTGCCGCTTCCAGTATCGGGGCGAAGCGCTGCAAGGATTCGTCAATCCCGGCATTGGTGTTCTTGCGGTTGAAGGTTTCCGAGGCAGCGGTGAACACGGCCACTTCTTTGGCACCAACCGCTTTGGCACGCTCATAGCCTTGCAGATTGGGGGTGAGTACCGGGTAGCTGATGTCGGGATGTTTTTCGATACCGGCAAACACTTCGGCGGCATCGGCCATCTGCGGCACCCATTTCGGGCTGACGAAGCTGGTGGCCTCGATGGTTTTCAGGCCAGTTTGTGACAGGCGGTTGATCAGCTCGATTTTGTCGGCGGTGGCGATGAAGGTCTTTTCGTTTTGCAGGCCATCGCGCGGGCCGACTTCAACAATACGGACGTGGTTGGGCTGGCTCATCTCATGCTTCCAAGGTGGCAAGTACGGCATCGGCTTCGACAAAATCGCCTTCTTTTACGCGCAGCTCGGCAATCACGCCATCACGCGGGGCTTTGAGTACCAGCTCCATCTTCATCGCTTCCATCACCAGCACGGTGTCGCCGGCCTGTATTTTTTGGCCGGGGCGGCTGGGCACCAGCACCACGCGGCCGGGCATGGGCGCGCGGATGCGGTCATCGGCATGGCTGTCGGCTTCGTCTTCCAGCCGGTGCAGGGGCAGGCGGGCAAGCAGGTGGCGGCGTTCGCCATCGTGCAGGCGGATGCGCGCGTCCTGGATACGCACTTCAAGGCGCTGTGCTCGTCCGTCGATGCGGCCGCTCAGCACGCCGCCTTCAAGGCGCATACCCTCGAAAGTGGTGGTGGTTTCACCCTCAATCACCCGGTAGTTGCCGCCATGGCCTGCGATGGCAAGACGGATATCGGCCTTGCCGTGTTGCAGGCGCAGGGGCGATGCGCCCTGTCCATCCAGCCGCCAGCCATCGGCCACTTCCCACGGTGAAGCTGCTTGCCGTGCCGGAGCGCTGGCTTCTTGCAGGCGCAGGGCGACCGCGGCGATGGCGCGCAGCCGGGTATCTTCGGTTTGAGCGTGCGTGCTGCCAATGAATTCGTCCAGATGGCGATCCAGATAGCCGGTGTCGATTTCGCCATTGACCACGGCCGGGTGCCGAATCAGGCGCTCAAGAAAGCCGATATTGGATTTGGGGCCTTCAATGTCGCAGGCGGCCAGCGCCGCGCCCAGACGCACCAGCGCCTGCCTGCGGTCCTGACCATAGACAATCAGCTTGGCAATCATCGGGTCGTAGAAGATGGTGACGGTATCGCCTGCGACCACGCCCGAATCAATGCGCACATCCGGCATGAATTCCGGCAGGGTCAGCTGGGTCAGCTTGCCGGAGCCGGGCAGGAAGCCCGCTTCCGGGTCTTCGGCATACAGCCGCACTTCGATGGCGTGACCATGGCTGTAGATGTTTTGCTGGCTGCGTGGCAGCTTTTCACCGGCGGCCACGCGCAACTGCCATTCCACCAAGTCCAGCCCGGTGACCAGCTCAGTCACCGGGTGTTCGACTTGCAGGCGGGTATTGATTTCCATGAAGTAGAACTGCCCGTCCTGGCCGACGATGAATTCCACCGTGCCGGCATTTTGGTAATCAATCGCCCGACCGGCGGCGACTGCGGCCGCACCCATTGCCTGACGCAATTCCGGGGTGAGGAACGGCGAGGGCGATTCTTCCAGCACTTTCTGGTAGCGGCGCTGGGCGGAGCATTCGCGCTCGTTGAGGTGGATAACCTCGCCGTGGGCATCGCCGAAAATCTGGATTTCGATATGCCGCGGTTTTTCGATATAGCGCTCCAGGAGCACGCGGTCGCGGCCAAAAGCATTGGCGGCCTCGCGCTGGCAGCTTTCAAGGTTTGCCAAAAATTCGGCCTGGCTGCGCACGATGCGCATGCCCTTGCCGCCGCCGCCGTGCGCGGCCTTGATCATCAGCGGATAACCGATGCGGTCGGCTTCCTGCTGCAAGCGGGCGGGGGTCTGGTCTTCGCCGGTATAGCCCGGCACCACCGGCACACCGGCAGCCTGCATCAGCTCCTTGGCGCCAGCCTTGCTGCCCATCTTGCGCATACTGGCGGCCTTGGGGCCGATGAACACCAGCCCGGCCGCTTCCACTGCATCGGCAAAATCGGCGTTTTCCGACAAAAAACCATAGCCGGGGTGGATGGCCTGCGCGCCTGCCTTGCGGGCGACATCCAGAATCATCTCGCCACGCAGATAGCTCTCCTGCGGGCGTGAGCCGCCAATCGGCCAGGCTTCATCTGCCTGGCGCACATGCTGGGCATTGGCATCGGCCTCGGAATATACCGCCACGGTGCGGATGCCAAGGCGGCGGGCAGTGCGGATGATGCGGCAGGCGATTTCGCCACGGTTGGCAATCAGGATTTTGTCGAACATGGGCATTCCAGTCAGTGTTGCGTCCAGGCAGCAGGGCGTTTTTCCAGAAAGGCGCCGATGCCTTCCTGACCTTCGGGCGATACCCGCAGGCGGGCAATCAGCGCGGCATTGTCAGCATCCTGCGCTGCGCTATCGGTATGTGCCAGCACATCGCGCACCAGTTGCTTGGCGCTGGCGCTGGCATGCGGGCCGGCCTTCAGCAGCAGGGCGATTTGCTGGTTGATGGCCGCGTCCAGCGCATCGGCTTCGACCACCTGATGCAAAAGCCCAAGACGCAGGGCTTCGGCCGCATCGAAGATTTCGGCGGTGGCGAAATAACGCCGCGCCGCACGGGCGCCGATGGCTTCCACCACATACGGGGAAATCACCGCAGGCAAGAGGCCAAGGCGGCTTTCGGTCAGGCCGAATTTCGCTTCCGGCACGCCGATGGCGATATCGCAGCAGGCCACCAGCCCGACACCACCGCCAAAGGCGGCGCCATGCACGCGGGCGATGGTCGGCTTGGGCAGCTCGTTCAGGGTACGCATCAGTGTTGCCAGTGCCAGCGAGTCTTCACGGTTTTGCGCTTCGCTCATCTGCGCCATGCTGCGCATCCAGTTGAGGTCGGCACCGGCAGAGAACGACGCGCCTTCGCCTTCCAGTATCACCACGCGCACGCTGGCATCCGCGGCAAGCTGGCGCAGCGCGGCGGTGAGGTCGGCAATCAACCCGGCATCAAAGGCATTGTGCAGGGCAGGGCGGGTCAGGCGCAGACGCGCAACCGCGCCTTCACGCAGCAGTTTCATGGCATCGCTCATGCGGCTTTCTCGAAACGAAACAAGCGGCAATGATAACGGTGCCGGGCAGCGGCTTGATGTATGCGGCATCAAGAAAAGCAGATTCGGCCAATCTTCCTGCACTGCATGAGAGGCCGCACTCCTCATCTTGCGCGTAGCTGTACTTCGCCTTGATTATTCCGCGCGAAGTCGTATCCACATCCCGTCACCCTGGGTGCAGAATGACAGCTGCTTTTGACTTTGCCCTGTTCGGACGCGCCGAGTACCGCAGCGCCCCATGGGAGCAGGCAGGGCATGTTTGAGCAGCGCGCAGCGATGCGAGTTTGCCCTGCCGCCATTGGGCGCGAGGAACGCCGGGAACCCCGCGTAGCGGGGCGCATATCCCGGCATTGAACAAACATCGAAAACCCAGAAGATTTTGCAACCGCGTCACGCTTGTGCAGAAGGACAGGCTGATTTCCACTGCCTTGCCAGAGCCTGGAAAGTCAGCGCGCACGCATCCGGGTGCTGGCCACCAAGTCCACATGCAGCGAAAAAGTACGGGTTTCGCCCGGATGCATCGCACCCACGCCGACCACATGGCGGGCGATTTCCTCGCCGCGCTCGTTCTTGACCACCGCCACCATTGAATATTCCCAGGCCTCGCCTGGCGCCGGGCCTGGCAGGCTGCCTTCGATTTTCAGCGGCGAGGCCAACACTTTGCGTTCGGGCATGGCATCAAAACGCAAATGCCCTTTGCATTGCGGGCAAATCGAAGCGCTGGCGAGAATGGTGGCGCGGCAATGCGGGCAGCTACGGGTTGCGCCCACGTCGGCATGTTTGCCGCGCCCCAAGAGGCTGCTCATACCGTAGCGTTGGCTTCCTTGCCGACGGCCTGCGGCTTGCTTTCGGCAGATTTGCTCTCTGCCTTGGTATTTTTGCCATCCCAGCTGCCGCATTCGACATGGCCGCGCAGGCGGGCACCGGAAGCGATGGTCAGGTCCTCGGCTTTGATGTCGCCCTGCATCACGCTGGAGGCCTGCAAGTCCACCCGGCGTGCGGACTCGATATTGCCTTCCAGATCACCCGAGAGGGTGACTTTCTCCGCGCGGACGCTGCCATTGAGTTTGGCGCCCGGCTCAATGGTCAAGTCGCCTTTGACATTGACATCGCCCTTGAATTTGCCGGCGATGCGCACATGGCCGCTGCCTTCAATCTTGCCTTCGATACTGAGGTCGGCAGCAATCACCGATTCCTTGCCAGGAAGGCTGTTATTGGCCGCTACCGGAGTCGGTGTGGCTTCGCGTGTAGGCTGCGGTTGTGGCGCGATAAACGGGGTCGTGACGGCATCGCTTGGGAAGTCTGCGATGTCCTTGTCCTTTTTGGCGCTGTTGCCGGGATCTCTCCAACTCACCATGATGATTTCTCTCTCACTGCGAGCAGCCAGGCTGCGGGAAGGGGCAAGTTATCACGCAGCCGCGGCCTTGCCCACTGTACGCGCCGGTTTGGTGGAACGGAGGCTTACATGCGGAATACGCCAAAGCGCGCCGGTTCAATCGGTGCATTGAGGCTGGCCGCCAGCGCCAGTCCCAGCACCCGGCGGGTATCGGCTGGGTCGATGATGCCGTCATCCCACAGCCTTGCAGTGGCGTAATAGGGATTGCCCTGGTCTTCGTATTGCTGGCGGATGGGTGCCTTGAAGGCGTCCTCCTCCTCCGCGCTCCACTGCCCGCCTCGCGCCTCGATGCCGTCACGGCGTACGGTGGCGAGCACGCTGGCGGCCTGCTCGCCGCCCATTACACTAATGCGCGCATTGGGCCACATCCACAAGAAGCGCCCGCCATAGGCACGCCCGCACATGGCGTAATTGCCCGCGCCAAAGCTGCCGCCAATCACCACGGTGAATTTCGGCACGCTGGAGCAGGCCACGGCGGTCACCATCTTGGCACCGTCACGGGCGATGCCGGCGTTTTCGTACTTTTTGCCGACCATGAAGCCGGTGATGTTCTGCAAGAACAGCAGCGGGATACTGCGCTGATTGCACAATTCGATGAAGTGCGCGCCTTTGAGTGCACTTTCGGAAAACAGGATGCCGTTATTGGCAACGATGCCCACCGGGCAGCCGTGGATATGTGCAAAGCCGCATACCAGAGTCTTGCCGTAGCGCGCCTTGAACTCCTGAAATTCGCTGCCATCGACAATGCGGGCGATGACTTCGCGAATATCGAACGGTTTGCGTGCATCCTGCGGCACGATGCCGTACAGCTCCTCGGCCGGATACAGCGGCTCGATGCTCGGCTTGAGGGCGAGTGGCCGTTGTGTGCTGCGGTTGAGGTTTGCCACCACATCGCGGGCGATGGCCAGCGCATGATGGTCGTCCTCGGCGAAATGGTCGGCCACCCCGGAAACGCGGGTATGCACATCGGCGCCGCCCAGTTCCTCGGCATCCACCACTTCGCCGGTGGCGGCCTTCACCAGCGGCGGGCCGCCGAGAAAGATGGTGCCCTGTTCCTTGACGATGATGCTCTCATCGCACATTGCTGGCACATAGGCGCCGCCTGCGGTACAGCTTCCCATCACCACCGCGATTTGCGGGATGTTCTCCGCACTCATCCGTGCCTGGTTGTAGAAGATACGGCCAAAATGCTCCTTGTCCGGGAAGACCTCGTCCTGCAACGGCAGGAATGCACCGCCCGAGTCCACCAGATAGATGCAGGGCAGGCGGTTTTCACGGGCGATTTCCTGCGCGCGCAGGTGTTTTTTCACCGTCATCGGAAAGTAAGTCCCGCCCTTGACCGTGGCGTCGTTGGCGACAATCACGCATTCCTGCCCGCAGATGCGGCCAATGCCGGTCACCACCCCGGCTGCCGGTGCAGCATCGCCATACATGCCCTCGGCAGCCAGTGCATTGAGCTCCAGAAACGGGCTGCCAGGGTCGAGCAGAGCGTCGATGCGCTCACGTGCCAGCAATTTTCCGCGTGCAGTATGTTTGGCGCGTGCGGCCTCACCACCGCCCAGCGCCGCGCGTGCAAGCCGCTGATGCAGCTCGGCCGTCAGGCTGCGGTGATATTCGGCATTGGCAATGAAATCGGCAGAACGGGCATCCAGTTGCGAGGCGATTTGTGGCATGGCTTTCACGAGCGGAGGAAAGCGGCAAGCATAGTGGATGGATTCTGTATCTGCCTAGGGTAATCAGACCCAGTATCGGTGTTGAAGAATGGGCAGATGGCCGCAAAGGGTTTGACTATCAGGCACAAAAAAACCTGAAAAACAGATGTTTTTCAGGTTTTTGGATTGGTCGGGGAGACAGGATTCGAACCTACGACCTCTACGTCCCGAACGTAGCGCTCTACCAGACTGAGCTACACCCCGAATTGCGAGGGGCGCAGTATAGGGATGGATTTGCCGTTGTGCAAGCACTGATGTGAAGTTTTTTGTTTTTTGTCTGTTTATCGGGCTTGCGGGTGGGCGGCAGGCTCTTAAACTAGTCGGCTTGTTTCAACCATCGAGGCCATCTTGATCAAGCCCCGCACCCCGCCCGGCGTGATGGAATTGCTGCCGCGCGAGCAAATCGCCTTCCAGCGCATGCTGGACATCATCCGCAATACTTATGAATCGTTCGGTTTTCTGCCGGTGGAAACGCCGGTGTTCGAGTTGACCGAGGTGCTGTTGACCAAAACCGGCGGCGAAACCGAACGCCAGGTGTATTTCGCCCAGTCCACCGGTGCGCTGGAAAAATCCCGTGAGCCGGGCAACGAGGCCAGCTTGCCGGAGCTGGCGCTGCGCTTTGATTTGACCGTGCCGCTGGCACGCTATGTAGCCGAGCACGAGCACGAACTGGCGTTTCCGTTCCGTCGCTATCAGATGCAGCGCGTGTATCGTGGTGAACGTGCGCAGCGCGGGCGTTTCCGCGAGTTTTATCAGTGCGATATCGACGTGATTGGCAAGGACAGCCTCTCACCGCGCTTTGATGCCGAGATTCCGGCGGTCATCAACGCAGTATTCGAGCGTCTTGCCATTGGCGAGTTCACCATTTGGCTCAATCACCGCAAGCTGCTGCGCGGCTTTTTTGAAGGGCTTGGCATTGCCGATGCACAACAGGATACGGTGCTACGTGAGCTGGACAAGCTGGACAAGCGCGGCGAGGAGGCAGTGCGGCAGACGCTGATGGCAGAGGGCTTTGCGTTGAGCGCGGACGTGGCTGACCGGCTGCTGGCGTTCTCACGGGTGCGCTCGGCAGGCCATGCCGATGCACTGGAAAAACTGGCGGCATTGGGCGAGGGCAGTGCTCAGTTTGAGCAAGGGCGTGCCGAGCTTGTGGCCACGCTGGAGCAGTTGCGGGCGATGGGGATTCCCGAGTCGCGCTATGCCATCAATCTTTCCATTGCACGTGGGCTGGACTACTACACCGGCATCGTTTACGAAACGCAATTGAATGCGCACCCGCAAATCGGCTCGATTTGCTCCGGGGGACGTTACGAGAACCTGGCCAGCCACTACAGCAAATCGCGCCTGCCGGGCGTGGGCATTTCCATTGGTCTTAGCCGCCTGTTCTGGCAGTTGCGCGAGGCCGGTATCGTGAGTGCAGCCGATAGCTCGGTGGATGTGTTGGTCGGGTTGATGGACGAGGCCGGCTTTGCCGACGCATTGGCGTTTTCGCAAGCCTTGCGCGAAGCCGGGCTGAATGTGGAAACGCAGATGGAAGCGAAAAAAATCGCCCGTCAGTTCCAGTATGCCGACCGCGCCGGGATTCGCTTCGTGGCGCTGCGTGGTGAAAGCGAGCGCGCAGAGGGCACCGTCACCTTGAAAGACCTGGCAAGCGGTGAGCAGCAGACGGTGATTCTTGGCGAGGCCGTGGCCTGGCTGCAACAGAAACGGGAGAAAAATACATGAGTGCAACCGCCATCCATTTGGACGGCCATTCGCTGGATCGCGCAAGCCTTGTGAAGATTGCTGAAGGCGCGCCGGTCACGCTGGATGAAAACGCGCTGCAGAAAGTGGCCAAGGCGGCCGAGTTTCTGGCAGAGCAAGTGCGCCGCGAGGAGCCGATTTACGGGGTTTCCACCGGCTTTGGCAGCAATGCCGACAAGCTGTTGGGCGCGCGTCGCACGCGACCGGGCAATGATGAAGGCTCGCTGCATGAAGAATTGCAGCGCAATCTCATCATCACCCATGCGGTATGCGTAGGGGAGCCGTTTGCTCCGGAAGTGGTGCGGGCGATGCTCGGCATCCGCATCAATACCCTGCTGCGCGGTCATTCCGGGATTCGCGTGCAAACCCTGCAAGCCCTGGCGGCGATGCTCAATGCCGGCGTGGTGCCGGTCGTGCCGCAGCTGGGCTCGGTGGGCGCATCGGGAGATTTGGCACCACTTTCACATCTGGCGATTGTGCTGCTTGGTGGCGGCGAAGCCTTCTATCAGGGTGAGCGTATGCCCGGCGGCGAGGCGCTCAAGCGCGCCGGGCTTGCGCCGGTAAAGCTGACGCATAAGGAAGGCTTGGCGCTCAATAATGGCACCGCGCAGATGCTGGCCACCGGCGTGCTGGCCGTTGAGCGCATGGAAAAACTGCTCGATACCGCTGATCTGGCTGCGGCCATGACCATCGAAGCCTTTGCCGGACGGCTTGGCGCCTTTGCGCCGGAAGTCCATGACCTGCGCCCGCATCCGGGGCAGGTGCAGGTGGCGGGCAATCTGCGTCGCCTGCTGCAAGGCTCAAGGCTTGCCGATATTCCCTACCATCTGGTGCCGAGCTTCAAAACCTGGCAGCCGGAAAGCTGGGACAGTGCCGAGTTGCAGGCGCTGAGCTTCGATATCAGCTGGGATTGGGTGCCGGATACACAGCGGCATGGCCGCGAAAAGTTCTATCAGCGCTTCAAGCCCTTCCGCGGCGGCAAGAAGCATCAGCCGCAGGACAGCTACTCACTGCGCTGCATCCCGCAGGTGCATGGTGCAGTGCGCGATGCACTGGCGCAGGCCGCGCGTGTTCTGGACATCGAGCTGAACGCGGTGACCGACAACCCATTGGTATTCCCCGATGCCAATGCCGAGCATGTCGAGCAACAGGTGATTTCCGCAGGTCACTTCCACGGCATGCCGTTGGCGCTGGCGATGAGCTATCTGAAAGCGGCGATTCCGGTGCTGGCTTCCATCAGCGAGCGGCGTACCAACAAACTGGTGGACCCGGCCACCAACGACGGCTTACCGGCGTTCCTGATTGGCAACGAGGATGGCACCGAATCGGGCTACATGATCGTGCAGTACAGCTGTGCGGCCATCGTCAACGACCTGGCATCGCGCGCCATGCCCGCTGCGGTGTATTCGGTGCCGACCAGTGCCAATGCCGAAGACCATGTGTCGATGGGCGCCAATGAGGCGCGTCATGTGCTTGCCATGACCCGGGATTTGGCCAAGGTGCTGGGACTGGAGCTGGCCACTGCCGCACAGGCGCTGGACTTGCGCATCGCCATGATCAATGCCGCCTGCGAACTGGCCCGGAACGGCGATGCCGGGCAGTTTGCCCGCAAGGTGCGTGGCATGCCGCTGCCCGAGGCCGATAACCGTGCCGTGTTTTTGGCCGAAGTCGAGCAGCTGCGCCAAGAGCTGGCGACAAGCCAGGCATTTCATCCAGGCAAGGCGGTGGCTGCGGCGCATGCGGAAATCCGACGGCATTTGCCGATGATGTGGCGCGACCATGCTCTTGATGCCGATGTCGCCAGCGCTGTGCGCATGGTGGAAAGCGGCGCCGTGCTGGATGCCGCACAGGCTGCTCTGGCCGCTTGAATGGCTCCCGCGCAGCTTGTGTTGTGCGGGCAGCTTCAAAATCGTTCCGCGGCCATGGCCGTCTTTGCTTGATATGAATGGAGTTTTCATGAAGCCTTGGTTTGTTTCGCTCGCCCTGCCTTTTGCCCTGCTTTTGCCTGTTGATGCCAAGGCGCAGCGCAGCATCGTGTTTGAGGAAGCGGCCTTCCCTGAGCGTGGCGTGCTGGCGATTGCCGTGGCCGAGGGGCTTGCCGGGCGTGATTTTGATGCGCTCGATGCTGCCAGCCAGGGCGCATTGCGGCGTGCGGCAACAGCAGCCGGCTTCAAGGGCGGCAAGGGCAGCAAGCTGGACTTGCCGGGATTTGCCAGCTATGAGCGTGTGCTGCTGGTAGGCATGGGCAAAGACAGCCCCGATGCGCTTGCCCTGCGCGATGTTGGCGGCGCGGTGGCGCAGCATTTTGCCAGCAGCGCTTCTGCGCAGCCGGTCAATCTGTATTGGGGCGGTAGCGAGGGTGATGCCGCTTCGCAATTGGCGATGGGCGTGGCGCTGGGTCAATATCGTTTCGACCAATACAAGAGCAATGGCAAGCCGGTCACGGGCGATGTGCTGATTCGCACCCCGGCAGGGCGCGCAGCGGCGGCGCAGTGGCAGCGGGAATGGCAACCGGTTGCCCAGGCAGTGAATTTTGCCCGTGACCTCATCACCGAGCCTGCCAATGCCATCTACCCCGAATCATTCGTGGAACGCGTGCGCGAGCAGGCGCGTGGCCTGCCGGTGACGCTGGAAGTGCTGGACGTGGCCGCCATGGAAAAGCTCGGCATGGGTGGCATGCTCTCCGTGGGGCAGGGCAGCGCCCGGCCGCCACGCATGTTGCTGCTGCGCTATAACGGCGGCCGCGCAGGCGATGCGCCGCTGGCCTTTGTCGGCAAGGGCATCACCTTTGACAGTGGCGGCATTTCCATCAAGGGCAATGACGGCATGTGGCGGATGAAATACGACATGGCCGGGGCGGCCGCTTCCACCGCCGCAGTGCTGGCGCTGGCCGGACGGCGTGCGCCGGTGAATGCCGTGGCGGTGGCGGCGCTGGCGGAAAACATGCCTTCGGGCACCGCCGACCGTCCCGGGGATGTGATTCGCACCGCCTCGGGCAAAACCTTCGAGGTGATGAGCACCGATGCCGAAGGCCGTATGGTGTTGGTGGATGCGCTCTGGTATGTGCAGCGTCAGGACAAGCCCAAGGTCATCATCGATATCGCCACCTTGACTGGCAGCATCGTTACCGCGCTTGGCAATGATTATGCCGGCCTGTTCAGCCGCGATGACGCGCTCGCCAGCCAGCTGTACCAGTCCGGCCAGAATTCCGGCAACTGGGTATGGCGCATGCCGCTCTTGGACAGCTATGGGCCGATGCTGGCTTCACCCATTGCCGACATGCGCAATGGCGGCGGCCGTCCCAGCTCCGGCACGGCAGCCTGGTTCCTGGGTGAATGGGTTGCCCGTGGCACACCGTGGGCGCATGTGGACATGGCCGGCATGGCCTGGATTGAGTCTGGCGGCAAACCGACTTCGCCCGCAGGCGCCACCGGGTTTGGCGTATTGCTGTTCGACCAGTTCGTGCGTGACCATCATCAGGGTAAATAAGCGTGATTCTGAATATTGCCGCCTATCACTTCGTGCCGATTGATGATGTGGCCGCGCTTGCGGCAACACTTCGCAGCGCCTGCCAGTCGCATGAGTTGCGCGGCACCATTCTGGTGGCAGGCGAGGGCATCAACATGTTTCTTGCAGGCGCACCTGATCAGGTGCGCGGCTTTCTGGACTGGCTGCGCCAGGACGCACGCTTTGCGGCAGTCACTGCCAAGGAAAGCTGGAGCCAGCATGTGCCCTTTGCCCGGCTGAAAATCAAGCAAAAGCGCGAAATCGTGCCATTTGCAGGCCGCCCGGCGGGCGTGGGGGAAAACCGTGCCCCGGATGTGCAGGCCAAAACGCTGGCGCGCTGGATTGAGAACGGTCATGACGATGCCGGCAAACCGCTGCTGCTGCTCGATACCCGCAACCGCGAAGAAATCCGCTACGGCACCTTTGCCAATGCGCTGACCTTGCCGATCGACAACTTCAACGACTTGCCCGAAGCGGTGGAGGCCATCCGCGAGCAGTTGCAGGATGCCACCGTGGTGAGTTTTTGCACCGGCGGCATCCGCTGCGAAAAAGCCGCGCCGTGGATGAATCAGATAGGCCTCGATAACGTGCTGCAGCTCGAAGGCGGCATCCTGAAATATTTTGAAGAAGTCGGCGGCTTCGGCTATCAGGGCGGCTGCTTCGTGTTCGATGAGCGCGTTGCCCTTGACCCGGAGCTCAAGCCGCTGCGCGATGAGCCGGTGGCTGCGCCGCCACGGCAGCCATGAGCGAATGGATTTGGCTCCTGCTCGCCATCGCAATGCTATGGATGGCGGTCAAAGTGGTCAGTATGGTGCTGAAAATCAGCCTGTGGCTGTTACTGGCGGGCATGGCCTATTTTTTCTTTGCCAGCGTGTTTGGCTGGCCGCTGCCCTGAACAAGCCGTGCAGCGAAAGCGCCCGGTGGCGCTTTCGTCGGGTGCGGCAATTACTGTGAAAGCGCCTCGGCTTTGGCCGCACAAATGAAGTCGTTTTCGGAAAGGCCACCGACATCGTGGGTGGAGTAATGCACCACGCAGCGGTTGTAATGCACCGAAAGGTCGGGGTGATGATCTTCGCGGTGAGCCATATGCGCCAGCGCGTTGACAAAGCTCATGGTGCGGTAATAGTCGGCAAAGTGGAAAGTCTTGGCGAGCACATGGCCGTTTTCGATGATTTCCCAGCCCGGCAACTGCGGCATCAGCTCGCGGATACTGGCCTCGCTCAGGCGATGTTCCTGGCCGTGTTTGGGGTCGCAATGGGCTTGGGCAAGGGGAATCAGGTCGTTCATGTGGTCTTTCAAAAACAGTTTCTGCTCAGCGGAAGGCCGATAGAATAACCGCATGATCGATATCACTGAATCTGCACAGAACCATTTCCGCAAAATTCTTGCCAAAGAGGCGCTGCCTGACTTGGGGGTGCGCCTGTCGGCGGTCAACCCGGGCACACCGCAGGCAGATGTACAACTGGAGTTTGCCGGCCCCGATGACCTCAATGGTGATGAATGGGCGATTGATTGCGAAGGCTTCACCCTTTGGGTGGATGCCGCCAGCGCCAGCGCACTCGATGGCGCGCGCATCGACTATGAGCCACGTGCCACTGGCGGCCAACTGCAAATCCGTGCCCCCAATATCAAGGGCAAGGCGCCGCAAGCCGATGCCTCGTTGGTGGAGCGGGTGATGTGGGTGGTGGAGCACGAAATCAACCCGCAACTGGCGATGCACCGTGGCAATGTGCGCGTGGAAGAGGTCACGGCCGAGGGCGTGGTGGTACTGCGCTTTGGCGGCGGCTGTCATGGCTGCGGCATGGCCGATATCACCCTCAAGCAAGGGATTGAAAAGACCTTGCTGGAAAAGGTGCCGGGGGTCACGGCGGTGCGCGATGCCACCGATCACGCCAGTGGCGCTGCGCCCTACGCACCCCGCAGCTGATTTGACCGCCCGATGACGCGCCGCCTGCCGCATTCTCCGAGCGCACGCACCGATAACGAAGCGGTGCGCGAGCAGAGCTGGCAGGCCTATCTGGCCAAGGGCGGCAACTTTCCTGCAGCACCTGCGCCTGATTGCGCGCAGATGCTGGCGATTTTGGCATCACGCCCCAATCTGCCCGGCGCTTGGCAGCATGAGCCGCCACCGCCTGCCCTGACGCGCTGGCAGCGTTGGCGTGGTTTGCTGGATGTGGGCTGGGATGCGCGCAACCGTACACCAACAGCGCAACGTTTGGTCGGCATGGCAATCAGTCTGCTGGTCAATCTGTTTTTTGTGCTGTTCATGCTGGCATCGCTGTATCTGCGCCTGGGCACACGTGCCGAGCCAGAGGAAGAAAGCATGCGTATCCGCATCACCGGCTTTGGTACGCCAAGCGAGGCGGGCGGTGGGCAGCAGGCGGCTGATGGCGATTTGGCCATGCCGGCCAGTACCGATACCCAGCGCAGCGCAACGCAGGTGGCGACCCGGCAAAATCAGGCCACAGTGCAGGAAATCGTGCACGATGTACCCGCCGCAGCGATTGCCCGCATGAATTTGCCGCAAATATCGCAACCACAGCTGGCCGCGCAGCCCTTGCCTGAGCCACAGCCATTGCAGGTGACCGCCGCCCCGCAGCCAGCGCCTGATAATTTTCAATTGCCGCCACCGCGTCCACTGCTGACCATGCCCACGGCGAGCCCGCAGCTGCGCAGCCCCAGTCTGCCGCAAGAGCGGGCATTGCCTGCACCATTGCCCGAGGTGCGCGCCATCAATATCACCAATGCCGCTGTAGCGCCCGTGCCACGCGTTGCCGCGATGCCTGCCGAAAGCGCCATCCCCGAGCCTATGCCCATGCCGCCAATCGATATGCCGGTGCTGGACATGGGCAGCGCTGCGCCACAGATTGCGGTGCGCGAGCCGGGGCAGCGTCCCTTGCCTGCTTTGCCGACAGGGCAGGCAGAAAGCAGCCAAGCACCTGACAGCCAGACCCGCAATTCTCTGACAGCGGCAGCAAGCGCCGCGACAGCCCCCCGTCCTGCCGGGTTGCCCGCTGCACAGGGGAAATCGCCACAGCCGGGGCAAAGCGTGGCACAGGCGGGTGTCGGGCCGCAACGCGCTGCGGTGAACGGCGCTTGGCCAGAGCCCCGGCGTGGTGACGATTGGGGCATCGCGGCGCAAAACCGTGCCGGGCAGACGCGAGGTGGCGAACAAGGCGCAGGTGGCAGGCAGGGCGGCGGGCTTTTCGATGCCGATGGTCGTCCGCGGCTGGCTGATGACAGTTTCAAGCCGCGTTTTCCCGATCCAAACCGCGAAGGCACATGGCTGCGCCGTCCCGGCATGGATACTCGCGGCACCATGTTCGATGGCATCTGGCGGCCACCGGAAACCTTGCTGCAAGAATGGGTAAGGCGTGGGGTGAAGTCCATCCGCATTCCGATTCCCGGCACCACGCTGGAGCTGGAATGCGTGATTTCCAGCTTGCAGGCGATTGGCGGCTGTCTGCCTGTGCCCGGCAAGGATGGCGTATTCGACCAACCTGCACGCGCGCGCAAACCGCCGGAAGTGCCGTTCAAACCGGAGCTGTTTGAAGACCAGGATGCCCTGCAGCCCAAGTCATGAGCAGGGCATGACCTTTGGCACCTGTCTGCAGCGGGTAAAGGTGATTTACTCTTGTACAACACCCAAGAGCATCACAGCCGAGTTTTCCTATGCCAGCCTTTCGCAAGCGTATTTCTCATCCGAGTCTTTTGGCTTTGAGCGTTGCCCTGTCACTGGCGCTTGCGGCTTGTTCGCAAGGGCCTTCGGCAGAGGGCAACAAGGATGGTGAAGCCGAAACAAAAACCGAGGCTGTGGTGGTGGAAACGGCCACGGTGGCGCGCCGCAACCTGAGTGCCAGCCATGTCGGCACGGCCGCGCTGGAGGCGCGTGCCGAGGCGCAGGTGGCGGCCAAGACTTCTGGCGTGGCTTTGCAGGTATTGGCCGAGGAAGGCCAGGCCGTGCGTGCCGGGCAGCCGTTGGCACGCCTCGATGGCGCGCGTGCCAGCCTGCAGGTGGCGCAAACCAATGCTCAGGTGGCCAAGTTGGAGGCCAATTACCGCCGCGCGGCGCAACTGGCCGAGCAGCAATTGGTCAGTGCCAATGATGTCGACCAATTGCGCTTTGATTTGCAGAACGCCCGCGCCGCCAACCAGATGGCGCGGCTGGAGCTGTCCTACACCACGGTGCAGGCGCCGATTTCCGGGGTGATTGCCAGCAAGTCGATCAAGCCCGGCAACTTCGTGCAAATCAACTCGCCGGTGTTCCGCATTGTCGATACCTCGCGGCTGGAAGCCACACTGAATGTGCCCGAGCGCGAGATTGACCGCATCAAGCAAGGCCAGCTGGTGGTATTGCACGTGGACGCACTGCCCGGGCGCAGTTTTACCGGGCAGGTGGAGCGCATCGCGCCGGTGGTGGACGCAGGCAGCGGCACCTTCCGGGTGATTGCCGGTTTTGCCGGTGAGGGCAGCCTGCAACCGGGGATGTTCGGGCGGCTGTCCATCCAGTACGAGCAGCGCCTGCAGGTGCCGGCGATTCCGCGCAGTGCGTTGCTGGATGAAAGCGGCGAGGCCAGCGTATATGTGGTGCGCGATGGCAAGGCCGAGCGCGTGGTGATTGAAACCGGCCACAGCGAAGATGGCTATCTGGAAGTGCGCAAGGGCCTGGCTGTGGGCGATCAGGTGGTGATTGCCGGCAAGAGCGCACTGCGCGAAGGCAGCCCGGTGCAGGTGATTGGTACGACGACTGCGCCCAAGGCTGAAACCTCGGCGCCTGCCCAGCCTGCCAATAACTAAGCGGAGGCACGGCATGAAAATGGCAAGCGGTTTTGACTGGGTGGAATTTTCCACCCGTCGCCGGGTCACCGTGCTGATGGCGACCCTGACGCTGGTGTTGTTTGGTCTGATTGCCCTGAGCGGCCTCAAGGTCAACCTGTTGCCGGATTTGAGCTATCCCACGCTCACTATTCGCACCGAATACACTGGCGCGGCGCCTGCGGAAATCGAAACCCTGATTACCCGGCCGGTGGAAGAAGCCGTGGGGGTGGCGCGCGGCCTGCGCAAGCTCAAATCCGTCTCCCGCACAGGCCAGAGCGATGTGGTGCTGGCCTTTGCCTGGGGCACCGACATGGACAAGGCCAGCCTGGAAGTGCGTGACAAGATGGAAGCGCTGCAACTGCCGTTGGAGGCCAAACCACCGACGCTGCTGCACTTCAATCCGTCCACTGCGCCAATCATGCGCCTGGTGATTTCCAGTAGCGAAGCAGGCGGCAGCCTGCCGCGGCTGCGCCGCTATGCCGATGATGACTTGAAGCGCAAGCTCGAAACCGTGCCGGGCGTGGCTTCGGTCAAGGTTGCCGGGGGGCTGGAAGATGAAATTCGCGTGGATATCGACCCGCAGCGGCTGGCCGCGCTCAATATTCCGCTGGAAACGGTCATCAGCCGCCTGCAACAGGAAAACGTCAATCTTTCCGGCGGCCGGCTGGAAGATGGCAGCCAGCGTTGGCTGGTGCGCACCGTCAACCAGTTCGCCACGGTGGAAGATATTGAAAGCCTGCTCCTGACCAGCCAGCGCAGTGGCGGGGGCGAGGCCGAAAGCGCCGCGGCGCAAATGGCGCGCGTGGCTGCGGCCAGTGGTGATGCTGCCGCGATGTCGGCAGCCGCTTCGGTGCAATCGGCCACCGGCGGCAGCCAGGCCGCGCCCGGTGGTGGCCTGCCGGTACGGCTGAAAGACGTGGCACAGGTCACGCAGGGCTACAAGGAGCGTGAGGCGATTATCCGCTTGGGCGGTCAAGAGGCGGTGGAGCTTGCCATCTACAAAGAGGGCGATGCCAATACCGTGGCCACTGCCGATGAAATCGAAAAGGCGCTGGCTGTCATCCGCAAACAACTGCCCCAGGATGTCAGTCTGGCCATCATTGAGGATCAGTCCGGCTTCATCCGTAACGCCATCGCCGATGTCAAGTTTGATGCGCTGCTCGGCGGTGCGCTGGCAGTGCTGGTGATTTTTCTGTTCCTGCGCGATGGCTGGAGCACCTTCGTGATTTCGCTGTCGCTGCCGGTGTCCATCATCACCACCTTCTTTTTCATGGGGCAGCTGGATTTGAGCCTGAACGTGATGTCGCTGGGTGGGCTGGCGCTGGCCACCGGGCTGGTGGTGGACGATTCCATCGTGGTGCTCGAATCCATCGCCAAGGCGCGCGAGCGCGGCCTTGGCGTATTGCAGGCGGCGATAGCCGGCACCCGCGAGGTCAGCCTGGCCGTGGTGGCGTCCACACTCACCACCATCGCGGTGTTTTTGCCGCTGGTGTTTGTCGAAGGCATCGCCGGGCAATTGTTCCGCGACCAGGCGTTGACCGTGGCGATTGCCATCGCCGTTTCGCTGGTGGTGTCGATGACGCTGATACCGATGCTCTCCTCGCTCAAGGCGCGTGCACCGCTGGAATTTCCGGACGAGCCATTGCCGCCTGCCGAACAGCGCGAAGTACGCGGTTGGCGCAAGCCGTTGGTGCTCGCCGGGCGCGGCATCAAGGGGCTGATTCCGGCGCTGGCCTATGCCTTTGCCTGGATGTGGGTACGCGCATGGCGGCTCATCGTGCGGCTGCTATCGCCCATCATGCAGCGCGCCAGCGATTTGGCGATGCGCCCCTATGCACGCGCAGAAAACGGCTATCTGCAATTGCTGCCCAAGGCTTTGGCCCATCCCGGCAAGGTGCTGTTGCTGGCCGCCATCGCCTTTGCCATCAGCATGTGGATGCTGCCGCGCCTGGGCACCGACCTGATTCCGCAACTGGCGCAAGAGCGCTTTGAAATGACGGTGAAACTGCCGCCGGGCACGCCGCTGCGCGAAACCGATGCGCTGTTGCAGCGCTTGCAGGCCGAACATGGCAAAGCCGAGGGCGTGCGTGCGCTGTACGGGGTCAGTGGCAGTGGCACGCGGCTCGATGCCAATCCCGCCGACAGCGGCGAGAACATTGCTAAGCTCAGCATTGTGATGGAAAACGGTGGCAGTGCAGCGCTGGAGAGCCGTTTGAGCGAGCGTCTGCGGCAAAGCCTTGCCGGGCAGAAAGACGTGGCGGTTGATTTCAGCCGCCCGGAACTGTTTGCACTGGCCGCGCCACTGGAAATCGAAATCTCCGGCAGCAGTCTTGAGAGCGTGGAAGCGGCCGGACGGGATTTGGCCGAGCGCCTGCGTGCGCATCCGCATTACACCGATGTCAAAACCACGGTGGAGCAGGGCTGGCCGGAAGTGCGGATACATTTTGACCAGAGTCGTGCCGCGGCACTGGGGCTGACCACCCGGCAGATTGCCGATGCGGTGGTCAAGCAGATACGCGGTGAAGTCGCCACCCGCTATCACCTGCGCGAGCGGCAGATTGATGTGCGCGTGCGTGCCGAGCAAGGCCAGCGCAGCAGCGTTGAGGATATCCGCAACCTGCTGGTGAATATCGGCAGCGGCACGCCACTGCGGCTCTCTGCGGTGGCGGAAGTGGAGGCAGGTCAGGGGCCTTCGGAAATCCATCGCGCCGACCAGGCACGGGTTGCGCTAGTCTCGGCCAATTTGCACGGCATCGACCTGGGCACGGCGATGGCCGAGGTACAGCGCATGGTGGCCGAAAAGCCGCTGGGTGCAGACATCGCTCTTGCCATTGGCGGCCAGGGCGAGGAACTGGAAGGCTCGCTGCGCTCGCTGCTGTTTGCCTTCGCACTGGCGGTATTTCTGGTGTATCTGGTGATGGCCTCGCAGTTTGAGTCGCTGCTGCATCCGTTCGTGATTTTGTTCACCATCCCGCTGGCGCTGGTGGGCGCAGTGCTGGCATTGTTCCTCACCGGCCATGCGGTTTCGGTGGTGGTATTCATCGGCCTGATTCTGCTGGTCGGGCTGGTCACCAAAAACGCCATCATCCTGGTGGACCGGGTCAACCAGTTGCGCATTGCCGGGCTGCCCAAGCGCCAAGCGTTGCTGGAGGGCGCGCGCTCGCGCCTGCGGCCGATTGTCATGACCAGCGCCTGCACCCTGTTTGGCTTCCTGCCGCTGGCTCTGGCCATGGGTGAGGGCGCGGAAGTACGCAGCCCGATGGCCATCACCGTGATTGGCGGGCTGATTGTCTCCACCTTGCTGACGCTGCTGGTCATCCCGGTGATGTATGACCTGCTCGATCGCAAATCCGATGCCGATTACGCCGCGCGCGCGCAGCGCGAGCATGCGGAAAACCGTGCCCTGTCGGACGCGTTTGAGACGGAAGGAGGCGCCTCATGAGCATGGCCCGGCTCAGCATCCGCCGCCCGGTGACCACCATCATGCTGTTCGTGTCGATGGTGGTGGTCGGGCTGATTGCCGCCGTGCGCCTGCCGCTGGAAGCGATGCCGGATGTCTCGGCGCCGTTTTTGTACGTGATGCTGCCCTATGCCGGCAGCACCCCGGAGGAGAACGAGCGCAACCTGCTGCGCCCGGCAGAAGAAGCGCTGGCCACCATGAAGGGCGTGAAAAGCCTGCAAGGCAATGCCAGCGCGGAAAGCGCCGGGGTATTCGTGGCGTTCTCCGACTGGGGGCGGGACATCGCCCTGGCGAGTGCCGAGGCGCGCGAGCGCATCGATGCCATACGCAGTGACTTGCCCGATGATTTCCGCCGCTACATGGTGTTCAAATGGTCCAGCGCCGACCAGGCCATGCTGCGCCTGCGCCTGTCCAGCCAGACGCTGGACTTGACTGGCGAATACGAGCGCATCGAGCGCACCTACAAGCGTCGCCTGCAACGCATCCCCGGTGTTGCCAAGGTGGAAATCTTCGGCGCCCCGGCCAATGAGGTGGAAATCGCGGTATCGCCCGAGCGCATGAATGCCCACGGCATCAGCCTGAACGCATTGGCCGCGCAGTTGCAGCGCGTCAATTTTTCCGTATCCGCAGGTGAAATTGACAACGGCCTGCAAAAATTCCGGGTACAGCCCTTGGGTGAGCTGCATTCGCTGGAAGCGCTGCGCAGCCTGCGGCTGGATGCGCGCGGCACCACGCTTGCCGATATTGCCGAGGTCAAGCTGAAGCCGGTTGAGCAGCGCAGTGAGCGCCGCCTGGACGGTCGGCCTTCGGTGACGCTGGAAGTCTTCAAGGAGCGCGATGCCAATCTGGTGGAAGTCTCGCGTGCGGTGAAGGCGGAAATCGCCGTCATCAATGCGCAAAGCGGACAGGCGGATATCCATCTGCGCGTGGTCGAAGACCAAGGCGAGGCGGTGCTGAAGTCGCTGCTGTCGCTGGCCGAGGCTGGCGCCATCGGCCTGCTGCTTTCGGTCATCGTGCTGTATTTTTTCCTGCGCGACTGGGCGGCGACGTTGATGGTCACGCTCTCCATCCCGATTTGCTTTGTGATGACGCTGGGCTTCATGTATTTCGCCGGGCTGAGCCTCAATGTGCTGTCGATGATGGGCTTGCTGCTGGCCATCGGCATGTTGGTGGACAATGCCGTGGTGGTGGTGGAGTCAATCTGGCAGGAGCGCGAAAAAACGCCCCAGCATCCGCGCCTGGCCGCCATGCTCGGTACCCGCCATGTGGCCATTGCGCTCTCGGCCGGCACGCTCAGCAGCTGCATGGTGTTCCTGCCCAACCTGTTTGGCGAGCGCAATGTCATTTCCATTTATCTGGCGCAGATTGCCTTCACCATCAGCGTGTCCTTGCTGGCCTCCTGGCTGGTTGCCGTCAGCCTGATTCCGATGCTGGCCGCGCGGCTGAAAAGCCCGCCGCTACTGCAACAGCGCCGCGGCCTGATTCATGGCTTGCAACTGCGCTACGAGGAACTGCTGCGCTGGACGCTGGCGCACCGGCGCATTTCGGTCGCGGTCATCGTGCTGGTATCGCTGCTGAGCCTGATACCGATGAGTCAAACCAAGAGCGATATGTTCGGCGGTGAGGAATCGGGCAGCGCCTATGTCAATGTTCAGTGGAACGATGCCTACAGCCTTGCGCAGATGCGTCGGGAAATGCTGCGCCTGGAAGCCCATCTGGAAGCACGGCGCGAGGATTACGGCATCAAGCAAATCTCCACCCGGTTTGGCGAAGGCGGCGGTGCCGGTATCCATCTGGATCTGGGCGATGAGGTGGATGCGCAGACCACCAGCAAAATCACCGAGGCTATCCGCAAGGATCTGCCCAAGTCGGCGATGGCCACCTTCAGCATGGGCTGGCAAGGCGGGCAGGGCGGACAGGCGCAGATGCAAACCCTGGAAGTACGCCTGGTGGGCGATTCCACGCAAACCTTGAACGAGCTGGCCGCCGACATCCTGCCCATGCTTGAGCGCCGCAGCGAATTGCGCGATGTCCGAGTGGACACGGGCGAGCGCAATACCGAGCTTTTGCTGCGCGTGGACCGTGAGCGTTCCGCCGCGTTTGGCTTCAATGCCCAAGAAGTGGCGAGCTTTGTCGGTATCGCCCTGCGCGGCCAGCCACTGCGGGAAATGCGCCGGGGCGATAGCGAGGTTGCAGTCACCTTGCGCTTTGCCGATGCCAATCACACCACCTGGCAGGCACTGCAAGCCTTTACCGTGAAGGCGCAGGATGGCCGCGAACTGCCGTTGTCAGCGCTGGTCAGCATGCAGCCGCAACCTGCGGCCAACATCATCACCCATACCAACCGCCAAACCACGCTCACCCTGAGCGCCAAGGCCGCGCCAGAGAGCACTGCGCCTGAAGCCCGCCAGGCGATGCAGGCCGTGCTGGACAGGGTCGCCTGGCCTGCCGGGTATCACTACAGCTTTGATTCGGTCAATTTCTTTGATGGCGAGGAAGCCGGCAAGCGCATGATGTTCAACCTCATCATTGCGCTCATCATGATTTACGTGGTGATGGCGGCAGTGTTCGAGTCGCTGCTGTTTCCCAGCGCCATCATGAGCGGCGTGGTGTTCTCGGTATTTGGCGTGTATTGGCTGTTCTGGCTCACTGGCACCGACTTCAACATCATGGCGCTGATTGGCATCCTGGTGCTGATGGGCGTGGTGGTGAACAATGGCATCGTGATGATTGAGCACATCAACAACCAGCGCCGCGCGGGCTTGAGCCGTACCGAGGCGCTGGTGGCCGGCAGCCGCGAGCGCCTGCGGCCGATTCTGATGACCATGGGCACCGCCATCCTCGCCATGATTCCGATCGCCATCGGCGATACCCGCATGGCCGGCGAAGGCCCCAGCTACTATCCGATGGCACGCGCCATCGCCGGCGGCCTGGCGTTCTCCACCGTGGTCAGCCTGTTGTTCCTGCCCACCATCTACGCGGTACTGGACGACTGGCGCATCCGCAGCCAAGCCCTGTGGCAACGTGCCAGAGGCAGCGAGCGCAGAACGGCGACACTGCCGACGGCAGCATCGTAGGGTTTATTGCGGAATGGAAAGCATCCTGGACGTTGTTTCGTGTTAGCCGCGCAGCACCAGCAAGCGTTCTTCGCTCATGTCGATGATGGCCGAGCGCACGCCTTCGCGGCCGCTGCCGGATGCCTTCACGCCGCCATAGGGCATGTTGTCGACGCGGAAGCTGGGCACATCGCCGATGATGACGCCGCCCACTTCCAGCCGGTCCCAGGCGCGCAGGGTATGGTCGAGGCGGGCGGTAAACACGCCTGCCTGCAGGCCGTAATCGCTGGCGTTAACGCGCGCGAGCGCCTCGTCAAAGTCTTCAAAGGCTTCCAGAAGCATCACCGGGGCGAAGGCTTCCTGCTGGTACAGCGGCAGATGGGTGGGCACGTTTTCCAGAAGTTGCGGGGGCAGCAAGTTGCCACGCCGCGCTTCGCCGTGAATCAGTGTTGCGCCATGCTCAAGCGCTTCGGTGATTTGGCCTTCAATACGCCGGGCGGCCGCTTCGTCAATCAGGGGGCCGATAAAAGTGTTTTCCTGATGCGGGTTGCCGACAACAAGCTGCCCCAGTCGCGCCTTGAGCAAGGCTTTCAGCGTCGGGTAGTGACGTTGATGAACCAGCACGCGCTGCACGCTGATGCAGCTTTGTCCGCTTTGGTAATAGCCTCCGAATATCAGCCGTTCGGCGATATGTTCGAGCGCGGCGCCGGGTTCGGCATCCACGATACATGCGGCATTGCCGCCCAGTTCCAGGGTGACCTTCTTGCGCCCGGCGCGCGCCTTGAGCTGCCAGCCAACCGGCCCGCCGGTAAACGAGAACAGCGCGATGCGCGGGTCTTCCACCAGTGGCGCGGCCTCCGTATCGTGACAGGGGAGGATGGAGAAGGCGCCCGGCGGTAGCTCGGTTTCGGCCAAAATCTCGGCGATGACGAGCGCGCCCAGCGGGGTTTTGCTCGACGGCTTCAAAATGAACGGGCAGCCTGCGGCAATCGCCGGCGCCACTTTGTGCGCAACCAGATTCAGCGGGAAATTGAACGGTGTGATGAAGCTGCACAGCCCCACCGGCACGTAGCGGGTAAAGCCCCGATAGCCACGGCTGCGCGCTGAAACCGCCAGCTCCAGGGTTTGCCCGTTGATGCGGGTGGCCTCTTCGGCGGCGATGCGGAAGGTATCGACAAGCCTTGTGACTTCGCCGCGGGCATCGCGGATTGGCTTGCCCGCTTCGATGCACAGCAGTTGCGCCAGTTCTTCATGACGTTCTTCAAAACGGCGCAGACAATGCAGCAGCACATCGCGGCGCACATCGGCGGGCAGCTCGGCCATGCTTGAACGTGCGGCCACACCCGCGGCAATCGCACGCTCGATGATGGCCGCATCGGCCAGGCTGGTTTGCGTGGCGTGCTTGCCCGTGTATTTGTCGGCTACATCCAGCTGCGCGGTGGTGGTCTGCGGCTGGTTGGCAAGATAAAGCGGGTAGTGTGAGGCAATGGGCATCAGGAGGCTTCCAAAGGAGTGCGGGCGGTGACTTGCAGCTGCAAAGTGCCATCGGCAAGGCGGGCGTTGAGGGCGTCGCCGGGTTGCACGGCGTGGACGCTGCGCAGCACCCGGCCATCGGCACTATGCAGGATGCTGTAGCCGCGCCCGAGTGTGGCCAGTGGGCTGATGGCATGCAGGGCGCGTGCCAGTCCCTGTAGCTGCTGCTGTTGCAGCCGCAGCTGCTGGGCGATGGCAGCCTGTGGGCGTGGTGCCAGCTGCGCAAGGCGCTGTTGGCAGTATTGCAGCCGTGCGCCGGGGTGCTGGTGTTGCAGGCGTTGCCCGGCAGATTGGCAGCGCTGCTGTGCCCGTTGCCAGCTGTGTTGCCAGGCCTGTTGCAGACGATGTCCCACCGCCTGCTGGCGGGTGGCCAGCAAGGCCAGACGGCGCTCCGGGGCGTGGGCTTCCAATGCGCGTACTGCCTGTGTGGTGCGCTGCAAAGCGGTTTGCAGCCGTTGCGAAAGTGCGCTGCGCAGCCGCTGCCATAGTTGCTGCTGGCGCAGCTGGGCAAATTGCAGCTGCGTGCTTGGGCTGGCCGCTTCCAGCCGCAGGCGGGCATGGTCAAGCTGCTGCATGGATTGCTGCAACTGGTGTTGCGCCCTGGCTTGCAGCTGCTGCCGGGCACGGCCTAGGCGCTGGGCAATGGCCTGCTGGTCAGGGGCAATCAGCTCGGCCGCGGCCGAAGGCGTGGGCGCGCGCAGGTCGGCGGCAAAATCGGCCAGGGTAAAGTCGGTTTCATGGCCGATGGCGCTGACCACCGGGATGGGCGAGGCGGCAATGGCGTGCGCCAGTTGCTCGTCATTGAACGCCCATAAATCTTCCAGCGAGCCGCCGCCGCGTGCCAAGAGCAGCAGGTCGTAGCGGCCGCTGGCATGAGCGCGTTGCAGCATCTGGGTGATGTGTGCCGCCGCGCCTTCGCCTTGCACCGGAATGGGTAGCAGTTCCAGCTCAATGAGCGGAAAGCGGCGCGAGAGCACCGAGCAGATATCGCGTATCACCGCGCCGCTGGGCGAAGTCAGTACCGCAATGCGGCGCGGCAGAAACGGCAGCGGGCGCTTGCGTTCGGCGGCAAACAGGCCTTCAGCTTGCAGTCGTGCCTTCAAGGCCTCAAAGGCGCGGCGCAGTGCGCCTTCTCCTGCTTCTTCCATCTGCTCGATGATGATTTGGTAATCGCCGCGTGGCTCGTACAGGGTGAGCTTGCCACGCGCCAGCACTTTCTGGCCTTCGCGCGGGGCAAAGCGCAAGCTGGCCGCCCGGCCACGGAACATTGCCGCCCGCACCTGGGCGCGGGCATCTTTCAGATTGAAATACAAATGCCCGGAAGCTGGCCGCGCCACATTGCCCAGCTCTGCTTCAATCCAGAGCAGCGGGAAGCTGTCCTCCAGCAGGCCGCGCGCCAGTGTGTTGAGTTGCGATGGGGTCAGAATCTGGTCGGCAGCGGGTGTTTGCATGGCGATAAGGATACGGGCAATTACAATGCGCGTATGAATGATGAGACCCAGACTTTTTCCTTTGGCCCGATGTCCCGCCATGTGACGCGCAGCGTGCAGATTGGTGGCGTGCGCGTGGGCGGCGATGCGCCGGTGGTGGTGCAGTCGATGACCAATACCGATACCGCCGATGTGGCTGCCACCGTCAAGCAGGTGGCGGCGCTGTGGCGGGCAGGCTCGGAGCTGGTGCGGCTTACCGTCAATAATGCCGAATCCGCCGCCGCCATCCCGCGCATTGCCGACAAGCTGGCGATGATGGGCATTGAAGTGCCGCTGATTGGCGATTTCCATTACAACGGCCATACCTTGCTGGCCAATGAGCCAGCCTGTGCCGAGCGGCTGGCGAAATACCGCATCAATCCCGGCAATGTCGGCTTTGGCAAGAAGAAGGACACCCAGTTTGCCCAGCTCATCGAATTTGCCATCCAGTACGCCAAGCCGGTGCGCATCGGCGCCAACTGGGGCTCGCTCGACCAAAGCCTTGCAGCTGCATTGATGGACGAAAATGCCGGACGCGCCGAGCCTTGGGATGCCGGACGGGTGCTGCGCGAAGCCTTGATTCGCAGCGCGCTGGATTCGGCCGAGCGCGCCGTCGAGCTTGGCCTTGGGCGCGATCGCATCATCTTGAGTGCCAAGGTCAGCGGCGTGCAGGAGCTGATTGCGGTGTACCGCGATCTGGCGCGGCGCAGCGATTTTGCCCTGCATCTGGGGCTGACCGAGGCCGGTATCGGCAGCAAGGGAATTGTCGCCAGCAGTGCCGCACTGGCAGTGCTGCTGCAGGAGGGCATTGGCGACACCATCCGCATTTCGCTCACCCCCGAGCCGGGGCAATCGCGCACCCAGGAAGTGATTGTCGCCCAGGAACTGCTGCAAACCATGGGGCTGCGCGCCTTTACGCCGATGGTGACCGCCTGCCCGGGCTGTGGCCGTACCACCAGCGAATTCTTCCAGGAGCTGGCCAAGGTGGTGCAGGCACATGTGCGCGAGCGTATGCCGGAGTGGAAAATCAAGCATCCCGGTGCCGAGAACATGACGCTGGCGGTGATGGGCTGCGTGGTCAATGGCCCCGGGGAGTCGCGCCACGCCAATATCGGCATCTCGCTGCCTGGCACTGGCGAAGCGCCTTCTGCGCCGGTATTTATCGATGGCGAGAAAGCCGTCACCTTGCGCGGTGAAAACATCGCCCACGAATTCATCGCGCTGATTGATGACTATGTTGCCAGACGCTATCAGGCGGGCATCTGAGGGTGCGGGCACTGCTCCGCAGACATGCATGAAACCATCATCTGTCTGGGCTCGCCGCCCGCTGCTATTGGCCGGGCTATGCCTGCTGTTGTTTGCAGTGCTTGCCGTTTGTGTGGCCGCAGGCATTGCACTGCCGTTTGATCTGCCGCTGCTGCATTGGGCCGAGCAGCAACATGCGCCGTGGTGGGATCAATGCTTTTTGTTTTTCGCTGACGCAGGTTATGGCTGGGGCGTGGTACCGGCTTCGGTGCTGTTGGTACTGTGGCTGGCCTGGCGGCGGCGCTGGCAGGAAGCCGGATTTGCGGCACTCGCATTGGCTGGTTCGGGTCTTCTGAATATGGCATTGAAGCGGCTCTTCAGCCGCGCACGCCCTGATGTATGGCCGTCGATCGCGCCCGAGCCGACCTGGAGCTTTCCCAGCGGTCATGCCATGGGCTCGATGGCGCTGGCAGCGGTATTGGTGCTGCTTTTCTGGCCTACCCGGATGCGTTGGCCGGTGATTGCCGCGATGCTGATTTTTGTGCCGATGGTGGGCGCCTCCCGCGTGTACCTGGGCGTGCATTACCCGAGCGATATCCTCGCTGGCTGGGCAGCCGCACTGGCTTGGGTGATAGGCAGCTACTGGCTGATATCGGGCCGCAGCAGGTGAGCCTGGCAGGTAAGCTACACCGCTATTCACAGACCACAGAGCAGATGTTCGATACCACCCCCAAACTCGATTGCGCCGGTAAAACCTTGCAGCTTCAGCGCCCGCAAGTGATGGGCATTGTCAATGTCACCCCGGATTCTTTTTCCGATGGCGGCCAGCATCAGGATGTGCAAGCGGCCATCGCCCATGGCCTGCAGCTGGTGTCAGAAGGCGCGGATATTCTGGATGTTGGCGGTGAGTCCACCCGTCCCGGTGCGGGCGAAGTGTCGTTGCAAGAGGAATTGCAGCGGGTCATCCCGGTGATTGAAGGATTGGCGGCGCAGGTCGATGTGCCCATCAGTATCGATACCTCCAAGCCGGAAGTGATGCAGGCGGCAGTGGCGGCAGGTGCGGGCATCATCAATGATGTCTATGCCTTGCGCCGCGAAGGTGCGCTGGAAATGGCGGCAAGGCTTGGCGTGCCGGTAATACTGATGCATATGCAGGGTGAGCCGCGCAGCATGCAGCAGGCGCCGCAGTATCAGGATGTGGTCGCTGAAGTGTATCGGTTTCTGGCCGAACGCATGTTTGCCTGTGAAATGGCCGGCATCGACCGCAAGCAAATCGTGGTGGACCCGGGCTTTGGCTTTGGCAAAACACTAGCGCACAACTTGCAACTGCTGGCACAGCTTGCGCGCTTTGCCGAGCTGGGTGTGCCGCTATTGGCCGGGCTTTCACGCAAGCGCAGCATTGGTGAAATCACCGGGCGCGACAACCCGCAGGAACGCCTGCATGGCTCGGTGGCTGCGCATCTTCTGGCGGTCGAGCGCGGTGCTGCCATCGTCCGGGTTCATGATGTGGCGGCTACCGTGGATGCACTGAAAGTTTGGCAGGCGCTGGCAGAAGTCAGCGTGCCACGCAAAGAAAAGACAGTGTCAGCGCCGGAATGGCCGGAAATTTTTTGAGTCCTGCGATGGATGGGAGAGTTGTCATGAACACGCCGCTCACTTTGCTCATTCACGGTGCTTACGGGCGCATGGGGCAGACCTTGCTGCGCTTGGTGGCCGAAGATGAGCGCTTTGCCGCGCCTTTGGCAGTATCACGCCGTCAGCCGTTGGAGCGGGTCAATCAGGGCGTGGCGTATTTTGCCGCCAGTGAGCTGCACGCTGTGCCGGCGTTTGATGTATTGCTGGACTTCAGCTTGCCCCAGGGCTTTGACGCCGCATTGGCGCTGGCGCGTGATCGCGGCAGGCCATTGGTATCGGGCACCACCGGGCTTGCGCCCGAACAGCAGGCGGCATTGCGCGAGGCTGCGGCTGAGATTCCCGTGCTTTGGGCCAGCAACTTCAGCATCGGCGTGGCCTTGTTGCAGCAGCTGGTGCGCAAGGCTGCCAGTGCCTTGCCGGGCTGGGATTGCGACATCATCGAGATGCACCATACGCAAAAACAAGATGCGCCTTCAGGAACCGCGCTGAGCCTGGGGGCGGCGGCAGAAAAGGGCGGTGCCACACCGCACTACGCAGCCATCCGTGCCGGGGATATTGTCGGCGAGCATTGGGTGCAATTTGCCGCGGCGGGAGAGCGCATCGAGCTGGTTCATCGCGCCACAAGCCGCGATATTTTTGCCCGCGGCGCCTTGCAGGCAGCGCTGTGGCTGGCGGACAAGCCTGCCGGTTTTTATGCGCCAAGCGATCTTTTGGGACTGGATTTGGCCGGGTAATCCGGCTAAAATCCATCCTCGCCTATACCCCTTCCGCCCCCGAAGTTGCAGCCGCACTTCGGCGGTTTTTTGCAACCCCGTTTCCGCTCTGGCAGCCCCGGCGGCCAGGCTCTGATACAAGGCGAAGCCCGTGACTCATACAGCAATTCTCGCGCTCGAAGACGGTACTGTCTTCCGGGGCGTTTCCATTGGTGCGCCCGGCCTGTCGGTCGGTGAGGTGGTATTCAACACCAGCATGACCGGCTATCAGGAAATCCTCACCGATCCCTCCTATGCACGTCAGTTGGTGACGCTGACCTATCCGCATATCGGCAATACCGGCATGACTGCGCAGGATGATGAGGCTGCCAAGGTGTGGTCGGCGGGCTTGATTGTGCGCGATGTGCCGCGCCGCCCCAGCAACTGGCGCAGCGAAATGTCGTTGCCGGAATGGATGAAGGCGCGTGGTATTCAGGGGATTGCCGGGATTGATACCCGCAAGCTGACCCGCCTGCTGCGCGAGAAGGGCGCGCAAAACGGCGCCATCATGGCGGGCGAAGTGGTGGACGAGGCTGCCGCGATTGAAGCGGCGCGCAAGTTCCCCGGTCTCAAGGGCATGGACTTGGCGCGTGAAGTCACTACGCCCAAGCCTTATGTGTGGACGGAAGGCTCGCTGGATTTGGATGCCAATGCCTTCACTCAGCCGGCCAAACGCTTCAAGGTTGCGGCCTATGACTTCGGCGTCAAGGCCAATATTCTGCGCATGCTGGCCGACCGTGGTTGCGAGGTGCATGTGTTCCCAGCCACCACACCGGCAGCCGAAGTGTTGGCTATCAACCCGGATGGCGTATTCCTCTCCAATGGCCCGGGTGACCCGGAGCCCTGTGATTACGCCATCGCTGCCATCAAGGAATTGCTTGCCGCCCGCGTGCCGGTTTACGGCATTTGCCTTGGGCACCAGTTGCTGGGGCTGGCGGTCGGCGCCAACACCATGAAAATGCCGCACGGCCATCATGGCGGCAACCACCCGGTGCAAGCGCTGGCCAGCGGTCGGGTGCTGATTACCGCGCAGAATCATGGCTTCTGCATTGATGAAGCCACGCTGCCTGCCAATGCCCGTCCCACCCACCGCTCGCTGTTTGATAACACCAACCAAGGCATTGAACTGACCGATGCCCCGGCGCTTTCTTTCCAGGGACACCCCGAAGCCAGCCCCGGCCCGCATGATGTGGACGGCCTGTTTGACCGGTTTGTGGGGATGATGCGGGACTCGGGACTCGGGACTCGGGACTCGGAGCATGGCTCTTGAGCATTTCGCACTTTCGCGAGCTGGAGGTCTGGCAATTGGCGATGGCTTTGGCCAAGCAGGTCTATCAGGCTGCCTCAGGGCTTCCACGCGAAGAACGTTATGGCTTGAGTGCGCAACTGCAGCGCTCGGCGGTTTCGATTCCCTCGAATATCGCCGAAGGCAATGCCCGTGCCAGCCTAAAGGATTATCTTCGTTTTATTTCGATTGCACAGGGCTCCTGTGCCGAGCTTCAAACACAATTGTTGCTTTCCATTGAACTCTTTCCCGAAGCCGCCTTGGCGCTTCAGGAATGTCTTTCCACCTGCAACCGGGTGGGACAGATGCTGCTGCGGCTGCATCAGGCCTTGAGTCAAAGACTCGATGCCGAGTCCCGAGTCCCGAGTTCCGAGTCCCGGACTTTTTGAGCCATGCCCAAACGTACCGACATCAAAACCATCCTCATCATCGGCGCAGGCCCGATTGTCATCGGCCAGGCCTGTGAGTTCGACTACTCCGGCGCGCAAGCCTGCAAGGCGCTGCGTGAGGAGGGCTATCGCGTGGTATTGGTCAACTCCAATCCCGCCACCATCATGACCGACCCGAACATGGCCGATGCGGTGTATATCGAGCCGATCAACTGGCGCTCGGTAGAAAAGATCATCGCCAAGGAGCGCCCGGATGCGCTGTTGCCGACCATGGGCGGGCAGACGGCGCTGAACTGTGCGCTGGATCTGGCCGATAACGGTGTGCTGGAAAACTATGGCGTGGAGCTGATTGGCGCCAGCCGCGAAGCCATCCGCATGGCCGAAGACCGCGAGCTGTTCCGCGTGGCGATGGAAGACATCGGCCTGGAATGCCCGAAGGCGGAAGTGGCGCGCAGCTTTGATGAGGCGCTGGAAATACAGGCCAAGGTGGGCTACCCGACCATCATCCGCCCAAGTTTTACCCTCGGCGGTACTGGCGGCGGCATCGCCTACAACCGCGAGGAGTTTGAAGAAATCGCCAAGCGCGGCCTGGAGCTTTCCCCGGTGCACGAGATTCTGGTGGAAGAATCGGTGCTGGGCTGGAAAGAGTTTGAAATGGAGGTGGTGCGCGACCGCGCCGACAACTGCATCATCGTGTGCAGCATTGAAAACCTCGACCCGATGGGGGTGCATACCGGCGACTCCATCACCGTGGCACCGGCGCAAACCCTGACCGACAAGGAATACCAGCGCCTGCGCGATGCTTCCATCGCCGTGCTGCGCAAAATTGGTGTGGATACCGGCGGCTCCAATGTGCAGTTCGGTATCAATGCCAAGACCGGCCGGGTGGTGGTGATTGAGATGAACCCGCGGGTGTCGCGCTCCTCGGCGCTGGCCTCCAAGGCCACCGGTTTTCCGATTGCCAAAATCGCCGCCAAGCTGGCGGTGGGTTATACCCTGGATGAGCTGAAAAACGACATCACCGGCGGCCAGACCCCGGCGAGCTTCGAGCCTTCGATTGACTACGTGGTCACCAAAATTCCGCGTTTTGCCTTTGAAAAATTCCCGACCACCGATGCACGCCTGACCACACAGATGAAATCGGTGGGCGAGGTGATGGCTATGGGGCGCAATTTTCAGGAGTCCATGCAAAAAGCCCTGCGCGGGCTGGAAACTGGCAAGGTCGGCTTTGACCCGACCGGCATTGACTGGCAGAGCGAAGATGGCCTGGCACGCTTGAAGCGTGAGGTGAAAGAGCCCGGCCCCGAGCGCCTGTTCTATCTGGCCGATGCTTTCCGCGCAGGTCTTAGCGTAGAAGACGTCCACGCGCTGTCATTCGTTGACCCGTGGTTCCTGGACCAGATTGAGGAAATCATCAGCGCCGAGAAGGCCATCGCCCAGGGCGGGCTGGCCGCACTTTCGGCGGACAGCTTGCGCGCTTACAAGCGCATGGGCTTTTCCGATGCCCGCATCGCGGCGCTGTGCGATACCAATGAGGCCGCCATCCGCGCCCTGCGCCGTGGCTTCGGTATCCGCCCGGTGTACAAGCGCGTGGACTCCTGCGCCGGCGAGTTCGCCACCAGCACTGCCTATATGTATTCGACCTACGAGGAGGAATGCGAGGCGGCGCCGAGCGACAAGGACAAAATCATCGTGCTCGGCGGCGGCCCCAACCGCATCGGCCAGGGCATCGAGTTCGATTACTGCTGCGTGCATGCGGCACTGGCGCTGCGCGAGGATGGCTATGAAACCATCATGGTCAACTGCAACCCGGAAACGGTCAGCACCGACTATGACACCTCCGACCGCCTGTATTTCGAGCCGTTGACGCTTGAGGACGTGCTGGAAATCATCGAGCTGGAAAAACCCAAGGGCGTCATCGTCCAGTACGGCGGGCAGACGCCGCTGAAGCTCGCCCGCGCGCTGGAAGCCAATGGCGCGCCGATTATCGGCACCTCGCCCGATTCCATTGACCTGGCTGAAGACCGCGAGCGCTTCCAGAAACTGGTCGATGATCTGGGGTTGAAACAACCGCCCAATCGCACCGCCCGCAGCGCCGAAGAAGCGCTGGTGCTGGCGCGTGAAATCGGCTACCCGCTGGTGGTGCGCCCCAGTTATGTGCTGGGCGGCCGGGCGATGGAAATCGTGCATGCCGATGCCGACCTTGAGCGCTACATGCGCGAGGCGGTGAAAGTCTCCAACGACTCGCCGGTGTTGCTGGATCGCTTCCTCGACAATGCCGTGGAAGTGGATATCGACATCATCGCCGACCAGGATGGCAATGTGCTGATTGGCGGGGTGATGGAGCATATCGAGGAAGCCGGGGTGCACTCGGGCGATTCCTCCTGCTCGCTGCCGCCGTATTCGCTGCCGCGCCAAGTGCAGGACGAGCTGCGCGAGCAGGTACGGGCACTGGCCCGGGCGCTGAACGTGGTCGGGCTGATGAATACCCAGTTCGCCATCCAGATGGACGAGGACGGCAAGCACACCATTTATCTTTTGGAAGTGAATCCGCGTGCCTCGCGCACCGTGCCGTTCGTCTCCAAGGCCACCGGCCAGGCGCTGGCGAAAATCGCCGCACGCTGCATGGCTGGGCAAACGCTGGCATCGCAGGGCGCTACCCGGGAAATCATCCCCGATTATTTCTCGGTCAAGGAGGCGATATTCCCGTTTGCCAAGTTCCAGGGCGTGGACCCGATTCTGGGGCCGGAAATGCGCTCCACCGGCGAAGTGATGGGCGTCGGGCGCAGCTTCGGCGCGGCTTTTGCCCGTGCCGAGGAAGCGGCCAATATCCGCGCGCCGCAACCAGGCAAGGCGTTCATCTCGGTGCGCGACCCGGACAAGCAGCGCGTGCTGCCGGTGGCGCGGGAGCTCATCCAGCGCGGCTTCCAGATTGTCGCCACCCGCGGCACGGCCCAGTGGCTGGCCGACAACGGCATTGAATGCGATGTGGTCAACAAGGTGATTGAAGGCCGCCCGCATATCGTTGACCTCATCAAGAACGGCGAAATCACCTATATCGTCAATACCACCGAGGGCAAGCAGGCCATCAACGACTCGTTCTCGATCCGCCGCGAAGCCCTGCAACAGCGCGTGACCTATTCCACCACCATCGCCGGTGCCCGGGCACTGCTGCATTCGCTGGATTTCCGCGATACAGGCCCGGTCTGGTCGATTCAAGAACTGCACAAGGAACTGCAACAAGCATGAACCATCCACCGATTACTGCCGCAGGCGCTACCCGCCTGCGTGCCGAACTTGAAGAGCTCAAATCCGTCAAACGTCCGGCCGTGATTGAAGCCATTGCCGAAGCCCGCGCCCATGGCGACCTGAAGGAGAACGCCGAATACGCCGCTGCGCGCGAGCAGCAGGGCTTTATCGAAGGCCGCATCAAGCAACTCGAAGGCGAGCTTTCACACGCGCAGATTATCGATGTGAGCAAGCTCAGCGCCGGTGACAAGGTGGTGTTTGGCGCTACCGTCACTTTGCTGGACACCACCACCGAGCAGGAAGTGACTTATCAAATCGTCGGCGACCTGGAAGCGGACATCAAGCAGCGCCTGATTGCCATTTCCTCGCCGATCGCCCGTGCCCTGATTGGCAAGCACGAAGGCGACGAAGTCACCCTGGAAGCCCCCGGGGGGACGCACGAATTTGAAATCCTGGAAGTGAAGTACGTTTGAGAATGGTTTTTTGAAGCCCCTGTTCTTCAAATGGATGGGGGTTTTCTTGGGGAATATGTGCCCGGCACATGCGCGATTCGGACATCTTTAAAAGCATGCAAGCGCGGGAGAGAGAGCATCATGCGAAACGCAGCGTGTCTACTCTTGTTGGTCACCTGTTTGAGTGGCTGCAAGGCAAAAGCGGAAGCTGAAAGCGCAACAGCGAATGAAACAGCGCAAGCCGCTCAAGAGGTGCGAGTCAAACCCATGCCGCCGGAGTCGCCACCACGCCAGCCGGGCGTATTCAGTCCGTACATCATCGGGGTGGGTTTGGCCTACTTTGAGCAGTTGGCAGGTGTTACTGCCCGGCGTACCGTTGACAATACCAAGGAATATCGCATCGGCCGTTGTGATATTGAAGTGCGGTTTGACGATGGAAGGGTGAATTCACTGCGTATACCGGCGACCGTTGAGTGCAGCGATTTCAATCTCAATCAGTTTCTGCCCAATTATGACAACGCATTCCCACCCTTGCACCAATTGACACAGGGAGCTTTCAGTACGGAAACCAGCAATGCTGGAGCCTTTTATGCCAACTGCCTGTACGCGTGCGGTAATGCGGTCGATCCTTCTGTTTATCAGTCTTGGAAGGGGGCACACGCTGACCGCGGGTTTGAGGTGATCTTGGAAACGGCTCTAATTACGGAAGCCAGCCATGACGCAGCGTCGGCATGGTCCGGAGCCATGATGGACGAACGAGGCGAAGATTGGCTGATCGATGGCAAATTCAATTGCACCCGTCAATATGATGCGTTGGCACATCGGCTGTTTGCGAATGTCCCTGTTTCCGCGATTCAGATCGGCTATGGCTTGCCGTATTTGGCAGGCGATGTCTGCAATTAGGCCAGACGGATTCAGCATGCAAGCGGCGAGGATGTCCGAGCATTGCAGTCTCACGCAATGAGTGCCTGATATTGTCCGCGTTTTTTTGGTAAAGCCTGCTTTCATGTCCCGTCCGCCACACATCACCTTTTTGTTGCCACGTCCCCGAGTTTTCGGGGCGCAGCGCTGGGATGCGGTGCTGATGAAGCGGCTGGGGCAGGGCGATGTCCACCATGTGGCGGCGGGACGCATGGCGCAATTGGCGCGGCATTTCCAGCTGCCCGGCGATGCTGCGACTTGGCCGCTGGCTGCACTCTCGCGCCAGGCACAGGCCGGCGATGCGGGCGATGCACTGTGGCTGCGCGCCGACCCGGCATGGATGGTGGTGGACATCAATGGCGTGCGCCTGCTGGGCGTAGGCGAGCGCCTGCAATTGACGCAAGCCGAGGCCGATGCCTTGGAGGCCACACTGACCCCCCTGTTTGCCGAGAACGGGCTGTTTTTTGACTGGCCAACACCTGCCGCGGCCTGGTTGCGCTTGTCCCCAGAAAGCAGCGCCGAGTCATTGCCGCAGTTTGCCGACCCGGCAGATGCACTCGGCGATGATGTTTTCGAGCATACCGACACCCGTGCCCAAGCCCGTCAGTGGCGGATGCTGGCCGGTGAAATACAGATGCTGCTGCACGGCCATCCGGTCAACCAAGCCCGGCAGGCGCGTGGCCTGCCGCCAGTCAACGCACTGTGGTTCTGGGGCGCTGGTGTATTGCCGCAACAGGCGCTGACCACGCGCCATGCACTGACTTATGCCGAAGATAGCCGCATCATGACCTTGGCCAAAATCACCGGCACGGCGCAGCTGATGCCGCAGCAGTTCGCCATCCCCAAGGGCGATGCGCTGTTTGATTTCAGCCACCTGCGCGATGCCAAAGCCTTGCAAGAAGCGTGGCTGATGCCCGCACTGGCAGCACTCAAACACGGGCAAATCGCCAGCCTTGCGCTGGATAGTGAAGAGGGTTGCTGCCTGCAATTCACACGCGGGCAGGGCTTGCGCTTTTGGCGCAAATCTTGGGCTTGGCCGCAAGAACAACAAGACAGCACGGAATGAACACGCAAATCCTGCGCCGTCCGCCACCGGAAAACATCGACGCGCTGGCCGAATTGCCGCCATTGTTGCGCCGCCTGCATGGCGCACGCGGGTCGCAGGATATGGGCAGCGCCCAGCCACGGCTGGCGCAACTGCCATCCCCTGCCTTGATGAAGGGCATGCCAGAGGCCGTCGCACTGCTGCATTCGGCCATCCAGCGCAATGCGCATATCCGCGTGGTAGGCGATTTTGATTGCGACGGCGCCACCGGCTGCGCAGTGTTGATGCGTGGCTTGAAGATGCTGGGCGCGCGGCAGCTCAGTTTTGCCGTGCCCGACCGCCAGCGCCACGGCTATGGTCTGAGTCCTACCCTGGTGGAAGAACTGGCCGCTGATGCGCCGGAGCTCATCCTCACCGTGGATGCCGGTATCGCCTGCGTGGCCGGTGTCGCTGCCGCTCGCGCCCACGGCATGCAGGTCATCGTTTGTGACCACCATTTGCCGGGGCCGGAACTGCCCGCGGCCGATGCCATCGTCAATCCCAACCAGCCCGGCTGCGGCTTTCCAAGCAAAGCGCTGGCCGGTGTGGGTGTGGCGTTTTACCTGCTGCTGGCTTTGCGCGCCCATCTGCGCCAACAGGGCGATGCCGCAGGCGATGCAGATTTGAGCACGCTGCTGGATTTGGTGGCCATTGGCACCGTGGCCGATGTGGTGCCGCTGGATACCACTAACCGCGCCCTGGTCGCCGCCGGTTTGCGCCGCATCCGCCAGGGCAGGGCGCAACCTGGCGTGCAGGCACTGATTGATGCCGCCAAACGTCAATATGCCACGCTCACCCCTGCCGATATCGGTTTTGCCATTGGCCCGCGCATCAATGCCGCCGGACGGCTGGAGGACATGACCCTCGGCATCGCTTGCCTGCTCAGCCATGACCAGCGCGAGGCCGAACAACTGGCGCAAATGCTCTCGGACATCAACCAGGAGCGCCGGCAATTACAGGCACAGATGCTGCACGATGCCGAAAGCCTGCTGTCAGGCACCGATCTGGGGCAGTTGGATGCCCGGCTTGCCATCAGCCTGTACCAACCACATTGGCACCCCGGCGTGGTCGGGCTGGTGGCATCCAATGTCAAGGAAAAACTGCATCGCCCGGTGATTGCGTTTGCGCCTGCGGCAGAGGGCAGTGAAGAGCTGCGCGGTTCGGCACGCTCCATCAGCGGCTTTCATATCCGCGATGCACTGGCCTGGGTGGATGCCCATCACCCGGGCTTGATTAGCCGTTTTGGCGGCCATGCCATGGCGGCTGGGTTGAGCCTTGCACAGGAAAACCTGCAAGATTTTGCTCAAGCCTTTGAAGCCGCTGCGCAAGCCCTGCTGCCGCCGGAAAGCCTGCAAAAGCACATTCTGAGCGATGGCGAGCTGGCTGCTGAAGATTTCAATATCGCCACCGCCATTTTGCTGCGCGATGGCGGCGTCTGGGGGCAGCATTACCCCGAGCCGCTGTTTGATGGCGAGTTTGAGGTATTGGACTGGCGGGTAGTGGGTGAAAAACACCTGAAGCTCACCCTGGCCTTTGGCGGCCAGCGGCTTAACGCCATCCACTTTGGTGGCTGGGACGGTACAGCGCCAGCAAGCCGCCAACATATCGCTTACCGCCTGACCCCGGACGACTGGCGCGGCGGCGATGCCATTCAATTGATTGTGGTACATCGCCAAGCGGGAACCTAACCTATGCTGCAATTGTGACCAAAACAAAACCGGGCTTCCCCGGTTTTGTTTCAAGTCTTGGTTTGCAAGCGGCTTCAATCAGCCGTGGCCGTTGAACAACTCGCGGCCAATCAGCATGCGGCGGATTTCATTGGTGCCGGCGCCAATGGCGTAGAGCTTGGCATCGCGCAGCAGGCGGCCGGTGGGGTATTCGTTGATATAGCCGTTGCCGCCGAGTGCCTGGATGGCTTCCAGGGTGACGTTGACGGCCGCTTCGCTGCTGTGCATCAGACACGCTGCGGCGTCGATGCGGCTCTTGTGGCCAGTGTCGTAGTCGCGGGCGACCTGGTAGGCGAAGGCGCGGCTGGAAGCCAGTGCCGTGTACATATCGGCAATCTTGCCCTGCATCAGCTGGAAAGTGCCGATGGCGGTATCGAACTGCTTGCGCTCGCGCACATAGGGCAGGGCGATATCGAGTGCGGCCTGCATCAGGCCGATGGGGCCACCGGAGAGCACCAGACGCTCGGTATTGAGGCCACTCATCAGCACCTTGACGCCCTGGTTGACTTCGCCCAGCACGTTTTCGGCGGGAATTTCGCAGTTTTCGAATACCAGCTCGCAAGTATTGGAGCCACGCATGCCGAGCTTGTCGAGCTTTTGTGCGGTGGAAAAGCCCTTCATGCCTTTTTCGACGATGAAGGCGGTCATGCCGCGGCTGCCGGCTTCCTTGGGCGCGGTGCGCATGTAAACGATCAGCACATCGGCTTCCGGGCCGTTGGTAATCCACATTTTGTTGCCGTTGGCGACCCAGACATCACCCTTGAGTTCTGCGCGGCAGCTCATCGAGCCGACCACGTCCGAGCCTGCGCCAGGCTCGCTCATCGCCAGTGCGCCCTTCCACTCACCACTGCACAGCTTGGGCAGGTATTTCTGGCGCTGAGCCTCATTGCCGTTGGCATACAGATTATTGACGCACAGGTTGGAGTGCGCGCCGTAGCTGAGGCCAATGGCGCCCGAGGCGCGGGAGATTTCTTCCATCGCCACCAGATGCGCCAGATAGCCCATGTCACTGCCGCCATATTCGCCGGGGATGGTGAGGCCGAGCAGCCCCATTTCACCCAGCATCGGCCACAGCTCCTGCGGGAAGGCGTTTTCCTCGTCGGCCTTGACCGCACGCGGGGCGACTTCGGCCTCGGCAAAGCGGCGCACGGCATCACGCAGGGCATCGACTTCTTCGTTCAACTTAGGGATTTGCATATATCCTGGCTCCTTGCTGAGGGCTGATTAGTGACCGCCGCGAATGCGTCCCTGGAAGCGCGGCGAGGCGCTGCGGGTGGCCAGTTTCAGACGTCCGATTTTTTCGATGCGCTCCTCGGCCATGCGGTCAGCGGCCTGATAGGTGGGGATGCCATCGCGCTCGGCGATTTGATAGATGCGCGAGAGGTTGTGATAGATGCTGCGCATCATGCGCATGGCGCGTTCGCGGTTATAGCCTTCGAGCTCCAGCGCCACGTTCATCACACCGCCGGCGTTGACCGCGTAATCGGGCGCGTACAGCACGCCGCGACGGGTCAGTTCATCGCCGATGCCATTGTGTGCCAGCTGGTTATTGGCCGCGCCGCAGATGACCTGGGCTTTCAGGCGGTCAATGGTGTTTTCGTTGAGGGTGCCGCCCAGTGCGCACGGGGCATAGACATCCGCGGCGACATCGTAGATTTCATCCAGGCCGACGGCTTCGGCGCCGTATTCGGTCACCGCCTTGTCCACCAGCTTGGGGTTGATGTCGGTGACGAAAATCTTGGCATCGCGCTCGTGCAGCAGCTTGACGAATTCCATGCCCACATGCCCCAGTCCTTGCACGGCATAGCTGTATTTGCCGACTTCCTCGTCGCCAAATTTCTTGTTGAGCGTGGCCATCAGCGCCTGCAAGGTGCCATAGGCGGTGAATGGCGAAGGATCGCCCGAGCCGCCATGCGCTTGGTGCACGCCGGTGACGTATTCGGTTTCGCGATAGACGTATTCCATGTCATTGACATCGATGCCGACATCTTCGGCGGTGATATAGCGCCCGCCCAGTGACTGCACGAACTGGCCGAAGGCGCGGAACAGCGCTTCGGATTTGTCCTTGGCCGGGTCGCCAATGATCACCGCCTTGCCGCCGCCCAGGTTCAGGCCGGCCACCGCGCTCTTGTAGGTCATGCCGCGCGAGAGGCGCAGTACATCGGTGAGCGCTTCCTGCTCGGAGGCGTAATTCCACATGCGGGTGCCGCCCAATGCCGGCCCAAGCACGGTGTTGTGGATGGCGATGATGGCTTTCAGGCCGGCATCTTTGTTTTGGCAGAAAACCACTTGCTCGTGGGCGGATTGGCCAATCTTTTCAAAAATCATGGAAAGCTCCCTGTTGGGAATGGGGCGAAAAACGCCGGACATTCTAGCCGAACGCCGCAGCAGGGTTTTTGCAATGCGCAAAGGGGCTGCAAGCGGCGGCGCTACAATCCCGGGTTCCGGTTTCATTCATATTGCGAGTGTGCCCATGTCCGAGCTGTCCCAAGCCGCCCAAACCCGCAGCCCGCTGCGCTTTGTCACCGCTGCCAGCCTGTTCGACGGCCACGATGCCGCCATCAACATCATGCGTCGGCTGATCCAGGGGCAGGGCGTGGAAGTGATTCATCTGGGGCATAACCGCAGCGTCGAGGACGTGGTGCGCGCCGCCTTGCAGGAAGATGCCGATGCCATCGCGCTCTCCAGCTATCAGGGCGGGCATGTCGAATATTTCAAATACATGGTGGACATGCTCAAAGCGCGCGGCGCGGCACATGTGCGCGTGTTTGGCGGCGGTGGTGGCACCATCACCCCGGAGGAAATCCGCGAGTTGCAAGACTATGGCGTGGAGCGCATTTATCACCCCAATGACGGCATGCGCATGGGGCTGGTGGAGATGATTGAGGACGTAGTGGCGCGTGCCGAGGCTGCACGTCTGCCAAGCGGGCAGGGCATGGACAGCGCCGATGTCGAAATCGCCGTCGGGCGGATGCTCTCGGCCATTGAGGACAGCGTGCTGGATGAGGCGCAGTTGGCAGCGCTGCGCGAAGCCTGGCAGCAGGCCGGTGGTCAGACGCCAGTGATTGGCATCACCGGCACTGGCGGTGCGGGCAAGTCCAGCGTGACCGACGAGCTTTTGAACCGTTTTCTTGCCAGCTTCCCGGCGATGCGCATCGCGGTGATTTCCGTGGACCCGACCCGGCGCCGCACCGGCGGAGCGCTGCTGGGCGATCGTATCCGCATGAATTCGCTGCGCAGCCCGCGGCTGTTCATGCGCTCGATGGCGACCCGTCGCCAACACGCCGCGACCAATTTGGTACTGAAAGATTCCATCGCCTATCTTAAGGCGCAGGGCTTTGACCTGGTGATCGTGGAAACTGCCGGCATTGGCCAGAGCGATTCGGAAATCGTTGATCTGGTGGACTTCCCCGTGTATGTGATGACCAGCGACTATGGTGCGGCCAGCCAGCTGGAAAAAATCGACATGCTGGATTTTGCCGAACTGGTCGTGCTCAACAAGTACGACAAGCGCGGGGCTGAAGACGCACTGCGCGATGTGCGCAAGCAGTGGCGACGCAACCATCTGGCCTTTCAGGCCAGCGATGAGGCAGTGCCGGTATATCCGACCATCGCCAGCCAGTTCAACGACCCGGGGGTGAGCTGGATGTTCGTCAATCTCTGCCGCCTGCTGCGCGAAAAGCTGGCACTGCCCGCTGCGCAATGGACGCCGCAGATGGACACCACGCTGAGAGAGCCGCGTGCCACGGTGCTGATTCCCGGCAGCCGGGTGCGCTATCTGGCCGAAATAGCCGAGCAAGGCCGCAGCATCGCCGCGCGCATCCACAACCAGAGCGAGGCAGCCGAGCATGCGCAGTCGCTATGGCAGGCGCTGCGCGCACTGGCCGACCCGGCATTGCCCGAACCACTGGAGCTATACAGCCAGGCGCTGCTTGAAGAAAGCACCGATGCCACGTTGCAACGTCTACGCCGCGCCTATCAGGAGGCCATCGGCGCGCTCGATGCCGAAAGCCTGAAACTGCTGCGTGAATGGCCTTCCAGGCTGAAATCCATCAGCGATGCCGTCAATCAATATCAGGTGCGCGACAAAACCATCCGCGTGGAAAACTACCGGGAATCGCTCAGCCAGCAGATGATTCCGAAAATCGCCGCGCCCACGCACAAGAGCTGGGGCGAGCTTTTGACCTTTCTGCAAAAGGAAAACCTGCCGGGCAGCTATCCCTATACCGGCGGCGTATATCCGTACCGACGCAGCGGTGAAGACCCGATTCGCATGTTTGCCGGAGAAGGCACGCCCGAGCGCACCAATCGCCGCTTCCATTACCTGTCGCTGGGGCAACCGGCGGCGCGGCTGTCCACCGCTTTCGACAGCGTCACCCTGTATGGCGAAGACCCGGCGCCACGCCCGGATATTTACGGAAAAATCGGCAATTCCGGGGTGAATATCGCCAGCCTCGATGACATGAAAAAGCTGTATTCGGGCTTTGACCTGTGCGCGCCGAGCACCAGCGTGTCGATGACCATCAATGGACCGGCGCCGATCATCTTGGCGATGTTCATGAACACTGCCATCGACCAGCAAGTGGAGAAATATCTGAAGGCAGACCCGGCGCGCTGGCAGGCGGCCGAGGCAAAAATCGCGCAGCGGTTTGCAGACCGTCCCCGCCCGGTCTATCAGGGTGCGCTGCCCGAGGGCAATGACGGCCTGGGGCTGGCTTTGTTGGGAGTGAGCGGCGAAGAGCTGCTGGATGCCGACACCTATGCACGCATCAAGGCCGAAACCTTGCAGAGCGTGCGCGGCACGGTGCAGGCTGACATTCTCAAGGAAGACCAGGCGCAGAACACCTGCATCTTCAGCACCGAATTCGCGCTGCGGATGATGGGCGATATCCAGCAGTATTTCGTCGACAACGGCGTACGCAATTTCTATTCGGTGTCGATTTCCGGCTACCACATCGCCGAAGCCGGGGCGAACCCGGTCAGCCAGCTCGCCTTCACCCTGAGCAATGGTTTCACCATCGTCGAGTATTACCTGGCGCGCGGCATGCGGATTGACGACTTCGCGCCGAACCTGTCGTTCTTCTTTTCCAATGGCATGGACCCGGAGTACACCGTGATTGGCCGCGTGGCACGGCGCATCTGGGCGCGGGCGATGCGTGAGCGCTACGGCGCCTCTGCGCGCAGCCAGATGATGAAATACCACATCCAGACCAGCGGCCGCAGCCTGCATGCGCAGGAAATCCAGTTCAACGACATCCGCACCACCTTGCAGGCGCTCTATGCGCTGTTTGACAACTGCAACAGCCTGCATACCAATGCCTATGACGAGGCGATCACCACGCCCACCGAAGAATCAGTGCGCCGCGCCGTGGCCATCCAGATGATTATCAACAAAGAGCTGGGGCTGAATTTCATTGAAAACCCCTGGCAGGGCAGCTTTGCGGTGGACTATCTCACTGACCTGGTGGAAGAAGCGGTGTACAAGGAATTTGAAGCCATCAGCGAGCGCGGCGGCGTGCTCGGCGCGATGGACACCATGTACCAGCGCGGCAAGATTCAGGAAGAATCGCTGTATTACGAGCAGAAAAAGCACGATGGCAGCCTGCCGCTGATTGGCGTCAACACCTTCCTTGGCAAGGACAGCGCCGGGGTGGCGACGGAAATCGAGCTGATTCGCTCAACGCCGGAAGAAAAACAGCAGCAAATCGACAATGTGCTGGCCTATCAAGCCGCTCGCAACCCACTGGCCGGCGAGGCGGGACTGCGCTTTTTGCAGGACACTGCCCGCGCCCGGCAAAACCTGTTCAGCGCCTTGATGGACGCGGTCAAAACCCACTCGCTTGGGCAGATTTCCCATGCCCTGTATGAAGTCGGCGGCGAATACCGGCGCAATATGTAAACCGGCTCTCTGGCGCCGCAATTGACGGCGCCAGGTTTTGGATGGCTTATTCCGGGTCGTAGTCGAGGTTCGGGGCGAGCAGGCGTTCGGCGTGGGCAAGGCTGATGCCTTTGCGGCGGGCGTAGTCTTCCACTTGGGTTTTGCTGACTCTGCCGAGCACGAAATACTGGCTTTGCGGATGGCTGAAGTACCAGCCGGACACCGATGAAGCCGGCAGCATGGCGAAGTTGTCGGTCAGCAGCATTTGCGCGTTTTCCTCGGCAGACAAAAGCCGGAACAGGGTTTCCTTTTCGCTGTGTTCGGGGCAGGCCGGGTAGCCCGGTGCCGGGCGGATGCCCTGATATTTTTCGGCGATGATGTCTTCAACGCTCAAATCTTCATTACGGGCATAGCCCCAGAACTCGCTGCGCACGCGCTGGTGCAGGCGCTCGGCCAGGGTTTCGGCCAGGCGGTCGGCCAGCGATTTGAGCAAGATGGCGTTGTAGTCATCATGCGCGGCCTCGAAGCGGGCGACGTGCGCGTCAATGCCAAGCCCGGCGGTGCAGGCGAAGGCGCCAATCCAGTCAGGCTTGCCGCTTTCGCGCGGGGCGATGAAGTCGGCCAGGCAAAAATCCGGGCGCTCAATGGGCTTGTCGGCCTGCTGGCGCAAAAAGTGCAGGCGCGTCATTCCGGTCGCGGTTTGTACTTCGACATCATCGCCCACCGCCTGCGCCGGGAACAGGCCAATCACGGCTTTGGCGGTCAGCCATTTTTCCTCGACGATGCGTGCGAGCATGGCCTTGGCATCGGCAAACAGTTCGCTGGCCTGTTGGCCGACGATTTCATCGGTGAGGATGTCCGGGAAGCGCCCGGCCAGCTCCCAAGCATTGAAAAACGGCAGCCAGTCAATCAGCGGCACCAGCTCTTGCAGCGGGTAGTCGTCAAACACATGGATGCCGGGCTTGGCCGGAGTCGGCGGGGTATAGCTATCCCAGTCACCCTGAAATTTCTGTGCCCGGGCTTTTTCAAGAGACACCAAGCGCTTGGCATCGCCGCGGTTCTTGTGGCGCTCGCGGATATCGGCATAGTCGCGGGCATGGCCTTCCACAAAGGCTGGGCGCAGCTCCGGGGAAATCAGCGATTGCGCCACGTTCACCGCGCGGCTGGCGTCTTTCACCCAGATGGTCGGCGCGCTGTAATGCGGGTCGATTTTCAACGCGGTATGCGCACGCGAGGTGGTGGCGCCGCCAATCATCAGCGGGATTTCAAAGCCCTGGCGCTGCATCTCGCGGGCGACATGGCTCATTTCTTCCAGCGACGGGGTGATGAGGCCGGAGAGGCCAATGATGTCGGCCTGCACCTCGCGGGCGCGGTCGAGGATGGTCTGTGCCGGCACCATCACGCCCAGGTCCACGACCTCGAAGTTGTTGCAGGCCAGCACCACGCCGACGATGTTCTTGCCGATGTCATGCACATCGCCCTTGACGGTAGCCATGATGATGCGGCCATTGCTCTTGCCGGCATCGCCGCTGCGCTGCTTTTCTTCTTCGATGAACGGCAGCAGCCAGGCCACGGCTTTTTTCATCACCCGCGCAGATTTCACCACCTGCGGCAGAAACATCTTGCCGGCACCGAACAGGTCGCCGACCACGTTCATGCCGTCCATCAGCGGCCCTTCAATCACATCCAGCGGGCGACGGGCGGCAAGCCGCGCTTCTTCGGTATCGGCATCAATGTAATTGTCGATGCCATGCACCAGCGCGTGGGCGAGGCGTTCGGCCACGGGCTTTTCACGCCAACTCAAATCCTCGACTTTTTTCTGCCCTTTCTTGCCCTTGAAGCGGTCGGCGATTTCCAGGAGGCGCTCGGTGGCATCGGCGCGGCGGTTCAGAACCACATCTTCAACACGCTCGCGCAGCTCGGCATCCAAATCGTCATACAAGGGCAGGGCGCCGGCATTGACGATACCCATGTCCATCCCGGCACGGATGGCGTGGTAGAGGAACACCACATGGATGGCCTGCCGCACCGGCTCATTGCCGCGGAAGGAGAACGATACGTTGGACACACCGCCGGAGACATGCGCTAGCGGGAAGCGCCGTTTCAGCTCGCGTGTGGCTTCGATGAAGGCCACCGCATAGTCGTTGTGCTCCTCAATGCCGGTGGCAACGGCGAACACATTGGGGTCGAAGATGATGTCCTCGGGCGGGAAGCCGACTTTTTCGGTCAATAGCTGATAGGCCCGGCTGCAAATCTCGACCTTGCGCTCATAGGTATCCGCCTGGCCGACCTCATCAAAGGCCATCACCACCACCGCCGCGCCATAACGGCGCACCAACTCGGCCTGACGCAGAAACTCCGCCTCACCTTCCTTCATCGAAATGGAGTTGACAATACCCTTGCCTTGCAGGCATTTGAGGCCGGCCTCAATCACGCTCCATTTGGACGAGTCCACCATCACCGGCACGCGGGCAATGTCCGGCTCGGCGGCAATCAGATTGAGGAAATCCACCATCGCCTGTTCGGAGTTGAGCAAGCCCTCGTCCATATTGATGTCGATGATTTGCGCGCCGTTTTCCACTTGTTGTCGCGCCACGGCCAGCGCATCGTCATAACGGCCTTCCAAAATCATTTTCTTGAACTGGGCGCTGCCGGTGACATTGGTGCGCTCGCCGATATTGATGAAGTTGAGCGCCGGGGTAATAACCAGTGGCTCCAGGCCGGAGAGGCGGGTTTGGCGAAGCAGCTTCATGCGGCAGATTCCAGCTGTGGCAGTGCACGCGGCGGCAGCGATGCCAAGGCATCGGCAATCGCGCGGATATGTGCAGGCGAGGTACCGCAGCAACCGCCGACGATATTCACCAGAGCCGATTCGGCAAAGCCGCGCAGCACTTCGGCCATGTCCTCGGGGGTTTCGTCATAGCCGCCAAAAGCATTGGGCAGCCCGGCATTGGGATGGGTGCTGACATAGGCATCGGCCACTTGTGCCAGGGTGTCGATATGTGCGCGCAAGTCTTTGGCGCCCAGCGCACAATTGAGGCCGATTGCCAGTGGCCGGGCATGGCGTAGCGAATACCAGAACGCCTCGGCGGTTTGCCCTGAAAGCGTGCGCCCGGACGCATCGGTGATGGTGCCGGAAATCATCACCGGCAGGCGCGCCCCTAGCGCATCGAAGGCTTCCTCGATGGCGAACAGCGCGGCCTTGGCGTTCAGAGTATCGAACACCGTTTCCACCATCAGGATATCGGCACCGCCTGCAATCAGGCCGTCCGCCGCCTGTCGGTAAGTGGCGCGCAGCTCGTCAAAGGTGATGGCGCGGTAGCCGGGGCGGTTGACATCCGGCGAGAGCGAGGCGGTGCGGCTGGTGGGGCCGAGCACGCCGACCACAAAGCGCGGTTTGTCCGGGGTGAGCGCTTGCACTTCGTCGCAGGCGGCGCGAGCCAGACGTGCGCCTTCGCAGTTCAGCTCATGCACCAAATGTTGCAACTGGTAGTCGGCCAGTGAAATGGTGGTGGAATTGAAGGTATTGGTTTCCACAAGGTCGGCACCGGCCATGAGGTATTCGCGGTGGATGCCTTGGATGATATGCGGCTGGGTCAGGGTCAGAAGGTCGTTATTGCCGCGTTGGTCGTGACCTTGGCAGCCGCAGCCCTCGCCATGCTGGTGGCTGCCATCTGGCGTGAACAGACGGTCGTAACCATCACGGAAACGCTCACCGCGATAGTCGGCCTCGCCAAGTTCATGGCGCTGAATCATGGTGCCCATCGCGCCATCGAGAATCAGGATGCGCTGTTTGAGCGCAGCCAATAGCGCCTCGGCACGCGCCGGGTGATGCCAGGGCAGCGACTTCACGGCTTGACCCCAATCAGCGCGATGACTTCAAAATGCGGCGGACGGCGCTCGCGGGTGATGGTGCCCTCGTCCTGCAAGACAAGCCCGGCCTTTTCGATGAATTTCTGCAACTCTTTGCGGGTAAAGCCGAGATTGACATGACCAAACGGCTCAACCGCAGAGGCATGGGCATGTTTGCCAAGGCTCGAGAGCAGCAGGCGCCCGCCGGGGCGCAGCACGCGCGCAGCCTCGTTCACTGCCAGCTGCGGTTTTTCGGCATAGGTCAGGGCGTGCATCATCACCACCAGGTCGAAACTGGCATCGGCAAAACGCAGCGCGTGCATATCGCCCTCGATGACCTCCACATTGTCATGCACCCGCAGCCGCTCACTGGCGGCATTCACCACCCGGCGACTGGCATCCAGACAGACATAGCGCTCGGCATGCGGCGCCATCAGCTCGGCCAGCACGCCATCGCCGGAAGCGATGTCCAGCACATCGCCGGCATCGAGCAAGGGCAGGGCGCTGCGCGCCAGCGCCTCCCAGGTGCGTCCTGGCGAGTAGTGCCGCTCCATATCGCCCGCAACTGAGTCCGCCCAGTTTTGTTCACTGGCGCGGCTGGCCAATACCTGCGGCAGGCGCGCGGCATCCTGCGCCAGCAGCGGGTCATCACTGCCATCGCGCAAAGCCTGCCACAAAGTGCGCTGCGCAGCATCCAGCGCCTCCTCATCAAAGCGGTAATAGGCCGAAACCCCGGCGCGACGGTCACGCACCAATGCAGCCTCTTTCAGTCGCGCCAAATGAGTGGACACCCGTGGCTGGGCAAGGCCGGTGATGGCAGCAAGCTCGGCCACGGTCAGCTCCTCGCGCGCCAACAGCGCCAACAACCGCACCCGTGTGGCATCGGCGAACACCTTGAGGCGGCTCGACCAGGCTTCCAAATCCATTATCTTTTTATCCGAATCAAAAGATTTATTCTCGCCGTGCTCTTCCATACGGTCAAGAAGCGTGAGATTTGTGCAGCATGAGGGCTACAATGCCGCATTCAAATCAGATGTGAGAGGTCATCGTGGATTTTGGCTTTACCGAAGAGCAGTTGATGATTCAGGATGTGGCGCGCCGCATCGCCGAAGAAAAAATCGCCCCCTCCGCCGAACACCATGACCAGACCGGCGAGTTTCCGCTGGAAAACATCCGCCTGCTGGGCGAAAACGGGCTGATGGGCATCGAAGTGCCTGTCGAATACGGTGGCGCCGGCATGGACACGATAGGTTATGTGCTGGCGATGATTGAGATCGCTGCGGCCGATGCTGCGCACAGCACCATCATGTCGGTCAACAATTCGCTGTTCTGCAACGGCATCCTGACCCACGGCACTGAAGCGCAGAAGCAAAAATATGTGCGTGATATCGCCGAAGGCCGCGCCATTGGCGCATTCGCGCTGACCGAGCCGCAGTCCGGCTCGGACGCCACCGCGATGCGTTGCCGCGCCGTCAAGCAGGCCGATGGCAGCTTTGTCATCAACGGCAAAAAAAGCTGGATTACTTCCGGGCCTGTGGCCGATTACATCGTGCTGTTTGCCATGACCGACCCGGACAAGGGTGCGCGCGGCATCACCGCCTTCATGATTGATACCCAGCGCCAGGGCTTCCATCGCGGCAAGACCGAGCCCAAGCTCGGCATCCGCGCTTCGGCCACCTGCGAAATCGAGTTCACCGATTACGTGGCGCAAGCCGATGAAGTGCTGGGCGAAGAAGGCCAGGGCTTCAAGATTGCCATGAGCGTGCTCGATGCCGGGCGTATCGGCATTGCCAGCCAGGCCATCGGCATTGCCCGTGCGGCGTATCAGGCCAGCCTGGAATACGTCAAAGAGCGCAAGGCATTTGGCCAGGCCATCGGTAGCTTCCAGATGATCCAGGCCAAGATTGCCGACATGAAATGCAAGCTCGATGCCGCGCTGCTTCTGACGCTGCGCGCGGCCTGGAAAAAATCGCAAGGCGAGCGCTTCAGCACTGAAGCTGCCGTTGCCAAGCTCACCGCATCCGAGAATGCGATGTGGATTGCCCATCAGGCCGTGCAAATCCATGCAGGCATGGGCTATAGCAAGGAAATGCCGCTGGAGCGTTACTTCCGTGACGCCAAAATCACCGAAATCTACGAGGGCACCAGTGAAATCCAGCGGCTGGTGATCGCTCGTAACGAAACCGGTCTTCGTTGACCATTCCCAACCTTGATTCTCCTGCACAGGTAGATGAGATGACTGCCAAGAAAGCTACTCCGCGCGCGGCTTCCAACTCGCGCGTATCCGCTGTTTCGCTCAAAGAGGTGCAAAACCTGCTGACCAAAAAGGAGGATGCGGCGCGCTTTGCCAGTGCCCTGTATGCACGCATGACCCCCGGCGAGCTGGCGGCGCATCCGGCCGCAACCTGGGCTGCGTTGGCAGCCGATATGCTGGAGTTTGCCAACGCCCGCAAGTCGGGCAAGGCGCTGGTGCGGGTGTTCAATCCGGAGAGCAAGAAGCACGGCTGGGATAGCGCCCGCAGTGTGCTGCAAATTGTCAATGACGATATGCCGTTCCTGGTCGATTCGGTCACCAATGCGCTGACCGATGCCGGTATCGGCATCCACGCCCTGCTGCACCCGGTGGTGCAGGTAACGCGTGATAGCGAAGGCAAGCTCAAGAGCACTGGCAAAGGCGAGGCCGAATCGCTGATTCATGTGGAAATCGACCGTCTGGCCGCTGCCGATGCGCGCAAGCTGGAAACCAGCATCAAGCGCGTGTTGGAGGATGTGCGCGTGAGCGTGGCGGACTGGGAAAAAATCCGCGAACAAATGCTGGCTTCCGCCGAGGCGCTGAAGTCGCACCCCAAGAGCATCGAAGCCAGTGCCCTGGACGAAACCCGCGAGTTTCTGGAGTGGGTGGCCGATGATCACTTCACCTTCCTCGGCTACCGCGAATACAAAGTGGAAAAGCAGGGCAAGGACGACATGCTGGTGCCGGTCAAAGGCAGTGGCCTTGGGCTGTTGCGCGCCGATGCCGGTCAGTCGCGGCCGATGAAATCGCTGGATGCGCACCAATTGCAGGCCGATGGCGTGCGTGAGCCGCTGGTGCTGACCAAGACCAATGCCCGTGCCACCGTGCATCGCAGTGGCTATATGGACTACATCGGCGTGGTGACCTTCGATGCCAAGGGCAAGGCAGTGGGCGAGAAGCGCTTCATCGGCCTGTTTACTTCCAGCGCCTATAACAGCAATGCCTGGGACATCCCGGTGGTGCGCAGCCGCTGCGAAGATGTGCTCAAGGCTTCGGGCCTGCCTGCATCCGGCCACAGCGCCAAGGCGCTGCGCCATATCCTGCAAACCCTGCCGCGCGATGAGCTGTTCCAGTCCAGTCGCGAAGAATTGCAGGCGCTTGCCAGCGGCATTCTCGGCCTGCAAGAGCGCGTGGACAGCAAGCTGTTCGTGCGCCGCAACCGCTATGGCCGCTATTATTCGGTGCTGGCCTTCGTGCCGCGCGAGCGCTTCAATACCGCGATGCGCAAGCGTATTGAGGAGATGCTGAAGACCCATCTGGGCGCCGACCATGTGGATAGCCATGTGGTGGTCGGTGAGTCGCCGCTGGCGCAGTTGCATATGAATGTGCGCCCGCGTGCCGATGTGGATGTGGCCAAGGTGGATGTGGCTGAGCTGGAAGCGGCACTCACCGCCATCGTGCGCAACTGGCATGACGATTTGACCGATCTGCTGATCGCCGAACATGGCGAAGCCGAAGGTCTGACACTGGCCAAGCGCTATGGCCGCGCACTCAGCGCCTCGTACATCGAACAGGCCAGCGTGGCCTCGGCGGCGGCCGACGTGGTGCAGCTGGCCGCATTGACCGGCCCCGATGACCTGCGTATCAGCCTGCGCGCCGACCAAGAGGCCAGTCATGCCAAGGGCGCGGTCGAGGTCAAGCTCTATCACCGCGACTACAGCCTGCCGCTGTCCGATGTCATCCCGATGCTGGAAAACATGGGACTGCGCATCGTCGCCGAATACCCGCACAAGGTGGCGGGTGAAGACGAAACCGCCTATGTGCAGGACTTTGAAGTCACCGTCCCCGAAGGCGCTGACCCGGCGGCTAATGCCGAGCTGTTTGTCGAAGCCTTTGGCCGCGTCTGGCGCGGCGAGCTGGAAAGCGACGGCTTCAACAAGCTGATCCTGGCCGCTGGCCTTAGCTGGAAGCAGGTCTCGATGCTGCGCGCCTATTGCAAATACCTGTTGCAAATCGGCGTGCCGTTCTCGCAGAGCTATGTGGAAGCCACGCTCTCGCGCTATCCGGCGATTGCCCGGCAGATTGCCGAACATTTCGCCGCCCGCTTCGACCCTGCAATCAAGTCCGGCCGTGACAAGCGCATGGCGGCCAGCCAGGCGGCGCTTGCCAAGCAGCTGGAAGAAGTCAAGAGCTTGGACGAAGACCGCATCCTGCGCAGCTTCATCGGGGTGATTGATGCCACCTTGCGCACCAATTACTACATCGAATATGCCAATGGCCTGCGCAAGGATGGCGGCCCGGCCGACTACCTCAGCTTCAAGCTCGACTGTGCCCAGGTGCCCGACCTGCCCAAGCCGCGTCCGTACCGCGAAATCTGGGTGTGCGGCCCGCGCGTGGAAGGCACCCACTTGCGCTATGGTCCGGTGGCGCGTGGCGGCCTGCGCTGGTCGGATCGCCGTGAAGACTTCCGCACCGAAGTGCTGGGGCTGGTCAAGGCGCAGATGGTGAAGAACACCGTGATTGTGCCGGTAGGCAGCAAGGGCGGCTTCTTTGCCAAGCAGCTGCCTGACCCGGCTGTTGACCGCGATGCCTGGTTTGCCGAAGGCGTGGCCTGCTACCAGCGCTTCATCAATGGCCTCCTCGACATCACCGACAATCTCTCGCAAGCAGGCAAGGTGCTGCCGCCTGCGGGCGTGGTGCGCCACGATGGCGATGACCCGTATCTGGTGGTGGCGGCCGACAAGGGCACCGCGACCTTCTCCGACAAGGCCAATGCCATTTCCGAAGCGCACGGCTTCTGGCTGGGCGATGCCTTCGCCTCCGGCGGCTCGGTCGGCTATGACCACAAGGGCATGGGCATCACCGCCCGCGGCGCCTGGGAGTCGGTCAAGCGCCACTTCCGCGCCCTGGGACGCAACAGCCAGAAGGAAGACTTCACCTGCGTGGGCATCGGCGATATGTCCGGCGACGTGTTCGGCAACGGCATGCTGCTTTCCAAGCACATCCGTCTGGTCTGCGCCTTCGACCATCGCCATGTGTTCCTCGACCCGAACCCGGATGCGGCCGCCTCCTTCAAGGAGCGCCAGCGCCTGTTCAAGGTGCCGCGCTCCTCGTGGGCGGACTATGACGCCAAGCTCATCAGCAAGGGCGGCGGGGTGTTCTCGCGTGCCGAAAAGTCCATCAAGCTCACCCCGGAAGTCAAGGAAGCGCTCGGCATCGACACCTCGGTGGATAGCCTGAGCCCGACCGAGCTGATTTCTGCCGCGCTCAAGGCGCCGGTGGACTTGCTCTGGAACGGCGGTATCGGCACCTATGTCAAGGGCAGCAGCGAAACCCATGCCGATGTCGGCGACCGCGCCAACAACGCGCTGCGCGTCAATGGCAATGAGCTGCGCTGCAAGATTGTCGGCGAAGGCGGCAACCTCGGCTTCACCCAGAAGGGGCGTATCGAAGCGGCGCAGAACGGCGTGCTGCTCAATACCGACTTCATCGACAACTCCGCCGGTGTGGATACTTCTGACCACGAAGTCAACATCAAGATTCTCTTGAATGGCGAAGTGCAAAAGGGCAGCCTGAAGCTGGCCGATCGCAACAAGCTGCTGGCTTCGATGACCGATGAGGTCGCCGCCCTGGTGCTGCACGACAACTATCGCCAGAACCAGACCTTGTCGCTGATGCAGCGCATGAGCCAGAGCCGTCTGGGCTCCAAGCTGCATTTCATCCGCACCCTGGAAGCAGCCGGCCAGCTCGATCGCAAGATTGAAGACCTGCCAAGCGATGCGGAAATGGCCGATCGCAAGGCGCGTGGGGAAGGCCTGACCCGGCCGGAGCTGTGCGTGCTGCTTTCCTATGCCAAGCTGGTGGCCTATCCGGAGCTTCTGGCCAGCGATGTGCCGGAAGACCCGTATCTGTCCAAGGAGTTGGAGCGCTACTTCCCTGAAGCGCTGCAGAAGAAATACGCCAAGGCCATGCAGGATCATCGCCTGAAGCGTGAAATCATCGCCACGGCGGTCACCAACTCCACCATCAACCGCATGGGCGCCACCTTCCTGATGCGCATGCAGGAAGACAGTGGCCGCAGCATCGGTGAAATCGCCCGCGCCTATACCATCACCCGCGAAACCTTGGATGCCCGTGACTTGTGGGCACAGATTGATGCACTTGATGGCAAGGTCAGCGACGAGGTGCAGATTGATGCCCTGCAAGTCATCTGGAACTCGCAGCGCAGCTTCACCCGCTGGCTGCTGTCACGTCCGGGAGCGATTCCGGCCATCGACACCGCCGTCAAACGCTATCACCAGGGCTTCAGTGAGATTCGCGCCGGGGCAGGCATCCTGCCGGCATCGCAGCGTCCGGCCTATGAGGCTTCGCTCAAGGAATGGCGTGCCAAGGGACTGCCCAAGCCGCTGGCCGAGCAAATCGCCGCACTGCCGTACCTCGACGCCAGCCCGAACATCATCGAGCTGGCCGGTGAGCGCAAGCTGCAGGCCGTGGATGTGGCCAAGGTGTATTTCCGCCTGTCCGATGCCCTCAACATCCTGTGGCTCGGCGAGCAAATCGCTGCCCTCAAAGTGGATGGCCGCTGGCATGCGGTGGCGCGTGGCGTGTTGAGCGATGAGCTCTCGGCGCAGATGCGCAAGCTCACCGCACAAGTGCTGGCCATGCCCGGCAAGGATGCCGATGCCAAGGTCAATGCCTGGTTGGCACGCGATGATGCCGCACTGCGCTTTACGCTGGCCATGCTGAGCGAACTGGCTGCGCAAAAGACGCTGGACTACCCGACCGTTTCGGTCGCCGTACAGCGCCTGGCTCAACTGGCTGACCGCAGCTGATTGCTGAGCTGCCTGCAACCTGCAAAACGGAGCCCTTGGGCTCCGTTTTGTTTTGCAAGACGCATGGCAAGAATGGCTGGCTTCGCGTTATCCTCGCGTCATGAAAAATCCGCGTCTGGCCTTTCTGGCAAGCCCCAGTGAACATGCCGCCCAAGCGCTGGCTGAATTGACGGCCATCCACGGCCAGTCAAGCCCCGAGGAAGCCGATGTACTGGTCGCCTTGGGCGGCGACGGCTTCATGTTGCAGACTCTGCATCGCCATGGTGAGCTGGGCAAACCCGTGTACGGTATGAAGCTGGGCACCTTAGGCTTTTTGATGAATCAGCAGCGCATTGAATCTCTGCCAGAGCGTATTGCCCAGGCCGAGCCTTCGATTTTGCGCCCGTTGCAGATGCAGGCACAAACCGAGTCAGGCGCGCGCATCCAGTCGCTGGCCTATAACGAAGTTTCACTGCTGCGCCAAACCCGGCAGGCAGCGCATATCGCCATTGATCTCAATGGCGAAGAGCGTCTTGATGAGCTGATTTGCGATGGCGTGATGGTAGCGACCAGCGCAGGCAGTACTGCCTACAACTTCTCGGCAGGCGGCCCGATTCTGCCATTGGGTGCACAGGTGATTGCCTTGACCCCGATTGCGCCATTCCGTCCGCGGCGCTGGCGTGGTGCGGTATTGAAGGCCGATACCGAGTTGCGCTTTCGCGTGCTTGATCCCTATAAACGCCCGGTCAGTGCCACCGCCGATTCCCATGAAGTACGCGATGTGGTGGAGGTGATTATCCGCCAATCACACACGCATACCGTGACCGTTTTATTCGACCCCGAGCACAATCTGGAAGAACGCATCTTGGCTGAGCAGTTTGTGGCCTGAAAGTGTTTGCCCATGGGCCGGATAGCAGGCGGCGAATGCCGGATATTTCTGCAACACTATTGGCATGAATGACACTGATTTTGATTTGATTGTTCTGGGGGGTGGCTCCGGTGGTTTAGCCGCAGCCATCCGTGCGGCGCATCATGGTGCGCGCGTGGCGATGCTGGAGCCCAATTTCTTGGGCGGCACTTGCGTGAATGTCGGCTGTGTACCGAAAAAAGCGATGTGGCTGGCCGCAGACCTGGCCGAGAAACTGCCCATGGCGCGGCAGCTGGGCTTTGATTTGTCCGAGCAGGTGGCACACGACTGGTCACCCTTATTGGCGGCACGCAGTGCGTATATCGAACGCATCCACGCCAGTTACGGCAGCCGTCTGCACGAGCTTGGCGTAAGTGTGATCCCCGCCTTTGGCAAACTCACGACCCATGCCGGTGAGGTTCTGGCGGCAGACAAGCGCCTGCACGCCCGGCATATTCTGATTGCCACCGGCAGCCGCCCGCTGCGCCCGCAAATCCCCGGCGCTGAGCTTGGCGGCGTGTCCGATGATTTCTTTGTCTGGCGTGAGGCGCCAGCGCGTGTGGCGATTGTGGGCGGCGGCTATATCAGCGTGGAGCTGGCAGGCGTATTGCAGGCCTTGGGCAGCGAAGTGGAAATTTTCGTGCGCCAAGGGCGATTGCTGAGCCATTTCGATGCGGAAATCACTCAGGCGCTCACCAATGCCATGACGGCGCATGGCATCAAGCTGCATTTCAATGCCGATGTGCTCGCCTTGCACGAGCAAGAGGCCAAGCTGGCGGTGGAAACCGGATCGGGCAGGCAGGCAGGTTTTGACAAGGTATTGTTTGCCACCGGGCGTTTGCCCAATAGTGCTGATATCGGTCTTGAAGCGGCAGGCGTGAATTGCAATAGTCGCGGCCAAATCGAAGTCGATGCCTGGCAAAACACGTCTGCTTCCGGCGTGTATGCAGTGGGCGATGTCACGCCGCAACCAGCGCTCACACCACACGCAGTAGCTGCATCACGACGGCTGATGGATCGTCTGTTTGCCGGGGAGCAAGACGCCCGGGTGAACTTCGCCGCCATCCCCACTGTGGTGTTTTCACACCCACCGCTGGCAACGGTCGGTCTTTCCGAAGCTGATGCCCGCAAGGCGCATGGTGAGGACGTGGCCGTGGTGCGCAGCGAATTTCGGCCGATGCTGGGAGCTCTGGCCGACAAGCCGGAGAAAAGCCTGTTCAAAGTGGTCTATCGCCGCTTGGATGAGCGCGTGCTGGGGATTCATCTGATAGGCGAGGGCAGCGATGAAATCCTGCAGGGCTTTGCCGTCGCCATGCAGATGGGGATGCGCCTTGGCGATTTGCGAGCGACACTGGCCATTCATCCCACCAGTGCTGAAGAAGTTGTCCTGGTGCAATGAAAAACAACTGCACTCGCATCTGTACGTTTTTCGGTTTCCATCAGAGGAGGTTATGAATAACCCAGCTGTTTTTGAGCTTCATCAGGGGCATCTGCCACTGCTCATCAGCGTGCCGCATCATGGCACGGATTTGCCGCAAGACATTGCCACACGCCTGCAGCCCTGGGTGCAGCGGGTGCCGGATACCGACTGGCATATCGCCCGGCTCTATGATTTTGCGCAGGAAATGGGGGCATCCATCATCGTACCGCGCTACTCGCGCTATGTGATTGACCTCAACCGCGGCGAGGATGATGTCTCGCTGTATCCGGGGCAAAACACCACCGGCCTGTGCCCCATGGTGGGCTTCAACGGCGAGCCGCTGTATCTGCCGGGGCAGGCACCGGACGAGGCCGAGGTGCGGCAGCGCGTGGATACTTACTGGCGCCCGTATCATCAGGCATTGCAGGCCGAGCTTGCCCGTATCCAGGCCGAGCATGGCCGCGCGCTGCTATGGGAGGGCCACTCCATCAAGGGCGAGCTGCCCTTCCTGTTTGAAGGCCGCCTGCCGGATTTGAACCTCGGAACTGCCAGCGGGCAAAGCTGTCATGCCGCCACGCAAGCGCGCATCGAGGCGGTGCTGGCGGCACAAACCGGCTACGACTGGGTCGCCAATGGTCGCTTCAAGGGCGGCCATATCACCCGTCATTATGGACAGCCACAAACCGGCATCGAGGCGGTGCAACTGGAAATCAGCCAGCGCTGCTATATGGACGAAACCAGCTTTGCTTGGGATGCGGACAAAGCCGCTGCCTTGCAGCCATTACTTGAAAAAATGCTTGTCGCAGCCTTGGCTCGAGACTGAAACTGCTCTCAACCCCGTCTCCAGCCAGAGGCGGGGTTGAGGGGTCAAAGCCTCAGGGCTTGATGGCGATTTTCAACACGCCATCGCGCTGGTTGGCAAACAAGTCATAGGCCTCAACGATATTTTCCAGGGCGTATTGATGGGTGACCATCACCCCCAGGTCAAGACGATTGGCCTCGATGACATTCATCAAGCGGCGCATGCGCTCCTTGCCGCCGGGGCATAGCGCCGTGCGGATGGTATGGTCGCCAAGCCCGGCGGCAAAATGCGCCATCGGGATGCTGAGGTCTTCGGAATACACGCCAAGGCTGGAGAGCGTTCCGCCCGGGCGCAGCATTTTGAGTGCGGTAGAAAACGTGGCCTGAGTGCCCAGCGCCTCGATGGCGCTATCGGCACCTTTGCCACCGGTGAGCTTCATCACCTCATCCACCACATCGCAGTTTTTGAAGTTGAGCGTCACATCCGCGCCCATTTTTTTGGCGATTTCAAGGCGGTGGTCATTGCCATCGACGGCAATGATGGTGGTCGCCCCCAACAGCCGTGCCCCAGCGGTGGCACACAGACCAATCGGCCCTTGGGCAATCACCACGACGGTATCGCCAATTTTGATATTGGCGTTTTCTGCGCCCTTGAAGCCGGTGGACATGATGTCCGGGCACATCAGCACTTGCTCGTCCGTCAAACCATCGGGAATCGGTGCCAGATTCGCCTGGGCGTCGGGCACCAAGAGATATTCGGCCTGAGTGCCGTCAATCATGTTGCCAAAGCGCCAACCCGCAGTGGCCTTGTAGCCATGGCAGGTGCAGCGGCCATCGTTATCCAGATAGCTGCCATCCTGCGAGGGCACACCGTCTTGTGCGGCATAACTGTTGAAGTTGGGGCAGATGGCGCCGGCAATCACGCGCTGCCCTTCACGATAGCCCCTGACGGCGCTGCCGAGCTTTTCAATCACACCGACCGGCTCATGCCCCACGGTCAAGCCTTTGGCGACCGGGTATTCGCCTTTGAGAATATGCACATCGGTACCGCAAATAGTGGTCGTGGTGATGCGAATCAGCGCATCATTGGGGCCAATATCGGGAATGGGCTTGTCGACCACTTCGATGCGGCCAGGCTCCACGAAAACAGCGGCTTTCATCATTTGCGGCATGGTGAATCTCCTTGGGTGGACACAGCAAGCCTAACAAGCCCACGTGAGAAACAGATTGCCCAGGGTCAATTTCCATGCCGCAAAGCATTAATCCAATTTGCCAATCCTTGCCGGAGCCGAATGGACAGGCCGATATTGGCCTCACACTTCAAGCGTTGCCAAGTCGCCTTTTTCTTCCAGCCATACCTTGCGGTCGGCGGCGCGTTTTTTGCCCAGCAGCATGTCCATCAGGGCAACGGTTTGCTCGCCATCGTCCACAGTCAGTTGCACCAGACGGCGGGTATCCGGGTGGATGGTGGATTCGCGCAGCTGCTGCGGGTTCATCTCACCCAAGCCCTTGAAGCGGGTGACATTGACCTGGCCTTTGATTTTTTCGCGCTCCACGCGCTCAAGCAGCAGGCGTTTTTCTTCTTCGTCCAGTGCATAGAACACCTGCTTGCCCACATCCACGCGGAACAGCGGCGGCATGGCGACAAAAATATGCCCGGCCTTCACCAGTGCGGGGAAATGCTTCAAAAACAGCGCCGAGAGCAGGGTGGCGATATGCAAGCCGTCGGAATCGGCATCGGCCAGAATCACCACCTTGCCGTAGCGCAGGCCGGAAATATCGTCTTTGCCCGGGTCGCAACCGATGGCGACGGCCAGATCATGCACTTCGCTGGAGGCCAGCACCTGGCCGCTGCCGACTTCCCAGGTGTTCAGGATTTTGCCGCGCAACGGCAGGATGGCCTGAAAATCCTTGTCGCGCGCCTGCCGTGCACTGCCACCTGCCGAGTCGCCTTCGACCAAGAACAGCTCGGTACGGGACAAGTCCTGGCTGATGCAGTCAGCCAGCTTGCCGGGCAGCGCAGGGCCTTGGGTGACCTTCTTGCGCACCACCTGTTTTTCGGTTTTCAGCCGGGCACTGGCGCGTTCAATGGCGAGCTGGGCGATTTTTTCGCCCATTTCCGGTTGGGAATTCAGCCATAGCGAGAACGCATCGTGAGCGGCGCCCTCAATGAAACCGGCAGCCTGCCGCGAGGACAGCCGCTCCTTGGTCTGCCCGGAAAACTGCGGCTCCTGCAGTTTCAGCGACAACACGAAAGCGACCCTGTCCCAGACATCTTCCGGTGCCAGCTTCACACCGCGCGGCAACAGGTTGCGGAAATCACAGAACTCGCGCAGCGCATTGGTCAGCCCCGAGCGCAGGCCGTTGACATGGGTGCCGTGCTGGGCAGTGGGAATCAGGTTGACATAGCTCTCCTGTACCAGCTCGCCCTCGGCCAGCCAGGCCACTGCCCAGTCCACCACTTCGGTGTCCTTTTTCATCTGCCCGACAAACAACTCCGGCGGCAGCGGCTCGGCATTGGCCAGCGCCCCCTTGAGATAATCGCACAGTCCGTCTTCATAGAACCATTCGCAAGACTCGCCGCTGGCTTCGTCAAACAAGTTGACGGTAAGGCCGGGGCAAAGCACCGCCTTGGCGCGCAGCAGATGCTTGAGCGCCCGCAGGTTGAAGCGTGGCGTATCGAAATACTGGGCATCCGGCCAGAAACGCACCCGGGTGCCGGTATTTTTCTTGCCCACTGTGCCGGTGATGACAAGCTCCGAAATACGCAGACCATCGGCAAAGGCCATGTGATATTCATTGCCTTCACGCTTGATATAGACATCCACCCGGGTGGAAAGCGCGTTCACCACCGAGACGCCGACGCCATGCAAACCGCCAGAGAAGGCATAGTTGCGATTGCTGAATTTGCCGCCGGCATGCAGTCGGGTAAGGATCAGCTCGACCCCGGGAATGCCTTCTTCCGGGTGAATATCCACCGGCATGCCGCGACCATCATCGGCCACCTCGCAGCTGCCATCGGCATGCAGACGGACTTCGATGCGTTTGGCATGCCCGGCCAGCGCCTCATCCACGGCATTGTCGATGACTTCCTGCGCCAAATGGTTGGGACGGCTGGTATCGGTGTACATGCCGGGACGGCGTTTGACCGGGTCAAGACCGGAGAGCACTTCGATATCGGCAGCGTTGTAGCGGGTATTCATCGGCACTTTGTGCAGCGGAAAGCGCTCAAGGATAGGGGACTATGTGTCAGCTTGCAGCATCCGGGTGCTATTTTTTCCTTTGCCGGGGTTCAGCATTGAACCATTAGGGTGAATGCGTTGGATAAACAGGAGCACATCATGAAACACAGAACTTTGATGGCCTTGGGTCTGGGTACGGCTTTGGGGCTGCTTGCAGGTCAAGTATTGGCGCAACAGCCTCAGCAAAAACAGGACAGTCAACAAGGTCAGGAACAAAAGAGCGAAGAACAAAAGCGCGCCGAGGCCGAAGCCGCTGAAAAGCGCCGTGCCGAGCGTCGTGCCAATCGCACCGGCGATGAGCGTGAAAAGGAAGAGGACGAGCGCCGTCCGCAGTAACAGAAGCTGCCCAATCAAGCCGATGGCCATGCTGCGCCATCGGCTTTTTTATCGCTGGCATTTATCAAGATGAAAAACTTGGGGCAAAGCCCTAAAATGCCGCTTTCAAGCTGCCGCACCAGACATGACTTCATCTGCTGTTACGCCTCTCATTTTTGTTACCGGGGGCGTTGTTTCCTCGCTCGGCAAAGGCATCACCGCCGCCTCGCTTGCCGCCATTCTTGAAGCCCGTGGCCTTTCGGTCACGATGATGAAGCTCGATCCCTATATCAACGTCGATCCGGGCACGATGTCGCCATTCCAGCATGGCGAGGTGTATGTCACCGATGATGGTGCCGAGACCGACCTTGACCTGGGACATTACGAGCGCTTCATCAATGTCCGGCTTTCGGGCAAGAACTCGATCACCACCGGCAAAATTTACGACAGCGTGATTCGCAAGGAGCGCCGTGGCGATTACCTCGGCGGCACGGTGCAGGTGATTCCGCATATCACCGATGAAATCAAGCGCCGCATCGACGAGGCCACCGCTGGTTTTGACGTCGCACTGGTGGAAATCGGCGGTACCGTGGGCGATATCGAATCGCTGCCGTTTCTTGAAGCCATCCGCCAGCTGCGCAGCGAACGCGGCCCGCAGTCGGCGATGTTCATGCACCTGACCCTGGTGCCGTTCATTGCCGCCGCCGGTGAGCTGAAAACCAAACCCACCCAGCATTCGGTCAAGGAGTTGCGCTCCATTGGCATCCAGCCGGATGTGCTGATTTGCCGTGCCGAGCAGCCGCTGCCCGAGGGCGAAAAGCGCAAAATCGCGCTGTTCACCAATGTGCCCGAGCGTGCGGTGATTACCGCGATTGACCTCGACAATATCTACAAGATTCCGTTCTGGCTGCATGAGCAGGGGCTGGATCAACTGGTGGTGGAGCAGCTGCGCCTGGAATCCAAGGCAGCGGCCAAGGCAGACCTTGCCCAGTGGCAGGCTGTGGTCGATGCCAGCCAGAATCCCGAAGACGAAGTCACCATCGCTGTGGTCGGCAAATACATCGACCATCAGGATGCCTACAAGTCGGTGGCCGAGGCGCTCAAACATGGCGGCATTCGCCAGCGCACCCGGGTCAAGCTCAAATGGCTGGAGTCACAGGACGTCGAGCGTCAAGGCGCGGCCAAGGCACTGGCAGGCGTGGATGGCATTCTGGTGCCCGGCGGGTTTGGCGACCGCGGCTTTGAGGGCAAGGTGTTGACCGCCCAGTATGCCCGTGAAGCCGGGGTGCCGTACTTCGGCATTTGCTACGGCATGCAAGCAGCAGTCGTGGATGCAGCACGCAATTTGGCCGGGCTTGCCGGTGCCAACAGTACCGAAAACGACAAAAATGGCCCGCATCCGGTGGTCGGCCTGATTACCGAATGGCGCACCTCAACCGGCGCCATCGAGCGCCGCGACGAGGCCAGCGACCTGGGCGGCACCATGCGCCTTGGCTTGCAAGAGCAGCGCATCAAGGCCGGTACCCTGGCACATCGCTTGTACGGCCAGGATGTAGTCGGTGAACGCCACCGTCACCGTTATGAATTCAACAATCATTACCGCGCGCAACTGGAAGATGTCGGCCTGGTGTTCTCCGCCAAGTCGATGGACGACACCCTGGTGGAAATGATTGAGTGGCCGAATCACCCGTGGTTCCTGGCCTGTCAGGCGCACCCGGAATTTCTCTCCACGCCGCGCAAGGGGCATCCGCTGTTCATCGGCTTCATCAAGGCCGCGCGCGAGCACAAGGCCAAAGGTCAACAGGCATGAAACTGTGTGGTTTTGAAGTCGGACTGGACAAGCCGTTTTTCCTGATTGCAGGCCCGTGCGTGGTCGAGTCCTTGCAATTGCAGCTGGACACTGCCGGCAAGCTCAAGGAAATCACCGACAAGCTGGGCATTCCTTTCATTTTCAAGTCCAGCTTTGACAAGGCCAATCGCACCTCCATCAACAGCTTCCGTGGCCCGGGCATGGAGGAAGGGTTGAAGGTGCTGGCCGAGGTCAAGCGCCAGCTCGGTGTGCCGGTATTGACCGATGTGCATGAATACACGCCGATGGACGAAGTTGCCAGTGTGGTTGATGTGCTGCAAACGCCGGCGTTTTTGGTGCGCCAGACCGATTTCATCACCCGGGTGTGCAGCGCCGGCAAGCCGGTCAATATCAAAAAGGGGCAGTTCCTCTCGCCTTGGGACATGAGGCCGGTGGTGGAAAAAGCCCGCGCGACCGGCAATCAGGACATCATGGTTTGCGAGCGCGGCGCGAGCTTTGGCTATAACAATCTGGTCAGCGATATGCGCAGCCTTGCGGTGATGCGTGATACCGGCTGCCCGGTGGTATTTGATGCAACCCATTCAGTACAGCTGCCGGGCGGGCAGGGCAATGCCAGCGGCGGTCAGCGTGAGTTCGTGCCGGTATTGGCGCGTGCAGCGGTGGCAGTGGGCGTGGCCGGGCTGTTCATGGAAACTCACCCCGACCCGGCTTGCGCACTCTCGGATGGTCCCAACGCCTGGCCGCTGGGCAAGATGCAGGCCTTGCTTGAAACCCTGAAAGAACTCGATGCCGTCAGCAAGCGCAACGGCTTTTTGGAAACCCAACTTTGATTGAACTGGAAACTGGAACTGAGATGAGCACAATCAGCCACATCTGCGCCCGCGAAATCCTCGACAGTCGCGGCAATCCCACGCTCGAAGCGGAAGTGCAACTTGCCGATGGCAGCTTTGGCCGTGCGGCCGTGCCTTCGGGGGCTTCCACTGGCACCAAGGAGGCCGTGGAGCTGCGTGATGGCGACAAGACCCGCTATATGGGCAAAGGCGTGCAGAAGGCCGTGGAAAACGTCAATGGCGTGATTGCCGATGCGCTCAAGGGCATGGATGCGACGGACCAGAAAGCCCTGGATACGCGCCTGATTGATCTTGATGGCACCGAGAACAAAGGCCGTTTGGGTGCCAATGCGCTGCTCGGGGTCTCAATGGCGGCGGCACATGCGGCGGCGGCTTCGCGCCGCGAGCCGTTGTGGCAATACCTAGCGCAAGGGCGCACGCCTGTTCTCCCCGTGCCGATGATGAACATCATCAATGGCGGTGCGCATGCGGACAACAATGTCGATTTGCAGGAGTTCATGATTCTGCCGGTGGGCTTTGACACGTTCTCCGAAGCGCTGCGCGCTGGCACCGAAGTGTTTCATGCACTCAAATCGGTGCTGAAAGCCGGCGGCCTGTCCACTGCGGTAGGCGATGAGGGCGGTTTTGCGCCGGATTTGCGCAGCAATGCCGAAGCACTCGATACCATCATGGAAGCCATCGGCAAGGCTGGTTACAAGGCGGGTGATGACATCCTGCTGGGGCTGGATGTGGCTTCCAGCGAATTTCACGAGAACGGCAAGTACAACCTCACTGGCGAAGGCAAGCGCCTGAGCTCCGAGCAATTTGTGGATTTTCTGGCTGACTGGTGCAACCAGTACCCCGTCATCACCATTGAAGATGGCATGGGCGAGCATGACTGGGAAGGCTGGAAGCAGCTGACGCAAAAAATCGGCGACAAAGTGCAGCTGGTGGGCGATGACCTGTTCGTCACCAATCCGCGCATCTTCAAGCAGGGGATTGATGAGGCGGTGGCCAATGCCATTCTCATCAAGGTCAACCAAATCGGCACGCTGTCTGAAACCCTGGAAGCCATCGCCATGGCCGATGCGGCCGGCTATGCCGCCGTGGTTTCGCACCGCTCCGGCGAAACCGAGGACACCACCATCGCCGATATCGCCGTCGCCACGACGGCCACGCAAATCAAGACCGGCTCGCTGTGCCGCAGCGATCGCGTGGCCAAATACAACCAGCTACTGCGTATTGAACAGCAGCTCGGTAGCGCGGCGCGTTATGCCGGGCGTAATGCCTTCGTGTCGCTCAAGCGCTGAGCCTTGCCATGCCAAAACGCCATCTGGCTCTTATCGCATTGATACTGCTGGGCATATTGGCCTGGTTGCAGTACCAGTTGTGGTTTGGTGTCGGTGGCAAGCGGGAAGTCGCCGCGCTTGTCGCACAGCTTGAGGCGCAGCAAGAAAAAAACCAGCGCCTCCAGCTGCGCAATGAGGCATTGGCTGCGGAAGTCGATGACCTCAAGGGGCTGACTTCTGAAGGCGCAGCGATTGAGGAGCGTGCGCGCGATGAGTTCGGCCTGATCAAGCCCGGTGAAGTTTTTTACCGGGTAGTAGGCGAGCAGGCCGGGCAAGGGCAGTGAGCAGCGCGGACTTCAAACCCTGCTGGTGTGTGATTCCGGCTGCCGGGAGTGGCAGCCGTTTTGGCGGTGATACGCCCAAACAGTATTTGCCGGTGGCGGGCAAACCCGTGCTGTTGCACACCCTGGAGGCACTGTTGACGCATCCTGGCATTGCCGGTGTGGTGCTGGTATTGCCTGCCAATGGCGAATGCCCGGTTGTCCTGCCGCAGACTTGCCACGGCAAGCCGGTATTACGCACCTTGGGCGGCGCAAGCCGGGCGGAATCGGTGGCCAACGGGCTTGCGGCTTTGCCGGCAGACGTGGCTGATACCGATATCGTGCTGGTGCACGATGCGGCGCGTCCCAATCTTGCCCATGCGGATGTGGACGCGCTGCTTGCCGCCTTGCAGCACCATGCCGGTGCACTTCTGGCCGCGCCAGTACGCGATACGCTCAAGCGCGCCGATAGGGCAGGGCAGGTGCTTGCCACCGAACCACGCCAGGCGCTATGGCGGGCGCTGACCCCGCAGGCATTTGCGCGCAAAGCGCTGGCCAATGCCTTGGCCGCCGCTGCCAGCCAGGGCATTGAAGTGACCGATGAAGCCATGGCGATGGAACTTGCCGGCGAAAAAGTCCTGCTGGTAGAAGGCCGCGAGGACAACTTCAAAATCACCACGCCGGCAGACCTGGCACGCTTTGCCTGGCTGAAAGAAAGCGAGCACTCATGAATATCCGTATCGGACAGGGGTTTGACGTACACGCCTTTGGCGAGGGCGACCACATCATGCTGGGCGGCGTGCGTGTGGCGCATAGCCACGGCGTTCAAGCGCATAGCGATGGCGATGTCATCATTCACGCGCTTTGCGATGCGCTGCTTGGCGCACTGGCGCTGGGCGATATTGGCCAGCACTTTCCCCCCAGCGACATGCGCTGGAAGGATGCTGCCAGCGTCGACTTCTTGCGCCATTGCCATCGTTTGCTGGCCGAGCGCGGTTGGCGCGTAGGCAATGCCGATATCACCGTAATGTGTGAGCGCCCCAAGGTCGGCCCGCATGCCGCGGCCATGCGTGAATTGCTGGCCGCCGAGCTGGATGTGTCGCCAGATGCGGTCAGCATCAAGGCCACTACCACCGAAAAACTTGGCTTTACCGGGCGCAGTGAAGGCATCGCCGCGATGGCGGTTTGTTTGTTGCTGAGCGATTGACATGCTGGCCTATGCCCATGGCGAGCCGGTAATGCGGGCAAAAATCCGCAGCCAACCGGAAGATTTTTTCGTCGAAGAAATCGACAGCTTCCCTGCCAGCGGCAGCGGCGAACACCTGCTGCTAAGCATTGAAAAACGCGAGAAAAACACCGCAGAAGTCGCACAAAAAATCGCCCGCTGGGCAGGCGTGGCTGATTCGGCCGTGTCCTATGCCGGCTTGAAAGACCGTAACGCCGTGACCCGTCAGCGCTTTTCGGTATGGCTGCCCAAGAAGACCGCGCCGGACTTGGCCGGACTAGTACAAGAGGGCATCCGCCTTTTGGCCAGCCACTGGCATAGCCGCAAACTGCCGCGTGGCGCATTGGCAGGCAACCGTTTTGTGCTATGCCTGCGCGAAGTCGCTGGTGAACGCGAAGCCATTGAAGCACGCCTTGCAGCCATCGCCTCAATGGGCGTGCCCAATTACTTTGGCGAGCAACGCTTTGGCCGCGATGGCGAGAATCTGGAAAAAGCCCGCGCCATGTTTGCCGGGCGGCGGGTAAAGCGCGAACTGCGCTCAATACTGCTTTCGGCCGCACGCTCGGAAATCTTCAACCAGATACTGGCTACGCGGGTGCAGGCGGGCAACTGGAATCAGGCGCTCGAAGGTGAAGTGTTCATGCTGGCGGGCAGCCAGAGTATCTTCGGCCCCGAGCCACTGGACGCGGCAATACAGGCGCGCCTGGCGGCATTCGATATTCACCCCACCGGCGCACTTTGGGGACGCGGTGAGCTACGCTCCCAGCAACCGCTTGCAGCCCTTGAAACCCGTATCGCAGCCCAGTATCCAGACTTGTGTGAGGGGCTGGAACAAGCTGGCCTGAAACAAGAACGCCGCAGCCTGCGGCTGATGCCGGAAAACTTCACTTGGCAATGGTTGGCGCCTGAGGTATTGCAGCTCGCTTTCCAACTGCCCTCCGGCAGCTACGCCACCACCGTATTGCGTGAGCTTATGACGGTTGATTGAAGAATCAATCCTCCTCCTGCAACTGCATCACGCGGGTGTTTTGGAAGGCTTGAATGGCGTCGGTGTAGTGTTGCAGGGGGATGTGCAGTTGCAGCAGGCAATCGAGTTGCAGTTCCTGGCTCAGGACGTCGGCCTGGTGCTGTTTGGCGATGCGCAGGGCATCGCTCAGATGCGGGTAGTCGCAGCGTAGCCACAAGGTGCGAGTGACGTCTTTTTCGATGATTTGAGCCGCGCTAACTGCTGCGGCGGCGGCGCCCTTGTAGGCGGCAATCAGGCCAGGGACGCCCAGCAGGGTACCGCCGAAGTAGCGCACCACCACGATCAGCACATCGCTAAGGCCTGCCGAATCAATCTGCCCCAGTATCGGGCGGCCAGCGCTACCGGAAGGCTCGCCATCATCATTGGCACGAAACTGGCTGCCATCTGCGCCCAGGCGATAGGCATAACACCAATGACAGGCTTTGGGATGCGCTTCACGCAGAGCTTCCAGATGCTTGCGCAGCGCTTCAGTGCTTGCCATCGGGTAGGCGTAGCCAATAAAGCGGCTCCCCCGGTCTTTGACTTCACCGCTGGCCGGGGCTTCGATGGTGCGGTAGCGAGTGATCGGCTCGGACATTAGCGGAAGCCTTCACGCTGCAAAAATTCGGCCATTTTCTCGGCAAACAACCGATAGCCCTCGGCATTGGCATGGATTTGGTCGGATTTGAGGCTTTTGTCGCTCAGGATTTGCGACCAGCCGTCTTCCATCAGCGGCACTTGGTGTTGCTTGGCAAGGTCTTGATAAAGCGGGCTGTCGGAAAGGCTGCCAAACAATGCACCGACGCTGAGCTGTGGCACGGCAATCAACACGACCGGGATGTTCTCGGCCTGTACCGTGGTGATGATTTGGCTGATATTGGCGCGGGTCTGCTCTTCCGGCAGGCGGCGCAGAAAATCATTGCCGCCGATGCCAACCAACACCAAATCCGGTTTTTGTTTGAGCAGCTCGGGCAGGCGTGCCAGTGCCTGCGCCGAAGTATCCCCGGAAACACCGCCATTGATGACTTGCCAACCAGTCAGTCTGGCCAGTTGTACCGGATAGGCAGCAGACTCACTGGCACCGACGCCCGAGGTGAGTGAATCCCCCAACGCCAGCACGGTGGCCGAAGCCGGCAGCGGTTGTTGCCGGGGCGTGTTGCCGCCGCAGGCGGCCAGCAGCAACAGGCTTGCAGCGAGTGCAAAAAAACGGGCAAGAAAACGCTGGCGGTTCATCATCAGTCCTGTAGCTGTTTCAAGTCGTCGGGAATTTCAATATCGGGATGGCGACGCATGAGCTTTTTGAGCTCGCGGCGTGCCTTGCGGGTATGGCCTTGTTCGATAAGTCCACGGATACGGGCGATTTCCGGCTCGCCGGGCAGGATGCGAGTACCGGTGAGTGCGATGCTATCCAATGATTCGGAGGTATCGGCAGCAACAGGTGCTGCGCGTTCCATCATTACTGCCGCTGCAGGGGCTGGTGGAGCAGGCGGCGGCGGGGGGGCTGCAAGTTCTGCATTACGCGCTGCTGCGTGGCTTGGCATTGTGGCGGTAGATTTTGCGCTATGGCTTTCCTGGACTTTTTTTCGTGCCCTTTGTGCCTCGACCGCTTGAGCTTGTTGTGCTTGCCCAAGCGGCGGCGCGGGAGCGGGCAAGGCCATCGGCGGCAGTTGCAGCGGCTCTTCCGCAACAGCTGCACTCATGGCGACAGGCGCCGCTTTGCTGGCCGCCGGTGGAGCCATTTCGATTGCAGCAGAAGCGGCATTGGTTTCAGGCATGGCAGCGACATCTGCAAGCTCGACAGGTGCGTCCGTCATCGTTGCCGTCACTGGCATGGGGGGAAGCCCTGCGGCAGCATCGGCTTCGCTGATGGCCGTTGCTGGGGGCGTATCTTGCGGATTCAGCACCGGGTGTACCCGCCAGATGACACCAGCTACCAGCGCCAACGATGCCGCCAGTGCCAGTGACGGCAACCAGCGGCGCGGTTTTGCCGGTGGGGTGGTTGCTTGCGCATGCGCCTCGGCGGCCATCGCCAGAATCCTGGCATCCAGCGCAGCGGAGGGTTCGGCGCGCGGGGCGATGCGGGCGAGCTTGTCGGCCAATGCGCGTTCTTCGGCGGTTAAAGATGTCCGGTTCATGGCTTCAACCTTGCACGCAGTTTGTCCATGGCATAGCGCAGCCGGGACTTCACGGTTTCCCGGCCGTAACCTGTGACTTGGCCAATTTCCTCCAGGGTCATTTCCTGCTCCAGCCGCAGCAGCAACACGGTGCGCTGCTCATCGGGCAAGGCCTCCAGCGCCAGTTGCAGGCGTCGGCGTTCCTCAAACTCGGAAAGCGCATGCTCGGGCGTATGTTCATCGTGCAGGCTGGCGATGCGCACGTCGGCGTCTTCCGGTGCAGCCGGGCGATGCTTCCGGGCGCGCCAGTAATCATTCAGACGGTTATGCGCGATGCGGTACAGCCAGGCATGGAATGGCGCATCCGGCTTCCAGCCAAGACGCGCACTGATGATTTTCTGCCAGATATCCTGAAACAGCTCCTCAGCCAGTGCCTCATCACGCAAATGGCGCAGCAAAAACCGGTATAGCCCCAGGCGGTGTCTTGCGTAGAGCGTGGCAAATGCAGCCTCATCGCCTGCGATATAGGCCAGCATCAACTGCTGGTCATCCGGACTGGAGGTATCTTGGGCGGCGGGGCTATCCATGCGCCATAGTCTAAAGCCAGCCGCCCCGGCAGGGCGGCGATTTCCGATATTGGCCGGGGCACTGGCTGCGTGCATCATTCGCCGTCAATCAGACGCTCGGCTTTGCCAATCATGTCCACAAACGTGGTGCGCTCGGCATCGGCAATTGACCGATTATTTTTGGCAAGGCGGGCAATGTCGGCAAATGGCATGCCGATACGCTCACCGCCCCGCAGAGCATCGGCAAAAGCTGCCGCCGCAGCAGCCAAATTCATGGCGTCGCTACCGCGCTGTACATGGTTGGCAATGCGCACCTGGCGCAGCTGGCTCTGGCTTTGCCCGGGCAGCTTGTAGCGCAGGCTGACGGTGGCAAGCTCATTGCTACCAGCGGAGACAGTGGCAGGCGGTTGATAGCGCAGTGCAGGCAGCTGCGTTCCGCCGGAGCCGACCCGGGCGATTTCATACAAGGCCGTGACTTGATGCCCGGCACCGACATCACCGGCATCCACCCGGTCGTTCTGGAAATCCTCATCGCGAAGCAGACGGTTTTCGTAACCAATCAGACGGTATTCGGCCACCACGGCGGGGTTGAACTCCACTTGCAGCTTTACATCCTGGGCAATGGTCAAGAGCGTGCTGCGCATGTTTTTCACCAGCACCCGGTGCGCTTCCTCCAAGCTATCGAGATAGCTGTAATTGCCATCACCGACATCGGCCAGACGCTCAGCCAAATGCTCGTTGTAATTGCCACTGCCAACGCCCAACGTGGTGAGCGCAATGCCATGCTTGCGCTGGTCGGCCACCAGCGTTTCCAGCGCTTCCTGGCTGACGGTGCCGACATTGAAATCGCCATCGGTGGCCAGCAATACCCGGTTCACGCCACCACGGATGAAATGCTTGCGGGCTTGCTCATAGGCCATCTGAATCCCGGCGCTGCCGTGAGTGCTGCCGCTGGCGTGCAACTGTCTGAGCGCGTTGTAAATGGTGCGCGACTGGTTGCCCGGCGTTGGCGCCAGATGCAGCCCGGCAGTGCCCGCATACGTCACGATGCTGATGCGATCCTGGGCGCGCAACTGCGGCAGCATCTGGCAAATCGCCTGGCGCACCAGTGGCAGTTTGTCGGCGCTGTCCATTGAACCTGAGGTGTCCACCAGAAACACTAGATTGGCCGCGGGCATTTGCGCTGGCTCGTAGCCGGTCATGGCGATGCGCAGCAATTGCCGCTGGCCATTCCAAGGGCTCTGCGCCAGCTCGGTTTCCAGCCGCAACGGCTCGCTGCGGCTGCGTGGCTTGGCAAGGCCGTAATCGAAGTAATTGATGAACTCCTCGGCACGCACGGCGTCCGCCGGTGGGCGCTGCTGTTGGTTCAACATGCGGCGCACATTACTAAAGCTGCCGGTATCCACATCTACCGAGAAGGTCGAAAGCGGGTTTTCCCGCGCGCGCTTGACCGGATTGTCATCATAATGGCCATAACGTTCGGTATTGGTGGGTGCTTGCAACGATGGTGAGGGCGGTGCAGGCGGCGGCACATAGACCGGGGTTGCAACCTCGATCAACGGCGTACTGACTGGCTTTGGGGACGGTGGCGGCGCTGACGCATAGATCGCTGTTTTACCAACGCTGCGTGAGAGTGTGGCACGAACCATTTCCGGCGAAGCAAGCTGCTCACCCAGCGCAGTGCAATCAAGTGCGGCCGCTGGAGCCGGACGATACGCCTGTGCCGTGGGTGAAACTGCCAAGCCTATGGCCAATGACAGGGCAGAAAACGATAAAGAAGAAGCATGCAACATGACAGACTCCGTTTGAGGGGATGTCATGACAAACGGCTGATATCCAGAAATGGGGTTAACGCCCAAAGCCGTATCGAACAAACATGTGTATGGCAAGCCAAGCAGCCAGAAGGCAGCCTTGGGAAGCAACTCCACCACTTCGCATAATTTCTATTATGTAAAAATTGCATGTAGTCTCGGCCAGCTTTTGGGCCGCTTCAGACAGTTGTTGCGCTGCTTTTTCTTGCTGCTTCGCGGGCGCTGCGCAATGCGTCAAGTTTTTCCTTGAGCCTGATTTCCAAGCCCCGCGGTACCGGCTGGTAATACACGCGCTCGCCCATGGCATCAGGGAAGCCGGTTTGCTCAAGCGCTACGCCGCCATCAACATCGTGGTCGTACTGGTAATCCTTGCCATACCCCAGTTCCTTCATCAACCGGGTCGGGGCATTGCGGATATGCAGCGGCACTTCCTGGCTGCCGTATTCGCGCACATCGCGCAATGCTGCTTTCCAAGCGATATAGGCGGCATTGGATTTGGCGCAGCTGGCCAGATAAATCACCACCTGCGCCAGTGCCAGTTCGCCCTCGGGGCTGCCAAGGCGGTCGTAGGCATCCCAGGCTTCGGTGGCCATCGCCAGTGCCCGCGGGTCGGCAAGGCCGATGTCTTCCACCGCCATGCGGGTCAGGCGCCGGGCGAGATAAACCGGGTCGCAACCGCCATCAATCATGCGGGCGAACCAATACAGTGCGGCATCGGGGTTGGAGCTGCGCACCGATTTGTGCAGGGCGCTGATCTGGTCGTAGAAGGCATCGCCGCCCTTGTCGAAACGGCGGCTGCGGTCGGCCAGCACTTGTTCGAGCAGCGTATCGCCGACGATGCCCTCAGAGGCCAGTTCTGCGGCGATTTCAAGCAAGGTCAGGGCGCGGCGCACATCGCCATCGGCAGCAGTGGCAATGGCCTGCAAATGGGCATCGGCAATCACCACGCCCTGCCCGCCCAAGCCGCGTTCGCCATCTTGCAGCGCACGGCGCAGGGCGCGCTCGATTTCTGCCGGGGAAACGGCCTCCAGCACATGCACGCGGCAGCGCGAGAGCAAGGCAGAATTGAGCTCGAACGAGGGGTTCTCGGTAGTGGCGCCGACAAACAGCACACTGCCTTGCTCGATATGCGGCAAAAAAGCATCCTGCTGCACTTTGTTGAAGCGGTGCACTTCATCCACGAACAGCACCGTGCGCTGTCCAGCCTGAAAGCGGCGCTCGGCCTCACCCAATACCTTGCGGACTTCCGGCAGGCCAGACATCACCGCGGAAATCGCCACGAATTCGGCTCGGGCATACTGCGCCAGCAGCAGCGCCAGCGTGGTTTTGCCGCAGCCGGGCGGCCCCCAGAGAATCATCGAGTGCAGATGGCCGCTTTCCACTGCGCGGCGCAGGGCGCTGCCGGAGGCCAGAAGGCGTGGCTGGCCGACCATCTCATCCAGCGTGCCCGGGCGCATGCGCTCGGCAAGCGGCGAGAGGCGATGGTCGCTGCCGGCGAGCAAGTCGCTCTGGGGACTGCGCTGCTTCATGCCAAGCGCTTATTGGCCAATGACATCCACCCCTTTGGGCGGTGTGAAACGGAAGCTGCCAGCCGGAAGACGGCCATTGCGCTTCCAGGTGCCAAAGCGCATCACCGTGCGCTGCCCCAGGGCATCGGTGATTTCCACCTGTGCCAGGCCACGCTGATTGAAGCCCAGCCGTGCTTTTTCGAAACTTGAATCCGTCCCTTGCTTCGGGGTCAGCGCCAACCACTGCATCTGCCCGGCATCAGGCTCCTCCATGACCACAAAATCGCGGTCGAGCTTGGCCGGGTCAATCAACGCCGTCAGTGGGCTGGAGGCTTCTTCCACCCCCTGCGGGCGGCGGCTGACCTGCTGCAAATCCGGCTCGTAAATCCAGACGGTTTGACCATCAGCCACAATCAGCTGCTGATAGGGACGCACATACTGCCAGCGGAACAGGTTGGGCGCCGACATCGACACCTTGCCCGCCGAGGACTCTTTCAGCCCACCCTTGTTGTCATACACCTCTTGCACAAAGCCGCCATCCAGGGTGCGCAGGCCGTGACTGAAGGCATTGAGCGCATCCCGCGCCCCGGCCAGTGCCGAGCCGCTGGCGCATATGAGGGCGATGGCGAAGATGGAAAAACGCTTTTTCATGGCGGTGCTCCGTTGCAGGGGGCATCAGTCTGCGGCAGACAGGATGAATGGAGGGTTGAGAGTGCGAGGCTCAATCCCGGGGCGGTGGCGGTGCCAACACCGTGCGGTTGCCATTATGTTCCGGGGCAGAGACCACGCCAGCTGCTTCCATGGCTTCCACCAGACGGGCGGAGCGGTTATAGCCAATCCGCAGGCGCTGCTGCACGAAAGAGATGGACGCACGCCGGGTTTCGGTCACCAGCTTCACCGCCTCGTCAAACAGCGGGTCGGATTCGTCCCCGGCCGACTGCGGCGACTCCGGCAGGCCGGTCGCGCCCACCATGCTGCCATCGTGCAAGGTCTGCACTTCTTCCAGCACGCCCTCGATATAGTCCGGCTCCCCTGCCCCGGCCTTGAGGTGCTCGACCACGCGATGCACTTCATCATCGCTGACGAAGGCGCCATGCACGCGCTCGGGCATTGAAGTGCCCGGTGGCATATACAGCATATCGCCATGCCCCAGCAGGGTTTCCGCACCGGACTGGTCCAAAATGGTGCGGCTGTCGATTTTGCTGGACACCTGAAAAGCAATACGGGTGGGAATATTGGCTTTGATAAGCCCGGTGATGACATCCACCGAAGGACGCTGGGTGGCCAGAATCAGGTGCATCCCGGCCGCACGCGCTTTCTGCGCCAGACGGGCAATCAATTCTTCCACCTTCTTGCCGACAATCATCATCATGTCGGCAAATTCGTCGATGAACACCACGATATAGGGCAGCGGCTCCAGCGGCTGCGGCGCTTCATCGGGCGCACCGCTGGGACGGAACAGCGGGTCGAGAATCGGCTGTCCGGCATCGGCCGCGTCTTTGACCTTTTTGTTGAAGCCGGCCAGATTGCGCACGCCGACCGCACTCATCAACTTGTAGCGGCGCTCCATTTCCGCCACGCACCAGCGCAGGCCGTTGGCGGCTTCTTTCATGTCGGTCACCACCGGCGCCAGCAGATGCGGAATGCCCTGATACACCGAAAGCTCCAACATCTTCGGGTCAATCATCAGCATGCGGACTTCTTTCGGGCTGGCCTTGAACAGCAGCGACAACACCATGGCATTGACCGCCACCGACTTGCCCGATCCGGTGGTACCGGCCACCAGCAAATGCGGCATGCGCGCAAGATCGGCCACCGTCGGCCGCCCGGCAATGTCCTTGCCCAGCGCCAGGGTCAACGGGCTTGCGGATTTGTCATATTCACGCGAGCGCAAAAGCTCGGAGAGATAAATCATCTCGCGGCTGGTATTGGGGATTTCAAGGCCGATGACCGACTTGCCGGGAATCACGTCCACCACGCGCACCGACTTGACGCTGAGGCCGCGGGCGATGTCCTTGTCCAGCGAGGAAATCTGGCTGACCTTGACCCCAGGCGCGGGCTCGATTTCAAAGCGGGTAATCACCGGCCCCGGATAGGCGCCTACTACCTGGGTGTCAATGCGGAAATCCTTGAGCTTGAACTCGATCTGCCGGCTCAACGCTTCCAGAGTTTTCTCGTCATAGCCCTTGGGCTGGGGCTTGGGGTCATCCAGCAGCGCCAAGGGCGGCAGTTCACCCGGCACGCCGCCGGTAAACAGCGGAATTTGTTGGTCGCGCTTGGCGCGCTCGCTTTTTTCCACCACCGGCGCTGGGGCCGGCTCGATATGTACCGGCTCACGGCGAGCGCGGCGCTGGCTGTCTTCACGCCGCGCCTCACTGCGTTCTTCTTTCAGGCTGCGGGCTTCCTGCCACTGGCTGGCCTGCTGCTGACCGCGACGCAAACGCTCGGGCAGCTTCAATACCTGCGCACCAATCCAGTCCATCACCGCAAACCAGGACAGCCCGGTTGCCAGCGTGATGGCAATCATCCACAAAGTCACCAGAAACAAGTTGCTGCCCAGCGGGCCAAACAGTGTGTGCAACGAATTGCCGACCAAAAGCCCCAAAAAGCCGCCAGCACCACCGGAAAAGTTTTCAACGGCGCCGATACGCAGTTGCAAAAGTCCGACAGTGGCGATGAAAAAACTGAAAATGCCCACCAAGCGCAGTGCAGGTCCAAGGTCGGCATCGCCATCACCGTCGGCATCCATCTTGAACAGCGCAATCCATGCGACCACCCCAAGTAGTGGCGGCAACAGGAAAGCGGCATAACCGCACAGGCTGATCAGCGCATCGGCAAGCCAAGCACCGGCATGGCCGCCGACATTGTTCAATGTCCCGGTCACGCTACCGGAGCGGGAAAACCCCGGGTCATCCGGCGAATAGGTCAGCAAGGTGGCCAGCAGATAAAGCAGCAAGGGCGCAATGGCAATCATCAGCAGGTCGCGCAGCATCTTCTGCCTGCCAGTACCCGGCGTTGCAGCAGCCTTTTCAGCTCGGGATGCTCTTGATGCCTTGCGGCGGCGAGGTTCTTGGGCTTCTTGTTCCACCGTGGGGCTTTACCTGAAAAGATTGACGTAATGTATTGATTGCGAATGATTTATCACTTTTCCACGCATTGCAAGCAAGCAGGCTGGCAATTACAACCCGGCGGCAGCGCTACACTTAGCGGCTTGTTCCTGTCCTTACCCACTACGAAAGTATAGCCCTCATGTCCAGTTCCGCCCCTCAACATCACCGCCTTATCATCCTCGGCTCTGGCCCTGCCGGCTGGACAGCAGCCGTATATGCCGCACGCGCCAACCTCAAACCCGTGGTCATTACCGGCATGGCCATCGGCGGCCAGTTGATGACCACCACGGAAGTGGACAACTGGCCGGGCGATGCCCACGGCCTGATGGGGCCAGCGCTGATGGAGCGCATGCAGGCACATGCCGAGCGCTTCGATACCCAGGTGGTGATTGACCAAATTCATACCGCTGACCTGTCACAGCGCCCCTTCCGGCTGATTGGCGATGCGGCTGAATACAGCTGCGATGCACTGATTATCGCCACGGGCGCCACTGCCAAATACCTGGGATTGGACAGCGAAGAACACTTCAAAGGCCGTGGCGTATCCGCCTGCGCTACCTGCGATGGCTTCTTCTACCGCGAAAAAGAAGTCGCCGTCATCGGCGGCGGCAATACCGCAGTGGAAGAAGCGCTGTACTTGTCGAACCTCGCCAGCAAGGTGTATCTGGTACACCGCCGCGACACCCTGCGCGCAGAAAAAATCATGCAGGACAAACTGTTTGCCAAGGTCGAGGCCGGCAAAATCGTGCCCATCTGGCATCACCAAGTCGATGAAGTGCTGGGCGATGAGGCCGGCGTAACTCATCTGCGCCTGAAATCCACCCAGGACGGCAGCACCCAGGAAATCGCCGTGCACGGCATGTTCGTCGCCATCGGCCATCACCCCAATACGCAGATTTTTGATGGCCAGCTGGCGATGAATCACGGCTATCTGACCATCCGCTCGGGTCTTGAAGGCATGGCGACCATGACCTCGGTGGAAGGCGTATTCGCCGCCGGTGACGTGGCTGACCAGCACTATCGCCAAGCCATCACCAGCGCCGGCTTCGGCTGCATGGCGGCCCTGGATGCCGAACGCTGGCTGGAATCGCAAGGCTAAAGGCCGATGCAGAGGCTTGAAGGCGGCTGCCTGTGTGGCGCAGTGCGCTACCGGCTGCAGCCGCCCTGGCTGGATGCCGGTTTTTGTCATTGCCGCCTGTGCCAACGCGCCAGCGGCGCTCCGGTGATGGCCTGGGGCAGCATTGATGAAACCCGGTTTGCCTATACCCGTGGTCAGCCTGCACGCTTTGCTTCCAGCACGCAGGCCATCCGCGAATTCTGCCCGCACTGTGGCACCGCCCTGACCTTTCGCACCAGCCGGCAACCGGGACTTGTCGACTTCACCTTGGCAAGCCTCGACCACCCCGAACACATCAGCCCGCAATATCACATCTGGACAAGCCGCCAGCTGCCTTGGCTGATGCTGGCCGATACCCTGCCCCGCCATCGTCATGATGAGTGATGCCCGAAAAACAGGGCAAAACTGATTGCAGGCAGATGGCATAAACTGCCGGGCAGTTCCGTCTGTAAACCCAGCCCCGGCTCATGAGAGAAAACCGCCAGCGCCAACTTGCCCGGATGAAAGCCATCGCACTGGGCTGCTTGCTGCTGTCGGTGGCACTACTCATCGCTGCGCATCTCAATGGGCGCGCTGGCATCTGGGCTTGGGTCGGGGCGTTTGCCGAAGCGGCCACCATCGGTGCGCTGGCCGACTGGTTTGCGGTGGTGGCCTTGTTTCGTCATCCACTGGGCTTGCCGATACCGCATACCGCCATCATCCCGCGCAAAAAGGCGCGACTGGCCGATGCCCTGGGCGATTTTCTGGTCAACAATTTTCTCTCCCGCGAGCAATTGCTGGCACGGCTGGATACCTGGAATCCGGCACTACAGCTGGGCCGTTTCATGGATACCCCCGCGCGCGTTGAAGCATTGGCTCGGCAGATGCAGCACTGGCTTGCCGATGCCCTGAAGGCACTGGATTCAGCCGCCTTTGAGCAGGAGCTGATCAGCGTATTGCAGCAGCAACTGCGCAGCTGGGATGCCTCCCATGGCGCTGCGCGGCTGATGCGCTTGCTCAGCGAAGGCGGTCATCATCAACGGGTATTGAATGCGGCCCTGCGTGAAGTTTCAGACTGGCTGGATAAACCCGCCGTACGCGCCTTCATCAGTGAAAAGCTGGTGGAGATGGCACGGCGTGAATACCCAAAACTCATCCGACTTGCCGATGCATTCAACTACACCGAAGAACTGGGGGTGAAACTGGCAGAGAAGCTCGCCGTGGCACTGATGGACGAGATGCAAACGGTATTGAATACCCCCGAGCACCCATTGCGACAGCGTTATGCCGAACAGACTGCACAGCTGCTGCAGCGTCTGGAAGATGATGCAGCATTTCGTGCCCGCGTCGATGCCTGGAAAAACGAGTGGCTGCAAAGCCCGGAGCTGGGTGACTACAGCCGCCAGCTATGGCAGCGGCTATGGCAACGGCTGCATCGAGATTTGGCAAGCCCGGATTCGCGCTGCATGGATTATTTGCGCCAGCAGGCCGCGCGGCTTGGAGCGCGGCTGCGTCAGGATGCACTCTGGCAGCAAACAGTGAATGCGCAAATCCGCATCGCCGCCGAACATCTGGCCGGGCAAATCCGCGAGCTTGCTCCTGCTTATATCCGCCAAACCGTCAACGCGTGGGATAGCGAAAAGATGAGCCGCGAAATCGAGCTTTCCGTCGGTCGTGACCTGCAATACATCCGACTGAACGGCACGCTGATAGGTGGCCTCGCCGGGCTGGCACTGCATGGCTTGTTGCGCCTTTTATGATTCGCATCCCGTGGCTTGAGGAGTTGCCCGGCGAGCGCTTTCCTCCAGTGGAAGCGGCGCTTGCCGAGCCCAATGGCCTGCTCTGCGCTGGCGGCGACCTGTCTGTGCAACGCTTGCTTGCGGCCTACCGGCAAGGGATTTTTCCGTGGTTTTCTGAAGGTGAGCCGGTTCTCTGGTGGTCGCCCGCGCCGCGCATGGTGTTCATCAGCGGGGAGTTCCGGCTGGCCTCGCGCTTTCGCCGTAGTCTGCGAAAAAGCCCTTGGCAAGTGCGCGCCGACACGGCCTTTGCCGAGGTTATCCAACTTTGCGCCAACATCCCGCGTGTGGGACAGGACGGCACTTGGATTACCGCAGAAATCCAGGCTGCCTATCAGCGCCTGCACGCACTGGGACATGCGCATTCTGTAGAAGTCTTTGAAGATGAGGCACTCATCGGTGGCCTGTATGGCGTGATGATTGGCCGGATGTTTTTTGCCGAATCGATGTTTTCGCGCCGCTCCGGCGGCTCCAAGGTCGCGCTGGCGGCACTGGCGCGATTCTTGCATCAACATGATTGCCCACTGATTGATGCCCAGGTGGAAAACCCGCATTTACTGAGCCTGGGCGGAATCCGCATGACGCGCCCGGCATTCATGGCGGCACTGGCCGAGTACACCGCCCTGCCCGGCCCAGAGCCCCATTGGCGGTATATTTTCAAACCGTATCCGGCCAGCCTGCTGGCTTGACAGGCAGCTTGACAAAAAGCATGGCATAATTGCGCCCTTTCGCCGCGCCGCGGCTCATTCACTATCCTGTTTTTTATGGCAAAAGACGACGTCATCGAGTTCGAGGGCACCATCAGCGAAACCCTCCCCAACACCATGTTCCGGGTCAAACTCGAAAACGGCCACGAAATCATCGCCCACATCTCCGGGCGCATGCGCAAAAACTACATCCGCATCCTGACCGGCGACCGGGTCAAGGTGGAAATGACCCCATATGACCTCAGCAAGGGTCGGATTACCTACCGCCACCGCTGAAGCTGCGGACAGCATGCCCATGCGCTATTACCACAACCCGCGCTGCTCGAAATCCCGTCAGGCATTGGCCTTGCTGCACGAGCGCGGCATTGAGCCGGAATTGGTGGCCTATCTGGATACCCCACCGGATGCCGACACGCTGCGCGCATTGCTTGGCAAGCTGGGCATAAGTGCCCGCCAGCTGCTGCGCACCGGTGAAGAGGCCTACAAGGCATATGGCCTGGACAATCCCGCCCTGGATGAGCAAGCCATCATCGCCGCGATGGTCGAAGCCCCGATTCTTATCGAACGCCCGATTTTTGAAAACGGCGACAAGGCGGTAATCGGCCGCCCGCCCGAGCGCGTACTGGAAATTCTTTAAGCCGCTCACGCAGCACAGGTAAACAAAGCCCGCCATATGGCGGGCTTTGTTTGAGTCGTTTTGCAGCGCAGCGTCAGGCTTTCTTCAAGAATTCGGTGCGCAGTACCAAGCCTTTGACCTTTTCGACATTGCATTCAATCAGGTCTTCGTCATCGGTGAGGCGGATGTTCTTGCACAGGGTGCCGCGCTTGAGGGTCACCGAGGTGCCCTTGACCTTCAGGTCCTTGATCAGGGTCACGCTATCGCCGTCTTGCAGGCGGGTGCCGTTGCTGTCCTTGACGATGATTTCGTCTTCGTCGCTATCGTAATCGCTCATTTGTGTCTCCTTGGGTTCAGTCGGCAAATTGGTCGGTGGCGCGCACCAGGGCGTCGATGTTTTCTGCTTCAAACGCCGAGTGACCCGCCGTCGGGGTGATGGTGAGCTCGGCCTTCGGCCAGACCTTGTGCAAGTCCCAGGCATTGGCGACCGGGCACACCACGTCATAGCGGCCATGCACGATCACGCCGGGAATGTCGGCGATGCGATGGGCATCGCGCAGCAACTGGTCATCGTGTTCAAAGAAGCCTTTGTTCACGAAGTAATGGTTTTCGATACGGGCAAAGGCCAGGGCGAAATGGGCATCGCCATGGCTGTCGGCATAGTCTTCAGGCACACGCAGATAGCTGGTTCCGCCCTCCCAGATGCTCCAGCGGCGCGCCGCTTCTAGGCGTTCAGCCTCATCGTCCGAGGTCAGGCGCTTGTGATAGGCGGCCATCAGGTCGCCGCGCTCGTCCGCCGGGATGTACTCGCGGTAAGGCTCGAACTGATCCGGGAACAGGCGCGAGGCACCCTCCTGATAGAACCACTCCAGCTCCCAGCGGCGCAGCATGAAGATGCCGCGCAGCACCAGTTCGGTGACGCGCTCGGGATGCTTTTGCGCATAGGCCAGCGCCAGGGTCGAGCCCCAGGAGCCGCCAAACACCTGCCATTTGTCGATGCCCAGATGCTCGCGCAGGCGTTCGATATCGGCCACCAAATCCCAGGTGGTATTGTCCTGCAGATCCGCATGCGGGGTGCTGCGCCCGGCGCCGCGCTGGTCAAACAGCACGATGCGGTATTTGTCCGGGTTGTGGAAGCGACGCATCGCCGCATTGCAGCCACCGCCGGGGCCGCCATGCAGCAGCACCACCGGCTTGCCCTCGGGGTTGCCGCATTGCTCCCAATACAGGGTGTGGCGCGAATCGACCTGCAGACTGCCGGTTTGATAGGGTTCGATGGCGGGATACAGCGTACGCATGGCGCAACTCCGGGCAGAAAAACGCGGATTTTACTGCTTTCGCTGCCATCTCCCCAAGCTCACCCGTTCACGATTTTCCAAATCCCGAACGCTGCAAACTTCGCTGAAACCTGCTGCATCCAGCAAGGCACGCACGGCAGCGCCCTGCTGCCAGCCATGCTCCAGCAGCAACCAGCCACCGGCCTTGAGATGCGCCGGCGCCAAGGCCACGATATGGCGCAGGTCATGCAAACCATCCATCCCTGATGCCAGTGCCGTGCGCGGCTCAAAGCGCAAGTCGCCCTGTGCCAGATGGGCATCGCCTTCCTCGATATACGGCGGGTTGCTGAGAATCAGGTCAAAGCGCTCGCCCGCCAGTGGCGCATACCAATGGCCGTGGCGGAACTCGACATTGCCGATGGCGTGATTTTGCGCATTGTCTCGCGCGACTTGCAGCGCGGCAGCGCTGGCATCGGTGGCGATGATGTGCGCAGCCGGGCGCTCGCTGGCCACTGCCAGCGCAATCGCGCCGCTGCCGGTGCCAAGATCAGCCACGCTGAAGGCAGCTTCGCGCGGCCAGCGCGCCAGTGCCAGCTCCACCAACAGCTCGGTTTCCGGGCGCGGAATCAAGGTCGCCGGGCTCACATTCAAATTCAGCGTCCAGAAGCCGCGCTCCCCGGTGATATAGGCCACCGGCTCGCCAACTGCGCGGCGTGTCAACCAAGCTTGGAAAGTTTCGACAAGTGGCTTGTCCAGCATCTCGTTATCGTGCGCAAACAGCCAGCTGCGAGGCTTTCCCAACAGATGCAGCAGCAGATGCTCGGCATCTTCACGACCAATCTGCGCTGCGGCGGTTCGCAATAGTTCGGCAATCTGCATCTGTCACACGGCTTCTAAGGTTGCAGCGCATGATGCCCGAAGCGCAGGCAGCATGCTGCAAGAATCAATAAATAGTCAAAAACTATCAATCAAATGCAAATCATCAATTTGCATTATTGATAGACGCTCCCTATCCTTTGCACACGGTAAGGCCAAGCCTTTCGATTCTTTCACCCACCAAGGAGCAATCCATGTCGCTTATCAATACCGAAGTCCAGCCGTTCAAAGCCAATGCGTTCAAGAATGGCGAGTTCATCACCCTGACCGAAGCTGACCTGAAGGGCAAATGGTCGGTGCTGATTTTCATGCCGGCGGCCTTCACCTTCAACTGCCCGACCGAAATCGAAGACGCGGCCGACAACTATGCCGAGTTTGAAAAGGCTGGCGCCCAGGTGTTCATCGTCACCACCGATACCCACTTCTCGCACAAGGTGTGGCACGAAACCTCCCCGGCAGTAGGCAAAGCCAAGTTCGCTCTGGTTGGTGACCCGACCCATGCCCTGTCCAAGGCTTTTGATGTGCTGATTCCGGAAGAAGGCCTGGCGCTGCGCGGCACCTTCATCGTCAACCCCGAAGGCATCATCAAGACCATGGAAGTGCACGACAACAGCATCGCCCGTGACGTGACCGAAACCGTGCGCAAGCTGCAAGCTGCCCAGTACGTCGCCAACCACGATGGCGAAGTCTGCCCGGCGAAGTGGAAGGAAGGCCAAAAGACCCTGAAGCCGTCGCTGGATCTGGTCGGCAAAATCTAATCAGTCGCTGATTCCTGCCCTCTCCCTCCCCCACGGGAGAGGGTTGGGGACAAGGTCGCCGAGGTGGCCTTGCTCCCAGCCCTCTTTCTTCTCCTCAGGTCATTGCGCGCCCACTGGCGCGGCCTGTCCCTGCCCGATTTTTGTCTTGACGAGGACTTATCTCATGCTCGATACCGAACTCAAAACCCAGCTTGCCAGCTATCTGGGGCATTTGCGCGCGCCGCTAGTGCTCATTGCCAGCTTGGACCAGAGCGAAGCCAGCCAGCAAATGCGTGCGCTGCTGGATGACATCGTTGATGCCGGTGACGGCCGCATTCATCTTGAAACCGCAAGCCAAGCCAGCAGCCGCCAGCCAAGCTTCCGCATCACCCGCAAAGACGCAGACATCGGTGTGGAGTTCGCCGGTCTACCGCTGGGGCACGAATTCACCTCGCTGGTACTGGCACTGCTGCATGTCGGCCAGCACCCGCCCAAGCTGGACGAGGAGACCATCGCGCAAATCAAGGCGCTGGAAGGCGAATATCACTTCGAAACCTTTTTCTCGCAATCCTGCCAGAACTGCCCGGATGTGGTGCAGGCGCTGAACACCCTGGCCGCGCTCAATCCCAATATCCGCCACACCGCCATTGACGGCGCTTTCTTCCCTGAAGAAGTCGAGCGCCGGCAAATCATGACCGTGCCGCAAGTATTCCTGAACGGTCAACCATTCGCACAAGGCCGCATGGGCATTGCCGAGTTCATCGCCAAGCTCGACAGTGGCGCAGAAGAACGCGCTGCCCGTGCCATCAGTGAAAAAGCCCCGTTTGATGTGCTGGTGATTGGTGGCGGCCCGGCCGGTGCGGCAGCGGCCATCTATTCCGCCCGCAAGGGCATCCGCACCGGTGTGCTGGCCGAGCGCTTCGGCGGCCAAGTGCTGGACACCCTGGCGATTGAAAACTTCATCTCGGTACGCGAAACCGAAGGCCCCAAGCTGGCTGCCGCCCTGGAAGCCCATGTGGCCGACTACGATATCGACGTGATGAACCTGCAACGCGCCGAAAAGCTCGAACAGGTCGAAGGCGGCTGGAAAGTCACCACTGCCAGTGGCGCCACCCTGATGAGCAAGTCCATCATTCTTTCCACCGGCGCACGTTGGCGGCGTATGGACGTGCCAGGCGAGGAACAGTTCATGGCCAAGGGCGTGGCGTTCTGCCCGCACTGCGATGGCCCGCTGTTCAAGGGCAAGCGCGTGGCCGTGGTCGGCGGCGGCAATTCCGGCGTGGAGGCCGCCATTGACCTCGCCGGCCTGGTCAGTCATGTCACCTTGCTGGAATTTGGTGAAACCCTGCGCGCCGACCAAATATTGCAGGCCAAGCTGCGCAGCCTGCCGAATGTGGAGATCATCACCCAGGCGATGACCACTGAGGTGCGCGGTACCGACAAGGTACACGGCCTGACCTATGAGGACCGCAGCTGCGGCGAGAAGCGCGAAGTCGATCTGGAAGGCATTTTTGTGCAGATCGGCCTGTTGCCCAATACCGAATGGCTCAAAGACAGCGGCATGGCGCTCAGCCCGCGTGGTGAAATCATCATCGACGAGCGCGGCGCCACCAACCTGCCCGGCGTATTTGCTGCCGGCGACTGCACCACCGTGCCCTACAAGCAAATCATCATCGCCATGGGCGCTGGCGCTACCGCTTCGCTTTCGGCCTTTGACCACCTGATTCGCGAATCAGCCCCGAACAACTAACCCTCCCCCCCACCGCCCGCCTGACCCCAGCCAAATCGCCAAGGTCAGGCGGCGCGGTTTTTTCTTATGAACCTGCGCGATCTCAAATACCTCATTGCCCTGGCCGACCATCGCCATTTTGGCCGTGCCGCCGAAGCCAGCTTTGTCAGCCAGCCCACACTCTCCACACAAATCAAAAAGTTGGAAGACGAGCTGGGCGTGCAATTGTTCGAGCGCGCCCCGCGCAAGGTGATGCTGACCCCGGTCGGCGAGGAAATCATCCAGCGTGCACGCGGCATCGTCGCCGAGGTCGAGTCCATGCGTGAGCTGGCGCGTCGCAGCCAGGACCCGGAATCGGGCAGCCTGCGCTTGGGCGCCTTCCCCACCTTGGCACCCTATTTCCTGCCCCATGCCGTGCCCGCCCTGCAGGCCGCCCTGCCCCGGCTTGAGCTTCTGTTGGTCGAGGAAAAAAGCGATGTACTGCTGGCACAGTTGCGCGAAGGCCGTATTGATGCCGCCCTGCTGGCGCTGCCGGTACACGATGAACAACTGCATATGGAGCCGTTGTTTGACGAGCCATTCTGGCTTGCCACCTATCACCATGGCCCACTGTCGTCGAAAACCGAAGTCCGCATGGACGAGTTGGCTCAATACGACCTGTTGCTGCTTGAAGACGGCCACTGCCTGCGCGAGCAAGCCCTGGATGTCTGCCGCCTGTCCGGCGCCAAGGAAAGACCGGGCTTTCGCGCCACCAGTCTGGAAACCTTGCGGCAAATGGTCGCCGCAGGCGCAGGCATCACCCTGCTGCCCGCCCTGGCGGTGCGCCCGCCTGTTTCCCAACCCGAACAACTCAAGCTGTTGCCCTTCAAGGGCGAAGCTCCGACCCGCAGCATCGCCCTCATCTGGCGCCGCAGCAGCGCGCTGACGCCACTGCTCAATCAGGTCGCCAATACCTTGCGCAACTGCTCAGCGCAGTTGCTTGGGGCTTGAGCGCAGCCGGGTCTTGAGGCCGGCAACAAAGATGCCGAGCAGGGTCAGTGCCAGTCCTGCCCATTGCCGCGGCCCCGGGTTGGCCAATCCCAGCAACACGTCCAGCAGATAGGCGACGGTTGGCTGGGTCAGCAGCAACAAGCCCACCATGCCGACGGAAAGCACATTGATGGAGCGGGAAATCAGTATCCAGCTCAAGCAATGACCCAATGCGGCCAGTGCCAGCAAGATGGCAAACGAGCGCCAACCGGGAATGGCAAAGTGGCTGCCTTCGGCCACGCCCATCACCCCCAGAATCAGCGCCGAGCCGAAGGCCGCCAGGCACAGCACCTGCTCGATGGGGATGCGCTCCCGCCCTGCGGCGGCTTCAGTCTGCGCCCGTTTGAGGCCGATGTTGTAAACCGCATAGGCCAATCCGGTGGCCAGTCCCAGCCACACCCCCCAGCGATATTCCTCAGGCAAGCTCGCCCAGTCGCCGCCCAGAAGCAGCCACAGGCCAAAAAATGCCAATATCACCCCGAATCCAAAGCGCAGGGTCAGGCGCTCGCCAAAAAACAGCACCCCGGCCAGCACCATGAAAAACACTTGGGCATTGGCAAGCAGGGTGGAGAGTCCCGGCCCCACAATCAGGATGCTGCGATGCCACATCCATAGGTCCACCGCAAAGGCGATAGCCGGGATGCAAATCCAGCCCCAGGCTTTGGGCGACAATCGCTGCCAGCCGTGACGGTGCTGTACCCAAGCTGCCAAGAGAATGCCGGAAATGAGCATCCGCCAAAACGCCGATATGGTGGGCGGCGTTTCGGCAAAACGCACCATCAGGCCATTGCTGCCGATGATGGCCGCGCCCATCAGCAACTGGACAAAGGCGCTGCGTCGCGCGGCCGTGTCAGGCTGCGTACTCATGCCTTGAGCCACTCGGCACTCTCTGCCGCCGCATCGTCGGCCGCATCCTCAAGCTGCCCGGTCAGCGGCAATTCGCGCAGCAGTGCCTGAGCTTGCTCGCGAAAGGCTTCGGGCACGCGCACTTCGATGAAGCCGCCGGCCAAAAGCTCGCCCGCACCGCCCATCAACGCCTCGCCCAGCACAAATGCCGGGATGCCCTCGGCCTCCAATGCATGCTTCACCAGATGGGCGTCGATAGGGTTGATGGCCTGGTAAACCCGGTGCATATCACCTCCTGCGCAGATGCAGCCAGCATAACGGTAAAATCATGCCGTTTTTCATCTGCCAGCATTCCAATGACCGATACCGTTGACAGCGCCGCCGAGCGCACCGATTTCATCCGCAACATCGTCCGCGAGGACTTGGCAAGCGGCAAGCACAGCGCCATCAAGACGCGCTTTCCGCCCGAGCCCAATGGCTATCTGCACCTGGGACATGTGCGCGCCATCGCCACCGATTTTGGCATCGCCCGCGAGTTTGGCGGGGTCTGCAATCTGCGCTTTGATGATACCAATCCCGCCAAGGAAGACCCCGAATACGTGCAGGCCATTCAGGACGATGTGCGCTGGCTGGGTTTTGAGTGGCACGATTTGCGCCATGCTTCGGATTACTTCGGTGTGTATTACCTGGCAGCCCAAAAGCTGATTCGTGATGGCAAGGCGTTTGTCTGTGACCTCTCGGCAGACGAAGTGCGCGCCACCCGCGGCAATCTGAAGGAGCCGGGCACGCCCTCGCCGTACCGTGAGCGCAGCGTCGAGGAAAACCTGGATCTGTTCCGGCGCATGCGCGCCGGCGAATTTCCCGATGGCGCCCGCACCCTGCGCGCCAAGATCGACATGGCCTCGCCCAATATCAATATGCGCGACCCGGCGATCTACCGCATCAAGCATGTCGAGCACCAGAACACCGGCAATGCCTGGCCGATTTACCCGATGTATGACTATGCGCACGCGCTGGGTGATGCCATTGAGGGCATTACCCATTCGCTGTGCACGCTGGAATTTGAAGACCACCGTCCGCTGTATGACTGGTGCGTGGACAATGTCTGCCTGCACGAAAACCCCGAGCTGCTCGCCCCGCTGCTGGAAAAGGGTCTGCCGAACGAGGCCGCCAAGCCGCGCCAGATCGAGTTCTCGCGCCTGAACCTTGATTACACGGTGATGAGCAAGCGCAAGCTGATGGCGCTGGTGCAGGAAGGGCTGGTGGATGGCTGGGACGACCCGCGCATGCCGACCCTGCAGGGCATCCGCCGCCGTGGCTACAGCCCGGAAGCGTTGAAGCTGTTTATCTCACGCCTTGGGCTGTCCAAACAAAACTCGCTGATTGACTACACCGTGCTGGAAAACACCCTGCGCGAAGACTTGGACAGCCGTGCCGAGCGGCGCATGGCGGTGATCGCCCCGCTCAAGCTCGTACTCACCAATCTGCCCGAAGGCCACCGCGAAGTGCTGCATTTTGCCAATCACCCCAAGGATGAAAGCCGGGGCGCGCGTGAAATCAGCTTCTCCCGCGAGCTGTGGATTGAGCGCGAGGATTTTGCCGAAGTCCCGCCCAAGGGCTGGAAGCGCCTGGTGCCGGGCGGCGAAGTGCGCCTGCGCGGCGCCGGTATCGTGCAATGCGATGAAGTCATCAAAAACGAGGCGGGTGAAATCATCGAGCTGCGCGGCACCCTGGATTTGCAGTCGCGCCCGGGCATGGAGGGCGCCAACCGCAAGGTCAAGGGCACCATTCACTGGGTCGATGCGGCGACCGCCGTACCTGCCGAGTTCCGCCTGTATGACCGGCTGTTCACCGTGCCGAACCCGGATGATGAGAGCGAGGGCAAAACCTACCGCGACTATCTCAACCCAGAATCACGCCAGGTGGTGCAGGGCTATGTGGAAGCGGCTGCCGCCCAGGCCGCGCCCGAGCAGCAATTCCAGTTCGAGCGCATTGGCTATTTCGTTGCCGACCGTCATGACCACCAGTCAGACAAGCCGGTATTCAACCGCGCCGTGACCCTACGCGATACCTGGGCACAGAAAGTCTGAAACACGGCGCGATGGCTCAACGCTGTCACTGGCTGTTATTGAGGCTGGCATTGCTGGCGGCACTGCTGCTGGCAATGCTGCCGACGCTCGGGCGGCTGGCGCAAGCCGCCTCAAGCACGGCCAGTGAGCCAATTGCCGTCTGCACGGTCAACGGCGTGCAACTCATTACAGCCGCCAGCCAGCCGCCGGATGGCTCGCTTCTCCCCGACCAACCCGCACTGCATGATTGCGCCTATTGCCCGCTGCTGGCCGGGCTACTGATTCTTGCAGTGCTCATACTGCGCCTGCTGCAGCGCCCGCCGGTGATACATCCCAGTATCCCGGCGCCACCTGTTGCAAATCACTATCGCCTTGCTGGACTTGGGCCGCGCGGCCCGCCCGCATCACTCTGAAACCCGCCCCATCTTCCTTAAGTTTCGGAGTTCTCATGAAATCTTCTTCCCTGACTGTCGCCATCGCGGCAGTGCTGGCCTGTGCCTGCGCCAACGCACAAACCCTTCCGCGCCCTACCCCGTCGCAGGACAAGCTGCTCAGCCCGCAATTGCTCGATCGCACCCGGGTGTTTGCCGACACCCCCCTGCCAGCCAGCGGCCAGTCACTCTCTGGTGCCAAACTGCAAGCTGCGCGCACCATACAGCGCGATAGCGCCGGGCTTCTCAAACAGTTTGCCGGTGCTGAAGTACAGGCCGCCGGCGGCCTCTCCGGCCTGCCGCTGATTCACGGCATGGCGGGCGATCGCAACCGTGTACAGGTCGATGGCATGGATCTCATCGCCAGCTGCCCCAACCATATGAACCCGCCGCTGTCCTATATCGACCCGGCCAATATCGGCCACATCCGCGTATTCACAGCCATCAGCCCGGTCAGCGCCGGCGGCGACAGCATCGGCGGCAGTATTGCGGTGGAATCGCGCGCACCCGCTTTTGCTGCAAGCGCTGATGAGTGGCAGCTCGGCGGCCATCTTGGCCTGCGCTATCACAGCAACGGCCATGCTCGCCATGCCGATGCCAGCCTGTGGCTTGCCAATGAACGCTGGCATTTGCGCTATGAAGGCAACTACAACCAAGCCGAAAACTACCGCGCCGCCAAGCCGTTCCGTAACTTTACCGCCAGCGGCCGCGAAGGCCATGAAATCCGCCGCGATGAAGTCGCCTCCAGCGCCTATCGCTCACACCAGCACAGCCTGCATGCCGCCTTCCGCCACGGCGCGCATCTGTGGCAGGGGCATTACGCACTGCAGACCATCCCGCAACAGAACTATCCCAATCAGCGCATGGACATGCTCGATAACCGCCAGTACCGCTGGCAACTTGGCTATCAGGGCGAAGCCGAATGGGGCAGCGTGGAAGCACGACTATGGCAAGAGCGCGTCCAGCATGTGATGGGCTTTGGCGAAGACCGCCAATACTGGTACGGCGCAGACAGCATGCAGCCCGGCCACGCCGATCACAGCCGTGCCTGCGCCCCGATTGGCCCGCGCTGCGCCGCCGACATGCCGATGCACACCGCCAGCCGCACCCGTGCCGCCCGCTTCCAGCTCAATCTGGAGCTTGATGACGGAGATCTGCTGCGGCTTGGTCAGGAATGGCAGCAATACCGGCTGGATGATGACTGGCCGCCGTCCGGCGGCATGATGTGGCCGGGCACCTTCTGGAACATCCATCAGGGTCGCCGCGACCGCGCCAGCCTGTTTGCCGAGTGGGAGGGGCGGCTTGGCCAGAACTGGCAGGCGCTGCTGGGCGTTCGTCATACCCGCATCCACACGACAGCCGGGGAGGTACGCGGCTACGACATCGACCCGCGCCCTCCCGGCAGTTACGCCATGACCGCCGCCGATGCGGCCGCCTTCAATGCCCGCAATCGCCATCGCCGCGACCGTCATCTCGATGCTACGGCACTGCTGCGCTGGACTCCCTCGACGCAGCTTGACCTTGAGGCCGGTATCGCCCTCAAAACACGTTCGCCGAACCTCTACGAGCGCTACGCCTGGTCGAGCTGGGCCATGGCGGCAGTGATGAACAATACCCACGGCGATGGCAATGGCTATGTCGGCGACCCCGACCTTGCTCCGGAAAAAGCGCACACCCTGGCCTTGACCCTCGACTGGCATGCCGCTCCCGGCAGTAGCGCGGCGTGGCGGCTGCGGTTGACTCCCTGGCATACCCGCGTGCGCGACTATATCGATGCCGCGCCAATCCGGACGCATCAACCCGGCAAGTTCCAGGTGCTGCGCTATGCCAACCAGTCTGCACGCCTGTACGGGCTGGACATAAGTGCTGAGGTGCCGCTGGCGACTGGCACATTCGGCAGCTTCAGCCTGCAAGGCAATGCGCAATGGCAACGCGGCAAGAATCTCGACAGCGGCCATCCGCTATACCAGCAAATGCCCGCCCATGCCCGGCTCAGCCTGCAACACCAGCATCAGGGCTGGCAAAGCGCGCTGGAATGGCAGCTGGTGGCCGCCAAGACCCGGACTTCGCCGTTGCGCAATGAACTTGCCACCGGCGGTTATGGGCTGCTGAACCTGCGCCTTGCGCGCGAGTTCGGCCAATGGCGCGTCGATGCCGGGGTGGATAACCTGCTGAACCGGCCTTATGCCCATCCCACCGCCGGGATTTATCTGGGGCAGGGGCGCAGCATGGCAATCAACGGCCTGCCGCACGGCATCCCGGTTCCGGGTATGGGGCGCTCGTTCCATCTGGCACTGCGCCGCGACTGGTAAATCCCATCGTCGATACCCCAGCAATGGGGTATCGGTCATTAACCAGCCTGTTTGCCCTTAAAATCCATCCATGCACTTCATTTTCCTGCTCCCACCATGCCGATGATGCCGCTCCTGCAACTGCATCTGACCCTGCCAGCCTGGGTGCATGATTTCCCCCTTGAAAACCAGTATCCGGGTGATGAGGCCAAGATGGCACTGGCGATAGCGCTATCGCGCCAGAACGTCCAGGCGCGCAGTGGCGGGCCGTTTGGTGCGGCCATTTTCGGCGCCGATGACCGGCTGATTGCCATTGGCGTCAACCGAGTGGTGCCGATGAACTGCTCGGTCGCCCATGCCGAAATGATGGCTTTCATGCTGGCACAACAACGCTTGCAACGCCCGCGCCTCAATCGCAATGACGATGGCAGCGCCTATGGGCCGGTCACCCTGGCCACCTCCGCCCAGCCTTGCTGCCAGTGTTTCGGCGCTTCGATCTGGGCGGGCATCGACCGGCTGCTGATGGCCGCGCGCAGCGAGGATGTGGAGGCCCTCACCGCTTTTGACGAAGGCCCGCTGCCGCAGGACTGGATGGGATCACTGAATCAGCGTGGCATCGAAGTCGTGCGCGATTTGCACCGTGAAGCCGCCTGCGAAGTACTGCGCAGCTATAGCGCTGAGCAAGGCGCGAGTTATTGATGATGAATGGATTGCTGTGCTGGTGTCGTGCCGGCTTCGAGCCCGACCTTGCCGCCGAATTGACCGAGCGCGCTGCCGAATCCGGTTTTGCCGGCTACGCCCGCACTGAGCGCAGCAGCGGTTTTGTCATCTTTCACTGTGAAGACGCTGCAGCGCTGGATGCCGCCCTGCCTTGGTCTGAGCTGATATTTGCCCGGCAAAAACTGCGCCTTGTGGCTGAGCTGCGCGGCATCGACACCCAGGATCGCATTCGCCCGGTGCTTGCCGCGCTGGAAAATGCCGGGCAACGCTTCGGCGAGGTTTGGTTGGAGCACCCGGATTCAGACGCAGGCAAGCCACTGGCCGGGCTTGCACGCAGCTTTGGCAATGCCCTGCGCCCGGCACTGCGCAAACAGGGGCTGCTCACAGCCAACCCGAACCCGCATCTGCCGCGCCTGCATATCGCCGTACTGGCCAGCGACCACCTGCTGCTTGCCTGTGCCCAGCCGCAGGACAGCGCTCCTTGGCCGCTGGGCATCCCCCGCCTGAAAATGCATCCCGATGCACCTTCGCGCAGTGCCCTGAAGCTCGAAGAAGCCCTGCTTTGCCTGCTCGATGACTCAGAGCGGCGCAGCTTGCTGCATGCAGGCATGCGCGCTGCCGACCTCGGCGCCGCCCCCGGTGGCTGGACTTGGGTGCTGACCCGGCATGGCCTGCATGTGCACGCCATCGACAACGGCCCGTTGCGGCAGCATGTGCTGGATACCGGTCTTGTCACCCATCTGCGCGAGGACGGCTTCCGCTGGCAGCCTGCCCGGCCACTGGACTGGATGGTCTGCGACATGGTCGAGCAACCCATCCGCGTGGCAGCCCGCATGGCCGAATGGTTCGCCAACGGCTGGTGCCAACACGCCGTGTTCAACCTGAAACTGCCGATGAAAAAACGCTGTGCAGAAGCTCGCCGCTGCCTGCAACTTTTCCAGCAACACGCCGGAGCACTTGGCAGCCTGCGCGCCAAACAGCTCTATCACGACCGCGAAGAAATCACCGTATTTGCCAGCAAGCGTTGAGCGGCTCTGCATCGCACCATTTTGAAAACCATCCCGTCTGGAAGCACGATGGCTTTGCAGGATTACTGCACCCGACAGATACCTCAATCCGGGGGAGCATGACCACAGCAGCTGATCGCAAAGCATCGTGTTTCCAAAGGGCTGCCACTGGCTTTCCCTTGCCCCGCAAGGCTTCCGTGAAAGTCAAGCCCTATTCATGAAAAAACACTAGATATTGTGCTTGAGTCCCCAAAAAATACCGTATATCCTGATTTGCGCCCCGAGCGGGGCATGCTGTTTTTATCTCTGTAGTGGTTGTTGTGCGAGCAAATCAAGCAGAAGTAACGCGCTCCTTGTCTTGATTCGCCCGCCTGTTGCCGCCTTGGCTTATGCTCCGACAGCCAAGCAAGCGGCATCGCCCAATCTCATCTGTCTGACTTGAGTGGATGCCATGAGCCAAAACGATTTTGCAGTCCCCTCGCCTGCCACCACACAAGGCGAAAACTTCTCGCTCACGCCGCCTGCCGCGGCTCATGCGATGACAGTCACCAAGCGCGATGGCAGTCGTCAGGCGGTGGATCTGAACAAGATCGTGTTCGCCATCGCCCGCTGCACCGAAGGCCTGCATGCAGTGGATCCGATGCGCGTGGCCACCCGTACCATTTCCGGGCTGTATGATGGCGCCACCACCCAGGAGCTGGACGAGCTCTCCATCCGCACTGCGGCGCTGCTGATTGGCGAGGAGCCTGAATACGGCAAGCTGGCCGCGCGTCTTTTGGCCAATGTAATCGCCAAGGAAGTGGCCGGGCAGGAAATTCATGCCTTCTCGCAATCGGTGGCACGCGGCCATGAGGTCGGACTCATCAACGACCGCCTGCTGGGCTTTGTGCAAACCCATGCGCGCAAGCTCAATGATGCCATCGACCCGATGCAGGACTGGCAGTTCGACTACTTCGGCCTGCGCACCCTGTACGACCGTTATCTGCTGCGCCATCCGCATAGCCGCAAGGTGCTGGAAACCCCGCAGCAATTCTTCCTGCGCATCGCCAGTGCCCTGTCCGAAGAGGTCGGTGAGGCGATTGCGCTGTACCGCACCATGAGCGCGCTGGAATATATCCCCAGCTCGCCGACCCTGTTCAATGCCGGTACCCGCCACGAGCAGTTGTCCTCCTGCTTCTTGCTCGATTCACCGCAGGATTCGCTGGAATCGATCTATGCCAAGTACGGCGATATCGCCCAGCTGTCCAAGTTCAGCGGCGGCATTGGCGTGGGCTATAGCCGGGTGCGCTCGCGCGGCTCGCTGATCCGCTCCACCAATGGCCATTCCAATGGCATCGTGCCATGGCTGAAGACCCTGGATTCCTCGGTAGCTGCGGTCAACCAGGGCGGCAAGCGCAAAGGCGCGGCCTGCGTGTATCTGGAAACCTGGCATGCTGATATCGAAGATTTTCTGGAGCTGCGTGACAACACCGGCGATGAAGCCCGCCGCACTCACAATCTGAACCTCGCCAACTGGGTGCCGGACTTGTTCATGAAGCGCGTCGAAGCCGACCAGACATGGTCGCTGTTCGACCCAAATGTGGTGCCGGAGCTGGTTGATCTGCACAACGAGGCCTTTGAGGCTGCCTATCTGCAGGCAGAAGCCCAAGGCAAGGCCAGCAAGCAAGTGTCCGCGCGCAAACTGTACGCCCGCATGATGCGCACCCTGGCCGAAACCGGCAATGGCTGGATGACTTTCAAGGACAAGTGCAACCGCGCCAGCAACCAGACGCTGCGCCCGCAGAACGTGATTCACCTCTCCAACCTCTGCACCGAGATTCTGGAAGTCACCTCCAGCGAAGAAACCGCCGTCTGCAATCTTGGCTCCATCAATCTGGGCCGCCATCTGGACGAATACGGCGACTTCGATTTTGCCAAGCTCGGCGAAACCGTGCGTCAGGCTGTGACCCAGCTGGATCGGGTGATTGACCTCAACTTCTACCCGATTGAATCAGCCCGCCGCGGCAATCTGCGCTGGCGTCCGGTGGGGCTGGGTTGCATGGGTCTGCAGGATGTGTTCTTCAAAAAGCGCCTGGCCTTTGACAGCGACGAAGCCCGCGCCCTGTCGAAGAAAATCGCCGAAACCATCTATTTCCACGCCCTCGATGCCTCCTGCGAGCTGGCGCAGGCCAAGGGCGCGCACCCGAACTTTGCCGATACCCGTGCATCGCAGGGCGAGCTGCAATTCGATGCCTGGGGCGTGGAGATGGAGGATCGTGAGCGCTGGGACGGCCTGCGAGCACGCATCCGTGAGCACGGCTTGCGCAATTCGCTGCTGATCGCCATCGCGCCAACTGCCACCATCGCCTCCATCGCCGGCTGCTATGAATGCGTCGAGCCGCAAGTCAGCAACCTGTTCAAGCGCGAAACGCTCTCCGGCGACTTCCTTCAGGTGAACCGCTATCTGATTGACGAGCTGAAAAAGCTCGGCCTGTGGACGCCGGAAATGCGCGATGCCATCAAGCTCGCCGACGGCTCCATCCAGCAAATCAGCGCCATCCCCGAAAGCCTGCGCCAGGTGTATCGCACCGCTTGGGAGCTGCCGATGCGCTCGCTGATTGACATGGCCGCCGACCGCGGCGCCTTCATCGACCAGTCCGCCTCGCTCAACCTGTTCATGGAAAGCCCGAACATTGGCGCGCTGTCCTCGATGTACATGTATGCCTGGAAGCGCGGCATCAAAACCACCTACTACCTGCGCTCACGTCCGGCGACCCGCATCGCCAAGACCACGGTATCGACCTACACCCCGGCACAGGCGGTCGCCTGCTCGCTGGAAAACCCCGAAAGCTGCGAGGCCTGCCAATAATGAACGACAACCGCCCCCAACAGCTGCTCGACCCCGGTTTCGAGCTGACCCTGCGGCCGATGCGCTATCCGCAGTTCTACGAGATGTATCGCAATGCGATCAAGAACACCTGGACGGTGGAGGAAATCAACTTCCAGATCGACATCTCCGACCTGCACAGCAAGATGTCGCCGGCGGACCAGCATCTGATTCACCGGCTGGTGGCGTTCTTTGCCACCGGTGACTCCATCGTCGCCAACAATCTGGTGCTGAACCTGTACCAGCATCTCAACGCCCCCGAAGCGCGCATGTACCTCTCGCGCCAGTTGTACGAAGAAGCGCTGCATGTGCAGTTCTACCTCACCCTGCTGGACAACTATCTGCCCGATCCCGGCGAGCGCGCGCGTGCCTTCGCCGCGGTGGAAAACATCCCGTCCATCAAGAAAAAAGCCGATTTCTGCTTCAAGTGGATCGACAGCATCCAGGAGCTCAAGCGCATCGAAACCCGCGAGCAGCGCCGCCAGTTCCTGCTCAACCAGATCTGCTTTGCCGCCTGTATCGAAGGCCTGTTCTTCTTTGCCGCCTTCGCCTATGTGTATTACTTCCGCTCACGTGGCCTGCTGCCTGGCTTGGCCTCCGGCACCAACTGGGTGTTCCGCGACGAAAGCTGTCACATGGAGTTCGCCTTCGAGGCCGTGCGCACCATCCGCGAAGAAGAGCCGGAGCTGTTCGACGAGACGATGAAGCAGCAGGTGCGCGACATGCTGGCCGAGGCCATCGAATGTGAAATGCAATTCGCCGAGGACGTGCTCTCCGGCGGCGTGGCCGGCATTTCCGAGCGCGACATGCGCCAGTACCTGCAACACTGCGCCGACAACCACTTTGCCAAACTCGGCATGGAAAAGGTTTACAACGTGCGCAACCCGCTGCCATTCATGGAATTGCAGGATGTGCAGGAGCTGACCAACTTCTTCGAGCGCCGCGTTTCTGCCTATCAGGTCGGCGTACAAGGCGAGGTCAGCTTCGACCACGCATTCTGAGCCTGTCCATTGAGATTGGCCTGCCGAGCGCCTTGCGTATGGCAGGCCAGTCTTTTTCCGTTTCCCCCTCCCCCCAGCGAGGCCTTCCTTGACTCCTTCTGCTGCCCGCGACTGCGCTGATGTGCGCATGAGTGAAATCGTTTTCCCCCATCACGCCAACCACCTCGGAACGCTGTTTGGCGGCCAGGCACTGGCCTGGATGGACAAGGCCGCATTCATCGCCGCCACCCGTCATGCCCGCCGCACCGTGGTCACCGCGCGCTCGGAAGAAATCAACTTCAGCGCCCCGGTACCGGTCGGCTCACTGGTGGAAGTCATCGCCCGCGTGGTACAGACCGGGCGCACCTCGATGCAGGTGGAAGTGGAGCTACACTGTGAAGACCTGTTGAGCGGTGATACCCATCTGGCCACCCGCGGCCACTTCAGCATGGTGGCGCTGGATGAAAGCGGTCACCCCACCGAGGTTCCGAAGCTGCCTGCCTGAGAGGGTCGCTTCAACAAGAAGATTTCAAGCCTCAAACCTTCAGCACGACACCCAACATTGAGAGCCGCCATCAGGCTGCCGGGGTGGCGTGTTGCTCAAGTGCGTCCAGTATCTTGGCTGCTGCAAGTTGTTCGGCTGCCCGTCGTGAACTGCCAAGCCCCTGTTTTTGCAGCGCAGGCTCAATCAAGCTACAGCTGACCTCGAACTGGCGGGCATGCTCCTCGCCACTTTCCGCCAGAAGTGCATAAACCGGCAGCGGCCTGCCGCGTGCCTGTAGCCATTCCTGCAAGCGGGTCTTGGCATCTTTGCCGACCTTGTTGGGCGGCGGCAAAGCCGCCATCAGCGGCTCGAACCACGGCAGTGCCATGCGCCTTGCCGCTTCCAGGCCAGCGTCCAGATAAACCGCACCAATCAGGGCTTCCAGCGCATCGGCCAGAATCGAATCACGCCTGTGACCACCAGACTTCATCTCCCCAGGCCCCAAACTGAGGCTGGCACCCAAATCCAGCTTGCGGGCGATCGCGGCCAATGCCGATTCACGCACCAATTCTGTACGCGCCCTGGTCAGCGCGCCTTCATCGGCTTTCGGCCAAGCGGCATACAGTGCTTCGGCGGCCAGCAGGTTGACCACTGCATCCCCCAAAAACTCCAGGCGCTCGTTATGCGGCTGTCCGGCACTGCGATGACGCAGTGCCTGCTGCAATAGCGCCGGATTGGAAAAATGATGCGTAATGCGCTTATTGGGCACCGGCAGCCTGCTTGGTTTCTTCGGCACGGAACTTGCCAACAATGTCCAAGTTGTACAGCAGCGGCTTGCGCACCTCATATTCGGCGACAATCAATGCCCCCTGCGCCGAGCGCTCAATCTTGATATCGCGACCCTTGACATTGGTGACGTAACCCACTTCAAAGCGCCTGTCCAAAGAGCGGCGAATGCTGTCAGGATCCGTGGAGACTGCACTGTCATTCGCCACGCCCTTGAGCGCCTTGGTGACACTCCAGTATTCCTGATACATGGGGAATAGCTTCATGCCGATGAACAGGAAAAACCCGACCACAACCAGAAGGGTCAAAAAGCCTGTCAGGGTAATGCCAGCTTGCTTTCGTTTCATGGTGATTGCACTCCAAACACTTAAGACTCAAGCGCAAGGTTAGAATGTTTCAGAGGTGTTGACGAGAGTTAGCGGGCGCTTCAACGAATTTTCTCGCCAATACGCGACAAGTCACTGAAGTTCATCCACACCAAGAAGGCTTTGCCGCGCAAGTTTTCTTCTGGCAAAAAGCCCCAGAAACGCCCATCCAGGCTGTTGTCGCGGTTATCGCCCATCATCAAATAATGCCCGGCAGGCACCACGAATTCACCATCGCCCATGCCGCCACGCTCAAGGCTGATATCAAAATTCTGTACCTGATGCGCGGCCTGCCCCAGCTGCTCCAGCATCAGCTTGCCGCCCATCAGCGGCCCGCTGTCACCGGCGCGGATTTGCACATCACCCTGCGGCTGGTATTCAAGCGGCTGGCCATTGATGCTGAGCACGCCACGCTCATAGCGCACAGTATCGCCCGGCAAGCCGACTACACGCTTGACGAAATCAATCCCGGCATCCGGGTCATCCGCGCCCATGCCTGGATAGCGAAACACCACCACATCACCACGCGCAGGCTCCCCCAGTGCCAGTATCTTGGTGTGAGTGACCGGCAGGCGCAGGCCATAGGCGAACTTGTTGACTAGGATGAAGTCCCCGATTTTCAGGGTGGGAATCATCGAGCCGGTAGGGATGCGGAACGGCTCGGCGATGAAGCTGCGCAGGATGAGAATGGCCAGCAGAATCGGAAAAAACGCATTGGAATAGTCGATATACCAAGGCAGGTTTTCCTCACCAAGCAACCCTGACTCGGCACGCCGCTTCTTCAGCCAGAATCTGTCCAGCGTCCAGAATATGGCCGTGATCGCAGTCAGGGAAACAAGAGCGATTTCAAACCAGCGCATGGGATTCCTTATAAACAGAGAGAACAGAGCATCAGGGATGAGGCGTTAAAGGCAGCGGATATTTGCCAATTCCCACCTCCGGGCTTTATTTATTATCCACCTGCAACACGGCAAGGAAGGCTTCCTGCGGGATTTCCACCCGTCCCACCTGCTTCATGCGCTTTTTGCCTTCTTTTTGTTTTTCCAGAAGTTTCTTCTTGCGGGTGGCGTCACCGCCGTAGCACTTGGCCAGCACGTTCTTGCGCAACGCCTTGACCGTGGTGCGGGCAATGATCTGGCTGCCGATGGCGGCCTGGATGGCGACATCGAACATCTGCCGCGGAATCAGGTCTTTCATTTTCTCGGTCAGTTCGCGGCCACGGCGGTCGGCGTGCTGACGATGACAGATGATCGACAAGGCATCCACCTTGTCGCCGTTGATCAGCGTATCCACGCGCACGAACGGGCCGGCATCAAAGCGCAGGAAGTGATAGTCAAGCGAGGCATAGCCACGGCTGACCGATTTGAGCTTGTCAAAGAAATCCAGCACCACTTCAGCCATCGGCAGCTCATAGCTGATCTGCACCTGGCTGCCCATATAGGTCATGCCAATCTGGGTGCCGCGCTTTTCCTCGCACAGCTTGATCACCGCGCCGATGTAGTCGGGCGGCGTGAGGATATTGGCGCGGATAATCGGCTCGCGGATTTCTTCAACATGGTTGACCGGCGGCAACTTGGCCGGATTGTCCAGCGGCATCAGCTCGCCATCGGTCTTCAGCACTTCGTACACCACCGTCGGCGCAGTGGTGATGAGGTTGAGGTTGTACTCGCGCTCCAGCCGCTCCTGCACGATTTCCATATGCAACATGCCAAGAAAGCCGCAGCGGAAACCAAAGCCCATCGCTTCGGAGCTTTCCGGCTCAAAGCGCAGTGCGGCATCGTTGAGACGCAGCTTTTCCAGCGCCTCGCGCAGGTCGGGATAGTCTTCGGCATCCACTGGAAACAGCCCGGCAAACACGCGCGGCTGCATCTCCTGAAAGCCCGGCAGCGGCTCGGGCGCCGGATCGCCCGCCAAAGTCAGGGTGTCACCCACCGGCGCGCCATGCACGTCCTTGATGCTGGCGGTCAGCCAGCCGACTTCCCCGGCCTTCAGCGATTTCAACACTTTGCGCTTGGGCGTGAATACACCGACATTGTCCACTTGGTGGGTGCGGCCGGTGGACATCACCAGCATTTTGTCACCGGGCTTGAGCTCGCCCTGCATGATGCGCACCAGCGACACCACGCCCAGATAGTTGTCAAACCAGGAATCGATAATCAGCGCCTGCAGCTTTTCGGTCTCGCGCGGCACCGGCGGCGGGATGCGATGCACGATCGCCTCCAGCACATCGCGTACATTCAGCCCGGTCTTGGCGCTGACCGGCACCGCATCACTGGCATCAATACCGATGACGGCCTCGATTTCGCCTTTGGCGCGATCAATGTCGGCGGTTGGCAGGTCGATCTTGTTGATCACCGGAATCACTTCCAGCCCCTGCTCCACTGCCGTATAGCAGTTGGCCACCGATTGCGCTTCCACGCCTTGCGCCGCGTCCACCACCAGCAGCGCGCCCTCACAGGCGGCCAACGAGCGGCTGACTTCATAGCTGAAATCGACATGCCCGGGCGTGTCGATGAAGTTCAGCTGATAAGTGGTGCCATCCAGGGCGGTATAGGGCAGCGATACCGATTGCGCCTTGATGGTGATGCCACGCTCACGCTCAATGGGATTGGAGTCCAGCACCTGCGCTTCCATCTCGCGATCCTGCAGGCCGCCACAGAGCTGGATGATGCGGTCAGCCAGAGTGGACTTGCCGTGGTCAACATGGGCGATGATGGAAAAGTTGCGGATCAACCGCATATGTTCTTGGTTTTGGGCGGACATCGGAAAAACCCGGGAGCTGCGGCTTACATGAAACGTAAGCGGCGGATTATCGCATGCGCCTTGGTCAGGGGCGCATGCACGGAAGAAAATGGCAGGAGACGCTTAACGGTCGCTACGCAAATACTGCAGGAACGGGTCATTACGCTCCAGCACAATCATGCCCTGCCCGTCCTTGAAAGATTCACGATAGGCATCGAGGCTGCGCTGGAAGGCATAAAAGCCGGGGTCTTTGCGGGCAGCATCGGCATACAGACGGGCGGCTTCGGCATCGCCTTCACCACGCAGTTTCTGTGCATCACGCTCGGCCTCGGACAGAATCACGGCCTGGTCACGCTCGGCCTGGGCGCGGATTTCGCGCGCCTGTTCTTCGCCTTCTGCGCGCAGCCGGCTGGCGACCTGACGACGCTGGGCACGCATGCGGTTATAGACATCGCCAATCACATCGCTGTCGGTGGGCAGCTCAATGCGCTTCAGGCGCAGGTCGATGATGCGGATACCGATGTTCTTGGCGCCGACATTGATGACATCAAGTTGCTCTTTCACCACTTCGGCGCGGTTGCCCGACACCACCTGCTGCAAGGTGCGCGAGTTGATTTCGTTGCGCAGCGCGTCCTTGATGATCGGCGCCAGACGCTGTGCGGCGACATTTTCATCGCCGCCATTGGTGGCCAGGTAGAACGCGCGGGCATCTTCAATCATGCCCAGCGCAAAGAAGTCCACGCTCAAATCCTTGCGCTCGGAGTCCAGATAGCGCTCGGTATCGGCATCCAGCACCCGCAGGCGGCGGTCGAAGACCCGCGCCGATTCAATCAGCGGAATCTTGAAGTGCAGCCCCGGCCCCATATCGGTACGGGCGATGCGTCCCAGATTCAGCACGATGGCGGTTTGCCCTTCACGCACCACATAGAACGAGCCCATCGACAGGAATGCCAGTACCACCAGCAGCGGCAGCAGGCGTGAAAAAATCGAATTCATGACATTGACCCTCAGTTGCCACGCGGCGTGCGGCCGCTGCGGGTGTTGACGGGAGCAGCCGGTGCGGTTTCGACCGGCAGCACTACCGGGGCGGCGGGCTGCTGCGGTGCAACCGGGGCTGCGGCTTTTTCTTCAGCGCCCATCGGCACATAAATCAGCTGACGGCCATCGCCGCCGACCACTTTGCGGTTGCCGGCCAGCACTTCCTGCACGGTTTCCAGCCACAGGCGCTTGCGGGTGACTTCCGGCGCCGCCTTGTATTCTTCCACCAGCAGGCTGAAGCGCTCGGCATCACCGGTGGCGCGGGCAATCTTGGCGGTCTTGTAACCTTCTGCCACGGTGCGGATACTCGCCGCCTGACCACGCGCTTCCGGCACCACCTTGGCGGCATAGGCGCGCGCTTCGCTAATCACCCGATCCTTATCCTGCTGGGCGCTGTTGACATCATCGAAGGCCGGTTTGACTTCATCCGGCGGACGAGCGTTTTGCAGGTTGAGGTCGGTGACAGTAAGCCCGGTGCGATACGCATCCAGCGAGCGCTGCAATTGCTCGCGCGCCGAAACGCGCAGCGCCGCACGCGCCCCCAGCACGGTATCCAGCGATGCCCGGCCAACCTGCTCGCGCACCGTGCTGAGCGCCGCCTGTTGCAGGACATCATCAGCATTGCGGGTGCCAAACAGGTACAGCTTGGGGTCGCCGACGCGGTACTGCACATTGATTTCCACATTGACGATGTTCTCGTCACTGGTCAGCACCGGCACCGTGGTATCCCAGGTCTCGATGCGGGTGGCATTGACCTTGGTGACTTGCTCCAGCGGCCAGGGCAGCTTGAAGTTCGGGCCCGAAGCCATGGTGCGGTGGTACTTGCCCAGCCGCAGCACCACGCCGCGCTCCTGCGCCGACACCAGCACGAAGCTGGAATAGGCCAGCCACAATGCCAAGCCCAGCAATACCCAGCGAACCGGGTTGCCGCCGCCGTCAAACAGGCCGCGCAGCTGCTGCATCAGGCCATCGAATGCACCGCCACCGCTGCCGGGACGACGCGGCGGTGTGGGAGAAGAATTGTTCGGACTACCGGGCTTGTTCCAGGCCATGCCTGCTCCATCTGGGATCGCTAACGCGGAGAGTGAAACGGGAAATTTTAACGGCGGGCAAGGCTGCCCGCACCGTGCTCAGTACATGGGGGCATCATCGAGCGAGGGCAAGAGGGCGCGAATGGCCTCGGCATCGGGCTCGGACAGCAGCCGCTGGGCATCGCTGCGCGGCAGGTCGATGTGCAGCAGCCAGCCTTGCTCGTCATGGCTTTCGGCACGTACTGCGCCCAAATCGTGCAGCCGTGAGCGCAGCCGCGCCGCATGACTTGGCAGGCGCAGGCTGGCGACCAGGCGTTGCAGGCCAAAATAGGCGGCGATGCCTTCGCGCAGCGCCTCCAGCCCCAGCCCATCACGTGCTGAGACATAGGCGCGTGGGCGGGTTTCCTCACCGCGCTCAAACCGCGGCGAAACCTGCTCCAGCCGGTCGATTTTGTTGTAAACCAGTATTTGCGGCAGTTCGCCAGCACCGATTTCTTCCAGCACCGCATCGACTTGCTGGATGCGCTCCTCACGCAGCGGGTCGGCCGCGTCTATCACATGCAGCAGCAGGTCGGCCTCGCGCGCTTCAGACAGGGTCGAGCGAAACGCCGCGACCAGCTCGTGCGGCAGGTCGCGCACAAAACCCACGGTATCGGCCAGGAGAGCATGGCCGCCGGGCAGGTCGATGCGGCGCACCGTAGGGTCGAGCGTGGCGAACAACTGGTCGGCGGCATATGCCCCGGCGCCGGTCAGCGCATTGAACAGCGTGGATTTGCCGGCATTGGTATAGCCCACCAGGGCGATACGCGGCAGCGCACTGCGCACCCGGGCGCGGCGCATCTGGGTGCGCTGCACTTCGACCTTTTGCAGGCGTTTTTGCAATTGCTCCACGCGCTTTTGCAACAGGCGGCGGTCGGTTTCGAGCTGGGTTTCCCCCGGGCCGCGCAAACCGATGGCGCCACCGCGCTGGCGCTCAAGGTGAGTCCAGCCACGTACCAGACGGGTCGCCAGATGCTTGAGCTGTGCCAGCTCCACTTGCAATTTGCCCTCGTGCGACTGCGCGCGCTGGGCAAAGATATCGAGAATCAGGCCGGTGCGATCGACCACCCGGCGCGAGAGCGCTTTTTCCAGGTTGCGCTCCTGCACCGGGCTCAGCGGGTGATTGACCAAAATCAGATCCGCCTCCAGCGCCTCGGCCATGGCGAGGATTTCTTCCAGCTTGCCGCTGCCAATCAGAGTGGCCGGGTTGGGACGGTCGATGCGGGCGCTCACCACCTGCAAAACCTTGGCACCGGCCGAGCGGGCGAGCTCGGCAAACTCCTCCATCAGCTCATCTTCCGGCGTGCTGCCGGTATGCGGCTGAATCAGCAGTGCATGCTCGCCTTTTTTGGATCGGTCAAACAATTCCACCGATCAGCATCCCATACGCTTGCGCATCAGTCCTCGTCACTCAGGTTGCGCTCATCCTCATGCGCCGCAGCAGCATGATGATGGACATAGGATGCCCCCGGCCCCACGCGCACATTGCGTGCCGGCACCACGGTAGAAATGGCGTGCTTGTACACCATTTGGCTGACGGTATTGCGCAAAAGCACCACGAACTGATCGAAAGATTCAATCGTGCCCTGAAGTTTGATGCCGTTCACAAGGTAGATGGATACCGGCACGCGCTCACGGCGCAGGGCATTGAGAAAAGGGTCTTGCAAGGATTGAGCTTTGGACACGGCGTTCCTCGTTGTTCTGATTATTTGTTGTGCTCTGCCCGATGGCAGACGGGCAAGTGTAACGCCTGGATGTGTAGAGGGCATCATCAGCGCAGCAAAAAATCCTCTACCGCCCCGTCCAGTGCCTGTTGCTGATACTGCGGGTCGAACCACAGTGCATCGTGCTGGTTGCGCAGCCAGGTGAGCTGCCTTTTTGCCAGTTGCCGGGTGGCGAAGATGGCCTGATTACGGAAACTGGCCGCATCGCTCTCGCCCTGCAGATGCGCCCATGCCTGGCGATAGCCAACCGCACGGATAGCGGGCAAGTCATGCACGGCCGGGTGCTCGGCCAATTCCGGCAGTGCGCGCAAGGCGCGGACTTCATCCAGGAAACCGGCCGCCAGCATCGCATCAAAACGTGCTTCGATGCGTTGATGCAGAACACTGCGCTCGGCCGGAGCCAGTACCAATTTCAGCACTCTGGCGGGAAAGCGCTGACTGTGCCTGCCCTCGGCCTGCCAGCTTGAAATCGGCTTGCCGGTCAACTGCCAGACCTCCAGCGCACGCTGGATGCGCTGCGGGTCGGTGGCGTGGATGCGCGCCGCAGCCAGCGGATCGACCTTGGCAAGCTCGGCATGCAGAGCCGGCCAGCCTTCTTGCCCGGCGCGCGCTGCCAGAGCCGCGCGGATGCCCGGGTCGGCCTCAGGCATCGGCGCAAGTCCACGCAGCAATGCCTGAAAATACAAGCCCGTACCGCCCGCCAGAATCGGCAATTTGCCGCGCGCCAGAATGTCCTCCACGGCGCTGCGGGCATCGGCGGCAAAATCCGCTGCCGAATACGGCTGCCAGGGCTCGCGCAAGTCCAAGAGATGATGCCGCACCCGCGCCTGCTCGGCAGCATCGGGCTTGGCCGAGCCAATATCCAGCCGCTTGTAAACCAGCGCCGAATCCACGCTGACAATCTCGCCGTCATAACGCTCGGCCAGTGCCAGCGCAGCCGCGGTCTTGCCAGAGGCCGTCGGCCCCATCAGCGCCAACGCCAGCGGCCGAGTATCGGCACGCATCAATAACCGGCCTGGTGCAATTCGCTGCGAACCGCATCATGGCGCGCCGCAATTGCCGGCGGCGGCGCCTGACTGACAAGGCTGGCAAGCACCGCGCCGATACTGGCGATGATGAAGCCCGGTACGATTTCATACACCGGCCATAGCTCATGCAGCGCACCAAACAGCCCGCGCCCGCTAGCGGCAATGGCGCGTGCCAGCGGCGACATTTCGGCCAGGGCCGCCGCTTCCACCGGCTTGGCATTGGCCCAGAGAATCACCACCAGGGCGCCCAGCACGATGCCGGCCAAAGCGCCCCAGGCATTCATGCGCCGCCAGAACAGCGACAGCAATACCACCGGGCCAAATGCCGCCCCAAAGCCTGCCCAGGCATAGCCCACCAATCCCAATACACGGCTTTCCGGGTCGCGGGCGATGAAAATCGCTACCAGCGCGACCACTGCCACCATCGCCCGGCCAAACCAGACCAGTTCTTTCTGACCGGCATTGGGGCGGATGAAGCCGTGATAGAAGTCCTCGGTCAGGGAGCTGGCGCAGACCAGCAACTGCGCCGAGAGCGTACTCATCACCGCAGCCAGAATGGCCGAAAGCAAAATCCCGGCAATCCACGGGTTGAACAGCAAATCGGAGAGCACGATGAATACCCGCTCGGGATTTTCCATGACAGCCCCTGCCTGCTGCGGATGACTTGCGAAATAGCTGATGCCAAAAAAGCCGACCAGTACCGCGCCCCCCAGGCACAGCACCATCCAGGTCATGCCGATGCGGCGCGCGCTGGGGATGGTGGCAAGGCTTTCAGCCGCCATGAATCGCGCCAGGATATGCGGCTGGCCAAAATAGCCCAGCCCCCAGGCCGCGGCAGAAATCACCGCAATCACCCCGCCGCTGCCAAGCCAGGTGAGCTTTTCCGGGCTGGCGCTCTCGATGAGGGCAAGACTGGACGCCACCCCACCCTGACTCAGGATGACGATTACCGGGGTCAGAATCAGCGCAAAAATCATCAGCGTGGCCTGCACCGTATCCGTCCAACTCACTGCCAAAAAGCCGCCAATCAGGGTATAGGCGATGGTCGCAGCCGCGCCCCACCACAGCGCATGTTCATACGACATGCCAAATACGCTTTCAAAAAGCCGCGCCCCGGCGACCACACCGGCTGCGGCATACAGCGCGAAAAACACCAAAATCACCAGCGATGACACCACCCGCAACAACTTGCCGTTGCGCCCGAAACGGTGAGTGAAATAGTCCGGCAAGGTCAGCGCATTGCCACTGCGCTCGGTATATAGCCGCAACGGCCCTGCCACCAGGCGCCAATTGAGATAGGCGCCGATGATGAGGCCGACTGCCATCCAGGCTTCGGACAGCCCGGTCAGAAAAATCGCACCGGGCAAGCCCATCAGCAGCCAGCCACTCATGTCCGAGGCGCCAGCCGCCATCGCCGTGACATAACCGCCCAGCGAGCGCCCACCAAGGATGTAATCGTCAAAATTGCGGGTTCGCCACCAGGCAAAAAAGCCGATGGCAATCATCGCCAACAGATAAAGACCGAAAGTGATAAGAAGCTGCGGGCTGGCACTCATGGCAGGGAACCGTTTGCAAAGCGCGCAGCTTAACCTGTGATGAGCAAGGAGCGATAGCTGATGAGCGCTGCCCGCTTGCCCGGAAGGCAGCCACTCAAGCCCAACATGAGCCGCAGGGTGTTACGCAAGAATGCGCACCAAGGCGCATCTTGCACAACTCGAAAAACCGGATTTCTGCATCAAATTCAGCCGGTCATCCTGTCCCAGAAACTTTTCACCCCATCCATGAAAGTGCTGTGGCGCGGTGAGTGTTTGCGTGCGCCCTCGCCCACAAAGGTGGCTTCGAATTTCTCCAGCAACTCTTTCTGCTCTTTGGTGAGATTGACCGGGGTTTCGACAATCACCGTGCAGTACAGGTCGCCTTCGCTGCGGCTGCGTACCGACTTCACGCCCTTGCCGCGCAAGCGGAATACCTTGCCACTTTGGGTTTCGGCAGGAATGCGGATTTCCGCCTCGCCCTTCAGGGTCGGCACGCGCACGCTATCGCCCAGCGCCGCCTGCGAGATGCGGATCGGCACTTCGCAGTGCAGGTCATCGCCCTCGCGGGTGAAGATTTCGTGCTTGCGCACATGGATTTCGATATACAAATCGCCAGGCGGTGCACCGGCAGGACCGGCTTCGCCCTCACCGGAGAGGCGGATGCGGTCGCCATTGTCCACGCCTGCGGGAATGGTGACTTCCAGCACCTTGTCTTTTTGTATACGGCCATTGCCATGACAGGTTTTGCAGGGTTTGGCGATGGTTTGCCCACGGCCGTCGCAATGCGGACAGGTTTGTTGCATGCGGAAGGGGCCGCGCTGCATCACCACCTGACCGTGACCATGACAGTGCCGGCAGGTTTCGAGTTTGCCATCTTCCGAGCCGCTGCCGTTGCAGTCGCTGCATTCAACCCGTGTGGGCATTTCGATGGTTTTCTTCAGCCCGGCCACGGCTTCTTCCAGCCCCAGCTCCAGGTGATAGAGCATGTCCGCGCCACGCCGTGCGCGCTGCTGGCCGCCCATGCCGCCACCGAAGATATTGCCGAAGATGTCACCAAAAATATCGCCCATGTCGGCATAGCCAGCGCCTGCACCGCCACCCATGCCATGCTCGAAGGCGGCATGGCCGTGCTGGTCATAGGCACGGCGTTTGCTGGCATCGGAAAGCACGTCATAGGCCTCTTTCACTTCCTTGAAGGCGGCTTCTGCGGCGGCTTCGTTGCCGGGGTTGCGGTCGGGGTGATGCTTGGCGGCAGCGCGGCGGTAGGCGGTTTTGAGTTCGGCTTCGCTTGCGCTACGGGCAACGCCCAGTACTTCGTAATAATCGCGTTTGCTCATGGCTGGCTACTGGTCTCATGCAAACGGGCAGGCGTGAATCCGCCTGCCCAGTGTACATCGACTGATATTGTTAAAAGTCACTATCGATTGATAGCATCAATCGCGCTCACAATATCTGACGCTGTATGGTTTTTGAAGCTATTTCCTTGAAAGTTAACTGTACCTGTGTTGAAAACATTCATGACCAATCCACACTTGAACGTGATCTTTGTCTGAAGCGCAGTAGGATTCTCAGTTTCTGCATCAGGATACTTAGTTTTAACAAAATCCATGAGCATTTCGGTGTTATTGCATCTAATTGCCATTTTGAGAGTCCTTATTTGTTGGGCAGTAACTAGCGGTCTGTTAAATCATTCCTTTTCGCCGTCCTTGACTTCGGTGAACTCGGCATCCACCACATCGTCCTGGGTCGCGCCGCTCGGGGCAGCGCCTTCATCGCCGGGCTGGCTGGCAGCCGCCGCTGCGGCAAACAGTGCTTGTGCGGCTTCTTCCAGTGCCTTGGCCTTGGCTTCGATTTGCGCCTTGTCATCGCCTTTCAGCACGCCTTCGAGGTCGGCAATCGCGCTCTCGGCACGGCCAATCACATCGCCCGGCAGTTTTTCGCCGTTGTCCTTGATGGCGCTGCGGGTGGCGTGAATCAGGCCGTCGGCCTGGTTGCGGGCAGCAATCAGTTCCTGGAACTTCTTGTCTTCCTCGCGGTGTGCTTCGGCATCCTGCACCATGCGCTGGATTTCTTCATCCGACAGACCCGAGCCGGCCTTGATTTCGACCTTCTGTTCCTTGCCGGTCTTCTTGTCCTTAGCAGTCACATGCACGATGCCGTTGGCGTCGATGTCAAAGCTCACCTCGATCTGCGGCATGCCGCGCGGGGCAGGTTCAATGCCGGTCAGGTCAAAGCGCGCCAGCGACTTGTTGTACTGCGCCTGCTCGCGCTCGCCCTGCAGCACATGCACGGTGACCGCGGACTGGTTGTCATCGGCGGTGGAGAACACCTGGCTGGCCTTGGTCGGGATGGTGGTGTTTTTTTCGATGATCTTGGTGAACACGCCGCCCAAGGTTTCGATGCCGAGCGAGAGCGGGGTCACATCCAGCAGCAGCACGTCCTTGACATCACCAGCCAGCACCCCGCCCTGCACCGCGGCACCGAGCGCCACGGCTTCGTCCGGGTTGACATCCTTGCGCGGCTCCTTGCCAAAGAACTCGGCCACCGCGGCCTGCACCTTGGGCATGCGGGTCTGGCCGCCGACCAGAATCACCTCGGCAATGTCGCCTGCCTTGAGGCCGGCATCATTGAGTGCCACGCGGCAAGGCTCGATGGTCTTCTTCACCAGATCATCGACCAGGGCTTCGAGCTTGGCGCGGGTCAGCTTGATGTTGAGATGCTTCGGCCCCGAGGCATCGGCCGTGATATAGGGCAAATTGACATCGGTCTGCTGGCTGGAGGAAAGCTCGATCTTGGCGCGCTCGGCGGCATCCTTCAGGCGCTGCAGTGCCAGCGGATCCTTGCGCAGATCCACGCCATCGCTCTTTTGGAATTCTTCCACCAGATAGTCGATGACGCGGGCGTCGAAGTCTTCGCCACCGAGGAAGGTATCGCCATTGGTGGCCAGCACTTCAAACTGCTTTTCGCCATCAACATCGGCGATTTCGATGATGGACACGTCGAAGGTACCACCGCCGAGGTCATACACCACGATCTTGCGGTCGCCGCCGTCTTTGTCCAGACCATAGGCCAGCGCTGCCGCGGTCGGCTCGTTGATGATGCGCTTGACTTCCAGCCCGGCGATGCGCCCGGCGTCCTTGGTGGCCTGACGTTGGCTGTCATTGAAGTAGGCCGGCACGGTAATCACCGCTTCGGTCACCGTCTCGCCCAGGAAGGCTTCGGCGGTTTTCTTCATTTTCTCCAACACCTTGGCGGAGACTTCCTGCGGTGCCAGCTTGCGGCCTTCGCTGGTTTCCACCCAGGCATCGCCATTGTCATGACCGATGATGGCATAGGGCACCAGGTCGAGGTCTTTCTTGACTTCGGCGTCGGTGAACTTGCGGCCAATCAGGCGCTTGACGGCGAAGAAGGTGTTCTTCGGGTTGGTCACTGCCTGACGCTTGGCCGAAGCCCCGACCAGCACTTCACCATCCTTGCTCCAGGCCACGATCGAAGGCGTGGTGCGATCGCCTTCGGCGTTTTCGATGACACGTGCCTTGCCGCCTTCCATCACTGCCACGCAGGAGTTGGTGGTGCCAAGGTCGATACCAATGATTTTTGCCATTGTTGATTACTCTCTCTAATGATTGGGCGGCGATGCCGCGATGACAGGTATTTGGGGATGCCCAGCGCCGCTTCAAGGGCTGGGCTGAAAAAAATCAGGGGGCAACCACTACCATTGCCGGACGCAACAGGCGCTCATTGAGCACATAGCCTTTCTGGAACACCTGCACGATGGCGCCGCTGGCAATGCCCTCGGCCGCCATCTGGCTCACGGCGTTATGTTGCTCGGGATTGAACGCATCCCCTGCTGCCGCAGCGACTTCGGCAAAACCGTTCTTGCCGGCGATATCGGTCAGTTGCTTGAGGGTCAGCTCAAGACCTGCACGCAGCGGGTCATCCGCCTTGGCACTGGCAAGCCCGGCCTCCAGTGCGTCAAACACCGGAATCATCTCCGACAGCAGCTTTTCGTTGGCAAACTTGCGTGCCATTTCAATATCCCGCGCCAGACGCTTGCGCTGGTTTTCAAGATCGGCGCGCTCCAGCAGCGACTGTGCCTTGAGCTGCTCGATTTCGGCTTTCAAAGCTTCCAGCTCGTCTTCTGCCGCCATTTCCGGCTGCGGGTTTTCATTCGGATCAACTGTGTTTTCTTGGCTCATTGTGGCCTTTCCATGACGGGCGATACCCGCGACATAGGGGCAGTGCCCACGGCTTTCAAGAGCCAACAAATCGCAGCCAGTCGCAGAATTTGCAACAGGTGCGCATTAAGCTATGCGCCATGCTGATCCGACTTGCCATTTGTGATTTCGCCGTCGTGCAACAGGCCGAGCTGGCCTTTGACGCCGGCATGACTGTTATCTCGGGTGAAACCGGCGCGGGCAAATCGCTGCTGGTCGATGCGCTGGGCTTCATTTCCGGCCAGCGCGCCGATGCCAGTGTGGTGCGCCACGGCGCCGAGCGTGCCGATTTGACTGCCGAATTCAGCCTGCATGACACCCCTGCCGCGCGTGAATGGCTTGCCGAGCAGGAGATGGATGAAGCCGATGGCCTATGCCGCCTGCGCCGGGTACTGCGCGCCGATGGCGGCTCCAAAGCCTGGATCAATGGCCGCATGGTCAGTGCCAGCCAGCTCGGCGAATTGGCGGCCCTGCTGCTGGAAATCCACGGCCAGCACGCCCAGCAGGCACTGCTGGCGCGCCCGGCGCAACTGGCATTGCTGGATCAATACGGCGGCCACCCACATCTGCTGGATGAAGTCGCGCAGGCTGCCCGCCATTGGCAACAGCTCAAGCGCGAGCAGGAAAAACTCAGCGCCCAAGGCGATGTCAGCGAGCGATGCGAATATCTGCGTCACCAGCTGGACGAGCTGGAAGCCGAAACGCTGGAAACCGATGCCATCGCCACCCTGGAGGCCGATCACAGGCGTCTTGCGCATGGCAGTGAGCTTGCCAGCGCCCAGGCCCAAGCACTGGCCTGGCTGGCGGAAGGGGATGAGTTCAATGTCCTCAGCTTGCTGCATCGCGCCCGCCATGCGCTGGGCGATGTCATCGCGCATGATCCGCGTCTGGCCGATATCGACGCGATGCTGGAGTCTGCCGGCATTGCACTGGATGAAGCCAGCGATGCCCTGCGCCGCTTGGGCGATGAAGCCGAACTGGACCCGGCGCATTTCGATGCTCTGGATGCGCGCCTGCAACGGCTGCATACCCTTGCCCGCAAGCATCGCGTTGGCATGGATGAACTCATCAATGTCCGCAGCCATATCGGACGCGAATTGGAGGCACTGGAAAACGCCGGTGAACGGCTTGCCGGGCTGAAGGCGGAAATGGACAAGGCGCTAGCCGTCTGGCAGAACGCCGCCGAACAGCTTGGCCGTGCCCGCCAGACCGCAGCCACGGCACTGGCGAGCGCCGTGCTTGCCATCATCCGTGAGCTGGGCATGGGCAAGGCGGATTTCCAGATTCAGCTTGTTGAGCAAGACCGCGCCATCCCTGACCCGCAGGGCGCAGAGCGTGCGGAATTCATGATTGCCGCCAACCCCGGCCAGCCGCCCAAACCGCTGCGCAAAGTGGCTTCCGGCGGGGAGCTCTCACGCATCTCGCTGGCGATTGAAGTCGCCAGTCACGCCGCCGGTGGCGCAGCCACCATGATTTTCGACGAAGTGGACACTGGCATCAGCGGCGCTGTGGCCGAAGTAGTCGGGCAGAAGCTGCGCGCTCTTGGCGAACACGCACAAGTGATGTGCGTGACCCACCTGCCACAAGTCGCCGCCCAGGGGCATCAGCAATGGCGGGTCAGCAAAAGCGGGGATGAAATGGTCACCTCAAGCGCCGTCGAAAAGCTGGACGAAGCCGGCCGAGTCGAGGAAATCGCCCGCCTGCTGGGCGGCGTCAATATCAGCGATGCCGTGCGCCAGGCTGCCCGCAGCCTGCTGCAAAGATAGCGATTGAGTACTTACCCGGCTCCAGCCGAATAGTTCACCCCTCCCCAAAGGACGCACTTGGGTGTGCAGCTCCTTTTGCGTTTGCTGCACACTCAAAGCTTAGGGGCACAGGTCATGCCGTGACCGCAACGGTTCAAGGTGATTCCGGCAAGGCAGCCACCGCGCTTTGCGAAGGCGGCTGCCAATCGACCAACAAGCCACTGATACGCGGGGTATTGTCGCGCACCCAGTCAGCCATTTGCCGGCCGTCTTCGCCATAGAAGCGGCGCTGCACCATAACCGCCATCGCCGCTGAGCCATACGGCATAACGCGGACAAAATTGACCTCAATTACTCCGGGGGCGCCCAATACACCCAACATCCGGTACTCACCACCGGGCGGTTGGTCAGCTTGTATCAGCATGCCTCTTTCTTTGTAGCCTGCGGCCATCGCCTCGGCCCATCGCCGGGTCTTTTCGGTATCGAAGTCCTGATTCACCACCAGGGTCATCATTTCCTGCCAGCGTTGCAGGTCTTCTTGCCCCGCCGGAGTGAATTCATGCTGGCCGTTTTTGGAATAGCGATGCAGATAGCGCTTGCCATCAAAGCTCAAGGCCAGTTGTGCATTGGCCTGACGTTGTGAAGTGGGGATTTGCTGCGCCTGTGCATGGCAATTGGCGGAGACTGCCAGCAAAGCAGTCAATGTGATGGAAGTGATGCGGTTTTTCATAAAAGAGGCACTACAAAATTTACGCGGCACAATACATCAATCAGGCCAAATACGGCCAGGCGGCCACGCACAACAGCAATACGCTGGTTTCGGTGATTTCCACCAATGCCCCCAGGGTATCGCCAGTGCAGCCACCCAAGCGATGGATGCAGGCGCTACGCCAGCGCCAAAGCAGCAACAGCAGGCAGCCCAGTACCGCGAGGGCGAGCCACGGCGGCAGCAGCACCAATGGCGCCAGCCCCAGCACGGTGACGAGCCAGCCTGCCCAGGGCTTGGGGGCAAGGCCGCTGCCAAGACCATCAGCGCGCACATAGGGGGTGGCAAGCAGGGCGGGCAGCAATATCAGGCGCCCGGAAAATACCGCCAACAGCAGCACCAGCGGCACATCCGGCAGGCTTGCCAGTGCAGCAAATTTCAGCAGCAATACCAGTATCAGCGCTATCACGCCCATCGGCCCGCTGGCGGGGTCTTTCATGATGGCGAGCGTTCTTTTTCTGTCCCCAAGACCCCCGACCCAGGCATCGGCGGTATCGGCCAAGCCATCCAGATGCAGGCCGCCACTTAGCCAAACCCAAGCCAGCAAAGTCAGTGCCGTCAGCAACAAAGTGGGCAGCCAGCCGGTCAATAGCAGATGCAACAGCATCAATAAAACGCCCAGCAAGGCGCCTACCAGCGGGTAGTACAACGGCGAGCGCCGCCTGGCCTTTTCATCTGCAAATACCGATACCGGCACCGGGATACGGCTCAAAAACCCCAATGCCACGGCAAAGGCTTTCATAGCGACCGCTCCGGCAGTGGCCAGGGCAGGCGGTAAAAGCTGGCATGCGGCACGTCGATGCCGGCCATATCGGCAAAGCTGCGGCCCTCCGCCCAGCAGCGCAGCAGACGGATGGCGCCGCCATGCGTCACCACCAGGACACGTTCATCCTTTGCCGGGGCATGCGCTGCCAATGCCGCATGCAGACGCGCAGAAAATTGCGAGAGCGTTTCGCCTGCTGGTGGCGGGTTCTGCCAAGGGTCGCGCCAGAACGCCGCCAGCGCTTGGCCATCTTGCTCGGCAATTTGTGCTATCGGCACGCCTTGCCAGTGCCCGAAATGATATTCGGCCAAGCCTTCGGCCACCGCCAGCGGCACCTCCCGCTGCGTGGCCAGCTCACGCGCAAAGGCGGCGCAGCGCTGCAGTGGCGAAGTCACGATGCGCTGCCACTGCCGCCCCTGCACTGCCTGCCACAGCTGCGCCCAGCCCTGTGCGGTGAGCGCATCGTCGAGCTGGCCGCGATAACTGGCTTCGCCGGTATCGCCATGCCGCAGCAGGTCAAAACCGGCCATGCTCATGCCTGGCTGACCCCGGACTGCGCAAAGGTTGCCATCTGCCCATGCAGGGCGCAGGCCAGTCGCAACAGCGGCAATGCGGCAGCCGCGCCACTGCCCTCGCCCAGACGCAAGCCCAAATCGAGCAGCGGCTCGGCTGCCATCGCCTGTAAAAGCTGCCCATGGCCTTGCTCTTCGGAGCGATGCGAAAACAGCAGCCAGTCACGGACTTTCGGCTGGGTGTGTACCGCGACCAGGGCAGCAGCACTGCTGATGAAGCCATCGACCAGTACTGGCAAAGCGGCCTGTGCGGCGGCGATATACGCCCCGCTGAGTGCGGCGATTTCAAAGCCGCCAACGCAGCGCAGCCAGCCCAGTGCATCGGCCTGTCCGGCATGCAGCGCCAGTGCGCGGCGTATCACGCCGGCCTTGTGGGCGATGCCCTCGGGCGAAAGCCCGGTGCCTGCACCGGTTAATTGTTCGGCCGGCACTTCCAGCAGGGCGCAAGCCAATGCCGTGGCGGCGGTGGTATTGCCAATGCCCATTTCACCGCCGATGAAAATATCCGCACCTGCGGCTTTGGCGCGCTGCACGCTATCGCGCCCGGCCGCCAGCGCTGCAGCCAGCTGTGCTGGTGTCATGGCCGGCTTTTGGCAAAAGTTTTCCGTACAAGGCGCAATCCAGGCGCGCTTCACCCCCCGAATCTCCCCCAGGTCATTGACGACCCCAAGATTCACCACTTCAAGCACGGCGCCCAGATTTCTTGCCAGCACACTGATGGCCGCACCACCGCTGGCAAAATTCGCCACCATCTGCCCGGTGACCTCTTGCGGAAAGGCCGAGATATTTTCTGCCGCCACGCCGTGGTCGGCGGCAAATATGGCAATCCAGGGTTTCTGGATGACAGGCTTGGCACGCGCCTGCATCGCCGCCAGCCTCACCGCCAACATCTCCAGCTGCCCCAGAGAGCCGGGCGGCTTGGTCAACAGCTGCTGATGCTGCAAGGCATTCTCGCGCATTTGCATATCCAGCACTGCCACCGGCGCGCGCAACCATTCAAGGCTCATCATTGCTTTCCTTTCAAATACCAAGGCAGCCCGGCGATGAGCATCACCACCTCATCGCATTGCGCCGCCAGACGCTGATGCAGGCGGCCAGAGGCATCGACAAAACGCCGCGACAGCTCGCCCATCGGTACCACCCCCTGCCCCACTTCATTGCTGACCAGAATCAGCTCGCCGGGAAGTTTAGGCAATATTGCCAGCAAGGTATCCAGTGTTTGCTGCAAATTTTCGGGCGCATGCAGCAGCTGATTGCTGAGCCAGAGCGTCAGGCAGTCCACCAGTAGGATGGCATCTGCATCAGCATGCGCCTGCAATGCCGCGGCCAATTGCAGCGGCGCTTCCACCAACTGCCAGTGCGGCGGACGCTGCTGGCGGTGCTGCTCGATGCGCGCGGCCATTTCCGCATCCTGCGCCTCGGCGGTGGCGATATACACCACCGGCTTGCCGGACTGGCTGGCCAGGCGTTCGGCAAACGCGCTCTTGCCCGAGCGCGCGCCGCCCAAAATCAATCGCTGCATATTCAAATCCCCATCAGTTTTTTAAGACTTTCGGTATCCAAATGCGCCTCCACCGCATCGGCCAGGCGCTCGATGCTGGCATTGCGCAAGGCGGCCAGGTCAAGCGGCTGGACCTCATCGAGCCCCGCCCATTGCAGCAGCAGGCTGAGCGCCTCGGGCGTGTCAAACAGGCCATGCAGATAGCTGCCCAGCACCTGACCATCCGCAGACAGGGCACCATCAACGCCGCCGTTTTCCAGTCGCAGTGGCGGCTCGCCCGCAATCTGGCTGTGTCCGCAATGGATTTCATAGCCGGAGACAGCCGCGCGCTGCCCCAGCAAATGCAGGTATCCGCGCCGCTTGGCAAGCTGCTTGTGGTTTTGCAGCACAGTGTCGATCGGCAAATAGCCAAGCCCCGCACTGCTGTCCGCTGTCCCCTCCACGCCATCCGGGTCATGGATGGCCTGCCCCAGCATCTGCATGCCGCCGCAAAGGCCGATGAGTTTGCCGCCATAGCGCAGATGCCGGGCAATGGCCGCATCAAAGCCGTTTTCACGCAGCCAGGCGAGGTCGGCACGGGTGGCCTTGCTGCCCGGCAGGATGATGAGGTCGCAGGGCGAGAGCGGCTGTCCTGAGCGGACAAACTGCAAGTCCACCTGCGGATGCGCGCGCAGTGCGTCGAAATCATTGTGATTGCTGATGCGCGGCAGCGCCGGCACCCGCACCTGCAACTGTGCCTGCGACTTGGCATCGCGCAATGCCGGCAGCGCGTCCTCGGCGTCCAGATGCAGCCCCGGCATGAACGGCAGCACGCCCAGCACTGGCTTGCCGGTACGCGCCTGGAGCCAGTCCAGCCCAGGCTCCAGAAGGGCAATATCGCCACGAAAACGGTTGATGACAAACCCGGCCACGCGCGAGCGCTCGCTTGCCGAGAGCAATTCCAGGGTGCCGACAAGATGCGCAAACACGCCGCCACGGTCGATATCGGCGACAACAATCACCGGGCAATCCACCGCTTCTGCATAGCCCATATTGGCGATGTCATGGGCGCGCAGGTTGACCTCGGCCGGGCTGCCCGCGCCCTCCACCAGCAGCAGCTGGTAATCTGCGGCCAGGCGCTGATGCGAGGCCAGCACCGCCTGCATCGCCTGCGGTTTGTAGCGCTGGTACTCGGCCGCACTCATCTGGCCGATGGCCTTGCCATGCACGATCACTTGCGCGCCGGTATCGGCATGAGGCTTGAGCAGAATCGGGTTGAAATCGGTATGCGCGGCCACACCGGCCGCCTCGGCCTGCAACGCCTGGGCGCGGCCGATTTCACCGCCATCGACGGTGACCGCGGCATTAAGCGCCATATTCTGTGGCTTGAAGGGTGCCACCTTCACGCCCTGCCGCCGCGCCCAGCGACAGAGTGCGGTGACCAGCAGGCTCTTGCCCGCATCGGAAGTGCAGCCCTGCACCATCAAGACTTTCGCGCTCATCGGCGTATCTCCTGCAAGCCCTTCTCCAGCCGCTGCCATGCGACTTCATCGCCCGGCAGGCCAAAACGCAGGGCAAAAGGCGCTTCAAAACGCCGCAGCCAGATGGCGCGTTGCGCCAGCGCCTCGGCCACGACATGTGCCTGCGCATCCTGCCAATAGCGGAAATACGCCGTGCCGGATGTTTTCATCCCGTGTGCCGCCAGCAATGTTTGCAGACGCGCACTTTGCGCCTGCAACCACTGCCGCTGCGCCTGCTGCCAGGCCTCATCGGCCAGCGCCTGGCGCAGCAGCCAGCGCGCCGGGCCGTTCACCGTCCACGGCCCCAGTTGTTCGGCCAGCCTTTGCAGGGCGTTTTCGCAGGCCACCACAAAGCCTGCGCGTATCCCGGCAAGGCCAAAGAACTTGCCGACCGAGCGCAGCACCCACAAGCCCTCGCGGCTATCACTGCACAGGCTGTTTTCTGGCGTGACATCCATGAACGCCTCATCCACCACCAGCCAGCCGCCGCGCGCGGCCAACCGGGCATGGGCTTGCAGCAAGGCCTCGCGCGCGAATAGAACGCCGGTTGGATTGCAGGGGTTTATCAGTACCAGCACTTCATGGCTATCGGCAGCATCAAGAATCTTGTCGGCAGGCAGCAGCGAAACGTGATGCCCGGCGCGCTGCCAAGCATGGGCATGCTCGGCATAGCCGGGGGACAAAACCGCCACGCGAGCGGGTTTTCGCAGGGCAGGCAGCGCCAAAATCGCCGCCTGCGAGCCTGCCACCGGCAATAGATGCGCGGCGCGGTAATACGCCTTCGCCACTGCCAGCAAACCGTCATCCTCTTCGGGCAGGCGTTGCCAAACCTGGAGCGGCACCTGCGACACCGGCCAAGCCCGCGGACTGATGCCGGTGGAAAGGTCCAGCCAGTCGCCAGGAGCAATGCCGTATTGCCTTGCGGCATGATTCAAACGGCCGCCATGTTCAAGCATGAGATAGCCTCCAGAGTAAGCCCGCAAGCAGCGTGATGCCCGCCCATAGCCAGGCGCCGCTGCGCACCAGACGCCAGGCAGCGAGAATGGCGGCGGCATCGGCTGCACGCCCTACCCCCAATAGTGGCCGCTGCACCATCTGCCCGTGATAGGGCGCCGCCCCGCCCAGCTCTACCCGCAAGGCGCCTGCCCCGGCGGCCATTACCGGGCCGGCATTGGGGCTTTTCCATTGTCCGGCCTGCCGATACCAGGCGTGCAGAGCAGCGTGCGTTGAACCCAGCAGCGCATAGCTCAAGGCGGTCAAACGCGCGGGGATAAAATTCAGCACATCATCCACCCGCGCCGCACACATGCCAAAGCGTGAAAAACGCGCATTGCGATAGCCCCACATCGCATCCAGGGTATTGGCCAGCCGGTACAGCACCACACCGGGCGCGCCCAGCAGCAGGCACCAGAAAATCGCTGCAAATACCGCATCACAGCCGTTTTCCAGCACCGATTCGGTGGCCGCCGTGGCAACGCCGGTTTCATCCAGCGCTGCGGTATCACGGCTGACAATCCGGCTCACGGCATCGCGTGCGGCGGGCAAATCCTGCTGCTGCAAGGCCAGAGCAACCGGACGGGCATGCTCGCCCAGGCTGCGCAGGCCGATGGCCCAATACAGGACGATGACGTTGAACAGCGCCGCCAGCCACGGCCAGTTTTGCAGCCCCAAATCCAGCGCCAAGACCAAAGCCACCCAAGGCAGCACCGCCACACTCCAGGCCACAGCCCCCGCGATACGGCTGTCCCGATAGAGATGATGCTCAAGCCATGCAGCCAATCGCCCGAAGGCCACCAGCGGATGCGCCCGGCGCGGCTCCCCCCAAAGCGCATCCAGACACAGCGCGGCGATGACGATCACGGCAGACATGGGTTTGTGTCATCGTTTATTGGCAAAACCATTCCCCTGCTGTTGCTCTTGCTTTTCTGCCCTGTTCGGACGCGCCGAGTACCACAGCCACCAATGGGAGCAGGCAGGGCTTTGTTTGAGCAGCGCGTAGCGATGCGAGTTTGCCCTGCCGCCATTGGGCGCGAGGAACGCAGGGTACTCCGCGTAGCGGGGCGCGGCAGCCAGGGCTGGTTTCTTTGCTTACTTTCTTTGCCAGCAAAAAAAGTAAGTGCGCTGCCGGGCGCAGTCCCGGCATTGAACAATATGCACTTGCCAGCACTGCCAGTCTCCCATCACAACTCAATGCCTTTCTGCGCCTTGACCCCTGCCTTGAAGGCGTGTTTCACCAGCCGCATTTCAGTCACCGTATCGGCCGCCTCAATCAAGGCATCCGGTGCGCCGCGGCCAGTAATCACCACATGCTGATGGCGTGGGCGGGCGTTGAGTGCGGAGAGCACTTCATCCAGCCGGATATAGCCCTTGACGAGCGCGATATTGAGCTCGTCGAGCAGCACAAAGTCGAAAGCTTCATCTTGAAGCATGGCGCGGGCTTCAGCCCAGGCCTTGCTTGCCGCGGCCAGGTCGCGCTCAAGGCTCTGGGTTTCCCAGGTGAAACCCTCGCCCATCACCCGGTAGCGCAGCTGGCACTCATCAAAGCGGCGAAAGAACGCCTCCTCGCCAGTGGCAAAACTGCCCTTGATGAACTGCACCACGCCACAGCGCATCTCATGCCCCAGTGCACGCGCCAGCATGCCAAAGCCCGATGAGCTTTTGCCCTTGCCGTTGCCGGTATTGACCACCACCACGCCACGGTCTTCGCTGGCACGGGCGATGCGGGCATCGACCAGCGCCTTTTTGCGCTGGGCACGCTCACGGTGCCGAGCTTCGTCCAATGTTTTCACACCTGCGCCATGCGCCCTTGCACGCTGTGCTTGCCGAACACGCGCCACAGCAGCAGCCCTGCGCCGATATAGGCGCTGGCGGTCATCACATAGGATGGCCCCCACCGCCAGGCACGCGCCAGATATTCGGCCATATGCGGCTCGGCATAGCGGCCACCCAGCCAATAGAAAGCGCCATTGGAAATGATGAAGGCCACTGTGCTTGCCAGCACACCGACCGCAGCCACGCCAAGCAGCGAAGCGATTTGCGTTGAGAGCTTGCCGCTCACTGCGCGGCCGCTATACCACAGCACGGCATAGGCCACTTGCAGGAAGCCATAGCTTGGCGTGACGCAATAGGCATCAAAGAAGTTTTCGCCACGCAGGCTGATGGCGGCGAAGTCGATGCTGATGCCCAAGACGACAAAGGCCAGGAACAGCCGGTGTCTGGAGAGCAAAAGCCCGCCCAGGAAGAACACCGCCATCGAGGCATCGTAAAGATGCAGCAACTTGCCGATTTCGTGAAAGCGGGTCATCACCATCGCCAGAATCAGTGCCAGCAAGGTGAAGCGCATTTGCCGGGGAGAAGCAGTATCAGCCAACATGGAAGCCTCCGGTTGCAGAAAAAGGCGGCGCAAGCCAGTACGCCGCCGGGAATTGAGCAGCAGGCTTAGCGCGCAGCGCCATAGCGCAGGCTGACAAGCCAGGTGCGACCGGCCTGATTGTAGAACGCCGCCGTTTCATAGCGCTTGTCAAAGACATTTTCCACAGCCGCCTGCAACTGCCAACCTTGGGCAAAGCGCCAGCCTGCACGCAGGTCGGCCTGACCGTAGCCGCCCAGGGCATTGCTATTGGCAAGGTCGTCATAACGACGCCCTGCGCCCGTCAGCGAGGCGCCCAGCTCGAAATCACCAAAGCTGCGCTCCACATCAATCCGCCCAGTCTGCCTGGCGCGGCGCGGCAGCAGATTGCCGCGATGCTTGCCGCTCAGGCTTTCGGGATTGAGCCAGGTCAGTGCGGCGCGTACTTGCCAGCCGGCGATATCGGTATCGACCCCGACTTCCAGGCCGCGGATGCGGGCTCGATCCACATTGCCCGGCGCATAGATGGCCGCATCGTAGGCAATCAGGTCATCCACTGTGTTTTGGAACGCCTGCACATTCCAGCCGCCCCACTCATGCTCGCCGCGCAGTCCCAGCTCCAGATTGCGGGCGCGCTCCGGGCGCAATGCGGCATTGCCATAGCCCGGGTAATAAAGCTCGTTGAAGGTCGGCGCCTTGAAGGCATTGCCCCAGCTGGCCGAAACGCGCAGCGCATCAGAAAGCTGCCAGCCCCATTGCAGCGAGCCGGTGTTGCGATTGCCGAACTGATCGTTGCGGTCGTGACGGCCAGACAATTGCAGGCTGTGCGCGCCGATCACCTGCCACCACTGCGCATACAGCGCACGGTTATTGCGGCGGTTTTGCGTGTAAACCGTATCGCTTTCCAGCACATCGCGGTTCCATTCCAAGCCCGCCAGCAAGCGCCTATCTTCATCCAGATTCCAATCAGCCTGAAGCCCCGCTTGGCTGCGGTCGGTATTGAAGGTGCTCTTCCAGATACCGTTTTTGTAGTTCTCGCTGTGGTCAGCCGAGCGCCCCGCGCTCAGAGTCAGCGAGAAATTTTCATTCAACTGATAGCGCAGCTGCGCCCCCAGCGCCTGCTGGCGGCCTTCAGCCTCATTCACAAAGCTGCCATCGTAATGATTGCGGGTACGTGCCAGCAGTGCATTGCCCTGCAAGTGCCATTGCGCATTCAAGTCCAGCCCGGCATTGGCGCTGATGGACTGGTTGCGATAACCATCGCGGTCGGGCTCATCGGCAAAACAGCCAGCACCCGGCACATAGCCGGGCTGTCCCCAGCGCCCCTGTGCCGCGCGGCCACGGCAGGCATTGAAGCCATTGGTTTCATCATGCGCCACGGTCAGCGAATAGCGGCCGCGCGCTCCCTGACCGGCAATACCGGCACGGATTTTGCGGCTGCCATAACTGCCGGCAGCAACCAGCAGATTCGAGTTGAAGGCCTCGGCATTGCTGCCGTTGCGGGTAAAAATCTGGATCACGCCGCCAATCGCTTCGGAGCCATACAGGCTGGAATATGGCCCACGCACGATTTCGATGCGCTCAATCTGATCCAGCGGAATGTCCTGCCAAGCCGCCCCGCCACTGCTGGCCGAGCCCATGCGCACGCCATCGACCAGCAGCAGCGTATGGTCGGATTCGGTGCCACGCAAAAACAGCGAACTGGCCTTGCCTGCACCACCATTGTTGGCGAACTGAATACCAGCGCGACCACGCAACAGCTCCAGCAGCGAACGCGCCTGACTGCGCTCGATATCACCTCGGGAAATCACCGTGGTCGAAGCCAGTGCCTGACGCAATGCCAGCGGCTGACGGCTACCGGTGACCACGACCGTATCGAGCTTTCCGGCCGCATCAGCGGCACTGGCCGCAAAGCAGGAGGAGGCAGCGATGATGGCCACGGCCAAACGCGCCGGGCGAGCATAACGGGAAGAAATTTTCATCTAAAAGAAACTCCAGCCGCGCCCATCCGCACGGCATCCAATGAGGTGTAAAACCGCATACAGGCAGGCGTATCGTGCCTCCAAGGCCACCCAATGTCTGCCACATGCGCGCTGTCCCAAGGCCGGTCTCCGGGCTTGTGCACCGACATGAAGGCCTTGCCATCACTCGCGCGCTCACGCCTTCCCATGCTTCACGCACAGTGGCCTGTGTGAGCGCTCATGCACCTACCGTTGCGGGGGCAGCTCCGGACTTTGGCAGATAGCTGCCATCACCGGATTCCCGTTTCAGCCGGACATCATGCAGATAATCCGGCCACCTTGAGTGGGCGCATTTTACCGGTGTTTTTCCGGCAAATACGGCGCTAGCGGCATAAAATGATTCCATTCCGAATCGATAGCTTCACCATGACCGAAACCGCCTCCATCCCCCAGCTGAACCCGACCGAAGCGCGCATCCTTGGTTGCCTGATTGAAAAAGAGGCCACCACCCCGGATGTCTATCCACTGACAGTCAACAACGTGATGATGGCCTGCAACCAGAAAACCGCACGCGAGCCGGTGATGTCGCTGGAGCAGGGCGCGGTGCATTACACCTTGCGACAGCTGGAAGTGCGCGGACTGGTACGCTCGCAACATACCGCTCGTGCCGAACGCTACGCCCACCGCTTTGAGCTGGTCTATGGCCTCACCCCACCGCAAACCGCACTGATGGCATTGCTGATGCTGCGCGGCGCACAAACCGCACACGAGCTGTATGCCCGCAGCGAGCGCCTTGCCAAGTTTGAAAATGTCGAAGAAGTACAGGCCGTACTTGAGCGGCTGATGCAAAAAGACACCCCGCTGGTGGCACTGGTACCGCGCAAGTCCGGGCAACGCGGCGAGCGCTACCGCCATTTGCTCACGCCCGGCGACATGGTTGAGGACGATGACGAGCCAGATTTCAGCACCTCTGCAGACCAACCCAGCCTGCGCGAGCGTGTCGCCGAACTTGAAGCCCGCCTTGCCGCCGTCGAAGCCCAGCTGGCTACGCTTTTGCCCGCCGCTGACAGCGCCGACCCAGCCCCTTCCAATCAAAACGATTGAACCGCCAACAACCGCAACAGTGACGTTGGCAGCGGCTATAATCCGCAGCCTCGACGGGAGAAGCGGCATCCCCGCTGCCGAAGGCGCAACCGCCCGCAATCGCTCAGGCTCCTGACCGTCGCGCGAACAACACTCTGGAGAGACTGGCCGCCTTTGCGCAGGCCAGCGCCGAAGGGGCAAAAGGCCGTTTCCGGGCGGCCTCCAAACTCTCAGGCAAAAGGACAGAGGGGCATGATGCAGGCGCATTGCGCGCCTGCCCTGCCCTCGCCTTTGGAGCCCTCCTGATGCAATCCCAGTCCCTCTCCGCCCTGGAAAACCGCGATGCCTTTGTCGCCCGCCACTTGGGTCCTAGCCCGGACGAAATCACCCAGATGCTTGGCCTGTTGGGCTTTGACTCGCTCGATGCACTGACCGATGCCATCGTGCCGGACAAAATCCGCCTGCAAAAGCCGCTGGCACTGCCCGAATCCGTCACCGAAGTGGAAGCACTGGCCAAGATTCGCGCCATTGCCGATAAAAACAAGGTATTCAAAAGCTTTATCGGCCAGGGCTATTACGGCACCCATACGCCGAATGTCATCCTGCGCAATATTCTGGAAAACCCGGCCTGGTACACCGCCTATACCCCGTATCAGGCGGAAATCTCGCAGGGCCGCATGGAGGCGTTGATCAACTTCCAGCAGATGGTGGCCGACCTCACCAGCATGGAAATCGCCAATGCCTCGCTGCTGGATGAGGCCACCGCCGCAGCTGAAGCCATGACGCTGGCCAAGCGTTCGGCCAAGAACAAATCCGGCAATTTCCTGGTCTCCGGCGATGTCCACCCGCAGACGCTGGAAGTGCTGGCGACCCGCGCCGCGCCACTGGGTATCAATATTGTCGTTGCCAACACTGCCGAGGAGTGGCGCAGCCTGTGTGCCGCGGGCGACTACTTTGGCGCGCTGGTCCAGTATCCGGCCTCCAGCGGCTGGCTGCTTGACTGGTCGGACGAAGTGGACACCATCCATGGCCACAACGCGCTGGCAGTGTTCGCCACCGACCTCCTGGCGCTCACCGTGCTGAAATCACCGGGCGAAATGGGCGCGGACATTGTTATCGGCAACAGCCAGCGTTTTGGCGTGCCATTCGGTTTTGGCGGCCCGCATGCGGCCTTCATGGCCTGCCGCGATGCCTACAAGCGCAATATGCCAGGGCGTTTGATTGGCGTGTCTGTCGATGCCCATGGCAACCCGGCCTATCGCCTCACCCTGCAAACTCGCGAGCAGCATATCCGCCGCGAAAAGGCCACCAGCAATATCTGCACCGCGCAGGTACTGCTGGCGGTAATGGCGGCGATGTATGCGGTGTATCACGGCCCGGATGGCCTGCGCCGCATCGGTGAGCGCGTGGCATGCCTGACCAGCATCTTGAAGGCCGGTCTTGCCGAACTCGGTTATGCCGGGCATTTCATCCATGACACGGCCTTCGACACGCTGTGCCTGAAGCTCGGTAACGAAGCTGCGGCAAGCCTGCTCCAGCGCGCGCTGGAGCACGGCGTCAACCTGCGCCGCGACCGTGGCGAATATATCTGCATCTCGCTGGATGAAACCAGCACCCGCGAAGACGTGGAACTGTTGTGGTCGATTTTTGCCGATGGCAAGCCGCTGCCGTCCATCGACGCGCTGGAAGGCAAAGCCACCTCGCTGATTCCCGACAACCTGCGCCGCAGCAGCGCCTACCTCACCCACCCGGTGTTCAACAGCCACCGCAGCGAGCACGAAATGCTGCGCTATATGCGCCAGTTGGCCGACAAGGACTTGGCCATGGATCGCACCATGATTCCGCTGGGCAGCTGCACCATGAAGCTCAATGCCACCGCCGAGATGATTCCGGTCACCTGGCCTGCATTCGCCAATATCCACCCGTTTGCCCCGGCCGAGCAGGCGGCAGGCTATCAGGAACTCATCGCCGGTCTTGAAGCCATGCTCTGCGAATGCACCGGCTACGATGCCGTCAGCCTGCAACCAAATTCCGGTGCGCAGGGCGAATATGCTGGGCTGTTGGCCATCCGCGCTTGGCACGCCAGCCGTGGCGAAGGTCATCGCGATATCTGCCTGATTCCAGAATCGGCACACGGCACCAACCCGGCCAGCGCCCAGCTGTGCGGCATGAAGGTGGTGGTGGTGGCCTGCGACAAGCAGGGCAATGTGGATGTGGACGATTTGCGCGCCAAGGCCGAGAAGCACAAGGACAGCCTCGCCGCGATCATGCTCACCTACCCGTCCACCCACGGCGTGTTTGAAGAAGGGGTGGTCGAGATTTGCGAAATCGTCCATGCCCATGGCGGCCAGGTGTATACCGATGGCGCCAATATGAATGCACTGGTCGGCGTGGCCCAACCCGGGCGTTGGGGCTCGGATGTTTCGCATCTGAACCTGCACAAGACCTTCTGCATCCCGCACGGCGGCGGCGGCCCCGGGGTTGGCCCCTGCGCAGTGAAGTCGCATCTGGCGCCGTTCCTGCCCAAGGCCGCCAATGACACTGTGGCTACACCCGGTGTCGGCCAGGGCGCGCAGGTGAGCGCCGCCACCTTTGGCTCGGCCAGCATCCTGCCGATCAGCTGGATGTACATCACCCTGATGGGCGCTGCAGGCCTGAAGCTCGCCACCCAGGTGGCACTGCTCAATGCCAACTACGTCTCCAAGCGTCTGGCCCAGCACTATCCCACGCTGTACAGCGGCCGTCAGGGGCTGGTGGCGCATGAGTGCATCCTCGACCTGCGCCCGCTGGAAAAAGCCACCGGCATCAGCGCCGAGGATATTGCCAAGCGCCTCATCGACTTCGGTTTCCACGCCCCCACCTTGAGCTTCCCGGTCGCCGGCACCTTGATGGTGGAGCCGACCGAATCGGAGTCCAAGTATGAGCTGGATCGCTTCATTGACGCGATGATTCAAATCCGCGAAGAAATCCGCATGGTGGAAAACGGCCAGCTTGACCGCGCTGACAATCCACTCAAAAACGCGCCGCATACCGCCGCAGCCGCCACTGCCAGCGACTGGCCACATGCTTACAGCCGTGAGCTGGCCGTATTCCCGCTGGCGAGCCTCAAGCAGCAGAAATACTGGCCGCCAGTAGGCCGCGTGGACAATGTGCATGGCGACAAGAACGTGTTCTGCGCCTGCATCCCGGTGGATGCGTTCAAGGATTAAACCTGCAGAATTAGCATCAACTCAAGGAGCCTCACTCAGAGGCTCCTTTTTTATGAATCTCCGCCACTAATTGTGACGGCGGTCACATAAAAATAAAAACTTCAGCATCACAAATGCTGTATTCATATTTATCATTGTGCAGCTTCTCCCTTGAATAATGCTCTCTCCCTTCGCTCACATGCACAAGGCATGGAAAGTCCTTTAGCCAAACTTTTGCAGGTTTTGGGATACCTGCTGGCTGCTTGTTTGCTGCCGTTCAATGCCGTTGCCCTGAATACTGGACACACCAGTAACTACACCGTACAGCACTGGAACATGCAGCAGGGTCTGCCGCACAACATGGTCAATGCCATTACCCAGGATCGTGACGGTTTTATCTGGGTAACGACTTGGGAAGGCGCCGCGCGCTTCAATGGGCGCAGTTTTACCCCGTTTGATGACAGCAATATTCCCGGCCTTGAAGCGCGCTCCTTTCGCAGTGCGGTGACTGATATCCAGGGGCGAGTTGTTTTAGGGGCGCCACAAACAGGGCTGTGGCGACAAGATCATGGTCAATGGCAGCAACTACTGGCGGCAGGACACCCGCGCCTGTCCATGCTGCTGCTGCGCACACGCAATGGTGATATTTGGGTAGGCACCGAAAGCGGCCTGTTCCGCTTGGACGATAAAGGGAAGCTACAACCTGGCCCGAAATTGTCACACCGCTACCGTAACTCATGGGTCAGCGCCATGACCGAGCTGGATAACGGTTATTTGCTACTGGCCGCCGATGATGATCTTTTCGAGATCGACCCGCAAACACGTCAGGCACGCAAGCTGAACTGGGGCACTCAACATATCGGCACTATTTTCAATCTGTTGCAGACCCGACACGGTGAAATCTTTCTTGCCCCACAACGCGGGCTATACCAAAAAACGGCCGCTGGTTTGGTTTCTCTGCCTGCATTTGAAAAGCTGCGCATCAGTGCCATGCTTGAAGATCGCAGCGGCAATATCTGGATAAGTACCGCCGAACGTGGCCTGTTGCGCTGGCAAGGCAATGTGATTGAAGCCGTTGGCGAAAAAGAAGGCTTGACCGGCCATAACACCCCGGCTCTGTTTGAGGACAGTGAGGGTCATCTCTGGGTTGGCACCACTGATGGCCTGTTCCTGATTGCTCGGAGCACTACCAAAGGGATTGATACCCGGCATGGGCTGGATAACAAAAATGTCCGTACAGTGCTGCATGCCCGTGATGGCAGCATGTGGATTGGTACCAGCGCCGGACTCAACCGCTGGAAACAAGGCCAAGTCAGCACATTGAAATCATTGTGGGGGGAAGACGCCTATAGCAGCGTACTTGCACTGGCAGAAACGGCTGACGGGATTTGGGCTGGCAGCTATGAGCGCGGCATCGTATTGATTGATGGAAACGGCCATGTCAAAAAAAGAATGGATCGGACATCGGGGCTGAGCTCCAACCGTATCCGCGCACTCTTGGCCGATGGTGATGATTTGTGGATTGGCTCCCATGGCGTGCTTTCCAGGCTGGACAAGGCGGGTGTCATTCACCATTACGGCCCGGAGTACGGGCTTGAAGACGGCTTCATTGTTGCCCTATATAAAGATAGTCACGGCAATCTCTGGATAGGTGGCGGCCAGGGGCTGTGCATACTGCCCCCCACATTGACCAAAGCGCACTGCTACAGCAGGCAAAGCAGCCCGCAACTGCCTGCACAAATCGCTTTCGATTTTCTGGAAAGACCCAACGGAGACATGCTCATTGCCAGCGATCACGGCATTCTTCGTTGGGATGGCAAGAGCTTCCACAGATATGGCAAGGCACAGGGGCTACCCAATGAGTCGCTTTTCCGCCTGATGCCTGATCGGCAAGGCTTCCTTTGGGTCAGCAGCAATAATGGTGTATTCCGGATCGATCCTGGGCAACTGGATGAAATTGACCGTGGCAAGCGCAGCCAGTTCTCGCTGATGCACTTCACTCAGGACAGCGGCATGCCCAGCTCACAGGCCAATGGCAACAGCTTTCCAGCCGCCGATATGGATGATGATGGTAATTTTTGGGTCGCCACAGGCGCTGGCGTTGCCATCATCAACACACAAATACCCGCCAATATCTCTCATGCCAAAGTACCATTAGTTATCGAGCAATTACTGGTGGATGGTGTCGAGCATTCTGCTTTGGAGCTGATAAAACTCCCGGCTACAGATACCAAACGTATCGTGATTCGCTACGCCGGGCTCAACCATCGCCACATCCATGAACTACGCTACCGCTACCGGCTGCTTGGTTTCGATAACAAATGGATAGAAGCGGGCAATGGCAACGAAGCCGTATTTACCAACTTGCCACCAGGCAACTTTACTTTTGAAGTTCAGGCGATGGCACCGCCCTTGGATTGGTCGCGTGTGCCACAGAGCAACCAAACTTCATTACGCTTCACACTGACACCCGCTTGGTGGCAACGCCTGGATGTACAGCTGGGCGTCATCTTCCTGAGCGTGCTGGCAATATTGGCGCTGCTGCGACTATATAACCTTAGCCAGTACAAGCGGCAAGAAAGACTGGAGCTGGAAGTCAAGATCCGCACCCAGGAACTGAATGAAAAAAATCACGCCTTGCAAGAAGCCAGCCAAGTGCAGTCGCAACTGATGCAGCGCCTTGAACTTTTGGCAGGACAAGATGAATTGACCAGCCTGCCCAACCGTCGCAGCGCCCGCAAACAAATGGAAGCCCTGTGCCGAGTACAAGCCATCCGTCTGGCAATGATTGATCTGGACCATTTCAAGTGCATCAATGACCGCTATGGGCATGAGACCGGCGACCGCGCGCTGATTATCTTTGCTCGCCTGCTTCAGCAACATGCAGGGCGCTTGGAAAATTGCGCACGCCTGGGCGGCGAGGAATTTGCGCTACTGATACCCGATGCGGGTCATGATGCTGCACTTGCCCAATGCCAATCCCTTTGTGAGCAAATGGCAGCCACCCCCATCCATGCTGTGGACGGCGGGATTCTCTACTGCACCGTCAGCATCGGGCTTTCAAACCCAAGCCGCGAGCCACATCAGCTATTACGTGAAGCCGATGAGGCACTTTATCGCGCCAAAAAAACCGGCCGCAATCGAGTATGCGTTGCCGATTGACCCTCGGCAAAAAAACATTAGATTAAGCAGGGCTTGAATGAATCGTTCATGTTTCAAGCCAGCCACCACCTGTCCCCAGCCAGGGGGCTTGCGTGCTCGCCTTTCGTTTTCATGGAGTCTGCCCATGCGCGTTCGCTCAATTCCTGCCAAAAAACTGCTCTGCACGGCCCTGCTTTCGGCACTTGCCATGCCTGCAGCCCTCCAAGCTCAAAACAATAATGCAGAGCTTGACCGCGTCACCGTGACCGGTTCGCGTATCAAGCGCACGGAAGTCGAAGCGGCGCTGCCGATCACTACCCTCAAAAAAGATGAAATCGAGCGCCAGGGCATCAGCTCCACTGAGCAGTTGATGATGCACCTCAATATCGCCGGTAACGGCTCGGACAACCTCTCCAGCAATGGTGGCATCACTTCAGAAGAACAGCGCGGCAATAATGGTGTGTCCGGCGCCAATCTGCGCGGCCAGGGCGCCGATGCCACCCTGGTGCTGCTCAATGGCCGCCGCGTCGCCACCCACGGACTCAAAGGCCGGGCGGTGGATTTGAACGCCATTCCCTTTGCCGCCATCGAGCGGGTGGAAGTACTGCGTGATGGCGCCTCGGCCATTTACGGCACCGATGCCATCGGCGGGGTGATCAACTTCATCACCAAGGATGATTATCAGGGGGCACAGCTCAGCGCCGATACCGATGTCACCGAGGCCGGTGGCGGCCATAACTTCCGCTATAGCCTCCTGGCCGGTCATGGCGATCTGGATGAGAACGGCTGGAATGTCTTTGCCAGCCTGAGCCTGCGCCGCAGCACCCTACTCCGCGGCGCCGACCGTGATTTTTCCAATACCTTCCAGCCCGAACGCGGCCTCTCGCCGGATACTCGCGGCACGCCGTTTGCCACCGTGTTCAACCGTGAAGGCTCGCTGCTCGGCAGCGCAGGCCTTGTCGATCCGGGCGATGGCAGTCTGCAAACCGCCATCAATGTACTGCGCCTGCCCGGTGGTGCAGGCTGTATCAATGGTGGCGACATGATGGGAGATTACGACCATCAACTTTGGCGACAGCCTACCTCGCGTTATGCCTGCGCCTGGGATTACCCGGCTGCAGCTGTCATCCAGCAGCCGGTGGAAAGCCGCGACTTCCTTGGTCGCGCTACTTTCAAAATCGCCGACAGCCACCAGGCCAGCGTTGAGCTGACCGGCTCGCGCGTGGATGTCACCAAGACCTTCGAGCCGAACCAGATTTCCCCCGGGCGCACTTTCGATATCAGTACTTGGTATCCCTCCAGCGGCGCAGCCTATGACCGCATCTATCAACAGCTGGCCGATTACTTCGGTGCCAGCCAGCTTGATTACGGCGCGCCGATTGCCTATCGCTGGCGCTGCATTGCCTGCGGCCCGCGGCAGATTCAGACCGTGACCGATAGCTGGCGCGCACTTGCCTCGCTCAATGGCTCACTGGGCGAAGCTTGGGATTACGATATTGGCCTTTCACGTGCTTCCAGCCAATCGACCTCAACCATTCGCAGTGGCTATCACTATACCGATGCCCTGAAGGCCGCACTTGGCAGCGGCCATGTCAACCCGTTCCTGCTGCCAGGTCAGGCACAAACGGCCGAAGGTCAGGCCTTGATGGATGCCGCATCCGCAGCCGGCGTGGAGCTGTATTCGGGTACTTCCAGCATTACCCAGCTGGATGCCTCGCTCTCCGGCGAGCTGCCCTGGCGCCTGCCGGGCGGTGCCATCGCCATGGCCACCGGTATTGACCTGCGCCGTGAGGAATATCGCTTCCAAGGTGATACTCGTGTAACCGCCCGACCGATATTCAATGCGCCGTTTGATGATGGCAACGCACTCGAGCGCGTCACCCGCAATGTCCGCGCAGCTTATCTGGAGTTCTACCTGCCGGTATTGAGCAGCCTGGAATTTACTCTGGCCGGTCGTTACGACCGTTACGACGGCTTCGGCGCCACCACCAACCCGAAATACTCGTTCAAATATCGCCCCACCGACTGGCTGGCCTTCCGTGGTGCCTACAGCACCGGTTTCAAGGTGCCAAGCTTCAACCAGTTGTTCAATGGCGTGAGCGAAACCCTCTATACCGGGCTTGACTTGGCCGACCCAGCGACCTGCCCTGGCGCAGTAGCCGATGCCAGCAAACCGGGCTGTGAATCCATCCGTCCCGACCAACTCTTCGGAGGGCGTGTTGACCTGGAGCCGGAGGAGTCCAAACAGCGCAGCTTAGGTCTGGTACTGGCGCCCCACGAGCGCTTCAATATGAGTCTGGACTGGTGGGAAATCGAGCGCAGCAACACCATCCGCAACGCACCGTTGGAAGTGCTGGTGGATTACTACGATGTGTTCAAGTCCAACTGGATTCGTGATGCCAGTGGACAAATCACCCACATTGACCGCCGCTATATCAATTCCGGTGGCAGTCGCATGCGCGGCATCGAACTCGATGCCAACCTGACCGGCGAGCTAGCCGGCGGCAACTGGCGCCTCCATCTCAATGGCAGCTATCTGAGCGAGTTCCGCACCAAGGCGCTGGAAACCCTGCCCTATAGCGACAATCTGGTCGGCGAATATGTGCGCTACTACAACCTGCCACTGCGCTGGAAGCACACTTTGGGCTTCTCCTGGGCACGCGGCAATTGGGCGCATAGCCTGACCCAAGTGTACCGCTCCGGCTATAAGGATGAGTTGCCGATTTCAGTACGCAATGGCACCCATACCCCACGAGAGTGGAACCCCGATGTGCGTGACTATGCGCTGTACAACTACAGCCTGACCTACACCGGCTTTGAACGCTTCAAGCTCGGCTTCGGCATCAAAAACCTGTTTGATGCCGCCCCGCCCTTCACTGCCCATATGAACGACTTTGCCGCCGGTGCGGGCTGGGAGCCGCGTGTAGCCGACCCCCGTGGCCGCGCCTATGTATTCAAGCTCGAATACACGCTCTGGTAAGCCTTATCGGCCAATCCCTCACAAAGCCCGGCAGATGCCGGGCTTTGTCTTTTAGGCGGTTTTCGTTGCAAAGGCCTCACGCAGCGCTTCATAAGCTGCTCGCTGCTGCTCATTGACAGGTACCGGCGCCAGGACTTCCAACTCGACAATCTGGTCGCCCGGCACCGTGCCCGGCAAGCCGCGACCGCGCAGCCGCAGCTTTTTCCCGGCTTCCGAGCCCGCCGGGATTTTCAGCTCGACCGCGCCCCCCAATGTCGGCACTTTTACCGTATCACCCAAGGCAGCCTGCCAGGGCATGACTTCCAGAACATGAATCAGGTTGCGGCCATCGACTTCAAAATGCGGATGGGCGGCATATTCGATTTCCAGCAACAAATCGCCATGCGTGCCTTGTCCCTTCAGGCGAATCACTTTGCCGGGGGCAATGCCCCTGGGTAGCTTTACATCCAGCGATTTGCCGCCGACGCTGACCCGCACCGAGTCGCCGTTATAGACCTTCTCCAAGGGCACCGAGAGCTTGGCGCGCGTATCGCCACGCGGCGCGGCGTGCCCTGTACCCGGTGAAAACCCACCGGCACGGCGCTGGCCAAAAATCTGCTCGAAGAAGTCACTGAAGCCGCCATGCCCACCGCCGCCGGCAAAGATTTCTTCATAATCAAAGCCCGGATGGCCACCGTAACCACCCTGCGGTGGCACTTCGTCACCGGGACGAAAACCGCGACTGCGCAGCTGATCGTAAGCGGCGCGCTTTTGCGGGTCGCGCAGCGCCTCATAGGCCTCATTGACTGCCTTGAACTTGTCTTCAGCTCCGGCTTCTTTGCTGACATCCGGGTGATATTTGCGCGCCAGACGGCGATAAGCGCTTTTGATCTCGGCATCGCCCGCTGAAGGCTCAACCCCGAGTGTGGCGTAATAATCCTTGAATTCCATCGTATTTCTGCGCCTAGGCGTGATTGCAGATGGTTTGGATATGCGGCAAGTGCGCGGGTTTTTCAAGCACCTGCCAAGCTGGCAAAATGTTCGCAATTCATAGCCTAAGGAATTCTCATGAGCATTCAAATCGGTGAGCGTATCCCTGAAGTCATGCTGCAGTCGGTGGGCAAGGATGGCTTTGAGAAAGTCTCCAGCACGCAATTGTTCCAGGGACGGCGGGTATTGCTGTTTGCCGTTCCCGGCGCTTTCACCCCAACCTGCTCCGAGCAGCATCTGCCGGGCTATATCGCCGCTCTGGATGCATTTGCCAAGCATGATGTGGCAGTGATGTGCCTATCGGTCAATGACCCATTCGTGATGCAGGCTTGGGGCAAAGCGGCCAATGTCCCGGAAGGCCTGCAGATGCTGGCCGATGGCAATGCCGAATTCACCCAGGCGCTGGGGCTGGCGATGGATGGCAGCGCCTACGGCATGGGGGTGCGCAGCAAACGCTATGCGCTGTACGCCGAAGACGGAGTGGTCAAAGACCTGCAAGTGGAAGCGCCGGGTGAATTTCGCGTATCGACGGCGGATTACATGTTGAAGCGCCTGTCCTGATCGGCACTGAAATTCCTGCTCAATGTCAATCTATCTGCTGAAAAGTCGCTTCCAGAACCTGCTGCGTCCACTGGTGCGGCATTTGCACCAGATGGGTATCAGCGCCAATGCCGTAACCCATGCCGCCGGACTGATTTCGCTCTTGGTCGCCGGCTGGGTGTATTGGCAAGCACCTGATACGCCGTTTTGGTATGCCTTGCTGCCGCTATGGATGCTGCTGCGCATGGGCATGAATGCCATCGACGGCATGCTCGCACGTGAATTCGGTCACGCCTCGCGTCTGGGCGCCTATCTCAACGAGCTTTGGGATGTGCTGGCCGATGCAGCCTTGTACGCGGCCTTGGCCAGCCTTGCCGGTGTACGCCATGACATCGTGCTGAGCTTTGTGGTGCTGGCGATATTGAGCGAATACACCGGCGTACTGGGGGTGATGGTCGGCAGCCGCCGCCGCTATGAAGGCCCGATGGGCAAGAGCGACCGTGCCTTTGTGGTGGGTCTGTTGGGGCTGCTTTTGGCCACTGGCATTGCCAATGCCAATTGGGTGAACTGGACTTATGCACTGGCTGCGGCACTTTGCTGCATCACGCTACTGCGCCGTATCCATGCCGGACTCAAGGAGCCAACAGATGAGTGAAGCCGACCGCTACAAAACCCTCCGTCCCCAGCAAAGCCATCACTGGCAAACCCCTGATGGTCAAACCGTGTTTTATCGCCACTGGCCTGCACAGGGGGTATGTCGCGGCAGCATCGTACTGCTGCATCGCGGCCATGAGCACTCTGGACGCATGGCGCATCTGGTAGATGAGCTGGGCTTGGAGGATTTTGAATTCTTCGCCTGGGATGCGCGCGGTAACGGACGCTCATCGGGAATGCGTGGCGATGCGCCCGGCTTTATGGGCTGGGTACGCGATCTGGACGGTTTCATGGCGCATCTTGGCAGCCAGCATGGCGTGCAAATGGAAAGCACCGCACTGGTGGCACAAAGCGTAGGTGCCGTGATTGCCGCAGCCTGGGCACATGATTACGCGCCGCGACTGCGCGCCATGGTGCTGGCTTCCCCCGCCTTCAAGGTCAAGCTGTATGTCCCGCTGGCACGCCCGGCATTGGCAATGCTGTACAAATTGCGCGGCAATTTTCAGGTCAATAGTTACGTCAAGGCCAAGTTCCTGACGCATGACCCCGAGCGCATTGCCAGCTACGAGCAAGATCCGCTGATTACCCGGCCGATTTCGGTTCGGGTACTGCTGGGACTTTACAAGACTTCCGAGCGCATCGTGGACGATGCCGCCGCCATCATCGTCCCCACCCAGTTGCTGGTATCGGCGGCCGACTTCGTGGTGCATCGCGCGCCGCAGGACAGGTTCTTCGAGCGTTTGGGCGCTGCCGTCAAGGAGCGCCACCTGCTGCCGGGTTTTTACCATGACACGCTTGGCGAGCGTGACCGGGGAGCGGCCATTGCCAAGGTGCGAAAATTCTTGCTGGCGCGCTTTGATGAAGGGCTGAACCTACCCTCGCAGCTTGAGGCGCACCGCCACGGCGTGCGCTTTGACGAGGCTGAAAAACTCGCCTGGCCGCTCCCCAAGTGGAGCGCTGAAGGCCTGTACTGGCGCACCACCCGTGCCGGTCTGCGCCTGGGTGGCAAGCTGTCCAAAGGCATCAGACTGGGACTTGAGACCGGCTTTGATTCGGGCAGCACGCTGGACTATGTGTACGAGAATCAGGCACGCGGCGCTGGCCCCTTGGGACGCTTTGTTGATCGCAATTATCTCGATGCCATCGGCTGGCGCGGCATACGTATCCGCCGCGAGCATCTGCGCGAGCTTTTGGCATTGGCCATGCAGCGCCTGCGCGATGCCGGGATGCCGGTACACGCGGTGGATATTGCCGCAGGTCATGGCCGTTATGTGTTGGAGGCCTTGGCAGGCACACCGGCAGCGCGCGCCGATAGCATCTTGCTGCGCGATTACAGCCCGCTCAATGTGGAAAAAGGTCGGCAACTCATCCGTGCCCTGGGCGCCGATGATATTGCCCGCTTCGAGCCCGGCAATGCCTTTGATGGCGAAAACCTGGCCGGCTTGCAACCTTCCCCAACGCTTGCGGTCGTCTCGGGGCTATATGAATTGTTCCCCGACAATGCCTTGCTGCAGGCTTCACTTGCGGGTCTGGCGCGCGCCGTGCCCGCTGGGGGGTATTTGGCCTATACCGGCCAACCCTGGCATCCGCAGCTGGCCTTCATTGCCCGCGCCCTGACCAGTCATCGCGATGGCGAGGCCTGGGTGATGCGCCGCCGCTCCCAAGCAGAAATGGATGAATTGGTACAACAAGCCGGCTTCAAGAAAGTGGCGCAGCGAATCGATGACTTCGGCATCTTCACCGTATCGCTGGCGCAACGTGAAGGCTGAGATGCAGCGCCGCCCTTGGTTGCGTGCCTGCCTGTGGTTGGCATTTCTGGGGCCGTTCTTCTTCCTGACTTACGGCTTTGCCAATCAAATGGCAGTGCAACAAGATGCCTTGGGCAAGGTCGGCAATATCGCTCTGGCCTGGGAGCGGCATATCCCGCTATGGCCCTGGACCATCGTGCCGTATTGGTCAATTGACCTGCTGTATGCCATCTCGCCGTTCCTGTGCCGCAGCCGTACAGAGCTTGACCGTCACGGCCTGCGGCTTCTTTGCGCGCAACTGATTGCCGTGACATGTTTTCTGCTTTGGCCGCTGGCCTTTGGCTTCACCCGGCCACCGATAGAAGGCGTGTTCGGGCAGATGTTCAGTGCGCTGGAGCAGTTTGACAAACCCTATAACCAGGCGCCTTCGCTGCATATCGTCCTGCTTGTCGTGCTGTGGGTGAAATATGCCCAGTATCTGCATGGCATCTGGCGGCTGTTGCTGCATATCTGGTTTGCGCTGATTGGCCTCTCGGTGCTTACCACCTGGCAGCATCATTTCCTGGATGTCCCCACGGGGCTTGCCGTGGGCTGGCTATGCGTATGGTTGTGGCCGGATGCGCCACTTGCATCGCCACTGCAACGTGCTGCCCCAGCCCACTGCAGCCGCTGGCGTTTTGCCCTGCTGTATGCCTTGGGCGCCGCCTTGTTGTGCGGACTGGCATGGCAAGGTGGCTTCTGGCTGTGCCTGGCATGGCCAGCGTTATCGCTGGCCGTGGTGGCCTTCAACTATGCCTGGAGTGGGGCTGCCGGCTTCCAGAAGCAGGCTAATGGGCAGTTGTCCATCGCCTCACGCTGGCTGCTGGCGCCCTACCTGGCGGCTGCCTGGCTGAATTCACGCCTGTGGACACATCGGCAACCACAGCCGGTTGCCCTCGGTGAAGGGTTGTGGTTAGGCCGTATCCCTGGTCGCGGCGAGCGGCAAAATTTCGCCCAAGTATTTGATTGCTGTGCGGAACTGCCGCGTGTGGATGCCTGCCCTGACGATGTCCAGCAGCTCATGCTGGATTTGCTGCCGCCAAGCAAGGCACAGCTCATTGCCGCGGCCGATGCACTCGACAAACAGCTCCAGCAAGGCCCGGTATTGCTCTGTTGCGCGCTTGGCTATTCGCGCAGCGCCAGTGTGGCGCTGGCCTGGCGGATACGTTGCCGGGGCGCGTCGTTTGCCGAGGCCTTGCAATGGCTGCAGCAGCGCAAACCCGAGTGCGTGATAAAGCCTGCGCATCGGCATGTTTTGGAGCGCCTGTAATGCGTCCACTGCAAACCCATCTCACCGCACTCTCTGCCTGGCTTACCGCACTACGCAGCAGCCTGCGTCTGCCGCTTGGCATTGGCCTTGCCATAGCCGCCTGGGCACTATGGCTAAAAGCCGGTCTGCCCGGCAATATCGCGCTTGGAATCAGCATTGCACTGGCATTTGCCGCACTGTATCTGGATTTGCGGCTGGGCTTTGACAGCCGCTTGCTCGCCATCGGCGCCGATAGCCAACAACTTGATGCCGCGCTGCTATGGCTTGGCTTTCTGCCTGCGGCCAAAGCCGGGCGAAGCTGGGAGGCACGGCGTGATGGCTGTTTGCGCCTTGGCCGACGGCTGATATTCATCGTTATCCTGCAGTGGCTGGCTCTGCTTGCCGCTTTTGCACTTTGGAGGTGGTCATGACTTCCCGGCTGGTTGCCCGGCTCATCAGCGCACTCATCCGCTTTTTGACCGGTGCTCGCGCCATCTGGCATTGCCGTCCGGAAGCCCGCAAGCGGGTGTATTACGGCAACCACGCAAGCCATGGCGATTTCGTACTGATTTGGTCAGCAATACCCCTCGCCCTGCGCGCCCAGGTGCGTCCGGTCGCAGCAGCCGAATACTGGCAAAAAGGAAAGCTGCGTCGTTACCTCATCAGCCGGGTGTTCAATGGCGTTCTCATCGAGCGTGAAGCGCAAAACCGCCAACATGACCCACTGCAAACCTTGTGTCAGGCTGTGGACGAAGGAGCCTCCTTGATTATCTTCCCGGAAGGCACGCGCAATACCGATGACGGGCTGCTGCCGTTCAAAAGCGGTATTTTTCATCTGGCGCAGGCAAGGCCGCAGCTGGAATTCGTTCCCGTGTGGATAGACAACCTGGCGCGCGTCATGCCCAAGGGCAAGTTGCTGCCATTGCCATTGCTGTGCAGCGCCACCTTCGGGCAACCCATCCAGCTTGCCGCTGGCGAGGACAAGGCCGCCTTTTTGCAGCGCAGTCGTGATGCATTGCTTGCACTAGGCGAGGCCCGTAGCCAGGAGCCGCACTGATGCTGCAAAAATTCTTGTCACTGCCGCATACCCTGCTGCTGTTTCTTGGCATCTTTGCCGTGCTGAGCTTGGCCACCCTGATTGCTGAAGCCTTGCGCTGGCGTCTGCAAGGCGCTGCCAACCCGGTCATCGACAATCTGGTCGCGCGTATCCGCGCCTGGTGGGTGATGGCCGCACTCGTTGGCCTGGCTTTCTGGGCAGGGCGTGCCGGTGTGGTCGGCTTGTTCTTTTGCGTATCGTTCTTTGCCTTGCGCGAATTTCTCACCCTCACCCCCACCCGGCGCAGCGATTACTATGCCGTACTGGCCGCGTTCTATCTCGCGCTGCCCCTGCAATACTGGTTGGTGTACAGCGACTGGTATGGCCTGTTTGCCATCCTGATTCCGGTCTATGCGTTTTTGGCATTGCCGGTGCTTTCAGCGCTCGGTGGCGAAGTGCGCGGCTATCTGGAACGCACCGCCAAAGTGCAATGGGGATTGATGATAAGCGTGTACTGCATTTCCCATGTGCCGATGCTGCTGAACCTGAAAATCCCGGGCTTTGAAGGCCGCAACCTGCTGCTGGTGGCGTTTTTAGTCATCGTCGTGCAGTCCTCTGATGTCCTGCAATACATCTGGGGCAAACTCTGTGGCAAACGTCTGATTGCGCCACGGCTATCGCCCTCCAAGACCCTGGAAGGCTTTGTCGGCGGCATACTCTCGGCCAGCCTGCTCGGCATGGGATTGTGGTGGATTACGCCTTTCACCCCCTGGCAGGCCGGACTCCTGGCACTCATCATCACCCTGATGGGTTTTTATGGCGGGCTGGTGATGTCCGCCATCAAACGCGATCGCGGCATCAAGGACTGGGGGCAGATGATCGAAGGACACGGCGGCATGCTCGATCGGCTGGACTCAGTCTGCTTCGCCGCCCCAGTGTTCTTCCATGTCATCCGGTACTGGTGGAGCTAGGTGCCAGCGCTGCAACGCAAGCACGTCAACAGGCCGCACATTTTCTGAATTACACAACCGCCTCTGCCGCAATCAATCTCAGTCAAAATATGACAAGCCCCGGTATTTGAACTGCACCCCAAAAGTTGGACACCCATCCAACCTTTGGGGTGTTTTTCATGGCGAAGTACAGTGAGGCCTTCAAGCTGGGCGTAGTGCAAAGCTACGCATCAGGAGTGTCAGGCTTTGGAACCATCGCGCAGCGTTATGGCCTTGATCATGCGACGGTCAGGCGCTGGGTCAAGGCTTATCAAGCGCATGGCGTGCAAGGACTGCGCAGGAAGCTCAGTCGCTACAGTGCAGACTTCAAGTTGTCGGTGCTGCAACGGATAGCGCAAGAGGGGCTGTCGGTGCGCGAGGCGATGGCGCTATTCAATATCCGGGGCAGTACCCGCATCATCTCCGGCTGGCAGCGCCAGTATCATGCGCAGGGTCTGGCGG
>NWQM01000015.1 GCA_002798195.1 Lysobacteraceae bacterium NML03-0222 | reverse complement strand
TCGGTGCTGCAACGGATAGCGCAAGAGGGGCTGTCGGTGCGCGAGGCGATGGCGCTATTCAATATCCGGGGCAGTACCCGCATCATCTCCGGCTGGCAGCGCCAGTATCATGCGCAGGGTCTGGCGGGTTTACAGCCCAAGCCCCGAGGAAGGCCAAAGAAGATGTCGATGTCCCAATCTCCCAAGCCTGTCAATGCGCTGCCGGATGCGCAGCGCTCCCGTGAAGCGCTGCTGGAAGAGGTCAAGTACCTGCGCGCGGAGGTGGCCTATCTAAAAAAATTGCAGGCCTTGCGTCAGGCCAAAGCCCAAGCTGCGCAGAAAAAGCGCAGGTAGTGCATGAACTGAGGCAAGGCCACACATTGGCACACCTGTTGAAGGTAGCAGGTCTGTCGCGCAGCACGTTCTACTATCAGGTGGGCTCGCAGCACGGCGAAGACAAACATGCCGGACTGAAGGCGCGCATCCAGTCGCTGTACGCGCATCACCAGGGGCGCTATGGCTATCGGCGCATCACCGCTGCGCTGCGTCAGATGGGACAGTGGGTCAACCACAAGACGGTGCAACGGCTGATGCAGGCACTGGGGCTGAAGTCATTGGTTCGTCCGAAGCGATATCACGCCTGGCGAGGCCAACAGGCCGAGGTGCCGAATGTACTGAACCGCCAGTTCCAGGCCACACAACCCAACCAGAAATGGGTCACAGACGTCACCGAGTTCAACGTCCGCGGCCAGAAGCTCTACCTCTCACCCGTGCTGGATCTTTATAACGGTGAAATCGTCGCTTACACGCTGCAGCAGCGCCCCCACTTCTCGCTGGTCAAAGACATGCTGCAAAAGGCCATCGCCAAGCTTCCAGCCAAGGCCGCACCCCTCGTGCACTCGGATCAAGGCTGGCAGTATCAAATGCCTGCCTGGCGCCAGCAGCTTGCCCAGCGCGACCTGACCCAGAGCATGTCACGCAAAGGCAATTGCCTGGACAATGCAGTCATGGAGAGCTTCTTTGCCACCTTGAAGTCGGAGCTCTTTTACTTGAGGCGCTTCGAGTGCATCGAGCAACTTCAACACGCTATCTGCCAATATATTGACTACTACAACCACGAACGCATCAGGACAAAACTCAAAGGCCTGAGCCCGGTGCAGTACCGGACTCAGGCCTCGAACACTTAACCCGTAACCGTCCAGATTTTGGGGGTCAGTTCA
>NWQM01000002.1 GCA_002798195.1 Lysobacteraceae bacterium NML03-0222 | reverse complement strand
TCCAGCGACCGCCCACATGCAGACCGAGGCTGTTGTTGCGGACTTCAAACTTCGAGCTGCGGTGGCCGATGTTGCCATCCAGACGACCGCTGCCGCCGAACAGGCCAATGCGCAGGCCGTTTTCCAGCTGGTAGTCGCCGCCTACCAGCCACTGGTGGCCGTCATAGCGGGTGTAGGCGGTGTTGAAGTCGCCTTGCAGGGCGCCGCCACGGCTCTGGTAATCCGCCCAGACCGAGAAGCCGGCACCCGTGCCCTGCGCCGTGAAGGCATCCAGGCCGGTGCGGGCACGGCTCAGCGCGGCATTGCGCAGGTGGCGGCTGTCATCGGCCAGTACGCTGCGTACGCTGCCATGGGCTTCGCCGGAGAGCTGGTCGAAGGCACGGGCGGCATCGCCCGTGCTCGGCAGCAGCACCAGAGCTTGCAGCAGGGCATTGGTGTCCACCAGGCCGTCCAGCGCCGCACCGGTGGCCTGCTGGTTCGGCGTCTTGCCTGCCGAGGCCAGGGTGGCATTGCGCACCACGTCGGCATAGGCGTTGTGGCTGTCATAGGCCAAGACCATCTTCAAGAACGGACCAAGGTAGCTGTTGTCCACGCCATCAAACTGGCCGCTCAGGCCGCCCTGGGCGGTGAGGAAGTTGTAGCGTTGTCCCAGGCCATATACGCCCGGCATGCGCAGCGCCACCACGGTGCCGCCGTTCAGGGTGGCGGTGCCGGTGACTTCCAGCTTGTCGGTGCTGTCCGGCGGCGCCATTTCCACGAAAAACTGCGAGCCCGCATCCTGCACATAGTTGCCGTTGATGGTCAGGGTGCCAATCGAGTTGCCCGGGGCGATGCTGCCGCCCTTGGCCAGATGGAAGTCGCCATGCAGTGCGCCTGCGCCGGCATACAGGCCGCCATTGAGGATGACCTTGTTGCGCAGCGTGCCGTTATTACGCAGAACACCGCCATTGACCACCACGTCGCTGCCCAGGGTGTTGTCACCGGTCAGCTCCAGCGTGCCGCTGTTGACCGTCAGGCCGGCAAAGCTGTTGTTGCCTGCAAGGCGCAGCCAGCCACCGGCATCACTGTTGAAGCTGAAGGCGGCGCCGGAGATGTCATTGGTCCACACATCCCAGACGCGGGCATCGTTCCACCAATGGGTGCCACCGGCCTTGGCGACCATGTTGACATCGGTATCGACGCGGAATTGGCCATAGCCTTCGATGGCTTTCTTCAGGTTCACCATGCCCCAGCCATAGACATCATCCACGCCCGGCGCCCCCA
>NWQM01000014.1 GCA_002798195.1 Lysobacteraceae bacterium NML03-0222 | reverse complement strand
TGGTTCCAAAGCCTGACACTCCTGATGCGTAGCTTTGCACTACGCCCAGCTTGAAGGCCTCACTGTACTTCGCCATGAAAAACACCCCAAAGGTTGGATGGGTGTCCAACTTTTGGGGTGCAGTTCAGGCAACCGGCGTTTTGCTTTTTCATTCCAGGAAAACTTAATGCGCACCCCGCTGCTTGCACTCGCCCTGGCCTGCCTTGCCGGCGCCGTCCAGGCGCATGTGCCGTTTCTGAAGCCCAACCAGTTCAATGTGCTGCACCCGCGCCTGCAAGTGGAATCGGCTTTTACCGAAACCCCGTTCCAAGCGGATTTCGCCATGGACTCGCCGCATTTTGCCCTGATTGCCCCCGATGGCCGCCAGCAGCCACTGCAAGCGGCTGCCAAGACCGTCGCGGCGGTCTATCTGCAACCCGTGCTGAGCGTTGATGGCAGCTACCGCATCACCACTGGCGTGCGCAAAGGCCCGCTGTATCGTGCCGTTGAAGCCGAGCACAACGGCAAGCTGTATTTCGCCGATGACATCCCGCGCACGCCCGGCAAACCCGCCCAGATGCAGTATTACAGCCGCGCTGATGTGTATCTGGCCAAGGGCGAGCCCAACTATCAAATGCGCGCCAGCGGCGAAGGCATCGAAATCCTGCCGCTGACCTCGCCTAACCGCCTGATTGTCGGCGGCGAGCTGCGCCTGCAAGTGCTGCATCAGGGCAAGCCCGTAGCCAATGCCCGCATCGTGGTCGGGCATGACAATGAGCACTATGCGCGTCATATCAAAGAAGATTTCTACGACGTGGAAAACACCCGCCCCGGCCATCTCCATACCGATAACGCAGGCGTGTTTACTTTCCGCCCCGAGCACGGCGGACTGTATTTCCTGTTCACCACCCTGCACATCAATACCGCGCCCGGCCAGTGGGAAAGCCATAACGCCGCACTGACCCTGGAAGTGCTGCGTAGCCTTCCCCTCAATTGAGACAGTTCTAAAGGAGAACTTTTGGCAGTCTATGAAGATGACTGAAGGAGCGTTCAGATGCGCAAGAGCAAGTTCACCGAATCCCAGATTGTGGGGCTCCTGAAGGAGGGCGATGCAAGCATTCCCATCAAGGATCTGGTGCGTAGTCACGGCATCAGCGTGGCGACCTACTACAAATGGAAGAGCCGCTATGGTGGCATGGATGTGGCGGAGTTGGCGCGGATGCGCGAGCTTGAGGCTGAAAACAGCCGACTCAAGCGCCTGTATGCCGAGCAGACACTGGAGATTCATGCCTTGAAGGATGTCATTGCAAAAAAGCACTGGGACCGCTAGAGCGGCGCGAGCTGGCGCAGGTTCTGGTGGTCGAGCATGGCTTGTCGGTGCAACGGGCGTGCCGCGCCAGCGGTCTGGCAAAGGCCTCGTGGTATCGAGCAGTGACGGCGACA
>NWQM01000013.1 GCA_002798195.1 Lysobacteraceae bacterium NML03-0222 | reverse complement strand
TGCATAATTCGCGTCCCGGCAGCGACGCGGTCGCAGTCTGGAGAGGAAACTTCCCTTCGGGGTGTTGACAAGTCGAAAAGACGTGTTAAAGTTTCCAGCTCACTTCGGCAGCTTCGGTTGCTGGCTCTGAAAAAAGTTTGAGTCAAGTGTTGACAAAAACAAAAAGCAGGGTATAGTGAGCGACCCCTTCGGCGATATGCCTTCGGGGCCAAATGATGGGTCAATCGATGAGGATTGGCTTTCGATCTTTGAAAGTGTACGCAGGTAACTTGTGCGGACATCTGATGAATGGACTTGTCCAATTAGCAGATGTTCAACAGAACCTGATTCAATTCAAGCATAGCAATATGCAGCGAGTGATTCGGGCCTGGAACATTCTGTACTCAAAGTATTTCAGGTTTCTAACCTGAGCAATTTTAAGTGAAGAGTTTGATCCTGGCTCAGAGTGAACGCTGGCGGCAGGCCTAACACATGCAAGTCGAACGGCAGCGCGAGAGAGCTTGCTCTCTTGGCGGCGAGTGGCGGACGGGTGAGGAATACGTCGGAATCTGCCTATTTGTGGGGGATAACGTAGGGAAACTTACGCTAATACCGCATACGTCCTACGGGAGAAAGCAGGGGACCTTCGGGCCTTGCGCAGATAGATGAGCCGACGTCGGATTAGCTAGTTGGGGGGGTAATGGCCCACCAAGGCAACGATCCGTAGCTGGTCTGAGAGGATGATCAGCCACACTGGAACTGAGACACGGTCCAGACTCCTACGGGAGGCAGCAGTGGGGAATATTGGACAATGGGCGCAAGCCTGATCCAGCCATGCCGCGTGGGTGAAGAAGGCCTTCGGGTTGTAAAGCCCTTTTGTTGGGAAAGAAAAGCATGCGGTTAATACCCGTGTGTCATGACGGTACCCAAAGAATAAGCACCGGCTAACTTCGTGCCAGCAGCCGCGGTAATACGAAGGGTGCAAGCGTTACTCGGAATTACTGGGCGTAAAGCGTGCGTAGGTGGTTTGTTAAGTCAGATGTGAAAGCCCTGGGCTCAACCTGGGAACTGCATTTGATACTGGCAAGCTAGAGTGCGGTAGAGGATAGCGGAATTCCTGGTGTAGCAGTGAAATGCGTAGAGATCAGGAGGAACATCCGTGGCGAAGGCGGCTATCTGGGCCAGCACTGACACTGAGGCACGAAAGCGTGGGGAGCAAACAGGATTAGATACCCTGGTAGTCCACGCCCTAAACGATGCGAACTGGATGTTGGGCTCAACTTGGAGTTCAGTATCGAAGCTAACGCGTTAAGTTCGCCGCCTGGGGAGTACGGTCGCAAGACTGAAACTCAAAGGAATTGACGGGGGCCCGCACAAGCGGTGGAGTATGTGGTTTAATTCGAAGCAACGCGCAGAACCTTACCTGGCCTTGACATGTCGAGAACTTGGCAGAGATGCCTTGGTGCCTTCGGGAACTCGAACACAGGTGCTGCATGGCTGTCGTCAGCTCGTGTCGTGAGATGTTGGGTTAAGTCCCGCAACGAGCGCAACCCTTGTCCTTAGTTGCCAGCACGTAATGGTGGGAACTCTAAGGAGACCGCCGGTGACAAACCGGAGGAAGGTGGGGATGACGTCAAGTCATCATGGCCCTTACGGCCAGGGCTACACACGTACTACAATGGGAAGGACAGAGGGCTGCGAACCCGCGAGGGCAAGCCAATCCCAGAAACCTTCTCTCAGTCCGGATTGGAGTCTGCAACTCGACTCCATGAAGTCGGAATCGCTAGTAATCGCAGATCAGCATTGCTGCGGTGAATACGTTCCCGGGCCTTGTACACACCGCCCGTCACACCATGGGAGTTTGTTGCACCAGAAGCAGGTAGCTTAACCTTCGGGAGGGCGCTTGCCACGGTGTGGCCGATGACTGGGGTGAAGTCGTAACAAGGTAGCCGTACCGGAAGGTGCGGCTGGATCACCTCCTTTAGAGACACGATAATGAAATTTGTCAGGTGTCCGCACAAGTAACCTGCATCCAGATATTCCGGGCAAGTGCCTGGAAGTCCCGATACAAACGGGGCCTTAGCTCAGCTGGGAGAGCACCTGCTTTGCAAGCAGGGGGTCGTCGGTTCGATCCCGACAGGCTCCACCAACTTAGTGAAAGACATATTGGGTCTGTAGCTCAGGTGGTTAGAGCGCACCCCTGATAAGGGTGAGGCCGGTGGTTCGAGTCCTCCCAGACCCACCACTTTCTGGATGACAAGCGTACACAAAGATTGATTTGAAGCGTGATGGCGCTGAGGCCATTACGGGTTCTGTGAAAACTGGAATGTAGCGAGCGTTTGAGATGAAGAATACTCAAGACGTGTCGTGAGGCTAAGGCGGGTGCAGCAATGCACCTAACATTTGAATGTCGTTGAGGTTCGTTGACGATAACTTTGAGGCGACTTGAGGTTATATGGTCAAGCGAATAAGCGCACACGGTGGATGCCTTGGCGGTCAGAGGCGATGAAGGACGTGACAGCCTGCGAAAAGTGTCGGGGAGCTGGCAATAAGCTTTGATCCGGCAATGTCCGAATGGGGAAACCCACCCTTAGGGGTATCAATCAGCCAATACATAACTGATTGAAGCGAACGCGGTGAACTGAAATATCTAAGTAACCGTAGGAAAAGAAATCAACCGAGATTCCCTCAGTAGTGACGAGCGAACGGGGACTAGCCCAAAAGTGCATGTGGTTTTAGAAGAACGGTCTGGAAAGTCCGGCCATAGAAGGTGATAGCCCTGTATTTGAAAGGGCCATGTGCATGAAATTGAGTAGGGCGGGGCACGAGAAACCCTGTCTGAACATGGGGGGACCATCCTCCAAGGCTAAATACTCCTGACCGACCGATAGTGAACCAGTACCGTGAGGGAAAGGCGAAAAGAACCCTGGTGAAGGGAGTGAAATAGAACCTGAAACCGTGTGCGTACAAGCAGTAGGAGCCCTTCGGGGTGACTGCGTACCTTTTGTATAATGGGTCAGCGACTTACTGTTCGTGGCGAGCTTAACCGTATAGGGGAGGCGAAGGGAAACCGAGTCTGAAAAGGGCGCATAGTCGCGGGCAGTAGACCCGAAACCGGGTGATCTAGTCATGCCCAGGGTGAAGGTTCGGTAACACGAACTGGAGGCCCGAACCCACTCCCGTTGCAAAGGTAGGGGATGAGGTGTGATTAGGAGTGAAAAGCTAATCGAACCCGGAGATAGCTGGTTCTCCTCGAAAGCTATTTAGGTAGCGCCTCATGTGAATCCTCTCGGGGGTAGAGCACTGTTATGGCTAGGGGGTCATCGCGACTTACCAAACCATTGCAAACTCCGAATACCGAGAAGGACTGCATGGGAGACACACGGCGGGTGCTAACGTCCGTCGTGAAAAGGGAAACAACCCAGACCCACAGCTAAGGTCCCAAATTACCGCTCAGTGGGAAACGATGTGGAAAGGCATAGACAGCCAGGAGGTTGGCTTAGAAGCAGCCACCCTTTAAAGAAAGCGTAATAGCTCACTGGTCGAGTCGGTCTGCGCGGCAGATTTAACGGGGCTAAGCGGTAAACCGAAGCTTGGGGTGCATACTTTGTATGCGCGGTAGAGGAGCGTTCTGTAAGCCTGCGAAGGTGGATTGAGAAGTCTGCTGGAGGTATCAGAAGTGCGAATGCTGACATGAGTAACGATAATGCGGGTGAAAAGCCCGCACGCCGAAAGCCCAAGGTTTCCTTGCGCAACGTTAATCGGCGCAGGGTGAGTCGGCCCCTAAGGCGAGGCTGAAAAGCGTAGTCGATGGGAAGCAGGTTAATATTCCTGCACCTCGCGTAAGTGCGATGGAGGGACGGAGAAGGTTAGGCAGGCCGGGCGTTGGTTGTCCCGGTGAGAGAGTTGAGGCGGTGATCTTAGGCAAATCCGGGATCGCAACGTTGAGACTAAGGACGAGTCCTTTTGGACAAAGCTGTTGATATCACGCTTCCAGGAAAAGCTCCTAAGCTTCAGCTTACGCAGACCGTACCGTAAACCGACACAGGTGGGTAGGATGAGAATTCTCAGGCGCTTGAGAGAACTTGGGTGAAGGAACTAGGCAAAATAGTACCGTAACTTCGGGAGAAGGTACGCCCTCCATGGTTAATAGCTGAGGAGGGCCGCAGATACCAGGCCGCTGCGACTGTTTATCAAAAACACAGCACTCTGCAAACACGAAAGTGGACGTATAGGGTGTGACGCCTGCCCGGTGCTGGAAGGTTAAGTGATGGGGTTAGCGTAAGCGAAGCTCTTGATCGAAGCCCCAGTAAACGGCGGCCGTAACTATAACGGTCCTAAGGTAGCGAAATTCCTTGTCGGGTAAGTTCCGACCTGCACGAATGGCGTAACGACAGCGGCGCTGTCTCCACCCAAGACTCAGTGAAATTGAAATCGCTGTGAAGATGCAGCGTTCCCGTGGCAAGACGGAAAGACCCCGTGAACCTTTACTATAGCTTTACACTGAACGTTGAGTTCGTCTGTGTAGGATAGGTGGGAGGCTTTGAAGCATCGGCGCCAGCCGGTGTGGAGCCATCCTTGAAATACCACCCTGATGTGCTTGACGTTCTAACCTAGGCCCGTAATCCGGGTCAGGGACCGTGTATGGTGGGTAGTTTGACTGGGGCGGTCTCCTCCCAAAGAGTAACGGAGGAGCTCGAAGGTACGCTCAGCGCGGTCGGACATCGCGCACTGTGTGCAAAGGCATAAGCGTGCTTGACTGCAAGAGTGACGGCTCAAGCAGGTACGAAAGTAGGACTTAGTGATCCGGTGGTTCTGTATGGAAGGGCCATCGCTCAACGGATAAAAGGTACTCCGGGGATAACAGGCTGATTCCGCCCAAGAGTTCATATCGACGGCGGAGTTTGGCACCTCGATGTCGGCTCATCACATCCTGGGGCTGTAGTCGGTCCCAAGGGTATGGCTGTTCGCCATTTAAAGTGGTACGCGAGCTGGGTTCAGAACGTCGTGAGACAGTTCGGTCCCTATCTGCCATGGGCGTTGGAAATTTGAGAGGGGCTGCTCCTAGTACGAGAGGACCGGAGTGGACGAACCTCTGGTGTTCCGGTTGTCACGCCAGTGGCACTGCCGGGTAGCTATGTTCGGAAGCGATAACCGCTGAAAGCATCTAAGCGGGAAGCGCGCCTCAAGATGAGATTTCCCGGGGCACAAGCCCCCTGAAGGCACCATCAAGACTAGGTGGTTGATAGGCTGGGTGTGTAAGTGCAGTAATGTATTGAGCTAACCAGTACTAATGAGCCGTGTGGCTTGATCATATAGCCTCAAGTGGCCTTGACCGCACGATACGTCGAGTATCTCCATCAAGACCTCGCTACATTCCTCCCCTTGAAAGGTTGAGCGCGAATGCAACGCATCCCGCGATCCCTCACCCCTTTCTGGCGACATTAGCGCTGTGGAACCACCCGATCCCATCCCGAACTCGGAAGTGAAACGCAGCTGCGCCGATGGTAGTGTGCATCCAGCATGTGAGAGTAGGTCATCGCCAGTTTTATCCCCAAAACCCCCGACTCAATGTCGGGGGTTTTTCTTTGCCCTCAAAAACATTCCCGAAACTACGCACTGAAAATGCGGCAGTTATCCGCGACCACACTACAGCGATGTGCTGTCGTGCAGCTCAGCCCGATCAATTCGCTCCTAAAACTAATG
>NWQM01000008.1 GCA_002798195.1 Lysobacteraceae bacterium NML03-0222 | reverse complement strand
CAATATATTGACTACTACAACCACGAACGCATCAGGACAAAACTCAAAGGCCTGAGCCCGGTGCAGTACCGGACTCAGGCCTCGAACACTTAACCCGTAACCGTCCAGATTTTGGGGGTCAGTTCAAACCCCGGCGTTTTTTGTGTGCACTCAAAATGGGAAATAGCGTGGAATCAGGAAGATGGCGGCCAGGAAGAACAATATGTTCAATGGAATACCGACTTTCAGGAAGTCTGAAAAACGATAGCCACCAGCCGTATAGACCATGGTATTGGTCTGGTAGCCTACCGGCGTGGAAAAGCTGGTGGAGGCGGCAAATGCCACGGCAACCAGAAACGGCTTGGGATCCAGCCCCAGTGTTTCAGCCGTGGCGATGGCAATCGGTGCAATCAATACCGCTGAAGCATTGTTGCTCATCATCTCGGTCATCACCGATGTCAGCAAGTAAATGGCGGCCAAAGTCAGTAGCGGATTGCCACTGGCGATGAGTGCCAATGTATTGTTGGCAACCCACTGGGCGCCGCCAGAGTTCTGCAATGCAATGCCCAATGGCAATACACCGGCAAGCAGCACAATAACGCGCCAATCAATCCCGCCATATGCCCTCTCCGGGGTCAGGGCGCGCAATATGACCAAGGCCACGCACCCAAGCAGTGAGGACACCACAATCGGCATGATTTCAAATGCTGCAAGTGCCACTGCCGCCACCATGATGCCAACCGAAGTCATCGCACGCAGCCTGTGTACCCGCGGCTGTACGCGCTCGCGGGTAAGAATCAATCCAGGCGTATTACGCAATGTTTCCAGTGATTCCGGTGTGCCATCCACCAGCAAGGTGTCGCCCACGTTCAATGGAATCTTGTGCAATGGTTGACGCAAAGTATGCCCGGGACGTTGCAGGCCATGAACACGCACCCGGTGGATATGGCCAAAACGCAAACCCGTAAGTGTGCGATTCACCAAGGGCGAGCCCGGCGCAACCAGCACTTCGGCATGAACTCGCTCCGCTGCCGGATTGGCCACCAAGTCGCGTGCGACCTCGTCAAATTGCAGTTTCAGCGATTTGCGCACTTTTTCTATCTGCTCCCACGTGCCACGCACCAGCAATCTGTCACCTGCCTTGATTTCTGCTGCGCGAGGGCGCGAAAGCGTATTGCCATTCCGGTAAACCTCCAAAAGATACGCATCGGTAATGTCTACCGGAATGACTGTCGAACCCAACTTGCCGACCGCCGGAGACTTTTCATTGACATACAAATCCACCAGCCAGCGTCCTTGATGCTCATCTTCTTCTCGATTGGGTGCAGGATGCGCAGGCAGCAGAAATTTGCCCGCCAACAACATGTAAGCGGTTCCAATCAAGGTGAACCAAATCCCCAGCTGTGTGAACTCGAACAAACCAAAGCCAGGCAGTCCCGATTGTTGTGCCACTGAGTGCACCAGCAGATTGGTGGAAGTCCCCACCAGGGTACAAACCCCACCAAACTGTGCCGCATAAGACAACGGAATCAACATTTTTGAAGGTGCCTGTCCAACCGCTGCCGCAGCCGTCATCACCAGTGGCAAGAACACCGCGACCACCGCAGTGTTGTTGATGAATGCAGATGTTGCCGCTGCAAGCAGCATCATCACCAGGGTAAACAGCCACAGACGCTTGATCCGCGAAAGCAAATCGCTAAGGCGACTGAGAATGCCGCTGTGTTGGATGCCGGCACTTAACACGAACATGGCGGCCACCGTAATTGTGGCCTCGCTGGAGAAGCCCGAAAGCGCCTCCCGCGGCGTAACCAGCCCCAGCACCATTACCGTGACCAATACCAGCATGGCAACAACATCGACTGGCAGTTTTTCTGTGACAAACAGATATACCGCACCTGCCAGAACAGCAAAGGTCATCCAGATTTCGGCAGTCACTCGCGCTCCAAAAGCATGATCGCAGAGCATCATCCTAGCTTAATGAAGGCAAAATTGGCCTCCAAAAGACTGGAACAAGAAATGCGCTGTATCCTGCGCGCCATGATGACTTTCGATGCGCGCCGCGAGCGCTTGCTGTTTTGGCTGACCGCCATTGTCGTGTTGTTTGCCGGGCTGGGTTTGCGTGACCCCTGGCCTGCCGATGAGCCGCGCTTTGCACTGGTGGCAAGACAGATGGTGGAAAGCGGTCAGTGGCTGTTTCCGATGCGCGGTGATGAACTGTACCCGGACAAGCCACCGCTGTTGATGTGGTTGCAGGCGATATTGCTTTCCATCACCGGCAACCTGCGCCTGTCTTTCTTGCTGCCCACCTTGCTGGCCTCAGTAGGCACACTGGCGCTGGTGCGTGACCTTGGGCGCCGGCTATGGAATACCGAAGCAGGCGCCTACGCCGCCTGGGCGCTGCTGTTTGCCGTGCAGTTCACCTTTCAGGCCAAGCGCGCGCAGATTGACCCGTTGCTGCTGTTTTGCACCACGCTTTCGGCCTATGGCCTGCTACGACACTTGCTGCAAGGCCCGGATGCACGCTGGTGGTATATCGGCTGGGGCGCAGCCGGGCTTGGCGTCATCAGTAAAGGCGTGGGCGTGGTGGCACTACTGCTGCTCTTGCCTGCGGTCTGGGCAGGGCGGCGGCGCTGGCCGGGCATCACCCGGACAAGCGCCCGGCAATGGCTGGGCGGTATCGGTATGCTGTTGCTGCCGATTCTGGCCTGGCTGCTGCCGATGCTGTGGGCGGTCAAAACCAGCCAAGACCCGCTGTATCAGGCTTATGCCGACAATATCCTGCTCAAACAAACCGCCGAGCGCTACGCCAATGCCTGGCATCACCATCAGCCCTGGTATTACTTCATCAAAGTGATGGCGACGCAGTGGTTGCCGGCGATTTTCGCCCTGCCCTGGGTGATACCGCACTGGCGCGCTGCGCTGCGCGCGCGCGATGCACGCATCCTGCTGCCACTGGCAGGCGTGGTGCTGATTGTGCTGTTCTTCTCGTTTTCCAGCGGCAAGCGCGAGGTCTATATCCTGCCCGCCCTGCCGCTGCTATGCCTGGCCATGGGGCCATGGCTGGCGGATGTCAGCCATCGCCCAATCGTGCGCGGCATCGCCTTCGTCACGGCACTGTCATTTGCCCTCACCCTGCTCGGCGGCGGTTTTGCCGTCGTGCTGGGACAGCCGGGGTTTGAAGCCAAGCTGGCCGCCATTGCCGGCACTGAAAACGGCAATGCCTTGGGCTGGATGCTGGTCATTGCAGGCGCAGCCGGGTTGCTGGCAGCCTTGTTTTTCAAATCTGTACGCGGTGTTGCCGGCCTGAATGCTGTGCTGGCCGCACTGTGGTTGAGTTATAGCCTGATAGGCTACCTGGTCTTGAACGATGCCAGCTCGGCGCGCGGGCTGATGCGTGCAACCGGGCAGCACATCGGCAAGGATGCGGAACTGGCACTGGTGGCCTGGAAAGAGCAGAACCTGTTGATGGCCGACCGCCCGGCGCGTACCTTTGGCTTCAAGCGCGAAGCCGCATTGCAGTTACGTGATGCCCGCGCCTGGCAGGCCGAACGCCCCGAGCAACGCTGGCTGCTTGTGGAAAATGAAGTCATCGACAACTGCTTCAAACCCGATAGCCTGACCGCCATGGGTATCTACAACCGTCGCGTCTGGTATCTGGCTTCGGCCGAGGCCACTCTGCCGGGCTGTCTACCCATGCAGCGCTAGTGGCGCGCGTTTTGTCCTGCCAATAAACGGTACTTCAATGCCGCATAGCGCATATGCTCGCGGTGAAAAGCCAGCCCCTTGCGACCATCCAGAATGCCGCCGCGCAAAATCAGGTTCTTGATGGCATACGCGGCTGCGGCCAGAAAACCGCGCACCGCGCCACCGCGTTTTCCCGCGCGCGCCTTGGCCCAGAGTGCGGCATAGCGGGCGAGTTTTTCCCGATATTCGCGGGCGTTGCGCGCGGTATCGTGCTCCAATCGTATTTGGCTTGCGCGCACCCGCTGGCCTTGCGTGTCCAGATATTCATGCACCGGCAAATCCGCATGGCGCAAATGGCTGCGGAACAGGCGCTCAATCGGCTCCCGGCTGAAACTGCCGTAGCGCATCGGCTGCCCCAGCCAGTGCGTGCGCCGCTGCAGCAGCCAGACATCGGCGCTTTCCAGCTCACCGGCAAACAATGCACGCAATGCCTGCTGCGCATCGGCTTCCAGCCACTCATCGGCATCGAGCAGAATCACCCAATCTTTTGAAGCCATGGCGATGGCAGCGTTTTTCTGCCGGGCAAAGCCATCCCAGTCGCGGTGCTCAACGCGTGCGCCCAAATCGCGGGCAATCTGCACGGTGTCATCGCTGGAGCCGGAGTCGAGCACGATGACCTCGGCACAGACCGGCAACAGTGAAGCCACGCAGCGGCCAATACGGTCAGCTTCGTTATGGGTGATGACGACCGCAGAAAGCGGCAACTTGGGCACTTGGGTATGCATGATGGTGCAGTATGTCATGCGACACTTGGCAGATGAATGACTCGCCGCTTTCCATCGTCCATCTCTTGCTGACCCGGCGCTTTGCCGGCAGTGAGCGCCATGCCGTTGAGCTTGCCAATGCCCAGGCCGAAGCCGGGCACGATGTCAGCATGATTCTGCGCCGCGCCGGTGCCCAAGACCGCGCCGATGCCATCGCCTCAAGGCTCTCGCCCAAGGTCAAGACCATTGTGGTAGGCGATTTTTTTGCCATCTGGCAGGCCAGACGGGTACTGAAAAAATTGCAGCCAGATATTGCCCATGCGCATCTGTCCGGTGCTGCACGCGCGTTGAAAGGCTTGCGTGGCAGCCACACTCGGCGTATCGCCACCTTGCATATCTGCTACAAGCCACAACAGCATGAAGGACTCGACGGCTTGATTGCCATTGCTCCTTGGCAGTTGCAGGAAATGCCCGCCGATATGCGCGCGCGCAGTGTGCAAATCGACAACTGGACATTGCCACAGCTCCCCACAGGCGATGCCCGCGAACAGCTGCGCACGGCACATGGCATTGCCCAGGATGCTTGGGTATTTGGCGCGCTGGGCCGGGTGGAACACAGCAAAGGGCTGGATGTGTTGCTCGCCGCCTGGCAGCGTGCGGCATTGCCAGCCGATGCCCGTCTGCTGATTGCAGGCCAGGGCAGCGCCTGGCAGGCATTGCGAGCGCAGGCACCCAATAACGTATTGATGCCGGGTTTTGTTTCCCAGCCGCGTGACTGGCTGGAAGCCTTTGATGTCTTTGTTTCCGCAGCGCGCAGTGAGCCATTCGGCCTGGTGCTGCTCGAAGCCATGGATAGCGGCCTTCCCATCATCGCCAGCGCCAGCCAGGGCGCTCGTCATCTGCAGGCAGCGATAGCCACGCCGCTGGTGCCGATTGGCGATATCGATGCGCTGGCCGCCGCCCTGCAGGCGGCTTATCAGAATCGCCCACCACGCCGCGAATACCCGATGCAGCAGTTCCGCATCGACGACAAACTGGCGCAAATCGAGGCGTTTTATCGGCGCTAAATCACGTGCCCGCCACAAGACGGGCACGTTGTGCAGTCATCAACCGCGCACAATCAAGGTGTCGGTGATGGAGGTTTCCAAAAGCCGTTTGGCGACGCTGCCAATCAGGGCATCCATGAGGCGATTGCGCCCATGTGAGGCCAGTACCGCCAAATCCAGTTCGGTGTCGATACTGGCTTGTCGCAGCAGGCGCACCGGGTTGCTCAGCTCGGCACGCGGCTGCCAGTGCGGGGCAAACAGTTTGGGCAGATTTTCATCACGCCATTGCGTCAGCTCCTGGCGTGCCTGCTGCTGCGCATCTGCCAGTGCTGCCTCACGGGTTTGTTCATCGCCTGTCAGGTCGGCAAAGGACACGTCATAGCCATGCAGCAATACCCGGGTCTTGGCATCATCAAACCACTTGGCTGCCACCACAGCCGCTCTGGCAGCCGGTTCGGACAGGTCGGTGGCAACACCCACATGGCGGTAATGTCCACGCGGGCGACGCTGCACGACCAGGGTGGGGATGGTGGAGTGGCGACTCAGCCAGACCACGGTGGAGCCCAGCGAAACGCGCTGCAGGGCATCGCTGCGGGCAATGCCGGTGACAATCAGCCCACAGCCATATTCTTCGGCCACGCGCAGTGCGGTTTGGCCGATATGCGCGGAGGCTTCCACATGTACTTCGATTTTGACATCGGTTTCAGGCAACTCTGCCCGTACCCGGTCGGCAACCAGTTCTTCGGCCGTGACTTCTTCATCATCGTCATCGCCCTGACTGAAGTGATTGGGCTTGCTGAAGCTGCTTTCGGCAGAGAGCACCACCAGCAATACCAGCTTGGCCTGCCAATGTTCGGCCAGTTGCAGCGCGCGGTCGAAGGCGCGGTCGGAGCGGGCACTGAGGTCGGTGGCAAGCAAAATCGCTTTCGGGGTATCCAGTGGTTGCGTGCTCATGGGCGCTCCTTGGGCGGCCTGATGGGGATAAGCCGAGTGTAGCGCCACCTTTACCGGTTATGCTTTGCGCCATGTCATTTTTGCCATGCAAGTGGCTGTATCTGCCTTGAAAACCGCATTGCTATTGGGAGGGAGCGGCCAGATTGGCCAGGCACTACTGCCTCGTCTTCTGGGCGATGGCTGGCAAGTGATGGCAGTATCAAGGCGCGCAGCGCAAATGCCGCCAATGCCTGGAGTGCAATGGCTGAATGGCAGCTTGCAGCAAATGCCACGACTGCCGCATCAGCCCAAGGTCATTTTCAGCTGCGGGCCGCTGGATGCGTTCTCCCTCTGGTATGCGCAAAACATCAGCTTGCCAGCGCGGGTGATTGCCTTTGGCTCCACCAGCCTGAAAGTCAAACAGGACTCGATTGATGTGGCCGAGCGCGAGATGGTGGCACGTCTTGGGCAAGCCGAAGGGCGGCTGATTGAAGCCTGTACACGGCAGGGCGGTGCGCTCACCCTACTGCGTCCGACACTGGTCTATGGCGCTGATATGGACAAGAGCCTGACCCGGATTGCCGCGCTGGCCGCACGTTTTGGTCACTTCGTGCTGCCACGCACGGCGCGGGGGCTGCGCCAACCGGTGCATGTGGATGACCTGGCCGATGCCGCTCTCGCCTGCCTGCATGAGCGTCGCACCATTGGCCGCAGCTATGACTTGCCCGGTGGTGAAACACTCGATTACATCGACATGGTGCGGCGGGTATTGGACAGCATCGAGCCTGCGCCGCGCCTGCATCTTGTGCCGCTGCCGGTTTTTTCCGCGCTGCTGTGGCTGGCGCGCGCCAGCGGCAAGGTCAACGGCTTCAATGACGCGATGCTGGCGCGGATGCAGCAGGACTTGGTATTCGATAGCCAACCGGCGCGAGAAGATTTTGGCTACGCGCCGCGCGCTTTTCAGCCGACTGCGAGAAGCTTGATGGAGGCTGATGGTCGTGTTTCAGCGTAGGGGGTTTATTGATAATAACCTGCGGCAGCCAATCATGGCTATCGCCCGCCGGGCTTGACTTTTCAAGGGGAGGGGGCAAGATGCGTCAAATTTTTTCATGGGGCAGGGATGAAGCTCAACGAGGGGCAGGCGAAGCTGGCGGTATTGATCGATGCTGACAATACCGGCGCTGCGGTAGCGCAAGGCTTGTTCGAGGAAATAGCCAAATACGGTATTGCCAGCGTCAAGCGCATTTATGGCGACTGGAGCAGCCCGCATCTGTCAGGCTGGCGGAATATTTTGTTGCGGCATGCACTGACGCCGGTACAGCAGTTCGCCTATACCAAGGGCAAGGACGCCACCGACATGGGGCTGATCATCGACGCGATGGACTTGCTCTACAGCGGCAATTTCCACGGCTTCTGTCTGGTGTCCAGCGACAGCGATTTCACCCCGCTGGCCGCGCGCATCCGCCAGTCCGGCCTCACAGTGTATGGTTTTGGTCGGAAAAACACGCCCGAAGCATTCCGTCAGGCCTGCGATCGCTTCTTCTATGTGGAAAATCTGGGTGAAGAAGCAAAGCTTGGTGACAGCAAGGATGGCGAAGCTGCCAAGCCGGACAACGGCAAGGATGAAAAACCGGACGAGGCCAAGGTGCCCCAGTCAAGACAGATGGACGAGGCTGCTCAGCGGCTGCTGTACAAGGCAATCAAGGATACGACCAATGAGGCCACGGGTTGGGCGCCGGTCAGCCATATTGGACAGTACATCAACCAGACACAGCCGGATTTCGATTCGCGCAGCTATGGTTACGGCAAACTCTCGGGCATGTTGCGCGATTTGCGTGGACTGCAATTTCGCACCGAGGGCACACAGATGTTCTGCCGGAAAATTCCCTATCGGGATGTCCTCAAGCTGTTGAGCGAGTGTCTTGCCAAGCCTAGTTTTCTCAATGCTCAAAGTACGGCCAGTATCGATGCGGTGGAAAAATGGATGAAGCCGCGCTGGAGTTGGAGCGATTATGGTTTCGCCGATTTCAAGAGCTTTCTTGAAACCGTGGACGGAATGGAGATTCAGGGCGAGCGGATGCGGTTGCTGCCAAAAACGCAGGCCCGCTGATCGCCTGATTGGCTTCAGCCCGCTTTGGCGCGCTTGCGCAAGGCAATCACCAATACCCCGCCCAGCACCATCGCGCCGCCCAGCCAGACCTTGAGGCCGGGCTTGTCACCCCAGAACACGATGCCAAGGGCAATGGCGATAACCGGAGCAAGCAACAACCAGGGCATCAGCACCGCCACCGGGTAGCGCTGCACCAGCATGAAATACAGCCCGTGCCCGAGCAGCGAGGAAGCCAGCGCCGCATAAATCACGCCACTCCAGGCCAGCAGACTGGCCTCGGGCAGGGCAGCCAGTGCGCCCGGCTCGAACAGCACCGACAGTAGCGCCAACGGGCCGATGCTGCATAGCGCCGTCCATGCCTGCTGGTTCAACATGCCTACGCCGGAAAGCCCGCGCATCATCACCGTACCGATGGCAAGCGCCAACGCCGACAACAGCAAGGTCATCACCGCCGCGGGCTTTTGCAGCACTTGCGGGTCAAACGAAAGCACCAATACACCCAGAAAGCTCACCGCGATGGCAAGCCCGGTGCGCCAACCGAATTTCTCGCCCAGCCAAACCCAGGCCAGCACCGCCGTCATCGGGATATAGCTTTGCAGCAGGATAGCGGGTGAAGACAGCTCCCCGGCCAGCGCCACGCCCCAGAAACACAGCGAAAAATGCACCACGCCAATCAGTATGGAGACGGCAAACAGCCGCCAGCCCTGACCTTGCGGTGCGCGCCGGACAAATGGCAGCAGCACCAGACCCAGGATGGTAAAGCGCAGCAGGGTAAAGGTGAGTGGCGGAATTTCACGAAGGCCAATGGCCGACATCAGGAAGTTCAACGCCCAAATGAAGCACACCCCGCAAAGCAGCAGCAGGTCGCGGCGGCTGATATGTGGCAGGCTCATGGGGCTTTAATACTTCCAGCCAAGTTTGCGGTAGAGCTTGTTCAATACCCAGACCGGGCCAATCAACAGATAAGTCAGGTCGGTGAGAAAACTCGGCCGGCGCCCTTCAATATGATGGCCGATGAATTGTCCGACCCAAGCCAGCGCAAATACCGCCAATGCCAGCCAGGCAAGGTTTGCCGTGCCAAGCATCAGATGCAGCCAGCGCGTGCCCCAGGCAAAGGCCACGAACACCGCCAGCATGCCAAAGCCCAGTGGCCGCGAATGGCGGTAATAGAACGACCAGGTGAGAAACATCGCCAAGGCCGCAAAAGCGCCAGGGCCAAACAAGGTGCCCGGCACCGGGATGCACCATAGCAGCGCCACCGCTGCCCACAGAATCAACGGCACACAAAACACGTGAAACCATTGGTTGATGGTATTGCGATGGTCGGCAGAATAGCTGTCGAACCACTGGCTGAGCCGACGCCGAGCCTGTTCGCGGTCGTGGCGCATTCATCTGCTCCTAGCTGAAAACATCGATTTCAAGAATTAAACCGGCGCGGTATTGCGCCGGCAACATGGCAGCGATTTACGGATACTGGGTGCCAATTTTTCACGGATTGGCTCAGCCTGCACCCGCTGTCATCGGGTTTTGCCGCTCCAATAGGCTACCAAACCAATACCATGGTCTATACCGCCGGTGGTTATCGCTTTGCCGACTTTTTGAAATCGGCATCCCCTTGAATTTGCTGTTCTTCATCGCCGCCATTTTCCGTTCCAATAACATTGATGCTGAAACCACAAATCCTTCACTAGCTACAAATTTGGAACAGTGATTTCCTGTTTTCGGCTTTTTCCACCCCGTATGTGTAGCTAACATGCCGGCCATCGCGCTTTTGTGGCGCTTGCTTGAATATCAGGAGTTCTGTGATGAAAACCATCCACCACGCTGCCAACTCGCGCGGTTTCGCCAACCACGGCTGGCTCAAAAGCGCCCACACCTTCAGCTTTGCCAATTACTACAACCCCGAGCGCATGGGCTTTGGCGTGCTGCGCGTGATCAATGACGATTTCGTTGAAGGCGGCCAGGGCTTTGGCACCCATCCGCACCGCGACATGGAAATCATCTCCGTGCCGCTGTCCGGCGACTTGGCGCACCGCGACAGCATGGGCAATGGCAGCATCATCAAAAATGGCGATGTGCAAGTGATGTCGGCTGGCACCGGGGTCACCCATAGCGAGATGAATGCCAACCGCGACCAGGCGGTGAAGTTCCTGCAAATCTGGGTGCTGCCGCGCAAGAATGGTGTCGAGCCGCGCTATCAGCAAATCACCATCGCCGATCAGGCCCAGCCCAACGATTTCCAGCAAATCCTCTCGCCGCATGCCGATGATGACGGGGTGTGGATCCACCAAAATGCCTGGTTCTCGCTGGCGCGCTTTGCTGACGGCACGCAAAAGCGCTATCAGGTCAAGCGCGAAGGCAACGGCGTCTATGTGTTCGTCATCAAGGGCAAGGCCAAAGTCGGCGGCATCGAGCTGGGCGAGCGCGATGGCTTGGGTCTTTGGGAAACCGATGGCTTCGAGGTCGAGGCGCTGGGCGATGCCGAAATCCTGCTGATGGACGTGCCCATGGATATCGAGGCCAATATCAACCAGCCGCACTGAGCGGATACTCTGTCAAGGCTGGCTGCCCAAGGGCAGCCGCCTTCATCTTTCCACTTTTCATGCAAGGAAATCCCATGTCGAATCTTCAGACCCTGCAACAAGCCGCAGAAACCCGCCGCTCGGTGTATGCCCTCAACAAGAACCTGCCGGTCAGCGGCGAGCAGGTAGTGCAAATCGTTGAGCATGCGGTCAAACACACCCCGTCCGCCTTCAACTCGCAATCCGCCCGCGTGGTGGTGCTGTTTGGCAGCGAACATGAAAAGCTGTGGGACATCGCCATCAGCGAATTGCGCAAGATTGTGCCGGCCGAGAACTTCCAGGCCACCGAGGACAAGCTCAACATGTTCAAGGCCGCAGCGGGCAGCGTGCTGTTCTTTGAAGACCAGGACGTGGTCAAGGGTTTGCAGGAAAAGTTCGCCCTGTATGCCGACAACTTCCCCATCTGGAGCGAGCACACCAGCGCCATGCACCAGTACGTGGTCTGGTCAACGCTGGCCGCAGCCGGTGTCGGCGGCAACCTGCAACACTACAACCCAGTGATTGACGCGCAGGTAGCCAGCACCTGGAACATCCCCAGCCACTGGAAGCTGCGCGCACAACTGGTGTTCGGCGGCATCAGCGCTCCGGCCGGTGAAAAGGCTTTCGCTCCGCTGCAAGAGCGTGTCAAAGTACACGGCCTTTGATGGCACGCTCGGCAGGCAAGCGGCCAACACCCCTGCCTGCCCCGTGCAATGATTGCCTACCATCCGCCCGCTCACGTGGGCGGATGGTTTTTTGCTTATGGCTTGATGGAGGCGGCATGGAACGCCTGTGCAGCATGAAAGTCCGCCGGGCGTGGGAACACGACCGCTTCACCCAGGCTGCCGCACACATGCAGATCGCGCGCATCAAGCGCGGATGAAGTCTCCCGCCCCCTGTGCCAGCAAAGCTGCGGCCACCTGCTGCCCGAGTGCTTCGGCCGCCTGCCGGGGCGCACGTGCCTCGGCACGCACTTGCACCCCGGTATGCGCATCGCCCACCAGCCCTTGCAGGTGCAGCATGTTGCCATCAAGACCGGCCAGCGCGGCGACCGGCACATGGCAGCTGCCATCCAGGGCACGGTTCATGGCGCGCTCGGCACTGACACAAACGCGCGTATTGGCATCATCCAGCGCTGCAAACAGCGCCTGAACATCGGCCGCATCCTCACGACACTCCACTGCAATCGCGCCTTGCGCCGGAGCGGGCAGCCAATCGGGCGCTTCCAGGCGTGCACGGATGCGCGAGGCAAAGCCCAGGCGCTCCAGCCCGGCGCAGGCCAGCAGGATGGCCTGATATTCACCGGCATCGAGTTTTGCCAGCCGCGAATTGACATTGCCGCGCAAATCATCGATCAGCAAATCTTGGCGCAGCGCGCGCAATTGCGCCTTGCGCCGCAACGATGAAGTCCCGACCCGTGCCCCGGCAGGCAGCGCGGCGATACTGTCGAAATGATTGCTGACCCAGGCATCGGCATGGCTGCCGCGGGCGATGATGGCAGGCATCACAAAGCCCGGCTCCAGCTCCATCGGCACGTCTTTGAGCGAATGCACCGCGCAATCGGCCTCGTCACGCAGCATGGCCAACTCCAGCTCTTTCAGAAACAGCCCCTTGCCACCAATCGCTGCCAGCGAACGGTCGAGCAACTCATCGCCGCGCGTGGACAATGGCACGAGTTGAATCTCAAGCTGCGGGTGTTGGGCTTTCAGCAAAGCGGCGACGTGCTCGGTCTGCCAAAGTGCCAACGGGCTTTTGCGGGTAGCGATACGGAGTGTTTTCATCGCGCCATTATCGCTGCTCTCCACCTGCTTCTGCCAAAGCTTCCTGCCTCTGCTGCAGTCTTTGCCTTTCAAACTGCCCCCAAACCCCGATTGCCAAGAGCACCGGAAAATAAAACCGGCACCCAGCAGGGCACTGGCTACAATGCGCCGATGGATGTTTCTCACCTGATTGATGATTTGAACCCGGCGCAGCGCGAGGCCGTGAGCGCGCCACCAGGACATGTACTGGTGCTGGCCGGTGCCGGCTCGGGCAAGACCCGGGTACTGACCCATCGCATCGCCTGGCTGAACGAAGTGCACGGCATACCTGCACACGGCATTCTGGCGGTGACCTTTACCAACAAGGCCGCAGGCGAGATGCGCCAGCGTGCGGCCAGTCTGTTGCAGGGCGGCGCGCGCGGCATGTGGATTGGCACCTTTCACAGCATCGCCCATCGCCTGCTGCGGCTGCACTGGCAGGAGGCTGGCCTGCCGGAGGGCTTCCAGATTCTTGACAGCGATGACCAATTGCGGCTCATCAAGCGCGTGGTGCAGCAGCTGGAATTTGACGAAGGCCGCTTCCCGCCCAAGCAAATCATGTGGTGGATCAATGCGCAAAAGGACGAAGGCCGCCGCCCGCAGCATATCCAGCCCAATCCTGCCGACGAATGGGCGCATGTGCGGCTGAAGGTCTATGAGGCCTATCAAGAGCGCTGTGACAACGCGGGGCTGGTGGACTTTGCCGAAATCCTACTGCGCGCGCTGGAGCTGTTGCGCGATACGCCAGTGTTGCTGGCGCATTACCGCAGGCGTTTTTCCGAGCTTTTGATTGACGAGTTTCAGGACAGCAATGCCATCCAGTACGCCTTTGTGCGGCTCTTGGCTGGAGACAGCGGCCATGTGTTCGCGGTCGGCGATGACGACCAAGCCATCTACGGCTGGCGCGGCGCCAAGGTGGAAAACGTGCAGCATTTTCTGCGCGATTTTGCCGATGTCAACACTATCCGCCTGGAGCAGAACTACCGCTCCAGCGCCAATATTCTCAACGCCGCCAATGCGGTGATTGCCCACAATCCCGAGCGTCTGGGCAAAAACCTGTGGACCGATTCGGGCGAGGGCGAGCCGCTGGATGTGTATGCGGCCTATAACGAAATCGACGAAGCGCGCTATGTCATTGAGCGCATCCGCCAATGGGTGCTGCAGGGCGGCAGCTGGGGTGATGCGGCCATTCTCTACCGCAGCAATGCGCAGTCGCGGATGTTTGAAGAAACCCTGCTGGCCGAGCAAATCCCCTATCGCGTGTATGGCGGCATGCGCTTTTTCGAGCGCATGGAAATCAAGGACACACTGGCCTATCTGCGCCTGATTGCCTCGCGCGTGGACGATGCCGCCTTCGAGCGCGCGGTCAATACACCCGCGCGCGGCATTGGCGAGCGCACCCTGGACGAAGTACGCCGCATCGCCCGCGGTGCCGGCATCCCGCTTTGGCAGGCGGCAGAACTGGCCATCCATGACAGTCCACTCACCACCCGCGCCAAGAATGCGCTCAAAGGCTTTATCGAACTCATTACCCTGCTGCAGCAGGAAGTCGCTGAGCTGTCCTTGCAGGACAAAATCGACCATGTGCTGATGCGCTCGGGACTGCGCGCCCATTATGAAAAAGAATCGCGTAACAGCCTTGATTCGCGCGTGGACAACCTCGATGAACTCATCAGCGTGGCCTCGCGCTTTGTGCGCGGCGACGATACCGAGGCGATGGCGCTTTCCGAGCTGGTGGAGTTTCTCGCCTATGCCGCGCTGGAAGCCGGCGAAGGCCAGGCCGATGCGGGCGATGAAGGCGTGCAGCTGATGACCCTGCACAGCGCCAAGGGGCTGGAGTTTCCGCTGGTGTTTCTGGTGGGGCTGGAAGAAGGCCTGTTTCCCAATGCGCGCAGCGTGGAAGAAGCCGGACGGCTGGAAGAAGAACGACGGCTGGCCTATGTCGGCATCACCCGCGCCCGCGAAAAATTGGTGCTCTCACATGCCGAAAGCCGTCGCCTGCATGGTCAAGACCTGATTGGCCTGCCCTCGCGCTTCCTGCGCGAAATCCCGGCCAGCCTGATTCACGAAGTGCGCCCGAAAGTGCGCACTGCACGCGCATTGCCCGAGCGCCTGTCCAACAGGGGGCACGCCTCGCTTGCGCCCAGCGCCGCCGGCATTTCGCTCGGCGCCAGTGTGCGCCACAACACCTTCGGCACCGGCACTGTCACCGATATCGAAGGCAATGGCGCCCATGCCCGGGTGCAGGTCAATTTTGACGAGGCTGGCAGCAAATGGCTGGTACTGGCCTACGCCAATTTGCAACCAGCATGAATAACCCTCTGATACTTGTCCCCACCAACAAAAACGCCGGGCATCAGCCCGGCGTTTTTTATCTGCAGCTATCCGCCCTCAAATCCCGCAGAAGCAGTGTGCGCTGGCCTGTACCGGGGCGGCGTTGGGTTTGCTGGCCTGCATTTCCAGATAGCGCAGCGGTTGCTGGATGCCGGGGGCGCTGCTCTTCAGGATGCCGCGCAGCAGTGGCGATTCATTGAGCAGCACTGCGCCCATGCGTGCCTGGGCAAACTCGCTCATGAAGCTCTCAAACGGGGTCAACGGCTCTTCGACATAGTGCACATGGTATTTGCCTTCGGCCAGATTGCCGAGCTTTGCAGCATGTTCAATGGCCGTTTGCAGGCCACCAAGCTCGTCCACCAGACCAAACTGTTTGGCTTGTGCGCCGCTCCAGACGCGGCCGCGCGCCACTTGGTCGGTAGCCTCGACACTCTTGCCGCGCGCATCGGCCACTTTGCCGATGAAATCGCGATAGCCCTTGTCGATGACCGACTGGATGACGCGGCTCACTTCCGGGTTCAGCGGCCGGGTGGGGTCGAACGCACCAGCCACGCGGGTGGTGCCAACGCCATCGCTATGCACGCCGATTTTGTCGAGTGCGCGGGTGAAGTTGGGCACCAGTCCGAAAATGCCGATGGAGCCGGTGATGGTGCTGGGCTCGGCATAGATGCGGTCGGCATTCATGCTGATCCAGTAGCCGCCGGATGCGGCGACATCGCCCATCGACACCACCACCGGCTTGCCAGCGGCCTTGAGTGCGGCCACTTCACGGCGGATTTGTTCGGAGGCGAATACCTCACCGCCGGGCGAGTTCACCCGCAGCACCAATGCCTTGACCTTGTCGTCTTCACGCACATCGCGCAGCAATGCAGAGAGGCTGTCGCCACCAATCACCGCGCGCGGTTGTTGGCCGGGGGTGATTTCGCCCTCGGCCACCACCACCGCCACCTGCGGCTTGGAATCCACTTCGACCGGGAATTTCGGCTTGATATGGTTGAGGTACTGCACCCAGTCAATCTGCCGGAAACCGCCCTCGGCATCGGCATCAGCCACGCCACGCTCGGTCATCAGCATGTCCACTTCCGTGCGCGTGTTGAGCGCATCCACCAGCTTGTTTTCCAGCGCATAGCGGTTGAGATCGCCGCGTACCGCCTCCACGCCGTCGGCCAGATTGTCAATCGCCGTGGCCAGGCCTGTGGCACTGAGTTTGCGACGCGAGGCGATTTCGGCCAGATAACGGTTCCAGATGTCATTCATCCAGAACAGGTCGGCTTCTTTGGCCTCGGGCGAAGCCGAGTCGCGCACGAATGGCTCGGCGGCGGATTTGTATTCGCCCACCTTGAACAGATGGAAATCCACGCCCAGCTTGTCCTGCAAGCCTTCGCGGAAATACGGCCGATGCGCCGAAAGACCTTCGAGCACAATGCCATAGCCATCCGGGTCCAAATGGATTTCATCGGCCTGCGCGGCCAGGAAATACTGCTTCTGCCCCATGCCGCGGCTGACCGCGACAATCTGCTTGCCGGCGGCACGGAAGCGTTGCAAGGCAGCGGCCACTTCTGACATCGAGGCAAAACCGCCGGGCGAGAGGCCGTCCACATCCAGCAGCATGCGCTCGATATGCTTGTCCTTGGTGGCGCCGTCAATCACCGCCAGCATGTCGCGCAGCTGTATCTGCCCTTGGCTGTCATCATTATTGATATCTGCCAGAATCCGGGTCATGGCATCGCGGCTGTCCTGCTCGACCAGCTGGCCGACGGGCGCAAGCACCAGCGTGGTATTGCTGGAGAGCTTGGGGGGGGCCGATTTTCCGCCTGCGGCCATGCCAATCAGCAGCAACAGCACAAAGAAAAACAACAGGCCAAAGAACAGCAGATTGAGAATCAGCCGGCGGGTGAAGTTCATTGCATCCCAAAGGCCGATGAAGAACCGCACAATCGGCCCGCGCTGCGCGGGCAGCGGCGGCGGTATCTGCGGCGGATAAATGCTGTTCATGACTCAAAACTCCAAAAATTGCTATTCAAACTATCCATTGCCAGGCTGCATCGCATGTGCCAGATGTCACCCCGGCAAGATGCGACGGGCGCTCCAGGCAAAGCGCCAGGCCAGCAAGGTGGCGGCAACGCCAAGCCCGGCAATCAGCCCAAGCCACATTCCCGGCGGCCCCCAACCAAGGCCCAGCCCCAGCGTTGCCCCCAGACTTATGCCGATGCCCCAGTAGGCAAAGGCTGCCAGGAACATCGGTACGCGGGTATCTTGCAGGCCTCGCAGGGCGCCATTGGAGAGCACCTGGATGCCGTCGGGAAACTGGAACACGGCAGCATACAGCAGCAGACTGGCCGCCAGTGCAGCGACTGCGGCATCCTGGGTATAGAGCGCGGTAATGGCCTGATTGCCGAGCACCATCAACGTACCGGAAAACAGCTGGGTGAGCAGTACCAATACCAGCCCGGCGAAAGCGGCGCGGTAAATATCGGCGCGACTCTGCCGCCCCAGGGCATTGCCTACGCGCACCGTGGTGGCCTCGGCAATCCCGAAGGGAATCATGAAGCACAGGCTGGAGATATTGATGGCGATTTGATGCGCGGCCGCCGGCACTTCGCCCAAGCGGCCAATCAGCAATGCGGTGACGATAAACAGGCTGCCTTCCATCGCCACAGTGACCCCAATGGGCAAGCCGGTTTTCAGAAGCTCCCGCTGCAAAACCCAGCGCGGCCACTCAAAACGGGCAAACAGCCCAAGCGGCGAAAAGCGCTTGGCAAAGGCCAGATACAGGGCAAAGGCCAGCATTTGCAACCAGAACATCAGTGCCGAGGCCAGCCCCAAGCCGCCTGCGCCCAGCTCGGCAAAGCCCCAGCGGCCAAAGGCCATGGCATAGCCCAGCGGCGCCAGTACCAGCAACCCGCCGATGCCAAAGACCATGGTCGGCAGGGAAAAATGCAGGCCATCGCAGAGATAGCGCATCGCCAGATACACCGTCAGTGCCGGCACGCCCCAGCGGATGCCGTGCAAAAACGCCGTTGCACCAGGGTGGATGCTTTCGGTGATGCCAAACGGCGCCATCGCCAACGGCAGCAGCGTGACCAATAACCACATCAGCAGCCCCAGCCCCAGTGCCAGCCACAGCGCCTGCCGGAACAGCGGCGCGATATGCCCCTGCCTGCCCGCGCCATCCAATTCCGATACTTTCGGCGGCAAGGCCATCAAGGTGCCCAGCGGTATCAGCATCGGCAACCAGAACATGGCCGAGCCCACCGATACCGCCGCCAGTGTTGCCGTACTGTGCCGGCCGGCAATCAGGCTATCGACCAGCCCCACCATGCCGGTGGCCATATGCCCGGCCACCAGCGGCGCGGCCAGTTTGGCCGTGCGGGAAATTTCATGACTAAAGGGCTTGCGCTGGGACATGGGCAGAGCGTCCACAACTGGCGGACAAATGACTTTCGGGGGGTGTGCAAACATTGCGGGCTGGCTATCTTAGTGCGCTTTTCTCCCCATCACATGCGCGCATGTCAGAACACGCCCACCCAAAGCACTGCGAAAACTGCCAGACGGCCCTGCAAGGCTCGTATTGCCACGCCTGCGGGCAGGCAGCGCACAATCCGCTGAAACATTTGGGACATGCGATAGAAGAAGTTTTTGAGTCCTTCTGGCATCTGGATGGCCGGGTTTTCCGCAGCCTGCGCGACACCTGCGTGCCAGGGCGCATCATCAACCAGTATCTGGCAGGTCACCGGGTGCGCTATCTGCCGCCGCTGCGGCTGTTCGTGATTCTCTCGCTGCTGACGTTCTTTCTTGCAAGGCTGTGGATGCCCGACATCGATACATCGAAAATCCATATCAACGAGGCACCGCAGGCGGCAAGCCCGCAGGTACTGGAAGTCGACGATGCGCCCCGGCACCCGACACACCACCCGATGAAAATCAACAGCCCCTCCGAAAGTAGCAACGGCTGGCTCAATCGCACCCTCCTGCCGCGCCTTGAGCGCAACCTGCCACATCTCAAAGACCGGGGCTGGTGGCGCGATGCCTGGCTGTCGGCATTGCCCACCACATTGTTTTTTCTGGTGCCGCTATTCGCCCTGTTGTTGCGCATCGCCTATCTGCGCCCTTCCGGGACATTTCTGGAGCAAATGGTGGTGGCGCTTTACAGCCACTCTTTCATCCTGATTTGGCTCTGCGGCCTGATGTTGCTGGAAAGTCTGGCGCAGTGGTCGGGGGTTGCCGTATTGATGCAGGCCAGTGACAGCCTGTTGCTGCTGGCGTTGCCCGCACTCTGGCTCTGGCTATGGGTCTGCCAGAAGCGCGTTTACCGGCAACCGGCGCTACTGACCACGCTCAAGTTCGTACTGATTGGCAGTATTTATTCGCTACTGGTTTCGGCAGGCGCCGTGCTGACCCTGATTCTGGTTCTGTTCAAATAAGAAAAGGAAACACGCCATGGTGTTTTATGAAGTCAATCTGCGTATCGATGCCGATATCGCCACGGAATACCGCCTCTGGCTGGCAGAGCACATCCAGGAAATGCTGAGCGTGCCAGGCTTTGTCGATGCCGAAGTGCTGGAAGTCATCGACCCCGCAGCCCCGGCTGATCGCGTGCAACTGTCGGTGCGTTACCGGGTGCATGGCATGGCCGCCTTGCAGGATTATTTCGAGCACCGCGCCGCCAAGATGCGCGAAGCGGGCATGGCGCGTTTTGGCGGCCGCTTCCAGGCCGAGCGCCGGATTTTGCAATCCACCCCGCTCACCTGACCGGGCTGAGCACCCGCGCCTCGGTCACGCGCGGCTCATCCAATTGCGCCATCATCCACTCCAGCCGCTGAGCAGGCGGCTGGCGCAGTAGCGCCGCCCGCAAAGCCGCACGGCCTTGCGGTGGCGTGGAGAACGCAAGCCGCGCCAATATTTCCAGCTCGGCAGGGCTCATCGCGTGCAATACCCGCAGAAGTCCATCGCGCTCGTGCTCCGGCACATAAGCCAACAGGGGCTGCAAGGCCGGATACCAACGCCCCAGTACCGACCCCAGCCGCCAGCCACGCTGCTCATCAGCGCTCAACTGCGCAAACTTCGCCCGCAAGGCGGCTTGTTCACTGGCAGGCAGCGCCGAAAACGCCGCCGCCGATTGCCGCAAGGCCGATTGCTGCGTCGCCGGCAGGCGCAGCCAGGCATGTTTTTCTTCGCGCTCGCTTTGCGCCCATGCATCCTGCGCCATCAGCAATACGGCCAGCAGCACACCGCGCCCCAATCGGTCAGTCATCCATCGGCTCCGGCAAAGGCTCTTCTTGCCAATTCACCGCCTCGGGCGGCAATTCAATCGGCGCTTCTTCGGGCAGTTCCAGTGGCCTGCCGCCCGCCTGTCCCAGCCGCTCGGCCTGATACCAGGCAAAGAATGCTGTTTCAGCGGCAATCGGCGCGTCTTGTACGGAAATTTCCGAAAATTCCCGGTCAGTCAATACACGGGTAACCTCGGTATCGTAGCGAGCAGGCGGACGCTCGGCCAGGGGTCTGGTCTGGATATGGGGCGGAATTTGATAAGCCGAGTCTTCTGCTTCATTCACGGGCGGCCAGAGCCAGGTCGCCACCAGCGCCATCCCGGTGGCAAGCGCCACTGCAAGCAGCAGCGCCCAGCGCCTTGGCGGCGCCTCCGCCGGTGGCTGTAGCGGCCTCTCGCCACTCATATATTGCTCAATGCGAGCCCGGCGTGCCGGCGAAAAACCGCGCTGGCGCATCTCCAGCGCCGTACGGCAAGCTTCCAGCTCGCTGTCACTCAATTGCCCTCGCAGACCCTGCAAAGCCTGCGTGCTGGCCTTGGGCGAAATCTTCAAGAGCGCGGCAAGCTCGATGGCATTTCGCCCCGAGAGCGTTGCCAGCAAAAACAACAGCCGCATGCCCGAAGTCAGCGACTGCAATGGCTGCAAAGCCTGCCCCATCATCGGCATCTTGCCTGCCTGAAGCCCCGGCATCTCCAGCATTGCCCGCCACGCCCGCAGCGGCGATAAACCTGATTCCTGCTGCCCTGCCAGCAATGCGCGGGCAGCCACGGCATCAGCCAGCGCCACATCACCCAGCATCAACTCGGCGAAAATCGCCAGACTCGCAATCAAGTCATGAGCCATCTCCGGCCTTGAGCCGGTTGCAGCAGGAGGAAAGGGGACAGACATCGGCAGCGATAATACGCGCTGCCATGCAATACACCAGCTTTAATTTGGCAGATGCAGAAAACCATGCCGGTTGCAAGCCCCATCGCGCATGTTGTGCACAATCGCTTGCAAGCTATGCCGCGCCATACGGCTTTCTTCCCCATTCCTTGACGGCTGCCAACAAAAACAAATAAGTCATTGTTTTTATTAGACCAATCTTGTCTGGCATTTTTTTGACCAGTACGCCCAAGGCCTGTCAGTACGCGGCCAATCGCCGGCTTTCCCGTGATAATCAACATACTTATCCACAGGCATTGTGGATAAGGGCGTTTTTCCTTTTCCGGGCAAGGCATTGCGGAAATTTCATCGAATCGCATCCAGGTTCTGCTGATAGCAGACGGCATCGCGGATGCAGAAAACCGGAGTGATTGCAAGCCCCAATCCCATGTTTTGCACAAGGGTGGGGAAAACTCGGGACTTGCACAAAAAATCAATCCCTGCAAACAGGTTTCATGCGCGTTTCACGGCCAACCCATTGTTTTGTATAGAAAATTTTTGCCTGGCAAATTTTTCACCATTCCCCCTCAAGGCCAGTAATGGCGGGCAAAATCTGCCACTTTCCTGCTGCTATCAACAAAGTTATCCACAGGCTTTGTGGATAACAGGAGCAGCCCTTTGAAAACAATCAATTACAGCTCATTGATAAACCTGATAGCCAATCTCGCAGTGCAACTGCCATCTGCCAGCGCATCGGCAGCGGCTCTAAAATTCCTCCATGCCAAGCGACCCCACTCTGCAACTTGCTCTGCCAGTGCCACTGCCGCAGCTGTTCGATTACGCCCCACCCGAGGGGCATACGCCACAGTCTGCCGATATCGGCCGACGCCTGCGCGTACCGTTTGGCAAGCGCGAACTGGTCGGCATCGTGACGGCAATTGGCCGCAATTCCGGCCAACAGCCATTACGGCCTGCACTTGGCTTTCTTGACCCCGAGCCGCTGCTGCATGGCGAGCTTTGGCAGTCATTGCAGTGGCTGGCGGGCTATCTGCATGCCCCGCTGGGCGAAGTCTTGGCCACCGCCCTGCCCACCGCCTTGCGCCAGGGCGAACCCTTGCCCGATACCGCGTTGTATGGCTGGTATCTCAGTGATGGCGGCCAGCAGGCGCTTGCGCACATGCGTCAAGGACGCCCCCGACAACTGGCGGAATATCTAGCTACGCAACCGGGCATCACTGAGCGCCTGCTGGATGAGCATCAACCGGGCTGGCGACCTGCCATACGCACGCTGGAAAAGCGCGGGCAAGTCGAGCGCCACATCATCAACGCGCCCCCCCCAGCCACGCCTGCCAATAGCTGTGTGCTGAATACCGAGCAACGCAGCGCCGCTGAAGCCATTTGCAAAGCTGAGGGCTTCCAGCCCTTTTTGCTTGATGGCGTGACCGGCAGCGGCAAAACCGAGGTGTATCTGGAAGCCATTGCCGCCTGCCTTGCACGTGGACAGCAGGCTCTGGTACTGGTGCCAGAGATCGGCCTGACTCCACAAATGCTCTCGCGCTTCCAACGCCGCCTGGGCGTAGAGATCCACGCTCTGCACTCCGGGCTTTCCGATGGCGAGCGCGCCCACGTCTGGGCAGCCGCCTGGCGCGGACAGGCACGGGTAATCGTCGGTACACGCTCCAGCGTTTTCGTCCCCCTGCCCAAGGCAGGCCTCATCATCGTGGATGAGGAACACGACGGCAGCTATAAACAGTTCGATGGCATCCGTTACCACGCCCGCGACTTTGCCCTAGTACGCGCCAAGGCGCTGAATATCCCGGTGGTTCTGGGCAGTGCCACGCCTTCGCTGGAAACGCTGGCCAATGCTCGCCAGGGGCGCTTTGAGCGCCTGCGTCTCACCCAGCGTGCCGCAGGGGCAAGCTCACCTACGGTGCGAGTCATGGATATTCGCAAACGCCCCTTGCAGGCCGGACTATCGCCCGAAGCCTTGCAGGCCATCGGCGATGCACTGGCAGCAGGCGGTCAGGCGCTGGTATTCAAGAACCGGCGCGGCTATGCCCCCAGCCTGCTCTGCCACGACTGCGGCTGGAGCGCCAGCTGCCCACGCTGCAGCACGGAAAGTCATGTCAGCGCCATGACCGTCCATCATCATGGACGTCGCTTGCAATGCCACCATTGCGGCCAGCGTCGCAGCTCGCCGCCTGCCTGCCCGGCCTGTGGCGGACTGGCACTGCAACCGCAAGGCAATGGCACTGAACGTATCGAAGAATATCTTGCAGAAGCCTTTGCCGATTTCCCGGTCATCCGCATTGACAGGAGCAGCACCCAGGGGCGCGACGCATTGCAAAAACACTTCGATAGCTTGGCCAGAGAGCCTGGCATCCTGGTCGGCACACAGATGCTGGCCAAAGGGCATGACCTGCCCAATCTTACTCTGGTGGTCGTGGTTGGCATCGATGAAGGGCTGTATTCGGCCGATTTTCGCAGTACCGAGAAACTTGCCCAATTGCTGATTCAGGTTGCCGGCCGCGCTGGTCGCGCCAGCAAACCCGGTCAGGTGTTATTGCAAACCCATCATCCCGAACATCCCCTGCTGCAAACCTTGATACATGGGGGCTATCACGCCTTTGCCGAAGCCGAGCTGTCTGAGCGTGAGGCAGCAGGTTTTCCGCCATTTGCGTATCTGGCGTTGCTGCGTGCCGAAGACAAGCAGGCAGAGCGGCCGATGGCATTTTTGCAGCATGCCCGGCAGCTTGTCGAAGCGGGTTTGGACAGCCCGAGCTTGCCGTTTCATGGAGCAGCAAACGTGCTGGGCTTCAGTGGCCCGGTGCCTGCGCCACACCCGCGGCGGGCAGGCTACCAACGCGCGCAGTTATTGATTTCGGCCTCGCAGCGCAAGCCCTTGCACCAGGCGCTGGCGCGGCTGCTGCCGCAGCTGTATGCCTTGCCAGAAGCTCGCAAAGTGCGCTGGTCTCTGGATATTGACCCCTTGGATTTGCATTAGTTTTAGGAGCGAATTGATCGGGCTGAGCTGCACGACAGCACATCGCTGTAGTGTGGTCGCGGATAACTGCCGCATTTTCAGTGCGTAGTTTCGGGAATGTTTTTGAGGGCAAAGAAAAACC
>NWQM01000006.1 GCA_002798195.1 Lysobacteraceae bacterium NML03-0222 | reverse complement strand
CCAATATATTGACTACTACAACCACGAACGCATCAGGACAAAACTCAAAGGCCTGAGCCCGGTGCAGTACCGGACTCAGGCCTCGAACACTTAACCCGTAACCGTCCAGATTTTGGGGGTCAGTTCACAGTGCCGGGGTTTTGTTTGCTCAGTTGTAGAGCAGATTGCAAAATGCGGCTCTGTTGTGACTTGCATGTGCGCAGAAGGCCAGCGCACATCAAGTGCGCTGAAAAAGTCGATGACAAACTGACGATGTTTATGCAAGCCCATGCGTTGATGGGCTTTGTGAGTCGTGTGCTGGATGATTCAGTAGGCGGCTCTACGCTTGGCGTGCGCAGGCTCAGCTCATCAGCCGCCCCAACATCTTGGCGCCGCCCAGCCACACGCCGAGGGCAGTGCCGAGGTTGGTGAGGAAGAACACCAGCATGATGCGGGCAACGCGGTTGCGGTATACCCCGCGTAGCGAGCTGATGTCATCGCGCAGTGCCAGGAAGTCGGCATAGGTGGGCTTGCGCAGTCCCGCTTCAGCCAGTGCGCTGAGCATGCCCGAAGCCAATGCCGGGTGCAGGGGGGTGATTGGTGAGGACAGCGCTGCTGCCAGCACGCTCAATGGGTGCCCGCCTGCGGCAATGCAGCCCAAGGCGCCAAGTCCTGCGGTCAGTGCCAGCCAATACAGCACAAGCTCGCTGCCCACATCCAGTCCGCCTTGCCAGAACCCTAAGGCAAAGCCGCCGAGCACGAATACGGCAAGAAAAATCGTGAACCAGGGGATGCCCGATTTGGGTTTGAGTTTGGCGAGCCTGGCAAGGATGTCAGTCGGAGTGTCTGTGCTCTCTTGCAGATGCTTGGCGGTGCCGGCCAAGTGGCCTGCGCCAATGACTGCCAGCACATGACGGGCATCTCCTGCGCTTTCGCGCAGGCGTGCCGCCATCCAGGCATCGCGCTCGGCAATTACCGTGTCATACAGGGCCGGGCTGTCGCTGGCAAACTCGCTGAAGCTTGCTTCGAGCATGTCGCCCTGTTTCAGCTTTTCGATGGCATCGTCTTCGACTTTTTCGTTGACGATAAGCGAGGCCAGAATGCCACTGCCAAGTTTCAGGCGCTGCCACCAGCCAAGGCGTTCGGCGGCGCGCTTGAAGGTCAGACCGACATCGCGGTCAATCAGGTGCATGGGCAGGCCATGTGCCTTGGCATCTTGTGCGGCGGCCTTGAGCTCAGCGCCCGGCTCAATGCCCAGCTGTTCGGCCAGACGGCGCTGGTAGGCGGCAAGGCCGAGATTGGCAGCGAACATCGGGATGCGGTTTTCGCGGATGACTTTGACGATATCGAGCCGAGCCAGTTGCTCGGGGTCATTCATCGCCGTATGCCGCTGCTCATCCAGTTCGACGGCCACGGCATCGAATTCGCCGCTGGCAATTGCGGCTTTGACCGCATCGACACTGGCCTGGGAAACATGGGCGGTACCGAGCAGGGTGTAGTGCACGCCATCGCGCTCGATGACGGTATGCGGCTGGCTGCGCCAGTCAAAGTCCGTTTGCATGGCAGTTAGTCGCGGTAGCGCAGGGTCAGATCGCCATAGGCATCGATACGCCGGTCGCGCAGGAACGGCCAGATGCGGCGCACGTGCTCGCTGCGCTGCATGTCCACGTCGGCGTACAGAATGGTGGCGTCAACGCCGGCCTCGGCGATGATTTCGCCCTGTGGCCCCAGCACGATGGAATTGCCCCAGAAATCGATGCCGGAAGCGCCCAGCGGCGAGGCCTCATGACCGACCCGGTTGCAGGACAGCACCGGCAGGCCATTGGCAACGGCATGGCCGCGATGCGACAGCACCCAGGCATCGCGCTGGCGGGTTTTCTCGGCCTCATCATCATCGGGATCCCAGCCAATCGCCGTGGGATAGAGCAAAAGGTCAGCGCCGGCCAGCGCCATCAGCCGAGCCGCTTCTGGATACCACTGATCCCAGCACACCAGTACTCCAAGGCGGCCAATGGAGGTTTCAATCGGCTGGAAGCCCAAGTCTCCGGGGGTGAAGTAGAACTTTTCGTAAAAGCCCGGGTCATCGGGGATGTGCATCTTGCGGTACTTGCCGGCCATGCGGCCATCGGTATCGAACACCACGGCGGTGTTGTGATACAGGCCGGTGGCGCGCTTTTCGAACAGCGAGCTGACCAGCACTACGCCATGTTGTTGGGCGAGCTTGCCAAGACGCTCGGTGGACGGGCCGGGGATGGTTTCGGCCAGGTCAAATTCGTCCACTGATTCGTGCTGGCAGAAATAGGCGCCGTTGTGCAGCTCCTGCAAAAGCACCAGCTTGGCGCCCTGTTTGGCCGCTTCGGCTACGCGGTTTTCGATGACGGCCAGGTTGGCGGCGGCGTCACCGTGGTTTTTTTCCTGAATCAGGGCAACACGAAGTGTTTTGATGGACATGGGGTATCCGTGATGAAAAGAAGTTATTGAATCAGGCCTGCGGGCAATTGCATGGTGATGCAGTGCAGGCTGCCGTTTTGCCAAATCAGTGGGCGGCAGGGCACTTGCACGATTTCGCGGCCGGGAAATGCCTTGGCCAGCACTGCGGCGGCTTTTTCGTCAGCAGTATCGCCATAGGCGGGCATCAGCACGGCGCCGTTCAAAATCAGGAAATTGGCATAGCTGGCAGCGAGGCGGCGCTCGCCATCAAGAATCGGCTGCGCCCAGGGCAGCGGAAACAGCGTATAGGGCTTGCCATCAGGCGTGCGCAGAGCGGCGATTTCGTCCGCCATCGCCTTGAGCTCGGCATAGTGGCTATCCGCTTGGTCATCGCAGGCCTGGAACACGATGGCATCGTTCGGTGCAAAGCGGGCGAGGGTGTCGACATGCGCGTCGGTATCGTCGCCTTCCAGATAGCCGTGGTCGAGCCAGAGCACGCGCGACTGTTGCAGCCAGCCGACAAGTTTGGCACTCAATTCCTCGCGGCTGGCATCGGGGTGGCGCAACGACAGGCACTGCCAGGTGGTGAGCAGGCTGCCTTTGCCATCAGTATCGATGGCGCCGCCTTCCAGCGCGAAATCAATGTCTTTCCGCGTGGCATTGCCCAGCTTTCCGGCAGCATGCAGGCGCTCGATGAGCTGGTCGTCATCACTGGCTTCAAACTTGCCGCCCCAGCCAGTGAAGCGAAAATCAAGCAGCTTGAAATCTTGCTCACCGCCGATGAGGGTGATGGGGCCGGAATCGCGCAGCCAAGTGTCATCATAGGGCACGGTAACAAAAGTTACCCGCTGCATGTCGATACGGTTGGAGCGCAGCCGGGCATCGGCATAGGCCTCCACATCGTCATCGGCGACACAGATGATGACGGGCTGAAAACGGGTGATGGCCGCCACCAGGGCGATATAGGTGTCCTCCACTTCACCCAGGCGTTCGGCCCAGTCAGTATCGGCATGGGGCCAGGCAATCAGGATGGCGGATTGGGGCTCCCACTCGGCGGGGAGGCGCAGATTGTTTTGAGTCATGGGCAAAAAATCATGTGCCGGGTTGCACGGCAAACAGTTGGAAAGGGGGAATCAGCGCACCGGCGGTTTGGGGCCGGCTTCTTGTGGTGAGGCCTGGTTCAACACCACATCCACGACGCGGTTGCGCTCGAAGTACACGGTGTAGTCGGCATATACCCAGCGATGGATGGTCGGCCACTGGCGTTTCTGTCCGCCACGGGGTTCAAGACGGGACTGTGGGGCGCCAAAGCGCCGCTCAACCTCGGCCATATTCATGCCGCGAGCTGGCTTGGAGAGGACGCTTTCTTGTTTGACGCGATCAACCAGCAGTACATCACCTGCATGGGCAGGCGAGCAAGCAAGCAACAGGGCGCAGGCAGCAGCAAACGTCAACTGGCGGGGCATATCCGGCTCCTTGAAGTTTTGAACGGGCTTGATTCTACGGTCGGGGTGGGCATTGTGCACGTGAAATACCCTCATCCAACAGATTTTTGAATTGCAGTGGCGATAACGGCAGAGCTACCGATTTGGGGCGTTGACAGGCATGTCCAAAAACAAACCTCGTTCAATTTGAACGAGGTTTGTCTGTTGCACGGGGACACATGTTGTGTCCCCTCTTTATCAGCGTGAGGGCTTGTGTCAGAAGAAGAAGCGTACGCCTGCGCTGTAGCCACGACCTGGCAGCGGGGCAAGATCCTTCAGGTAAGAAGTATGTACGCGGGCTTCCTTGTTGAGCAGGTTGCGACCATCGATAAACACTTCCCAGCCCTTGCCGCTGGCAGTATCGCCGTGCCAGGCGAGGTGGGCATTGACCCAGGTGTAACCCGGGGTGCCGGACTCATTGTTGGCAACGCGATCCTGGTTGAACACGCGAGTGCCACTCAGGGCTGCACGCCAGCTCGGAGCTTCCCAGCGCAATTCTGCGCCGGCACGCATCGGGGCAATACGCGGCAGGTTACCACCCTCTACCAGCCAGGCGCGGCGGTTGTGGGTGTGGTCGCCGTGCAGGATGCGAATCCGCCGCTCGTGGGTGTCATTGCCGCGCAAACGGCCGCGCACGACATCGCCAAACAGGCGCAGGTCGAAGTGACCGGCCGCATTGTCGACCAGGGTGAAGGTCGATTCCAGCTCAAAACCATGCAGACGGGCATCGTCCTGAGCCCACAACAATACCGGGGTGCCGTAGTCGCGCAGGATTCGGGTGGCGGTCAGGTTGAGATAGCTCTGGTAGATGTAGTCCTTGTAGTCGGCATAGAAGCCGGTGGCCTGCAGTTTGATGCGGTCACTGCGCCAACGGGCACCAAGTTCGATGCGGTTGACGGTTTCGCGCTGGAGCTTGTCATCACCCACTTCAATCATCCCGGTGGCAACGTGGAAGCCATTGGAGTAAAGCTCCTCGGCTGTCGGGGCACGTTGTGCGCGATCCAGACCCAATTGCAGGCTGAAGGCGTCATTGACTTTCCAGCGCAGGGCTGCAGAAGCATGGGTGGTGCGGAAGTCGCGCTGGTTTTGGCGACGTGGCAGCAGGGCGACGGGCTCGGCCTCAATATCCGTGCGGTCATGGCGGAGGCCAAGCTCAACCTTGACCGGGCCAAAGTCACGCTGCCCCAGCCAGAAAACCCCAAGGTCGCGGCTGCGGTTGTGCGGGACGAAGGCTTCGGCGCCAGTGGCATCAAAGTTGCGGCGCGTACCCTGCAGACCGAAGGCACCCTGCCAGCCGGCGATGTCCTGATGTACCAGCTCAATGCGTCCTTCGTGGGTCTTGTTGTTGAACAAAGTACCGATTTCCTGACCCTCGTGCTCAGTATGGGTGTAGTCGGTATGCGCGTACTTGAAGCGCAGGGTTTTGAACCAGCCCAGGTCATTCAGGCCGCCGTGCAATTCGTGACGATGCTGATCCAGGCGGATGCTGACATTGTGCTCTTCTTCACCGTGCCCATGGCTGTGGCCATGTCCGTGACCGTGACCATGACCATGCCCGTGGCTATGTCCATGGTCGGCGTGACTGTGGCCGGGGACGCCATAGCGGGTGTTGTACAGGCTGGTGTTGATACCGAAGTGACCACGCTCACCGATATAGCTCACACCAAGACCTGCACTGACAGTACGGGTGGCACTGTTGGCAAGCTTGCCCCAGTTGGCAGCATGGCGCTCTTCACCATGCTCTTTGGCGTGCTCTGCACTGACGGCATGCTCCGGGATTTTGATGTCGCCGGTTTCACGCAGCAGGCCGTCGGCATGGAATACCCAGCCACTGCCGCTGTTCGTAGTGCTGCCATCAAGGCGGAACATGCCGGTGCGCTCATCATTGACATTGCCGCCGCGCAGCTCCGCACGCCCGGAGAATGGGGTTTCCAGCAGTGCATCGGGACTGCGGCCATCCACGACATTGACGGCGCCACCAATCGCGCCGCTGCCGTACAGCAGGGCGGCAGGGCCTTTCAGCACTTCGATGCGATCGGCCATGAATGGCTCGATGCTGACTGCATGGTCAACGCTGACAGTGGATACATCGCCGCTACCCGTGCCGTTGTTCAACACTTGCACACGTGCGCCATCCATGCCACGGATGATGGGGCGTCCCACGCCGGGACCAAAGTAGGAGCTTTGAATGCCCGGCAGGCGCTCAAGACTGGTGCCAAGGGTGGCGGCCTTTTCTTCATCAAGACGCTCGCCTGCCAGCACATCTACCGGACGCACCAGGTCTTCAGCCGTTTGATGCAGTGGCGTAGCGGTGACTTTCACCTTGTCGAGAAGATCATGCGCCGGGCTGCGATGCTCGTCATGGCTTTGGGCAAAGCCGGCAGCCGGAACAGCCAGGGCAAGCAGCAGTGCATGGGTCAGAAGGTGGCGACGCGGGGGGAGGATTTTGGTCATGCTTTGTAGTACAGTAGTGGTTACAAGGTAGCAAATGTTATATTGTTCTTATGTCTTCAGCAAGCGTTGCGCTGAGGGATATCAACGATGGTCAGTTGGACTTTGGCGCAATTGACCAAACTGCAAAGTGCTTCATGCAAGACCGGGCTACCTTGAAATTCACTAACATCAAAGGCTGGATTTAAAAAATGGCGCAACCAGGAAGAAGCCTGCAAACTGCTGACCGCATCGGTTTTGCCACATCCATGCTGTGTGCTGTCCACTGTGCCGCGCTGCCAGTCTTGATGGCGCTGCTGCCGACTTTGGGGCTGGGAAGCCAGGGCTGGGTGGATCTTGATCAGGGTATTGTGGTGTTCGCGACCGTGCTGGCGGCTACTACCTTGACGGTCGGTTGGCGTCGCCATCGTGCCTATCATGCTTGGGGCTTGCTGCTGCCGGCGTTGTTGTTGCTGTGGCTGGGCGCTTTTGGTCCTTTTCATGCGCATGGGGATGAGCAGCAACATGGTTGGCTGCATTGGGGATTGATGGTGTCAGGTGGGCTGCTGCTGGCATTGGCGCACTTGGCCAATATGCGCTTGACCCATCGTGCCAGTATGTTGGTGGTCACGAAAGGTCAGGGCTGATTGTCGCCCGGCTTTGTGCTAGGCTTGATGTTTATTTTTCATCCCTGCGTAGCTGCGCAGGACAACTACTATCAGGAGCAATCATCATGGGCAAAGGCGACCGCAAGACCGCCAAGGGCAAGCGTTACAACTGCAGTTACGGCAATGTCCGTCCGAAGGCTACCACCAAGACGGCCGGCTCTGCTTCGGCTCCGGTGGTCAAGTCCGGCAAGCGCACGGTAAGCAAGAAAGTCAGCAAGGCGGCTTGAGCTTCGAACCAATGACAAAATCCCCGGCGTGTGCCGGGGATTTTTATGCGCGTTTGGCAAAAGCAGCCAAGGCTTACCAGCCCATATGGTGGCCACCATTGATATCGAGATTGCAGCCGGTAATCCAGGCGGCCTTTTCGTCAGCAAGGAAACCCACACCATAGGCGATTTCTTCGGGCGTGCCGAGGCGACCGGTGGGGATATCGGCGACAATCTTGGCGCGGACTTCTTCGGGCACGGCCATGACCATGTCGGTGGCGATATAGCCAGGTGAGATGGTGTTGACGGTGATGCCGTTTTTGGCATTTTCGCGTGCCAGCGAGATGGTAAAGCCGTGCATGCCGGCCTTGGCGGCAGCGTAATTGGCCTGACCGTACTGACCTTTCAGGCCGTTGATGGAGCTGATCTGGATGATGCGTCCCCACTTGCGCTCGCGCATGCCTTCAATGACCTGACGGGTGACGTTGAAGCAGGAATTGAGGTTGGTATCAATGACATCGCGCCACTGTTCGCCCTTCATTTTGTGAAAGGTACCATCACGGGTGATGCCGGCATTGTTGACCAAGATTTCCACCGGTCCCAGTTTGGCTTCCACTTCCTTGACCATGGCCGCGGCCTGTTCTTCCGAGGTGACATCGCCCTTGACCAAGGTGATGTCATAGCCGTCGGCCTTCATTTTTTCTGCCCAGGCGCGGGCTTTTTCCTCATTGCGGTAATTGGTGGCGACCTTGTGCCCCATGTCCGCCAATTGCTTGATGATGGCCGTGCCGATGCCGCCGGTGCCGCCAGTAACCAGTGCTACGCGTGATGTCATGTAATCCCCATGAGTGGTTGTTGATGTGGCAGGCCGATTCTAGGCTGGATTTGTGAAAACCATGTTGTGCAGCGCAGAAGGTCGGGTGGGAATACGGCTTGGTTCAAAATTTGCCAGGGCCAATGACAGAAATTGCTTTGGATTGGCTGCGGCGGCGACGGCCGCGGCAGGTTGTCCCAGGGCTTGCCAGACCAGGCGCAATGCAGGCAGGGCATCGCCTGCATCCAGCGGCAGGGCAGCCAGGGATTTGCTGAGCTTGCGGCCATTTTCATCCAGCAGCAGCGGCAGGTGCAGATAGCGCGGTGTGGGCAGTCCCAGCGCCTTTTGCAGCAGGATTTGCCGGGCCGTGGAATCGACAAGGTCGGCGCCGCGCACCACCTCGGTGATGCCTTGTGCGCCATCGTCTACCACCACGGCCAGTTGGTAGGCCCAATGACCATCGGCGCGCTTGAGCACAAAATCGCCGACTTCCCTATCCACTTGCTGTGACTGTGGGCCGAGAATTTCGTCATGGAAAGCCACTTTGCAGCCTGTGGCAACACGGAAGCGAAACGCAGGCTGCGGACGTTTGCTGCGGGCAAGGCAATCGTGGTGCAGACCGGCGCTTGCGGCAAGATCATTGCGGCTGCAGTGGCATTCAAACGCCAGGTCGCGTGCCAGCAAATTATCCAGTGCTGCCTGATATAGCGCATCACGCGCGGACTGACGAACCACTTCGCCATCCCATTGCAAGCCGAAGCGGCGCAAGCTATCAAGCTGCGATTGGGCGGCACTGGGGACTTCACGGTCGCGGTCAACATCCTCAATTCGCAGCCACCACTCACCGCCTTGAATCTTGGCGTGCAGATAGCTGCCGAGCGCGGCCAGCAGCGAGCCCAGATGCAGCGATCCAGTCGGTGAGGGTGCGAAACGGCCACGCACGGGCGTCAGGCGATTCATTGACATCATCACATTGATTTCAGCAGCAATCCGCCATATTTTCCCGGCTACCCAACTCCATTATGTGAATCAGGCAAATGTTGAATCGTATTTTCTTGTTTTTGGCGACCAATCTGGCGGTGCTGTTGCTGCTTGGCATCGTGATGTTCGTGCTGCAGGCGGTGTTTGGTGTGCGCTTGGGCAATAACGGCGGACTGCTGGTGATGGCGATGCTGTTTGGCTTTGGTGGCTCGTTCGTATCACTGTTGATGTCGAAGTGGATGGCCAAGCGCGCCACCGGGGCGATGGTGATTACCGAGCCACGCAATGAAATGGAGCGCTGGCTTGTGACGACCGTGCAGCGTCAGGCGCAGGCAGCCGGTATCGGCATGCCGGAGGTGGCCATTTATGACGCGCCGGAAATCAATGCGTTTGCCACCGGTGCCAACCGCAACAGCGCCCTGGTGGCCGTCTCTACCGGTCTTTTGCGCGGTATGAGCCGGGACGAGGCCGAAGCGGTGCTCGGGCATGAGGTGGCGCATGTGGCCAATGGCGACATGGTGACCATGGCGCTGCTGCAAGGCGTGCTCAATACCTTTGTGATTGTGCTGGCACGTGTGCTGGGGCGGGCGATTGATGGTTATCTTTCCGGCGGGCGTAACGAAGGCCCGGGCTTGGCCTACTTTGCCATCGTCATCGTGCTGGACATGGTGTTCGGCCTGTTTGCCAGCATGATTGCCATGTGGTTCTCGCGTCGTCGTGAGTTTCGCGCTGATATTGGCGGCGCCACGCTTGCCGGGCGTGAAAAGATGATTGCCGCACTTGAGCGACTCAAGCAAAACCATGGCGCCAATACCCTGCCGCAACAGGTGGCGGCATTTGGCATCAGTGGCGCACTCGGACACGGTTTCAAAAAGCTGATGATGAGCCACCCGCCGCTGGAGCAGCGCATCGAAGCACTGCGCCATGCGCAGCTTGATGACAAGCGTGCTGTTGCTGCGGTTTGATGCCAAGCGCAAGCCAAGTTTGAGCAATATGCGATGAAAAACGCCGGGATTTCCCGGCGTTTTTCATGGGTTTGGCTCCAGTGCCCAAGAAATGACTTTGAGCAAGCATCTTAGATGCCCAGCGAGGCGGTCTCCGGGGCAACAAAATCGCCCTGCACATAGGTCACACCGGAAGTGAACAGCGCAGTCATGGTGGTCGCCGAGTCCACACTGGGTGCGATGCAGGGGATATGCAGATTGGCAGCATTTTGGATGATGTCAACCAAGCGCTCGCGGTTTTCTTCGCTGCTGAGGTCTTCCAGCAGGTCATGGTTGAGCTTCAGGAAGCCAGGCTGCAGGTGGCTGAGCAACTGTGCCGAGTTGAGGCCCATGCCGAACTGCTCGATGCAGAATGCCGCGCCGATTTTTTTCAGTGCTTCATTCATTTGCTGTGCAGCACGCAGGTTGGTAAAGACCTTGGATTCGGGCAATTGCAAAACCAGACAAGAAGCCGGGACGCCGGTTTCGGCCAGCATCTTGAGGATATCTGGTACCAGCTGCTCGTCCTCCAGTGAGGCCTGGGCGATGCGAACCAGTATTTTGGCCGGCTGCGCAGCGCCCTTGATGCTGTGCAAGGCGTGCCCGATCGCCCAGCGGTCAAGCGCGGCAGCCAGGCCATGTTCTTCGGCCAGCGGCACGAATTGTCCGGGCTGGATCAGGCTGCCCTCGCTTCCCTGCATGCGCAGCAGGGCTTCATGGAACTGCTCGTTCTCATCGTGCAGATTGAGAATGGCGCGATAGTGCAGCTTGAGTGAATCCTGGGCGATGGCGTCCTTGACATGCTGAATCCAGGCCTGGATGCGCTCCTCCTCGGCGCGTTCGGTGGCGCAGGGGTCAAAAATCTGCACCTGATTGCCGCCCATTTCGCTGGCATGACGCAGGCTTTCACTGGCCTTGTCCAATACCTTGGTAATTTGCGCGATGCGCTCGCCAATCTGCACGCCGCCAACGCTGATGGTGGCGCTCAGGGTTTTTTCAGAAGTCTCCAGCAGCTGGCTCTTGAATGCCGCACACAAGTCTTCGGCCAGCGCATGGCTTTGCCGGTATGGGCTGTTCTGCAGCAAGATGGCGTAGGTGTGCTCGGCAACACGCGCCAGAATGATGCCTTCGGGCAGGCTTTGCCGTAGGCGCTCGGCAATCGCGGCGGCAAGGTCGTCCACGCTGTCAAGCCCCACTTGCTGATTGAGCTGGGTGATATGGTCAGGCTCCAGCAGCAGCAGGGTGTGCTGCTGCTCGCCATTGGCGACCTCGGCCACATGCTGCTCCAGATATTGCAGGAAGGTCTGTCGGTTCAAAAGCCCGGTGGCCATGTCCAGGCGGCGCAGGTCTTCCACCTCCTGAGCCAGTGCCGGGTCGATATCCAGCTCCTGGCGGCGAATGATGAGCTGCAGGCAAGGCTCGCCCTCGTATTTGGCAGGGGTGAACTCCATCACTGCCGGGAAGTCCTCACCATCACTGCCGCGCATCTGCAGCTCGTGACGGGGTGGCAGGTTGTCGCCCTTGCTCAGCTCTTTGAGCAATTGCTTGAATTCGGCCACATCGCTTGCAGAGACCATGTCCAGCAGTGGCATGCCTTCGATATCGGCAAAGTCTTCATAGCCGAACATTTCCAGATAAGCGCTGTTGGCGCGGATATACATGCCCTCATGGATATAGGCGATCGGGTCGCGCGAGGATTCAATCAGCGAGTCACAGCGGCGCTCGGTTTCGCGCAGTTGCGCCTCCAGCCGCCGCAGACCACGCCGAGCTTTGAGGTCTTCAAGCTCGCGCTCAATCATCATGCGCAGGTGGTTGAACTGGCCGCGTGGCAACACAGCGCGAATACCTGCATCGGTCAGGGTGAGCAGGCGCTGGGCGTCAATCTCGGCTGTTTCCACCAGTATCGGCAAATCCCTGCCTTGTGCCTCCACCAGCATCAGCACTTCTTGCTGGCTGATCGCTGTCGAGGGCAGGGACAGCAGCACCAGGTCGAATGGGGTCTTGTCCAGCATTTCCGAGAGCTCGCCCGCACTGGTCGGTCTGGACGGGCGTACGGCCATGCCGCTATTGCGCAAATGGCTGACGATCGCCTCGGCTGCGGTGACATCATCGTTGATGATCAGCATTCGAATCGGAGTGTCCGAGCCTTTGGACATGGATGCAATCTCTTGGGGTAATTGAAATGGGGGAGACGACTATAGCGAAGTTGCGGCTGTAAAACCTGCACGCGGTCACAGAATCAAGCAGAGGCCGTGAGCGGCCTCTTGCCACTGTCACCGGCCACCTCGCGCACCAGTCTGGGAACCAGATAGCCCGAAAGTCTGGCGGCCAACTGGGCGTGCAGCTCAAGCGCGCGTGCATCGCTGACTTCAAAATGCGCCGCGCCCTGTACCCGGTCTAGCTGGTGCAGGTAATAGGGCAGTACGCCAGCGGCGAAGCTGCGCTCGGACAATGCCGCCAGGGCGTCGATGGTGTCATTCACACCCTTCAGCAGTACCGTCTGATTGAGTAATAACGCACCGCTGGCACGCAACTGTCCCAGGGCAAAATCGACGGCATCATCAAACTCGTTGGCGTGATTGGCATGGATGACGAAGGCCACCGGCCAGGGCAGCGCGTCGAGCCATTTCAGCAAGGCAGCATCGATACGGGCTGGCAACACCACCGGCAGGCGCGAATGGATGCGCAGCCGCTTGATATGCGGGATTGCCGCCAGTTGTGCGGTGAGATCGGCAAGTTTTTGGGTGCCAAGTGATAGTGGGTCGCCGCCGGAAAGCAGCACTTCTTCAATCGAGTCATCGGCAGCAATGGCTGCCAGCACATCGCGCCAGCCATTTTTGGCCGCAGTTTCGCGGGCATAGGGGAAATGGCGGCGGAAGCAATAGCGGCAGTTGATGGCGCAGCTGCCGGTGGCAATCAAAAGCGCGCGCCCCTGATATTTGTGAATCAGCCCGTCAGCGGCCTTGGCGGCGGCATCGCCGACCGCATCCAGGGCAAAGCCGGGCACAATGCGCTCTTCATCATCAATGGGCAACACCTGGCGCAGCAGCGGGTCGTTGCGATTACCTGCCTGCATGCGGACAGCAAAGGCGCGCGGAACCCGCAGCGCAAATTGCTGCATGGCCTGGGCGGAAACGCGTGTGGCAAGCGACTCCAGCCCAAGCAATGCCAGCAACTCATGCGGGTCGCGGATGGCATCGCGCCATTGCATCTGCCAGGGCAGCGATGGCTGGAGGTCGGGAATTTTGGGCTGGGCAGTGCGTGCAGGTATCATATCGCCCCCATTTTATTTGATTGCCGCATCGCAGCGGCTTCCTCAAGGAGTAAAGCAATGGCCACCCTCGGCATGAATGACGTCAAGAACGGACAGAAGATTCTGGTCAACAACGAACCTGCGGTCATCACCGATACCGAATACGTCAAGCCGGGCAAGGGGCAGGCGTTTACCCGGGTGAAGTTCCGCCAGATCAAGACCGGTCGCGTGCAGGAAATCACCATGAAGGCAACCGACTCGCTGGAAGTGGCCGATGTCATGGATACCGATATGCAGTACCTGTATTCGGATGGCGAATACTGGCATTTCATGAACCCCGAAACCTTCGAGCAGGTACAGGCCGATGCCGCTGGTATGGGCGGCGCCGAAAAATGGCTGAAGGGCGAAGAAGAGTGCGTGGTGACGCTGTGGAACGGTACGCCGATCGCGGTGCAGCCGCCGAATTTCGTCGAGCTGAAAATCACTGAAACCGACCCCGGCCTGCGTGGCGATACCTCCGGCGGCGGCGGCAAGCCCGCCACCCTGGAAACCGGCGCGGTGGTGCGCGTGCCGCTGTTTGTCGGCCAGGATGAAATCATCAAGGTCGATACCCGCAGCGGCGAATACGTCAGCCGCGTGAAGTAATCCGCGATGGATTCAGGGGTGCGCTAGGCGCCCCTGATTTTTCCTGCCTACCTTGCAGACATATCCAGTAAACAACGCCATGTCCGAACACGCCCCGCAGGTCTGCGACCTCATTATCGAAGCCGGTTTGATTGTGCCGGGAGTCCCGCTCGGGCAGGTATTGCACCAACACGCGCTGGTGATTGATGGTGGGGTGATTGTGGCGATACTGCCCACGGCCGAGGCGCGTGCGCGTTTTGTCGCCCAACAGACCCATAGCCGCCCGGATTCGGTGTTGATTCCCGGCCTGGTCAACGCCCATACCCATAACCCGATGACGCTTTTGCGCGGCATCGCCGATGACCTGCCGTTGATGGTGTGGTTGCAGGAGCATATCTGGCCGGCCGAAGGGCGGGTCATCAGTGCGGAATTTGTTAGCGACGGCTGCCGTTTTGCCATTGCCGAGATGCTGCGCGGCGGCACCACCTGCTGCAACGAGCATTACTTCTTCCCGGATGCGCAGGCTCAAACCTACAAAAAATACGGTTTCCGCGCCCGCATCGGCCTGCCGGTCATCGACTTTCCCACCGCCTGGGCGAAAACCGATGAGGAATACTTTGCTCGCGCCGAGGAGGTGCAGGCTGCCTGGCAGCAAGATGCGCTGATTTCGATGGCGCTGGCGCCGCATGCACCTTATACCGTCAACGATGCCAATTTCCGTCGTCTGCATGAGCTGTCTGCGCAGTGGGACATTCCGGTGCATCTGCATCTGCACGAAACCGCAGATGAAGTGTCCGGCTCGCTCAAGCAATACGGCCAACGCCCGATTGCGCGCCTGGACAAGCTTGGCCTCATCAACGAGCGTCTGATTGCCGTGCATATGACGCAGCTTGCCGAGGACGAAATCCAGCTCTGCGCCGAGCGTGGCGTCAGCGTGGTGCATTGCCCAGAATCCAATTTGAAGCTCGCCTCCGGCTTCTGCCCGGCGGCTCGCCTGCAGCGCGCCGGGGTGAACCTGGCGATCGGCACCGATGGCGCAGCCAGCAATAACGACCTGGACATGCTCGGCGAAACCCGCACGGCCGCCCTGCTTGCCAAGGCGGTAGCCAAAGACGCCGCCGCGCTCTCTGCCGCCGAGGCGCTGCACGCGGCCACACTCGGCAGCGCCCGCGCGATGGGATTGGGAGAGGTCATTGGCTCGCTGGAAGTGGGCAAACAGGCGGATATCGCCTGCATCGCACTGGATGCCCTGGAAGCGCAGCCGTTGTACAACGTCATCTCGCAAATCGTCTATGCCATTGGCCGCCACCAGGTCAGCGATGTCTGGATTGCCGGACAGCCCAAACTCATCCATCGCAAACTGGTGGAGATGGACGAAGCCGAACTTGCCGCCAACGCCCGCCAGTGGCAGGCCAAAGTTCAGGGATGAAGCGATGCAGGCTTGGGGCTTGAACGGCTTGAAGCCGCTATTGCCGAAAGCGGATAGGCCAGCCTGTCCCCGGTTTTCCCATAGCGAAGACTGACGCTTAGTCCGGACTATTGCCGTACTTCATGCTTTTCGCCGTGGCATAGGCGGCATCAGCGCGGGCGCGCCAGTCCTGTGGACAGTTTTCGATGCGCTGGTCGAGATGCGCTTCGCAGGCCTCGATGCTGTGCTGCAGTTGCAACCAGGGCGGATGGCCGGGCAGCTGGAAGGCGGCATCGCTGATGCAGCGCACCGCGGCTTCGTCATCGGTATGGAATATCCGATACAGGCGTTGGTGCAAGGTCTCGGATGGCGCGTTGCCCCAGCGCTGGCGGTAGATGGGTTCGGCCTCGCGCCAGGGCAGGCCGGAGACGACATCCAGCGGGTAGGGCAGGGTATAGCGCCATTCCAGCACGATGTCATCGAACAACTGCGGCAGCTCATAACTGCCCTGTCCCAGCCAGCGATGCACCACCAGCGCATACAGGTTGCGGATGCGCGTTGGGTATTGGGGATGGTGCAGCAGCAAGTCTTCGCTGGGGAATAGCGAACTTTGGCACCAGCGCATGCCCAGATGGCGCACCAGACATTCGCCGAGCGTCAGTGCCGCGAGTCGGCAGAAATCCTCGCTGTCTGTACAGAACTTGAGGTAAAGGGCTTCGTATTCGACATAGCAGATGGCCGACCAGCGCGCGAAATCGGCATCCGCTGCCCATGTTTCAAGCGGATCGAGCGTGGGCACGGCCTGCCAGCGCTGGTGGAAATCGGCCAGTCGTTGCGCGCGCCAGGCGGTAAATTTGGGGCGCTCGGGCAGTGCCGAAGGTGGAAAATCTTGGTGTTCAGGGCACATGGCGGCTTGTTTGATGCGCGATTGACGCATAATTGCACGCCCCTGTTCTGCCTGCCAGACCAGCGCCGAGCCTATCGCTCATGCTGTTGGCGGCAGAAGAAAATAGATCGGAAAGTGAATGAACAACGTCAATCCGCAAGAAGTGGAAAAGTTCGCGGCCTTGGCAAGCCGCTGGTGGGACAAAGACGGCCCGCAAAAGGCGCTGCATGCGCTGAACCCGGCACGGCTGTCCTATGTGGCGCGCTACCAGACGCTGCAAGGCGCCAAAGTGTTGGATGTGGGCTGTGGTGGTGGCCTGCTTTCGGAGGCGTTGGCAAAAAGCGGCGCGCAGGTGACGGCCATCGACATGGCCGCGCCCTTGGTGGAAATGGCTGAGCTGCATCAACTTGAGGCGGGTCTGACTATCGATTACCGCGTGCAGACGGTGGAGTCGCTTGCCGAAGAAATGCCGGAGCAGTTCGATGCCATTACCTGCATGGAAATGCTGGAGCATGTGCCTGAGCCTGCCAGCATCATCGCCGCCTGCGCCAAGCTTTTGAAGCCCGGTGGTCAGCTGTTTCTTTCCACGCTCAACCGCACCCCGGCGGCATTTGCGCTGGCGATTGTCGGTGCTGAATACATTGCCCGTCTGCTGCCGCGCGGCACCCATGACTACCGCAGTTTCATCAAGCCATCGGAGCTGGCGGCCTGGTTACGTGCTGCCGGGCTGGATTTGCATGATGTCTCAGGCCTTGCCTATGAGCCGTGGCGCAATGCGGCACGGCTGTCAACGCGCGTGGATGTGAACTACCTCGCCTGCGCGCGCAAGGGGACGCTGGCGTGAGCGCATTTCCGGCGCTGGTGCTGTTTGATCTGGATGGCACCTTGCTCGATAGCGCCCCGGACATGGTGGCGACCATCAACCAGATGCGTGCGCGGCGTGGCTTGTCGGCACTGGCCTTGGAGGAAGTCCGCCCGCATGTTTCGCGTGGCGCGCGCGCCATGGTGGGCGCCGCTTTCCCGGACTGGAGCGAAGAAGCAGTCATCGCCGCCGTACCGGAGTTCCTGGAAATTTACGGCACTGTGCTGGGGCAATACGGCGCGGCTTTTGATGGCGTCGAAAACCTGTTGGACACGCTGGAGGCGGCCGGTAGCCGCTGGGGCATCATCACCAACAAGCCGATCCGTTTTGCCAAGGCGCTGATGCCGCATTTGGGTTGGGAAAAGCGCAGCGCCATTTTGCTGGGCGGGGATAGCTTGCCTGAGCGCAAGCCGCATCCGCTGCCGCTGCTGTATGCCTGCGATACGCTGGGCTTTGCGCCTGCCGATGCCGTCTATATTGGCGATGATCGCCGCGACATTGAAGCCGCCCATGCAGCCGGGATGCCTGCCATCGCCGCACTGTGGGGCTATCGCCGCAGCGATGACGACCCGCTGGCCTGGGGGGCGGACAGGAATATTGACGCGATTGATGCGCTGCTGGATGCACGGAACTGGCCGTGAGCGAATCTCCAGAAGCACAAAGTTTTATCGAAGCCTGGCAGAGATCCTTGCCAGAATGGCGGATTGCCCGGGTATTCGTGCCCGAGCCGCAGCGGGCATTGGCCGAGCAATGGTTCGCACTGTTTGCTGCGCTGACGGAAATGGCCGGGCTGGAGCCGACCCCTGCCGCTGCCAAGCTCGCCTGGTGGCAAGAAGAATTGCGCGCCTGGGGCAAGGGCGCGCGCCGTCATCCACTGGGGCAGGGGCTGGCGCGCAATGCCTTGCCTTGGGATGCGCTGGCCGCGACATTGCCTGCCATGCTGAATCCGGCCGATGATGCCGGTTTGCAGCAATTGGCCGCGGCTCTGGCCGATATCGAGCAGGCTTTGTTCGCTGAAAATACCGAGGGCAGGGGGCGCCTTTATCACGACCTCTTGCTGATACTTGGGCAAACACCGCCCAAGGCCACTGGGGGAACCCGGCCGCGCCGGGTGCTCTCGGCACTTGCCCGTGCCCGCCAGCAGCGCGGGGGGGCGCTCTCTGCCTGGCAAACACTGTGTTGCAGCTGGCAGGCAGCACGTGCGGGCAACACGCCCTAAAATGCGCGATTCATTCTCATTTGAGTTCACCCATGTCCAATCCCCGTCCGCTTCCTGATGTCGCCTTTGAAGCTGCGCAGCTTGCGCGGCCGCTGGATTGGGTCGGCATGGACAATATCGCCCTGCCACTGCGACTGGATGAAACACTGCAAGTGCCGGCACAGGTGGATGTGGCCGTCAGTCTGGACGATGCCGACAAGCGTGGCATTCATATGTCGCGGCTGTACCTGCACACACAGACGGCGTTGCCGGAAACCCGGCTTGATGCGGCATCCCTGGGCGCGCTGATGCAGGTGCTGATTGCTTCCCAGCAGGGGTTGGCAAATCGCGCCCGGCTGCGACTGCGGTTTGAGCGTCTGTTATTGCGTCCTGCGTTGCTCAGCGATAACCAGGGCTGGCGGCGTTATCCGGTTAGCCTGACGCTGGAAGCCAATGCCAAGGGTGAGCTTGATGCCCGACTGCAAGTGGCGGTGGAATATTCCAGTACCTGCCCGGCCTCGGCAGCGCTCTCACGGCAACTCAATGCCGATGCTTTCGCTGCTGCCTTCGCAAGAGAGTCAGTCGATGTGGATGAAGCGAAAACCTGGCTGGCTTCCAAGGCCGGGCTTGCTGCCACGCCGCACGCCCAGCGCAGCGTGGCCGAAGTCAACGTCCAGCTGGCTACGGACTTTGACAGCTTGCCGATAGAAACCCTGGTCAATGCATTGGAGCAGGCACTGGGCACGCCGGTGCAAACAGCCGTCAAACGCGAGGACGAACAAGCTTTTGCCCGCGTCAATGCCGAGAACCTGATGTTCTGTGAAGACGCTGCCCGGCGCGTGGGCGCGGCGCTTTGTGCATTGCCGATAGGTCAATGGCAGGCGCGCGTGGCGCATCTTGAAAGCCTGCACGCCCACGATGCCGTCGCCAGCGTCAGTGGCTGCGGCAAGGGGTAATGTTCGCTGCCGGGATTTAAGAAGGCGGCTTCTGGGGGCTGGGCTGCCTTGTCTGGGGTTGGCTGTGGGTTTATAATCCGCGCGCCGCTTTGCGCGGCATTTTTCATTCGCTCGCGGCGAACCTGCGGTGCGTCCCCGAAACTCAGGCGGAAGGGGCGTTCCTGCCGGTCACGCATCTACCCAAGAGACACAATCATGTCCATCGATACCGCCCAAATTATCAAAGACCATCAGCGTGGTGCCAACGACACCGGCTCGCCGGAAGTTCAAGTGGCGCTGCTGACTGCACGCATTCAACAGCTGACCGAGCACTTCAAGGTTCACAAGCAAGACCACCACAGCCGTCGTGGCCTTCTGAAGCTGGTCAACCAGCGCCGCAGCATGCTCGACTATCTGCATCGCAAGGACGCCGAGCGTTACAAGGCGCTGATTCAGAAGCTGGGTCTGCGTCGTTAAGACTCTCGAACCGCAGCACTCGCAAAGTGCTGCGGTTTGTTTTTGTGCAACATACTTTCAATCGTTTTACCCGCTCATCATCATCGCCTTGAGGCAGGGGCCTTGAGGCATCCAAAGGAACCGACGTGGCCAAAATCACCAAAACCTTCCAGTACGGCGGCAAGACCGTCACCCTTGAAACCGGCGAAATCGCCCGCCAGGCTGGCGGCGCAGTCATGGTGTCCTGCGACGGCACCGTGGTGCTCGCCACTGCCGTGGCCGCCAAGGCCGCCCGTGAAGGTCAGGACTTCTTCCCGCTGACCGTGGACTATCAGGAAAAGTTCTACGCCGGTGGCCGCATTCCCGGTGGCTTCTTCAAGCGTGAAGGTCGCCCCACCGAAAAGGAAACGCTGATCAGCCGCCTGATTGACCGTCCGATTCGCCCGCTGTTCCCCGAGGAATACAAGAACGAAGTGCAGATTATCTGCCAGCTGATGTCGTTGAACCCGGAAGTGGAAGGCGATGTGCTGGCGATGATTGGTGCCTCGGCAGCATTGGCACTGTGCGGCAGCCCGTTCCAGGGCCCGATCGGTGCGGCCAAAGTCGGCTACAAGAATGGTGAGTACCTGTTGAACCCCACGGTCAGCGAGCTGAAGGATTCCGATCTGGAGCTGGTGGTCGCCGGTACCCGCGAAGCGGTGCTGATGGTCGAATCCGAAGCCCGTGAGCTGTCCGAAGAAGTGATGCTCGGCGCGGTGATGTTCGGTCATCGCCAAATGCAGGTGGTGATCGATGCCATCAATGCCATGGTGGCTGAGGCAGGCGTCAAGCCTTGCGAATGGGAAGCCCCGGCCAAGAACGAGAGCCTGATTGGCGAAGTCATCAGCAATATCGGTGACAAGCTCAAAGGTGCCTTCCAGATTATCGACAAGCTCGATCGTCGTGAGGCAATCAATGCCCTGCGTCAGGACATTGCCGACCGCCTCTCGCCGAAGGTGGAGGCCGAAGGCTGGAAGATTGCCGACCTGCTCAAGGAGTTTGGCGAGCAGGAATACCAGACCATGCGCCAATCGGTGCTGGCCACCAAGAAGCGTATCGACGGCCGCGGCCTGACCGATGTGCGCCCGATTAGCTGCAAGGTTGGCGTGCTGCCGCGCGTGCATGGTTCGGCGCTGTTCACCCGTGGTGAAACCCAGGCACTGGTGGTGACCACCCTCGGCACTGCCCGTGATGGCCAGATCATCGATGACGTGGCTGGCGAGTGGAAGGAAAACTTCCTGTTCCATTACAACTTCCCGCCGTACTCGGTGGGTGAAACCGGTCGTTTTGGCGCGCCCAAGCGCCGTGAAATCGGTCACGGCCGCCTCGCCAAGCGTGGCGTGCTGGCGATGATGCCGAGCATCGAGGAATTCCCCTACACCGTGCGTGTGGTCTCGGAAATCACCGAATCCAACGGCTCCTCGTCGATGGCCTCTGTGTGCGGCTCCTCGCTGGCGCTGATGGATGCCGGTGTGCCGGTGAAGCGTCCGGTGGCCGGTATCGCCATGGGCCTGGTCAAGGAAGGCGACGAATACGTGGTGCTTTCCGACATCCTCGGTGATGAAGACCACCTCGGCGATATGGATTTCAAAGTCGCCGGTAGCGAGCAAGGCATCACCGCCCTGCAAATGGACATCAAGATTCAGGGCATCACCGAAGAAATCATGAAGGTGGCGCTGGCACAGGCCAAGCAAGGTCGCCTGCATATCTTGGGTGAAATGGCCAAGGCCATCACCAGTGCACGTACCGAGCTGTCCGAATACGCACCGCGCCTTTTGACCATCAAGATTCACCCGGACAAGATTCGCGAGGTCATCGGCAAGGGGGGCGCCACCATCCAGGCGATTACCAAGGAAACCGGTACGCAAATCGACATCCAGGACGATGGCACCATCACCATTGCCTCGGTCAACAATGCCGCAGCGATGGCGGCCAAGAACCGCATCGAGCAGATCACTTCCGATGTTGAGCCCGGTCGCATCTACGAAGGCAAGGTCGTCAAGATCATGGACTTCGGTGCTTTCGTCACCATCCTGCCCGGCAAGGATGGTCTGGTACACGTCTCGCAGATCTCCAGCGAGCGCGTGGAAAAGGTCAGCGACAAGCTGAAGGAAGGCGATGTGATCAAGGTCAAGGTGCTGGAAGTGGACAAGCAAGGCCGCATCCGCCTGTCGATGAAGGCGGTGGAAGAAGGCGAGACTGCAGCAGAATAAGATTCCGCATGCAGTATTTGTGAACAACAAAAGCGGGCACTTGCCCGCTTTTGTTGTGTTTGAAGCCGAGGAGACGGGTCATTGACATGGCATATAATTGCCCGTTCGATTTCTATAGAGCTGAACCATGAACCTTATTGATTTTGTAATTCCCGCCGCCTACGCCCAGCAGGCTACTGGCGCTGCGGCACAGCCGAGCATGATGGGGAGCTTGCTGTTCCCGCTGGTGCTGATTGCCATCATTTATTTTTTGATGATTCGCCCGCAGATGAAGCGTGCCAAGGAGCATCGCGCCATGCTGGGTGCTTTGGAAAAGGGCAATGAAGTCATCACCAATGGCGGTCTGGCGGGCGTGGTAACCGATATTGGCGAGAGCTTTGTCACTGTGGAAGTGGCTGACAATGTGCGCGTGCGTGTACAAAAAGCCGCCATCGCCGCGGTGCTGCCCAAGGGCAGCCTGAAAGCTGCCTGATTCTTTCCTTTCGTTTTTGGAGTCGCGCGATACTGCTCGCGCGGGTGAACGCCATGCTTGAATTTCCTCGCTGGAAATATGCTCTCATCGTATTCGTGCTGATTTTGAGCACGGTTTATGCCCTGCCCAATTTGTATCCGAAAGACCCCTCGGTACAGGTGACCGCTGCGCGCGGCACCTTGAGTGATGCGGATGTTGAGTCAGTGCGCACGGCCGTCAATGCCGCATTGTTGAGTGCGGAAGTTCAGCCCAAAGCCATCGACCTGTCCAAACCCGGCACCGTAGCTGTAAGGCTTGCCGATACCGGACAGCAGGCCAAGGCACAGGCGGCCATTCGTGAGGCACTGGGCCAGGAATATGCGGTGGCGCTCAACCTGTTGTCCTCGGTGCCCGGCTGGCTGCAAAGCCTGGGGGCCAAGCCGATGTCGCTGGGGCTTGACCTGCAGGGCGGGGTGCATTTTTTGATGCAGGTTGATCAAAAGGCCGCACTGGAAAAACGCCTGGAGGCCTATGCCGACAATATGCGTGCGGCGTTGCGCGATGCCAATTTGAAATATCGCGCGGTGGATCTGCGTGCGGACAATGCCATCGTGGTGAGCTTGGAGCCTGACGTTGCCAATGATGATGCACAGAAAGTGCTGACAGATGCTTTGGGCAATCCGATGACAGGTGGCCCCGGTTTTACTTGGGGCGTGCAGGATGGCAATACCTTGCTCGCGCGACTGCCGGAGACGGAAATCAACAAGATTGCGCTGGAGGCGGTGGATCAGAACCGTACCGTGATTGGCGACCGTATCAATGCCTTGGGTGTGGCCGAGCCCGTGCTGCAGCGGCAGGGCAATGACCGCCTGGTGATTCAATTGCCTGGGTTGCAGGACACGGCCGAGGCCAAGCGCCAGATTGGCGCGACTGCGACGCTGGAATTCCGCGCGGTGACCGGTGATGAAGCGACCGCAGCGGCCGCCGAGGCCAGCGGACAGGTGCCGCCGGATTCGCGCCTGTATCGCCAGCAAAATGGCGCGCCGATTCTGTTGTCCAAGCGGGTGCTGGTTTCCGGCGATGAGTTGCTTTCGGCGCTGCCGGCCACCGACCAGCATGGCTCGCCGGCCGTATCCATCACCCTGAATGCCGCAGGCGGCAAGCGCATGCTGGAGCACACCATGGAAAACGTCGGCCAACGCCTTGGCGTGGTGTATATCGAGCGTGTGCCGACGGTGAGCATGGTTGATGGTGAAGAAGTGCAGACTTCGCGCATTGAGGAGCGCGTCATCAGCGCCTCGACCATCCAGGGCGTGTTCGGCAAGGACTTTCAGACCACCGGGCTTTCGCAGCAAGAAGCGCAGAGCCTGGCCAAGCAGCTCAAGTCCGGCGCACTGGCCGCGCCCATGGACTTTGTGGCCGAGAGCGTGATTGGCCCGAGCCTTGGCAAGGAAAACGTCGAACGCGGGGTGCGTGCGGTGCTGTATGCGTTCTTGTTCACCCTGGTGTTTTTCATGATCTATTACCGCATGTTCGGTCTCATCACCTCGGTGGCGTTGCTGTTCAACCTGGTGATTGTGGCGGCGGTATTGTCGGTATTTGGCGCCACCATGACCTTGCCGGGCTTTGCCGGGCTTGCGCTGTCCATCGGTCTTTCGGTGGACGCCAACGTGCTGATCAACGAGCGTATCCGCGAGGAGCTGCGTGCGGGCATGCCGCCCAAGGCGGCGATTGCCGAAGGCTATGACAAGGCATCGAGCTCGATTTTCGACGCCAACGTCACCGGCATCCTGGCAGGTGTGGCGCTATACGCCTTTGGTACCGGCCCGCTGAAGGGCTTTGCGGTGACCCTCATCATCGGCATCCTGGCATCGATGTTCACCGCCCTGACCGTGACCCGCGCCATTGCCACGCTGATGTATGGCCGTCGCAACAAGCTCAAGACGCTGGCGATTTGAGGAACGCATAGATGAAGATTTTTCCGTTGACACTCATTCCCAGCTCGACCCAGTTCGACTTCATGCGGGTGCGCTGGTTTGGCATGGTGACTGCCGCGCTCATGCTGGTGGTGGCACTGGCCGGTATCGCCATCAAGGGCTTCAATTTCGGCCTGGACTTTACCGGCGGTACTGCGATTGAACTGGGCTTTGAGAAAGCCCCGAATGTCGAGCAACTGCGTGGCAAGCTGGCGGCTGCCGGCTTTGAGAAAGCCCAGGTGCAGGCTTTTGGCAATGGCACCGATGTGCTGGTACGCCTGCGTGCCGAGCAGGGGCAGGGCGATAGGCTGGATAACAGCGTGGCGCAGTCCAATGCCATCGTCAGCGCACTTGATAGCGCAGATAACCCGGTTGAGCTCAAAAGCCGCGAATCCATCAGCGCCCTGGTCAGCTCGGAGCTCACCAGCAAGGCATTGCAAGCGATTACCTTCGTGCTGATTGGGTTTCTGATTTACATCAGCCTGCGCTTTGAATGGAAATTCGCCGTGGTCGCCAGCATCACCACCTTGTTCGACGTGCTGGTGGCGGCCGGCTTTTTCGCACTCACCGGGCGAGAATTCGACCTCACCGTGCTGGCGGGCCTGTTGGCAGTGATGGGCTTCTCCATCAACGACACCATCGTGGTGTTCGACCGCGTGCGCGAGAACTTCCGCAGCATGCGCGGCACGCCATTTGAAGTGTTCAATGCCTCCATCAATCAGACCCTCTCACGTACCATCATCACCTCGGCGGTGTTCTTCCTGTCGGTGCTGGCGCTGTTCCTGTTTGGCGGCGAATCGCTGCAAGGTCTGGCACTGACACAGATGATTGGCGCCATTGTCGGTACGGTGTCCTCGATTTTCGTGGCCTGTGCTCTCTTGACCGTGGGCGTTTTGACCGTCACCAAGCAGGATTTGATGCCCAAAGCCCGTGATGATGCCGAACTTGAACGCCGGCCTTGATGAGCCTGCCTTGAAACTGCAAGCCCCGGTATTTGAACTGCACCCCAAAAGTTGGACACCCATCCAACCTTTGGGGTGTTTTTCATGGCGAAGTACAGTGAGGCCTTCAAGCTGGGCGTAGTGCAAAGCTACGCATCAGGAGTGTCAGGCTTTGGAACCATCGCGCAGCGTTATGGCCTTGATCATGCGACGGTCAGGCGCTGGGTCAAGGCTTATCAAGCGCATGGCGTGCAAGGACTGCGCAGGAAGCTCAGTCGCTACAGTGCAGACTTCAAGTTGTCGGTGCTGCAACGGATAGCGCAAGAGGGGCTGTCGGTGCGCGAGGCGATGGCGCTATTCAATATCCGGGGCAGTACCCGCATCATCTCCGGCTGGCAGCGCCAGTATCATGCGCAGGGTCTGGCGG
>NWQM01000011.1 GCA_002798195.1 Lysobacteraceae bacterium NML03-0222 | reverse complement strand
GTTTACAGCCCACTGCGCATTGGCCTGTTCGGCGGCAGCGGTCGTCTGGATGGCAACATCGGCCACCGCAGCTCGAAGTTTGAAGTCCGCAACAACAGCCTCGGTCTGCATGTGGGCGGTCGCTGGAACGGCTTTGGCGTGTTTGCCGGCTACACCCATGGCAAACAGGACATTGACGTCAAGCGCACGGTGAACTTCGCCGGCTTCAGCGCCGGCCTCAACAGCGACTACAGCGCCAAGACCCGTCAGGGCTTTGTGGAAGTGGGCTATCTGTTTGGCGGCGAACGCTTCCAGGCCGAGCCGTACCTGCAATATGCCGATGTGCGGGTGAAGACGGATGGCTTCAGGGAAATGGGCAGCAGCCCGGCAGCACTTGGTGCCGTGGGTCAGAGCAACGACCTGAAGGTGACCACCGGCGGGGTGCGTGCCAGCCTGAACCTGGCAGGCAGCCAGCAGGACGCCACCTGGCTGAGCCTGCGCGCAGGGGTGGGCTACCGCCATGCCTCGGGTGATCTGTCTGCGGCCAGCGTGCAGTCGTTCAATGGCAGCCCGGCGTTTGCCGTACTGGGCGCACCGGTGGCGAAGAAGGCCACTGTGGCGGATCTGGGGGTTGCCGCGCGCATGAGCGAGCGCAGCCTGCTGGAAGTGGGCTATAGCGGTCAGTATGCCGATGAAGGCAATGACCACGGCGCCCATGCCCGCTTCACCTTCAAGTTCTGAGCCACTGCCGGTGGAGGCCAAGGCCTCCACTGGCCTGATTCAGGCTGGAAAGTACAGCAACAAGACAAAACCCCGGGGTCAGAGCCCCGGGGTTTTTGCAAGCTGACCATAGCGGTGCAGTTTGGGTGGACTTGAATCGCATCCATACAGGCGCGCATGGCGGGGTTGATTGCCTAAACTCGCTACTTTATTCACAAAGTGCAGGATGATGCCAATGACTCGCCCTTCCAGTTTCGACCGCGAAGCCCTCATGGCGTGCTCGCGTGGCGAGTTGTTCGGTGAAGGCAATGCCAGGCTGCCGGCGCCGCCGATGCTGATGTTTGACCGTATCACCGAAATCAGTGAGATCGGCGGGGCTTATAACAAGGGTGTGATTCGTGCCGAGTTCGATATCCATCCCGAACTCTGGTTCTTTGCCTGCCATTTTGAAGGTGACCCGGTGATGCCTGGCTGTTTGGGGCTGGATGCGATGTGGCAGCTCACCGGCTTTTATCTGCCATGGCTGGGCGAGCCAGGTCGTGGTCGCGCACTGGGGGTGGGGGAGGTCAAATTCACCGGGCAAATCCTGCCGGCTGCCCGCCAGGTGCAGTATGAAATCAATATTCGCCGCGTACTACGTGGCAAGCTGCGCCTGGTCATTGCCGATGGTCGCACTCTGGTGGATGGCCGCGAGATTTACACGGCCAAAGACCTGCGTGTGGGGCTGTTCCAGTCCACGGAGGACTTTTGATGTACCGTCCTGCTTCTGAACGCGTGGTGATTACCGGCTTTGGCATTGTTTCGCCGCTGGGGAATCGTGCAGATGATGTTAGCCGTGCGCTGCGCGAAGGTCGCAGTGGTATCCGTGCCATGCCTGAATATGCCGAAATCGGCATGCGCTCGCAGGTAGCAGGGGTATGCGATATCGATCTTGAGGCGCGCATTGACCGCAAGCAAAAGCGCTTTATGGGCGATGCGGCTGCCTATGCGACAGTGGCGATGGAAGACGCCATGATGGATGCTGGGCTGACGCTTGAAGCCATCAGCCATCCGCGCGTGGGCGTGATTGCCGGTAGCGGCGGCGGCTCGCCCGAGTGGCAAATCGCCACTGCCGACCTGATGCGAGAAAAAGGGGTGCGCAAGGTTGGCCCCTACATGGTGCCGCGCACCATGTGCAGCACGGTATCGGCGGCGCTGGCCACGGCCTTCAAAATCAAGGGCGTGAGTTATTCGCTGTCTGCGGCCTGCGCCACTTCTGCGCACTGTATCGGTGCGGCGGCCGATCTGATTCGCCATGGCGCCCAGGACATCATGTTTGCCGGTGGCGGCGAAGAGCTGCACTGGGGCATGAGCTGCCAGTTCGATGCCATGGGCGCGCTTTCCACCCACTTCAATGAAGATGCCGCCCGCGCCTCGCGTCCGTATGATGCCGACCGCGATGGCTTCGTCATCGGCAGCGGTGGCGGCATGCTGGTGCTGGAAAGCCTGGCGCATGCACAAAAGCGCGGTGCCTGTATCCATGCCGAGCTGCTGGGCTATGGCGTGACCAGCGACGGTGCGGATATGGTCGCGCCCAGCGGCGAGGGCGCAGTACGCTGCATGCAGATGGCGATGGCAGGTATTGACCGGCCGGTTGACTACCTCAATGCCCACGGCACATCCACGCCCTTGGGTGATATCACAGAGCTTGGCGCGATTGCCGAGGTTTTTGCTGATGCCATGCCGCCGATTTCTTCCACCAAGGCACTTTCCGGCCACTCGCTGGGTGCAGCCAGTGTGCATGAGGCGATTTATTGCCTTTTGATGATGCGCGATGGTTTCATGGCGGCTTCGCACCATATCGAAAAGCTGGATGCTCGTTGCGAGGGCTTTCCCATCCTGCGCCAAACCCGCACGGCACGGCTTGATACGGTGATGTCCAACAGCTTCGGCTTTGGCGGCACCAATGCGGCCTTGCTGTTCGGTCGCATGCCTGATTGATGCTGCGACTGTTGTTGTGAAGATGTAGCTTGTTCTCAACGACAGGTTATGATGCCCGTCTGTCTTGATGGGGGGAGACGACGCATGATGCGCAGTGGGGTATTGACCCGTAAAGAGAAATTTCTGGCTCGGGGACTGCCGCTGCTGGTGCTGCTGGTCGTAGGGCTTCTGGGAACTTGGCTCTGGGATGTGACGCGCACGCGTCGAGCAATTTCTGCCCGCAATTATTTTGAGCACCATGCAACCAGTAGCATGGATGTGTTGAGAATGCGGCTGAACTCCTATCGGCGCGTACTTATGGCTACCCGAGGGATATTGGCGGCTTCACCTGATATCAGCCCTGAGGAGTGGCGCAAATATGGCGAGCATCTGGATATTCCCAATAATTATCCAGGCATTTGGGGAGTAACCTGGGCACCTGTCGTGAGCCCGGATAATGTTCCGGTGCGCTATATCGCGCCCTTCAATGAAGACACCCGTGGTGCCATTGGCTTCAATATGCAGGCCGAGCCCATACGCAGTATGGCCATGGCGCAGGCGCGCGATACAGGAAAATCCATTCTTTCCCCTCCTTTTAGGCTGCACACGATGCCTGAGGCATTCAATAAAAGTCTCAGCTTGATACTGTTTATGCCGGTTTACTCGAATAGCGAAATACCGCAAACCCTGCAGGCGCGGCGTGAGCAACTGATTGGCTTTGTCAATGCGGGGATTCATATTAAAACGATGATGCAGTCGGTTGTGAATCTGCCAGAAGGCATGCGCCTTTGCCTGTACGAGGGCGCAGAGGTCAACAGTGACAAGCTGCTTTACAGTAGTGCAGAGCGCAACCCCAATGTGCTGCCGACTTTCTCATATCTGAAACAGATTGACTTTAATGGCCACCTGTTCACATTGAAAGTGGAGTCAGCCAATGTACAGCTGATGCCGCAAGTGCTGGGTATCGACTTGATGCTGCTGGCCTGTTGGCTACTGGCACTGATGCTGGCCGCCCTGATTCGTCAACTTGCCAGTATGCAGTTTCGTGCCAAGATGATTGCGGCCAAGATGAGCGCCAAGGCGCTGAAAAGTGAACATGAAATGCGCCTCATCATGGATAACGTGCCGGCGATTATTACCTATATTGACCAGCACAACCAAATCACTTATGCCAACAAGCGTCATGAGGACTGGGCTAATACCAATATTGAGAAGGTGATAGGTCAATCACTGGATGAGAGCTTTTTGACAGCCGGAAAAAACAGCCCGCACTTGCAAGCCATCGCCAAGGCCATGCAGGGGGAGGTGCAACGATACGAGGCTGAGATTCCACCAGATCGGGTGCTGGATGTCAGTGTCATTCCCAACGAAATAAAAGGAAAAGTGGAAGGCGTATTCTTGTTTGCCAGCGACATCAGTGAATCGCGCGCCATGGCAAACCGAATGCTGCATATGGCGCAATATGATCATTTGACTGGACTTCCCAATCGGGCTTTGCTGCAAGAGCGCTTGCAGCAGGCCATGCTGCATACCAAGCGCGAGGAACGATATATCGCATTGATGTTTATCGATCTTGATAATTTCAAAAACATCAATGATTCGCTGGGTCATGCTTTTGGTGACCGGCTGCTGCAACAAATTGCCAAGCGACTGAAGGGTACTGTTCGCGAAGATGACACAGTCAGTCGCTTGGGCGGGGATGAGTTCGTCATATTGTTGACCCGGATTGCGTGTGCGCCGGATGCCAGTCGCGTAGCATTGGATATTCTTGGCGAGGTCGCACGTCCGGTTTATGTTGATGGTCATGAACTGCATGTCGGCGCCAGTATCGGCATTAGTTTGTATCCACAGGAAAATACCACTGCCGATGATTTGATGAGGCAGGCTGATACGGCGATGTATCATGCCAAAAGCAGTGGCCGTGGCTGTTACCGGTTCTTCTCAGAAGAAATGAGTGTTGCTGCTGACCGACGCTTGCATATGGAGCATGCTTTGCGGTCTGCCATCACCAATAATGAGCTATCTTTGCAATTTCAACCCAAAATACGAGCCTCTGATAATGCCTTGATTGGTATGGAGGCACTGGCACGTTGGTATTTGCCAGATGGCGGTGAGGTTTTGCCTGCGGAATTTATTCCGTTGGCTGAAGAAACAGGCCTTGTGCGTGAGCTGGATGCCTGGGTATTGCGTGAGGCCTGCTATCGCTGCAAGCAGTGGCACGAGCTTGGTTGGACGCAGTTAACTGTTTCCGTCAATATCTCTTTGAAAAGGCTGAATATTGAAAGCCTGCATTCTGCTGTTCAAGCTGCACTGCATGAAAGTGGGTTGCCACCGGACAGGCTGGAAATTGAGCTGATTGAAAGCGAAATGCTGCGCAATAGTGAGCGCAACCACACTTGGATAAACAAGCTGAAAGACTTGGGCGTGAAAATCGCCATTGATGATTTTGGCGTGGGATACTCCAATTTATCGTATCTGCAAAATTTCGGTTTTGATGTATTGAAAATCGACAAGAGTTTTGTGCAGGCACTGGATCACTCTGCCGATGCCTATCATTTGATTCGTGGCGTGATAGCCATGTCCCATGCACTGGGGTTGCGGGTTGTGGCAGAAGGGGTGGAGACAGAATACCAAGCCGCCATCCTGCGTAATGAAGGGTGCGACATGTTTCAGGGCTATCTGTTCTATACGCCGATGCCTGCGGATCAGCTTGAGCAGCTTCTGGAACCCGGAACCCGGAACCCGGAACCCGGAACCCGGAACCCGGAACCCGGAACCCGGAACCCGGAACCCGGAACCCGGAACCCGGAACCCGGAACCCGGAACCCGGAACCCGGAACCCGGAACCCGGAACCCGGAACATTATAACAAAATTAGTCGCAATCGAGGTTGGCTGTAATAGTCGCAACTAACCCGTACGTGAGATTTTCCGCTTTGAATTCTTGCGCCCTGTCCGGAATCTGCGCTGAGGAAATGCAGGGCTATCAAGCACGGCTTGCAGTCAGTGGCGGCATGAAAGGCTTGGCCGAGCCAATGTGATAAGAGTGGAGCTTCAATCCGTGAATACGCCTGTTTTCAAAGTGTTTTCCAGCCGGCTTGTCCATGCCGTCAACTCAATATCACGTGCATCGCGCCAGGCCGCGTCATACAAGGTGGCGGCATAGCGCTCGCCCCGGTCACACAGCAAGGTGACGATGCTGCCGGTTTGACCGGTCTGCTTCATTTCCGCAGCCAGTTGCAAACAGGCCACAAAATTGGTGCCGGAAGAGCCGCCATAGCGGAAGCCAAGCAGGCGCTCCAAGAGCAGCATCGCGGCAATGGAGCCGCTATCTGCGACTTCGATGACCCGATCCACGACATCGAACTGAAAGCTGGGCTCCACTTTTTGGCGGCCAATACCTTCAATCAGGCTCAGGCACTCGACTTGTGCGTCACGGTCACGTGCCTGCCAGCCCTTGCCAAATACCATGCCCTCGGGTTCGGCGACGCAAAGCTGTGTCTCAAGACCACGATAGCGCAGGTAGCGGCCAATGGTGGCGGAAGTGCCGCCAGTGCCCACGCCGCAGACAATCCATGCGGGATGCGGATGGGTTTCTTTCTGCAACTGCCCCAGGATGGACTCGGCGATATTGTTGTTGCCACGCCAGTCGGTAGCGCGCTCGGCCAGGCCAAACTGGTCAAGAAAACAGGCGCCATCGGCAGCGATCTCACGCGCCCGCGCCTGGGTGCATTTGCCTGGCGGGGTGAGGTCAGCCTTGCCACCCAGGGCGCGTACTGCCTCGATTTTTCCCGGTGCGGTGCAGTCCGGCATCACCGCCGTGAATTCCAATCCCAACATACGCGCAAACCAGGCTTCGGAAATCGCCGTACTGCCCGATGAGGCATCCACCACGGCCTGCCCCGGCTTCAGGCGGCCATTGCACAGTGCATATAAAAACAGCGAACGAGCCAGCCGATGCTTCAGACTGCCGGTGGGGTGCGCGGCTTCATCTTTCAGATAGAAATCAATGCCGGCAAAGCCGGGGAAACGCATATGCAGCAAATGCGTATCAGCCGAGCGTGCGGCTTCGCGTTGCAATGTGGCGATGGCTTCAGCCACCCAGCGGCGTTGTTCGGAAAGCGTCATGGCAAACCCTGCATGAGTGAAGGCCTGTCATGTTAAAGCCAGTTGGGCATACAGACAGGTGCCAGCAGGAAAGTAGTGGGACTAGCCCAGCAAATATTGGAGCCGGGTTTTCAGTTGCAGGCCATGCTGGCGCAGGTAGTCGCGTTCGTCGCGCCAGGTGGGAAAGCGCTGCTCGACTTCATGCCAGAACGCGGGCGAGTGGTTGTGATGAATCAGGTGGCATAGCTCGTGCACCAGCACATACTCAAAAGCGCTGGGGCGGGCAAGAATCAGTGCCAAGTCCAGCGCCAGCGTGCCATGCCATGACAAGGAGCCCCAACGTGAGCGCGTGCGTTTGAGCTGGATGCGGCTGGGTGCTTTGGGCAGGCCATCACGGTAGCGCGGCAGCCAGTGGGCAACATCGGCGCGGGCATGCGCTTCATAAAAATCACGCAGGGCGCGGCGGATGGCGCTATTGGCTGCCTGTCCCTGCAAGGCTTCGAATGCGCGGACTTCAAAACACAAGGCATTGCCCTGCTGTTGCAGGCGGGTGCTACGCCCCGGTTGCCAGCACAGCGGCAATTGTTGCCCGCGTAATGGCAAATCCGTGCTGTGGCCGACGCGAAGTTCGGGGATGTGTACGGTCTGCATATCACGCAGCTGCTGTGCCAGCCAGCTGCGATGCGCGTGCAGAAAATCCAGTGCCTGGGTCAGGCTGCCGCGTGCAGGCAGGGTCAGGCGCGCGCCGCGCTCATCAAGGCTTAACTTGAAGCGCCTTGCCTGCCGGTGGCGTTGGATGGCAACGGCCACTCGCTGGCCGTCAGGTAGCAACAGCTCAACGCTTTCTTCCGCGGTTTGCGGCTTTGCTGAAGGCCAGTCGGGCATGTGTGAGGCCGGCTCAATCGGCGCGGCTCAATTTCAGTGCGCTCTCCAGTACTGCAAAAAGCTGCTTGAACTCCCCGGCCATCAGCGCAAAACGCGCGTCCAGCTCGGCACGCATATCATCGTTTTCGCTGCCTTCGAGCTGGTCAATGGCGCCATCAAGCAATTTGAACTTGCGCACGACAATATCTTCGCCCAGTACGAAACTCAGATGCCCGTTCAAATCCAGCGCCAGGCGGCTGACCTGCTTGCCGGCTTGCAGATGGGTGTCGATTTCTTCGCCGGCCAACTCCATGCGTTGCACCTTGACCACCGCGCCGGTATCGGCCGGGTCGCGCAGCTCGCACTCATCGCCGAGCATCAGTCCATCGGGCAGCACATCGCCAGCAATCCAGCCGGTCATGACCGCACGCGGCGCGATTTCGGCATTGATGGGCAATGCCGGGAAGCTGCTCATCGCTTCGCGGATTTGCGAGACCAGCGTCTCTGCGGTTTTGCGCGAAGAAGTGTCCACCACCAGTACGCCCAGCCCCAAATCCAGCATTGCATCGGTGCGACTGGGGCGCACAAAGGCGCGCGGCAGAAGCTCGGTGATAAGGTCTTCCTTCATCTGCTTGCGCATTTTGCTGCCGGGGCGGCGCTCATTTTTCTGCTCGAACTCGGCAATCTTTTTCTGCAACAGGTCGTTGACCACGGCGCCGGGCAGGATTTTGTCCTCGCCGCCCAGGGTGAGCCAGATGCAGTCTTCGATGCGATGCATCAGCGGGGCATCGGCTTCGCCACGGCCAAACGGCGAGATAAAGCCGCGCGAGGACAGCTCCATGCCGCCCACCGGCTTCAATGCCGCATCGGCCAGCTGGGTTTCGAGCTGGGAAAAATCCAGCTGGGTGGGAAAACGAAACAGGGTGAGATTGCGAAAGAACATCGGTATTCCAAAAATCAGGCCTGCGGCTTGTCGCCGCCAGCGAGCCAGGCATGGGCATCGGGCAGGACATCACTGCGGCTGCCAAGCGCGAGGAAGTCAAACAGCTTGCCATCGGAAAGTTGCGAGGGGCGGATATCGGCCAGGGCGCGCGAGATGGTTTCGATACGGCCGGGGGTTTCGCGCTCCCATTGCCGCAGCATCTTTTTCACCTGCGCCCGTTGCAGGTTTTCCTGGCTGCCACACAGATTGCAGGGAATGATGGGGAAGCCCTTGTGTGCGGCGTAGTCCTCGATATCGGCTTCGGCCACATAGGCCAGCGGACGAATCACCACATGCTTGCCATCGTCGGACAGCAGCTTGGGCGGCATTCCGGAAATCTTGGCGTGGAAGAACAGGTTGAGAAAGAAGGTATTCACCAAGTCGTCACGGTGATGACCCAGTGCGATCTTGGTAAAGCCATGCGTTTCGGCATAGGTGTAGAGCGCTCCACGCCGCAGGCGCGAGCACAACGAACACATGGTCTTGCCTTCGGGAATCACCCGGCTGACCACCGAATAGGTGTCCTGCTCGATGATGTGGTAGTCCACGCCGATCGAGGCCAGATATTCGGGCAGGATGTGCTCGGGAAAGCCCGGCTGCTTCTGGTCGAGATTCACCGCCGTGATGGAAAAACGCACCGGCGCCTTCTTCTGCAATTGCAGCAGCACATCCAGCAGGGTGTAGCTGTCCTTGCCGCCGGAAAGGCAAACCATCACCTTGTCGCCTTCTTCAATCATGCCGAAATCGGCAATGGCCTTGCCCACCTGGTGACGCAGGCGTTTGCCGAGCTTGTCAGCCTCGCGCTTGGCATGGCGGTTCGGCACCTGCACACTGGCGGGTGTTTCTTCGCTGGAAAGCAGTGTCAATGGAATGGCGTTCATCAGCCGTGCATTGTAGCTTGCCGCAAGGCAGCAACTGGATTGATTTTGCTCAAGCGCCGCAGAGCCGGAACTGGCATGGTGGAAGTCCGTTATGAGCCGGAGAACGATGATGGACAAAACCATGAAAGCCGCCGTAGTACGCGACTTTGACCAGCCGCTGGTGATTGAAGAAGTTACCGTGCCCCGCCCCGGCCCCGGTCAGATTCTGGTCAAGGTGGAAGCCTGCGGGGTATGTCATACCGACCTGCATGCCGCCGAAGGCGACTGGCCGGTGAAACCCAACCCGCCATTCATCCCCGGCCACGAGGGCGTGGGGTATGTCGTGGCGCTGGGCGAAGGCGTCAAGCATCTGCGCGAAGGCGACCGGGTGGGCATGCCTTGGCTATATTCAGCCTGTGGCCACTGCGTGCATTGCCTCGGCGGCTGGGAAACACTGTGCGAGCAACAACAGAACACCGGCTATTCGGTCAATGGCAGTTTTGCTGAATACGTCGTGGCCGATGCCGCCTATGTCGGCCATTTGCCGAACAATATCGGCTTTGTGGAAATCGCCCCGGTATTGTGCGCAGGGGTTACCGTTTACAAAGGGCTGAAAGTTACCGATACCCGTCCGGGTGATTGGGTGGTGATTTCCGGTATCGGCGGCTTGGGCCACATGGCGGTGCAATATGCCAAGGCGATGGGTCTGAATGTTGCCGCCGTGGATGTAGCCGATGACAAATTGCAGCTTGCTGAACGACTGGGCGCTACGGTCACGGTCAATGCCCGCCAGACCGACCCAGCAGCATTTTTGAAGAAGGAAATTGGCGGCGCACATGGCGTGCTGGTTACCGCAGTTTCACCGCAAGCCTTTGCCCAAGCCACTGGGATGCTGCGTCGCGGCGGCACCATGTCGCTGGTCGGCCTGCCACCGGGCGATTTCCCGCTGGACATCTTCGGCATGGTGCTGAACGGTATCACCGTCCGTGGCTCGATTGTTGGCACCCGGCTGGATTTGCAAGAATCGTTGCAGTTTGCTGCCGAAGGCAAGGTCAGAGCCACCGTTGCCACCGAAAGACTGGAAAACATCAACGATGTCTTTGCAAGTATGCACCGCGGTGAAATTGAAGGCCGTATCGTGCTGGACATGAATGCCTGATGCGGCAGGAACTGCCATCATTGCGCAAGAAGCCTTGAGCAGGCTCCAAGCCAAGGGGGTCGGTGCTCACGATGGAAAGCCCGCCAAGAATGGCGGGTTTTCTCCAGCAGACGAGTGGCATCAAGCCTGAGCCGGGTCACTTTCGTTGACGGTTTTTGCCGCTTCCGGGCTGACTTTTTCAATGGTGTGACGCAGCTCGCGGCTCAAGATGGTGCGTGCGCCACGTGCCCATTGGGTAAGGCGCTCATCGAACATCAGCTTGGCGTTGTCATCGGTCCAGACCAGCTCCAGCTCGCGCAGTTTCTGGATAAAGCCGCGGAACAGTGACTTGTCGAAAAACTCCGGTGCGGTCTGGGCATACAGCAGTGACAGCCGTTGCGCGGCCAGTTGGCACAGGCTTTCCAGCTCGCCTGCGCTCAAAGTGCCAGAGCCGTTCTTGGCCAGCACCGACAGGGCGATGTAATAGCGCTCGAATGCCTGTTGCAGCGGGTTGCCAAGGCCGCGCAGGCGGAACAGCTCATCGCTCTCGCCGGCACTGCGCACAAGCTGCTCGTCGCCATCGCCGTTTTGCTCCAGCAAGCCTTCGCGGATAAAGACATCAATGGTGCGCGAAATGCGCTCGGCAAACTGCTCTGCCGTCCACGGCAGGAATAGCTCGGCCTGCAGGAAGGGATAGACATTTTGCGCCAATTGCATCAGCGACTGCCGAGAGAGGCGCCGATTGTGCTGGAAGCACACTGCAATCCATGCCGATGAGGTGAACAGGTGCAGCACATTATTGCGGAAGTAGCTGAGCAGCACGGCATTTTCGGCGCTCACTTCCAGCACGTCGCCCAGTGGGTGACGAATGCGTTGCAGCACCTTGATTTCTTCGCCCTGTGCCACGACTTCCTGCGGGCTGTGCGGGGTGACGGTTACCCAGTCCGAGTAAGGCACTTCTGCCAGCAGTGTTTTGGACAGGGCAATCTGTGCCAGCAGGTCTGCCTCGCCCATGGCGTTCTTGGGGGTGGACAGCAGCGCCAGTGCCAGCAGGTTGATGGGATTGACGTCGGCAGCGCGATTGATATTGACCTGAATTTGCTGTGCCAGGTGGTCAATGGTGTTGGAGAACCACTGTGGCTTTTCGTCTTCACCCACCGGCTTGCCATCCCAGCCTGCGGCTTTTTCGGCCAGCACCTGGGTGAGCCGGATTGGCTCGCCAAAGTTCACCACCACTTGCCCGTAATTGCTGCGCAGAACGCGCGGTAGGCTGGTCAGGAGCTGCCAGATGGATTCTTTCTCCTTGGGTTTGCCAGAGAGCTCGTCCAGATAGCTGTTGCCTTCCATCAGCTTTTCATAGCCAATGTAAATGGGCTGGAACAGCACCGGACGGGTGGGCTGGCGCAAGTAGGCGCGCACGGTCATCGCCAGCGTGCCACCCTTGGGTTGCAACAGCCGTCCGGTGCGCGAGCGCCCGCCTTCGATAAAGTATTCGATGGAATAGCCGCCAGAAACCAGCAGTGCCATGTATTCACGGAATACCGCCGTGTACAGGGCATTGCCGCGGAAACTGCGCCGTGCAAAGAATGCGCCGCCTTTGCGCAGCAGGGTGCCAACGACCGGCAGGTTGAGATTGATGCCGGCAAAGATATGTGGTGGGACGATGCCCTGCGTGTACAGCATGTAGGACAGCAGCAGATAGTCCATATGGCTGCGGTGGCTGGGCACATAGATGATTTCATGCCCGGGTGCGGCGGCCTTGAAGGCTTCCAGATGGTTGACGCGCACGCCACGATAGATGCGGTTCCAGATGGGGGTGAGCAAAAAACTGGCCGAGCGCACTACCGGGTGCGAATAGTCCGCAGCGATTTCCCAGGCATAACCATGGGCTTTTTTCCAGGCCGCCTTGTATTGGCCTTTTTGCTTGCCACTCTCGCGGCGCGCCTGGTCGGCAATCGCCTGTTTGACCGAATCTGCGGCCAGTACCCGGTCAATCAGCATGCGCCGGGTGGACAGGTCAGGGCCGATAACGGCGGTGCGGATGCGCCGGAAGTGGGTGCGCAGCACCCGCGAGAGTTTGCGCACGGTGCGTTCCGGTGGCAGTGCCTCATCGACGATTTCGCGCAGTGGCACCGGTGGAGAGAAGCGCACGAAGGTGCCGCGACCGTTGAGCAGAATGGCCAGCAGCTTGCGGAAACGGCCAACCAGCGTCCAGTTTTCCGAAAACAGCACTGAAAACCAGCCGCTGTTCTTGTCCGGCGCGCGACCAACGAAAATTGACACCGGCACCAGTTGCACGTCCAGCTCTGGGTTGTCGCGGTGCGCCTGTAACAGGCGCGCCAGCGAGCCGGAATGGGTTTTGTGTTCTGCGCCCGGCGTTATCCCCAAGGCGCTGACATGGCGACGCGACAGCGCCACATAGGCACGCTTGCGCCCCAGCAGGTCGCCGTGCAGCGGCTTCAGTGGTGAAGGCAGCCCGGCCTCACGACAGGCACGCTCCAGAATCAGTGCATTGCTGATGCCATAGTCTTCCAGCACATAGCAGATAGGGCGCTCATCGACATGCTGGGCAGGGCTTTCCGGCTCAATCTTGAGCGCAATCCAGGGCTCCAGCAGTTTGCCCAGAAATCGTGCCCAAAGTGGACGCGCAGCTGCTACGCCAGGCTGGGGGGGGCGCTGGGGCGAGGTGTTTTTCCCGGGCGGCAGTGGCTCGGAGGGCGGCAAAGCGTTTTGGTTCAACATCGATGGCATTATCGCTCAGCGGGGGCATCCTGCGTGTCGGTAGGCGGGGGCTGCGGGATGGCTTCCATCGGGCTGCCAGCAAGGCTGTCGCGCGCGGCCTGCAGATAATCGGCCAGATACCAACGACCATCCACACGCACCGCCTGCATTACGGTTTTGATTGGGCGCCCGGCAAGTGTGTAACTGACCCGCAGCTCGGCTTCATCACCAGCTTCGCTGACGGTTTCCACTTTGACGCTGGCAAGCGTCGCCGCCATATCCAGCCCGTACAGCTCCAGTATTTGCCCGATGGCGACATACAGCGGGGTCAGTCCCTCAAGGCTGGCATCAAGTCCCAGCCGGGAAAAATCCTCATCGCTGTTGATGCCGCCTTGTTCTGCAGCCTTGACCAAAAGCGCGATGCTTTGCTGGCCACGCTTGGCATCGCCCAGTGGCGCACTGGCAGCCCAACTTGAAAACACGTCAATCAGCTGCGTGTAATGCTGGCGCTGGGACAGGTTGTAATGCCCCTCGCGTCCCAGATACTCCTTGCCAAACACGCCCAGCCCGCGCGCAGCATCTTGCATGGCACGGGTCTGGCCGGATAGCTGCTGGCGAAAGCTTTGCTGCAATCTGGACTCGGCATCGGCCTGAGTCAATGCCGTCAGAACCTTCGGAATACTGTCATCCAGCGGCAGCTCGGTCAGCGGCCAGCGGCTGCGCCCTTCTTGCCAGGCCGTGGCCACTTCGGCATGCAATCCGGCAGGCAGGGCGCTGCGAGCCAGAGCTGGCAAATCGTCATTGCGCAGATGCGCTATCAAATCGGTCACTGCGGCGCTGGGCGTGTCAGCACCATGTACTGCGGCATGTTCGGGCTTGTCATCTGCACCGGAAAAAACTGCGCATGGCGAACATGACGAACAGGCCTGCAGCAGACTGCAAGCCAGAAGCAGTGCCAGACCTTGCCAGTAGTGACGATGAAATCTCTGCATGCTTGAGTATCCGTCAGCACGATGTGTGCATCTTGACCAAAGCCAGTGCCTGTCGGCAAGCATCGTGCAAAAAGAAAGGAGACACGCAGGTCTCCTTGAAAGTCCGGCAACGCCGGAGGACAGGTTGTGGCAGGCGAAGATTAACCGTGCCAAAAAGTTTATGCAACACCTAAGGTTTGCAATGGTAACTATTTGATTTATTTGTATTGCTGTAGCGCATCTTGCTTGATGCGCCTGCGTGCCTCGGGCGAGGCGCGACGATTTTCGCCAAGCAGTGCCGACTCCCAACCGCCATAACTGGGATTGGGCAGCATCCACCAGCGCTCTCCCCACCAGCTGCTGTATTGCCCGGATAGCGCTGCTCGCGCCTCGGGGGTATTGCTGCGAATCTCGACAAAATCTCCCAGCTGGTCGCCAAACTGCATCACCACCCGGTATTTCTGCGATACCAGCTGGCGGCGGCAGAGTTTTTCACTGCCGACCTGTTCGCAGCCGGGCACTTGCGTGCCCAGCCCCAGGAACACGTTTTCATCTGTCTTTACCGGCAGCCCCGCAGCACGCAGGTTCTCCAGCGTCTCGGCACTGAGCGCGGCCTCGCGGTTGGAAATATAAAAAATGGTGATGCCGCGCGCGGCCGCGGCCTGAGTGAACTCCAATGCGCCGGGAATCACCCGCGCCTTCTTCTCGGTGACCCAGGCATTCCAGCTGTCGTTGTCAAACTCGCCGCCATCTGCCACCAGACGCGCCTGATAGGGCGAGTTGTCTAGCACGGTTTCGTCAATGTCCATGATGATGGCAGCTGGCAGCGTACGGCGATCACCCGGGCTGCGTTCATTGCCTGCAAGCGCCTCTTCGCCAGAGGCCAGAGCCGCATCCAACTGCCTGGCAGCGGCACGATACAGGCTGCGGGTGGTGGCGGCGTACTCATCCGAGCGCTGCATCCATACCACGGCATTGAGATTGTCATGAGCCGCCGGCGGTTGAGGTGGCAAAGAGGCTGGCCTCTCCGGCATATGCTGACAGGCCGCCAAGCAAAGTGTGGCGGCCAGTACACGGGTCTTGCGCAAAATGGGCATGGGGGATTCTCGTTCTATTTATAAAGGCTGTAAGTTTAGAGCTTGCCCGGACGAGAAGTGCTGTGTTGCCAAGCAAAAGCCCCTGCCGGCATGAGCGGGCAGGGGCGAGGCAGGATCAGAAAACTTTTTCTGCTTCTGGCAGTGCGTTGAAGCGTTCAACAGCATCGCGCAGGATGGCTTTGGCTTCTTCAGCATCGCCCCAGCCGGCGATCTTGACCCACTTGCCTTTTTCGAGGTCTTTGTAGTGCTCGAAGAAGTGGCCGATACGTTCGACCCAGTGCGAGCTCAGTTCGCTGACGTTTTCAATATCGGCATAGCGCGAATAAATCTTGGATACCGGCACGGCAATCAGCTTTTCGTCGCTGCCCGCCTCATCGGACATCTTCAAAACGCCGACCGGGCGGCAGCGCACCACGCTGCCAGGCAACAGCGGCAGGTGCAGAATCACCAGTACATCGGCCGGGTCACCGTCACCGCAAAGGGTATGCGGCACATAGCCGTAGTTGCAGGGATAGCGCATCGGCGTTGACAGGATGCGGTCAACGAAAATCGCGCCGGACTCCTTGTCCACTTCGTATTTGACCGGGTCGGCATCCTTGGGGATTTCGATGATGACGTTGATTTCATCCGGCGGATTTTTGCCGGTGGTAACGCGACTAAGGCCCATGAGCTGGCTCCATTGTTGGGGATAAGGCCGTCAATTTTACGCGGGCAGGCGCCCATGAAAAACGGCGACCCGGAACTTGTCCGAATCGCCGTTTGCGGTGTGGACTTGAATCAGTTGTTCTGATCGCGCTTTTTGTCCAGATATTGCTGTGCCCAGCGCTCGGCGATGCGGCCTGCCGCATGGCGACCGCCGACACCGAAGGCGATAGCCAGTGCCACGGCCACAGCGCCCAGGGTCAGGGCAAAGGCCAGGTACACGATGTCATTGGCAACGCCCATCGCGCGCAGTCCCATCGCCAGCACTAGAGCGGTGATGGCCACGCGGGCGATACGTGAGAGCAGCAGGGCATTGCCGGCGTTGGCACGCTGGATGGCCAGTGCGGCCAGGTTGGCCAGCCAATAGCCAATCACCAGAATGGTCAGACCCAGCAGGATGTCGCCACCGAAGGCAATGAAGGTGGTGGCAAGGTCGCGGATGGCGGTAAAGCCAACCAGGTCAGCGGCCTCGACAGTGGCAAAGAGCATGATGAAAAACAGCGCCAGTTTGCCGGCAAAATCCGATAGCGAGGTCGGTGCGCGTGTCGGGATGGCGGAAGTGCTTTGCAGCGGAGCGATTTCTGCAGTCACCACCTCCACGTCAGCCTTTGCCCCTACCGGGAAAACATGACCCAGCCCCAGCCGCTCGGGAAGGCGGTCAAGCCCCAGGCTGGAGAGCAGACGGGCAATCACGTCGGCGGCAAAGCGGCCAATGAACCAGGCCAGCAGCAGCACGGCGGTCGCAGCCAGAATGCCGGGGATGGCCGACACCATGATGTCCAGCATGCGGGTCAGCGGCGCGGAAATGGCTTCAATCTTGAGTGCATCCAGTGCAGCAATCAGTGCCGGGACGAAAATCAGGATGAATGCCAGCGTGCCGCCCAGCTGCGACAGGCGCAGGTCGCGGGTCGCCTCATTGCGCGCAGAGAACTGGTCGATACGGGTCGAGGCCAGCAGGTTGCTGACCAGACCGCGTACCAGCTTGGCGACCACCCAGCCACCGATGGCAAAGAACATGGCCACGAAGATGTTTGGCAGCATGCCCATGATGTCGTTGGTCATCAGCGTCAGCGGCGTCATCAGACCTTCGATTTGCAGCACGCCAACAATCGCCGGCAGGAACAGCAGCAGCACCAGCCAATAGGCAACATTGCCCATGGCATTGGAAACAGGCGGCATGTCCGCGCCTTCGGAGAGCTTCTCGTCAAGGCGTGTGGCATTGAGGCCGCGGTTAATCAGGCTGCGCACCAAGGTGGCGACAATCCAGCCCAGTACCGAGAGCAGCAGTGCCAGCAAAATGCGCGGCAAATAGCTCAATACCGTGGAGGCAAGTACCGACAGCGGGCCGGAAACCCCATCAACGTTGAACACGCTGAACATGCCAAGTGCAGCCAGCAGCAGCACAAACCAGAACACCAGCCGTGCGGCCAGTTTTTCATAGTTGAAATCAGAAGCCTCGGGGGTTGCGCCATTCAAGCGGCGGTTGAGGCCCATGGCCGAGAGCCCCTTGCGGGTGCCTGCTGCCAGCGCCAGCGCTACCAGCCAGCCGACCAGAAGGATGGCAATACCGCCAAGCAGATGCGGCAGGTAACTGCCCAGAGAGTGTTGCAGGGAAACCTGCCAGGGAAGTTGGGGAGGCATGGTAGTCACCTTTGGGGTTGAAAGACGTTTCGAGTGTAAACCTTTCGGGTGAAATGCTTGTATGCAGCCTGCCGATGGAGAGGGTTCAGCCGCAGCATGAGAGGCTGATGCGGGTTTGAGATGACCGGGAGAGTGCAGATGCAACGGTTTTTGATGATGGGCGTCCTGCTGTGCATCGGCGGAATTGCCGAGGCAGGTCAGGAAAAGCCGGAAATCACCCGGCAAGCGGCGAACCCGCAGGCCGTAGGCGTGCTGCATAGCATGCGTACCATTCCTGAAACCTGTAGCCGCGCGCAGGGGCAATTCACTGGCAACCCGGCGCTGCCTTATCGAGTGGAAGTGGTGCAAAGCAGCAGTCAGTGCCGGCCACGCGCGCTGTTGCAGGATGCCAGCGTGGCTCAGCCCAGCGCGGCGACCGGCTGGCTGCTCAATGACATCGTGCGTATCCCCAGTGCCGCTTGCCCTTCACAGCAGGCCGTGTTGCGCGTCTGGCGCCATCCGGGCAAGGCGATCCCCCCAAAACTGGATGCCCAAGGGCGCAGCCGCATCTATCTGCAAGACGCCATGAGTGCCGGCCCATCTCCGGATCTGCCGAAATTTGCTTTGGACTTCCGCATGGAAGGCAAGGCTTGTGATTGAAAACCCGGCACATGGCCGGGTTGGTTCTCGGATTTTCGCGGTATCAAGCTGCTGTTAGCTGCTGATGGCAAGCTTCTCCTGCTTGTAGCGCCATACGGCAGCCAGCCAGAGGAGGGCGGCTAGCAGCAGGGCCGAGGCCAGGTATACGCCCCATTGTTCTGCCGCGATGGCATCGCCACGGGAGATGCGCGAGAGCATCTGGTTCTGCGACAGGAACGGCACGGCGTACTGCCACAGGGCGGTGTCCTTGATTGGATAGGCCATCAGTGCATAGGCAGGCAACATTGGCAGGAACATCAGCCAGGTGAGGTTGGCCTGGGCTTCTTTCATACTCTTGGCATAGGACGAGAGTGCGGTAAGAAGTGCGGTGCCAATCAAGACCAGCGGCAGCAGAACCAGCAGCATTTGCGCGATGGCGCTGAGGCTGACATCCATCATCTTCGCCATGCCGGTGCCGACCAGGGTGGCGCTGAGCTTGAAGGCCACCAGGGTGAGCAACAGGCCGGTGATGCCGACCGCGGCAGCGGCCAGCATCTTGCCGCTGACCAGGGCTTCGCGTGCAGCGGGTGTGGTCAGGAGCGGCTCCAGCGATTGTCGCTCGCGCTCGCCGGCTGTGCTGTCCATCGACAGGTGGGCGCCGCCGATGAAAGCAAAAATCAAGAGAATCAGCGGCATGATGATGGCGAGTAGCATGCCGCGCTTGGCCTCGGGGGTGGCCAGATCCTTGTGGTCGATGGCGATGGCCTGGGTCACGGCCGGGTTGATGCCGCGCGCCAACAGGCGCAGATTGCCGGTGCTGCCGCCATAGGCCTGCAGGACGCGGCTCAGCCTTTGCATCGGGATTTCTGCCGCGCGCCGGGTGGAGTCGGCCAGCATCACCACGCGCGCGGGCTCACCGTTTTGCCACTGCTCGGCAAAGGCCGGCTCAATGATGAGTGCGACATCCTCGCGCTGTTCGCGGATGGCAGACTCGACATCCTGAGGAGGGTCTTTCTGCGGGCGGATGTCGTAGCTGGCAAGAAAGGCCATCAGGTTGGGGGCGTGCTCATGGCCGATAACCGGGATTTCCAGCGGTTTTTCCAGCTGGGTGCTGATGCGCAGCTCGGTGAGCTTGCCCATGCCAAGCATGATGAGCGGATACAGCAGTGGGCCAAGCAGCAAGGTCATCAGGAAGGTTTTGCGATCGCGCGAGAAGTCGCGCAATTCCTTTTTCATCACTGTCCAAATGGTGGCAAAGCGGCTGTGTTGTTGGCGGCTCATGCGAACAGACCCTCCTCGCTGCCAATGAGTTTCACGAATGCGTCTTCCAGATTTTCAAGCCCGGCCTGCTGGCGCAGTTCATCGGGTGTGCCTTCGGCCATTACCTGCCCCTGGGCGATGATGACGATGCGGTCACACAGCGCGGCGACCTCCTGCATGATATGGCTGGAGAAAATCACGCAGCGGCCTTCTGCGCGCAGCTGGCGCAGAAATTCGCGCAGGCCGCGGGTGGTCATCACGTCCAGACCATTGGTGGGCTCGTCCAGAATCACGTTTTTGGGGTCGTGAATCAGCGCGCGGGCGATTGCGGTCTTGGTGCGCTGTCCCTGGCTGAAGCCTTCGGTCTGGCGGTCAAGAAAGTCTTCCATCTGCAGGGCGCGGGCAAGTTTGCCCAAGCGCTCGTTGATGAGGGCATCGCTCATGCCATGCAGGCGACCGAAGTATTCGATGTTTTCGCGTGCGGTCAGGCGCTTGTACACGCCGCGCGCATCGGGCAGCACGCCGAGGATGCGACGCACCGCATCGGCTTCGCGCACGCTGTCGTGGCCGTCTACCAGCACCCGGCCTTGCTCCGGCTGCATCAGGGTGTAGAGCATGCGCATGGTGGTGGTCTTGCCAGCGCCATTGGGGCCGAGCAGGCCGGTGATTTGGCCATCATGCGCGGTAAAGCTGACATGGTTGACGGCGATGACCGGGGCGTCTTTCTTGCCCTTGCCGGGGAAAGTTTTATGCAGGTTTTCGGCGCTGATCATGGATTGGGCCCGTTGAAAGAGGTAAACGGCGGCACGGCGGAAAGATTGTCAAGACAGCTGCTTTGCAATGGCTCGCTGAATGCGGTTTCGACGAACTGGGCAAATACTTTCGGCATGCAGCCTGCGCCAATGACGTTATGCCCCTGACCTTTGAGCACCAGATGGATGGCGTGGTCGAGCTTGGCGATGGCCTCATCGCCATAGCGCGGTGGCGTCACCGGGTCGAACTCGCCGGAAATCGCCAGCACCGGAATCTTGCCGGTCAGTGGCGTGCGGAAGTCTGCCGGGACTGCGCCGCGCGGCCAGACATCGCACATCGCGGCCATGCTTTTGGTCAGCCCTGCCCCCAGCACGGTATTGTGGTCGGCCTCGCTTGCATTGAAGCTGCCCGCGTCCTCGGCGCAAATCACCGAAAGCTGCATGCCCATCGCCATGCTTTCCCCCATTTGCTTGCTGAGCATCTGCGACAGCGCAGTGATGCCTTCATAGTGCCCGGCATGGGCATCGTGAATCAGCTTGGGCAATAGCGCGGCGGCCTGCGGCATGTAGGCATACATGCGCACCAGCCCGGCCAGCATGTCGGCGGTGAGTGTGGTGCGGGTTTCCTCGTGGGTGGAGGCATCGCGATAGCGCACCTCGACCGGGTTCTGTCTGAGTCGTGCCAGCAGCGCATCCAGCTGTGCGCGGGTGTCGCCAAGTTTTTCGCGGCAAGCGGCATCGCCCTGGCATTGGGCAAAATACAGCGCCAGCGCATCATCCAGATTGCGGGCAAAAATGCCGCCCAGTGGCTGGGTATTGGGCACCACCGAATCCAGCACCAGGCTGCGGGTGTGCTGCGGGTAGCGCAGCGCATATTGCTGCGCCACGCGGGTGCCGTAGGAAATCCCCATCAAATTGATTTTTTCAGCGCCAATGGCCTGCCGCACCGCATCCAGGTCACGCACCGCATTGGTAGTGGTGTAGTAGCGCAGGTCGGCTTTTTGCGACAGCGCCGTTGCACAGGTCTGCGCCATATGGCGCATCGCTTCGGGTGAGGCATCTTGCGTGGCCGCCTCATCCTGCGGGCAGGCCAGCAGGTTGGAGCCGCCGGTGCCGCGCTGGTCAAGCAAAATGACATGGCGGTTTTTCAGCACATCGGCAAAAGCCATTTCCACCTGCGGAAAGGTCTGGATGGCCGACTGTCCCGGCCCGCCGGCCAGCATGAAAACCGGGTCAGGCTCGGCTGCTGCCGGGTTTTCGGTCTGCACCCAGGCGATCTTCAAGTCAATCTTGCGGCCATCCGGCGCATCCGGGTTTTCCGCAACTTGCAGCGTGGCGCACTGTGCGGCAATCGAGGTGTTGATTTGCGGGCTGGCAAGTGTGCAGGGCTCAAATACCAGTGAGCCGAGCTTCTGGCGGCCATCATTTGCGTCCTTGTCGGACGTGGTCATGTTTTGGCAGGCGGCCAGCGCCATAGCTGAAGTCAGCGCCAATAACAAAGGAACGGGTTTCATGAGAACTCCTTGGAACAGGTTCTTAAAGTCAGCGCTGTTGAAGGTGGGATGGTGCTTTAAGCCTTGGCAGGCGCGTTACTGGCTTGGCTGATGTACTTCTCGCGGCGGATATGGCGCATGGCAAGGCCGAGGTTCTTCAGGGTTTCCACACAGGCATCGACCATGTTCGGGTTGCCGCACAGATAGGCCACATCCTGCGCGGTGTCCGGGGCGAGCGTGGGCAGGGCGTTCTGCACATAGCCGTGGAAGGCGTGTGCGCGCAGGGCGTTATCGGCTTCGGGCATTTGTCGGGAGAAGCAGGCCAGATAGCGGAACTGCTGCGGATGGCGCTCGGCAAAGGCGATGAACTCATCGGCAAACAGCGCGTCCTCCGGGCTGCGGATGCCGTGCAGCAGCACTACTTCCACGCCACGCGCATTCATTTGCGCTTCCAGCTCGGGCAGCATCGAGCGATAGCTGGCAACGCCGGTGCCGGTGGCGACCATCAGGTAACGGCGGTTGTTATCGCCCGCCTTCAGCACGAACTGCCCCAGCGGGCCGCTGGCTTCGAGCCTGTCACCTATGTCCATGCCCTGAAACAGCGCCGTGGCGGCACCGCCGGGCACCAGACTGGCAATGAATTCCACCGCTTCACCGACCTGGATGTGATGGTCGTGGCGGGTGGCGCAGGAATAGCTGCGCCGGGCGATACTGCCATCGGCCAGCGGAAAATGAATCTGGATGAACTGCCCCGGTGTGTACTCCAGCGGCGCGCCGTCATCGCGCACAAAGCAAAGATGCAGGACAGAGGGCGAAATTTCGCGGCGGGCAGTCAGGCGAATCGGAAACAGTGAGGACATCGGGCACAGCCGGGTGGGCGGAGACAGCCGCCTATAATAAGGCTTCACTTGATTCGGCTTTTTCATGACCTCCCAAGCTGCTGCCGCGCTCAGTGTGCGCAATCTTGTAAAGACCTATGACAACGGCACTCAGGCGCTGAAAGGCGTGTCTTTTGATGTGGTGCCGGGAGACTTTCATGCCCTGCTGGGGCCAAATGGCGCGGGCAAGTCCACGCTGATTGGTATTGTCAGCTCGCTGGTCAACAAGACCTCTGGCACGGTCAAGGTGTTCGGTATCGATATTGCTGCCGAGCGTAGCCAGGCAATGCGCCAGATTGGCCTGGTGCCACAGGAAATCAATTTCAACCTGTTCGAAAAGCCGCTGGATATTTGCGTCAATTACGCCGGCTTCTATGGCATTCCCCGGCGCGAGGCGCTGCTGCGTGCCGAGGAGGTATTGCGCGAGGCACAGCTGTGGAACAAGGCCGAGGTGATGAGCCGCACGCTTTCGGGCGGCATGAAACGGCGGCTGATGATTGCCCGGGCGATGATGACCCGCCCAAGGCTGCTGATTCTGGATGAGCCAACCGCCGGGGTGGATATCGAAATCCGCCGCGAAATGTGGCGCAGCCTGAAGAAAATCAACGCAGAAGGCACCACCATCATCCTCACCACTCATTATCTGGAAGAAGCCGAGGCGCTATGCCGCACGCTGGCGGTCATCAATCATGGCCGCATCGTGGCCGAAGGGCCGATGAAAGCCATGCTCTCGCAACTGGATGTGGAGGCCTTTGTGCTGGATGTGGAAGACCCGCTGCCGGCACAGCTGCCGTCCATTGCCGGGGTGCGCCTGCATGCGACCGATGCGCATACGCTGGCGCTTGAAATGCCGCGCGAAACCAGTTTGAACCGCATTTTTGCCGAGCTGGACGCGGCCGCCATCCGCGTGCGCTCGATGCGCCCGCAAAGCAACCGGCTGGAGGAATTGTTCGTGCGTCTGACCGCCAACCCGGAGGCCGAAGCATGAGCCACAACCTGACCGCGCTCTATACCATCGCCCGCCGCGAGGTCATGCGCATCCTGCGCATCTGGACCCAGACCCTGGTGCCACCGGCGATTACCCTGACCCTGTATTTCCTGATTTTCGGCGGTCTGATTGGTTCGCGGGTCGGCGATATGGGCGGCTTTGACTATATGGCCTTCATCGTGCCGGGCCTGGTGATGATGAGCGTCATCCAGAACAGCTACGGCAATATCAGTTCCAGCTTTTTTGGCGCCAAGTTTGGCCGCCATATCGAAGAGCTGATGGTCAGCCCGGTGCCGAGCTGGGTGATTCTGACCGGCTATGTCAGCGGCGCAGTGATGCGCGGGCTGATGGTCGGCGCCATCGTGATGGTCATCGCCATGCTGTTCACCCCGGTGCGCATCCCGCATCCGGGGGTGACACTTGCCGCCTTGCTGCTTGGCGCCATCATTTTCTCGCTGGCGGGCTTTATCAACGCGGTGTATGCGAAGAAGTTCGACGATATCGCCATCATCCCCACCTTTATCCTTACCCCGCTGACCTATCTGGGCGGCGTGTTTTATTCGGTCAGCCTGTTGCCGGACTGGGCCGCCACCGCCACCCGCTTCAACCCGGTGTTCTACATGGTCAACGCCTTCCGCCATGGCTTTCTGGGGGTGAGCGATGTGCCCGTCTGGCAAGCCTTTGCACTGATGGGCGTGTTTGTTATCGCACTCGCCGCCTTCGCCCTGCATCTGCTGCACCGCGGCACCGGGATGCGGAGTTGAGGCCAGCTCCGCATCCAGTTGCAAGCAATATGCACCTATCTGCACTGCCTCAGTCCATCCTGATTTTTGGGCAAGGCTATGCCGCGAGTTTTATTGCCCGGATGCTGTCCGATGCGGGCGTGCGGGTGATTGCCACCCGGCGGGTGGCAGCGGGCGAGGTTCGTGGTTTTGATGGCGAGGCGGTGGACGCGCGCCTGTTGCAAGATATCGCCGGTGTGCAGGCGGTGCTTTCCAGTATTCCGCCCGATGCCGGGGGCGACCCGGCGGCGCGCTGGCTGGCGGCCTTGCTGCAAGCCTCCATCCGCCATTTGCGCTGGCTTGGCTATCTCTCTTCCACGGCGGTGTATGCGGCCGGTATAGTCGATGAGGCTACGCCCGTAGCGCCGCAGGACGAAACCGGGCGTCGGCGGGTATTGGCCGAAAGCCAGTGGCAGGCATTGGCAGATGCGTGTGGGGCAGCCAGTGCCATGTTTCGCTTGCCGGCGATTTACGGCCCCGGCCGCAATGCGCTGGCGCAGTTGGCCGAGGGCAAGGCGCGCCTGGTTGATTCGCCCGTGCGTTTCAACCGTGTGCATGTTGAGGACATCGCCCGCATCGTATTGGCGGCGATGGTACGTCCACGCAAGGGCGCGGTGTATTTGCCCTGCGATGAGGTGCCAGCCAGTCAGGCCGAGGTATTGCGCCATGCCGCGGCACTCTCGGGTCTTGCACTGCCACCTGCGCAGACGCTGGATGACCCGGCGCTGTCACCAGCCCTGCGGCGTTTCTACCAGCGGGGCGAGAAGCGCATCGACAACAGCAGTACCTACCAAGAATTGGATTGGCAGCCGCTTTACCGCGATTACCGGCAAGGGCTTGAAGCAGCCTGGCAGGCCGGCGATGGGCGAGATTACAGCACGCCAACGACGGCCTGATTGCGACCCTGTTTCTTGGCTTGGTAGAGATGGTGGTCGGTGCGTGTCAGCACGCTCTCCCGTGGGATGGCGGTTTGTGCCGGGACAAGGCAGGCGCCAGTACTGATGGTGACGCTATTGAGCTCATCTGGGCGCGAGATATGTGGCATGTGCATATCTCTAACGCTGTTTACCAGCGTGTTGCACAGGGTGTGCAAGGTGTCAGGCTGGGCGTCTTCCATCAGTACAGCGAACTCCTCACCGCCAATGCGGAAGACATTTGCACTCAGGCTGTGCGGGTTACTGCCCAAAGTGTCGTGCAAGACATGCGCAACCATTTGCAGGCATTGATCGCCTGCCAAGTGTCCATAATGGTCGTTATAGGCCTTGAAATAATCCACATCAATCAGCATCAGGCCAAAGGCCGAGGGTGAGTTGCTGTTTTGCTTCAGGCGTTTACGGAAGGTTTCTTCAAAGGCGCGGCGGTTGCTGATGCCGGTGAGCGTGTCATTATGGGCTTCGGCATAAAGTATGCGGTTGCTGCTATCGAGGCTTTCGACATTTTCCTCAATCAGTATGCGGCGCATATAGGCGCGGCGTGAGGTCAACAGGCGGTTCCAGCACACCATCAGGCAAAAGGCATAAACCGGAAGAAATGTGGCACCGAATTCGGTCAGCGCCATTTTGATGCTGGGCAGGACTTGGATGCAGGCCCAGAGTGCAGTCATGCCGATAAACGCGCAGGCGATGAGTGCCCATCGGAAGCTGGTCAGGGTAATCAGACAGGCGACGACTACATAGCTCAGTGATGAGCTGATATAGCCGGTGGAAACCATGCCTTTGTGCTGGAGAATGGGGTAAAACGAGGCGATTCCCAATAAAGTGACCGTAGGCAAGGCAACGGCATCCCAGCGTTTGGCGTGTGCAGGCTGTTTTTTGAAGCGCCAGATAATTGCCAGTGCGGCAAGCGTGCAGGGTAGCCGCACCATCAGGGAGATATTGGCAATATCTGGATACATTGCGCAGTCTGCCAATACGAAGGCCAAATAAGCGCAGCAGGAAATGGAAGTCAGCAGCAGCAGGCTGTTGCGTTGCTCGCGCCACTGATAGCCATACCAGCCACGACGCAATGCTGCCGGCATTGGTGAGCGCCAATGGGTCAAAGAGTCAATGACATCCTGGTAGCGGGAGTTGGAATACATGGGATGTGAGGTGAGCGCAACTTTCTGTGTCGAAATTACCTGATAAAAGCAAAGGCCTGGCGGCAAAAATACTTTCTTCCTGTGCAGCGGAAAAGCAATCCCTCCGGGGGATGCCAAAGACAGGCGATTACAGTCATGATGACTTATTGCCGTGGTCAGCCATTACCCAGCTGCGGCAGTGTGCTTGCGCCGCAAGAGGCGGGCAACCCGCTCGCCCAGGTCGTGCATCACGGTATAGGCGGCGGGAATGACAATCAGGCTGAGTGCGGTTGAGGTGATCAGGCCGCCAATCACTGCCCAAGCCATTGGTGCACGGAAACTGGAATCTCCGGAGATGCCCAATGCCAGTGGCATCATTCCTGCCCCCATGGCAATGGTGGTCATGATAACCGGACGAGCGCGTTTATGGCAGGCATCCAGCAATGCCTGGTGCCGGCTCATGCCGTGTTCGTCTTCGGCCATGATGGCGTAGTCCACCAGCAGGATAGAGTTTTTGGTGGCGATGCCAATCAGCAGCAGCAGCCCAATCAGCGAGGAGATGGACAGCATGTTCTGGGTGATCAGCAGCGCACCAAAGGCACCGCCTGCCGACAGCGGCACTGCCGCAAGAATGGTGGCCGGCATCAATGGGTGTTTGAACAGCAACAGCAGCACCATGTAAATACAGACGATGCCGACCACCATGGCGATGGCAAAGCCGACAAACAGCTCGACGAAGGCTTCGCTATCGCCGGTATTGCCAAAACTGATACCGGGCGGCAAGTCCTGCAGGGCGGGCAGGGCTTGTACCTTGTTCATCACATCGCCCAGCGGCTGGCCATTCAACTCCAGGGTGAAGGTGATATTGCGCTCGCGGTTGAAGCGGCGAATCACCGAGGGGCCGCTGTCGTAATGGATATCGGCGACTGCCTCCAGCGGCACCGGGCCGCGGCTACCACGCACCCGCAATTGTGCGAGCGTGGCCGGGTTTTCCAGCGCGCTTTGCGCAAAGCCGACACGGATGGGAATCTGCCGGTCAGGCAGATTAAGTTTGGCCATCCGCTGGGTGTAGTCGCCGGTGGTGGCGATGCGTACCGCCTCGGCAATGGCGGCGGTGGAAACCCCCAACTCCGCCGCACGCGCCGGGTCAGGGAGGATGCGCAGCTCCGGGCGTAGTAGCGAAGCGGTGGAAGAAACGCTGCCCAGGCCTTCGATGCTGCGCATTTGCCGCTCCAGTTGCAGGGCAATCCGGCTCAGTGCCTGGGCATCGTCGCCGGACAGCACCAGCATCAGAGTTTCACCGGCATTGGTGGTGAGGTAACGCATGCGCACGCCGGGCAGCTGTTGCAGGCGCTGGCGGGCTTCTTCCTCCAGCACTTGTTGGCCGCGTTGGCGCTCCTCACTCTGCCCCCAGTCCAATGTCAGTACCACTTTGCGCGGGTCGGCCTCGCCGGACTGGTTCGGGTCGCCCAGGTTCGGCACGCTGCCTACCTGGGCAAACACTTGCTTGAGCTCGGGGATGTCGGCAAGCAGGGCACGGGCGCGCTCGGCCAGGGCTTCGGTTTGCTCGATGCGTGCGCCGGGCGGCAGCTCCAGCGAGACCAGGCTGCGGCCGCGGTCGGAGGGGGGCACGAAGGTGGCGGGAATGAACGGCACCATGCCCAATGAGAGGATGAACAGCAACAGTGCGGCGGTGAGGGTTTTCCAGCGGTGGCGCAGGGCGGCATCCACCCAGCGCAGGTAGCGGCGCATCAGCGGGCCATCGTTATCGTGCTCGGGCTGGGGCTTGAGCAGGTAGGCGGCCATCATCGGTGTCAAAAGGCGCGCCACCAGCAGTGAGAACAGTACGGCCATTGCCGCCGCCCAGCCAAATTCCTTGAAGAATTTGCCGGCAATGCCGGGCATGAAGGCGACCGGGATAAATACCGCCACCAGGGTCATCGAGGTGGCGATCACCGCCACGCCGATTTCGTTGGCAGCATCACGCGCTGCCTGCATCGGCTTCTTGCCCATGCCGAGGTGGCGGACGATGTTCTCGATTTCCACGATTGCATCGTCCACCAGGATGCCGATCACCAGCGACAACGCCAGCAGGGTAATCATGTTCAGGCTGAAGCCCAGCAGCCAGAGCACGGCAAAAGTGGGGATGATGGACAGTGGCAGGGCGAGCGCGGCAATCCAGGTGGCGCGCCAGTCACGCAAGAAAAAAAACACCACCACCAACGCCAGCAGCGCGCCTTCAAACAGCATTTCCATGGAGGAGCTGTAGGATTTTTGCGCATCGGTGGTCATGTCGTTGATCAGCCGGAAGGACACGCCCGGATGCAGGGCTTGCACCTCATCCAGTGCCGCCTTGACGCCATCACGCACTTTCAGCTCGTCCGCACCGCGGCTGCGGCTGATGGTGAAGCCCACTACCGCTTCGCCATCGAGCAGGGCGCGCGCAGAAGGATCGGCGGCGCTGTCGTGGATGTTGGCGATGGATGAGAGCCGCAGCGAGCGGCCATCGGCCAGGCTGATGCTGTAATTGCGCAGTGCCTCCACATCGCTGACGGTACCGATGGTGCGGATGGTTTGTCGCCCGTCGGCAAGCTCGGCGCGGCCGCCGGGCTGCTCCACCTGGGTGCGCGCCAGCTGTTGGGAGACTTCACCTGCGGTAATGCCCCAGGATGCCAGCGCCTGCGGGTCAAGGTCGATACGGATTTGCCGCTCGATGCCGCCCACGCGGCGTACTTGCGCCACACCCTCCACACCATACAGCGCGCGGCTGACCTCACGATCCACAAACCAGGACATTGCCGCCTCACTCATCTTCGGGGCGGCCAGCGCATAGCTCAGCAGGTCGCCGCCAATATCCACCTTGGTGGTAATCGGCTCCTGAATATCCTGCGGCAGATCCTGACGGATGCGGGCGATGGCGTCCTTGGTGTCATTAAGGGCTTCGGTGAGGTTGGCCTCCAGCCGGAATTCGATGGCCGTGGTGCTCACGCCCTCCACCACGGTCGATTCCAGACGCTTGACATCGCGCAAGGTGGCGACGGCATCTTCCACCTTGCGGGTGACTTCGGTTTCCAGCTGCGAGGGCGCAGCGCCGGGCTGGCTGATGGTCACCGTGGTCATCGGGAAGGCGACATCCGGGAACATCGCCACCGGCAGTTTGTGGAAACCCCACAAGCCCGCCACGCACAGGATGAAGAACAGCATCAGCGAAGGCACCGGGTGGTGGATGCCCCAGGTGGAAAGATTGCCGCCGCCTTGTGCGGCTGGGGTTTGCGGTGTGCTCATTGATCAGGTTTTTGCTTGGAGCGGGCATCAGCCGATGCAGGCAGAACCCGTACCTTGTCGCCATCGGTCAGGAAACCGGCGCCTTCCAGTACGACCTGCGTACCTGCGGCAAGTCCTGATTTCACCTCCACAAAGCCATCGACGCGCTCGCCGGTTTCAATGCGCTGCAACCGTGCCTGTGCCTTGTCATCCAACACAAACACGACCGGGAAACCATCGCGCAACAGCACGGCATCGGCTGGCACGGCCAGCACCTTTTGAATGCCGCTATCAATCCGTCCCTCAAGATAGGTGCCAGCCTGCAAGGTGCGTGATTGCAACAGGCCGGCGGGCAAGTCGGCATATACCGTGCCGGTTCGGGTGGCAGCATCCACGCCGGGGCTGACGGCACGCACCCGGCCTTGCAATGCGCTGCCGTCAGGTGCGCTCAGGTGAATCACATCACCGACATTGACCTGGCCGAGCTGGCTGGCTGGCAGTTCGGCGCGCCACTCCAGCCGCCCGTTCTTGATGAGCCGCAACAGTTCCGCGCCTGCCATCACCACTTGCCCAGGCTGCACCAAACGCTTGCTGATGATGCCATCGGCAGGAGCGCGCAGTTCGGCAAAGCTGCGCCGTAGTGCCGCGGTATTGCGGGCGGCGCGCGCTGTGCCCAGCCGTGCCTCGCCCTGGGTACGCGCTGCGCGCAATTCGTCGAGCTGCATTGCGCTGATATATTGGCTGCTGGCCAAATTCTCGCCACGGGAAAAATTGCTGCGCGCAAGTGCGGCAGCGGCCTCGGCTTCGCGCAAGGCGGCGTCGGCCTGGGCAAGTTCGGCATCCAGCATGCGGTGGTCAAGGGTCAGCAGTAGCTGGCCGCGTTTCACCGCCTGCCCGGCATCCACATGCAGTGCCGTCACCCGCAGCCCGGAAAGCTCCACGCCCAACTGCATTTCTTCCACCGCCGAAACCGGCCCGGAGACTACCAGCGCCCGTGTCAATTCGCGTTCGCTTGCCTGGGCAAGACTTACGGCTTGCAGGCTGGCTTGGGATGTGGGAGCAGTGGCTTGCGGTTTTTCAGTTGGCTTGCAGCCAGCCAGTACCCAAAGGAGCGTCGCAGCCAGCAACCAGATGAATGTGGAGTGCGAGGAAAAACGGCGGGACATGGATAAAAGCCGAGATGAAATTTTGTGCAGTGTAACGATGGGGAAGGTAATTCGATAATTCGCACAGGCGTGACAGGGACAATGGTTCAGCTAGTCTCTGATAGGGTGCAGCTTATCTACAGATTTTTAATGTGATGGAGTTTGACAATGAAAAAGTCACTGTTGTTTCTGGCAGGTTTCTCGCTGGCTGTGGCCAGTGTTGGCGTGATGGCACAGCAGGCCGGTGGCTTTACCGGTCCGCGTGGCAATCATCAGGCCACCAATCAGCGTGCCGGCTTCACCGGTCCCTCGCAGCAGCAGGTTCTCAGCGTGGCTCAGGCCAAGGGCCTGCGTGATGATGCCAAGGTGGTGCTGCAGGGCCATATCAAGCAGCACAAGCATGGCGAAATCTACGTGTTTGAAGATGCCAGTGGCCGGATTGACGTGGATATCGATTCGGACGATTGGGGCGGCCAGCAGATTGGCCCGAATGACCGCGTGGAAATCCGTGGCGAAGTGGACAAAGGGCTGCGTACCCTGGAAATCGACGTCGATTCGATTCGCAAGCTCTAAGCAGTCAATTTTGTTTCACACAAGACAAAGCGCCGGATTTTCCGGCGCTTTGTCATTGCTGCGTCGCAATGTTGGGCAGGCGGAAAAATGCCTCGGCTACCGCCGTGGACGTTGCAGCAGTTACGGCCGCCTGCTCCCCCCGGTCGCGTGCCAGCTCTTCCACGATATGCGGCAGAAAGGCCGGTTCATTGCGGCGATCCTTGGGCATGGGCTTCAGGCTGCGCGGCAAAAGATAGGGGGCATCGGTTTCCACCATCAGCCGCTCAGCCGGGATGTGCCGTACCAGCTCGCGCAGATGCTGGCCACGGCGCTCATCGCATAACCAGCCAGTGATGCCGATATGCCAATCCTGATCAAGATAGTCGAACAATTCTTCACGGCTGCCGGTAAAACAGTGCACCACGGCGGGCCCTAGCCGGCCAGCAAAATTTTTCATCACCGCCATGAAATCGGCATGCGCATCGCGCTGATGCAAAAACAGCGGCTTGCCCGTGTCCACGGCGATTTGCAGCTGCTGCTCGAAGGCCTTGCGCTGCATCGGCCGTGGTGAAAAATCGCGGAAATAATCCAGTCCGCATTCGCCGACAGCGACCACTTCCGGGTGACGGTGCAGCTCACGCAACTCGGCATCGCATTCGGCGGTGTACTCAGTGGCATGGTGCGGATGCACGCCGGCGGTGGCAAACAGCTCGCCCGGATATTGCTGCGCCAAGGCCAGCGCCTTGGGCGAATGCTTGCGGCAGGCGCCGGTGACAATCATCCGCGCAACTCCGGCTGCGCGCGCGCGCGCCAGCACCGCCTCGCGGTCGTGGTCGAAACTGTCATGGGTGAGATTGGCACCGATGTCGATAAGCATAAGTAAAGGCAAATGCCAGTGGCGAGGGGGCGTTATTGTGCCCTGAACCCGTTTGTCTGCGTGTTGCGGGCAGAGCCGCCTCAAACCTGAATGGGGGCAAACCAAAACCCGGGCAGGGGTTTACCTTGCAGGTTAAGAGTGCGTAAAAAAGCGATCCGCCTCACGGTTTCCATGCCTTGCGCATGCGGACAGTGAGCGGCTTCCTCCCCTATTGTTGTAGGTAATTTTCATGCTTTATCGTCATCCCCTGGCCGCCGCCGTGTTGGTCGGCCTGCTTTCGCCGTCTCTGGCTTTTGCCCAAGCTACGGCTGTTGAATCCACTCCTGAATCGGCCGCCCAGGCTGCACCTGAGCTGGACAAAATCACCGTGACTGGCTCGCGTATTTCGCGTGCCGGTTTCGACACCCTGGAGCCGGCGCAAGTCATTGCCCGCGAGAACATTGAACAGCTGGGTATTACCAATGTGGCGGATTCGCTGTTCCGTCAACCGGGGTTCTCTGCTGGCGCCAGTTCGCAAGGTGCGCAAAGCTCCTATGGTGCTGGTGTGAACTTCGTCAGCCGCTTCGACCTGGGCTCCAACCGTGAGTTGGTGCTGGTCAATGGCCGCCGCTTTGTCAGCTCCAACCCGTCCACCCAGTTCGGCCCTGCCGGAGCCGGTTTGCAGGTGGACTTGAGTGTGGTGCCCACGGCGCTGATTCAGCGCGTGGAAAGCATTGGTATTGGCGGTGCGCCGACTTACGGCTCGGATGCGATCACTGGCGTGACCAATATCATCCTGCGCAAGGATTTTGAAGGCGTGGAAGCCTCGATGGGGATTGGTGCCACCGACAAGGGCGACAATATCCGTTTCAATATTTCTTCTACCCTCGGCCAGAACTTTGCCGATGGCCGTGGCAACTTCACCGTAACCGCAGCGCATGACCGCAGCAATGGTGTGCTGCGCATGGCGCGTGATCATTACCGTAATAGCTGGGCGTTTGCGTCGAACCCGAGCGCAACAGCCATGGCGGCACTGATGCCGGGTCGCAATCCTGCAACCGATGGCCGTTACCTCACCCATATCGGTTTTAACGCGAATGGCACGGATGGCATTCCGGCAGAAATTCTGATTCGCGATCATCGTTATTCCGGCATGACCTGGGGCGGCTTGCTGTTCCCGGCGACGGGTGGCTATGTCAAGAATGCTGCAGGCGAGCTGCGCGGCTTTGGTGTCAATGCCGACCAGTACTATCACTTTGACAACCACGGCAGCCTGGTGAGCTACAACCCGGGGACACCCTTTGGTACTGCGCTTGTCGCTTCCGGGGGGGACGGCCTGGCAATCAACGAGACCGCGCAGATTGCCTCTGACTTGGTGCGCTCCAATCTCTATGTCACCGGCAATTTTGATGTCAATGACAATGTCAGCCTGTTTGCCGAGGCATCTTTCTTCAAGGCCAAGGCGCGGGAAATCGTTGATCAGAGTATTTACAACGCCGTGTACTTCAGCAATTTGAGCACGCCGCTGACGTTCAATATCAACAATCCCTTCCTGAGCCAAGCCGCGCGCGATACTCTGGCCGGTCTTGGGGTTACGCAGTTCCGTCTGTCGCGCGCTTCGCGTGACCTGGTGGAAAACAATGCCAGCTCCGACAGCAAGATTCAGCGCTATGTGGTGGGTGCGCGTGGTTATTTCGACATCGGGCAGCGCAGTGCGGAATGGGAAGTCAGCCTGAATCACGGGCGTGCTGACTTCGAGTATGGCCAGAACAGCTTGGTACAGCAGAACTTCATCAATGCCATCCATGTCACTACCGATGCCAATGGCAATATCGTCTGCGACAGCAGCGTGGCCGGCACCACCGTGGATGCTGCCTGTGTGCCGCTCAACTTGTTTGGCGAAGGGCAGGCATCGGCTGCGGCCAAAGCCTATGTCACGCGCCATAACGTGACCCGTGCCGAAAACCGCCAGACCGTGTTCAATGCCAATATGACCGTGGGCTTGTTCGACCTGCCGGGTGGCGAATTCAAGGTCAATGGTGGTTACGAGCATCGCCGTGAAAAGGCGGCCTTCCTGCCGGACAGCTTCGCCCAGCAAGGCTTGGGGCGTGCAGTGGGGATTCCCCCCATCTCCGGCAAGTACCACACCAATGAGGTGTTTTTGGAAGCCTTGGCACCGCTGTTTGCGGACGTACCCGGCATCAACCGGCTTGACCTGACCCTGAAGGGGCGTCATGTGCGCAACTCGCTGGCCGGCAATTTCAATGCCTTTACCTATGGCCTGCAATATGAGCCGATTGCCGGTGTCCAGCTGCGCGGCAACAAGACTCGCTCGTTCCGTGCTCCGGCCATTGTTGAGCTGTTCCAGCCGCTTAGCACCGCATTCTTCACCATCCCAGAGCCTTGCGCGACCAACAATATCAACGGCGGCAGCAACCCGGATATCCGTCAGCGCAATTGCCAGGCATTCTTCAATACGCTGGGCATTGATGGCAGCACCTTTACCGCCAACCCCAGCAGTGTGCAGGGCACCAGTGGTGGTAATCGCAACCTGAAGAATGAAGTGGCTGATTCCTGGACGGCTGGTATCGTTTGGCAGCCGGGTTTTGCCCCGGGGCTGACGGTGGCTGCGGACTATTACAGCATCGACCTGAAGGACGTGATTACTTCGCTGGCACCGCGCGATATTGCTCCGGCCTGCTTTGACAACCCAAGCTTCAACACGGCCGATGTGCTCAATGCCAATGCCTACTGCAGCATGATCAGCCGTGATCTCACCACTGGGCGGGCCAATGGCATTGCCACCCAGAATATCAATGGTCCGACTCTGAATTACCGTGGCTGGACGGGTGAAGTGCGCTATCTGTGGAATCTGCAGGACTACGGCAAGCTGATGCTGGGCTTTCAGGGCTATTTCCCCAAACGTCTGCTGCAGCAGAAAACACCGGTGGTTTCGGATGAGTCGGTTGGTGAATTCGATTACGCCAAACGTCAGTATCAGTGGTCTGCCAACTGGACTGGCAAGCACTGGTCGGCGGGCCTTGCCGCCACCTACAACAGTGCTACGGTTCAGAGCCTGACAAACAGCCCGACCGAATCCCGCGATTTCTATGTGCGTGATTCCCATACCCATTGGGATGCCAATATCGGCTATCGCTTCAGCGAAAACGCACGGGTGAACTTCTCGGTGCTGAACCTGCGCAACCAGTTGGGGCCGTTCCCGTATGTGACCGATGCACTTGGGCGTCGTTACATGCTGAGCACCACGTTCAAGTTCTGATTTGTCAGAGGCTTGTTGGGAAAGGGTCGGTTCTGCCGGCCCTTTCTTTTTGCGGCTTTTTGCAGAAGTGACTTTATCCTTTGCCCATGAATACGGCTGTTTTCCCCGTTGCCGAGGTTTTGCCTGAACTTCTGCAATCGCTTTGCAATCACCCGCGCTTGGTACTGGAAGCGCCGCCGGGTGCAGGCAAGACTACCCAGGTGCCGTTGGCCTTGCTGGATGCGGCATGGCTTTCGGGGCAAAAAATCCTGATGCTGGAGCCGCGCCGAGTGGCAGCGCGTGCGGCGGCGATGTTCATGGCGCAGCAGTTGGGCGAGGCGGTGGGTGAGACGGTGGGGTATCGCATCCGTTTCGAGCAAAAAGTATCGGCGCGCACCCGGATTGAAGTCGTCACCGAGGGCATTCTCACCCGTTTGATTCAGGACGATCCCATGCTCGAAGACGTGGGTGCGATTGTGTTTGACGAGTTTCACGAGCGTCACTTGGCCGCAGACTTGGGGCTGGCATTGGCGCTGGATGTACAGGCCAGTGTGCGTGATGACCTGCGCATCGTATTGATGAGTGCCACGCTCGATGGCGAGCGCCTAGCCCAGTGGCTTGATGCGCCGCGCATCAGCAGTGCCGGGCGCAGTTTTCCGGTGGACATCAGCCATTTTCCGGCGCGCCGCGATGAGGCGCTGGAAGTGCAGCTAAAGCGCGCGGTGGAGCTGACTCTCAGGCAGCACGTTGGCGATGTATTGGTGTTTTTGCCCGGCCTGCGGGAAATCCGCCGTGCAGAAAGCGCACTGCACATGCTTGATGCGCCTGATGTGGAGATATTGAGCCTGCATGGCGAATTGCCGGTGGAGCAGCAGGCCCGTGTTTTGCAGCCCGCATCCGACGGCAGGCGCCGTGTGGTATTGGCGACCAATGTGGCCGAATCCAGCCTGACCTTGCCCGGTGTGCGCGTGGTGATTGACAGTGGGTTGGCGCGTGAGCCGCGCTACGACCCCAATAGCGGCTTTTCCCGACTGGAGGTGGCGCGCATCGCCCAAGCCAGTGCTGAGCAGCGTGCAGGACGTGCCGGGCGTGTGGCGGCCGGGCATTGTTATCGCCTGTGGCCCGAGTCCGAGCGGCTTGCGCCGCAGCGGCGCGCGGAAATCCAGCAAGTCGAGTTGGCCGGACTGGCCTTGGAACTGGCGGCCTGGGGCAGTGCAGCCCTGCGCTTTGTCGATGCCCCACCCGCCGGCGCACTGGCGGCGGCACGCGATTTGCTGCGGCAATTGGGCGCACTGGATGCGCAGCATGCCATCACCGCGCATGGCCGCGCTTTGCTGGCATTGGGTACGCACCCGCGACTGGCGGCCATGTTGCTGGCTGCACAAGGTGATGAAGCGCGTGCACTGGCTTGTGATCTGGCCGCGCTATTGGAGGCGCGTGACCCGCTGCGCAATCGCAGTGATGCGCTGGCCGAGCGCTGGCAGGCGCTGGCGGCGTTCCGGCGTGGACAAACACCGGCTGATGCCAGTCGCAGTGCCTTGGCCGCCATCGACCAGGCGGCCAAGCAATGGCGCCGACGTATCCGCTTGCAAAACTCGCCCCCAGCGCATGTGCCTGCGTATGCACTGGGGGACGTATTGGTACACGCCTTTCCCGACCGCATTGCTTGCAAACAACCCGGACAGATGCTGCGCTATCAGCTCAGCAATGGTCGGCGTATGCGTCTGCATGAGCACAGCACATTGCAGGGCGAGCCGTGGCTGGTGGCCAGCGAACTGCGCTTTGAAGCCCATGATGCTTTGCTGCTGGGGGGCGTCCCCGTGGACGAGGCTTATTTGCGCGATGCCTTTGCCAGCGATTTTCGTGAAGGCGATGAGGTGCGCTGGGATGCGGAAAAACGCGCCCTGGTCGCCGAGCGCATCAGCCGCTTTGCCGGTATCGTGCTGGCCTCGCGTCCGGCAGGCAAAGTGGACCCGGCGTTGGCCACCCCGGCGTTGTTGGCCGCGGTGTGTGAGTTGGGCCTTGAAGTGCTGCCTTGGGATGCGCGTGATGACTTTCTTGCCCGTGTGGCCTGCCTCAAGCACTGGATGCCTGAGCTTGAGCTGCCGGATTTTTCCGAACCCGCCTTGCTCGCCACGCTGGAAGATTGGCTTGCCCCCGTGCTTGCTGGGAAAACCCGGCTGGATGCGCTGCAAAGCCAGGAGTTGCAGCAGGCGCTTAGCCACCGACTGGGCTGGGATGAGCGTCGCCGCATTGACCAGCTTGCGCCCCGGCGCATCACCGTGCCCTCAGGTCTTGAGCGCAGCATCCGCTACCTGCCTGGTGATGGCGATGCCCATGAACCGGAAGCGATACTGGCGGTGAAGTTGCAGGAACTGTTTGGCCTTGGAGAAACCCCGCGCATCTGTGAAGGACGCATCCCGCTGACCTTGCATTTGCTCTCGCCTGCACAACGGCCATTGCAAGTGACCCGCGACCTCAAGAGCTTCTGGGAAAACACCTATCCAGAAGTGAAGAAGGAAATGAAGGGGCGGTACCCGAAGCATCCGTGGCCGGATGATCCATGGAATGCGGTAGCGACGCACAGAGCCAAGCCGCGCGGAACGTGAGCTTCTGGTGCGTGAACGTGAAAGCGTTTTGCCCGTGGCGACGGTGGTGGCATGACTGGACTACGTGGTTTTTTTGAGGCGCGGAATGCGGTAGCGACGCACAGAGCCAAACCGCGTGGGACGTGAGTTTCTGGTGCGTGAACGTGAAAGCGTTTTGCCCGTGGCGACGGTGGTGGCATGACTGGACTGCGCGGTTTTTTGAGGCGCGGAATGCGGTAGCGACGCACAGAGCCAAGCCACGTGGGACGTGAGTTTCTGGTGCGTGAACGTGAGAGCATTTTACCCGTGGCGACGGTGGTGGCATGACTGGACTGCGCGGTTTTTTTGAGGCGCGGAATGCGGTGGCGACGCACAGAGCCAAACCGCGTGGGACGTGAGTTTCTGGTGCGTGAACGTGAAAGCGTTTTGCCCGTGGCGACGGTGGTGGCATGACTGGACTGCGCGGTTTTTTGAGGCGCGGAATGCGGTAGCGACGCACAGAGCCAAGCCACGCGGGACGTGAGTTTCTGGTGCGTGAACGTGAAAGCGTTTTGCCCGTGGCGACGGTGGTGGCATGACTGGACTGCGCGGTTTTTTTGAGGCGCGGAATGCGATGGCGACGCACAGAGCCAAGCCACGCGGGACGTGAGCTTCTGGTGCGTGAACGTGAAAGCGTTTCGCCCGTGGCGACGGTGGTGGCATGACTGGACTGCGCGGTTTTTTTGAGGCGCGGAATGCAGTGGCGACGCACAGAGCCAAGCCACACGGGACGTGAGCTTCTGGTGCGTGAACGTGAAAGCGTTTTACCCGTGGCGACGGCGGTGGCATGACTGGACTACGTGGTTTTTTGAGGCGCGGAATGCAGTAGCAGCGTGCAGGGCAAAGCCAAGGGGTGCGTGAGCTTCTCAGTCAATGCTCATAGCCGCACGCTAATTGTGGAGGAAAGCTGAAAGCCCGTTCAGACACAAGCGGGTTTGTCACACCACAAAGACATCAGGCAGTGGATACTTGCGCCAATTCTCAACCATGCTTATCTGGAGATAGCCATGAACAAATTTGACGACATTACCCAGCGCGCCGCCCAAGTTGCGAGTGAAGTGGGCAGCCGTGCGGCAGATTTTGCTGCGGATATAGGGCAGCGTGCCTCCAAGGTGGGTCACAAGGCCGCTGATTTTGCATCCAGCATGGGTGGCCGCGCTTCCAATCTGGGCGGTGGTTTGAAGAACCAGCTGCCTGATGCTGCAATCAAATGGTTGGAAACCGGTGCAGCGCTTGCAGCGGTCAAAACCGGCAGCAAAGTGGCAGGTAAATTCGTGCGCCGTCACCCGGTTCTGATGACGGCTGCCGCTGTAGGCGTGGGAGTGGCTTGGTATGCCCAGCGTCGCCATGCCCGCAAAAAAGCCGAGCAAGCCGCCATTGAGGGGCATTGGCGTCATCTGCAAATTGAGCGGGATGAGCGCGCCGAAGATGCTGGCGCCTGATTTGGTTTCTCGCCAGCCATCATTCAAAGGCTCGGTTATCCGAGCCTTTGTGCTATGGGGGCTATGGATTTTTATCCTTCAGGACGCTTTTGAGTTGTATTGCCCGCTTCCCTTATAAGCTGAAGCTAGATGCCCGGTTTGGGAAAAGACTGCGAGTGGAGTCTTTTGCGCAAGAAGCAGCAAACGCAGAAAAATACCACAAAATTACCCTAATTGAGAATCACTCGCAACAAAAACAGGGCGAGGCGCGTAAACTATCTTGCGGAGTAGGGCGCATACCGCGCTTTCTTGACTTCAATCAAACATGCGCCTGAATGCAGGCACAACAATGCACGGCGCATTGAGGACTTTGCAATGACTACTGAAACCAAGGGCTACTACAACGACAAAGTGGTACTCCAGTTTGCGCTGGCAACAGTGCTCTGGGGTGTTGTCGGCATGTTTGTCGGCGTATTCATCGCCGCGCAGCTTTACTGGCCGACGATGACAGACGGCATCGAATGGCTGCAATATGGACGCCTGCGCCCGCTGCATACCAATGCAGTGATTTTCGCCTTCGGCGGGTCGGCGTTGTTTGCAACCAGCTTGTGGTGTGTGCAGCGCACCAGCCATGTGCGTCTGCTCTCGGATAAATTGGCAGCATTCGTGTTCTGGGGTTGGCAGCTGATTATCGTGGCTGCGGCTATCACCCTGCCGCTTGGGCTGACCCAAGGTAAAGAATACGCCGAGCTGATCTGGCCGATTGACGTTGCCATCGCCGTGGTTTGGGTGGCCTATGCCGTGCTGTTCTTTGGCACCATCGCCATTCGCAAGGTCAAGCATATCTATGTGGCCAATTGGTTCTATGGTGGCTTCATCATCGCCGTGGCGCTGCTGCATATCGTCAACAGCCTTGCTATGCCCACGGGGGCTACGCAGTCGTATTCGGTGTATTCCGGTGCGGTGGATGCCATGGTGCAGTGGTGGTATGGCCACAACGCAGTGGGCTTCTTCCTGACGGCAGGCTTCCTCGGCATGATGTATTACTTCGTGCCCAAGGTGGCGGGGCGTCCGGTGTTCTCCTACCGCCTGTCGATCGTGCACTTCTGGGCGCTGATTTCCATCTACATGTGGGCAGGTCCGCACCATCTGCAGTACACCGCGCTGCCGGACTGGGCACAGTCGCTGGGCATGGTGTTCTCGCTGATTCTGCTGGCTCCCTCTTGGGGCGGTGCAATCAATGGCGTGATGACGCTGTCTGGCGCCTGGCACAAGCTGCGTACCGACCCCATCCTGAAGTTCCTGATCGTTTCGCTCAGCTTCTACATGATGTCCACCTTTGAAGGGCCGATGATGTCCATCAAGACGGTGAACTCGCTTTCGCACTACACCGACTGGACCATTGGTCACGTGCATGCCGGTGCGCTGGGCTGGGTGGCGATGATTTCGCTGGGCTCCATCTATGCCGTGATTCCCTGGGCCACGCAGCAAAAGAGCATGTTCTCGGTCAAGGCCATCGACTTGCACTTCTGGCTGCACACCATCGGTGTGGTGTTGTATATCGCCTCGATGTGGATTGCCGGTGTGATGCAGGGTCTGATGTGGCGTGCCACCAATGCCGACGGCACCCTGACCTACAGCTTTGTGGAAGCACTCAATGCCACCTATCCGTACTACCTGATTCGCCTGCTCGGCGGTGTGCTGGTGGTCAGCGGCATGGGCGTGATGGTGTGGAACGTCGTCAAGACCATGCAGCGTGCCAAGAACCTGGCGCCGGTGCCGGTACTGCCGCCGGATGCTTCCGAAGCCCGTGCCTGAGGAACTGAACCATGAGCAATGACAATAACAACACGGGTTTTTCCCACGAGAAAATCGAGAAAAACGTCACCTTGATGGCGATTCTCGTCACCATTGCCGTATCGTTCGGCGGTCTGGCGCAAATCGTTCCGCTGATGTTCCAGGCAGAGACGGTTCAGCCGATTGCAGGCCTCAAGCCCTACCCGGCACTGGAACTGGCAGGGCGTGATGTTTACATTCGCGAGGGCTGCTACAACTGCCATTCGCAGATGGTGCGCACGCTGCGCTTTGAAACTGAGCGCTATGGTCATTACTCGCTGGCGGGTGAATCGGTCTATGACCATCCGTTCCAGTGGGGCTCCAAACGCACTGGGCCGGATTTGGCACGTGTCGGTGGTCGCTACTCCGATGACTGGCATCGCGTCCATTTGGAAGATCCGCGTGCGGTGGTGCCCGAGTCCAATATGCCGGCCTTCCCGTGGCTGAAAACCGGCACCATCAATGCGACGCAATTGCAGGCCAATATGCGCGGCTTGAAGAAGCTAGGCGTGCCCTATACCGACGAAGAAATCAACGGTGCAGCTGAAGCCGTGAATGGCAAGACCGAAATGGATGCCGTGGTGGCTTATCTGCAGGGACTGGGCAGAGCAGCGCCGAAGGGGGGCTGAGATGGTTTCTGGAGTCGTTACTGCCATTTTGCTGGTGCTGTTCATTGCTGGCTGGATTTGGGCCTGGAGCCCCAAGCGCAAACAGGCGTTTGCAGCCGCAGCCCGGCTTCCACTGGATGATCAAGAACCTGTCGCCGATAAGGATGGCGACCGCAATCAGGAGCAATCGTCGTGAGCGACTGGACCTCTTCTCTTACCAGCGGCTGGTCCATTTGGATCATTGCCTTGGTGCTTATCAACGTCGTTGGCTGTATCTGGCTGTTGCTGGATAACTCCAAGCGTCGTCCTGGTGATCCGGCACCGGAAGAAACCAGCCATGTTTGGGATGGTGACTTGACCGAATACAACAAGCCGATGCCCAAATGGTGGATCAACATGTTCTGGCTGACCATCGTGTTTGCAGCCGGCTATCTTGTCTACTATCCGGGCTTTGGTGCGTTTGCCGGTATCAGCAAGTGGACTTCCGCTTCGGAAATGCGTGCCGATCAGAAGCGTGAAAATGAAAAGCTCGAAGCCGCTTTCGCCCCATATGCCGGCAAGCCCGTTGATGAGTTGGCGCAAGATGCAGCAGCGGTCAAGATTGGTCGCGGCATCTTCAACAATACCTGTGCGGTCTGCCACGGCACGACTGCCAAGGGCGCCGTGGGCTACCCAGACCTGACTGATCAGGTCTGGAACTGGGGTGGCAAGCCTGAAGATATCCTCACTACCATCCAGCAGGGTCGTCAGGGCGTGATGGCGCCGTGGGGGGATGTGCTGAAGGGCACTGGTGGCGAGCAGGCCGTGGAATATGTGGTCGCTTATGTGCGCTCGCTGTCGCAGCCTGGGGTCAGCATTCAGAATGACTTCATGGCAAGCCAGGGCAAGAAGCTGTATGACGGTGTCTGCGTGGCCTGTCATGGTGCAGAAGGCAAGGGCGATCAAAACTTGGGCGCTCCCGACCTGACCGACAACTCTTGGCTGTATGGCAACAGTGTTGAAGCACTGCGCAAAACCATCAGTGAGGGCCGTCATGGGGTGATGCCAGCGCATCTGGAACTGCTGGGTGATACCCGTACCCGTCTGGTAGGCGCCTATGTCTGGTCGTTGTCGCATGGAAGTGGCAATATGGCCGCAACGCCAGCGACCAACAGCCAGCAATGATGGACTCTATCGAGCCTAAATCCGATTATCCGCCCCGACCGCTGGCTCAGCGGCTCGGGGCAATTCTTTGGCCCAGCTTTTTCGCAGCCTGTGTGGCGACGATGGTGTTCTTTGCCTTTGTTGACCCCATTGCATTGCGTGACATGACCTTTCCGGGGCTGCCCATCAGCCGGATGACCGGCTATAGCGTCGGCTTTTTCATGTTTTGGCTGGCCACTGCCTCCTCCAGCTTGTTTACCTGGATTCTGCTAAGACCAGCCAGCCGCTTCAATCGCGCGCTTCCGCCAGAGTAAGGCCGAAACATCATGAACAAGAAAATTCCGCTGGACGTCATTGATGACGCCGGCAGTTCCTATTACGTCAGTGAACGCAAGATTTATGCGCGCGAAGTCAGCGGCAGGCTCGACCGGCTCCGCAAGTTGGCGGTCTGGGTGCTGCTTGGCATGTACTACGTATTCCCGTGGATTAACTGGGATGGACGGCAATCGGTATTGTTCGATCTGCCGGCGCGCAAGTTTTACGTATTTGGCCTGACTTTCTGGCCGCAGGACTTTATCTTTCTTGCCCTGCTGCTGGTGATGGCCGGCTTTGCATTGTTCTTTTTCACCGCACTGGCCGGACGCTTGTGGTGTGGTTATGCCTGTCCGCAAACGGTATGGACGGAAATCTTCATGTGGATGGAGAATGCCATTGAAGGTGACCGTGGCAAGCGCATCAAGCTGGACAAAATGCCTTGGAATCGGGAGAAAATCCTGAAAAAAGGCAGCAAACATGCGGTTTGGGTGCTGTTTGCACTGTGGACCGGTTTTACTTTTGTCGGCTTTTTCACCCCCATCCGTGACTTGCTTGCGCGCGCACCACTGATTGCCAGCGGCTGGCAGTGGGGCGCGTGGGAAACCTTCTGGGTATTCTTCTACGCGCTGGCGACCTGGGGTTTTGCCGGGTTCATGCGTGAGCAAGTGTGTAAATACATGTGCCCGTATGCGCGCTTCCAAAGTGCGATGTTCGACCGCAATACGCTCATCATTGCTTATGACCCGATGCGTGGCGAGCCGCGCGGCCCGCGCAAGCGCGGCCTTGGCAGTGTGCTGGAGCGTGGACGCGGGCTGCTCGACAAGATTACCGCCTATGACTTTGCCGCACGCGCCTCGCATAACCCGGTAGCAATCGAGAATGCAAGGAACACGCGCATGCTCGAAGGCATGAGCTCGGAGTTCGAAGTTGATGAGCCATTGCCAAAGCTGGCGCCGGAACAACTTGGCGACTGCATTGACTGCACCATTTGTGTGCAGGTCTGTCCCACTGGCATTGATATCCGCAATGGCCTGCAATATGAGTGCATTGCTTGTGGCGCCTGTATTGATGCCTGCGACGAGGTGATGGACAAGCTGGGCTATCCGCGAGGGCTGATTCGTTATTCCACGCAGAATGCCATCGACAACAAGCCTACTCATATCCTGCGGCCGCGCGTGATTCTCTACGGCCTGCTGCTGGGTGGGGTGTTTGCTGCCTGGGTATTTGGGGTGCTGACCCGCACGCCGCTGATTGTCGAGGCGCTGCGAGATCGCAATGCCATGTACCGTGTGGTCGAAAATGGTGAGCTGGAGAATGCCTATACCCTGCGTGTGGTCAACAAGGAGGCGCAGGCTCACGAATACGTGATTACGGTGAAAGCCGAGCAAGGCATTTATCTGCCAGGCGATGCCATGAAGGTCAAAGCGGAGCCGGAAGAAGTGCTGAGCTTGCCTGTGGTGTTGCGCTCGCCAGGTGAGCTGCGCGGCAGAAACCCGGTGAGCTTCGAGGTCAAGACCGAAGACGGTACCATTAGTCAAACCGTTGAAAGCAACTTCTTTGGGCAGATGCAATGAGCGAAGAGCAGCAAAAAAAGCGCCGGGAACCCATGCTTTTGCTGGTAATCGGCCTGCCGTTGGTGGTGGTGATTGCCAGCTTCATTACCTTGTATTTGGCCATCACCTCGGGTGATGTGGCTGAGTCGCGCGATGAAGTGCAGCGTCTTGGCAGGGTGTTGCAAGAGACAGACTTGGGGCCTGATGAACAGGCCAAGGCATTGGGTCTGACCGCACTGGTGCGCGAGCGTGATGGTCGAGTGGAGGTCGTGCCGATGGCAGGTCGCTGGCAGCGGCAGAATCCTCTCAAGCTGTTGGCAGAGCATCCCATTGACAGCAATAAAGACCGTACGCTGGAAATGAGTCCACAGCCGGGTGGCACTTGGCTATCGTCGTCGGCGTTTGAAAATGAACGTCAAAATGACTGGAAGTTTTCCTTGAGCGATACCGAAGGCAGTTGGCGGCTGCGTGGCCGGATGCCCAAAGATCAGCTTTCTGCCGTCCTGACTCCTGCAATTGGTGGGGAATAACCGGCGGTAATGGGCATGGCGGCGCAATATTCGGCGCGTTGCTTTCATTGCAGTGAGCCTTTGCCGGGTGATGCGCCCGGCGTGGAGGTGGATGGCGAGCTGCGCCGCTTTTGCTGTGAGGGTTGCCGGGCTGCCGCCGAGTGGATTGGTGCGGCACAGCTTGAAGATTATTACCGGCTGCGCAGTGACGCGCCCGAGCGCGTTGGCGATGCGCCAATGGACTGCCGTATTTGGGATCGGGCGGATGTCGTCGCCGGGCATGTGTGCCAGGGCGAGGATGGCAGCCATGAAATCACCGTGCTTACCGATGGCATGCGCTGCGCGGCCTGTGCCTGGCTGATTGACAAGGCGTTGCGGCGCGAGCCGGGCGTGGCCGAAATCACTGCCAATGCCGTGACCGGGCGTGTGCGTATCCGCTGGCAGCCGGGCGAGGTGCTGCTTTCCGAACTTTTGCAGCGCATGAGCGCGTTGGGCTACCGGCCATACCTTGCCACCGGATTGGCGCGCGAAGAAGCCCGCAGGCGCGAGCGCAATCGCTGGATGCTGCGCATCGGTATCGCAGGTCTTGGTGCCATGCAGGCGATGATGTTTGCCGAGGCGCTATATCTGGATAGCGCGCGGGAAATGCCCGAAGCCACCCGCGACTTCTTCCGCTGGATTACTGCACTGGTATCGGCGCCGGTGGTGTTTTATGCCGGTTGGCCGTTTCTCGAAGGCATGCTGCGCGAATTGCGCATGCGCCGTCTGGGCATGGATACGCTGACTGCCTCCTCCACCTTGCTTGCCTGGGGCGCCAGCGTCTATCAAACAGCGGTACATGGCTATCACGTCTGGTTCGATGCGGCGGTGATGTTCGTGTTCCTGCTGCTGGCCGCGCGCATGATTGAACAAGGTGCACGCAAAGCCGCCAGCGCGCAGGTGGATGCCTTGGCGCGCGCAAGGCCGATGCTGGCAACGCGCGAAAACCTGGACGATGCCACTGGGCGCGAGCAGGTGCCACTGGCGCAAATCGTCGTGGGCGATATCGTGCGCATCGCACCGGGTGAAGCGGCACCTGCCGATGGCGTGCTGCTGGATGAGCCTGCCGGGTTTGATGAGGCGCTGCTTTCGGGTGAATCGACCCCGGTACGCAAGCAACCGGGTGATGTCATCTATGCCGGCAGCTTGTGTGTGGACACCCCGGCGCGGGTTCAGGTGCAGCAGGTCGGCACACAAACGCGGCTGTCAGAGCTGGCGCGGCTGGTGGAGCAGGCGCAAGCAGCACGCCCACGGTTGGCTGAAGTGGCTGATGGCATTGCCCATCGTTTTGTGGCGAGTCTGCTGGTCGCCGCCATCGTGGTGTATCTGTTCTGGCGCTGGCATGACCCAAGTCGTGCATTTGAAATCACCCTGGCGGTGCTGGTGGTGAGCTGTCCCTGTGCACTGTCGCTGGCGATTCCTTCGGCGCTGGCAGCTGCTCATGGTGCCCTGTCGAAAATCGGTGTCCTGGGGGTGAGAGATGAGGCCCTTGATCGCCTCGCGGCTGTCGATGCGCTGGTGTTCGACAAAACCGGCACGCTCACTGATGGTGAGCCGCGCATCGCCAGCGTGGAGGTGATGCGCGACATCAACGAAGCACAGGCCTGGCGGATTGCCGCCGCATTGGAGCAGGACAGTCGCCATCCACTGGCACGTGCTTTTGCCGCCAAAGCGACGCAGGATTTGCCCAAGGCGCGTGATGTACGGCAATCGCCAGGGCTGGGCATCGAGGGCATGGTCGAAGGCCGATACTGGCGCTTGGGGCAGGCCGGTTTTGCTGCCCGCTCAGCATCTGATCAGGGACATGCGGTTTGGCTGGGCGATGGCGAGCAGGGCTTTGTGCGTTTTGGGCTTGCCGAAACGCCACGGCATGATGCTGCGGTGGCAGTAGAGATGCTGAAGAACCAAGGCATTGAGGTGGAGCTTGCCAGTGGCGATGGTGAAGCGGCAGTCGCCAGGTTGGCCGCAGAGGTCGGTATCAACCGGTATGCCTCAAGGCAAACCCCGGAGGACAAACTTGCCCGCGTGCGCAGCCTGCAAGCGCAAGGCAAACAAGTGGCAATGGTGGGGGATGGCATCAACGATGCGCCGGTGTTGGCAGGCGCGGATGTGTCATTGGCGATGGGCGAGGGCGCCGCATTGGCGCAGCGCGCCGCCGACTTGGTCATCACCGCCCGCAGTCTTGCACGCATCCCGCAGGCGATTGCCATTGCCCGTCGCAGCCGCGCCATCATCCGGCAGAATCTTGCTTGGGCCAGTCTCTACAATGTCATTGCCCTGCCGCTGGCCGCCACCGGCCATGTCACCCCGTGGATGGCTGCCTTGGGTATGGCGCTGTCATCGTTGCTGGTTACCGGCAACGCCCTGCGACTTGTGAGAGCCCCGCAATGAACATCCTGCTTGCGCTTATCCCCATCAGCCTGATGCTGATAGCTGTGGCTGTGGCGGCCTTTGTCTGGGCGGTCAAGCGTGGCCAGTACGAAGACCTGGACACACCAGCGTTGGATATCCTGCGCGAAGACCCGAACGAGCGTATCGCCCGCGAGCGCGAAGCGGCGCAATCAGCGGAACAACAGCGCGATGCCGATTGACTGGCTGGTGCTGGGCTCGGCCTGGCTGACCGGGCTGTTGGGCGGCGTGCATTGCGCGGCAATGTGCGGCGGCATCGCCACCGGCTTTGGTGTCAGCGCCAAACGCAAAGGGCTATCCGATGCCGCCCTGGTGAATCTGGCGCGCGTTTTGGGCTATGCGCTGGCGGGCACGGTAGCCGGTGGCCTGGGCGGCGGGATACTCGCTGCAGCGCGTCTGCCTTGGCTGGCCACCGGCTCGCGCATGCTGGTCGGCGGCGTACTGATTCTGGCTGCTTTGCGGCTATTGCTGCCGGCGGCCAAAGTCGCCTTTATTGCCCGCCCCGGCCAGCGCGCCTGGCAGTTTTTGCAGCCTTTGCAGCGGCGGCTCTTGCCTGCCAATACGCCCGGAAAACGCTTCATGCTGGGCATGCTCTGGGGCTGGCTGCCCTGTGGCCTTAGCACCACCATGCTGGCAGCCGCTTGGCTGCAGGCATCGGCCTGGCATGGCGGCATGACCATGCTGGCCTTCGGTCTTGGGACCTTGCCGCTGATGGTGCCACTGACCTGGTCGGGCGCACGCATGATGCGTTGGCTACAGCAGCGCCATTGGCGTGTATTGATGGGCGTATTGGTCTTGCTGGCCGGTGTGTTGACCCTGGCCGCGCCGTGGCTGATGCAAGTGCCTGCCCTGCACGGCTTTTTGAGTGCCATGGGCTGCCGCAGTATGTGAGTGCATACTGGCATAATGCGCGCCATGGAAAATGTCATCGCCGTAGATCTTCCCGGCTTGCGCCGCAGCTGCAAGCAGTGCTCGTTACAGCAGTTGTGCCTGGCTGGCGGCGGTATAAGCGGCGAAGAAATGAACCGGCTCGATGACATCATCCGCAGTCGCAAACCGGTTCCCAGTGGCGGTTATCTGTTTCGCATGGGAGATCTCATGGGCTCGGTATTTGTCATCCGTGATGGCGCGGTCAAGACCGTGACCTATAGCGAAAACGGGGATGAGCAAGTCCTGGGCTTTCATTTGCCCGGCGAGCTGATTGGTCTGGACGCGCTGGCCAGTGGGCAGCATCGCTGCGATGCGGTGGCACTGGCTTCGACCAGTCTCTGCGAAGTGCCATTTGAGCGGCTTTCCGGTATTGCCGCGCAGATTCCCGGCCTGCAATCGCAGTTGATGCGGGTGATCGGCATGAGCCTGGATCGCGACCAGGATCACAAGGAGATTCTGGTACGCAGACAGGCCAATGAGCGTATTGCGCTATTTCTGCATGGCCTTTCCGAGCGCCTGAAAACCATTGGCCGTGACCCGTTGCGGATACGGCTGCCAATGAGCCGTATCGATATCGCCAACTATCTTGGTCTGGCACTGGAAACGGTCAGCCGTGGTTTTACCCGCCTGGAAGAAGATGGCTTGATTCATGTGCGTGGTCGTCAGGTAGAGCTGGTTGAGGCTGAAGGCTTGGCACGCCTTGCGCATGGCGTCAGCGGTGAAGTGGCCACCAAAAAACGTCAAGAAGCGTGAGCGACTTCTCGGTTTTCAAGGCAAATATGGTTGCCGACTTGTCGTGTGTAAAACGCTGGCACACAATGCCGCAAGTGTTCGCAATAGGCCGAGCGGGATAAAGCATCGGCATGCGCGCCTTGGAGAACTCAATCACTATCCCGGGGAAATCAAACATGACACGCAACTTGATGCGAGGCGCATTGCTGACGGCAATCTTGGGACTTATGGCCGCTTGCGGTGGCAAGGGCGACGAACAGGCAGCGCAAACGCAAACCGCTGCACCCGAAGTGGAGCCGGCTGCTGCGGTGTCATCGGCCGTTTCGGCGATGGGTGCGGACGAGCTGCGTGAGGCGGCCAGCAAAGCGGTTTCCGAGCAGCGGCTGTATGCACCAGCTGGCAATAACGCCATGGAATATTATTTGGCGCTGCGCGACAAGGGTGATGGCGGTGCTGCCGTATCCAGTGCCTTGGCTGATTTGCAGCCCTATACCTTGATTGCCGCTGAGCAAGCCATTACCCGTGATGACTTTGCCGAGGCCAAGCGCCTGTATGCCTTGCTTGAAAAAACCGATCCCAATGCGCCAGCGCTGCCGCGTCTTAAGGCTGGCATAGCAGATGCCGAGAATATGGCCGCGCAACGCGAGCAAAATGCCCAGGCAGATGAGGCGCGTCGTCAGGCGTCGGAGAAAAAGCGCCAGGAAGAGCAGCAAGCCGCACAACAATTGGCGGCACAGCAGTTGGCGGCGCAGCGTGCCGAGGAGCGTCGCCTGGAAGAACTTCGTACGGCTGAAGCGCAACAGCGCCAGCAAGCGAATGCCCGTGAAGCAGAAGAACGCCGCCAGGCCGAGCAGCGCGCAGCTGCTCAGCGTCAGGCTGCCGCCGCGACTCAACAACAGCAGCAGACGACTCCGCCACCAGCGCCGGCACCAGTCAAGCGCAATACCGAGCTGCGTGCCATCAGCGCGCCGCAGCCGCGTTACCCGGCTGAGGCTTTGCGTGGAGGTCAATCGGGTTCGGTGCAGGTGGAATTTACCGTGGGTACCAGTGGCGCAGTCACCTCTGCCCGTGTGGTCAATGCCAATCCGCCGCGCGTATTCAACAATGAAGTACTCAATACCGTGCGTCGCTGGCGCTTCCAACCCATTGATGAGCCAGTCACCACACGTCGCACCTTTACTTTCAACTCTGAGCAATAGCTTATGAACTTCGAGCCCGCTGATGCCGGGCTCGATTTCTTCTTGACCATAGAAAATCGGCAAAAGCTCAAGTCATGGCCTGCAAGATGCCCAAGCAACTGACTTGCGTCTAACTTGCAAGATAAGTTTGTGATACAGGTGGGGCAATCAGGGTTGCCTGCGTCATTAAAGTTTTGTAATATTCATCACACTTTGGTATTTCTGGGCTAACTGGGGATTTTGAAGTGTCATCGTAATGGCGGTGCGCTGTTGCGTTGGCGTTGTAGTCAGGGGTGGGGGCTGGGGTGCATCAGCGATCCACTCTCCCTTTAAGGTTTCCAGAGCCAGAAATCTGTCCTGGTCGGGTTTTGAGTGGTCACAGTCATGTTTCAAAAAGCAACCTCTTCCGACAAATTGCGCTTTTCACGTCTTTATCTTGCGCTTTCCATTGGTCTTGTTGCTGCGCCTTCGGTAAATGCACAGTTTCGCGATGTGGCCGCAGAGGTGCCGCTGGGGAGTGCCATAGGCCGCCAGGGTGTCCAAGAGGTTGACCGCATTCAGGTTAGCGTGGAGCGCGACAGCCTCCCGGCTGATGGGCAAACGCCCGCCAAGTTGAAAATTGAGTTGTTCAGTGCCGAAGGCCATCATGTGCAGGGTGACACGGTAGTTACGTTGCAAGCCTCCAATGGGCGCTTTCAGCTCCCCGGCGCAAACAGCGATGAGTTTGGTTTGCTAGTTGGTGATATTGATAGCGTTACGCCCGGCTTCCAAATCAATGCGAAAAACGGCGTGGCCGATGTCTGGCTGCTGGCACCGGTTGAGCCGCAGCAGGTTGATGTGCAGGTGGTTGCAGGCGGCTCGGTTGCGCGTGGCGCAATCACTTTTGTGCCCGAGCTGCGTGACATGCTGGCGGTGGGGCTTGTCGAAGGCATTATCAGCTTTGATCGCAAGTTTGTTCAGCCCGCGCGTCCGGATGATGGTTTTGAAGAGCGCATCAATAGCTGGTCACGCACCAGTGGCGATGGCAAACGTCACGCGGCTTTGCGCACAGCCTTCTTCCTGAAGGGCAAGGTCAAGGGTGATGCGTTGCTCACCATGGCCTATGACAGTGACAAGCCCGACCGTGATCGCATGTTCCGCGACTTGGATCCGGAGCGTTGGTATCCGGTGTACGGTGACGCTTCAATTACCGGTTTTGAGGCGCGCAGCAATTCCCGCCTTTATTTGCGCTTGGACAAAGATCGCCATTACTTGATGTATGGCGACATCACTACGGGTGATGGCTTCAGTCAGCGTGTAGGGCAGGGCAGCGTCGCCAGCACCCAGGTGCGTGACTTGGGGCAATACAATCGTGGCCTGACCGGTGTGCGTGCACATCTGGAAAACGATAATGGCTATCTGGATGTCTTTGCCTCCGACGACAACCTGCGTCAGGTGGTTGAGGAGTTCCCCGGTCGCGGCCTTTCCGGGCCTTACACGGTCAGCAATAGCAGCCGGGCAGTGCTGGGCAGTGAACGCATTGAGCTGGTGGTACGCGATCGACATGCGCCATCGCGCATTATCTCGGTCAAGCAACTGGCGCGCTTCACTGATTACAGTTTCGAGCCGTTCAGTGGCCGGATTCTGTTCAATCTGCCAGTGCCTTCGGTTGATGAGGCGTTGAACCCGGTTTCGGTTCGTATCACCTATGAAATCGACCAAGGAGGCAAGACCTTCTGGGTTTATGGGGTCAGTGGTCAGTATCGTTTGGGTACGGCCTTTGATGTGGGCGGTGGCTATGTCAAGGATGAAAACCCGCTGGCACCTTTCCAGATGGGTAGTGTCAACGCCACATGGAATATCAGTGATCGCACTTGGTTGCGTGGTGAATATGCGCGCACCCGTAGCGCAGTCAACTCGGTGAGCGGGAATGTCTATACGCTACATGCCCAGCCTGGTCAGCAGCAGGTTGAGGGGGATGCCTGGCGTGCTGAATTTGGTCATGCAGGTCAGCAATTCAGCATGTTGGCCTGGTATGGGGAAAGCGATAACAACTTCAATAACCCGGCATCTTCTTATTTGGGTGGGCGTCGTCAGGCGGGTCTCGATATGGGCTGGCTACTGGGCAGACCCACTCATGAGAGCACTCCGGCTTGGCGCATCTTCTCGCGCGCCAACTGGATTGAGGACAAATATAGTAATTCTGAGCGCACTCAGGCTCAGATTGGCTTGGGCTACCAGCCTAACAGCAAGTTCTCGCTGGAAATTGGTGCCAATCACGTCAGCGAGCATGCAGGGAATGGTTTGGGCAATGGCCTTTCCATTCCGGGCAATTTGACTGCGCCTTTTGGTGTGGGGATAGTTTCGCCGGGCTTTGGTGGAGGATTTTATGGTGACTCCTACACCGCACTTAATCCCTATACCGGCCAAAATATTTACAACACCGGTGGCGGATGGAGCACGGGTTACGGTAGCTGGGTAGGTAATGGTCTTGCTGGTGTGCCGGTAGAATACAGCGCACTGCGCTTGGGTTTGACCTATCGTCCTACTGATCGTTTCGAGCTCAATGCCGAGGCAGAACAGGATCTGAGCAATAGTGAGCACCGCCGTGCGGCTTTGGGTGCTGCATTGCGAGTGCATGAGAAAACTCGCCTGTACGGGCGCTATGAATGGAATACTGGGCTTAGCAGCGTCGCTACCAGTGATGGTGTAATCGATCCGGCAACAGGTCAGCGTCGTCCCAGCCCTTATGAAACAAACGCTTTCGTATTCGGCTTGGATACCGAATATATGGAGGGCGGTACGGTATTTAGCGAATACCGCATGTACGATGCCTTCAGCGCCCGTCAGGCGCAATGGGCGAGCGGCCTGCGCAATCTATGGCACATCAGCGAAAACTTAAGTGTTCAGACGGGCTTTGAGCGCCTGCAAATTCTGGATGGTCAGGGTGACTCCGCCACAGCCGCCAGTGTTTCGGCGGAATGGCGGCCAGATGAACTGTGGCTGGTGAATGGCCGTGTTGAGTGGCGTCGTACGGAAACCAACGGCTTCCCTGGCTACGGTACAGGTACGGGAGGCGCTGGAGCAGGTAATGTCTGGCAGGTTGGCGACTATGACAGCTGGCTGTCGATCATCACTGTGGCGCGCAAGTTGAGTCGTGACTGGACTGTCCTGGCACGCAATTATTACCTGCTCAATAAATACGATGGCGCACGCAAGGACAGCTACGAAAATCGCTTCCAGGCTGGTTTTGCTTACCGCGATACCGACACCAATCGTCTCAATGTGCTGGGTAAATACGAGTACTGGACGCGTCGCGACACCCTGCCAAGCGACCGCTGGAATGCCCTGACGGAAAGCCAGCTTGAGCTGTCCAATGACTACGACAAGCACATCGTCAGCATTCACGCAGATTGGCATCCAAGCCGAACTTGGTGGGTCAGTGGCCGCGTGGCCGGCAAGCAGCAGACCAACTATCTCAAAGAGGCTCCCAGTCGCTATAACGCCTACATGGTGGGCGCGCGCCTAACCCATGATATTACCGAGCGCTGGGATATCAGCCTGATGAGCTACGGTATGTGGAGTCCTGGCAGCGCCACCCAATATGCGCTGGGTGCGGAAGTAGGCTATTTGATTACTTCCAATCTCTGGCTCTCCGCGGGCTATAACGTGCGTGGCTTCCGTGCCGATGACCTGACCGCTGGTGAGTACACCAATCAGGGGGCTTACTTGCGCCTGCGCTTCAAGTTCGACGAAAACCTGTTTAACCGTGGTAAATCTGCAATCAATCCTGCCTTGCCACGCTGAGGAAAAAATCATGAGCAGCAATACTCAAGCACAATCGCGTAACTACACCTCGGCAAGCGTTTTTGGCGCGGCCGTCTTGGCACTGTCATTCATCGCCAGCCCGGCCATGGCGCAACAGCTCAATGCAGCCAAAGACCGTATCAGCAACGATGCCATCCGTGCCGATCACGCAGCTTATGAACACCTGCAAGGTCGTATCAAGGCACTCAATGACAGTGGTATCCGTGTCGATGATTACCACCTCTCCAAGGCGCAGTGCTGGCTGGATACCAGCTTTCACGAATACACCCGTAATGATCGGGGCGGCTATCCGCAGGCAGCGCTGAGCGAATCTGCGCGCATCGTGGCCGCCTTGGAAGGTAAGCAAAATCCTGGCATGGAAACCCCGTTGGTCAATGATGCCCAGCGTTTGCGTGAAGACCTTTGGGCCCAGTTCAATGGCCTGAAAACGCACGCGGGCTTTTCCTGTGCGGCACAGGCTGTGGCCTGTGGCGAAGTGGAGCTGGTGCATGCTGGCAATGAAATCCATGATGGCGGTTGGCGTCATGCCAAGCCCTATATCCAGATTGCTGAAGACCTGTTGAAAAAAGCCGAGGAGCGTGCAGCAGCTTGCTTGCCGCCGCCTGCGCCTCCCGCTCCTCCTGTGCCTGCACCTACTCGGGAGCGTTTTGACATTTCTGCCGATGCCCTGTTCCGCTTCAATCAGGGCAGCCTGAATGGGCTGCTGCCACAAGGCAAGGCTCGCTTGGATGAGTTGGCCGCCAACCTTGCCAGCACTTATGTCAGTGTCGATAGCATCCAACTGGTTGGCCATACCGACCGCTTGGGCGGCGTGGAATACAATCAGCGCCTGTCTGAACAGCGCGCACAAACGGTCAAGCAATACCTGCAAAGCCGCGGGTTGACGGCGAGTATCCAGGTACATGGTGCCGGCGAAAGCCAGCCAAGTGGTCAAACCAGCCATTGCCAAGGCGAGCGCGCAACTCCGGCGCTGACTGCCTGCTTGCAACCTGATCGCCGCGTCAGCGTGGAAGTCACCGGCAGCAAGCGCTAACTAAATAGGCAGCAAATCGCAAAACCGGCCTGCTTGCCAGGCCAACCTAGGGTGATATCACCCGCTAAAGCAAGATAGAGATTCGATCATGTACGCATTGGTCAAAACCCTCCGAAAACTGGCAATGGCAATCGCCCCCAACGGTGCGGCTGTGAAAAAGCAAGGCTCACTGGCAGCACTTGCCTTGGTGACTGCATTTGCCGTTCCACAGCTGCACGCACAGGTGACGGATGTGGTTTATGCCAATGCCTACGATGGCGATTTGGCGCCGTTTGATACCCAAACTGGGCCAGGTTACGACAATGCTCGTAACAACAATATCGTGCGCACCAATGACGCCTTTGCCTACAGCGTAACTTTGCGCAGTCAATATCCGGCAACCGGTGCCAGTGATATCACGGTCAAGGCCAAGTTCCCCGCAGGTACCTTGGCAGATTGGCAGCGCCCCTCCAGCCAGCTGTGCGATGGCGGAATTACTATCAACAACGCTCATGCCAACGGCGTGGAATTAATTTGCAAAATCAACACGTTGGCAGCCTCCGGTACACGAGACCTGACTTTCGTTGCGCTTGCCAATAGCCAGGCTCCGAATGGGCACAAGATTGCCAAGCCTACTTTCAGTATTACTGTGGGCGGGAAGCAGGGTTCGACTGTCATCAATACGAATGACAGCGCTCTGAAAGACATCACTGTGAGTGCCTATCCGTTCTACGATGTGGTGGTGCAAGACAGCTTTAGGGGGAGTCCAAAGCCCTATGGCTTTTATGAGGAGAATGGACCTGGCGGTGAGCATGGCTTCTACCACCGCCCCTTGGTGGGCTTGCGTGCCATGCACCCCAATGCTGGGCGTGGTCGCATTGGGGTGGAAATGCTCAATGGTCAGCCGATTGTGCTAAATATTCAATTGAATGAGCGCGGTCTGCAAAAAGCTCAGCTGGTAACTTGGGACACATATGCCCGTGGTGCTCGAGGCAGCTTCTTGCTGAATAACTCTCAGAGCAAAGGCTGTGGCAGTCCGGCAAATGGCAGCCTATCTCCCTATTTTGGGGGTGGCGTCAATATGCACGGCTTGGTGAGTGATGAGGGGCGTCCAAGCAATGATCCACGTGTAGTGCCTAATGGTGGCGTCTGCTCGGTAACACAAGCCTCCCCGGGGGGCGCTATTACTCTGACTTTGACGGGTGTGGATACCAGCCTGCAGCGCCGTCCAAATTTGGGTAGTGGTACGGCAGGCAATGCCATTCCTGAAGATGAGTGGTGGGTAGCCAACAAAGCGCTAGTGCTGTGGACGCCTATGGATGATTACCCGGCACACAATCCGCCGAATCCCGTTGCCAAATACCCCCACGAAGTGAAAGTGGTTGGTATTACTGCCGCCTCCATCAGTAATCAGATGTTGAGTGTCGGTAGTGCTGCCGAACAGATACCGAATAATCGAACTCGCTATGAACTTTGGCGGGAAAGTGGCGCTAGCTATAGCAAACGCTATGTTCCAGATGGCAAAAGGCCAATTCCTTATAAAACCCTTCAAGATCCTGCTGTGATTGGCGATAGCCTCGTCAATCAAATGGCGGTTGGTCAAAGCGTGTCTGCACGCGTGATTTACAACAACATCGGGACTGTCACGCATACAGGCGCATACATCTGCGAGACCATTGATCGCACTGCGTTCAGGCTAGGGGATCGGCACGAAGTGCGCGGTACGCGTGCTGGCGATATCGTTGAGTATGGCCGCCGAGCGTCTGGCAATAAATATTTTGCTAGAACCAGTGTTAATGACAAAAATGATGAATATGAATATGGCACCACGCATGTTTCCGACTATCGTGATGCCACCTGTGCTGATCCCAATATTGTATGGGGCGACCTCAACACCATCGGTCGCGACAATGTAGTGTATATCCGTATCAAGCTCGGCGACCTCAAAGGCGGGGATTTCCGCACGGTTTTTATTGACGACTTGATTCTTGAAGATACTTGGCAGGCAGATATTGCTGTAAACAGTGGTGGTGCTGCTGGTGTGCCTGCAATGCGAAAAAAGGGTGAGTTGATTGCACCGGCTACGTACGCTGAAGGGCAACTGATTCTTAACCGTGCTGAAGTTGGTTCGCGCTTTTATTCTCCGGCTGTGCTGATGTATGACTATTTGCGAGTCGTACCCAGCCGTACCGTATCGCGGATCAGCAAGCAAATTACCAGTCCATCAGCCCCTCCGGGCGGTGGTGACCCTGTTGTGGCGCGTGGTGCCACGGTGGCCTATGAACTGAAGGCTCGCTACTCCACCCATACCCCCTTGCTCAATAATCCGCAGGGCAAATATGTTGTGACTGTGGTGGACTATCTGCCACCACATATGAGTTATGTGGATGGCAGCGAGAGTGTGGCTGCGATCAATAGCGGCAATATTAGTGGCTATAGGTTCAGCAAATCAGCTGGTCCAAACGGCACCACCAAGCTGGAATGGGTGTTCGACCGGGTAGTTCCGGTGGTGGGCGATAACAATGCTGCAGCTGAGTTTGCCAAAATTACCTTCAGTGCCAAGGTGGCAGACAATGCACCGGCCTCAACACCAGCATTGATGAACAATGTTGCGGTTACCAGCAACTTCGATACTGAAGGTGCCTGTAAGCTGGATAACGCTGACGAAGGCTTCTATCTGCTTGCGCACGGTAACGCGAAGACTTCGTGTGACAAGTCTGCAACCGCCAAGGTGCTCTTGGGCGCAAATAATGGTGCCTACGATATCCGCAAGCAGGCGCTCAAGCCCGATGGTTCTTTGGCTCTGACTGCAGCGGATGCTGCAATCCAGCCGGGGCAGGAGTTTGGCTATCTGTTGACCTATGAAGCTAAGGACTTCCCGACTTCCGGGGTCAATATCCCACATTGGATTGATGTGTTGCCGTGGGTGGGTGATGACGCTTCTATTCGTGGGTCGGCCTTTAATACTGGTGCATATCGCCTGAAAACTGTCAGCGCGGTGGATGGCGACCCGGCTGCCAAGGTGTATTACACCAATCGTGCGCCGGCCTCGATCCAGATCGATCCCCGTCATGCCGACAATACCGATGCTTCGGGTGCGGTCAATACCGCTAATTGGTGCTTGATGCCCGCTTGTAGCTTCACTATTAATGAAACTACGGCAATCCATATCGTGCCGGGTGTCAACGCCATGCCGTTGGGTCAGCAATATAAGCTGAAGCTGACTTTTGAAACGGATGCAGCCATCGCTAAGCCAGGCGATAAATACGCCAATAGCATCAATGGTCGCTCTCCGACCGATGCCAGCCCGCTGCTGCTCGTAACCAAGCCTGCCGAGCACCACATTTATATCCCTGCGGTGCACAGCCTGTCAGGCAAGGTGTACTGGAAGCAGACGATTGCGGGTGTTGAACAGGCGGGTGAGTACCCGATTGCCAACAACGAAGTGAAGCTGGTGGGTTGTGCAGCGGGTCCTGATGGCGTGGTGAACACGACTGAAGCGACTTCGGGTGCCTTGGTGTGCTCGGGTGACGACGTTGCCCACGAGCAGCCGGTTCAGACCAATGGCAGCGGTGAGTACAGCTTTGCGAATATTCCGCGTGGCCGTTACCACGTGAACCAGACCAGTGATGCAGCACTGAAGCCATACCTGAATGGTGTGACGACGGCAGGCGCGGGTGCTGGCGGCACGGCGACGGATGAGGCGACGGTGCCTAGCCAAATCAGGAATGTGCTGTTTGACAGCGCGACCTCGATTGCGGCGACGGGCTACAACTTTGGTGAACGCGCCAATATTGAAGCGAAGAACGACGACTTGGGCGAAGTGACGGGCGGTGTTGCGAGCACGACGACGAAGAGTGTTGTGAACGACGACAACGACAGTGGCCGTGACCAGGCCAATGGCGTAGATGCCGTGGCAGGTGGCAGCGCTCCGAACGTGACGGTGACGCCGGACACGACGAATGCGGGTGTGCCTGTACCTGCCGGGTTCACGCTGAATACGGATGGCACGATTACGGTGGCCTCGACGGTGCCTGCGGGTACGCATAAATATCCGTACACCATCTGTCTGACGCCAGCGACCACGCCGGCGACGTGTCACAGCGCAGTGGCGACCATTGTGGTCAAGGCGCCTGCGGTGCACAGCCTGTCAGGCAAGGTGTACTGGAAGCAGACGATTGCGGGTGTTGAACAGGCGGGTGAGTACCCGATTGCCAACAACGAAGTGAAGCTGGTGGGCTGTGCAGCGGGTCCTGATGGCGTGGTGAACACGACTGAAGCGACTTCGGGTGCCTTGGTGTGCTCGGGCGACGACGTTGCCCATGAGCAGCCGGTTCAGACCAATAGCAGTGGTGAGTACAGCTTTGCGAATATTCCGCGTGGCCGTTACCACGTGAACCAGACCAGTGATGACGCACTGAAGCCATACCTGAATGGTGTGACGACGGCAGGCACGGGTGCTGGCGGCGCGGCGACGGATGAGGCGACGGTGCCTAGCCAAATCAGGAATGTGCTGTTTGACAGCGCGACCTCGATTGCAGCGACGGGCTACAACTTTGGTGAACGCGCCAATATTGAAGCGAAGAACGACGACTTGGGCGAAGTGACGGGCGGTGTTGCGAGCACGACGACGAAGAGTGTTGTGAACGACGACAACGACAGTGGCCGTGACCAGGCCAATGGCGTAGATGCCGTGGCAGGTGGCAGCGCTCCGAACGTGACGGTGACGCCGGACACGACGAATGCGGGTGTGCCTGTACCTGCCGGGTTCACGCTGAATACGGATGGCACGATTACGGTGGCCTCGACGGTGCCTGCGGGTACGCATAAATATCCGTACACCATCTGTCTGACGCCAGCGACCACGCCGGCGACGTGTCACAGCGCAGTGGCGACCATTGTGGTCAAGGCGAAGGCGGATGTACGCCTGAGCAAGACGGTGGACAAGACCGATGTGTCTGTGGGCGACGAAGTGACGTTCACGATCACGGTGACCAACGACGGTCCGTCGACTGCAGAAGGCGTGTCGGTGAATGAGCAGTTGCCGAGCGGTTACAGCTTCGTGAGCGCAACGGAAAGCATGGGCAACTACACCGCGCCGACGTGGACGGTGGGCAACCTGGCCAATGGTGCGAGTGCGACGCTGACGCTGAAGGCGACGGTGAACGCTTCGGGTGACTATGCGAACACCGCGACGGTGAGCAGCACGACGACCCCGGGCG
>NWQM01000010.1 GCA_002798195.1 Lysobacteraceae bacterium NML03-0222 | reverse complement strand
TGGTTCCAAAGCCTGACACTCCTGATGCGTAGCTTTGCACTACGCCCAGCTTGAAGGCCTCACTGTACTTCGCCATGAAAAACACCCCAAAGGTTGGATGGGTGTCCAACTTTTGGGGTGCAGTTCAAGCGCCCCGGGGTTTTTCTTGGGAAGAAACAATGAAAATCTACGCTCAATGCTCGGGCGAAATGACAATTACATCAGCGCAGCTGTGAATCCTTGCTGCCACGGCGGTTATAGCCGCTGAAGGCGGCCTGTTTGGTATCGTCCGCTTCCTGGCAGGGCACGCACAGGCGCACGCCGGGGATGGCGCGGCGGCGCGCCTCGGGAATCGGCGCATCACATGCCTCACAATGCTCAAGGCTCTCGCCGCGCGGCAGCCGGCTGCGCGCACGGGCGATGGCATCGTTTACCGTGGCATCAATCTGCTCTTGTACTGCACCATCACCTGCCCATCCGGTTGCCATGATTGTCGTCTCCAAACGCAACAAAGGCGGAAGGGCATCCTTCCGCCTTTGCAATATCGCGCCGCGTATGCGGCAATTCAAGGATTACTCCGTGAACGGGGCGATTTCACCAGGACGGCGCAGCATCTTGTTGACTTCGTCCAAGTGCATTTCTTCTTCGACAATCATTTCGCGGGCGTATTCTTCCAGCAGCACCGACTTGCCTTCCACTGCTTCGAGCAGTTCGTAGTAAATCTTCAGCGCCGCTTCTTCATGCGCCAGCGATTCACGCAGGATGTCGCCGATATCGTGCTGCTCGGTTTCCAGCAGCGGGCCAATCTTCAGCGAGGGGTGACCGCCCAGCAGGGTGACCAGCTCGCCCGCCTTGTGGGCATGCGCCAGCGACTCGTCGGCATTGCCCTTCATCCAGGACACGATCGGAATGCGGTTGTAGCCATAGACCATCAGCGAGTAGTGGGTGTAACGCACCACACCGGCCAGTTCCATTTCCATGATGCGATTGAGGATGCCGATGGCGGTGTCTTTTTGCGCTTTATCAAGTGCCATGAGTTGAACTCCAGTTAGGGTTGGTATTGAAAGTGGGCGCAGTCTAGCCCTTGTTTTTGGATGTTTCTGGAGCGGAATCATTCCTAAACGCATCACCATCCACGTTATCGCTTGCCGCGCTGCCGCGCCTGTGGCCTTCATACACCTCACGCTCAAGCATCCCGGTTTGCTTGGCCACCAGCACCGGCACCAGCACTTGGCCGGTGACATTGGTCAGGGTGCGCATCATGTCCAGCACACGGTCGATGGCATACAGATAGCCGATGGTTTCCAATGGCAGCCCTGCTGCGGTCAGCACCACGGTGGCCATCACCACCGCCGTACCCGGCACGCCGGCAGTACCGAAGCTGCCGAGCACCGAGGCCAGCGCGATAATCAGATACTGGTTGAGGCTCAAGTCGATGCCCATGTACTGGCTGATGAACACCGCACAGAGCGCCGGATAAATCGCGCCACAGCCATCCATCTTGATGCTGGCGCCCAGCGGCACGGCAAAACTGGCGTAATCGCGGTTCACGCCGAGGTTGTCACTGACCGTGCGCAGCGACATCGGCATCGCCGCAAAGCTGGAGGAAGTCACGAATGCCACCTGCATTGCCGGGAATGCCCCCCGGAAGAACTTCACCGGATTGAGGCCATGCGCCAGCAACAGGCCGCTATACACCACCACGATATGAAAGGCGCAGGCCACATACAGGGCGATCACGAAGCTGCCCAGCGGCAGTAGTTTTTCAAAGCCATAAGTCCCCACCAGCGCGGCAATCAGGCCAAAAGTGCCCAGCGGAGTCATTTCCAGCACATAACGGGTGATTTGAATCCAGATTTCCGACAATTGGCTGGCCAGCTTGCGCGCCTCGGCAACTTTCTCGCCCAGCTTGACGATGGCAAAGCCGATCAGCCCCGCCACAAAAATCACCGGCAAAATCGAGCCGCGCCCGGCAGCGAGTACTGTCTCGCCTGCCACATTGGTACGCATGCCGATGCCGGTCAGTGCATAGAACACATTGCTTGGCACGATATCGAGCAAAACCTGCATGACACTGGGCACATCACGCGGCTTCCAGTTATCGGCGACCGCCAGTTGGCCGACGCCACTGCCCGGCTGCATCAGCCAGCCCGCGCCCAGTCCCACCGCCACAGCCAGCACCGCGGTAATGGCAAACCACAGGAAGGTACGGCCGCCCAATGCCGCCATCGACTTTTGCCCGGACAGCGCCGAAACGGCACTGATGACCGCAAAAAACACCAGCGGCACGGCAATCATCTTGATCAGCGTGACGTACAAATCGCCCAGCCAGCCAAACCAGAGCTTGGCATCGGCGCCCAACAGCCAGCCAGCCAGTGCGCCGAGCACAAAACCCAGCACTACCCGTTTCCAGAATTTGATTTTGAACCACCAATCGAACATCGCCCACTCCTGTCAATGCAGGCTGGGAAGATACCCCACCTGCGCAATCAGCGCATAATGCACTCCTTTAGCCGTTATCAGTACCCAAGATCCCATGTCTGTGCCTCGTTTTCTCACCTTTCCGCTACTTGCTGCAACCTGTTTGCTACCCACCCTGGGCAGCGCCGACACGCCAGCGAAGATAGAAGTCCCCAGCATTGAGCGCCCGGCGGGCGAAACTGCCGATTGGTGGTTCATCCACGGTGCGGCACAAGCGGCCGAGCGCGGCGCGATGCAGGGCAAGGCACGCAATGTGATTTTGTTTCTGGGCGATGGCATGAGTCTGACCACGGTGGCCGCTGCCCGCATTCTGGAAGGCCAGCGGCAGGGGCGCTCCGGCGAAGAGCAGCGCCTGTCCTGGGAAGACTTCCCGGCCACCGCGCTCTCGCGCACCTACAACACCAATGCCCAGACACCGGACTCGGCTGGCACCATGAGCGCGATTGCCACCGGCGTGAAAACCCGCATGGGCGTGTTGTCCATCGGCCAGGATGCGCCGCGCAATGACTGCGCAGCCGCGCTGAAGTCGCCAATGCTGACGCTTTGGCAGCTGGCCGCCGCAAGCGGCATGAAGACCGGCGTGGTGTCCACCACCCGCCTGACTCATGCCACCCCTGGCGCCACTTTTGCACATTCGGCCAACCGCAACTGGGAAAGCGATGCCGACCTGCCTGCCCATGCCCGCCAGGCAGGTTGCCTCGACATCGCCCGGCAGATGATGGAAACCGGCCACGGCACCGGTGCCGAAGTCATGCTGGGCGGCGGACGCAGCTATTTCCTGCCGCAGACCCAAACCGACCCGGAATACCCGGCGCAAAAAGGCCGCCGCAAGGATGGCCGCAATCTCGTGCAAACCTGGCAGGCACGCCACCCCGGCGGCGTGTATGTCTGGAATCTTGAGCAACTGAACAAAGCGCCCGGCGACAAACCCATTCTGGGACTGTTCGAGCCCAGCCATATGCAGTATGAGCACGACCGCCCACAAGATGCAGGTGGCGAGCCGTCTCTGGCAGAAATGACCCGTGCCGCCATCACCCGGCTGCAAGCCAGCCCGAATGGCTATGTATTGCTGGTCGAAGGTGGCCGCATCGACCACGCTCACCATGCCGGCAATGCCTATCGCGCGCTCTCCGATACCGTGGCGATGTCCGATGCAGTACGGGTGGCCGCCGAGATGACTTCGGCCGATGACACGCTCATCATCGTCACCGCCGACCACGGCCATACCCTGCACTTTGCCGGCTATCCCAGCCGTGGCAATCCGATTCTGGGCAAGGTGCGTGGCTCAAGCTGGGAAGAAGGCGATCCCAGCGAATATGCCCTCGATGGCATGGGGCTGCCTTACACCACGCTTGGCTATGCCAATGGCCCGGGCTATGCCGGCGCCAACGAAAACGCAGCAGAAGGCCCGAAAACCTTGGGCAAGGCAAACCGCGGCTGGCAACAGGCCACGCAGGGGCGTCCCAACCTCACCGAGGTGGATACCGAGCATCCGGACTATTTGCAGGAGTCGATGATGCCGATGGCCTCGGAAACCCACGGCGGCGATGATGTCGGCGTCTGGGCGCGCGGCCCTGGCAGCCATGCGGTGCGTGGCAATATCGAGCAGAACACCCTGTTCCATCTGATGCTGCAAGCCACCCCCAGATTGCGCCAGGCGCTGTGCAGCAGTGGCCATTGCAATGATGCCGGGATTCCGGTCAAGCGCCCGGAGCCTGCACAGTTTCGTGACGCCAGCAAGCCATAAACTGGCAGGCCACAGCGCTTTGCAAAGTTGCTCAGCACCGTATTACCCCCTGCTACAGGAATGATTTGATGAATACCCAACTGAACGGAAAAGTCTGCCTTGTCACCGGCGCCGCCAGCGGCATCGGCAAGCGCATCGCCGAAGTCTATGCCGCTGCGGGCGGCAAAGTGGTGGTCTCCGACCTTAACTTGGAGGCGGCGGAAAAAGTCGCCGCCGAAATCCGCACAAATGGCGGTGATGCACTCGCCGTGGCGATGGATGTCAGCAGCGAAGAACAGGTAGTCGCAGGCTTTGCCAAGGCCATCGGCCACTATGGCCAGATTGACGTGCTGGTTTCCAATGCCGGCATCCAAATCATCAACAAAATCACCGATTTTTCGCTGGCGGACTGGAAAAAGATGCTCGCCATCCATTGCGACGGTGCCTTCCTGACCACCCGCGAAGCGATGCGCGACATGGAAAAGCGCAAAGCCCCCGGCGCCATCATCTACATGGGCAGCGTGCATTCGCTGGAAGCCTCGCCGCTGAAGTCGGCCTATGTCACCGCCAAGCACGGCCTGCTCGGCCTGTGCCGCACCGTCGCCAAAGAAGGCGGCCCCTTGGGCATCCGCGCCAACGTCATCTGTCCGGGCTTTGTACGCACGCCGCTGGTGGACAAGCAAATCCCCGAACAAGCTCGTGAATTCGGCATCAGCGAAGAAGAAGTCATCAAGAACATCATGCTGAAAAACACCGTCGATCATGAGTTCACCACCATTGACGATGTCGCCAATGTGGCGCTGTTCCTGGCCGCATTTGAAAACAACGCGCTGACCGGGCAGAGCCTTGCTGTCAGCCACGGCTGGCATATGCAGTGATGTTGAGCCGCAAACAGCAGCGGGCATTGCTGGAAAAAGTCGCCCAATACCCTTCCGTCGCCCTGGTTTTGCAGGGTGGCGGTGCGCTCGGCGCCTACCAGTGCGGTGTCTATGAAGCACTGAATGAGGCCGGCATCCGCCCCAACTGGTATGCCGGCATTTCCATCGGCGCCATCAATGCCGCGCTGATTGCCGGCAACCGCCCGGAAGACCGGGTCGAACGGCTGCGCGAATTCTGGGACACCATCTGCCAGCCTGCCGGGCTTGCCACCCTGCCTGCCCTTGGCATTCGCAACAGCCTTGCCATGCTGCCGATGTCACCGGCACTGGAAACCTGGGCAGCCTCGATGAGCGCGATGGCCGCTCTCTGGCAGGGGCAGACCGGCTTCTTCGAGCCGTGGCTTACCTCACCGTTCATGCTCGCCGACGGCAGCGCCAATGCCACCAGTTTCTACGATACTCGTCCGCTGATTCAGACCCTTGAGCGGCTGGTGGACTTCGACCGCATCAACCAAGACCCGGATACCCGGCTCACGGTCGGCGCCACCGATGTGGAAAGCGGCAACTTCCGTTACTTCGATAGCCGCGATACCCGCATCGGCCCGGAGCATATCCTCGCCTCCGGCTCATTGCCCCCGGCATTTGCGCCGGTAGAGATTGATGGCCGTTTCTACTGGGATGGCGGCATCGTCTCCAATACCCCGCTGGAGCATATCCTCGACGAATGGCCGCGCAACGACACCCTCGCCTTTCAGGTGGACTTGTGGAGCGCACGCGGCGAGTTTCCGCAGACCATGATGGATGTACTAGAGCGCACCAAGGACATCCAGTTTTCCAGCCGCACCCGCCACGGCACCGACATGGTGGCGCGCATGCAGCAGCTGCGCACGGCACTGACCGACCTTATCGAGCAACTGCCCGACAAACGGCTGCCAGCGGATTTGCGCAAAACCCTGGAGCCGTGGCTGGACGACCGGGTGGTCAATATCGTGCATCTGATTTATCAGGCCAAACCCCACGAGCAGCAGTTCAAGGACTATGCCTTTGGCAGCATCAGCATGCAGAACCACTGGGAGAGCGGTCTGCGCGATACCCGCCAAACCCTGACTCGCCCGGAATGGTTCAAGCTGCCCAGCCGCGACTGTGGCTATGCCGTGCACGATATCCACCGCGAAGAACAGAAAACCGGGCTGACGCGGCTGTAAGCGGCGCTCCCGATTGCAACGCACAGCCGTCAGAACCTGCGGCTGTGCGGCAACCGGCCATCAGGCGATAGCGCTCAATGCCTCAACTACTGGTGCCGTCTGGGCGCTGCGCCCAAGTGCTTGGCCGACGCGTTCGAGCTTGGCCGCCAGGGCTTCGGCGCTGTCGGCGCAGAGGGTGGCGTGTCCTACCTTGCGACCTTCGCGGGGCTGTTTGCCATAGTCGTGCCAGTAACCGCCGGCTTCTTGCAGTACCGGCAGAGCATCGGGCATGGCGCCAATCCAGTTCAGCATGCAGCTGGGCTGCCGCAGCCCGGTATCGCCCAACGGCAGTCCCAGCACCGCGCGCAAATGGTTCTGGAACTGAGAGGTGAAGCTGCCTTCAATGGTCCAGTGTCCGGAATTATGTACCCGTGGCGCCATTTCATTGGCGAGCAGCTCACCATCGCGGCAAAACAGCTCCAGTGCAAACACGCCCACATAATCAAGCGCTTCGGCAAGTTTCCGGGCATGAGCAATGGCCTGCTGCTCGATTGCAGCACTCATCCCCGCCGGGGCAAGGCTGGCCGATAGTACGCCATCGACATGCCAGTTGCGGGTCAGCGGCCAGGTGCGGAATTCACCATCACGGCCGCGCACGGCAATCACCGATACCTCACTCTGGAAGGGGACAAAGGCCTCCAGAATCAGTCCAGTTTTTTGCGCCTGCGCCCCCAACGCCTGCCAGGCTGCCTCGACATCGGCAGGCGACTTGATACGGAACTGGCCCTTGCCGTCATAACCCAGGCGGCGGGTCTTGAGGATGCAGGGCGTACCGAGCCTGGTCACCGCCGCGTGCAGCGCCTCAAGGCTTGTCACATCGGCAAAATCCGGCACCGGGATGCCCAGCTCACGGAACAGGCTTTTTTCACTCAAGCGGTCTTGTGCCACCGCCAAGGCGCGCGGGCTTGGAAACACCGGCGCATGCGTTGCCAGCCATTGGGCGGTGGTGGCGGGGACATTTTCAAAGTCGAAAGTCGCCACATCCACCTGCTCGGCAAACTGGCGCAGCACGACCTCGTCGCCATATTCGCCAACCAGCATTGGCGCAAGCTGGCCGGCGCAGGATTCAGCATTGCCATCGAGCACCAGAAAGCGCAGACCCAGCGGTGCGCCGGCCAGCGCCATCATCCGCGCCAGTTGTCCGCCGCCCAAAATACCCAGCGTTGTTGCCTGCATCTTGCTCATCCAATCCTGGGGTCATCGGCAGCCATCACGTCCGCGCATTGCTTGCTGCGGAAGGCCGCCAGACTGGCAGCGATTTGCGCATCATCAGCAGCCAGCATGGCAGCGGCAAACAGCGCGGCATTGGCGGCACCGGCATTGGCGATGGCAAAGGTCGCCACCGGAATGCCCGCTGGCATCTGCACAATCGAAAGCAGCGAATCCAGACCGTTCAACGCCCTGGACTGTACCGGCACACCCAGTACCGGCACCGCGGTCTTGGCTGCCAGCATACCCGGCAAGTGCGCCGCGCCTCCGGCGCCTGCAATTATGGCGCGCAGGCCACGGCTGGCCGCCTGTTCGGCATATTCAAACAGCACATCCGGGGTGCGGTGCGCCGATACCACGCGCACTTCATAGGGCACGCCCAGCAAATCCAATTTGTCTGCCGCATGCTTCATGGTTTCCCAATCAGAACGCGACCCCATCACGATGCCCACTTTGGGCGGTTGTTGCGCGGTCATGGCTGTCCCGGTGACTAAAGGCGTATTCTAAGGCACCCCAATGCGATTGATGTCATGGACAAGAAACTGCTCGATATTCTCGCCTGCCCTATCAGCCGCCAGCCTTTGGCACTGCTTGATGGCACACGCCTTGCAACGCTCAATGCCGCGATTGCCACAGGTGCTCTGGCCTTTGGCGAGCATACCCAGACCACGCCATTGCAGCAGGCGCTGATTACCCAGGACGGCAAGCGTCTGTACCGGGTGGATGAGGGCATCCCGGTACTGCTGCCGGAGGAATCCGTCGAAACCCGCACGATTGCCGGCTTTGACGCATGAGCCAAGTACAGATTTTGCCGCCAGATCCCGAGCGGGTACTGGACGATGCGCGTCGCGCACTGGCCGAGGATATTGCCAGCGGCGATGTCACCGCCGCGCTGCTGCCCGATGCCCCGGACAGTGCCTATCTGCTATGCAAGGAAGAGGCGGTCATTGCCGGCCGTCCCTGGTTTGACGCCTGTCACCGGCTGCTGGATGAAAGCGTGCAAATCCAGTGGCGCATCCAGGAAGGCGCGCACGTCAAGGCCGGCACGGTCATCGCCACCTTACAAGGTCGCAGCCGAGCGCTGGTCAGTGCCGAGCGCTGCGCGCTCAACTTTCTGCAAACGCTCTCCGGCACGGCCACTGTTACTGCCCAATATGTGGCGGCAGTTGCAGGCACGCATACCAAAATCCTCGATACCCGCAAGACCCTTCCCGGCCTGCGGCTGGCGCAGAAATACGCCGTGCGTGTGGGCGGCGGCCATAACCACCGCATTGGCTTGTTCGATGCGGTAATGCTGAAGGAAAACCATATCCGCGCCGCAGGCTCGCTGCGCCAGGCCGCCGACGAGGCGCGCGCGCAATTTCCGGATTTGCCGCTGATTATCGAAGTGGAAACCCTGGATGAATTGCGTCAGGCACTGCAAACCGACTGCACCCGTATCCTGATTGACGATTTTGATGCCGCCAGCCGTCGCGAAGCGGTGCGCATTGCCCGCGAGGAATTTGCCGGACGCATCCCGCTGGAAGTCTCCGGTGGCGTGGATATGAACAGCATTGCCGACATCGCCCGCGATGGGGTGGACTATATTTCCATCGGCAGCCTGACCAAGCATGTGCATGCCATTGACCTGTCCATGAAGCTCGGCCCGCCGCCCACTTCCTCCAGCTGATACTCATCATGAAACTGCCCTTTTCGCTGCGTATTTCCACGCTGACGACTGCCCTGCTGCTGGCAGGCTGCGCCACTGCGCCCAAGCCGCAGACACAGCCCCCCGAACCGGTCGTCAAGGCACCGACAAACACGCCATCGCTCCCTGAACACGCCCCCGAACAAGACGACGCCCCACGTCCGGCATGGCAGGCGCCCGCCGAGACATTTCCCCCCGGCACGGCACTGGTCACACGCATTGTTGAGGTCGCCAAGCGTGAGCACGCCGCCTGGTCACAGCCTTTTATTGACGCCAATGGCCGGCTGGCCAGCCGGCGCACCACCGAGGCCGAGCGCACCCGGCTTGCCGATGGCAGCCCGGCCTGGGAGCGGGTCGTCGCCTACTGGCGTGACAGCGGCACCTTGCAGCGCGTATTCGGCAGCTATACCTCGGCCTATCAATGCCAGGACCCGCTGGCATCGAGCTATACCCGCAGCGATTGCCGCAGCTTCGTGGTGGATGCGCCGTGGTCAGCCGCCTTCATTTCCTATGTGATGGTCAAGGCCGGTGCCAGTGGCTTCCGCCATTCCGCCAGCCATATCGACTACATCCGCGCCGCCTATCGTGATAGCGGCCCCTACCGCTTCGCCGATCCCAACCAGACCCCGGTAGCGCTGGGTGACATGCTTTGCTACGTGCGCAACAACCGCAATGTGGTCGGCTTTGGCGGCCTGTCGGCTTTTCTTGCCAGCAGCAATGGCGGCCTGCAATCGCATTGCGATATCGTCGTCAATCTCACCCCGAATGAAGTCTGGCTGGTGGGCGGCAATGTCGCCAATATGGTGGCGATGCGCAAACTCAGGCTCGACGGTCAAGGACGCGCCATCTTGCCGCGCCCCATCAGCAATGATTGGGTTGCCAGTGACGAGGACGGCCAGTCACCCGCCTGCTCGCCGGAAAACGAAGCCGCCTGCAGCATGAACCGGCAGAATTGGGCGGCGCTGCTCAAGCTCAAGCCCGAGGCGCAATGATGGAAAACATGCTGTGGGCATTGCTGGTAGTCGGCGCCTTGATGGTTTGGGTCAATGCCGCCCGCCGCGCTGCCGAACAGGCCAGTGAAATCGGCCGTCAGGCCTGCCAGCGCGCCGGCGTGCAGTGGCTCGACCACAGTGTGCATGCCACCGGCTTTCGCCTGCGCCGTGGTCATGATGGCCGGCTTGGCCTTGAGCGCAGTTACCGCTTTGAATACTCCCGGGACGGCCATGACCGCCACACCGGCAGCATGTCACTGCTGGCAGGCGAGCTGACCCGCTTTGTCGGCCCGGTGTCTGACGAAAACTGATACCACCGCCCTCAATCCATGACTTCCGGCAGGCACATAAATACCCTGGAAGGCTTACAGTTCAACACAACAATCTGCCCACGGTGGGCAGAAGGAAAACTCCCATGCGTACACCCCGTCTTGCCCATTTGGCGCTTTGCCTTGGCATCAGCGCAGTCCTGGCCGGCTGCACCCAGTCCGACAACAGCACGGCTGCGAACGTAGCACCAGAAGCGCCCAGCTACACGCTTGATGAAGCCAAGCTGCCGCCGATGAACAGCTTCAGCGCTGCCGATATCGACAGCGCCGGCAATGCCTGTATGGACTTTGGCAGCTATATCAACAAGAACTGGCTGGCTGCCAACCCGATTCCTTCCGACCGCACCAGCTGGGGTGCGTTCGAGATGCTTGATGAGCGCTCCAATGCCATTCAGCGCCAGATTGTCGAGCAAGCCGCCGCCATGAAAGATGCCAAGGGCATCGACAAGCTGATTGGCGACTTCTACGCCACCGGCATGGACGAAGCCAAGATTGAAGCCCAGGGCATCAGCCCGCTGAAATCGCGTATTGAAGCCATTGAAGCGCTCAGCGACACCGCCAGCATTGCCGAGCACCTGCGGCACAGCTATTCGCAGGGTGAAGGCATGCTGTTTGGTTTTGGCCCGGAAGCGGACTTCAAAAACTCCGGCATGAATATCGCCTATGCCACCCAGGGCGGCCTGGGGCTGCCGGACAAGGGGTTCTATTTCGATGCCGACAAGCAGGACAAGCGCACCGCCTATGAACAATATGTGGCGCGCATCCTGACGCTCTCGGGACTTGCCCCGGCCGATGCCGAGCGCGAGGCCAAGGCGGTGCTGGCCTTTGAAACCCGCCTTGCCAATGCCTCCAAGTCCAGCGAAGAACTCGCCCGCGATGTCTCGCTGTACTACCACCCGGTCAGCCCCGAAGAGGCCGACAAGCTCACCCCGAATTTCTCCTGGTCGAAATTCTTTGAATCCCAGGGCGTGGAAAAGCCGGTCATGTTCTCGCTGGCCGTGCCGGAATTTCACCGCGAAGTCAGCCAGATGCTGGTCGATGTCCCGGTCAGTACCTGGCAAAGCTATCTGCGCTTCCATCTGGTCGATAGTGCCGCGCCGTATCTTTCCAGCGACTTTGTCAATGCCCATTTCGACTTCCATAACAAGGCGATGCGCGGCCAGCAGGAAAACCGCGAGCGTTGGAAGCGCGTGCTGGGCACCATCAACAGCCAGGTGGGCGAAGCGCTCGGCCAGATTTATGTCAAGCTGGCCTTCCCGGCCGAGTCCAAGGCGCGCATGGAAACGCTGGTGAAGAATCTGGGCGATGCCTTTGCCGAACGCCTCAAGCAGCTGGACTGGATGGGCGAGGAAACCCGCGCCCGCGCCGAGGAAAAGCTCAAGGGCTTCACCACCAAGATTGGCTATCCCAACAAATGGCGCGATTTCAGCGGCCTTGAAACCCGCCGCGACAGCTATATCGAGAACGTGCTGGCCGCCAATGCTTTCAACTATCGCTGGTCGCTCGGCAAAATCGGCAAGCCCGTGGACAAGGACGAATGGGCGATGAGCCCGCAGACGGTCAACGCCTATTACAACCCGCTGCAAAATGAAATCGTATTCCCTGCGGCCATCCTGCAGCCGCCGTTCTTTGACGGCAAGGCTGACGATGCACTCAATTACGGCGGCATCGGCGCGGTGATTGGTCATGAAATGACCCATGGCTTTGACGACCAGGGCAGCCGCTTTGCCGCCAATGGCAATCTGGAAAACTGGTGGCAGGAAAGCGATGCGCGCAACTTCAAGGCGCTCGCCAACAAGCTGGTGCAGCAATTCGATGCTTATGAAGTGGCCGGTCAACATGTCAACGGCAAACTGACCCTGGGCGAAAACATCGCTGACCTCGGCGGCCTGGCCATCGCCTATGACGCTTATCAGCGCGCCCTGGGTGGCAAAACGCCCGAAGCCATCGACGGCCTGAGTGGCAACCAGCGCTTCTTTGCCAACTGGGCCACCGTCTGGCGTCGCAATTTCACCCCTGATGAGCTGAAGGTACGGCTGACTACCGATTCACACGCCCCGGCCGAGTTCCGTGCCATCGGCGCGCCCAGCAACCTGCCCGCCTTTGCCGAGGCCTGGGGCTGCAAGCGCGGCGATGCCATGGTGCGCGAGGGCAATAACCAGGTCAAAATCTGGTAATCGCCCGCCTTCAGCGGCATGCCACACACCCGCCAGCCTTTCGGGCTGGCGGGTTTTTCATGCACTCTTGTTATGCTTTGTGCCCCTCCCACGGAAAGCTCTAGCAATGCCTCAAGCCAAACCGCTGGCCATCGCCCTTGTTTTCAGCCTTGCCGCTGCCGCACTCACCCCTGCTGATGCCCAGGCGCAGCGCAAGCGCAGCCAGGCGCGTCGCGCCCCAGCGGCTCCCGCCATCAGCGCCGAATGCCGGGACTTCTATGCCGCTACCAACAAGGATTGGCTTGCGGCGGTCAGCGCACCGCCTGGCACTGCCAGCACCACAATACTGGGGCAATTGGTCGCTCGCAGTGAGCAGCAGCAGCGCGACCTGCTCGATGCCGCGATGCAGGCACCGCAGAACGATGTGCAAAAGCTGCTCGGCGACTTCTGGGCCAGCGGCCTCAATGAGGCAGCACTGGAAGCCGATGGCAGCCGCCCGATTGCGCCGCTGCTTGAGCGCATCAACGGCATTCGCCGCAACCGCGATGTCCCGGCGGCCATCGCCGCGCTTCATCAGGTCGGCATTCCGGTCGCCTTCAACTTCAGCGCCGACCTTGACCTCAATGAACTGGACCGACATATCGGTTATTTCAGTCAAGGCGGCATGGCGCTGCCCGACCCGGCGTTCTATACCCGCCAGGATGCCGAAACCATCGCGGTGATGAGCCGCTACCGCAGCTATGTGGAAAAAATCCTCACCCTGACCGGCACCCCGACCAACCGTCTGGCAGCCGATACCGCTGCGGTTTTCGACCTGGAAACGCGACTGGCACGGGTGGCCAAGCCGCTGTCAGCCCTGCGCGACCCACGTAGCAATTACGCCCCGGTGCCGGTCGCCGAGCTTGGCAAGCAATACCGCAATCTGCGCCTGGCCGAATTCATCCAGGCGCAAGGCGTGAATGACGACATCGTTTCCATCGCCAACCCGGCGATGCTGCAAGAAATCAATCAACTGGTCGGCAGCCTGAAGGCTGAGCAATGGAAGGTCTATCTGCGCTATCAGGTCGGCAATGCCATGGCGCCGTATCTGTCCAAATCCTTCCGCGATGCCGACTTCGAGTTCCGTGGCCGCATCCTGCTGGGACAACCCGCACCGGCGCCGCGCTGGAAGCAAACCCTCGACGCTATCAATCTGGCCGCAGGCCCCATGCTGGGACGTGAATACCGCGCCCGCTATCTGCCCCAAGTCACCGCACAGCGCGCCAAAGCCGTGGCCGCAGAAGTCCATCAGGCACTCGGCGCCTCGGTCGCCGCCGCCAGTTGGATGAGCAATGCGGCCAAGGCCGAAGCCGCCGCCAAACTTGCCCGACTCAAAATCGAAATCGGCAGCCCCGAGCGTGACCTTGACTACAGCATTCAGCCGATGGGGCGCGGCAGCTTCGGCAGCAATATGCTGATTGCCTCCACCTGGCGGCATCGCGAAGAAATGCGCCGCATTGGCCGCCACAACGCCGCCCGCCGTTGGGATGTGCTGCCACAGCAACCGGCACTGGCCTATGACCCTGCACAGAACCGGCTGATTATCACTGCGGCCGTGCTGCAGCCGCCGGTCATCGACATGGCACAGCCGACCGCCGCGCATTACGGCAGTCTGGGTGCCTTGGTCGGCCATGAACTGACCCATGCCATCAGCGCTCATGGCCGTCATGTTGATGCCAGCGGCAATATCCGTGACTGGTGGACGGCGCAAGACCAGAGTGCCTGGCAAAACCTGCTGACGCGCACCGCCAGCCAGTACAGCCGCTATGCCTACCCGATGCTGGACAATATCCGCATCAACGGCCAGCAAGTGGCCGCCTCGGCACTGAACGACCTGTCCGGCTTTGAACTTGCCCAAGCCGCATTGACCAGCGCCGAGCCCGAGGGCAATGAGGCATCCCGCAAGAGCTTCTATCAAGCCTGGACACGGCTATGGGCACAGCAAATGAGCCGCGAGGCCGCCACCTTCCTCGCCAGCACCAGCCATAGCGCACCGGGACAGTGGCGTGCCAATGGCGTGCTGATGAACGCGCAAGGCTTTGCCACCACCTACCAATGCAAGCCACCTGCCCCCCTGCTGCTAAGCGAAGAAGCACGCATCAAGGTCTGGTAACAGACAAAACGCCCGGCCAAGCCGGGCGTTTTTTGGTCGGCAGTTCACCCACATCAAGTTTGGCGTTTGTCATCAATTGCCAAGCAACAAGCACCCGGAAAATGGCCACTGGCTCATGCTGGCGTTCCAAATCGTCCCAGTGGTGCACCGGCCAGCAGGTGCATATGGATTTGGAATACGGTCTGGCCGCCATCGCCATTGCAATTCATCACGATGCGATAGCCGCTTTCATCCAGGCCCTGCGCCTTGGCGTAATTGGCCGCGGCTATTGCCAGGCGACCGATGATTTCCGGCTGGCTCTGCGGCACATCGTTCAAAGTGGCAAAGTCCTGCTTGGGCACGAACAGCACATGCACCGGCGCCTGCGGGGCGATATCGCGGAAGGCAAACAGATGCTCGTCCTCGTAAACGATCTCCGCCGGGATTTCGCGGTCACGGATTTTGTGGAAAACAGTGCTCATGGCCAAGGCTCGTACAGGGATTTGCATGATTCTAGCCCGGATATTCCGGCAAGCCGCAATATCCGGGCAACGACTTCAACGCCGGGATTGACCTTGAGCAGCTCCAGTCTGCTCGCCATGCGCTTTGTGTCCGCGTGCAACTCGCAAGCTATCGAATTCGGCACGCGAGAGTTTTCCGTCCTTGTCACTATCGGCCGCCGCGAACATGGCATCGCGGCGCTGCTGACGACGCAGTTCTTGGTCGGCACGGTCGATGAAGCCGTCACGATTCAAGTCCATCCTGGCAAACCGGCTGAAAAACGCAGGGCGCGCCTCTGCCTCGGCACGGCTGATGCGACCATCCGCATCTTTATCAAGGGCACGCATACCCCGCGTTTGACTACGACCATTGCGATGAATGCCCCGCCCACGCTGCGAATGCAGTGACCTAGCATTGCTCAGCTCCTGCTGCGAAAGCCTGCCATCCTTATTGCTGTCGAGGCTATCAAAACGCTGGGCAAGCCGTGGGCGAGTGGCAGCTTCGGCACGGGAAATCAGGCCATCTTTATCCGCATCAAGTACGACATGCCGCGACATGCGCGCTTCATTATTGTGCTGGTGTGGTACTTGCGCCAGAACTTGGCTGGAAGGCGCCACGACGAGCGCCACAGTCATGGCAGCCAATGTTTTGCGAGAGATCATGATGCACTCCTGTGTGCGTGAAAGGTATGCCATCAACGCGCGGAACTTTTCCGTGTTGACAGCTGTACTTGGTTATTCAGCCCACAGCCAGATGCTGACAAGGCGCTATGCTGTCCATATGCAACTGCCTTCCCCACCCTCGCAAGAAATCGGCTTGTATTTGAGTAGCGAGCAAGACTGTGGCTATTGGCCGCAGCGCAGTGCCCGCAACCTGCTGCTGGCGCCGGACGATCCGCGCCTTGCTGCGCTATATCCACGCGCCCTGGCGATGGGTTTTCGCCGCTCCGGCAATTTGCTTTATCGTCCGGCCTGCCCGCATTGCCAGGCCTGTGTACCGGTACGCATCCCGGTGGCGGCATTCCGCCCCAGCCGCAGCCAGCGCCGAAACCTTGCCAGCAATGCCGGGATCAGCATGCGTATCTTGCCCGCCGAACGCAGCCGGGCGCAGTTCGCGCTGTATCGCCGCTATCTGCAAAGCCGTCATGCCGGCGGCGGCATGGAGGCGCATACACCCGAGGATTTCGACCAGTTCCTGCTTGGCGATTGCGCCCATACCCGCTTTGCCGAATTTCGAGAGGACGGGCAATTACTGGCCGTGGCCGTGACCGATGTGCTGCCCGATGCCCTGTCATCGGTCTATACCTTCTATGCGCCCGAAGCCGCTACCCGCGGCCTCGGCACCCATGCCATCTTGCGACAAATCCAGTGGGCGTGCGAAGCCGGCCTGTCATATCTGTATCTGGGCTTTTGGCTACACAATCATCCCAAAATGGACTACAAACGCCGCTTCAGTCCCCTGCAAGGTTTTGATGGCCAGCGCTGGCTGCCTTTTGAACACTTTCTCCCGGAGCCGTGATGAATTTTCGCCCTTTGTTTCTTGCCGCCGCCAGCTTGGCACTGCTGGCAAGCTGCGTGCGTGTCAATGTCTATGGCACGCCACCCTCCGCCAATGCACATGGCGCAGTACGCTTTGCCACTTACAACACCTCGCTGTACCACGAGCAAGCGGGCGGCCTGATTGCCCGGCTGGAAAGCGACGATGCAGCTGCACGCAAAATCGCGGCCGTGCTACAACACACCCGGCCTGACGTGGTGCTGCTCAACGAGTTCGATTTCGATGCCGCAGGCCGTGCGGCAGACCTGTTCCAGCACCAGTATCTTGAAAAGTCGCAGTTCGGCCTTGACCCCATACACTATCCGTATCGATATATCGCCCCGGTCAATACCGGCGTTGCCAGCGGACTGGATCTGGATGGCGATGGCAAAGTCGGTGGCGAAGGCCGTGCCTATGGCAATGATGCTTGGGGCTATGGCCTGCATCCGGGGCAATACGGCATGCTGGTGCTGTCCAGATACCCCATCGACAATGCCCGTGTCCGCAGCTTCCAGCACTTCAAATGGTCGGCACTCCCCGGTGCGATGCGGCCAACAGACCCGGCCACCGGCAAGCCCTGGCACCCTGAACCTGTCTGGCAAGCGCTGCGGCTATCGTCCAAATCGCATTGGGATATCCCCATCCAAACCCCGCAAGGCCAAATTCATTTGCTCGCCCTGCATCCCACACCGCCGGTTTTCGATGGCCCGGAAGACCGCAATGGCGCCCGCAACCACGACGAAATCCGTCTGGTTACCGAATACATTTCCGGCAAGCCGCACCCCTGGCTGTGCGATGACCAGGGCCAATGTGGTGGCCTGCCTGCCGATGCCGCCTTCGTGATTGCCGGCGACCTCAATGCCGACCCAGTGGATGGCGACAGTGCCGCCGGCGCTATCGCACAACTGCTTGAGCATCCACGAACATTGAACTACCCCGCACCGCGCAGCCAGGGCGGAGCCGCCCGCGCCGCGCATTACGACATTGCCAGACGCGGAGATAGCGCCACCCATACCGGCGACTTTGGCGCACGCTCGGGTACCTTGCGGCTGGATTATGTGCTGCCCTCGCGCCAGCTGGCAGTCAAGCACAGCGGCATATTCTGGCCGCTGCCCGAAAGCGCCCAAGCGCGCTTTGCCGAAGGCAGCGACCATCATCTGGTTTGGGTGGATTTGAATTTTTCCAACGACTGAATCAGCGCAAAGTCACTTGCAAGGCGGCCGCCGCCTCGCGGGCTTTTTGCCGCGCCTCATCAATACCTTGCCCGCACGCCAGGGTCACCGCCACACGGCGCTGGCCCTCCACGCGCGGTTTGCCAAACAGGCGCAATGCCGTATCCGGAGCGGCAAGCGCTGCATCCACGCCCGAGAACACCGGCACGCCGTGACCTTCTGCCAGTACCGCGCAAGAGGCCGATGGCGCAAGACAGGCAATCGTGCCATCCGCTGCTGCCGCTACCGGCAAGCCGAGAATCGCGCGGGCATGCAGGGCAAACTCCGAAAGCGTTTGCGATACCAGGGTGACAAGGCCGGTATCATGCGGGCGCGGCGAGACTTCCGAAAACCAGACCTCATCGCCCTTGACGAAAAACTCCATGCCAAACAGGCCATAGCCGCCCAGACTCTCGGACACTTTGGCGGCGATTTCCTGCGCACGCTGCAAAGCTTTTGCCGACATCGGCTGCGGCTGCCAGCTCTCACGATAATCGCCCTCTTTCTGCCAATGGCCAATCGGCGCGCAGAAGGCCGTACCCCCGGCATGGCGCACGGTCAGCAGGGTGATTTCGTAGTCAAAATCAACAAAGCCTTCAACGATGCAGCGACCGGCACCGGCACGCCCACCGCTTTGCGCGTACTCCCAGGCAGCCTCAATGTCTTCTGCCGTTTTCAGGGTGGACTGCCCCTTGCCGGAGGAAGACATCACTGGCTTGATGACGCAAGGCAGGCCGATGGCCTCAATCGCTGCCAGATATTGCTCGCGGTCATCCACGAAACGATAGCGCGAAGTCGGCACGCCCAACTCTTCTGCCGCCAGTCGCCGGATACCCTCACGGTTCATGGTCAGCCAGGCCGCGCGCGCCGTCGGCACCACGCAAAGCCCGGCATCGCGCTCCAGCTCGACCAGCGTCTGCGTGTGGATGGCCTCGATTTCCGGCACCACCAGATGCGGCTGCTCCTGCGCAATCACGGCGCGCAGGGCAGTCGCATCCAGCATGTCGATGACATGACTGCGATGCGCCACCTGCATCGCCGGGGCATCGGCATAACGGTCAACGGCAATCACTTCCACGCCAAAACGCTGCAATTCCAGCGCAACTTCCTTGCCCAGCTCACCCGAGCCCAACAACAAAACACGAGTGGCATGGGGTGAAAGCGGGGTACCGATAGTGCTCATGCAATGCTCCAAAATTGACTGCGACCAGTTTATGTCCTTATCGGCATCTGTCATGCTTGCGCCATGCATTTCTTCCCTGGAAAAGCGCTGACGCTCGCGCTTGCATCGCTGGCATGGCTTGCCGGTTGCAGCACGCAGGATGCGGCGGAGCTGCGACTCTCCGGCCTCATCATCGATGAAAGGCTGGCCGAAATCAGCGGCATGGCCGCCTCTGGCCGTGATCCGGACTTGCTATGGGTCATCAACGATGGCGGTACTCCTGCGCAGCTGCACGCCATTTCCCGGCGTGGCCGCTATCTTGGCAATTTCAATATTGCAGGCGTGGAGAAAGTGGATTGGGAAGACCTAGCCAGTTTCGAGCTTGATGGCAAGCCCTATCTGCTGATTGCCGACACCGGCGATAACGGCGGCATCCGCAAAACCTTGCAGCTGCATGTCATCGCCGAGCCTGATAGTGAGGCACTGATGCAAGGCGCGACATTGAAGCCCGCATGGAGCATCCACTTCCGCTGGCCTGATGGTGCACGCGATGCCGAGGCACTCGCCGTGGACCCGGTAAGCCGAAAAATCATTCTTGTCAGCAAAAAACGCCAGCCCCCCCAGCTGTTCACCCTGCCGCTGCGGCCAGCCAGCAGCAATGGCCGGAAAGTCGAAACCGCGGCACTGGCCGGGACACTGGCCGGAGTGCCGCAGGCCAGCGCCAACGAGCGCCGCGATAATCCTGCGCTTGCGCGTCTGCGCAGTCAGGTCACCGCAGCCGATATCGCCCCGCAGCGCGATGCCATCGCCGTACTTACCTATGACAATTTGCTGATTTATCGCCGCCACCGGCAGCAAAGCTGGGCGCAGGCACTGGCCTCTGCGCCGACCGTCATCAGCCTGCGCTTCTTGCCACAAGCAGAAGCCCTGGCTTGGTCACCAAGCGGCCACGGCATCCTTGTCACCAGCGAGCTCAACCCGGCGCCATTGATGTATCTGCCTTATTCCCGGGCTGACGAGTAACCCCCACGCCCCCACACAAGACGGCTTATTTCTTGCGCACGTACAGCACCAGCGCGTGATCTTCAATCACATAGCCGTGCTTGGCGGCGATTTCCTTCTGCAGTTGCTCAATCTCGCGGCTCTCAAACTCGATGATTTTGCCGGTATCCAAATCCACCATATGGTCATGGTGTTCGCCCCGGTCGATTTCATACACCGCCTGACCGCCTTCAAAATTGTGCTTGAGCACAAGACCGGCAGCCTCGAACTGGGTCAGCACCCGATACACGGTCGCCAGGCCGATTTCCTCATTGTCGGCAATCAACTGGCGATAAATGTCTTCGGCCGTCAAGTGCTGCGGGCGGGCATTTTCCAGGAGGCTCAAGATGCGCACGCGCGGATGAGTTACCTTGAGGCCAGCATTGCGGATGTCGTCGTTGTCCATTCGGATAGGTGCAGTTGGCAAAAGTCAGCAGGAAGTTTGCCTGAACTGAACGCCAAGTGCAGCCCCTTTGCGCATGATTCTCAATCTTGCCGCAGCATCGGTGTATCATCCCCCAGTCCTTACAGCTCCTGCCCCACTCATGCGCATCACCGCTTCCAGGCTTGCCATCATTGCTTTCATTGCCATCACCACTGCCGGTTGCGGCATTCTTTACAAGCAGCCCATCTATCAGGGCACCTTGATTGACCCGGCCAGCGCCGAACAGCTGCAAGTGGGCATGAGCCGCCAACAAGTCGCCAGCATGCTCGGCACGCCCTCGATTGCCGACCCATTCCATCAAAACCGCTGGGATTACACCAGCAGCATCCGCCGTGGGCGCACCGGTAAAACCGAGGTCAAGAACTTTGTCGTGCATTTTGAAAACGACTTGGTGACACGCTGGGAAGGGGATTATTTCCCCAATCAAGATGCCGAACTGGCTCGCCGCTCAGTGCGCGAGTTTGGCCCCAACCTGCGCCGTGAACGCAATCAGCGCGGTCGTTGATGTAAACACCACACTAAAGCAAAGCCTGCTCCTAAAGTAGAGCGAAGAATGTCACGCCCCCGTCCGATTTGGATGGGGGTTTTGCTTTGCAGGTGACGGAGGCTTCAATCCGCGTACGCACAAGCCGGGCATCCTTTATCCGTGTCAGTTAAATCTGAAAATACGGACGTTTCAACACACGTGCCCGCGCGAGGCGGGCACGGTTGGACGGCTCACCACCTGCCCCGACATGGCCTTTCAACACACGCGCCCGCGCGAGGCGGGCACACCAAAGGTCACCCAGTCCAGCGCCAGTTGCTCCTTTCAACACACGCGCCCGCGCGAGGCGGGCACCCAACGCATCGGCCAGCCCGTCCCGGTACGGCTTGTTTCAACACACGTGCCCGCGCGAGGCGGGCACCGCGGTGTCAATGATGATTGCTCGTCAAGCTTGGGTTTCAACACACGTGCCCGCGCGAGGCGGGCACGTTCAGAGAGTGACATTAGGCAATCCTAATAACAAGTTTCAACACACGTGCCCGCGCGAGGCGGGCACCTGCTGATACGCGAGGGACGGCACACGTTGGATGTTTCAACACACGTGCCCGCGCGAGGCGGGCACCACGGCGGCCAGCCGCTTGCCGTCATCGTCAGAGAGTTTCAACACACGTGCCCGCGCGAGGCGGGCACGAGAGCTGCGGCGCAGTCATCAGTGACGTGACAGGTTTCAACACACGTGCCCGCGCGAGGCGGGCACGACCGGGCGCATGCGTGAGATCCACGCGATGGCCGTTTCAACACACGTGCCCGCGCGAGGCGGGCACGAGAGCTGCGGCGCAGTCATCAGTGACGTGACAGGTTTCAACACACGTGCCCGCGCGAGGCGGGCACAAAATCCCTGACAAGCTCGCCCGGATGCGGATGAGTTTCAACACACGTGCCCGCGCGAGGCGGGCACTCGGGTTTGTTCATGGCGTGATGGCCTCGGCGGGTTTCAACACACGTGCCCGCGCGAGGCGGGCACTGCAGCCCGGCGGACTCGTGTCCGATTTGCGCCAGGTTTCAACACACGTGCCCGCGCGAGGCGGGCACCCATGAACGCCTGAAATGCGGCCACGTCAATCATGGTTTCAACACACGTGCCCGCGCGAGGCGGGCACCGCCACCGCCGCGCATTTCGACGCTGGCGTAATCGTTTCAACACACGTGCCCGCGCGAGGCGGGCACCTGCTCTGTCAAACAGGTGCAGGTGCCATCAAGGTGTTTCAACACACGTGCCCGCGCGAGGCGGGCACATAATGTCCCAGAATTTTTCGGGTATCGTGAATTTGTTTCAACACACGTGCCCGCGCGAGGCGGGCACCTAGCGCGGGCATTCGCGGTGACGGCAAGTATCACGTTTCAACACACGTGCCCGCGCGAGGCGGGCACTGAGTTCGCCAAGGTTCATGAAGACCGCATGGCCGCTTCAACACACGTGCCCGCGCGAGGCGGGCACTCAACAAGCCCGAGCTGTTCGGCGGCGAGAAAAAAGCTTCAACACACGTGCCCGCGCGAGGCGGGCACATAAATCGCAGCCGATGACAGCGGCAGAATATCTTGCTTCAACACACGTGCCCGCGCGAGGCGGGCACTCACCTGCCAGCCTTCGCCCAGGTATTTCTGGATCGCTTCAACACACGTGCCCGCGCGAGGCGGGCACCGGCTTCAATCATGCTCAGGAGCAGGGCGGAGCCGCTTCAACACACGTGCCCGCGCGAGGCGGGCACCACGCCTGCCCGGGCGGCGCTGCACCATTCCACGCTTCAACACACGTGCCCGCGCGAGGCGGGCACAATGGGCAAATCACCCGGACACGCTTTGGTTTTTGCTTCAACACACGTGCCCGCGCGAGGCGGGCACGGATGGCACGGCCTGGGCACCTCTGCGCAACGATGCTTCAACACACGTGCCCGCGCGAGGCGGGCACGCATCGGCCGCCTGTGATGCCAGTGCCCGGATGCGCTTCAACACACGTGCCCGCGCGAGGCGGGCACGCTTGGATATGCTTGTGACGTTTGCCGCGCGCCTTGGCTTCAACACACGTGCCCGCGCGAGGCGGGCACTTTTTAATGGCGTGGTAACGACCACCCATTGCGCGCTTCAACACACGTGCCCGCGCGAGGCGGGCACGATTCACAAGCGATTCTTCGCTACCAGATACGATGCTTCAGCACACGTGCCCGCGCGAGGCGGGCACCTGAGCCTGATCAAAGGCACTGTTAATGTTCGCCATGCTTCAACACACGTGCCCGCGCGAGGCGGGCACTGCCCAGCGGCGAATTGAACGATGACAAGATGCTGGCTTCAACACACGTGCCCGCGCGAGGCGGGCACCCCGACTAGCCATCTCTCACCGCTCGAAAGATGAGCTTCAACACACGTGCCCGCGCGAGGCGGGCACACTCCAGCTTTTCAGGCTTGTAATGCGGCTGTTGCTTCAACACACGTGCCCGCGCGAGGCGGGCACCGGGTGTCTCAATCAACACCAATGCCAGGCCAAGGCTTCAACACACGTGCCCGCGCGAGGCGGGCACGGCTGGGCGCTGTTCATCAGCACGCCGCGCGGAAGCTTCAACACACGTGCCCGCGCGAGGCGGGCACATCCAGGGGCATTCAAAAGCATGGGTTAGCAGTGGCTTCAACACACGTGCCCGCGCGAGGCGGGCACGCCCCCCTGCACCGTATCGGCATTGCGATACAAGGGCTTCAACACACGTGCCCGCGCGAGGCGGGCACCTAAAGCCGCTGGTTTGCCGTCCCTGCTTGTCCTGCTTCAACACACGTGCCCGCGCGAGGCGGGCACGATTATCCATCAGCAATGGTTAGAGCGTTGCGGCGCTTCAACACACGTGCCCGCGCGAGGCGGGCACGCGAAGCCCCGGCAGCCGGCTGGGTCAATCAACTCGCTTCAACACACGTGCCCGCGCGAGGCGGGCACGCACGCAGTCGGGCATGACCTACGGCCTGACCGCCGCTTCAACACACGTGCCCGCGCGAGGCGGGCACGCCGTGCTCATTCGCGGCGAATATCGTGAGCCGATGCTTCAACACACGTGCCCGCGCGAGGCGGGCACGGGTCGGAAAAAAGTCTTGACACTCGTCAACAACCAGCTTCAACACACGTGCCCGCGCGAGGCGGGCACACCGTGGCCTGTTCGATTGTCGGCAAAGATTCTTGGCTTCAACACACGTGCCCGCGCGAGGCGGGCACGCCATGCTCACAGTGATTGAAAGTGATTTGTTCGTGCTTCAACACACGTGCCCGCGCGAGGCGGGCACTTGCAAAGCGTTACGCACAAGGCGACAAGGCCGGTGCTTCAACACACGTGCCCGCGCGAGGCGGGCACCAAACCAGTCGCTGTTGCAGCCGCGCCCGGTGGTGGCTTCAACACACGTGCCCGCGCGAGGCGGGCACCCGCAGACCATCGGCAACGCCTGGACGCAGTTGCAGCTTCAACACACGTGCCCGCGCGAGGCGGGCACTAAACCTTTTGCAAAACAATTTGTTTTTCATGAAGCTTCAACACACGTGCCCGCGCGAGGCGGGCACCTCTTGAAATAGCCACTCACATTCTCGCAGCCCTGCTTCAACACACGTGCCCGCGCGAGGCGGGCACGGGGATACGGGAGATTCTCAATGGACGTTCAAGCAGCTTCAACACACGTGCCCGCGCGAGGCGGGCACCGACACCGGCCAGGAAGCTCTTAACCATGTCGCTGCTTCAACACACGTGCCCGCGCGAGGCGGGCACACCTGCTTCGCGGCGCGCATCTTCCGGGAAGGCGCGCTTCAACACACGTGCCCGCGCGAGGCGGGCACGAAGCACCGCCATAGCAAGCGCCATAGCAAAAAGCGCTTCAACACACGTGCCCGCGCGAGGCGGGCACTCGGTACTGCCAGACAAAATCGCCAGATCGTCCTTGCTTCAACACACGTGCCCGCGCGAGGCGGGCACTTCTGCTTCATGGATGGCCGCTTCGTACTTGGCGAGCTTCAACACACGTGCCCGCGCGAGGCGGGCACCAATGCAGCGCCTCCGCGCCCAGGTTTTCAATAATGCTTCAACACACGTGCCCGCGCGAGGCGGGCACCGCCAATAGCGCATCTCCCGATGATACCGGAGGGGCTTCAACACACGTGCCCGCGCGAGGCGGGCACTATTGGTAATAAAAGCATGTTCAGCGGCACGATTGCTTCAACACACGTGCCCGCGCGAGGCGGGCACGTGCCACGGCCAGCACTGGCCGCCAGATTTGTTGGCTTCAACACACGTGCCCGCGCGAGGCGGGCACTTGGTGATGAACTCGCCAGCGGCGTGCATGTCGAGCTTCAACACACGTGCCCGCGCGAGGCGGGCACAGGCGAGTTCTGCGCCAAAGTGATTGGTGGGCTTGCTTCAACACACGTGCCCGCGCGAGGCGGGCACGTATTCAGGGATTGCGCCGGTTGACCGCCTGAAGCTTCAACACACGTGCCCGCGCGAGGCGGGCACGTCATGCCTTCAGAGGCTATACAGCCCGTGTGGATGCTTCAACACACGTGCCCGCGCGAGGCGGGCACGAGCAGTACCCACCACACCCACCACACCAAAGGAGCTTCAACACACGTGCCCGCGCGAGGCGGGCACCCCTGCCCTTGCAGTCAAGGGCGGCGCCCCGCTGCTTCAACACACGTGCCCGCGCGAGGCGGGCACGTCCGCCGTGACGCTGTGATAGCCCTTGAAGCCGATGCTTCAACACACGTGCCCGCGCGAGGCGGGCACGTTTTGCCCGAGCCCGGCTTGCCAGTCAATAACAGCTTCAACACACGTGCCCGCGCGAGGCGGGCACGCCAATGGTTGTGGTCGATGACCTGCCGCCTGAGCTTCAACACACGTGCCCGCGCGAGGCGGGCACGGAAATCATTACCCGCCGCCGCGCCAGTTTTGCCGCTTCAACACACGTGCCCGCGCGAGGCGGGCACAACCTTGTGCCCCGGATGCTATCGCTTATCCGGGCTTCAACACACGTGCCCGCGCGAGGCGGGCACGGCGAGCATGGCAATCAGGTGACAGCCACGGGCATTGCTTCAACACACGTGCCCGCGCGAGGCGGGCACCGGCTATCCATGCACAGATGATTGCAGTGGGCACGCTTCAACACACGTGCCCGCGCGAGGCGGGCACTTGCCGCTTGCTTTGTGATGTCCATGGCAACAGTGCTTCAACACACGTGCCCGCGCGAGGCGGGCACGCTGGAGTTGCGCGACCAGGTATCCCACAACACGCTTCAACACACGTGCCCGCGCGAGGCGGGCACTGCGCATCGAGCGGGCGCTGTTCGCGCAAACCATCCTTCAACACACGTGCCCGCGCGAGGCGGGCACTGGCTCGCAACGAGCTGCGGGTTATCGACTATCTGCCTTCAACACACGTGCCCGCGCGAGGCGGGCACCAAAGGGCAAATGACATTACAATTGCGTATGGCCCTTCAACACACGTGCCCGCGCGAGGCGGGCACTTTTGCAACTCTGGCCTTATGTTGCGCTTGGCCCCTTCAACACACGTGCCCGCGCGAGGCGGGCACTCTCGTGCTCGGAGCGATGTAACAATGGATCCGCTCCTTCAACACACGTGCCCGCGCGAGGCGGGCACTTGGGCGCCCGGCAAGTGTGTAACTGACCCGCAGCTCCTTCAACACACGTGCCCGCGCGAGGCGGGCACCGCCGTCAATGTCCGGCTTTTAGCTGTAAAGGCCCTTCAACACACGTGCCCGCGCGAGGCGGGCACGGCCTCCTGTGTAACCCAAGCAGCACAAGGCCTAAAGCACTTTGATTCGCTAACAGCACTACAAAAGGCATATCACAAGTGTAAGCCAACTTCTTCAGCCACACTTATCTCTTATAACCATCTGTTTTCAAAGAGCTTGGAAAAGTCGCCAACCTGCCCACAATTTCATGAGAACCACGGGTTAGCGATTCACACGATTAGCGTATCCTGAAACACATCCACCGCCGCCTTCGCGCCATGATGCTCCACCTTACCCCGCCATTTGCTGCCCAGATGGTAAAAGCGCAGGCTGTCGGTTTCAGGCTGGTAAGTATCCAGCAGCTTGGCTTTGAGTTTTACCCACTGATCCGGCGTAACGTCGCACTCGAATACCGAATATTGAACGCGCACGCCGTAATCCAAGCAATGTTTGGCGATACGCCGCAGCCTCGCCTGCCCTGCCGCGTCTTCCAGCGAAATATCATACGTAATCAACATCAGCATCATTCGCTCCCGCAGGCTACCTGAAAACTCAACGCATCAAAAACGGCGGATACTCTGCCAAATCCCCGCGCAGATGCCGCGCCAGCAGCATCGCCTGAATATACGGCAACAGGCCGATTTCCACTTCCTCCTGTAAAAACGGATGCACAATCTTCTCCTGCTTTTTCACCTGCAAGGCTTGAAAAACCAGCTTACGTGCCTCCGGCTTGATATTCACCGCGTCGCTGGCCTCATGCACAAAATCCTGTGGCTTGATTTGCCCGCGGTTAATCAGGGAAAGCACCATCCTGTCCACCCACCACGCGCGGAATTCCTCCAAAATATCCTGTGCCAAACTGTCGCGCCCTGGCCGGTCGGCATGCAGAAAGCCCACCTGCGGATCCAAGCCCACGCCCTGCAACGCCCCGCTGATATCCTTGCCCAGCACCGCATACAGAAAAGACAACAGCGCATTCACCCCATCACGCGGCGGGCGACGGTTGCGACCGTCGAAATCAAAACCGCTTTTCTCCGCAAGCAAATGCCGGAACACCCCAAAATAACGCGCCGCCGCATCGCCCTCAATCCCGCGAACCTTGTCCAAACACTCCGCCCGCTTCAACTGCTGCAAACTAAAATTCAACGCCGTGACCGCCGCCAGCACCTCCGCATGCTCGCCATGATTGCGCAAACGCCGCTGCAACACCCGCTTGGCCGACTGAATCTTCGCCGCAATAATATGCCGCGCAATCGGCACGGGATTCTGCTCCGACAGCCGATACTGCGCCCGCCGCAACAACACATTACCACTCTGCCGCCCCTGCAATCGCCCCAAGAACCGCCCGTTTTCAGTAAAAAACGCCAAATTCACATTGTTTTCACCGCAAAACCCCATCAAAAAAGGCGACACCAGCACATTGCCGAAACAAAAAATATGCCCGATCGCATGCACCGGCAACTGCGCCACCTTCTTGCGCTCCTGCTCCACCACCAGCGTTTCCCGCTCCTTATGCAGATAACTGCCTTGGGTGGTGATGTAGAGCGTGTTTTGAAGTTTGCGCATTATAAAACTCCTCGGATTTTGAGCGCACTCTTAGGGATTGATGCTTAGGCTACCTGAAACAGGGCAGGTCGGATTCTTGAATCCAACATTTTCAAAATTACCGCAATAATTTGAGACAACAGGAATATCAAACATTTGTCGGATACGAGTATCCGACCTACGCTGGCTTGCCGTATTTACAGCAACCTGAAATTTGGAACACCGATTTAAAAACCACAACTCTGCGTGCGTTCAGCACACACCCTACGAGTTCAATGCATTCATAGGTAGAGTAGAGTGTATGGAGCGCAACCACGCACGCGTTAGATAAATACAGGCCACGTATCGCTTAGGTTTTGACCACAATTTTACAGGTAGCAGTTGAGCCATCTAAAAGATATGTCATTCACACTTAATAATTTTGAAAATAATCTTCATCGTTAAAAGGAGAAATTTCCCCCATATCAACCACCCCCAATATATCAATAATTTCTATATCACAAATATCCATGCTTTGTAATCCACCCGAGTAGTCTCCATGCAAATGAACTAAAACATCCGTTTCATATGATGCCTCTATCATTTTTTTTGTTCCACCCAATGAGACATCTTCCTTATCAATTGAATCCCAAACTAAAAAATTAAAAGTTACTTCAATATTACACAAAACTTCACATGCAATACTAACAGTAATCCCATCTGAGTTAATATCAACAACATATATTTTTAATTTATTAGCATCATTTTCATTTAGAAAATGAACATCTATCAAGTTTACTTGTTCATCATCAATATAAAAATTATATGCTGATACAGCCTGAATATCAAAAACACCTACACAATCTTCAAGAGTAGAATATATTTTTTTAAATATTTCACTATCCTGATTTTTCAACAAATCAAGTTGTATTTCACTAACAATAGAATCTAAGAAATCACTCTGCCCATTTAATATATCCATTGCCTTTGCCAAATCATCAATAACATCAATATTACTCTTATCTTCTGAAAAATCCTTCCAATCATTATCAGCACTAACAACTAACAAATTCTTATTATTAAGCTTAGCCCAATGCTCCAATGACAACAAAGCAATGGCATCCGGAAATTCATTCTTTTTATTACCTGATTCTTTAAAAGGTGCCCGATGTGAAAAATACATATCTATCAAATATTCTATCTCACAATACTCCTCGCTTTTAATAATCTCAATTCCACTTTTTCTTATAAAATTCTCCAACATTGAATCAGAAACAACCCCAACTTCATGATCCATTTTAGTTAACGACCTTATTTTTCCTATATTATCCGCACAGCAATTTAGATAATCAAAAGCATCGTTTAAAGATAATTCAATTTTACTTCTTGCTTCTTTTTCCTTTTTATTTAAGTGAGATTTAATCTCTAAATAGACAATATCACTTAAAACTAAAATTATTGGATTATCCTTAAATTGATGCATCTGCGCTAACAACCCTTTATTTAGTTTTAATCCATTTCTTAAAAATATTGAAGTATCAATTGTTAGTGCAGAATAGCGCTTATCTGTTTCAGCCATACATTTTCCTTTAAATTTTATAAGCCGCGTGAATATACAATACTAAATTCCAAACAACCCCGCCACATACCCCACCGACCTATCCTTCTCCACCAACTTCGGCTGACAAACCTCAATCAACGAACAGGCTTTACAACGTTTGCCGTATTCCGGCGGCGGGGTGATGCCGCTTTCCAAAAGCCCGCGCACTTGTGCGATGGTATGCAGCGTTTCCTCCCTGAGGCCGTCTGAAAACACCACCTGTACGCGGTGCCGGGTTTGCATATACCACAATGCGCCCTCAGCCACTATTTGCCCGGTCATTTCCTCCAAACACAGGGCTTGGGCACAAAGCTGGATTTCGTCGAACGGTTCGGGCTTGGGTTTGCCGCGTTTGTATTCGACGGGTTTCAGACGGCCTGTTTGCATATCGCGCTCGACCATATCCAACACGCCGTGCACACCCAATTTTTCCGCCGACACATGCACGCTGCGCTCGAAGCGCACGCCCTTGCGGGTTTCCGGCTCGCCGCCGTCCACCCGCTCATGCAACGCACGGCCTTGTGCGGTCAAATAGTTCTCCGCCCATACTTGTTCGTTATGAATCAAAGCACACTGGCGCGGGCAAAAGGCGTAGTGTTGCAGGGCGGAGAGCGGGATGGAGCGCATGGATTAGAAGCCGTCGATGATTTCGGGTTGTAAGCCTTCAAGATTATTCAGCTCATAACTGCCGTCTGAATGCACTTTGAGGCTGCCGTGTACTTTGGCGGATGAATACTGGCCGGATTTGCAGTTGTGCTCCCACCAAATCAGCTTCAGCACCTGCATGCTGCCTTCCGGGCGGGCAGAGGAGGCATCGCCTTCAAAAAGCTTGGTCAGCACGATTTTGATTTTCTCTGCATCGGCATCGGAAAAGCCAGTGCGCTCGGCAAGCTGTGGCGACATGGCGCCGTAGGCAACGTAAATGCCCTTGTCTACGCGGTGTTTCATACCCATGGTGTCGGAGCCGCGTTTGCTGCCGTCGCCTTCTCCGCTCACGCTTTTGGTAATTTGGGTGCTGGTAATGCTGACCGGGTCAACGCTGAAGGCGGACTGAATGGTGACCGGGCCGCGAACGGCAATGGATACGCCGGAAGCATCGTCGCTTTTACCGAAGGCAAACACTTGACCGAAGCTACGCACGTCCAGCCATTTTTCACAGGCTTTTTTGGCGGTGTCGTCTTTATTGGCTTTTTTGGCGTTGAATGCGTCTGCGCCCAAACCGACATCTTTGTCTTTGGCGCGGTTGGCCAAACTGGTCATGCCGTCGGTTTTCTTTTCGTCGGACTGTACGAAAATGCTTTCTCCTGCATCCTGCAAACGGTCGCGGATTTTGCGTTTCAGGCAAACGTCGGTCATTTCGCCAAAACCGGAAAAATCGGCACGCGGGCGGTTGCCATTCAAAGGGTCGCCGTTGGGGTTGGCGTTTTGTACGCTGATAATCAGGGCGAAGTCGATTTTTTTGCTTAAAGACATGTTATTTTCTCCAAAGGTTTCAGTTGTTTTCAGTTTCAGCATTTTGCGTATCGGGCTGCGCTTGGGCATTGGATTGATTGCGATAAGCCATTTTTTGGCTGTGATAGCCCAATAAGAATTCGCCGTCCAACTGGGCATCCAACGAACAGCCGGTTTTATCTCTCAATTCATTTAGCGCAAACATGATTTCGTCGATTTCTTTTTCACGATTGCGCAGAAAGCCCATGTAGCGGTTATTGCGCAGGCGGTCTTTATAGGACTTGGTCAGATTTGCCTCAATTTGCAGCCAGGTGCTGAGCGGACGCACCACAAAACGCTGCATATAGCGCTCTGCTGTGGTGGCACGGTCTTCATCGGCAATTCGCAACGCGGTGCTTTCCAATTTTTCCGCAACCGCCAACAGCCTGCCGAACAAATAATCGCGCGAGCGGTTTTCAATATCTAAATCCATGGAGTAAGCCCTCTTTTGTGATGAATCATAATGACGGGCGCGCCAACCTTTATATAAGGCGCAGGCGACGCCGATATTGCGCTCCCATTCCCAATGCTCGTATCCGCTGGGCTGGCAGGCTACCTGAAAGCTTTGCCTCACCAGATCATCTGGCATCGGAACCGTTTGCCCGCCCGCAATCACCGGCAGCAAACGGGCGTAAAGCTGCCTTTTGATTTTGCCGTCCTTATCCGCGGCTTTGCCGTAAATGGTTTCGTAAATGGCATAAGGCGACGGAGGAAGGCACGGCCAAATCGTGCGTTTGACGGTTTTTTTGCCTTCTTTGGTTTCGCGACTGTAACGCTGATACCAGGAAAAATCGTCCACCCAGGCATCGAGATTGGCGAAATAATCGTCGGGCAGAAATTCCTGATAATAAGTAAGCGCCATGCGGCCGGGCGTGGCCGAGTCCAGCATCAGCAGGGAAATCTGTTGATGATCATTCAGTTTCGCGCGATAGCCGTGCAGCTTCTTTTTGATGATGGCGGCAGCCGCCCACCCGATATTCTCCGACCAGTTTTTGCTGCTCTTTTGGCCGTCGGACGCTGCTTCAACGGATTGGCCATCGTCCGCATCGTCATCCAGATAGTCATAGTTGTCTTGCAGGGGCGAAGGCAGAGCTTCGGCGCCAATCGCCCAAGCAACGGCCACTTGGTCGCCGTTGCGGATACCTTGACGGGCAATCAGCCAGCGCAGGGCACTGTGCGCCTTGGCGGAAACGTCTGCCGAGATACTGGCGGCTTCTTGCGCATCGATAAAGCGGCCGCGGAAGGTGTAACCGGCGGTGTCATTGGAAGAAATCAGTTTGGCCTTATCGCCGGTGTGGCGCAGTTTGGCAGGATGCATCTCGGAAATGACTGCTTCTTCGCCCTGAACCAAGCAAAAGCCTTTTGCTTCGGCACTGCTGGCCGCATAGTCGATCCAAGATTGCTGAACCGTTTTATCCATCCACGTTTCATTGCGCACATCACCCGAAATTTCTACACACCAGCAAACCAAAGCCGAGCCGAATTCCATCTCGCCTTTGGTCTTGGGCAAAACGGAAAAAATCGGCGGTGCTTCGCCTTCTTGTTCCCATTTGCCGGCCACTTTGCCGTTTTCATCCAGCGGCAAAATGCCTGTCTGAACCAAATCGGCCACCAGCTTGCCTTTTTTCACATAATCCAATACCGCTTTAACTTTGGGATGGGCAAATGGAGAATCGCACCATGATTGCAATTGTTTCAGGTAGCCATCAAAGTAGGCTTTCTTCTCTCCCCCATAGTCAGCATAATCTTTGGCGACATACTGGATTTTATCGGCCAACGGATGCGGCGCTTCGCCGCTGGTACGGCTTTCAGACGCTTCCGTCGCCGGCAGCATAATCGTTGTTTTCGGCGGCATGACTCGCGCCGTCTGAAATTCACCCGCACCGTTCAACACCACCACAATATGAGCTGTTTGCAGCGTATGCCCAATCGGGGTCAACGGCTCACCTTCTTCGCCAAGCCCTTTTTCTTTGACAGATTCATACGTCCGATACAGCTTCTGCATCCAACTCATAATCCCAACTCCTCGGCTTCGTCCTCGACAGGCTTCAGATTCTCACCGCGCTTGAACGGCTTTTCCGGTTTCATGGCGCGAATAAAGCGGGTTTTAAGTTTTTCCGTATCATTCACGCTTGGAAAGACAATTTCCCCATTTTGCATTTGGGCGCGCCAAAAGCGGTTCACCAATTCATGATTGCCGGTTTCTTCGGGATAGCCGAAGCTGTGGAACATCAAGCCGAAATCAAGATTGTCTATTTCATCATAAAAGCCTGCTTTGCCGTCCCGGCCTAGGCTGCCGAATTCGCATGGCTCTACATAGCCCTGGCAGTCGCGCGTGCCAAGGAAAATATCCTGCCGCCCGCCGCGATCCAGCATACGCTTGGCAATCGCCATATGTTTGCCCGCCACACGGTCTTGCGCCAATTCCGGCCAGTTTTCATTCCACTCAAAATGCGCTTCCACCTGATATTCCACGTCTTGCAAAAAGGTGTAAATCGCCAGCGTATTGCCGCCGTTCCAATCCAAAGGCTTGGTGGATTTGCTATATGTGCGGATAGGCTTCATCACGCGGATGCGGTCGATATGCCAAATCAAGGTGGGCTTCCAGTAAATGCTTTTGACTATGCCTTTAATGGCTTCGTAAGTCGGCACTTGGTAACTGAATTTTTCGCCGCCGATTTTGGTCACTGGGTCGGTAAACAGCGCCTGCCGCCCCCAAACGCGGAAACAGAAAGGCTCACTACGAAATGCATTCTTGTTGCTCATACCTCTCCTCATAAGTTGTAGAAAACCATCTCGCTGGTTTCGTTTGTCGATAAACCATATTCGGCGCTATAGTAACGCTCATTCAAATAATAAATCCCTGTTCCGGCGATCACTTCCCGTATGGCCTGCTGCCCTTCCAGCTTGCGCCAAATATGAGGAAAAACATTCACACTATATTGCTGTGCTTGGCGCAGATAGTCATAAAAAGCCTTTGGCTCATATTCGCCGCACAATTTTGCAATCAAGCGCCGTCCCTTGCCGCCATAAGGCACAATCAAGGCTTGGGTTGGCGCATCAATGGCTTGAAACGCCTGCCCGGCGCTTTTGAAAGACTGCATCAATAGAGGAAACTGCTTTTCTCGTCGACGCACATTATTTTTTCCGCCATAAGCGTTACAGTGATTGTCACTCAGCCAATCCAGCAGGCTACCTGAATGGCTGTTTTTGATGTCGTACACCATTTCTGTATGACGCGGATAAAAGTAATACTCGAAATAGCGTTTCATGGCATCCGGCTGCAAGATATCTTGGCCGGCAAATTCGCGAAACACCCGCGCCGCCTGCTGTTGCCCTTGGGCAATATCCGGCAGCATGTGCAGCGGTTCGTTTTGCAAATTCAATACCCACACCATGCCTTTTTCGCGTTCGCCATGGCGATTGCAGCGCCCAGCCGCTTGCGCAATGCTGTCCAGCCCCGCCAAAGCGCGAATCACACACGCAAAGGAAATATCGACCCCCGCCTCAATCAACTGCGTGCTGATACAGATCACGGGCAGCCCTCTGCTCAAGCGTCTTTTGATCCACGCCAATAAGACTTTGCGATGTGCCGGACACTGATGGGTGCTGAGATGGAATAGCGCTTCTTTGGGCACATTCTGCGCTTGGCAATATTGATAAAGCTGTTGCGCCCAGCCTTTGGTATTGACGATAAACAAGCAGCTGGATGTCTCCCGAAACTGCTCCAGCAAAAAATCGCCTGCTTCCTTTACAGACCAACCGTCCGATTTTTCATTAAAACGAATGGTGGTTCTGGACAATGCATCAAACAAATCTTTCTTGGCTTGCTCATTACCCATAATTTCCGCATGCTCAGCCAGCTGCAACAAGCCACGCTCCGCGACCTTATCACGAACACCCATTGGGAAATTATCAAGCGCTTGATTAGCCAATAAAGGCTGAGTGGCTGTGCACAATATCGCACTGGATTTACCATATTGCGTGAGCCAATTCAGCACATTGCAAAACAGATGCACGCATTTCACCGGCAGCGTTTGTATTTCATCGAAAATCAGCACACTACGTATCATCGGGTGAATGTGCCTCGCCCCGCGCGTACCGCCGCCGAACCAAGCATCGAGAAACTGCACCATGGTGGTAAAGACAATCGGCTTGTCCCAGTTTTCAGACAGCAGCTTATTTTGCCAAGTTTGTTGTTCGGGATCGAGATTGGAATGGTGCTCAAGCACCCACTCATCGCCCAGAATGTCACGCACGGCTTTAGCATTCTGATCGATGATCGAGGTATAAGGAATGATGTAGATGATGCGGTCGAGATCATGCTTTTTGGCATGATGCAACGCATAACGTAGGCTTGCCAGCGTTTTACCGCCGCCTGTCGGTACGGTCAGGGTATAAATGCCCTGCACATCTTCCGCCCTGTTCAGACAGGCAGCAGAAATATCGCGACGGATTTGATCAATCCGATAACGGATTTCAAACTGAGACAAATGCGCCTCCAGCTTATCAAGCGCATCTTGCCAATCGGTTTTTTTTGTGAAACGCCGCAAGGATTTTTGGTTTTCCCGCTCGAAATCTGAACTATTGATACGGTCTGCATCAATCAGGCAGCTGAACAGAAAACGGGTAAAGCAGCCCAGGTAAAATTCCTTTACCTGATGACTGATCTCGGGGGTTCTCAATACCGATTTCAGCAGTAACAGCATTTGTGCCAGCAGGTCTTTACCTGCCAACGCATTCGCACGTTGCACGATGACAGTATCAGCATTGCGCTCGCACTCGCTCAAATGCGTTAACGCATCCTTCTTATCTACCAAACGCTTTTGCCATACCGCTTCACCTTCTTCAGGATCCAAACAATCAATCAATCCCGCACCGTGATGCGAAGCAATACACAGCCCCAACATCTGCCCGCACAGCTCCGAACCCTTGTCCGCCAAAGCCTGCAAGCGCCGATATACCCATTGCGCACCGGCGCTGGAATGATCAATTTTGCTACCTCCGGGCAAAATGTCGTCCAAGTCCGCATCGGGATTGAAGCCGGTTACGGCTTTAATGTACTCCTGAAACGCTTCTGAGTACTTTCCGAAATCATGCATCAACCCCAGCAGCTCACCGGCCAAATCCAAGCCCAGCTTGGCAGCCAGCAATTTGGCAATGGCAGCAGTTTCGGTAAGATGGGTAGCCACAGATTGAGGCGTATTATCGGAACGACGGACGTGGGCAATGAATGCCTTGGATCCACTAGTTGACTTCATATCCCTTGTCATCATTTAAGTTTCCCCAAAAGCGGCAAACCCTGCGGCCATTTCGCCGACTTGCACAAGATGGATTGACAAAGTTTGCCAGTGTGATTCGGGCAGATTTTCTGCCGAATGTGCGTAGTAGAGCGTCCCCAAGTGCTTCCCCTGCCTGATTGTCCTTATCTCCTTTATCCAATACTTCAGATGAAATGCCAAGGGCAGGTTTTACAAAATGAGACTTGCGTTGCTTTTGTACAAGGAGAAGCCAGCTGCCGCCTCTATATTGCGCGGTAACGCGTCTTTGGATTCGGAATCTCCAGCATAATACGCGCCGCAGGGCGGCGGGTGTGGGGAGGGTGTACAGATTTATCTACGGTCTTTGTTCTTCGCTGTTTTTTCCGCCTGTGCGGCTTCGGCGCGTTTACGGCGGCTTTGTTTGGGATCGGCCAGCAATGCGCGCAGCAGCTCCAGGCGATCGCCCTCGTGCAGTACGGTGGTTTCAGTCACGCGCTTGCCGAATATCGCCATCCCGGCCAGTGGGAAATCACGGGCCAGAGTCGATGCCGCCAGCGCATCGGCCACTGTGGCGCCGTCCGCAAGCGTCAGCGTCTGGCTTTGCACACGCTCTGGCCATACTGCGAGCATTTCAATCTTCATGCGGCGGTCGTGGCAGCGCGCACGAAATCATCCACCATGCGGTCGGCCAGTCCTTTCATGCCCAGTTTCAATGCCGGCCCCAGCAGGCTGGAGGCAGGCTCGAATTCCAGCAGCAGCGAGACTTTGCAGGCATCGGCAGCAAGCGCCTTGAACTCCCAGCGCCCATGAAGGGATTTGAACGGCCCATCAGCCAGCTGCATGTCCATCCACTCTCCCGGCTGCATGCGGTTTTCGGTCATGAACCAGGTTTTGAATCCCGCCAGGCCAATATCCAGCCGGGCTTTCATGCGGTTCTCCTCACGCTCCAACACCTGCGCGGCCTGACACCAGCCAAAACGGCGCGGGTAGGCTTCGACATCCACCACCAGTGCATACATCGCTTCGGCCGGGCGTTTGACCAGGGCGCTGCGCTCAATCCGGTTTGCCACACCAACATCCTCACTGCAATTTCCCGGCTCATCGGCGACAATGCCGCCATGAGCAAGAATCAAAAAAACAAGGGCGCAAAGGATACGGCAAAGAACCCGACCATCGCGCTCAACAAGCGTGCCAAACATGAATATCACCTGGAGCAGCGTTTTGAAGCCGGGCTTGCGCTGCAAGGCTGGGAGCTGAAGGCAATCCGCGCAGGACGCGCCAATATCGGCGAGAGCTATGCACTCATCAAAGATGGCGAGATGTTTTTGTTTGGCGCACAAATCACGCCGCTGATTCAGGCCTCCACCCATATCCGTGCCGATGAGCGCCGCAGCCGCAAGCTATTGCTGCACCGGCGCGAAATCGACAACCTGATTGGCCGGGTGCAGCGCGATGGCTACACCATCATCCCCACCGCGCTGTACTGGAAAGGCAACAAGGTGAAGGCGGAAATCGCGCTGGCCAAGGGCAAGCAGGCACACGACAAGCGCGCTGCCAGCAAGGAGCGCGACTGGAACCGGGAAAAACAGCAGCTGATGCGCGCGCACAACAAATATGCCTGAACCTGCGCTGCAGCGTATCGGGCAAAACCCGGCTATGCTGCGGGCTTTTCGGATGATGACCAGCATGTCCCGCATTCTGCTTGCTTCAAGCCTTGGCGTTTTGCTTGCCGCCACGCCCGCTGTCCAGGCGCGGCAAACGGCCAAATTCGACAGTCAACTGGCAGCCGAAACCTTCGATGCGGCCTGGCTTCTGGTGGATGAAAGCCCGTATGCAGTGCGCGCGCGCGGCATCGACTGGGATGCGGTTGCCCGGCGTCATCGGCCGACCGCAGCGCGTGCCCGTAATAAGGATGAGCTGAGGCAAAGCATTCAGGCGATGCTGGATGAAATCGGTGAATCCCACTTCAACCTGATTCCCGCCGATGCGGTGGATATTGCCCATAGCGGCAAACTTGAGCCGGTGTTGAGCGGCTTCCGCGATAGTGGGCTGGTCGCAGGCATGGTGGAAGGCGAGCTTGCAGTGCTGCAGGTGACGCCCGGCTCGCCCGCAGCCATCCAGGGCATCCAGCCCGGCTGGCGGATTGAACGCATCAATGGCCGGACAATGGCAACGGCGCTTGCCGAAATTGAAAAACTCGAACCCAAAGCCCGGCGCACGGCGCAGATGTATTTCGAGTCGGCCATTGCCAGCCTGCTGGAAACCAGCGCACAGGCGCGCAAGCTCAAACTGGAATTGCGCGATGCGCAAAACCGCACGCAAATACGCGAAGTGGTGCCTGCGCCCGCAACGGGCGAGCTGGTCAATATCCCTCTATTGCCACCTGCTCTGTTCTACCTCCATCAGCGGCGTCTTGCGCTGGCCGATGGCGGTTGTCTGGGGCTTATCCGCTTCAATCTCTGGGCACCGGCACTCAATCAAGCCTTCCCCAAGGCATTGGCCGAAGTGCGCGATTGCAAGGCCATCGCCATTGACCTGCGCGGCAATCCCGGCGGGGTGATTGGCACGGCGATGGGGGTGGGCGGCTATCTGGTAAACGAACCCACCCCACTTGGCTACTTCAGTGCCGGCGGCGCCAGCGCACGCCTGCCCGCGCTGCCACGCCGGGTCAGCGATGATGGCAAGCCGCTCACGCCTTACAGTGGCAAACTCGCCATCTTGCTGGATGGACGTTCGGCCAGCACTTCGGAAGTGTTTGCCTCAGGGCTGCAACAAGCCGGGCGCGCCACCATCATTGGCACGCCCTCGGCCGGCATGGCCTTGCCATCACTGATGAATACCCTGCCCAATGGCGACCGCCTGCTGTATGCCGTGGCTGACCTGACCGCCCCCAATGGCCAACGTCTGGAAGGCATCGGCATTACCCCGGACATCTTTGCGCCCAACACTTTTGAAACATTGCACGCCGGGCAGGACGCTACACTTCGCGCTTTGCAACAGTGGCTGCAAGCCGACACCGTGCCCACCCAGGAGACTCCATGATGAAAACCCGCCCGCTGCGCCCTACCCTGCTTGCGCTGACCGTTTTGATGGCCGTGCCATTGATGGCGAACACGCCGGCAGCCCGTGCCGATAGCACCACTCGCCCCGATCCGCGCGTCTTGGTGGATCGCCATATCCAGGCTCTGGGCGGCATGGACAATATCCAGAAAAGCCAGACCGGCACCTTGATTGGCAGCTTTTCCATCCCCGCTGCCGGGATCAATGCACCGATGACGGTTTCATTCAGCGGCCATCAAAAAATCATCAGCAAGGTCGAGCTGCCCGGTGTCGGTGCCATCGAGTCCGGCATCATTGATGGAACCGTATGGATGATGGACCCGTTCCAAGGACCGCGGCTTCTGGAAGGCAGCGAGCGCGCCCAGCAGCTGGAAAGCTATCATCCCGATGCCATCCGCCGCCTGCCAAACTTCGTGGATGCGATGAGCATCGTCGGCATCGCCGAATACAACGGCAAACGCTGCGATAAAGTGAATATCCAATGGAAGTCCGGCCGCGAAAGCTGGGACTGCTACGGCGTCGATGATGGCTTGCTGCTTGCCAGCGGCGGCAAGACCAGCTCACCGATGGGCGAAATTGAAGTCACCACCGTCATCAAGCAATATGGCGACTTGGCCGGCTACACAATGCCGGTGCATTCTGAAATGCAGATGATGGGGCAGACCCAGGTGCTGAAGTTCACCGGCTTTGACACCACCCCGCCCAGCGATGAAGTCTTTGCCCTGCCACCTGCCATCCAGGGGCTGCTGGGTAATTCCGGCAACGAAGATAGCGCCGGAAAGAAGCTCAATCCCTGATTTTGCTTTGGGGCTTTGACTGCAACGCCGCAGAGAAAACTGCGGCGTTTTGTTTGCCTGATCCCCCGCATACAGCACGCTTTACATCTGCGGCGTGTTCTGCAGGTAGGCGCGCACGGCTTCCTCATCGCGTGGCTTGCGAATCGTGTTTTGATGCTGCATGGCATTGGCCTGCTGCTGACGATAGTGCTCGGGCAACACATCCATTTCCCGCCGGGCTTGCAGAAAGGCGCGTTCATCCCCCTGCAACTGGCAGTTGCGACTCAAGGTCTGCAGCTGCGAATAATCATGTGCCGTTGCTGCCTGCAAATTGACCACCACCGCCAAGGTATCGCCCAAGGGCTGCAACCGCAGGCAAATCTGGTCAATCATTGCTTGTGTACGCAATGGCGCTGCCGTCACCCGGACCAGCAAATGGTTCTGATCGACCCATACCACACTGCGCCCCCCTCAAGCGCAAGCACTTGGGCACGTGCCGCCTCCCGGTTCACCGGACGCGCCGGATCGGGTATGCGCATCGCCAGACGCATTTGTTCGTTCATGGCTGCCATACGCCGCTCAACTTCCGGCTGATCCCCCAACACGGCCGCGGCTCTCAGCGCCAGCATATGCTCGGCCATCTCTGCCGCCTCGATGCCCTTCCCTGCCTGCTGCAACTGCGTCGTTTGCGCTGTTTCCTCGGCAGGCGGCGCGCCGCTACAGGCCACTAAGCCAAGCCATAGCGCCGCGCAAGTAATGCGTTTCATGCTTCTCCCTGCCTTGCCAGCACAAAATCCAGCGCCGCGCAGACCGCCGCGGCCTGTGCTTGGTTGCATTGCGCGGACGTGGCTCTTGGGCTGTCTGGATACACTTCGGTGGTGGTGACATATGGCGCATCGCTAAGACCTGCGCACAGTCCCAGTCCCTTGCAGTCGTACTCGATCACGCCTTCAGCCACCACTGGCGAGCCGATGATGCAGCCATCCGCATCGGCCGGGGCGATATGGGTCACAGCCGCCACGCGCTCGATGATGGCGCGCTGGAAAGCCGGTTGTGGCCGTGCTGAATCATCCACCAGATAAAAGCCATCGGGAATGGTACCGGGCACGAACGGCTTGCCATCGCGCGCGGCCAGCGCCGGACGGAATTCGCTTTCATCGCTGTCGGTGGTTTCATGCAGGTCGATATGCAGGCGCATCCTGCCCGGCTGCTGCGCCACCCAGGCCATCAACAGCGCCGCCTCCTGTGCCGGGCTTTGCGGATAAAACGAGCGGTTGGGGTCAATGGCATCGGCATTCCAACGCTGGATGCGCTCATAGGCCCAAGGGCTGACGCAGGCTGCAATCAACAGATTGATGCGTCCGGCATAGTGCGCCGCATGTTCGCGGGCAAACAGCAAAGCGCCATGCACGCCACTGGTTTCATAGCCATGCACGCCGCCGGTAATCAGCGCCACATCCAGCGTCTCATCCCAGGGGCGGGATTTCAGCCCGCAAAGCGGAAAGCGGCCATCGGCGCCGTAATCAAGCTCACCATACTGGACAAGTTCAAAATCATCGGCCAATGCACGAATGGCGCTTTGCACTTCTTCGGCATAGCTGCGCTGGCGTTTTTGCCGGGCGCGCCACTGCTGTTTTTCTGCTGCGCCCCAGGGGATGCCGGGGGTTCCGATGGGATAGGTCTGGCTCATGTTGGACTCATTGGGCTTTCTGGCTGCGGCTCAGCCGCTTTGGCTTTTGATTCTCCGCCCTGTTCTGGCGCGCCGAGTACCGCAGCGACAAATGGAAACAAGACAGGGCATGTTTGAGCAACGCGAGTTTGCCCTGTCGCCATTTGTTGCGAGGAGCGCAGGGTACTCCGCGTAGCGGAGCGCGCCAGTCAGGGCAGTTTCTTTGCCCACTTTCTTTCCAAAAGAAAGTGGGTGCGCTGCCGGACGCATATCCCGGCACTGAAATACCGCAAAAAAACAGCCTTATCCCCGCAACAAAAGTACGGGGATGCGGATAGTTCAGCCGTGTTTTGCAGAAACTCACTTCTTCGGCAATTGATAATCAAGCGCATACGGCGGCGGCTCGCCTCCGGGGCCGGTCAGATAATGCTGCATCCAGCGCAGCAGCCGCAGCGAATAGTCATAGCGCGAGGCGGCGCGCTGGTTGCCATGGCCTTCGCCCGGATACAGCACCAGCCGCACCGGCGCCTGTCCGGCCAGTTTCAGATAGCGATACATCATGTAGGACTGCATCACCGGCACGCGCGGGTCGGCCTCGCCATGCAGAATCAAGGTCGGCGTGCGTGATTTGCCAGCATGATTCACCGGGCTTTGCTGGCGAAACATGGCCTCGTCCTCCCACGGCCATTTGCCCATATGCACCAGATACTGCTCCCAAGGGATGTCGCCGGTGGTAATCAGGCTGGACTGGTCAGAAATGCCGACAAACATCACTGATGCGGCGAAGCGCTCGCTGTAATAAGTCGCGCCCCAGGCACTGGCATAACCGCCATAGGAGCCGCCGGTGATGCCGACCTTGTCCTTGTCCACAAGGCCGCTGGCAATCAGGTGGTCAACGCCATCAACGATGTCATCAAACTCGCCCATGCCCGGTTTGCCAAAGCCCAGCTTGGAAAATTCCACTCCGCGCCCGGTACTGCTGCGGTAATTGGGCAGGAACGAGGCAAAGCCTTGTGCGGCCAGCACTTGCACCGGCTGCGAATATGCCGTCAGCCAACCGTTGCTGTAATGCGATTCAGGCCCGCCATGGACGATGGTCACCAGCGGCACGCGCGCATTGCCCTGCCGCCTCAGCGGATGTACCAACAAGCCCTCCAGCTCCAGCCCGTCGCGGCTCTTGTAACGCACTACTTCCTGCCGCGCCAGGGCGATCTGCGCCAGTTGCGGATTGCTCTGTGTCAGCCGTCTGGCATCACCCGTTTCGGCAATGAAGGCCTCGGCGGGATGCTGCGCCGTGCTGCCCAGGAGCCCCAGTTTGCCATCACGGCTTGCGGAGATGCCGGTCCAAATCGGCCCGCCCAATGCCAGCACGTTGCGTGCTGCGCCGCCCATGGCATTGACTTCGCCTACACGCGCCTCCACGCCTTCATGGCTGACAAACAGCAGTCTGCTGCCTTCAAGCCATTCCATATCCGCCACTTGCCCCAACAGGCCGGGCAATACATCGCGGAACTCGCCACCGGACTTGCCAGTTACCATCAGCCGCCCCTGCATCGAGTCATGCTTGTCGGCGGCGGAAATAAAGGCTAGCTGCTCACCGTCACGGCTCCAAGCGAGCTTGCCCAGCTTGCCCGGGTTATCCACACGCCCCAGCAGCCTGCCATCGGGCGCCACCATCTGGATACGGGTGAACACCAGGGTATCGTCGGTCAGCTGCCGCGGGGCGACTGCCAAGGCCAGGCGGTCACCGGCCGGGCTCCAGCTCACCGATTGCACACTGCCTTCCACCGGCAGTAACCTTGGCGCAGCAGCGCCCGCGCCAAGGTCGGCAATCCAAACACCCACCGGCCGCCAGTCTTCTTCGTACACCTTTTGGCTAAAGCCTTTTTTCCTGAGCGCTGCGACGGCTTCGCTTTCCGGCACCGATGCCAGCAGTGCAACCTGACGCCCATCAGGCGAGAAGCTGTAGCTGCGAATATCGGTTTTCAGCTTGATGAGCCGCTGCGATTCGCCACCGGCCAGCGGAATGCGATACAGCGCGCGGGCATCATCCCCTTCACGCTTGGCAAGATAAGTCACCGCCGCAGAGTCGGCCTGCCAGTTCAGCGCGCCCACATTCACCTGACCAGTGACAAAGCCGCGGCTCGTGCCACGAGCATCGCTGATATGCAACTCGAAATTCGCCGCACCGTCTTCATCTACACCCACTTGCCGCGGTACCGACAAGGCATAGGCCAATTGCCGCCCATCCGGGCTGATTTTTACTTGCGTCACTGCGCGCAGCTGCGCCAGTTGCTGCAAATTCATGCCGGCCTGCGCCATCACACTGCCGCTGGCAAGCAGGGCTGCGCCTGCCAGCACGGTTTTCATCATCTTCATCGGGAACTCCCCATGGAACCTGCCGCCACTTTGAATGGCACGCGCCAAGATGACAAGTCCATGCCCCCGGCAGCGGGCATTTTCGTGAACAAAAGCTGGATTTTGCCCTACCCTGTGCAGCTATCCGCCAGCGAAGGAATCCTCATGAATACTGCACCCCCTGCCGAACGCTTTGGTCTGGTGCCACAAATCGCACTGGCGCTGGTATTTGGGGCTCTATTGGGCACCTTCCTGCCCGATGTCGCCGCCGGGCTTTCGCTCCTCGGCAATTTGTTTGTCGGCGCGCTCAAGGCTCTCGCCCCGGTGCTGATTTTCGTGCTGGTACTCGCGGCGCTATGCCGCTTTCAGGCGGCCTCCGGGCGCTATATCCGTCCGGTATTGGTGATGTATCTGGCCGGCACATTCCTGGCTGCACTCACCACCGTTGCGGCCAGCTTCCTGTTCCCCACCCGGCTGGAACTCAGCCTTGATGCCGCCCAGCAAACTGCCCCGGCCAGCCTGCATGAGGTGCTGATGAACCTCCTGATGAATCTGGTCGCAAACCCGGTAGCGGCACTTGCCAATGCCAATTACATCGGCATCCTGACCTGGGCCATCCTGCTGGGACTGGCACTGCGCCGGGCCAATACGCAAACCCGCGCGCTGATGGGCGATTTGGCCGATGCCGTTTCGCAAGTGGTGAAATGGGTGATTCGCACCGCACCTGTAGGCATTCTGGGGCTGGTGGCAAGCACGGTGGCCGAAACCGGCTTTGCCGCGCTCCTGGGCTATGCGCGCTTGCTGGGGGTATTGGTGGGCTCGATGCTGTTTATCGCACTAGTGGTCAATCCGCTGATCGTGTTCATCAAAACCCGGCGCAACCCCTATCCGCTGGTGTTCACCTGCCTGCGCGAATCGGGCATTACCGCATTTTTCACCCGCAGCTCGGCGGCCAATATCCCGGTCAACATCCATCTGGCACGCAAGCTGGGGCTGAACCCGGATCTGTATTCGGTGAGTATCCCGCTGGGCGCCACCATCAACATGGCCGGTGCGGCCATCACCATCAATGTCATGACCCTGGCGGCTGCGCACACCCTGGGCATCGAGGTGGATTTTGGCTCGGCATTGCTGCTCTCACTCATCGCCACGCTGGGCGCATGCGGCGCTTCGGGCGTGGCCGGTGGCTCGCTGCTGCTAATTCCCCTGGCCACCAGCCTTTTCAATATCCCCAACGACGTGGCCATGCAGGTGGTCGCCATCGGCTTCATCATCGGCGTGGTGCAGGATTCAGTGGAAACGGCACTGAACTCCTCCACCGATATCCTGTTTACCGCTGCTGCAAATTCTGCCAACGCCTGAAAACCGCTCCAAGGGAAGGCCTGCTCAAGCCGCATGATTTGGATGAAACAGTCAAACGCGCGGCAAAGGCAGCCCTCGCACGGCGTAAAACTCGGCGCGGAAGTCGGCAAAACGGCCTTGCTCGATGGCCGCACGCATCTGCGCCATCAAGCGCTGGTAATAGCGCAGGTTGTGCAGCGTGCCGAGCATCGGTGCGAGCATTTCGTTGCAGCGGTCCAGATGGCGCAGGTAGCTGCGTGAAAAGCCATTGGCGCAGGCATAACAGTCGCAGCCGGGTTCAATCGGCGCCAGGTCATGCTCGTACTTGGCATTGCGGATACGCACCGTGCCAGTAGCGGTGAAGAAATGGCCGTTGCGGGCATTGCGGGTGGGCATGACGCAATCGAACATGTCCACGCCGCGCGCGACCGCTTCCACCAGGTCTTCAGGACGCCCCACGCCCATCAGGTAGCGGGGTTTGTCTTCGGGCAGCTGCGGGGCGGTGTGATCAAGCATGGCATTGCGCTCTTGCTCGGTTTCGCCCACCGCCAGGCCGCCGATGGCATAGCCATCAAAACCAATCGCCTTCAAACCTTCTGCCGAACGGCTGCGCAGCTCGTGATGCACGCCACCCTGGACGATGCCGAACAAGGCGGCGTCATTGCCCTCATGCGCACGCTTGCTGCGCTCGGCCCAGCGCAGGGACAATTCCATCGAGCGGCGAACAATATCGGCGCTGACCGGTGCGCCATCGACCTGCACCGGCGGGCATTCGTCGAAAATCATCACGATATCGCTATCCAGCACTTTCTGGATGTGCATCGATTCTTCCGGCCCCAGAAACACTTTGCGGCCATCGGTGGGCGCGGCGAAGGTCACGCCTTGTTCCGTGATCTTGCGCCGGTGCGCCAGCGAGAACACCTGAAAGCCGCCCGAATCGGTCAGAATCGGTCCTTGCCATTTGCCAAAGCCATGCAGGCCACCATGCGCCTTGATGACTTCAAGACCGGGGCGCAAATAAAGATGAAAAGTATTGCCGAGGATGATTTCCGCACCCAAGGCGCGGATTTGTTCGGGAAAGACCCCTTTCACCGAACCATACGTCCCCACCGGCATGAAGGCCGGGGTTTCCACGGTACCGCGCGGGAAGACAAGACGACCACGACGGGCAGCGCCGTCCTGGCCAAGGAGCTGAAAAGACATGCGTGACATGCCGCGCATTATCGCATTGGCGGATACTGAATGGCCGGGCTTGCAACCGGGCTTAGAATGTAGGCATGTCTGAAAAACCCTCCAAATCCCGCCTTGCCCAGCTGTTCCTGACCGGCCTTTTGACCTTGCTGCCGTTATGGCTGACCTGGATTGTGCTGCGCTTTGTATTCGTACTGATGTCCGATATCAGCCGCCCTTGGGTCAGGCCGATTCTGCTGGGGCTGGCGCAGGCTTCACCCAGCACGCTGGGCTGGCTGGCTGCGCCCTGGGTACAGGCAGCGGTTGCCCTGCTGGGCACGGCAGGGGTGATTGTGCTGGTGGGCGTACTCGCCCGGCAGGTCATTGGGCAACGGCTGCTGCGCTGGTTTGAAGGCTTTATCGCCCGCATTCCGCTGGCCAATACCATCTACGGCAGTGCCCGCAAACTGCTGGACATTCTGCAAAAGTCCCCCGATGGCACGCAGCGGGTGGTGCTGATTGACTTTCCCAGCCCGGACATGAAGGCCGTCGGCTTTGTCACCAAGGTTATCCGTGAGGCCGGCACTGGCCGGGAGCTGGCGGCGGTGTATGTGCCCACTACCCCGAACCCGACCTCCGGCTATCTGGAAATCGTGCCGGTCGAGAACATCACCCCGACCGACTGGAGCGTGGATGAGGCGATGAGCTTCATCATTTCCGGTGGTGCGGTATCGCGCGATGAAATCCCGTTTTCCCGAAAACAATGAAGTCATGGCAGGCTTGATGCCTGCCATGAAACACGCCAATCAACGCTGCGGCCTTTGTCCGCCTTTTGCCGGACGCGCGCCCTGCCCCTCACGGCGCGGCTTTTGTGCCCGGCGCTGACCTTGTGGGCGTCCGTGACCGGGCTTGGGCAGATGGCCGTCCAAGCGCAACGGTTTTTCCGGCTCAAACCCCCGCACGGTCTTGATTTCGATTTCGGTTTTCAAAAGTCGCTGAATCTGCCGCAGCAGCGCCGCTTCTTCCTGCGCCACCAATGAAATCGCCTCGCCCTGCACGCCGTTGCGGCCAGTGCGTCCAATGCGGTGTACATAGTCTTCGGCCACCATCGGCAAATCATGGTTGATGACCAAGGGCAGCGCCGGAATATCCAGCCCGCGCGCCGCTACATCGGTCGCCACCAGAATGCGTATCTTGCCGGACTTGAACGCATCCAGCGCTTTTTGACGCGCCGCCTGGCTCTTGTTGCCGTGGATGGCCAGCGCCGGAAGGCCGGCTTTTTCCAGCTGTTCGGCAAGGCGATTGCAACCATGCTTGGTCTTGCCGAACACCAGCACGCGCTCGGTATGACGGGCAGCCAGAATGTCCACCAAGAGGTCACGCTTTTTATTGCCATCCACCGGATGCACGCGATGGACGATGGTGTCGGCCACGGCATTTTGCGCCGCCACCTGCACTTCTACCGGCGACTTCAGATAGTCCATCGCCAATGCTTTGATGCGCGGCTCGAAGGTGGCCGAGAACAGCAGCGACTGACGCTCGGCCGGCACCCGTGCCAGGATGCGCTTGATGCCGGGCAAAAAACCCATGTCCAGCATCCGGTCGGCCTCGTCCAGCACCAGCACTTCCACGGCATCGAGCTTGGCAGTGCCGCGCTCAAGATGGTCAATCAAGCGCCCAGGGCAAGCCACCAGCACATCCACGCCGCGCTTGAGATTGTCGACCTGCGGCTGCATGCCAACACCGCCAAACAGCAGGGTGATATTCAGGCGCAAATGACGGGCATAGGTTTTCAGATTGTCCGCCACCTGTACCGCCAGCTCGCGGGTTGGCACCAGCACCAATGCGCGCGGTTTGCGTGGACCTTTGGCCGGGGTTTGCCTGACCAGACGTTGCAGCATCGGCAGACCGAACGCGGCCGTTTTGCCCGTGCCGGTCTGTGCCCCGCCCAGCAAGTCGTGGCCTGCCAATACCTGCGGGATGGCCTGCTGCTGGATAGGCGTGGGCGTGCTGTAACCAGCTTCGGTCAAGGCGCGCAACAAGGCGGGCGAAAGCCCGAGCGATTCAAAACTCATGAAAACTCCAGTATTGGCATGCAGACAAGTTCTGCATGTTTGAAACCCGGAGCTTTCCTGCCGCGCTGCGAGATCCTGTAATGAAACACACCCGATGGGCATGGCCGCGCATGAAGGGGGTGCGGAGAATGCGCCGAGCTAGAGCGACAGCAACAAACTTGAGGAAAACGAACCTAACCTGCGCAAGCGCCGCCATGATACGGCAAATGACAGGCGCATTTGTCGCCAAGGTCGGATGAACGCATTGGCGTACCCCTTGCCCAACTACGCCATGATGGGTCTAGCGCCTGCTCAAGGTCTCTTGCATCCGCCTTATAACGGCTTTGGCGGAAAACCCGCTTCTTGCAGTGCTGCCACAATTTGCGCTTTGTCGGCACTTGTTTGCACGCGGATTTGTCGCGCCCCCAAATCCGCCTCAACAACGGCTTGGGCATCCACGGCCGCCACCGCCTTTTCTATGCTGCGCACGCAAGCACTGCAGCTCATGTCATCAATCTGGAATTGCATATTTCTCTCCACTGTAATTGTGAGGCACAAGTTTAATGGCCGGACTGAGCCTATCATTAGCGCTACCCGAACCGATACAGGCCAAAGCCCGATGACCTCCCGCTTGCTTGCCCTCTTGCTGTTGATTGCCTCACCATCTGCCTTGGCGCTTGAAGAGCAAGCGATTGAATTTGACCGCCCGGGCATCGGTTTTGGCAGCCAGGTATTGCCTGCCGGGAAAATGACCTGGGAGCAGGGGTTGCCAAGTTTCAGTCACGATGGTGAGAGTCGCAGCCTCAGTGCCGACAGCCTGCTGCGCATTGGCCTTGGCCGCGGTTTTGAAGTGCAGTTGGGCAGCGTCCTCTGGCAACGGCTGAGCGTACGCGAGAGTGGCCAGAAACAGCGCTGGCAAGGTGCCGGTGACAGTCATATCAGCCTGAAATATGCCTCGCCCAACAATAGCGATGCCTTTGGCTGGGGCGTGATGTTCACCCGCCAGCAGCCCACCGGTCGCGAGCCGCTGGCAAGTGACGCCGCCACCCATGAGCTTGGGCTGAGCATCACACATGCCCCTGCCGAAACGCAGAGCCTTGCCCTTTTTGCCAGCATCAGCCGCGACCGGCAAGAAAACGGCTGGCTGCTCTCCCCCAGCTACAGCCATGCCGTGAATTCACGTACCTGGGTATATGTGGAAGGCGGCATTGGTCACGGCCATCAGCATATGCGCGCTATCGGCGCTGGCATGACCTGGATGGCCAGCCCGCGTGTACAGCTCGATGCCTCCATCCTGCGCGGGCTTGATAGCCGTACCGAGGACTGGCAGGGTGGATTGGGTATTTCCATTGCCCTCAATTGAGCGCTTCTGAAGGCGGCTTGATCTGATGAAGGTAAGCACAGCTCTCTGCCCGGAAGTACACGGCGTATAGTCGTATTTGTACTTCCACGCCCCGCAGGCTGGGGCGATAATGTCACCCGCCATCGCGCCTTACCTCAGGCGCGAGTTTGCCCATCCAGCCTGCCGGCAATCATCCAACGGAACTCCAGCCATGGCCGAAACGCTCCGCCACGAAAAAACCGTGCGCCAGCTGCGCTTGCTTTCTGATGCGCTTGATACCGGGCGTCTTGGGCCGGTCAAACGCATGATCAATACGCTCTCGGCAGCGGAAATCGGCAATCTTCTGGAATCGCTGCCGCCGCCCAAGCGCAGCATCGTTTGGGGGCTGGTGGATGCCGAGGACGACGGCGAGGTGCTGGTGCACGTGGGCGATGAGGTGCGCGAGAGCCTGATTGCCGAGATGGACAACGACGAGCTGGTCGCCGCCGTTGAAGACCTCGACATCGACGATTTGGCAGACCTTTACGAGGATTTGCCTGATGCAGTGATGAACGAAGTCATGAAGGCCATGGATCGCGAGAACCGCGAGCGCCTTGAGCAAGTGCTGTCCTATCAGGAAGACAGCGCAGGCCGCCTGATGAATCCGGATGTGGTGACGGTACGTGCTGATACCACGGTGGACGTGGTGCTGCGCTATCTGCGCCTGCGCGGCAAGCTGCCGGAGAATACCGACCACCTGTATGTGGTCAACAAGCGCCACCAGCTGATGGGCTGGGTGGCGCTGCAGGATCTGGTGACGGTCGATGGCGGCACGGCCATCAACCAGCTGATTGACGATGAACTTGAATCCATCCATGTGGATGAATCCAGCGATGAAGTTGCGCGCCGCTTTTCCGACAACGACTGGGTATCGGCGCCCGTGGTCGATGATGCCAATGTGCTGCTCGGGCGCATCACCGTGGACGATGTCATCGACATCATCCGCGAACAGGCCGAGCATCAGGCGCTGTCGGCTGCGGGTCTGGATGATGAAGAAGACCTGTTCTCGCCCGTGCATCGCGCCTTCCGTCGCCGCCTGATTTGGCTGGGCGTGAACCTCATCACTGCATTTCTTGCCGCCTCGGTGGTGGACAAGTTCGAAGGCGCAATCGCCCAACTCACCGCATTGGCAGTGCTGATGCCGATCATCGCCGGCATGGGTGGCAATGCCGGCACCCAAGTGCTGACGCTGATGGTGCGTGGCCTTGCGCTCGGGCAAATCGGCGCCAGCAACGTCCCCACCCTGGTCTGGAAGGAAGTCCGCGTGGCGCTGATCAACGGCGTGATTCTCGGCATCGTGCTGGGGCTGGTGGTGCTGCTCTGGTTCCGCAGCCCGGCACTGGCTGCGGTAATTGCCACGGCACTGACCCTGAACTTCTGTTTTGCTGCCCTGGGCGGCGTATTCGTGCCGGTCACGCTCAAACGCTTTGGCTTTGACCCGGCACTTGCCGGAGGCGTGATTCTCACCACCATCACCGACACCCTTGGCTTTCTCACCTTCCTCGGCCTTGCCACGCTGATTCTGCTCTGATGCCCCAATATGCCCCCAAACTTCCCGGCATCGCCATCATCGGCGGCGGGCCAGCCGGTCTGATGGCAGCCGAGATCATCCGCGCTGCGGGCATCGAGGTTGATCTGTTCGAAGCCAAAGGCTCGGTGGGTCGCAAATTTCTGATTGCCGGAAAAGGTGGGCTCAACCTCACCCACTCCGAATCACGTCCGGCTTTTGATACCCGTTACCGCGAACGCGCCGAACAGGTGGGCAAGTGGCTGGACGCCTTCGATGCCGGGTCGCTACGCGCCTGGGCGCAAGGCTTGGGCGTTGACACCTATGTCGGCAGTTCCGGCCGGGTGTTCCCGCTGGACAGGAAAGCCGCCCCCCTGCTGCGCGGCTGGGTACGTCGCCTGCGCGAAACCGGCGTGCGCTTTCATGTCCAGCATCGCTGGCTGGGCTGGGATGAGGACGGCGCGCTGCGCTTTGCCACAGCCGAAGGCCAATACCGCTGCCATGCCAAGACCACGGTGCTGGCGCTGGGCGGCGGCAGCTGGCCACAGCTCGGCAGTGACGGTGCCTGGTGCGAACTGCTTGCTGACTGCGGCGTGGACATCACCCCCTTGCAGGCCAGCAACTGCGGTTTCGATATCGACTGGAGCGCGCATCTTGCCAGCCGTTTTGCCGGCGCGCCGCTCAAGCCCGTCGTGCTTGGCTGGCAGGATCTGCACGGCCAGCCACACCGCCTGCAAGGCGAATGTGTCATCAGCAAATACGGCATTGAAGGCAGCGCGATCTATGCCGCCTCTGCCGAATTGCGCCGCCTGATTGCCCGCGATGGCAGCGCCCGGCTGCACCTTGACCTGACGCCAGCGCGCAGCCTGGAAAAACTGATCGAAGCTCTGAACAAACCGCGCGGCAAACGCAGCTTGGGTGAGCATATTCGTCGCCAAACCGGGCTGGATGCGGCCAAGACTGCATTGCTGTTTGAGGTGCTGGGCAAAAACCCGGCCGATGACAGCCTGCTGCTTGCGCGCACCATCAAGCATCTGCCGCTGACCTTGAAAGCTGCGCGCCCGATGGCTGAAGCCATCAGCAGCGCCGGCGGCGTGCGCCTTGAAGCGCTGAATGATGTACTGATGCTGGACGCCCGCCCCGGCGTGTTCTGCGCCGGGGAAATGCTGGACTGGGAAGCCCCCACCGGCGGCTACCTGCTGCAAGCCTGCTTTGCCAGCGGCCTCATCGCCGCCCGCGGCGCGATAGCCTGGCAAACGCGCTGAAACTCAAGGCATCAGCGCCCTTGCTGGCAAAACCGCTGCCGGTATTCCATTGCCTTGGGCTGTAGCGACTGAAGATGGCGGATACGGGTTTCGGCACTGGGATGGGTCGAGGCAAACTCCGGCGGTGCCTTGCCGCCGCTTTGTGCGCCCATGCGCTGCCATAGCGGCATGGCTTCTGCGGGATTGAAGCAGGCGGCAGCCATCAGCAGCAAGCCGACTTCATCAGCCTGCGACTCATGCGCACGGGCATAAGGCAGCTGCGAGGTCACGCCATAGGCCTGAAAAATCATCTGCTGGGTTTGTGCGTCCATGCCACTGGCAGCCCCGGCCATGGCACCGATTTGCTCCAGCTTGCCGCGACTCATGCGCTGCGCGCCATGGCGCATCAGTGCATGGGCGATTTCATGCCCCATCACCACCGCCATGCCGTCGGCATTCTGCGCTACGGGCACCAACCCGGTATACACCGCCATCTTGCCGCCGGGCAGGGCAAAGGCATTGGCCTGTGGCGAATCCAACACGCTCACCTGCCATTGAAAATCACGGGAAAAATTCTGTGCCTGCATGCCTGCTTCCTGGGCAAGTGCCGCCTCCACCTCGTCAATCTTGTCAATCAGCCGCGCGGCGATAGCCTGCACCTGCCTGGAGATTTCCGCATCTGCAGGCAGTGGCCGCTCTTGCTGCAGGATTTGCTGATAAGCCTGCAAACCCAGTGCTTCCTCCTGGCTTGCGTCAAGACTCTTGTCGATCAACACCTTTTCGCCGGTAAACGGGTCAACGGCACGATTGGACAGGTAGTAATACGCGCCATACAGCAATAGCCCCAGCACGATCAAAATTCGCGGATTGAAGCCGCGGCCACGGCGGCGGGGATATTGGGGGTGCTCAGGATGTTGACGCATGGCTTGGCTCCAGAACCAGAAAACGAATGCGCGTATTGAAGCGCAAACCGCGCAAGCCTACGTGAAAGCGCCCCCTTGCACAGGCTCAAATATCACGCACCACACGGAAGCCGGTTCGGGCATTGGTGACATCGTGCGCTTGCGACATGCGCCAGGCCGAGCGCGCCTGCGCCGGGGCACTGGACCAGGAGGCGCCGCGCACCACGCGGGTACGACAACCGGGGTTGTACCAGGCACCGCCATCGGCAGGCGCACGGCGATAGCCCACATGCCAGCAGTCCATCGTCCATTCGCTGAGATTGCCTTCCAAATCGTGCAGCCCAAAGGCATTGGCACGGAAACTACCCGCCGGTGCCGGCCCCCAATGACCATCACCATAACCGGCAAAAGCATTGCCCCAGCGCCTGCCCGAAGCAGACCTATCCTGACTGCCGGTGAGATTGCCGGCCTGCGCTGGCGGCTCGCCTTCGCCCCAGGAGAAGCGAGTGTCCTTGCCACTGCGCAAGGCGTATTCAAACTCGGCCTCATGTGGCAGACGGTAACGGCGGCCGGTTTCATCACTCAGCCAATTGGCGTAACGCTCCGCATCCTGCATGCTGACATGCAGCACCGGCATATTGGGTGCAGCGATGCGTCCAAGATAGTCATGTCGCCAATGGATATCGTTGCGCAGCACGAAATTGCCACTGCGCTCGTCATAGACCACCGAATAACCGCGGCGCTCGGCACGGGTGCGGTAGCCGGTAGCGCGGACAAAGCGGGCAAAATCTGCCACCGTGGTTTCCGTGCGCGCCAGCGCAAAACCTCGCTGGAAACGCACCTGATGCTGGGGCCATTCGGCCTTCACAGCGTCCCTGTCATCGGCGCTTGCCCCCATCATGAACTGGCCATGCGGCACCACCACCATCGGTGGCCCATAGCCCCCCGAAGCCAGTGCATCGGAAAAACGCTGTCCCGGCCGATGCCGCCCATAGCGGGTGGCCAGCTCCAAGCGCTGGTGCAAACGTGCCACCCGCCAATCGCCCTGCGCAGCAATGCCAACAAATTCGTCAATCTGGCTGCGCGCCAGCTTCAGCGCACCAAATTCATGCGGCCTGTCCAGTGTTTTCAGTGTTTGCGCGTACAAGCCCGCAACCCGTGCCTCACGCTGCAAACGCAAGCGTCGCCGCGCCTCATCCACGCCCCAGGGTAGCTCCGGGCGCACCTTGGCGGCATGGTTCAACCATTGTTCGGAGGCGATGTAATCATCATTTCCAGCCGCCTGTTGCGCGCGTGCGACCAGTGCCTGCTCCACCGCTGCCAACCCTTGCAAGGCACGCGTATCACCAGGTCTTGCACGCAAAACCTCGCTAAAAGCGGTCAATGCCCCCAAGCCGCTTTCCCCCAGATGACCGGCAGCAAGTTGCTGCTCACCATGCTCAAGCAAAGCCTGCAGGCGATCAGCCGCATCCACACGGTCAAGAAACGCCAGTGTTTCCGGCGCATCGCCCGCCACCGTACGTGCCACCGCAGCGATACGATGCACTGCGCTCATGTCCGCGCCCGTCTCTGCAAGCCCCGCCAATGTCTGGTTGCCCTGCGCCAGCAGCTGGGTCATGGCTGCCTGCAAATGACCGGAGAGCTGCGGATTTTCCGGACTGCGCCTGGCAAGCGCCAATAACAGCGGAATGGCCGACTCGGCGTTTTCATACAACTGCCCAGCCGCCATCGCAGCGTTTGCCCGGGCAAGCACTTCATCATCCCTGTCCTCGGCAATATCCGGCGCAGGCACGCGCCAATTCAACGCATAGGCGGGCAACTCATCCTCGCTGACACTCACCAAGCCACGGCGAAGACGCGCATCGGTGGCGCGATCTTCCGGCGCAGCCGGTTCCCCGCCTTGTTGGCAGGCACAAAGCAAAATCAGCGGCAAGGAGACAAGGAGAGGCAAACGCATCTGCTTAGGGTATCGTTAGCCGTCATTTTTCGCCCGGCTTTTTGCGTGAATCACTGGATCAATACCCCCGAACAACTGCAGCAATACCTCACCCCCAAGCCCGCCCGTGTGGGTCTGGATACCGAGTTCGTGCGCGAGCGCACCTGGTGGCCGGTGCTGGCGCTGGTACAGATTTCGGTGGGTGATGAAGTCTTGCTGGTGGACATGCTCGCCCCTGGCATGAAAGCGGCATTGGCCTCATTGCTGCAGGATGAGGACATCCTGAAAATCATGCACAGTCCCAGTGAGGATCTGGTCGCGCTGGGACATGACTGCAATGCCCTGCCCACGCCCATGTTCGATACCCAGGCGGCGGCGGCCTTGTGCGGTGAAGGTGCCGGGCTTGGCTATCAAAAGCTGGTACAGCAACTGCTGGATATTGCCCTTGCCAAAGGCGAGCAACGCTCTGACTGGCTACGCCGTCCATTGAGCGCGGCACAGCTTGAGTATGCCGCCGATGATGTGCGCCATTTGTTTGCCCTGCATGACAAGCTCGATGCCAGGCTCGAAGCCCTGGGGCGTAGCCACTGGCTGCAAGAGGACAGCCGGCGCTGTCTGGAAAATGCCGCAGATGAACGCCCGGAGCGCTGGCCACACCGGGGCGTACGCCCGGCACAAGATTTCCCGGCACAAGCCCAGGCACGCCTGCTGCGGCTGATGCGCTGGCGCGAGTCCACTGCCCGCGAGCGCGACCTTCCCAAAAACTGGGTCATTGACCAGCCACTGGCCCTGCGCCTGGCCGAGCGGCCACCGGCCGACTTCAAGGCTTTGCAAGAGATTCTGGAAAAAACCCCGAAATCGCCACGCAAACTTGCCAGGGAACTATGGCAGGCGCTGACCACCCCGCTGGCGGACGAAGCCGATATGCCGCCGGTCAAGCGCGACCAGGACATCGACAAAAAACGGTTGCGACAGCTGCAACAAGCGGTGCTGCAAGTGGCCGAGGCGCATCACCTCCCCGAAGGCCTGCTGGCCTCGCGCCGTCATTTGGAGGCCCTGCTGGAAAGTTGGCCGCAATGGCCCGAAAGCTTTGCAGGTTGGCGGCAGGCATTACTGGAGAAAGCGCTCTCCAATATTCTGGCGGCTTGAAGCAAACAGCTCAAAAACCGGCAGTGCTCAAACACTGCGCAAGTGTCGAGGCTTTCCTTTGCCAAAGGGCGGTTGCCCGCGCCAATAGCGAATGAGCAGCCAGGCTGTCAACATCCCGCCCAAATGTGCGAAGTGTGCAATCCCCGGCACACTGCCGGTAAAGCCTGCAAACAGGGCAAAACCGGCCATCAATAGCACGGCGATTTTGGCCGGAATGAAAAACGGTATTGGGAAAATCATGATTTTTTGCTTGGGAAAGACCATGCCGAAGGCCAATACCAATCCCAACACACCGCCCGAAGCACCGATTGTGGGGTAAGCGGACTCGCCCCTGGACATCATCCACCAGCCCACCGCCAACTGGCATAACCCCGCACCGACGATACAAAGCAGGTAAAACCAAGTAAATCGTTTCTTGCCCCAGACTTGTTCCAATACCGAGCCAAACATGAACAGTGCCAGCATATTGAAAAACAAGTGGAAAAAGCTGCCGTGCAGGAAGCCATAGCTCAACAGCTGCCAAGGCAGAAACGACCATGGGCTGAATTCTGCCCCCAGCGGCCAAAGCATGAAGGGCGCCATTCGGGCATCCCCCAATAGATACTGGAGGATGAACACCACCACCGTGGTAATCAGCAAGGTTTTCGTTGCGGGAGGAAGGCGGCTGAACATGATGATTCCTGAAAGCGAGGCTATGATAGCCTGATGTCGCATTCAGATACGTATTCACTTCCGCGCACCGCATTTGCTCCGGAGTCCATCGCCGAGGCTTTGGCACAGCATGGCGCCTGCCTGATTGAAGGCTTTCCAGCGCCCGCACATTCCGAGCAGTTACGCACCGACTTGCAGCATCTTGCAGCAGAAGGACAGCTCAAACCCGCCGCGATTGGCCGCGCAGGCAGTCATCAGGAGCGCTCTGATCTGCGAGGTGACAACACCCTCTGGCTTGATGATCCCCGCTGTAGCAAGGCTGCCGAGGACTATCTCACACAGCTCGACACACTTCGCAGCGCACTCAACCGACTCCTGTTTCTGGGATTGAAAGAAGTTGAAGCGCACTATGCACTATATTCGCCAGGCACACGCTATACCCGACACCGTGACCGTTTTCGTGATAGCGATACTCGGGTCGTTACTTTGGTGAGCTACCTCAACCCGGAGTGGCAAGCAGACGATGGAGGGCAGTTGCGCCTGTACCGTAACGGCGGGCATATCGATGTTTACCCCCATATCAGCACATCCTTATGCTTTTTGAGTGAGCTGGAGCACGAAGTGCTTCCCACCCACAGAGACAGACTCAGCATTGCGGCCTGGCTGCGCCGATAAAATCCGTTTACTTGACGACCCGCAAATGGGCACGCTTGGAGGCAGGAGTCGGGCTGTTCGATGGCGGCTCATCACCGCCCTCATCATCAGAAGGAACTGAAACAAGTTTTGTTGCTGACGCAGGCTTGTCGTCCGCTGCGCTCAAAGAAGTGCTTGTATCTGTCTGGGTCTGCTCATCACTGCCATCCCAATCTGGCGGCAAGCCCATCCCCTGCCCGGTTTCACGCGCATAAATCGCCAGCACCGCAGCCACCGGCACGAATACTTCGTGACTGACACCGCCAAAGCGCGCGTTGAAGGTGATGTATTCATTGCCCAAGCTGAGCATGTGCACCGCACGCTCAGCGATATTCAGCACCACCTGCCCATCCTTGATGGTATGCGGCGGCACATGTACACCTTTGAAGTTTGCATTGACCAGAAGGTAGGGCGTCATGCCATTGTCACTGATCCACTCGTGCATGGCGCGCAACAGATACGGCCTCTGGCTGCTCATCTCCGGCATATCACTCATGCCCATCCCTCGTCTTGCAAAGCAGTGTGAACATCATTCCGGGATTTCGCGCAGCTTCTTTTCTTCTTCGGTCAGGCTGCGGACGAAGCCTGGGTTGCGGAAAATACGATTGCCATATTCCTCGATTGCCTTGGCACCGTCCTTGGGCAACGGAATCCCCAATGCCTCCAGCCGCCAGATAATCGGCGCCATGGCGCAATCGGCCAAGCTCATCTCGGTATTGAGATAGAACTTGCTGGCTTTGAACACCGGCACTGACTGCACCAGCAGCTCAGTCAGGCGCTTGCGTGCGGCAGTGGCCTGTGCCTTGTTGCCCAGCTGCATTGCCTGCACCTGGGGCACCCAATCATGCTCAATGCGCAACATGGCAAGACGCAGACGGGCACGGGCGATGGGTTCAATTGGCATCAATGGCGGATGCGGGTAACGCTCATCCAGATATTCACTGACCACGCTCGCCGCATACAGCACCAAATCACGCTCAACCAAGGTGGGAAGCGAATGATAGGGATTGAGATCCATCAGGTCTTCCGGCGGGCGCATCGGGTCAACCGGAATGAAGTCATAGCTTACGCCCTTGGCGGCCAATACCAAACGGGTTCGGTGTGATAGCACATCATCCACACCGGAAAACAGCGTCAGATTGTTTCGTATTCTGGAACTGACCGACATCATCACTGCATGACTCCCTTTGACCTAGTTCAGCGCCCCCCTCGCAAGGCGCATGATACGCGACGCGAGCCATCAGGCTCGCGTCGGGTTTCCATCAATGTACATCCTTCCAGTATTCACGCTTGAGCAGCCAAGCGAAGAAGGTGAATACGGCCAGGAAGAGCAGCACCCAAATCCCCAGTTGCTGACGCTTCAAGATGACTGGCTCGCCGGTGTAAGCCAGAAACGCGGTAATGTCACGCACGACCTGATCGAACTCCTCGGCATTGAGGCGACCCGCCTGGGTCACCACCATGCCAGTGACCGGGCGCTCACCGGTTTCATCCAGCATGCCGTACTGCGGATGTTGCAAGCCTTGCAGCTCCCACAGCACATTCGGCATCGAAGCATTCGGGAACACGGTATTGTTCCAACCCAGCGGGCGGGTATCGTCCAGATAGAACGACTTCAGATAGCTGTAGATCCAGTCATCCCCACGCACCCGGGAAATTACCGACAAATCCGGCGGCGCCTTGCCAAAAAACTCTTCGCCGAGCTTCGGATCAATCCCGGTGTTGATGTTTTCACCCATCTGGATGTCGCTGTTGAAGATCAGGTTTTCCTTGACCTCTTCTTCGGTGAGACCGAGATCTTCAGCCAAACGCGAATAGCGCTGGTATTTCAGCGAATGGCAGCCGGCACAGTAGTTCATGTAGTACTTGGCACCACGCTGCAGCGAGGCTTTGTCACTGATATTGATGCCTGCATGTTGCAAGTTGGCATCACCTGCTGCCTGTACCGTACCGGAAAAACCAACCGTGGCAGCCAAGGCAATCAACACATTGCGAATGTATTTGTTCATTATCAGTGTCCCCCCGTAACGCGCTCGGGGACGGGTTTGGTTTTGTCCCATTTGGTCCAGATTGGCATGGTCAGGAAGAACAGGAAGTAATACACGGTAAGGATACGGCCAATGATTTCTTCTTTCGGGTCGGTGCCGGGGCCGCCACCGATCTTGCCCAGCCACAGGAAGGCAATGGCAAACAGAATCAGCAGCGTCCACGACAGCCAGCCGCGATAGCGGTAGGACTTGGCTGGCGACTTGTCCAGCCACGGCAGCAGGAACAGCACGGCAATCGCGCCCCCCATCACCAGCACACCCCACAGTTTGATGCCGAAGAACGAAGGCACCACACGCAACATGGCGTAATACGGAGTGAAGTACCACACTGGCTTGATGTGCGGCGGCGTCACCAGCTCGTTGGCCGCAGTGAAGTTGTCATGCTCCAAGAACCAGCCACCGAATGCCGGCATGAAGAAGATGATGAACGCAGCCACCATCAGGAAGCAGCCCACATAGAAGGTGTCCTTAACCGTGTAATACGGATGGAACGGAATACCATCGGCCGGAGCAGTCGGCGACCAGCGGTTGCCCTTGGGCCCCTTCTTGATTTCAACGCCATCGGGGTTGTTGGAGCCGACTTCATGCAGCGCCCCCAGGTGCAGCACGACCAACAGCAACAGCACCAGCGGCAGGGCAATCACGTGCAGGGCGAAGAAACGGTTCAAGGTGGCATCGGACGGGTTGTAATCACCCATGATCCATTCGGTCAGTCCACCACCGATGACCGGCACTGCGCCGAACAGCGAGATGATCACCTTGGCTCCCCAGAACGACATCTGCCCCCAGGGCAGCACATAGCCCATGAAGGCTTCGGCCATCAGTACCAGATAAATCAGCATGCCGAGAATCCACACCAACTCGCGTGGCTTGCGGTAGCTGCCGTACATCAGGCCGCGGAACATGTGCAGATACACCACCACGAAGAACAGCGAAGCGCCGGTGGAGTGCATATAGCGGATCAACCAGCCCCACTCGACATCGCGCATGATGTATTCGACCGAGTCGAACGCTTCCTTGGCGCTGGTCTTGAAGTGCATGGTCAGGAAAATACCGGTCAGAATCTGGTTGACCAGCACCACCATCGACAGCACACCGAAGATGTACCAGAGGTTGAAGTTCTTCGGCGCATAGTAATGCGTCATGTGCTTGCGATAGAACGGCATGAAGCCGGGCGCACGCTCGTTGAACCAATCCATCAGGTTATGGGTGATTTGCATGATCTTGGACATGGCTTATGCGCCCCCCTGTGGTTCGATACCAATCACCAGGGTTTCATCATCCTGGAAGTGATACGGCGGCACCGGCAGTGCCAGCGGCGCAGGCTGCGCGTGATACACGCGCCCGGCGATGTCGTACTTGGACTTGTGGCAGGGGCAGAAATAACCGCCTTTCCAGTCCGGATCAAAAGCCTGTGGCTTGACCTCGGGAATGAACTGCGGTGCACAGCCCAAGTGCGTGCAGACACCGACCAGTACCAGGATTTCAGGCTTGATCGAGCGATGCTGATTCTTGGCGAATGCAGGTGTCTGGTCAGCATTGCTGGACTCAGGATCGACCACCTTGGCATTCATGTCCGGCAGCGTGTCGAGCATGCCCTGGCTGCGGCGCGCGATAAAAATCGGCTGACCACGCCAAATCACTTCGACCTGCTTACCTACTTCGATGTCCGATACCGAGCGGATGACCGGCGCACCGGCCAATTTGGCACGGGCACTGGGATTCCAGCTCTTGATGAACGGAACTGCGGCAAAACCGGCACCCACTGCCCCCACCACAGCGGTGGTTGCAGTCAAGAACCGGCGACGACCCGGATCAACCGGGGGATGAATTTCATCGTGGGCCATTCGGCACTCCGATTGTTGTTGCTGGCGATTAGCTGGCAACCAAGCCATTTACCCGGCTCGGTCACAAAGGCGACAAAGTGTAACGGAAGCTGAAAGCGCGGGACAATGACCTTTGGCAAAAAATCACTGCGAAAAACATGAAATACCCTGCTTACAGCCTAATTCAAGCACAACCCACGCGATCTTCTGCTGACTGACAGGAGATGCGTGGCGGCGCGATAGAAGCAATTAGCGCCGCTCAGTGCGATAACGATCCGCCAATACCCGCACGCGTTCGACATAGCGCCGAGTTTCGTTGTAGGGCGGCACCCCTTTGTACCTGTCCACGGCGCCCTCGCCTGCGTTGTAACCGGCTGATGCCAGGGTCAAATCACCATTGAAGCGGCGCAGCAGCCAGGCCAGATAGCGCACCCCGCCATCGATATTCTGGCGCGGCTCAAAGGCATTGGTCACGCCAAAACGGCGTGCAGTCGCAGGCATCAGCTGCATCAGCCCCTGTGCGCCGGCGCGCGAGAGCGCATTGGGGTTATAGGCCGACTCGGCATGCATGATGGCGCGGATAATCGCCTCATCCACCCCGTGCCGGCGCGCAGCCTCGGCAATCTCGGTCTGATAAGCATTGGTATTGAGGCGCAGGCGCCCGAAGTTCACCCCGGGCTGTGCAGCACAGGCATAGCAGGTTTCGATAAAGCTGTAAGACGTGGTTCTGATGGCCGCCGCAGCCACGCCCTGGGGGCGCTGGTTGGTGGAATAGGTCACCCCATCAACCGTATAGGTATAGATTTGCCCGCTGACCCGGCGCCCGCCGCCGGGCGTGGATGACACGCTGGCAGCGGCAAGTTTGGGCGTACTCGTCGGCTGTGTGGCGGGTGCTGGCGTGCTCACCGGTTCGGGCTTGATATTGGCGGCAGAAGCGCTGGCCACCGGCCGCCAACTGGAAGCGGGCTGCCGGGTATAGCTGGCTACTGCCTGACAGCTGGCACCGCGCACCCGTTTATTGGAATAGCTGCGCGTGCCGTCTGGACTGTCACAGCGATATAGCGTTCCTGCCAGTACGCTATCTGCGCCTAGCAAGGCCATACCTGCACATATCCACAAGAACGCCGCTCGCATCGCTTTCGACCCTGAAAACTGTTCCAATTCAGCCATTACCCGTACACTTGTCACACTTTATCACCTTTTTCACACCCGGCCCGGAATCCGCACCGCGCCCCGGACAACACCATGACTGACCGTATCCCGCTTGCCGTGCTCGACGGCACTTCGCCCCGCCCTACCCCTGGCCAGCCCACCGGCAAGCTGTTCATCCAAACCCACGGCTGCCAGATGAATGAATATGACTCCTCGCGCATGGCCGACGTGCTGGCCGAGCACGAGGGGCTTGAGCTTACTCAAAATGCCGAAGAAGCCGATGTCATCTTGATCAATACCTGCTCCATCCGCGAAAAGGCACAGGAAAAGGTATTCAGCCAGCTCGGCCGCTGGCGGCAGCTCAAAGCCGATGGCCGCAATGTCATCATCGGTGTCGGCGGCTGTGTAGCCTCGCAGGAAGGCGAAGGCATCATCAAGCGCGCGCCGTTCGTGGATCTGGTTTTTGGCCCGCAGACCCTGCACCGCCTGCCGGAGTTGATCCGCGCCCGGCGCAATTCGGGCCAAGCCCAGGTGGACATTTCCTTCCCGGAAATCGAAAAATTCGACGCCCTGCCCGAGCCGCGCGCCGAAGGCCCGACTGCCTTCGTCTCCATCATGGAAGGGTGCAGCAAATATTGCAGCTTCTGCGTGGTGCCCTATACCCGTGGCGAGGAGGTCAGCCGTCCGTTTGAGGACGTACTGGTGGAAGTGGCGCAGCTGGCGGCGCAGGGCGTAGGCGAAATCAATCTTCTGGGGCAAAACGTCAACGCCTATCGCGGGCCGATCAGTGATTCCGAGGAAACTGCCGACCTCGCCCTGCTGATCCGCGCCATCGCCGAAATCGACGGCATCGAGCGCATCCGCTTTACCACCTCGCATCCGCTGGAGTTTTCCGATTCGCTGATTGAGGCCTACCGCGATGTGCCCAAGCTCGCCAATTATCTGCATCTGCCGGTGCAGTCGGGCAGTGACCGCATTCTGGCAGCGATGAAACGCGGCTATACGGCGCTGGAATTCAAGCAAAAAGTGCGCAAGCTGCGCGCGGTGCGCCCGGATATTTCCATCAGCTCCGACTTCATCGTCGGCTTCCCCGGTGAAACGGCGGCAGATTTTGAAAAAACCATGAAACTGATCGAGGATGTCGGCTTTGACCAGTCCTTCAGCTTCATCTACTCACGCCGCCCCGGCACGCCGGCGGCCGATCTGCCCGATGATGTCAGCGATGCCGAGAAACACGCCCGGCTCTCGCGCCTGCAAGCGCATATCAATGCGCATTCCTTCGAGATTTCCAAGTCCATGGTCGGCAGCACCCAGCGCATTCTGGTCACCGGCCGCTCGAAAAAAGACGCCAACGAGCTGACCGGCAAAACCGAGAACATGCGTCAGGTGAATTTCCCCGGCCATCCGCGCCTTGTCGGCCAGTTCATTGATGTGGTGATTACCGAGGCGATGCCCAACTCGCTGCGCGGCCGGGTGGCAATTGCCGACTGACCCGCGCATTGCGTTGGCCGCACACGCTATCTGCCAGGCGCGGACATCACTCAGTCCCCGCGCTTGGCAAGGTACACCTCATCATCAAAACTGGCGCACCATTGCGGACGATAGGTGACGACCAGCGCCATCACTCCGCCAGTGAAGAAGCCTTCGGCAAACGACAGCGGAATCGCCGCGGCAAGATAGGGCATGGCATTGCCGCCTAACCAATGCGTGATGAGCGCCTTGACGAATATCGACACCGACATCGCCATGATGGCGGCAAAAAAGCCATTGCCCAGCACATAAATCAGGATATGCGCGGGCAGATGGCGCATCAGAACACTCACTCCTGCGGTGACTGCCACCGGCAGTGCATCATTGACGAGAAAATCTGCCCCCCAGCCCAGCCAAACACGCCCCAGCACCGCCCAAGCGGCACTGACACAGGCCAGCGCCAGCAATGCAAAGCGCGCACCGAACATCAAGGTGGCAATGGAGGCGCCCAAAAAGTGCAGGTTCACGCCCAGCACCGATTGCGTACCCAGGCCGCGCATCAAAATCATCACGGCGATGAAAATGGCAAAAATCCGCTGCGCCTCATGATCGCCCTGCACCTTGTACCAGGGCAGCCGCACGACCGCCCACAGCAGCACCAATACGGCAACCCCGATGCTGAACCACTGCAATTCCGGCGAAACCGGCAAGGGCACGGGCATTTTCATTACGGGCGACCATCCAGCAAGCCGATACCGGTACGCACCTCAAAAAGCTCCGGGAAAAAGGTCAAATCAAGTGCGCGCTTCAAGAAATCCACACCCGATGAGCCACCGGTACCGGGCTTGAAGCCAATCACCCGCATCACTGTGCGCATATGCCGGAAGCGCCAGATCTGGAACTGGGTTTCCAAATCCACCAAGTCCTCGCACAGCGCGTATTCGCGCCAGAAGCGGTCGGTGTCCTGATAGACATTGGCAAATACCGGCAAAAGCTCGGCAGCAAACACATGCGCTTTTGATACATCGCGCGCCAGCAGCGACTGTGGCACGGCATGCCCCCAACGCGCCAAATAGCGCAAGAATTCGTCATACAGGCTGGGGGCATTCAATACCGCGGACAGCCGCGCATGGGCGGCCTCGTCATGCGCAAACACCTTGACCATCGCCGCGTTCTTGTTGCCCATCAAAAATTCGATTTGCCGGTATTGCAGCGACTGGAAGCCACTGGAGGGACCCAGCACGTCGCGGAACTGCATATATTCGGCAGGGGTCAATGTCTCCAGCACCGACCACTGTGAAATCAGCTGCTCCAGCACCCGCTTGCAGCGCGCTGTCACCTTGCCGAACTGCCACACCCGGTCATGGCGCAGATGCTCAATGGCAGCCGTCAATTCATGAATCAGGAGCTTCATCCACAGCTCGGAAGTCTGATGCTGGATGATGAACAGCATCTCGTCATGATGCGGCGGGTTTGACAGCGGCTGTTGCGCCGAGAGCAACGTGTCCAGATCCAGATAGCCGCCATAGGTCATGCGCCCGGACAAGTCCACATGAATCCCGCCTTCCAGCTCGCGTTCGTTGTTTTGCTTGCTCATGCGCAAGATTGTAAGGGAGCTGCATAACAGGCGGACAAGCGCCACTCATGCCGCACTGCGCAACGGAACTTTACATGGCAATGGTTATCATCTCCGGCGCTTCTCAACATGGATGCGTCAATGACAATCACGGCACAGTTCCAAATCGAACATCTGCAATATCTCTCCCCGGACGGCGAATTGGTGGCTCCGCTGCCCGAAGCGGTCAAAGACCCTGCCGAGCTGGTATCGCTTTTCAAGCAAATGCTGTTTCTGCGCACTTTCGACGGCAAGGCCATCGCCCTGCAACGCACCGGCAAACTGGGCACCTATGCCGCCTGCCTGGGGCACGAGGCAACCCATGTCGGCATCGGTGCTTCGATGCGCCCGGAAGATGTGTTCGCCCCCAGCTACCGCGAGTACGGCACGCAATTCATGCGCGGCGTAAAGCCACGTGAGGTGCTGCTGTATTGGGGCGGGGACGAGCGCGGCAACGACTTTGAAGTGCCGCGCCATGACTACCCCTGGTGCGTGCCGATTTCCACGCAGATGTTGATGGCTGCAGGTGCTGCATTGGCTTTCAAGCTGCGCAATGAAGACCGGGTGGCCGTGGCCTGCTGCGGCGATGGCGGCTCATCCAAGACCGATTTCTATGCCGCAGTCAATTCCGGCGGCGCCTATCAACTGCCGCTGATTTTGTGCGTGGTCAATAACGGCTGGGCGATTTCGGTACCGCGCAAAGCGCAGACCGGCGCCGAAACTCTCGCCCAAAAAGGTATCGCCAGTGGGCTTTACTGTCTGCAGGTCGATGGCAATGACCTGATTGCCGTGCTTGAAGCCATGCGCCGTGCCAATGCGCGCGCCCGCAGCGGCAAGGGTGCCAGTGTGATTGAGTTCCTCACCTATCGCCTGCACGACCACACCACCGCCGATGATGCCCGCCGCTACCGCGACGAGGCCGAGGTCAACGATGCCTGGACGCGCGAGCCGTTTATCCGCCTGCGCAAATACCTGACTGGCCTGGGGCTTTGGGACGAAGCACAGGAGAAAGCCTGGCTTGAGGAATGCACAGCGCGCGTGGATACGGAAATCAACGCCTATCTGGAAACCCCGGTGCAGCCGGTGGAGGCGATGTTTGACTACCTCTACGCCGATATGCCGCTGGACTTGCAGCGCCAACGCACCGCCGCCATTGCCAGGGAGAAGCACGCATGAGCACCGCAACGCCGATTACCTTGATTGAAGCCATCACCCAGGCGCTGGCGCATGAAATGCGCAACGACCCTTCAGTGGTGGTGCTGGGTGAAGACGTGGGCGTCAATGGCGGCGTATTCCGCGCCACCGCTGGCTTGCAGCAGACCTTCGGCGCCGAGCGTGTTTTGGACACGCCGCTGGATGAAACCACCATCGCCGGGCTCACCGTCGGCATGGCCTCGCAGGGGATGAAGCCGGTCGCCGAGGCGCAGTTCGACGGCTTTGTCTATCCGATGGTGGACTTCATCGTCTGCCATGCCGCGCGCATGCGCTACCGCACCCGTGGCCGCCTGAGCTGCCCGATGGTGCTGCGCGTGCCCTGGGGCGGCGGCATCCGCGCCCCGGAGCATCACAGCGAGGCCAACGAATCGATCTTCACCAATGTCCCCGGCCTGCGCGTGGTGATGCCCTCCAGCCCACAGCGCGCCTATGGCCTGCTGCTGGCCGCCATCCGCGACCCGGACCCGGTGATTTACATGGAGCCCAAGCGCATCTATCGCCAATACAAGGAACACGTGCCCGATGATGGCGAGGCGCTGCCGCTGGATGTCTGCTTCGTGCTGCGCGATGGCAGCGATATCACCCTGGTGACTTGGGGCGCTCAGGTCAAGGAAACCCTGGAGGCAGCAGAAAAACTCGCCGCCGAGGGCATCAGCGCCGAAGTGATTGATGTGGCCACCCTGACGCCGCTGGACTTTGACACCATCGCCGAGTCGGTTGCCAAGACCGGGCGCTGCGTCATCGTGCACGAGGCGGCCAAAACCGCCGGCTTTGGTGCGGAAATCGCCGCACGCGTGGCCGAAGAGTGCTTGTTTGACCTGTTGGCACCGGTCGAGCGCGTCACCGGCTACGACACCCATATCCCGCTGTTCCGCTTGGAAATGAAGTTCCTGGTCAGCGTGGACAAAATCGTCGAGGCCGCCAAGCGCAGCATGGCATATCGCTGAAATCCCCTCTTTCGGAAAACATATGAGCAAAAAAATCTTCAATCTGCCCGACCTGGGCGAAGGTCTGCCCGATGCCACCATCGTCGAGTGGCATGTCAAGGAAGGCGACATCATTCGTCTGGACGACAATCTGGTGTCGATGGAAACTGCCAAGGCCGTGGTCGATGTGCCCTCGCCGGTCAGCGGCAAGGTGCTGCGTCTGGCTGGCGCAGCCGGTGATGTCATCGTCACCGGCCACTGGCTGGCCGAATTTGAAATGGACATGTCCATGCCGCAACGCGCCGAAGGCCAAGACACCGGCCATCATCATGGCAGCAGCACGCCACCGCCTGCCGCAACGCCCGAACCTGCCGCTGCGGCAAATCCCGAAAAGGCCGATGCCGGCACCGTGGTCGGCGCCATGCAGGTGGGTGATGCCGTGGTCACCGAAGCGGCCGTGGCTTCCGGCGGCGTGAAAGCCGTCCCTGCGGTGCGCGCCACCGCCCGCAAGCTGGGCGTGGATTTGAGCCGCGTGCGTCCCACCGGCGTGGACGGCACGGTCACCATGCAGGATGTCAAAGCCGCCGCCGCCAATCCGGCATTGCTGCAAGCCCAAGCACCTGCCGCGGCAACCCCGGCCGCTGCCGCAACCGCCCCGGCAGCCACTCAGCGCAGCCCCCTGTCACAAAGCGGCAAACCGATGCGCACCCAGCCGCCAAGCGTCGCCGCCAGCGGCCAGCCAGAACAACTCAAGGGCGTGCGCCGCAACATGGCGCGTGTCATGGCCGATGCCCATGCCCAAGTCGTGCCCACCACCCTGGTGGACGATGCTGACCTGCATGCCTGGATTGGCAAGCAGGACATTACCGCACGCCTGATTCGCGCCATCGTTGCAGCCTGCAAGGCAGTCCCGGCACTCAATGCCTGGTTCGATGGCGAGAAACTCAGCCGCACCCTGCACCCGCATGTGGACATCGGCATCGCCGTAGATACCGAGGACGGCCTGTTTGTCCCTGCCCTGCGCAATGCCGACATGCTCGATGCCCAGGGCGTGCGCGCCGGTATCCAGCGACTGCGCGCCCAAGTGGAAAGCCGTAGCATCCCCGCCAGTGAGCTCACCGGCTATACCATCAGCCTCAGCAATTTCGGCATGTTCGCCGGCCGCTACGCTACCCCGGTGGTGGTGCCGCCGTGCGTGGCCATCATCGGCGCCGGCAAGCTCTCTCACGATGTGGTCGCGGTAATGGGCGGCATCGAAGTGCACCGCCGCCTGCCGATTTCGCTGACCTTCGACCACCGCGCCGCCACCGGCGGTGAAGCCGCACGTTTCCTGAAGGCCCTGCTCGATGATTTGGCGCTGCCGAACTGAGCCCCGGAAGAGGTCGCAAAACAAAACGCCGTGTCCACAAGGCCACGGCGTTTTTATTGATCGCTTATCGCATTACTTGTCTTCGGAGAAGTGCGCCAACACCCCCGCCAGTGCTTCATGGCCTTGCTCATCCGCCAACATGAAGTCCTGCCCCAAACCCTGGGTGTTGCCTGCTTTGAGTGCCGCCACACACTGCCCGGCCTCTTTGGGGGAGTCAAAGCCACGGCTTTGCAGCAGCAATATATCGCCCAAGATCAGCTTGAAATAGAACTTGCCGTCCTGCTCGCGGTACTGCTTGAAGGTCGGCGCGGCATTGGTTTTTTCCCGCGTTTTTTCAGTCGCAGGGCGCGGCACAGCATTCAAATTGCGCAGTCCCACGGCATCACGCAGTTTGACCAGCAACGGCTTGGCATAACGCTCGCGCAGACGATGGGCGTTGTCCTGCAGGATGGCTTCAATCTCGTCCGGGCGAGCAATCAGTGCGTCATAACGCTCGCGCAATGGCGCGATTTCCGCCTCCATGCGCTGATACAGGCGCCTTTTGGCTTCGCCCCAGCCAATACCTTCGGCAAATGCCACACGCATCGCAGCAGTTTCATCCGCCGTGGCGAAGGCCTGATACAGCTGGAACAATGCCGAGCCTTCGGTATCTTTCGGCTCACCCGGCGCCCGTGAATCGGTCACGATGGACATGATGCGTTTTTCAAGTTCAGCCGGGCGACAGAACAGCGGAATGGTGTTGTCGTAGCTCTTGGACATCTTGCGGCCATCCAGCCCCGGCAAGGTGGCGACGTTCTCGTCAATCACCGCCTCGGGCAGCACAAAATAATCATCGCCATACACATGGTTGAAACGCTGGCCGAAGTCACGCGCCATCTCGATATGTTGGATCTGGTCGCGCCCCACCGGCACCTTGTCGGCAGCAAAAATAAGAATATCCGCCGCCATCAACACCGGGTACATGTAGAGCCCTGCATTCACTCCGGCATCATCGTCCTCGCCTTCGGCTCGATTCTTGTCCACGGCAGCCTTGTAGGCATGAGCGCGGTTGAGCTGTCCCTTGCCGGCCATGCAGGTCAAGAGCCAAGTGAGCTCGGTAATCTCCGGAATATCGCTCTGCCGGTAGAACCAATTTTTCTCCACATCCAGCCCACAGGCCAGCCAGGTGGCGGCAATTTCCAGCGTGGAGCGATGCACTCTGGCCGAATCATGAGTATTGATCAGGCTGTGCAGGTCAGCAAGGAAGTAAAAATTTTCGGCATCTGCTGCCTGTGCGCTGGCAAGTGCAGGACGGATAGCACCAGCATAATTGCCAAGATGCGGCATCCCCGAAGGTTTGATACCGGTCAGGATTCGGGTGCGGCGAGAAAACATGATGAGCTGTCTGAATTGAAATCAGCGTGCATTTTATGCGTTTTAAGACGCTTCTCAGACTTGAAGCACAAGAAAAACCCCGGGGCGCTTACCCCGGGGTTTTGTCTTGTTGCTGTGCTTTCCAGCCTGAATCAGGCCGGTGGAGGCTTTGGCCTCCACCGGCAGTGGCTCAGAACTTGAAGGTGAAGCGGGCATGGGCGCCGTGGTCATTGCCTTCATCGGCATACTGACCGCTATAGCCCACTTCCAGCAGGCTGCGCTCGCTCATGCGCGCGGCAACCCCCAGATCCGCCACAGTGGCCTTCTTCGCCACCGGTGCGCCCAGTACGGCAAACGCCGGGCTGCCATTGAACGACTGCACGCTGGCCGCAGACAGATCACCCGAGGCATGGCGGTAGCCCACCCCTGCGCGCAGGCTCAGCCAGGTGGCGTCCTGCTGGCTGCCTGCCAGGTTCAGGCTGGCACGTACGCCGCCGGTGGTCACCTTCAGGTCGTTGCTCTGACCCACGGCACCAAGTGCTGCCGGGCTGCTGCCCATTTCCCTGAAGCCGTCCGTCTTCACGCGCACATCGGCGTATTGCAGGTACGGCTCAGCCTGGAAGCGTTCGCCGCCAAACAGATAGCCCACTTCCACAAAGCCCTGACGGGTCTTGGCGCTGTAGTCGCTGTTGAGACCGGCGCTGAAGCCCGCAAAGTTCACCGTGCGCTTGACGTCGATGTCTTGCTTGCCATGGGTGTAGCCGGCAAACACGCCAAAGCCGTTCCAGCGACCGCCCACATGCAGGCCGAGGCTGTTGTTGCGGACTTCAAACTTCGAGCTGCGGTGGCCGATGTTGCCATCCAGACGACCGCTGCCGCCGAACAGGCCAATGCGCAGGCCGTTTTCCAG
>NWQM01000001.1 GCA_002798195.1 Lysobacteraceae bacterium NML03-0222 | reverse complement strand
TGGGTGCCACCGGCCTTGGCGACCATGTTGACATCGGTATCGACGCGGAATTGGCCATAGCCTTCGATGGCTTTCTTCAGGTTCACCATGCCCCAGCCATAGACATCATCCACGCCCGGCGCCCCCAAGTCGGTTGCGGTGGTCAGCAGCACATCGCGCACCTGGGCGTTGGTCAGGTACGGATAGCGCTCGAACAACAGCGCCAAAGCGCCAGTGACGTGCGGGGTCGCCATGGAAGTACCGGAATAGTCTTCATAATCGAAGGTGGTGGCTTCACGCAGCTTGTCAATGCCAAGCAAACGGAAATTGCCATTTTCATCTTCTTCAATGTCGCCATCGAGGCTTTCTCCGCCCATCACCGAAGAGTTGATCAAGGTGCCAGGGGCAGCGATACACCATTCCATCGAGAAACCGCACTTCATTGAGCGGTTGCTGAGCACATAGGGGTTATCAGCATCATCGGTCTGACGCACATTCACCACACTCAGCCAATATTTTTCCAGCTCGGGCATAAAGCGTGGCAGAGTGGCATGCATGCCGGCAATCGGGCTTTCTTCCGGACTCGGATTGATTCCACTGTTGCCAGCGGCCCAAACCTGAATCATACCGTTGGCCAGCGAGCCATCGCGAAGAACCTGCCAGCGTTTGGCGAGTTGCTCATGATTGAAATAAAGCTCTTGCTGCTCGGCAGTTCCAGGCTCACGCCCAAAACCCCAGCTATGGTTGATGGCACGTACTCCAGCAGCATTCATCTGCTGGTACATGTCTTCAAATGCAGTTTCATCAGCATAGGTAGAAATACTCTGACAAGCCCCAAAGAAGGCGCAGGTGAGATTCATTACTGTGATGCTATCTGCGAACAAACGAGCGGAGCTAAAGTCGGCACCGAAGGCAACGCCATGCATGCCCCTGCCATCGCGATTAGCCGCCATCGTACCAGCCACATGGGTGCCGTGAGAGCCCCAGCCCAGTGCCAGCTTTCCTGCAAGATACTGATATTCCGGCTTCAGATAGCGAATGAGGCTTGGATCCCAATAAGTGGCATCAATTTGTGCCCGGCCACCATCTGTACCAAAGCAAGCGGTTTCTCCACCGATTGCCTGATCAGCACCACAACGTGTGCCGTCTTCCAGCAGGTTGCCAATCTTCAAACCCTGATGATCTTTGCCAGCAAATTCGGTGTGATCCAAGCCAACCCCGGAATCGAACAGGCCGATGCGGATACCACTGCCAGTCAGGCCACGGGCATAGGCATGATGGGCATTCATTGCCTCCAAGCCCCAGTCCTGCATGAACTCTTCGGTTTTCCAGCTGTCAGCATCACCGAGCTTGGCGGCTTCGGTGTAATTAGCCACAACCGTGTTGCCTACAGAAGCATTACCCGATGCCTGCTCACCATGCAGTGCAGCCAGCTTGCTGGAAAGCTGCTGATTGCGGCAGCTCTGACGCTCGGCATCCGTACCAACCGCGCATTGCTCGCCCTCAAGAGCAAAGCCAAATCGCGGCGCCTCGGCCATCGCCGTTGCAGGCAAAGTCGCGGCCAAAAGACTGCATGCAATCGCTTGGAAGAGTTTGGAGCGGGTGTTGCTAAAGTTTCTGCACTTCATGTTTCAACTTCCTGATATGTATGTGTGAGCGGAGACACGCGTCACTACTTGCGTAACGACCGCCCGAATATAACCGTTTCACTCCCATTCAGGATAGTTTTTTCAAAAATGCCATCTCACTGTTTGCGCAACACGGCTGCAAGCCCGCCCAATGGGCTGCTTTCCAGTGTCAACAACATGCCCAGTGATTGCGCAGCAGTACGCGCAATGGCGAGCCCAAGGCCACTGCCTTGCCCCTGGCTGCCAGGGATGCGGTAGAAGCGATCAAATACCCGTGCCCGCTCGATATCGGGAATGCCCGGGCCGCTATCTTCCACACGAATATCATCGGCAATGCTGACCTTTACCACGCCGCCTTCAGGGGTGTATTTGATGGCGTTGTCCAGCAAGTTGCGCATCACCGCAGCAAATGCCACGGGACTGCCTCGCAGCTGCAAGTCCCGGCTTGCGAAAAAATCCAACCCGATACCGGCCTTGTCAGCCAGCGGGGCATATTCTTCCAGCAACGGTTTGAGCGTTTTGCCTGCATCAAACTCGGCAATTTCTTCGCAACTGGCCTCCTGTCTTGCCAGCAACAATAATTGCTCCACCAGCCGCGCAGCACGCTGTATTCCTTGGCGTTGTTCGGAGACTGCCTTCTGCAAGGCCTCAGGCTCATCGAGCTGCTGATAAATGGCTTCATTCTGTAGCAGCAGGGCTGTCAGTGGTGTACGCAACTCATGCGCGGCATCGGAGACAAACTGCCGCTGCTGTTGGTAAGCGCGTTCCATGCGCGCCATCAAGGCATTGGTTTCTTCTGCCAACGGCAGGATTTCCGAAGGTATGCCGCGCATATCCAGCGGCATCATTTCCCCCGGTTTGCGTACTGCCAGCTCGCGCCGCAAACGGGTCAACGGGTGCAATGCCAAGGTGGCAATAAGCGCCGCCGCCAATACGATGAGCAGTGCTGCCAACGATAGCGGCCAAATGCTTTCCAGTGCGACTTCCTGCGCCAATTCTCTGCGCGCTGGCAGTGATTGCCCCACTTGCACCTGCATCCGGCCGTGCGTCTCAACATAGACCCGCAGCCACTCGCTGCCAAGTTTTATCTCGGAGAAGCCTTCTTGCTCGATAAACGGCATCAATCTGCGGCGGTCAGAGGCATATTCAAGCGAGCCTTCGTCCCAAATCTGCAGATAAAGCTGCAAATCCTCCTCGTCCTCACGCGTGCGCGGCAAAGCCTCTTCCAGATCATCGCCACGGGCAAGTATCTGTGCCATTTGCACCATTTGGTAGTCGAAGATGTCCTCGGACTCGTCAAGCAGCACTTTGTAGCTCAATGCCGCCTGCGCGCCCAAGGCCACAAGCAGGAGTGCAACCAACCAGCGCAACAGGCGCCCACGCAGGGAATATGCTCTGGTTTTCATTTCTCGCCTTCGTCTGCCGGCACCCGATAGCCCAGCCCACGCACGTTCTGGATGATGCTGCTTCCCAGTTTGCGGCGGATACCGTGGATATAGACCTCTACTGCATTGCTATTGATTTCTTCTCCCCAGCCGTAAAGTTTTTCCTCCAGCTGGGCACGACTCAACACTTGCCCTGGACGCAGCAGCAACGGCTCAAGCACCGCCCATTCGCGGGCGGAGAGCATGACCTCCCTGCCCGCCAGCTGCGCTTTGCGTGTCTGGACATCCAGCCAAACCTCGCCATGCCGATACCCCGGCTGGGCGCTGTCCGTCATCCGCCTTCTGACTGCACGCAAACGCGCGAGCAGCTCCTCAAAATCAAACGGCTTGAGTACATAGTCATCCGCCCCGGCATCCAGCCCGGCAATCCGGTCAGAGACTGCATCGCGCGCGGTTGCCACAATCACCGGCGTAGCCTTGCCTTTTGCACGCAGACGACGCAATACCTCCAGCCCATCCATGCGCGGCAGCCCAAGATCCAGCAGCACCAAATCGTAGTCCGTGGTGCAAAGCGCGGTATCGGCTTCAATGCCATCTTTTGCCCAGTCCACCACATAATGCGCACGCGCCAGCAGTTGCGCCAGCACCTGCCCGATCATCAGATCATCTTCCACCAGCAAAAGTCGCATTTTCTTGCTCCGCGTTGATGACAGGCCAACTCCCGACATGCCGAAAGCGCGGCATGCACGCCGCGCTTTCGCTAGGAGATGTGGCGATATTAGTCGTGATCGACGCGGCTTGAAATCACCTCACCATTGACACCATCAACCTTTACCTCGTACACAGTGTTGTCACGTGCCACGACTTCCACATCGAACACGGCGCGACCACGTTCGATATCAAGATCGGCAGAGGTCGCACGTCCGCCGACATGGCGCTCGGCGATTTCGATGGCGCGGCTCAGGCTGATTTTGGCACTGGCAAGATCCCTGACGGCTTCATGCTGTAGTGCTTGCATATGATTGGTTGCGCGCTGTGGTGCCGCCATCGAGATACCGCCTAGAGCCAATGCAGAACCAAGTGCCAGTACAGAGAGGGAAAGAACTTTGTTACGGGTTTTCATGTTGTGCTCCTGTCAGATTTTTAAAGGGGATGTCTTTCGTGACAGGGGCAGTTTCACAGCCAAGACTTAGGCGACACTTAAGGCAAAGGCAGTATTCAGCTGCCATTGAAAAACCCCGCGTCGATACGGCGCGGGGTTTGCTGTAGTCAACAGCGGCAAATCAGGCAACGCCGTGAATCAATTGCCCTCGGCCTTGTCTTCGATTTTTTCACCGGCTTTCTGGATGTCCTTGCCGGCACCGGCCATGGTGTTGCAAGCGGACAGACCCATGGCAAACAGAGCCAGCAGGGCAATGCTCATCAAACGCTTCATGAAACTTCTCCTTAATTGAGTGAGGGAAAAAGCAGCGCAAGCTGCGTGGCAACATGAAAGCGCAAACCATGTGAACTTGCCGTGTACTGTCCACGCAGCGTTCAGATTAAGCGTATCAATCACGCATCAGCGTGGACTTGCCAAACAGGCTTTCCACCAGCTCCACGGCAAGACGCGCTGTGGCATTGCGCTTGTCCAGCGCCGGATTCACTTCCACCAGATCCAGCGAGGCCATGCGGCCAGTGTCGGCAATCATTTCCATCATCAGCTGCGCTTCGCGGTAATTGACACCGCCCGGCACGCGCGTGCCGGTACCTGGAGCAATAGTCGGGTCAAGCATGTCCACATCGAAGCTCACATGCAGATGGGTGTTTTCATCCACACCTTCCAGCGCCTCTTCCATCACCCGACGCATGCCGATTTCGTCGATATAGCGCATGTCATAGATATCCAAGGCATATTCCTTGACCAGACGCTTTTCCTCCCTGTCCACCGAGCGGATACCGATTTGACGGACTTCCTCGGGACGGATGGCAGGTCCTGGCGCACCCAGATTGACCAGCACATCAGGCCCCAGACCACACAGGCAGGCCACCGGCATACCGTGAATATTGCCCGAAGGCGTGACATCGCTGGTATTGAAGTCGGCATGGGCATCCAGCCACAGTACCCGCAGCTTTTTGCCGGCTTTGCGTGCATGTGCAGCCACGGCAGCAATCGAGCCGATGGCAAGGCAGTGATCGCCGCCCAGCATGATCGGCATGGTCCCTTCGGCCAATGCCTGCGAGCTCATCTCAAACACGGCCTGATTCCAGGCAATCACTTCTTGCAGGTGCCGATAGCCATCCACCGGGGCAGCCTCAGGGTTGCGTGGCCCGCGGACATCACCCAAATCGCGCACCTCCACGCCCCGACGTGCAATCGCCTCCGCCAGCCGTGCGACCCGCAACGCCTCCGGCCCCATCGACGCACCGCGATGCGCTGCCCCCACATCGGTTGGCACGCCAAAAATGGAAACAGGAAGATAGCTTCGATTCATAACTTACTCTTTTTAAAGCGGGTATATGGCATTCAAACCTTGCACATCTTAACCGCTGACCTTGTGAAACTTGTCCATCGGGCAGCCCAAGCGCCCCATTCCGGTATCTGAGCCACTCATGCCCCAGACACTCACATGGCAGCCATCGAGCATTTGGGTTTGATGGCGTGAGCCTTTTATATTGCGCTGACGCCACGCAACGGGCTAAAAACAGGTCATTGTCGGCACGGGAGCCTGCCGGGAATCACAACATCCCGGTTTCCAAGCGTGCGGCCTCGCTCATCATGCTGCGGTTCCACGGCGGGTCGAATACCAGCTCCACGTCAGCTTCGACAATGGTTGGAATCATCTCCAGCTTGTCACGCACATCGGCCACCAAAATATCACCCATGCCACAGCCGGGCGCGGTCAGCGTCATTTTGATGTCCACCCGGCGCTGGCCGTCCTCAAGGGGATGCAGATTGGCCTCATACACCAGCCCCAGCTCCACCACGTTGATGGGGATTTCCGGGTCAAAAATGGTGCGCAGCTGCCGCCATACCAGTTGTTCGACATCTTCGTCACTGGCGTTGTCCGGTAGCTCAATCGGCGGCGGTGGCTCCTTGCCGATGGCATCGGCATCCTTGCCGGCCACGCGCATCAGATTGCCCTCGACAAACACCGTAAAACTGCCGCCCAGCGCCTGGGTGATATAGCCGACACTGCCGGCTGGCATGGTGACTTCTTCTCCCGAAGGGACAAGGACAACTTGGCAATCGCGCTCAAAGCGCACCGGTTCGCTGCTGCGGGAATACATGGCCACACAAGGCAAGACAAAGAGGCGCATTGTAGCGCCGCAGGCTCTATCCTGTAGCGATGACTGCTTCCTCTTTGCCGCGCGTTTCATTCACCGGTCTTTTGCTTTTGCTGCTCGGCGCATCTGGTGCGGCCGCCCTGTGGGTGATGCTGGTGTTCATTTTTGACCTGCCCGCCTGGATTTTTGCCTTTCTCGCCTGTGCAGATGTGCTCATCATGATGCGTCTTGCTCGCCTTGCCCCCGGTTTTTGGCGCGGCGCACAAGCCGCCTTCGGCACGGCTCTTGCCATCGCATTGGCGCAATGGGGGCTGATGGCCACGCAAGTCGGGCAGCAGCTGGGCATGCTGCCGTGGGAGTCCATCCCGAGAATGGGCTTGAGCTTTGCCTGGATACTTTCAGGATTTTGGCTCACGCCCCTGGATTTTGGCCTGTATGCTGCGGCCATTGCGCTTGCGGCACTGCTTGGGAGATAAGCACGCGTCAACCATTGGCTTGGGCGTGCGTTTTCAGCATCGGACTTTGCCCTCATGACTTATCGCACCGTGTGCCCCGATGCCGGCTTCACCCTACCCGAAGGCGAACCGCTGATGACAGCGGCGCCGACGCTTGAGGCGTTTTTGCGCGATGTCGGGCCGCGCGCCTTCCGCTTTGCCGAGGCCAGCCTGAGACATCGTGAGGATGCGCTGGATGCGGTACAGGAGGCGATGTTGAAAATGCTCGGCTATCGCACCCGTCCGGCAGACGAATGGCCACCGCTGTTCTGGCGCATTCTGCGCACCCGCATCATTGATGCTCAGCGCAGGCGACGCTTCCGCCTTGGCTGGCTGATTTCATCGACTAATGACGAAGGCCAGCCAATCGACTGGCTGGACGAGGCCACCCCCGAGCCTTCGCGCCAGCACGACAGCCGCGAGGCCTGGCAACGACTGCGGCAGGCACTGCGGGCATTGCCCGCGCGTCAGCGCGAAGCCTTCACCCTGCGGGTACTGGAGGAATTCGACGTGGCACAAACCGCACACATCATGGGCTGTAGCGAAGGCTCGGTAAAAACCCATCTCTCCCGCGCCCGCACTGCACTGCAAGCACAACTGGAGGACTGGCGATGAACGACCCACAATTCGACCAACAACTGCGCCAGCAATGGCAGTCCGCCGCCGCGCATCTGCCCGGCCATATCCGACTGCAACTCTCACCCGCCATCGCCATACAACGCCGGCAGAGCACGCCTGCCCGCTGGCTGTCCTGGGGCACCGCTTTGGCCAGCCTGGCACTGCTCGTCGTGCTGCTGACACCGCTTGGGCAACCAACAAACCCGAATCCGGCACAGACATTGACCGCGCAGCCGCTCAGCACAGATGCCGATATCAACAGCGACGACGGCCTGCTGTCCATCACCCCGGACTTCTATGCCTGGCTGGATTCGGACGAAATCCGCACCCTGGCCGCAAAATGAGTACCCCCGCGATGCACATCAAACACACCTCCCTTGCCCTGCTTGCCCTGTTGGCCACCCCGGCACTGGCACAGTCTGCTGACAACATCCAGCTACGCTGGGAACAATTGCCACACACGCAGCAGGAACTTCTGATTCAACCCACGCGCGAGCGCTGGGATCAGGCCACCCCGGAACAGCGGCAGCGGATGCTTGCACGTGCGCAGCGCTGGCAAGCCATGACTCAGGAGGAGCGCGCCCGCGCCCATCGCGGCCGTGAACGTTTCGAGCAACTCTCGCCCGAAGAACAGCAGCAAATGCGCGCGCTGTATCAAAGCACCCGGCATCTCACCCCGACCGATCGCCGCCATGCCATCGCGCTGTATCACGCCATGCGGCGCATGAGCCCCGAAGCACGCACGGCGCTGCGCCAGCGCTGGAGCCAGATGAGCGCCACCGAACGCGAAGCCTGGGTGGAAACCCATGCCCCAAAGCGCCAGCACAGACCGGACAGAAAACACGGGCATTAATCTCATTCATCCAACGGCTGCTTGCCCATCGGCACGCTTGTGCCTTCACGGCCGACATGGGCATCGCCCCAGGCTTTCAAAGCGTGGATGACGGGAGCCAGTGTCTGTCCATAATCCGTCAGCCGGTACTCCACCTTGGGCGGCACCTCGGGATAGACCTTGCGGGCGATCAGCCCGTCATTCTCCAGCTCACGGAGCTGATTGGTCAGCATGCGCTGGGTGATGTTCGGCAACAGGCGGCGCAACTGGTTGAAGCGCAGCACCTGTTCGCTGAGCAGACGATAGAGGATGACACCCTTCCACTTACCGCCAATCAGGTTGAGCGTGGCCTCAACCGTGCAACCGGCGGCGCAGGTGAAGGTTTTATGTGGAATGCGAGCCATGACAGTACCTTTTTCTACACTATATGCAGAATATGTGCGTTCTTACCTAAATCAACAATAGCAGCAAGAATGGCGCAAATCGTTCACTGAAAGGAATGCGCCATGAAAGCCGTCGGTTTCAACCAACCCCTGCCGATTTCCGATTCCCAATCCCTAGTCGATCTCGACCTTCCCGCCCCCGAATACGGCGAGCACGATTTGCTGGTCGAAGTGCAGGCCATCGCCGTCAATCCGGCGGACACCAAAGTACGCGCATCCGCACAGCCAACCGCGGGCACTTGGCGCATCCTGGGCTGGGATGCCGTAGGCCGTGTGCAGGCTGTTGGCGCCCGCGTGGTCGGCTTCAAGCCAGGCGACCGGGTGTTCTACGCCGGGGCAATCGACCGCCCCGGTTGCTACGCCCAATTGCAGGCGGTGGATGCGCGCATCGTGGCGCATGCGCCCGCCACACTCGATGATGAAGCCGCGGCCGCCCTGCCATTGACCGCACTGACCGCTTGGGAAACCTTGTTTGACCGGCTGGACGTGAACAAGCCCGTCGCGGGCGCCGCCCCTGCCCTCCTGGTGATTGGCGGCGCAGGCGGCGTCGGCTCCATTACCTTGCAACTGGCGCGCGCCCTGACCGACCTGACGCTTATCGCCACTGCCTCGCGCCCGGAAACAGCCCAATGGGTCAGACAATGCGGCGCGCATCATGTCATCGACCATCGCCAGCCGCTGGCCGCACAAGTCGAAGCACTGGGTCTGGGCGCACCGGCCTTTGTTTTTTCAACCACACATACTGATGACTATCTGGCCGACATCGTTGCATTGATATCGCCACAAGGGCGTATCGCATTGATTGACGATCCCAAGTCGCTGGACATCACATTGTTGAAGCGCAAAAGCCTGTCGCTGCACTGGGAGTTCATGTTCACCCGCTCACTGATGAGCACTGCCGACATGCAGTGCCAGCAAGACATTCTGCGCAACGTGGCTACGCTTGCCGATGCGGGCAAGCTCACCACAACGCGTACGCGCTCGCTGGGTCTTATCAATGCAGCTAACCTGCGCCAGGCCCATGCGTTGCTTGAAAGCGGCCAGAGCATCGGCAAGATTACCCTGAGCGGCTTTGCCTCATGACAAAGCCGCCAATAGCGCATCGCCCCAACAGTGGCAACACAGTCGATGCCAGCCACTGAACAGGCTGTTACACCCCCTTGCCGCGTACCAGCTGCATGATTTCGCCCATATCAAGGGTTTGTGCGCGCTGCTCGATTTGCGGGCGCAACTGTAGCTGCAACTGCTGTCCCTGGCCGAACAAGTTTTGGTAGCTGCTTTTCAAGACATCGGTAGAGAGTTTGCGGCCACCGGCGTAATAGGCCAGCGCCACATGCCCCAGTGCATAAGTGCTGGCAAAGCTCATGCCGGAGCTGATGGCTTGCTTACCAAGGCCGCCCAGCACGCCGCCAAGCATGCGGCCACCGGCCTTCTTCAGCATGCCACCCAAGAGCTTGCGCCCGGCGTTTTCCAGATATTGCGAGGTCAGCCCTACCCCCAGCGTGGCCAGGAAATCCTTGATATGGCCGCTATCGAGCTCATAGCCATGTGCCTTGCCAATGCGATAGACCAGGCGCATTTGCAGCGGGATGATGGCCATGGTGGAGAGGGTTTCGGGCAGCAATTCCAGCGCGCCATTGGTGATGGCGGCAGTGCGGATTTGCGCTTCGAGCTGGTCGCGGTCAATCACTGTCAGCGGCGGCGGCGTGGCGCTGGATACCACTGGATTTGCCGTATCCGGCACGGCAGCAGCGGCCAGGCTGTCGGCCTGTTGCACAAAGCTGTCGCTGGGCGCTTGGGCAAGCCTAAGCTGCTGTTGCAAATCCTGCAAAAAAGCGCGTTCGGCGCTGCTGTGCACGCCATCGGCATCGCATAGGCATACCGCCATCTCGTAAGCCAGTTGCCGGGTTTCATCGCTCTCCAGCGCCGCTGCCGCACTGGTCAGACTGACGCGCCGCAGCAGCACATCCTGATACAGCGAGGGCAGGTTCACCGCCGGGTCATGGCCCAAGCTCTCGGCAATGCTGCGTACTGCCTCGCGCTCGCGTTCATGCTTGGCACCATCGGCAAAACCTGCCATCAGGGCGATATGCAACACAGCCTGGGTTTCAGTGGTTTTCATGGGGAGGATTCTCGACAAGGGACATGCCCGAACCTGCACACATTGCCATAACCGGGATGAATGCCGGGTGCGCCGGTTATGCCGGCGGTTTACGCAGACGGCGTTTGGGCGGCTGCCATGGGCGTGAGGTCATTTCCGCAACTTTGGCTCCGGCCTCGCCAATGAGCTTGGGCAGGAGCTGCGCCTCGGGCAGCAAATGCCAGTATTTCTTCGGCATTTCCTGCTGCATCATGCGCGGGTTGAGGCGCGCCGGGTTGAAGATATGCGCGTAATAGGTCTGCCACAGTTGCGCCATCGGGTCATCTGCAACAGCAGCGGCGCGCTCGGCGCCGGGCTCGTATTGCAAGGCCTCGCCATCCCAGCGAACGCTGCGATAAGGCGTCAGCAGACACCAGCGCATACCGGCAAAACGGCGGGCAAAAAACGGCGCCACCCGATCCACGATCCAGTGCTCAGGCTCGAACCAGGCGACAAAATCATCGCATTGCCCGGGCAGCTCGCAAAAGCGTACAAAGGCTTTCATTTTGTGGCTATCACGCCCCACCGCCTTGGCATACACAAACGCCTGCCGCACATCGGCATCGGTCATGCGTGAAAGCAAATGGCGCTCGCCCCCGGCAATGCGCCAAAGCAGCCGGTAAAGCAGTGCAAAACGCTGTGTATCGTGGTGGCACAGCACCTGCGCGGCCAGCTCCACGAAGCGCTGCGGCACTTTGGGCGCAGCGCGCAATATTGGGGCGTCCAAAACCTCCGCTGCCGGTATCAACGCCAGCGCATCGCCTGCCAGCCAATCCAGCGATTCGGGCGGCACCCCGGCCTGCCAGGCGTGGCGGGCGGCAGCACGCCATGCTTGCAGCGACCACTCAGGTGAAACGCGGGCTTGCCAGCGCTGGCTCAAAACAGCGCTCCTTGCTGCGGCTTGATGGCCAGGCTGCTGCGCAAGGCCTGCGGGTTGTCCAGCTTCTGCCGGGGATGGTGGTCGGGCAGCAGGATGAACGGCAGCAGTTTTTTCATCGGCGCGCGCAACCGGGCGATATCGCCCAGCCGCAAGGCACCACTGCAACGGCTGGCGATGATGCGCTGCACATTGCGCACACCAAGTCCCGGCACGCGCAGCAGCATTTCCTTGGGGGCACGATTGATATCCACCGGAAAGCACTCGGGATGGCGCAGCGCCCAGGCGAGTTTGGGGTCGATGTCCAGCGCCAGCATCCCGTCCGCGCTGTCCCCGGCAATCTCATCCACTTCAAACTCATAAAACCGCAGCAGCCAATCGGCCTGATACAGGCGATGCTCGCGCAGCAAAGGCGGCGCCTTGGGCGGCAGCCGCCGCGAAGCATCCGGGATGGGACTGAAGGCCGAGTAATACACCCGGCGCATGCGGTAATCACCATACAGCCGCGCACTGCTGCGCAGGATGTCGGCATCATTGGCCGCATCGGCACCGACTATCATCTGTGTGCTTTGTCCCGCTGGCGCAAAGCGTGGCTTGCGCACCCTGGCGGGCAGACCGGCCACTGCGCGCGGCTTGGCGCCACGCGCCTGGCGGGCTTCATCAATGCGCCATTTCAGCTCGCCCATCGCCTCATGGATACCCGCATGGGTCTTTTCCGGCGCCAGCTCGGCAAGCCCGGCCTCGGTCGGCAGCTCAATATTGATGCTGAGCCGGTCGGCATAGCGTCCGGCCTGCGCCAGCAGCGCCTCGGAGCATCCGGGAATGGCCTTCAGATGGATATAGCCGGCAAAACGGTGCTGCTCGCGCAGCCGTCGCGCGACTTCAATCATCTGCTCCATGGTGTAGTCGCCGGAGCGGATGATGCCGCTGGACAGGAACAAGCCCTCGACATAATTGCGCTTGTAAAAATCCAGCGTCAGCTTCACCAGCTCGTCGATGCCAAATCGCGCCCGCGGCACATTGCTGGAAATGCGATTGACACAGTAGGCGCAGTCATAGATGCAAAAGTTGGTCAACAGCAGCTTGAGCAGCGATACGCAGCGCCCATCTGGCGTATAGCTGTGGCAGATGCCCATGCCCTCGGTGCTGCCAATGCCGCCGCTCTTGGCGGAATTGCGCTTGCCCGCACCGCTGGAGGCGCAGGACGCATCGTATTTGGCGGCATCCGCCAAGATGGCGAGCTTGTTGATGGTGTCCATACCCGGATGGTACGACAGCACTGTCGCATTTCCTGCGACTGGATAACCCCCATGGCTTGACATCCTGTCCCTAGCATTACCGCCCCGGAACCGGAAACAGCAGTATTGGGTTGGGATAACTCAAGCCATATGCCCACAACGGCAGCATGCAAGCTGCCGTTGTGTCACTCATGCGGCGAAGGTCATGGGCTGGCCAGCCATTTCAGTGTCAGACCAAGGCCGTAGGCGACCACGGTGCCGGTGGCATAGCCGACCGTGCCCAGCAATACGCCCACCGGCGCCAGCGAGGGGTGGAAGGCCGCAGCCACTACCGGGGCGGAAGCTGCCGCGCCGATATTGCCCTGCGAGCCCATGGCGAAATAGAACAGCGGTGCTTTCACCATGCGCGCCGCTGCCCATAGCACGCCGATATGCACCAGCATCCACAACACGCCAATCACCAACAGTTCCGGGCGGTCGGCCAGCTGTTTGAAATTCATCTGCATGCCGATGCTGGCAATCAGGAAATACAGGAACAGCGCCCCCAGTTTGGATGCGCCCACGTCTTCGAGCTTGCGCACCCGGGTAAAGCTGAGCGCAAGGCCGGTAAACGTGGAGAACATGACAATCCACACAAACGGCGTATCCAGGCTGAGCCGCGCAGCGTAGGGCACATGCGCGCCCGCCCAGGCCGACGCCGGGGTGGCGATGGCATGCGCCAGTCCAACCACGCCAAAGGCAAGGCCGATAATCAGCATCAGGTCGGTGAGGCTGGCGATACGAGCATTGGCCGCTTCATAGGCAGCAACCCGCGCCTTCATTTCATCAATGGCACGGGTATCGGCGCGGCTGGCCTTGTCGATTTGCGCCGAGCGCCCGGCAAGAAACAGCAAGGTCGCCATCCAGATATTGGCGATGGCCACATCCACCACCGAAAACTGGCCAAACAAGGTGGCATCGACCTCAAAGATTTCCCGCGCCGCCACCATATTGGCACCACCGCCAATCCAGCTGCCGGCCAGTGCGGCCATGCCTTTCCAGGTGTCCCCGGCCACCGCTGCCGGCCAAAGCCATTGCAGCAGCACGAAACTGACGATGGCGCCGAGCACGATGCCCAGTGTCCCGGCACAGAACACGAACAACAGGCGTGGGCCGAGTTTCAGGATGCCTTTCAAGTCCACCGAAAGGGTGAGCAAGACCAGCGCCGCGGGTAACAGGATGCGGCTGGCGACCGGGTTGTAGATGGCACTGTTGGCGCCATCAATCAGACCATAGGTGTTGTACAGCGCCGGAATGAAATAGCACAGCAACAGCGCCGGCACCCAGGAAAAGAACTTCTTCCAGAACGGCGTAGGGCCGCTGGCGAGATAAAAAATCAGCCCCAGCGTGGCGGCAATCAGGCCAAACACCACGACATCATTGCCAATCAGTGGGGCGGTGGTATTGGGGTCGGCAGGCAGCGCCATCGACTTATCTCCAGTTCAGCAAGACAAAACAAACCCCTGCCCAATGATGCGACAGGGGTTTGGACGCAGATTACTTGCCAAGATGCTTGGCAAGCCAAGCATTGACCGTGTGATGCCACTGCACACTGTTATGGGATTTGAGCACCCAGTGGTTTTCGTCGGGGAAGTACAGGAACTGCGAGTCGATGCCGCGGCGCTGCAAGGCGGTGAAGGCGGAGAGGCTCTGGTCAATCGGCACGCGGAAATCGTTTTGTCCGCCCACCACCAGCATCGGCGTCTGCCATTTGCCGATATGACGCGCGGGATTGAAGCGCTCGTAGTTTTCCGGCTTTTCCCAGACGGTGCCGCCCATCTCCCATTCGGTGAACCACAGCTCCTCGGTCACCAGTCCCATCGAACGGGTATCGAACACCCCGTTATGGGTGACCAGACAACGGAACGGCGCGCTGCCATCGGCATTGAACCAATTGCCGGCAATCCAGTTGGTCATGAAGCCGCCGTAGCTCGCACCCAGCGCACAGGCGCGATCGCCATCAAGCCACGGATATTGCTGCTGCGCCGCTGCCCAGCCTTTTTGCAGGTCTTGCAGCGGGCGATCGCCCCAGTGGCCGCTGATGGCATCGGTGAACGCCTGGCCGTAACCGGTGGAGCCATGGAAATCAATCATCACCACCGCATAACCCTGCCCGGCATAGGTCTGCGGGTTCCAGCGATAGCTCCAGCCATTGCCAAAGCTGCCCTGCGGGCCGCCGTGGATCAAAAACGCCACCGGGTAGCGCTGACCGGGCTGGTAATTCCAGGGCTTGACCACATAGCCGTACACGGTTTCGTCATTCCAGCCCTTGAAGCTGAACTGCTCGAAATCGCCAAAGCGCACCGCCGGTTGTTGCTCGGCAGCCGAAGGGCTGAGCGCGCGTGCATTGCCGCCTGCTGCGGGCATGACAACAATCTGGTCGCCCGACTTCAGGCTGTTGCGGGTGAAGGCCAGCTTGCCGCCGCCTGCCGAGATATTACCGATGCTGCCGCCCTCGGCCAGCTTGCGCACCTGCCCGGTGGCGATGTCGATGGCAAACAGCGGACGCTGCCCCATGTCATCGGCGCTGGCGTAAATGGTCTTGCCATCCTCCGACAAGGTGATGCCATTGGCCGAGCGGTCCCAGCTCGGGGCGACTTCACGCACCTGGCCGGTTTCAAGGTTCATCTCGGTAAGCATATGGCGGTCGGCCTCGAATTTGGGCCGCTGCATCGCCCAGTAATAGAGCTTCTTGCCATCGGTCGAGAATACCGGGCCGCCGTCCCAGGCCGGGTTGGCCTGGGTCAAATTGCGCGGCTGGCCACTGCCATCGGCATTGACCAGATACAGGTCGAAATTGGTGCTCCACGGCTCGCCACGCCCCGCTTCGCGGATACTCATCACCAGCTGCTTGCCATCGGGCGAGAAGGCCAGGTCAGAAAAATCGCCAAACGGTTTGGACGGGATATTGCCCGCCACACCACCACTGACCAGCACCGCGTCTTTGGCGGGCGTATCGCCCACACGCGCCACGAAGGCACGGTTCATGCGGCCATCGGCCCAGGTATCCCAGTGGCGCACAAAGATTTGCTGGTACAGAACGCCGGAGGTTTTTTGCTTTCCCGCATCCTCCAGACGTTGCTTGCTGCAGGCCAAATCCGCGCCACAGTCCGGGTACACAGCCAAGCCCAGCGCTACCGCATCGCCCGTGGGCGAGAACTTGTAAGTCTCCACATCCAGTGGCAGGTCGGTCAGCGCTCGCGGCGTGCCGCCTGCCAGCGACTGCGCATACAACTGCATGCTGCCCTGCTTGGCGCTCAGGAAATACACCGTCTTGCCATCGGCAGAGAGTGAGGGGCTGTTGACGCTCCAACCTGCCGGGCTGATTTGCCGCGCCGCGCCGCCTTGGCTTGCCACCGCCCATAGCGCCGTACTGGCCTTGAGCTCGGCATTCACCGTGCGGCGCAGATAAATCACCGTTTGGCCATCAGCGGAAATCTGCGGCGCACTGTAGCGATCCAGCCGCACCATGTCTTCGACCGTAAAACCACGATCGGTCTGGGCAGCAGCGGGCAGCGCGCACAAGAGCGCGAGCGGCAAAAGCGCAGAATGGAGCTTCATCAAGGGTTTCCTCAAAACAAGGGTTGCAAACAAGTCAATCATCAAGAACTACCAGGAGGTAGCGGCTGGCTGCCCTCAGGTGCACGCGCAGCCGGTTTGATCAGAACGGAATATCGTCATCATCAAAGCCATCTGCGCCGCCAAAGTCTGCCGCAGGCGGCGGGCTGGATTGGCGTTGCGGCGCGCGGTTACCGCCCTGGCTACTACCGTAGTTATTGCCGTAGCCGCCGCCAAAGCCCTCATCGCCATAGCCGCCTTGCTGCGGCTCACGGCGCTGCGCCGGTTGCTGGCGTGAGCCGCGTTGCTCGTAGCCACCACCGCCAAAACCGCCATCATCGCCACGACCACCGCCGCCCAGCATCTGCATTTCATCGGCAATGATGTCGGTGGTGTAATGACGCACGCCCTCTTTTTCATAGCTGCCGTAGCTGAGCCGCCCTTCCACATACACCTGGCGGCCTTTGCGCAGGTATTCAGCGGCAATTTCCGCGAGCTTGCCAAAGAAGGTCACGCGGTGCCATTCGGTCTTTTCCTGCTGCATGCCATCACGGTCTTTGCGCACCGTAGTGGTGGCCAGACTGATTTTGGTGACTGCCATCCCGCTCTGGGTGTATGAAGTTTCCGGATCATTGCCGAGGTTGCCGACCAGAATCACCTTGTTGATACCGCGAGCCATGTCTTTTCCTTACCTGATTGTGTTCTGCTGGTGTTTTGCGGCTCAAGTGCCGCCATGGGGATGGGATGATACCGCGCAATGCCATCCCCCTATAATGGCGCAATGCACAATATGAACACCGCCCAAGTCCGCCCCGCCCAACTTGACCTGCCTGCAATCCAGGCACTTGCCGCGCCTGACATGGCGGCGGTGGATGCGCTGATTCGCCGTCGCCTGGCCTCTGATGTGCTGCTGATCAACCAGGTTTCCGAGTACATCATCAGCGCCGGCGGCAAGCGCCTGCGCCCCATGCTGTTGCTCCTGGCTGCGCGTGCACTGGGGTATCAGGGTGCGGATGCCCATCAGTTGGCGGCAGTGGTCGAGTTCATCCATACCTCGACCCTGCTGCATGACGATGTGGTGGACGAGTCCGAGCTGCGCCGTGGCCGCAAAACCGCCAATGCCGTCTGGGGCAATGCCGCGAGCGTGCTGGTGGGCGATTTTTTGTATTCGCGCAGCTTCCAGCTGATGGTCGAGCTCGAATCCATGCCGGTGCAACAGATTCTGGCCGATACCACCAACCAGATTGCCGAGGGCGAAGTGCTGCAACTTCTGCATGTACGCAACCCCGATACCGATGAGACCGCCTATCTGCGCGTCATCGAGCGCAAGACGGCGATTTTGTTTGCCGCCGCCACCCGTCTGGGCGCACTGCTGGCCGGTGCCAATGCGGCTACCCAGCAGGCGCTGCACGACTATGGCCTGGCGCTGGGTTATGCCTTCCAGATTGCCGATGACGTGCTGGACTATGCCTCGGATGCGCAAACGCTTGGCAAAAATCTCGGCGATGACCTGGCCGAAGGCAAGATGACCCTGCCGCTGATTCATGCCATGCAGCATGCCGACAATGCCACCGGCAAGCGGCTGCGGCAGATTGTCAAAAACGGCAATGTCAGCGCCCTGCCAGAAGTCATTGCCGCCATCAATGCGCATGACTCGCTGGGCTATAGCCACGCACGTGCAGCGGCGTTTGCCCAGCGCGCCGAGGCTGCACTTGCCGCGCTGCCCGACAACGAAGCCAGCGCGGCGCTGCGTGGCCTGGCGCATTACGCCCTCAATCGCGAAAAGTGAGGCCATGACCTTTGACCGGTGACGGCCAAGGTTTTCTGTCGCAATATCGGCATTTTCCCCAAGATGCCGGAGTTGCCCGATGCGTTATCGCCCCCGTATGGCTGCCTTCAGTGCGCTATTGATGCTGGCCATTGCTTCGCCGCTGGCCGCGCAGGACAAACAGGAGGCCAGCCCGCAGCAAACAACCCGGCAGCCGCTGGAGTCCATCACCCGGCACAGCGGCCAATTTGGCGGCAGCAAGATGGTGTATGAGGCGATTGCCGGAGAAATCTTTCTCAAGGACAAGGACGGCAGACCCAAGGCGGCGATTTACTCCACCACTTATCTGAAAACCCCGCGCGATGCCACCCGGCCAGTGGTGTTCCTGTTCAATGGCGGCCCCGGTTCCGGCTCGCTGTGGCTGCATCTGGGCGCGTTCGGCCCCAAGCGTGTGGTCGTGCCTTCCGATGCCCGCGATGATGGCGCGCCGCCCTACCCGCTGGTGGACAATCCGCATGCCCTGCTGGACGTGGCCGACCTGGTGTTCATCGACCCGGTGGGGACAGGCTTCAGCCACGCCCTGCCCGGCACCGAAGCCAAAGAATACTGGGGGGTCAAGTCCGATGCCGTTTCCATCGCCGAGTTCATCCGCCTGTGGCTTGGCAAGTACCAGCGCTGGAATTCGCCCAAATATGTTGGCGGCGAAAGCTATGGCACCACTCGCTCGATTGCCGTGGCCAATGAGCTTGAAGGCGGCTATAACGATGTCGCCCTGAACGGCATCCTGCTGATTTCCACCATCCTGGATTTTGGCCTGTCGGCAGAAGTGCCGGGCAATGAAATGGCACATGTGGTCAACCTGCCGACCTATGCCGCCACCGCCTGGTACCACGGCAAAATCAACCCGCGCCCTGCGCAAGTTGCGAACTTTGTCGAAGAAGCGCGGCGCTTCGCGCTGGGGCCGTATCTGACTGCACTGGCCAAGGGCAATGCCCTGCCTGCGGATGAGCGCGCCCGGGTACGCGCCGGACTTGCGCGCTACAGCGGGCTGTCCGAGGACTATCTGGAGCGTGCCGACCTGCGCGTGAGACCCTCACGCTTTTACAAAGAACTGCTGCGCGATCGCGGCCTGGTGGTGGGGCGACTGGATGGCCGCTATACCGGACGCGATGCCGACAATGCCGGTGAGTTTGGCGAGAACGACCCCAGCTTCTACGGCATCGACGCGGCCTATACCGCCGCGATGAACAGCTATGCGCGGCAAACGCTGAAATACTCACCGGATATCCAGTACAACGTCATCGGCGGCGTCGGCCCCTGGGACTGGAACCCGGCAGGCGGGCAAAGCGGTGGCCGCACTGCCTATATCAGCGTCGCCCCGTATGTGGGCCGCCTGCTGCGGCAAAACAGTGGCCTGCGCATCCTCGCCCTGCAAGGCTGGTACGACCATGCCACCCCGCTGCTGGGCGCGGAATATTCACTCAACCGCAGCGGCATCCCTCAAGATCGCATCCAATGGCATTACTACGATGCCGGGCACATGATGTACGTCAACGAGCCGGAACTGGTGAAACTCGCCAACGACGTGCGCGACTTCATCCGCAACCGGCAAAGCGGGCGTTGAGGCGGGTATGCCGCACCCGTAATGCCTGCCAAAGCCGATTGAGGTGAGGGGCTGGCTTTGGATGCTGCGGCGATTGGCAACTGCTTTTGATTTTCCGCCCTGTTCTGCCGTGCCGAGTAGCGCAGCGACCAATGGAAACAAGGCAGGGCGTGTTTGAGCTTAGCCAAGTTTGCCCTGCCACCATTGGGCGCGAGGAACACAGAGCATCCCGCGTAGCGGGGCTACGGTAGCCAGGGCTGGTTTCTTTGCCTCATCTTTGCCAGCAAAGAAAGTAGGTGCGCTGCCGGGCGCACATCCCGACATCAAACAAACGGCAATATCCCTGCCCCAAACGAGCTCACGCCGAAAAAGCGCTACGCAAGCATCAGAGCCACTCAAGCCACGCCCAGTCCCTTGATTGAGGCAATGAGCTCCGGGTCGAAGCCGCCGAGACGGGCGAAGTGTTTGCCGCGCTGCACATAATCACGGTAGGCACCAAAGCTCGGTGCACCGTGGGAGAGCAGCAGCCGTGAGCTGTATCAGCGAGGTGCCAACCAGTCCTCCAATAGCAAGCCATCTACTCTTTGAAACTCGCGCAGGTTATGGCTGACCAGCGTAGCGCCAATGCTGCGCACCTGTGCGGCAATCCACAGATCATTGGCACCAATAGGCGTACCGCGAGCTTCCAGCGCCTGACGGATATGAGTGTAATGTGAGGCGGTTTCTGCATCGATACCCAGCAACGGCATGCATTGCTTCAACTCGGTGATGCGCGCTCTGTTTTGCACACTGTAAGCACTTTTTTCCGCACCAAACTCCAACTCACCCAGCACGATGCAAGACAGGCGCAGCTGACTCAAGGGCAGCATTGCCAAACGCGCAGCGACCCTGGCATCTCCCTTGAGCATGGCGATCAGGATATTGGTATCAAGCACATACAACATGACTCAATCCAGCCAGGCCACGGGCGAAGGCGGCAGGTCATCAGGCTCTTGCAAATCCATCTCACGCCTATCGCCTGCCCACAGGTGCTTGAGCGCATCCAATGCCGTTGGCTGCTGCTCGGGCACCAGACGCGCTACCACCTTGCCATGCCGGGTAACAGCCACTTGCGCACCAGCCTCCACCTCGGTCAGCAAGGCCGAAAAATGCGCCTTGGCCTCTACAACGGATACATTCTTCATCTCCCGCCCTCATAAATGACCATATGGTCATATTAGTGCTTTGATACTTCTCCTTGCAATTGCAAGCAATATCCCATCGGCACCATGACAAACTGCCATGGCTATTCATTCGGCTCGACTGGGTGTTTTACTCAAGCCACGCCCAGTCCCTTGATTGAGGCAATGAGCTCCGGGTCGAAGCCGCCAAGCTGGGCAAAGTGTTTGCCGCGCTGCACATAATCACGGTAGGCGCCAAAGCTCGGCGCGCCGGGAGAAAGCAGCAGCACCCCTTCGCCTTGCAGCATCTGTTTTGCCGCCTCCACGGCTGCGGGCAGGTCATTTTCCGCAGCCAGCTTCATACCGTTTTCTGCAGCCAGCGGCGCCAGCAATGCGTGGATGCGCGCGCCATTTGCACCCAGGGTGACAATGCCATGCGGGGGGCGAGTACGGACGCCATTGGCAAAGGCTTGCCAGTCCAGCCCGCGATCATGGCCGCCGACCAGCACTACGGTTTTCTCATCCTTGAATACCTCCAGTGCTGCCAGGGTGGCGTGCGGCGTGGTGCTGATGGAATCGTTGACCCACAAAACGCCATCGATACGCCCCAGGGTCTGCAAGCGATTGGGCAGCGGCATAAAGGTTTCTGCGCGTGAAGCAAGTGTTGCGGCATCCAAGCCCAGCACTTCCAGTGCGGTCAGCACCGCACACAGGTTGCCACGATTGTGTCTGCCCGGCAGCGGCAGGTGGCGGGTATCGAGCACATATTGCTCAGCGCGATACAGCGCATCATCGCGCAGATGCCAGCCATCGGGACGGCCGTACCAATGGATGAGGGAATCGGGCAAATCAAGCGCTGCAAGCTGCGCATCGTTGGCGTTCAGCACGGCGTGCTGTGGGCGTGCCCCGGTAAGCAGCGCCAGCTTGTCCTCGACATAGCGCTGCTCGCTGCCATGCCAGTCCAGGTGCTCGGGAAAGAGATTGGTGACAATCGCAAGACGCGGGCGCACGCCGCTTTCAGCCACATCCCGGGTCTGGTAACTGGACAACTCCACCACCCATTGCTCGGCGCGGGTATCCAGCAACTCCAGCAGTGGCAGACCGATATTGCCGGCCAATGCAGTGCGCTGCCCGGCAGCGCGCAAAAGATGCGCCAGCAGGGCACTGGCGGTGCTCTTGCCCTTGGTGCCGGTGACACAGCAGATGGACGCATCCGCGCCACGCTCGGCAAACCATAGCCCGGTGCCGCCGATGAAGCGTGTGCCGCGCGCAGTGGCAAACTGCACGGCCTCGGCATATGGGCTGATGCCGGGGGATTTCACCACCCAGTCAAAACGCGCCAGGTTTTCGCCACTGGCCTCGGATTCAAACGACAGTCGTGCATCCCCCAGTTGCGCCGCATCGGCCGCTTCAGCCGGATTGCAAAACAGCGTCAGTGGCAGATTGGGCAGGCGGCTACGCAACGCTTGCCAAGCGGCGCGCCCTTCCCGCCCCCAGCCCCATAGCGCAACGCGCTGGCCTTCAAACTGCGAAATCTGCACGGACACGCTCCCACAGTGCTGGCGGAATGCGATGCTCGCCATCGGCACGCAACAAAGCCTCCAGCGACAGATCCTCGCCCACCAGCTGCGGGGCGATTTCCCGAGCAAAACGGCGCACCAGCGCATCCTCACGCCACTCCGGACGCTCGGCCAGCTGCGCCATCGCCGCACGCGATTCACGCGCTTCACCCACGCATTCAAAAGGCTTGTGATCGTGGTATTCCATCAAGGCATCAAAACCCGCCTGCTCACTTTCGCAATCAAGCAAGTTGCGGCCAAAAATGGCGGTCAGACGCGGCTTGGGCATGAACGGCGCCAGTGCCAGAAACACGAAATGGCACTTCGGGCAGACCCCGCACCAGCGGCTGGCTGGACGCTCGCCGAGGATATGGAAGTTGCGGTTGCAGCTGGAAAAATGCGCATCGTAATGGCTGCTTTTGGCAAACTGCCGCGCCACCGCCAGCTCGCTCAAGGGGCGCAGCAGCGAGTAGTAATGCAGATCGGCGGCGACATGCTGTGACACATATTCACCAAAACGGCGCTCGAAATCCCAGCCCTTCGACCACTGATGATTCACCTCGCCACTGCCTGCAATCAGGCTGCCATAGCTGGCCGAGCGCTCATTGGAAAACACCACCTGATCGGCGCCGCTCAAAATCGCGGCCACCACCATGATGGCGGAATTGATGGCCGTGACCGGGATATGGCCGTTCCATGCACCCGCACGGTTCATCTCGAAAAGTGCCGGCGCAAGCTGGCGGCTGATATTGAGCGTCGGCAGGCCGGTATGTTCGGCACAGGCGCGAATCAGCTGCGAATTGCCAATCCAGGTGACGGTTTGTTCAACACCGGCACGGCGCAGGGTCTCGATGGAAACCAATGAATCCTTGCCGCCGCCAATGGCCACCAGCGCGTGCTGGCGCTGGCCAATCGCCGCTGCCTGCGGCAGCGCTTTGCCAGTACGCGGGAAACGGATACGCGCGCGCAAATCCAGCCCGTTGCGATAGGCAAATTCACCCAGCCCCTGCAAATAGATGGTGTCCAGAAGCTCGGTAGTGGCCTCATCCAATTGCGTGTACTCCACGCGGATTTCACCCGGCACCGCCGCCTTGTAATAGCTCACCCCGGCAATCAGGTGCAGCAGGGTCAAGGCGCACTCCAGTGCCTCACTGCGTGCCGTATCCAGCTCAAACGGTGCGCCGGGGATGGTGATGCGCTCGACCAGCTCCGCCCCATCGTCAAAGGCATATGCCAACTCAATCGTGCCGCTGGACAAGTCCATGCCACGACGCACAAAACGAAATGCGCGTACTTGGTCGCGCTCAAAATGACTCATTTTCTCTCTCCTCAATCCAGCACATGCTCCTGCGGCAAGGCGCGCAGGTTGTAGTGGCTGGCCATCACATAGCCATAGGCGCCGGCATCGGCAATCAGCATCACATCGCCCTCGGCGGTGGCCGCCGACAGTTCGCGCCCATGCCCCAATACGTCACCGCTTTCGCAAATGGGCCCGACCACATCAAAGGCCTGTGTGCGCTCATCGTCCAGACGCGAAAGATTGCGGATGTCGTGCCAGGCCTCATACAGCGCCGGGCGCAGCAGCGCATTCATGCCCGCGTCCAGACCAACGCGGCGCACGCCTTCTTTTTCCACCACCTGGGTGACATGAGTGAGCAGCACGCCGCACTGCGCCACCAGAAAACGCCCGGGTTCGATGGCGATGCGATAGCGCGGGAATGCCGCCTTGACCTCGGCCACGGCGCTGGCCCAACCATCCAGGTCGAATGCTTCATCTTCAGGCTGATAGGGAATCGGCAGACCGCCGCCCAAGTTCAAGGTCTCAATGGTGCCGATGGCATCGGCCAAAGTGGCAAGCTCGGCATGCACGCCCGCCCAGTGCGCGGGCGACTGGATGCCACTGCCCAGATGCGCATGCAGCCCGGTGATACGCATATCCAGCGCACGCGCCTTATCGACAAAAGCCTCGATACGTGCCAGCGGCAGACCGAATTTGGAGGCGCTGCCGCCTGTGACCACCTTGGCGTGGTGACCATCACCACGCCCCAAATCCACGCGCAACCAGATTTCCCGGCCGGCAAACAGTTCCGGCCAGTTGTGCAGGGCTTCCAGATTGTCCAGTGTCAGACGCACGCCACGCGCCAGCGCTGCCTGATATTCGGCACGCGGCGCAAAGCTCGGGGTAAACAGCACTTCCCCGGGCTGCAAGCCCGGCACCTCGGCAAAGGCATGCTCGATTTCTGCCAGCGACACGCATTCAAGCCCGAAACCCGCCTCATGCAGCGCCCGCAAAATGGCCGGATGCGGATTGGCCTTGATGGCGAAATAGCGCCGCTCCACCGCCTCCACAGCCTTGAGCTTGGCCGCCTGCGCGCGCAAGGTCGGCAGGTCATATACATAGCGCGGCGTGCCTTCGGCGGCACAGGCCAGCAGCTGGGTACGACGGCTTTGCCACCACTTGGGCGGCTGCGGCCTTTGCGGCTGATTCAATTTGCGCCAGCTCGTGCCAAATACATGCGTATCTTGCACCGGCATGGCGCCGCTTTTTATCAATTCGGCGTGCAGATGCGGTATCAGGCCATCGGCATCGATCTCGTCGATGACAAAGGTCAGGTTGAGGTCATTGGAGGACTGTGAAATCAGATGCACGCGCTCCTGCCCGAAGCGCGCCCAGACCGTCGAGAGCTTGTGCAACAGCGAACGCATGCCGCGTCCGACCAAGGTGATGGCCGCGCAGGCAGTAATCACCTTCACCCGGCACACCTTGGCCAGATCCTCGGACAGACGCGAGAGGACATCGGTCGTCATCAGGTTCTCGCTCGGGTCCAGCGATACCGTGACATTGGTTTCCGATGAGCCAATCAAGTCCACCGACAGGCCATGACGCTTGAAGCGCTCGAAAATATCGGCCATGAAGCCGACCTGCTGCCACATGCCGATGGACTCCATTGATACCAGCACGATGCCGTTACGGCGGCTGATGGCTTTCACACCCGGCACGGTGGCTGCACGCTCGTCAATGCGCGTGCCGGGAAACTCCGGTCTTGAAGTGTCCAAAATCGCCATCGGCACCCGTGCCTCACGACAGGGGCCGATCGCACGCGGATGCAGCACTTTGGCGCCGGTGGTGGCAATTTCCTGTGCCTCGGCATAATCCAGACGCGCAAGCACGCGCGCATCCGCCACTTCCCGTGGATTGGCACTGAACATGCCCGGCACATCGGTCCAGATTTCCACCGCATCGGCGCCCAGCAAAGCACCGAAATACGCCGCTGAAGTATCCGAGCCGCCCCGTCCCAGAATCGCCGTGCCCCCCTCCGGATGACGGGCAATGAAGCCCTGGGTCAGCAACATGCGCTGCGGCTGTGCGGCAAAGCGGCCGCGCCAGTCCTCATCCGCATGACGCTGACAGTTCACCGACAAGCGCCCGGCCCAGTCACTCTGGTTCGGCAGCACAAGCGCCGAGAGCCAGTCGCGTGCATCGCACCAGCCAAAGTCCAATCCCTGCGTGCGCAAATAGGCTGCGCCCAGTGTGGAAGAAAGCAGCTCGCCCTGCGCCAGCACTTCTGCCTGCCAGTCAAGGCTGCGGCTGGCCGCTCGTACATCGCTGCCCAGGGCTTGCAAGGCCGCAAGTCGCTCACCCAGTACCCTGTCTGCATCCAGCCCCAATGCCCTGGCAAAGTCCAGATGGCGGTGCTGCAATGCGTTCAGATGCGCGTGAATGTCCTCGCCCTGTGCAATCGCCTGCAACTGGTTGGTGACGCCTGAAAGCGCCGATACCACCACCAACACCCGGCCATGTTGCGCACGCGCAGCGGCAATGCGGCCAATATTGTCCCAACGCTCGCGCTGCGAAACGCTGGTGCCCCCAAACTTCAAAACCCGCCAACGGGCGGCATGTGCGATGGACGACATTTAAACTAACCCGACAGTAAACCGGATTTCCGGAAAGGCAGACATTCTATGAGCAAACACAGTCCGCGCCCGCGCCCTTTCATGCAACTTGATGTTTTTGCCCACCGCCCCGGTGTGGGCAACCCACTGGCCGTGGTGCTCGATGGTGAGGACTTGAGCGATGCCGACATGCAGGCCATCGCCCGCTGGACACGGCTGCCGGAAACCACCTTCGTGCTGCCCGCCACCGACAGCGACAGCAGCTATCGGCTGCGCATGTTCAGCCCTGCCCGCGAAGTCCCGTTTGCCGGCCATCCCAGCGTCGGCACCGCCCGCGCCGTGCTGGCAGCCGGGCTTGCCCAGCCCCGCGATGGTGTTCTGGTACAAGACGGCATTGCCGGAAAGCTGCCGCTGAAAGTCAGTGGCGAGGCTGAAAACCCCAGCATCGCCATCCGTACCCCGCGCGCGCGACTCGTGGAAACCGCCAGCGCCCGCGACTCGCGCTTTGGCAGCGCACTGGCCACGCTCAAGCTGGGTGAATTGCCGCCCGCGCTGATGGATGGCGGCCGCCGCTGGTGGCTGGTGGAAGTCGCTGACGAGGCCGGCCTGCGCGCCGCCACACCCGACTGGCCAGCCATTGCAGCCCTGGCGCAGGCCACCGGCAGCATGGGCATCTGCGCCTATGCTCGCAGCCAGAGCTCGGACTACGAACTGGCCGTGCGCGCCTGGGTTGGCAGCGGCGCCCCATTTGAAGATGCCGCCTCCGGCGCAGCCAATGCCACCCTCGCTGCCTGGCTGGCACAGCAAGATGCCCTGCCCGGCACACAGCGCAGCTACCGCGTCAGCCAGGGGCGGGAAATCGGCTTTGATGCCCAGCTTGTGCTGTCAGTGGATGAGGCGGGCGATATCTGGTCGGGCGGCAAAGTGGCCTGCGTGATTCGCGGTGAAATGCACTGGTAAATCCTGAATAGGCCGCACAGCGGCTATTCAGAATTTTCTTGGCCCAAAACCTGCCCAAAACGCTTGGCTCGGAGACAAGCCTTGCTCTACATTGACTTGCCGGTCAACGCCGCGCATCTCAAACCATTGCAAGGAATATGACACCCATGGCTACGAAGAAAGCTGCTGCGCCGAAAAAAACCACCCCCAAAAAAGCCACTGCCAAAAAGGCAAGCCCGGTAAAAGCCGCCCCCAAAAAAGCGGCGACCAAAACCATGAAGCCGATTGCCGATGTGCTGACCAAATCGGCACTGGTTGCGCATCTTGCCGAACACGCCGAAGTCGCCAGCAAGGACGTCAAGGCAGTGCTGGCTGCACTGGAGTCCACCATCCATGCCTCGGTACACAAAAAGGGCGCAGGCGCCTTCACCCTGCCGGGGCTTTTCAAAATCAAGGTGGTCAAGGTACCGGCCAAGCCCAAACGCAAAGGCATCAACCCGTTCACCAAGGAGGAACAGGTATTCGCCGCCAAACCGGCCTCGGTCAAAGTCAAGCTGCAACCACTGAAAAAACTCAAGGACGCTGCCGCCTGATTCACCCGGCACACACGAAAACCGGAGCCAATAGCTCCGGTTTTTCATTGCACGCTTTCAAGCGAAATCGAGTTAAACATGGGTTAAACAATTTTTCCGGCAGCTACCAAGCCCTTATTTTCAAGTTGAAACCTGCAGCTTTGTCCCCACGTTGAAGGTATCGCGGATAGCCGCCTTTCAATTTCAAATCTCATGCGAATGGACAAACTCACTACGCGCTTCCAGCAGGCGATTGCCGATGCTCAATCGCTGGCTGTGGGACGCGACAACAGCCTGATTGAGCCTGCGCATTTGTTGCTGGCACTGATTGACCAACAAGGCGGCAGCAGCCGGGCGTTGCTGGCACAGGCCGGGGTCAATGTGCCGCTGCTGCGCAGCCGCTTGGTGGAGCTTCTCGATGCGCTGCCCAAGGTCAGCGGCCAGGCCGGACAAATCAGCATCACCAATGATCTGGCGCGGCTCTTCAATATCACCGACAAACTGGCGCAGCAGCGCGGCGATGCCTTCATCGCCAGCGAGCTGTTCCTGCTGGCAGCGCTGGACGACAGCGGCGAGGCCGGCCGTGCCCTGAAAGCCGCAGGTATCGACAAGCAAGCACTGGAAACGGCCATTGACCATATGCGAGGAGGGGAAAGCGTGCAAAACGAAAATGCCGAAGATCAACGTCAGGCGCTGGAGAAATACTGTATCGATCTCACTGCCCGTCACGAAAAGGGCAAGCTCGATCCGGTGATTGGCCGCGACGAAGAAATCCGCCGCTGCATCCAGGTGCTGCAACGGCGCACCAAAAACAACCCGGTGCTGATTGGCGAGCCGGGCGTGGGCAAGACCGCGATCGTCGAGGGCCTGGCGCAGCGCATCGTCAATGGTGAAGTGCCCGAAGGCTTGCGCGGCAAGCGCGTGCTCAGCCTGGACATGGGGGCGCTGATTGCCGGGGCGAAGTTCCGCGGCGAGTTTGAAGAGCGCCTCAAGGCGGTGCTCAATGACCTGGCCAAGAGCGAAGGCCAGATCATCCTGTTCATCGACGAGCTGCACACCATGGTCGGCGCAGGCAAGGCCGATGGCGCCATGGATGCGGGCAATATGCTAAAACCGGCACTGGCGCGCGGTGAGCTGCACTGCATCGGCGCCACCACGCTCGACGAATATCGCCAATACATCGAAAAAGACGCCGCACTGGAGCGCCGCTTCCAGAAGGTGTTTGTCGGCGAGCCGAGCGTGGAGGACACCATCGCCATCCTGCGCGGGCTGAAAGAAAAATATGCCGTGCATCATGGCGTGGAAATCACTGACCCGGCCATCGTCGCCGCCGCCACGCTCTCCAACCGCTATATCAGCGACCGGCAATTGCCGGACAAGGCCATCGACCTGATGGACGAGGCCGCCAGCCGCATCCGCATGGAAATCGACTCCAAGCCCGAGGAGCTTGACCGCAAGGAGCGTCGCCTGATTCAGCTGAAAATCCAGCGCGAAGCCTTGAAGAAGGAAAAGGATGCCGAAAGCCAGAAGCGACTTGCCGATTTGGAGGAGCAAATCAGCACGCTGGAGCGCGAATATCAGGATCTGGAAGAAATCTGGAAGGCAGAAAAAGCCACCTTGCAGGGCGCAACCAAAATCAAGGAACAGATTGAACAGGCTCGTCTGCAACTGGAAGCGGCGCAGCGCGTGCAGGATTTTGCGCGCATGAGCGAAATCCAGTACGGCCAGCTACCGGCGCTGGAAAAGCAGCTCAAGGCCGCACAGGAAGCCGAAACCAGTGGTTTCCAGCTATTGCAGGACAAGGTCACCGCCGAAGAAATCGCCGAAGTGGTCAGCCGCTGGACCGGTATTCCGGTGAGCAAAATGCTCGAAGGCGAGCGCGAAAAACTGCTGCGCATGGAGGCACATCTGCATGAACGCGTAGTGGGTCAGGAAGAAGCCGTGAAAGTGGTCTCCGATGCGGTGCGCCGCTCGCGCGCCGGGCTGTCCGACCCGAACCGCCCGTCCGGCTCGTTCCTGTTTCTGGGCCCCACCGGGGTCGGCAAGACCGAGCTGACCAAGGCATTGGCCGATTTCCTGTTCGACTCCCAGGATGCGATGGTGCGCATCGACATGAGCGAGTTCATGGAAAAGCACTCGGTCGCCCGTCTGATTGGCGCGCCGCCGGGCTATGTCGGCTACGAGGAAGGCGGCTATCTCACCGAGGCGGTGCGCCGTCGGCCATACAGCGTGATTTTGCTGGACGAGGTGGAAAAAGCCCACCCGGATGTGTTCAACATCCTGCTGCAAGTGCTGGATGATGGCCGCCTGACCGATGGTCAGGGGCGCACCGTGGACTTCCGCAATACCGTCATCGTGATGACCTCCAACCTTGGCAGCCACCAGATTCAGGAACTGGCCGGGGACAATTCGGCGGAAGGCTATACACAGATGAAGGCCGCGGTGATGGGCGTGGTGCAGGCGCATTTCCGTCCCGAGTTCATCAACCGCCTGGATGACATCGTGGTGTTCCACCCACTGGACAAGGCCGGCATCAAGGCCATCGCCCGCATCCAGATGCGCGGTCTGGAAAAACGTCTGGCTGAGCGCAGCCTGGCCTTGCAGCTTTCCGATAATGCCTACGAGCTGCTTGGCAATATCGGCTTTGACCCGGTGTATGGCGCACGCCCGTTGAAGCGCGCCATCCAGCAGCAACTGGAAAACCCGCTGGCACAGCGCATCCTGGCGGGCGACTTCGCCCCGGGTGACACCATTGCTGTCGATGCCGAAGGCGGCAAACTGGTGTTCCACAAGGCCGCCAGCGCTGCATAAACTTGAAGCCTGAACGGCAAAAACCCTGGTGCCGTGGCGCAGATAGCTGCGTCACGGCGTTTGCGAATCAAGCCCATAACAAGCAAACGCTTCAGACCCCTCGATTCAGAATCGCATTACACACCCTGATGAAACTCCAGATTGCGCTTGCGCTGACACTATTTCTACCTGCTATCGGACTGGCCGACACCCAGCCGCAACAGCCTTTTGACGAAGAAAAAATCAGACAAATGCTGTGTCGCGGCTTTGGCGGTATGGCGCGTGACGCAATGCAGGCCAAACTCGATGGCAAAAGCAGTACCGAAGCCACACAGATTTTGCAGGAGCGCTTTCTGCCAATCGCCAGCAATGATTACAGCCGGGAAATTTTTGAGAAAAAAATCGAGCACACCATCTGGCAAGTGTTCCATCTGATGCGAGATATAGATGGCAGCATCTTGCCCGCAGCCGAGCACCCCAAGCTGGCACATGACTATGGGGTGGTCGAATATCAGGAATGCCTGAAGTCCATCGTCAATCAAGCAGCCAGTGAGCAGTAGCAAAAATGTGTGCCCAACCTGCCGTTAACGCCAATAGCGGTGGCTCACCGGGTAGCGCCGCGCATCACCAAAAGCACGACGGCTGAGCCGGGGGCCAATCGCGGCTTGCTGGCGTTTCCATTCACTGATGCGCACCAGCCGCGCCACACGTTCGACCACTTCTTTGGAAAAGCCCGCAGCGATGATCTCCTCGCAGCTCTCTTGGCCTTCAATCAGGCGCCGCAAAATGCCATCAAGTACGTCATAAGGCGGTAGTGAATCCTGGTCTTTCTGGTTTTCGCGCAACTCGGCACTGGGCGGGCGGGCAATCACTGCCGGGGGAATAACCCCGTCACTACCTGCGGGCAGACCGCCAACGGTATTACGCCAGCGCGCCAGCGCAAACACCTCGGTCTTGTACAAGTCCTTGAGCGGCGCATAGCCGCCATTCATATCACCATAAATGGTGGCATAGCCGACTGCGTATTCGCTCTTGTTGCCGGTAGTCAGCAGCAGGCCACCAAACTTGTTGGCCAGCGCCATCATCAGCGTGCCGCGCACCCGCGATTGCAGGTTTTCTTCGGTCACATCCGCTGCCTTGCCGGCAAAGGCTTCGGCCAGCGTATCCAGATAGGCCTTAAACGGCTTTTCAATCGGCAATGCCAAAAGCTTCACCCCCAGCGCGCGGCATTGCTCTTCAGCCAAGTCATTGGAAAGCCCGGCGGTATAGCGCGAGGGCATGCGTACCGCAGTGACGTTCTCTGCCCCCAGCGCCTCTGCAGCCAGCGCCAGCACCACTGCAGAGTCCAGCCCGCCGGAAAGCCCAAGCCAGGCGGTTTTGAAGCCATTTTTGCCGCAGTAGTCACGGATACCGCGCACGATGCCGCGCCAGACCAGCGCATCGCGCGACTCATCGCCATCATCCATCCATTGCATCGGCAGGAAGCTGCGGCCATCGACCGCATAGTCCACCACCAGCCACTGGTCGGTGAAAGCCGCCGCAGCCGGATGCACCGTGCCATCGCCATCGGCAACCAGCGATGCGCCGTCAAACAACAGCGCATCCTGACCACCCACGGCATTGACATAGGCGATACCCACGCCGCTGCTGCGGCTGCGCACCGACAACAGCGCATCGCGTTCGGCATGTTTTTCGTGTGCAAAGGGTGAAGCCGCTGCCACCAGCAGCAATTGCGCCCCGGCATTTACCGTGCGCTCAACAAGCCCGGCATTACCCAGCTCCTCGCCCATCAACACCCCGGCGCGGATGCCATTGATTTCAAAAACGCTATCGCCCGCCTCCGGGTCGAGGCTGAAATAACGGCACTCATCCAGCCCGGCATCGCGCCCCAACACACGTTTGCGATAAGTCTTTTGCAACTGACCACCGGCCAGCACACTGATGCTGTGATAAACCCGGCCATTGGCGGCCTCCGGCCAGCCCAGCAACGCGGTAATGCCCTGGCACCGGGTCGCCAGCGATTGCAGTGCCGCAGCACAATCACGCAAAAACGCCGGGCGCAGCAACAGGTCTTGGGGCACAGCCCCCGATAGTGCCAGCGCCGGGAACACCACCACATCCGCGCCGTATTCATCGCGCGCCTCAGCCAGCATCGCGGCGATGCGCTCGCGGTTGCCCTCGATATCACCAACGGGGAAATCAAACTGCGCCAGCGCAATGCGCAGGCTGGGGGAATGTTCGCTCATATCAGTGCCCGGCTAGAAACTGCCCACATGATGGCAGAATCTGCGCCATGCCGCCGGACAGGATCAAGTGAACAAAGTCCGGGCTGCGGCTGGATGACTTGCGAGCAGGGCAGTCCACACAGCCTGCCGTGCTCCGGCTAGCACCGGGCGAGAATCAATCAAGTATTACGGTTGCTGATTGCAGCTGGTCGAGCCGACATTGCATACCGTATTGCGCAACAAATCGGCATTACCACGCTGGCGTGGCACAAAAATCAGGGTATTGCCATTGTCATAATCGGCCTTGGTCGGTTTACCACCGCTAGCACAGGAAATATTCGGCGGCTCCAATACCGAGCCCTCATCACCACTGGAAATATAGGCTACCGAGGTACTCATATACGACTTGGCCTCTGCCATGCACGCATTATTCATGCTGCGCTGGGTGTAGTTACGGTACTGCGGCAGGGCTATCGCCGCCAGTAGCGCAATAATTGCCACGACAATCATTAGCTCCACTAAAGTAAAGCCTCGCTGTCGACTGGGGTTAATAAATGCATTCATATCTTTGTCCAATATCCGGAAACAGCCCCACCTATAGCCCAGCGTGAAAAACATCTGACAGCACAAACCCCGCCGCAGCGGGGTTTGCGAGAAACTTACCAAACTGGCAAGTTTGAATTACTTCGTAAATTACGGTGCCAGCTTGCAAGTGCCAGTGTTGCAGATAGTATCTTTCTTCACAGCTGCATTACCACGGGTTTGCGGGCTGAAAGTCACATCCTTAGGAGTATCGTAGTCGGCAAGATCCAGAGCCGGCGTGGGGCCTGAGGCGCAAGAGTTGAGCGCAAAAGCAGTATCAGGGAGTCGCTTATCTGCAAGGTCAGCAACTGCACCATTCATCCAAGCCTTAGCTTCGGACATGCAGGCACCGTTCATGGAACGCTGGGTGTAGTTACGGTACTGCGGGAGCGCGATGGCGGCCAGAATAGCGATAATCGCGACCACGATCATCAGTTCGATAAGGGTAAAGCCTTGTTGCTTGTTCATGATGAACTCCTGTTGGATGGAAAGGTTGACCGCCTGCTTGGCGGCATAGGCAGTTGCCTGCATGAAGTTTAATGCAGACACCATGCCAAGCAGGCAAAACTTGGCACGCACATATAACCCTTTGTAAATACTGATAAAAATTTGAATCCGGGCGCCATAGCCGGCAGCAAAAGCGTGATGGATGTCGCATTTTTATGTGACAAGCCGCCATAAAACCGGAAAAACTGACGTAAAAGGTCAGTTTTTGAATGGATGGCAAACGCCCTACCTGCTTGCGATGTGGCCTGAAGAAGCAGCGCTGCAAGGTTTTCTGCTCATTTGGCTATCCAATGAGGTTGCACGCAGCACTTTAGGACAGCGCCGAGATGAAACAACAAGCCCCGGAAAACCGGGGCTTGTCAGTCACACCATGCGCTGCGCTTGGTGTATGAAACAAGCGTTTGGGCATCAGCCGCCGCTTTGCAGCGGAATCAGGCGGATTTCCACCCGGCGGTTTTGCGCCCTGCCCTGCTCGGTGCCGTTGTCGGCGACCGGATATTGATAGTTGTAGCCGCGCATTTCCACACGCGCGGGCAGCACGCCCTGCCCCATCAAATATTGGCCTACGGCATGCGCACGCCGGTCGGAGACGGTCTGGTTGGCCGCCAATGAGCCGACGTTGTCGGTATGCCCGGCCACTTCCACGATGGTCTGGTTGTATTCGGCCACGGTGCGGGCGATGTTGTTCAGCGCCGGATAAAACTGCGGTTTGATGTCGGTTTTGTTGAAGTCGAAGGTCACGCCATCGGGCAGGTTCAGCTTGATGACATCGCCATCGCGCTGCACTTCCACGCCGGTTCCGGCAGTTTGCCGACGCAGTTCGGCTTCCTGGCGATCTTGATAGGCACCGATGCCGGCACCGGCAAGGCCACCAATACCCGCACCAATCATCGCGTGCTGGCGGCGTTCGGTGGCATCACTGCCACTCAAAAGCCCTGCCACCGCGCCAATGCTTGCGCCAATGAGCGCGCCACGGCGGGCACGGTTGGGATCATCCGGGGCATTGGTCTGTCCGGTATAGCTGGCGCAGCCTGCCAGCAGGCTGGCGGCCATGGCGGCGGCGGTCATCTTCAGGCTCAAATTCATCGCTATCACTCCGTGTAGCTGCTGGGAATGATTGCACCCTATCCGATTGCATGTAGCCGTCAGATGAACAGGCCAGCTTCCCGGCTCACACATTCAGCCGAAGTTTTCAGAGCCTGTTCAAGGCATCACCCCACCATGACCGGCTGGCCGTTTTTGAGGTACACCCGTGGCAGGCGCGCGCTCATATGGGTCAATAGTTCATAGCCGATGGTGCCGGCAAGTTCGGCGACTTCTTCGATGCGGATGCGCGCGCCCTGCTGCTCACCAATCAGCACGACTTCCTGCCCTGCTGCAACTGGCTGCGCGCCGGTATCCACCATGAATTGATCCATGCAGATGCGCCCGGCAATCGCCCGGCGGCGGCCATCAATCAGGACTGCACCGCGCGATGAAAGCTGGCGTGACCAGCCATCGCCATAGCCCAGGGGAATGGTGGCGATATGGGTGGCTCCGGGGCTGCGCCAGGTCGCGCCATAGCCCACCGGGGTATCGGCCTTGACCGGCTTGCTGTGTGCCACGACCGATTTCAACGCCAGCACCGGCTGTAAGGGAAGCTGCGCGCGGCATTCTTTGCCGGGCAAAACGCCATAGCTCATGATGCCGGGGCGCACCATGTCCAGCCAGGTTTCGGGAAAGTTCATCACTCCGCCGGAATTGGCCAGGTGCCGAACCGGCATGGCAGCACCGATGCGCTGGAAATACTCACAGGCGCTTAAAAAACGCTCCAGCTGGGTAGCGGTCATCGCTGAATCCGGCTCATCAGCACAGGCCAGATGCGAAAAAATCCCCTGGATATGGCACCAAGGCGAGGCCAGCGCCGCTTCAATCAGCGGCGCGGCTTTTTCTGCCGGAACCCCGATGCGCGCCATGCCGGTATCGATTTTCAGGTGGACAAGCGCCTTTTTGCCCAAGCCTTCGGCTACCGCCAGCGCCTGGGCAAGTCCGGGTTCGGACGGTACGGTAATTTCAATACCGGCATGGATGCAGGCGGCAAGCTGCGCCCTGGGCACTGCGCCCAGCACCAGAATCGGAGCGCTGATACCCGCCTGGCGCAACGCCAGCGCTTCTTCGGGGATGGCCACACCCAGCTGCTGGGCACCTGCTTGCAGCGCTTGCCGCGCCATCGGCAGCAGGCCATGCCCATAGGCATTGGCCTTGACGATGGCCATCAGCGGCACGCCGGTATGCTGGCGGATATGGCGCAGGTTTTCGGCATAGGTATCGAGATTGATTTCAATGCGGCTGGGGCGCAGGGTCTGGAGGTCGATGCTCATGCGCTACTCGAAACTGCCGAAGGTATCGTGTGCCAGATTGTCAAAACGGGTGTATTCGCCAAAGAAGCGCAGTTTGATGGCGCCCGTGGGCCCCGAGCGCTGTTTGCCGATGATGATTTCCGCCAGCCCCTTGTCCGGCGAGTTTTCCTTGTTGTAGTACTCATCGCGGTAGATGAACACGATGATATCGGCATCCTGCTCGATGGCGCCGGATTCGCGCAGGTCAGCCATCACCGGGCGCTTGTCGGTACGGGTTTCCAGCGAGCGGTTGAGCTGCGAGAGTGCAATCACTGGCACGTTCAGCTCTTTTGCCAGGGCTTTGAGGCTGCGCGAGATTTCCGAAATCTCGGTGGCGCGGTTTTCGCTATTGCCCGGCACGGCCATGAGTTGCAGATAGTCGATGACAATCAGCCCCAGGTCATGCTCACGCTTCAAGCGTCGCGCCTTGGAGCGCAGCACTTCCGGTGATAGCCCAGGGGTGTCGTCGATGAATATTTTGGTGCCTTGCAACATGCTGACCGCGCTGCCTACCCGCGTCCAGTCTTCATCCTCCAACTGCCCGGTGCGCAGGCGCGTGGCATTGACCCGGCCATTGGAGGAAATCAGGCGCAAGGCCAGTTGCGCGGCGGACATTTCCATGGAGAACACCGCCACGGCTTTCTTGGAGCGAATCGCCGCGTATTCGGCAATATTCAGCGCAAAAGTGGTTTTACCCATGGCCGGACGGGCGGCAAGGATAATCAGGTCGGTTGGTTGCAGACCTGCCGTCATCTGGTCAAATTCGGTATAGCCGGTGGCAAGCCCGGTGACGCTGCCGCCGTTTTCAAAGCGCTCCTGCAATACCTGATAGGCACTTTGCAGCGCCTGCTTGACCTGCACAAAATCGGCACGCCCGCGGCTGCCTGCTTCAGCAATGGCGAACACATCCTGCTCGGCCTTGGAAAGAATCTCGGCGCTTTCCCGGCCATTGGGCTGGAAGGCATCATTGACGATGCCGGTGCCCACATCAATCAACTGCCGCAGTACCGCCTTGTCGCGCACAATCTCGGCATAGGCACGGATATTGGCTGCCGATGGCGTGGTATTGGCCAGCTCCACCAGATAGGCGCCACCGGCCACTTGCTCGGCCTTGCCATTGGATTCGAACCACTCCAGCAAGGTCACCACGTCACAGGGCTTGTCCCGGCTGGAAAGCTCGGTCATGGCGCGATAAATCAGCTGGTGATCGCGGCGATAAAAGTCCTGCTCGGTGAGGATGTCACCCACGCGGTCAATCGCGTTTTTGTCCAGCATCAGGCCGCCCAGCACCGCCTGCTCGGCTTCAATCGACTGCGGCGGCACGCGCAATTGCTGCACGCGACTATCGGTACGGTTTTCAAAACGCTGCGCGAACTCGGGGCTGCGATTGTTCATCCACAGATATCCACATCAAAACGCCAAAGGCGTAATGCTAGAGGGGCGCTGGCTGCACTGCCAGCACAAAAGCAAACGGGCACCCCGAAGGATGCCCGTCGCAGATTGGCCGGTGGGCAGAATCAAGCCTGTTCGGCTTCCACCACCACCTTGACCGGGGTTTCCACTTCGGCGGCAAAGTGCACCATCACTTCGTATTCGCCGGTGTTGCGCAGCGGGCCTTCGCCCAGCACCACTTCGCTCTTGTTGAGCGGCAGGCCAGCGGCGGTAAAGGCTTCGGCGATATCGCGCGGCGTGACCGAGCCGTACAGCTTGCCTTCGTTGGAGGCATTGGCACGGATGGTGACGCTCTGGCCTTCAAACTTGGCGCGACGGCTTTCGGCTTCATCGTGCAGGGCTTGCGCCTTGGCTTCGTATTCGGCGCGGCGGGCTTCAAATTCAGCCAGGTTGGCGGCGGTTGCCGGCACGGCCTTGCCTTGCGGCACCAGATAGTTGCGGCCAAAGCCGGGCTTGACCTCGACGGTATCGCCGAGCTTGCCAAGGTTCTGCACTTTTTGCAGCAGGATGAGTTTCATGAGTTATCTCCGTATTCGTTAGCGGGCTGACCCGCAACGGTGGCTGTCCGAATGGACGGATGGGGACGGCGAGCCACTTGGCCCGCCGCCTGTCACGATCAAACGTCGTGGTTGTCGGTGTACGGCAGCAGCGCCAGATAACGGGCACGCTTGACGGCCGTTGCCAGCTGACGCTGATAGCGCGACTTGGTGCCAGTGATGCGGCTCGGCACGATCTTGCCGGTTTCGGTCAGGTACTGGCGCAGGGTGGCCAGATCCTTGTAATCGATTTCGGTCACGCCTTCGGCGGTGAACTTGCAGAACTTGCGGCGACGGAAGAACTTGGACATGGTCGTGCTCCTTATGCAGCTTCTTCAGCTTCGTTGTTATCGCCGCTTTCTTCGTCAGAAGCGGTATCGGCTTCGCCTTCTTCATCGTCACGGCGACGACGCTCGCCACGCTCGGCCTTGTCACCCTTCTCATCCTTGTTCTTCATGATGAGCGACTGTTCGGTGATGGCTTCATCGCGCTTGATGATCAGATGGCGCAGGATGGCATCGTTGAAGCGGAAGGCATCAACCAGCTCGTCCAAGGCAGCCTGGTCGCATTCGATGTTGAACATCGCGTAGTGTGCCTTGACCAGATTGTCGATGGAGTAGGCCAGCATGCGGCGACCCCAATCTTCGACGCGGTGGATTTTGCCGCCGGCAGCTTCGATGGCAGCGGTGTAGCGCTCGAGCATGCCGGGCACTTGTTCGCTCTGATCCGGGTGGACCAGGAACACGACTTCGTAATGACGCATGGTGTTTTCCTTGTGGATATCGGCAGCGCGGGATTGCCCTGCCTGACAGCCCCCGGCAATCACGCCGTGGAGCAAGACTCCCTGCGCAGGACGCAGGAAGTCGTGCATTATGCGGCTTTATCCCGACCCAGGCAAGTAAGATGACGACAATATGGCGCTTTCGTCCTGCAAAGCAAGGCAAGCTTTAGTTGCCGCACTGCTGCCGTAAGTCCAATGCCTGTTGCAAGCGGCCATCGGCTATACCTGACAATACACTGAAGGCAGGCAAAGCGCTGCTGACAGATGGCTGGCACAACTGGCCGCCAACCAGACCAAGCTCAGTGACCGTAAAGCACGCAGGGTCATTAAAGGCAGCTGCGACAAGCGCAGATAAAACGCTCATACTCGGCGGCATGAAAACATTCAACCTCCTTGCCCTGGCAGCTAGCCTGATGCTGTTCCTGCCTGCCGCCCTCCCCGCACAGAACAGTCGGGAAACTCAAGCCTTGATGCTGACCGCAAAACGCGGTGATACCGATGCGCGCATGCGCCTTGGCGAAAGGCATCTCTACGGGGAGGGAATTGTACAAAGCCGCATTTGGGCGCGGGAATGGCTCCGACCACTGGCACAACAGGGACACATCCCCGCGAAATATTTACTTGAACAGCATGTCATGGAAGAGCCTAGGCTGTCTTTACCCGAACTTTTGGAGCTAACTGAAGCTGCCGCACAACTGGGCATTCCTGACGCCCAGTTTGAACTGGCTCGGCGATATGAGTCCGGGGAGGCGGCAAGCGATGAAGCCGCCCAAAGACAGGCCATTGACTGGTATGAAAAAGCCGCAGCACAAGACCACTACCCGTCCATTTACCAGCTTGCGCTGTACTATGAGATGGGTCATCTGGTTCCGGAAGACAAAGAAAAAGCGCGCCTTTTCAATGAGCGCAAAAAGGGGCTGCATCCCAGCCGGGAAATTGCCGCCCTTGTCCCCAAGGCAAGAGCAGGCGACATGCTGGCTCAGTACCAGCTTGCCAGGCTTTATTCAGAATCTGGCCTTGCAGAAGTTGAGCCTGCCAAAGACTGGTTTTTGCAGGCAGCAGAGCAAGGGCATCCGGAAGCCATGCTGAAAACCATAGCCTGGATTTCCATGGATAAACCACATGCTCAAAAGCAAGTTATTGGCTGGTACAAGAAAGCTGCCCGGTTAGGCAATGACGAGGCGCTGGGCATGCTTTTGGAGCAGTATCAAAACGATTCCCAGGAGAATCCCCAAAAATTGCTGGAGCGCCTGGCCAGCAATCTTGCACAGGCAGATGCCGATGACCAATATCTGTTGGCCATCATGTACTCCCAAGGTTTTGCCGGCACCCCTTTGAATCCTGATGAAGCCATGAACTGGTTCCGTCGCGCAGCCGAACAAGGTCATGCCGATGCACAAAAACAGCTGGCAGATGCTTACAACCTGGGCATTGGCATCGAGCAGAATGACGCGCTTGCACTTGAGTGGTATCGCCGCGCTGCCGAACAAGGCCACCCCGAAGCCCAATACCAAATGGGGCATATATCCTCTGTTGGCTCCAATGGCCAGACCATCGCACCGGAAAAAGCCAGCCAATGGTTCAGCCGTGCAGCACAACTCGGACATGCAGGGGCGCAATATATGCTGGGCAGTGCCTACCAAACCGGCTTTGGCGTTGCGCAGGACAATATCCTGGCCATTTATTGGTACGAGCAGGCGGCCATGCAGAAATACGCGCCAGCGCAGCAGCTAATTGGCGAGTTGTACGAGGATGGCGACATCCTTGCACAAGACTACACGCAGGCATTCCGCTTTTATTTCGAGGCATTTCAGCAAAACAACCACTTGCCCACCCTGTTTGCCATTGCCCGCATGTATCAGCACGGCTGGGGCGTTGAAAAGCGCATGGACGATGCCGCTGAAATATTGGCAAGAATAAAGACCGAGTACAGCATCTCCGATATTGAAGAGCAGGCAACGATGTATGAACTTGGTATTGGCCACAGGCAAAGCGCAAGCCGTGCCAGCGGGCTTTACCAATTGGCCTGCGAAGCGGGCAGCCAAGCCAGCTGCGCTGCCGTCCAACGCCTTGCAGGCAAGCTAAGCAGATAAAAATCTGCTCGCAATTTCTATTTCAGCGGTTTTGCAGTTTTGGCCTGAAACCATTTCACAAAAAAATCGTGAACTACCCCAGGAGAGCCGCGATATATCGCGGCTCAAACTTGAACGGACAGGTTTAATCCAAGTCCTTGTCAGGCTCAGTGGTAAAGCTCTCGCCGCAGCCGCATTCACCCTTGACATTGGGGTTGCGGAATACGAACTGCTCGTTCAAACCCTGCTTTAAAAAGTCGATTTCAGTGCCATCCACCAGCGGCAGGCTGTCGGCATCCACCAGCACGCGCACGCCGCCCTGTTCAAACACATGGTCGTTGTCGTGGGCAGCGTCCGCCATGTCGATGGCATAGCCCCAACCGGAACAGCCGGTACGCTTCACGCCAAAACGCAGCCCCTGTTTGGCCGGGTCGGCAGCCAAATAACTTTGAACGCGGGCAAGTGCGGCGGGGGCAAGGGTCACGGCCATCAGTGAGTCTCCGGGGGTGTAACGCATGTAAATGAAGGCGGCGGGCGATTTTTCAAGCACCGGGCGGCGCCAGCAGATAGGTGGCAAAGCTGCCCAGCCAGTGCGAGCCCATGTAGTGCATGTCATCGAAGGCCGAAAGGCCGGCTTCGCGGTGACGTTTGGCCGCGGCCTGCAAGGCCGGCAGGCGGGCATCACCGGCAGGCAGGCTGCGGATGATGCCTTCCAGCATCCAGGCGCGGCTCAGGTTGAGGCCGTCCAGATGCGCCAGTTTGCCATCGCTCTTGTCGGTGACAACGCCCGGCAGCAGCCAGTCGGCATCGGCATTGTTGCGCGGGATTTGCGGCATGAAACCATCCAGCCAGCGGACGAATTCATCCTGCGGCAGTACCCGGCGCATCAGGTCGGCCTCGGCAAGACAAGGGGAGAGAAAATCGCTACCGGAAGGCTCATAGGACAGCGGGCAATCGCGGTCGCGCAGGTAAAAACGACGGCTGCTGGCATCTATCAAGTCCTGCATGGCCTTGTCGCCACGCACCACTGCCCAATCGCGAATCAGGCCAAAGGCGAATGCGGTTTGCGCATGCTCGCCGACCCGCACCGGGAAGGTCAGGTTGGGCAGCCATTCGCGGATGCGGTTGGCGGCTTCTTGCTCCACCGGCACTATCGCTTCGGCCCAACGCTTGGCGTCCGGGTCATCCCAGCCATGCAATTGTGCAGAAAGCTGCAACAACCAGGCGATACCGTAGGGGCGCTCGAAACTCTTGTCGCCGCGCCGGAAATACGCCGCCTCTGCCTGCAAATTGGCCGCGCTCAAGTTCTCGCCCAGTTTCTGCCGGGCTTCGGCAGCAAAACCGGCATTGCCATCCAGTTGCAGCAGGCGCACCAAAAGCCAATGCCCATGTACCGCCGAGTGCCAGTCATAGCAGCCATAAAAGGCCGGATACAACTGCCGCGGCGTGCCGCTGTCGGCGTCATTGCGCAGCACATGGGCGATTTTGTTGGGGTATTCCTTCTGGATGCAGTCCAGTGCCAGACGCGCCAAATCATCGGCTTTTTCGATGGTTTGTGCCGCCGAAGTCGCGGGCAAGGCCAATGCAAACGCAAAACTTAAGGGCAGAAAAATTTGGCGAAACATGCGCATCTCCAAAGCCGCAACAAGGGCTGTGCTTGTATCATCATCGCCCCTTGTTTTGATTGCAGCAAGCACATGACTCACGCATCCGTTGCCAACGCTCTGGCAGGACATTTCCCCGAAAGCGGTCAAGTCACCATCAAAGGCTGGGTGCGCACCGTGCGCGGCTCGGCGAATCTGGCCTTCGTCAATATCAGCGACGGCTCGGGCTTTGCGCCGATTCAGGTCGTGGCCACCGATACGCTGGGCAATTTCGACGAGGTCAAACGGCTGACGCCGGGCTGCTCGGTAATCGCCACCGGCAAGCTGGTGAAATCCCAGGGCAAGGGGCAGAGCTTCGAGATTCAGGCTGAAAGCGTGGAAGTGGTCGGCTGGGTGGAAGACCCGCTGACCTATCCCATCCAGCCCAAGCCGATGAGCCCGGAATTCCTGCGCGAAGTCGCGCACCTGCGCCCGCGCACCAATTTGTTTGGCGCAGTCACGCGTATCCGTCATTGTCTTGCGATGGCGGTACACCGCTTCTTCCACGAGCGCGGCTTTTACTGGATTTCCACCCCCATCATCACCACCTCCGATGCCGAAGGCGCCGGGCAGATGTTCCGCGTCTCCACGCTGGATCTGGCTAACCTACCCTACGGCAAGGATGGCAAGGTGGATTTCTCCCGCGACTTCTTCGGCAAGGAAACCTTCCTCACCGTGTCCGGCCAGCTCAATGTCGAAGCCTATGCACTGTCGATGAGCAAGGTCTATACCTTTGGCCCGACCTTCCGTGCCGAACAAAGCCATACCACCCGGCATCTGGCCGAGTTCTGGATGATTGAGCCGGAAATCGCCTTCGCCGACCTGAACGACGATGCCAACCTGGCCGAAGACTTTTTGAAATACCTGTTCCGCGCCGTGCTGGAGGAGCGCGCCGACGACATGGCCTTTATCGCCGAGCGTGTGCAAAAAGACGCCATCACCCGGCTGGAGGCCTTCATCAACTCGCCGTTCGAGCGCATTGATTACAGCGATGCCATCAGCCTCTTGCAAAAATCCGGCAAGAAATTCGAGTTCCCGGTGGAATGGGGGCTGGACTTGCAGACCGAGCACGAGCGCTGGCTGACCGAAGAACATGTTGGCCGTCCGGTCGTGGTGATGAACTATCCCGAAGCCATCAAGGCGTTCTACATGCGCCTGAATGATGATGGCAAAACCGTGGCGGCCATGGACGTGCTGGCTCCCGGCATCGGTGAAATCATTGGCGGCAGCCAGCGCGAGGAGCGTCTGGACATGCTCGATGCGCGCATGCAGCAGTTCGGCCTCGACCCCGAACACTACGCCTGGTACCGCGACTTCCGCCGCTACGGCAGCGTGCCCAGCGCAGGTTTTGGCCTCGGCTTCGAGCGTCTGGTGGTGTATGTCTGCGGCCTTGCCAATATCCGCGATGCCATCGCCTACCCGCGCGCACCGGGCAATGCGGAGTTTTGATGATGAATGCGCTTGCCCATGACGACGATATCGCCCATAGCGAATGGTGGCTGGCTACATTGGGCGACACCCTGATTTGGGCACGGCTCAGCATTCGTGAAGCCGGTACTGCCGAAGTGCTGGATGCCGATGGTGCCAGCCTGCCCTATGACAGCCCGGATACTGCCCGCGCGGCACTCATGGATGCGGAATTTGTCGCCCTCGACGGTCTGGATGAAGACGATGCCCTGGCGCGCGGCTTCTCACTGAATGAAATACAGCCGCCCAAAGGCGATGACACGCAGCTGCGCACACAAATGGTAGTGAAATTGGGACATCGCGCCTAAACCCCTGTTCAAAGTCTCTGATAGACGCGCTTTGCGCGTCTATCAAGCGACATCTTGCAAGGTGCTGCCCGAATCAGTCCGCCTGCGGGCGCATATAGGGGAACAGCAGTACGTCGCGGATGGAGTCCGAGCCGGTCAACAGCATCACCAAACGGTCGATGCCAATGCCCAGCCCGCCGGTCGGCGGCAAGCCCACTTCCAGCGCGCGGATATAGTCGGCGTCAAAGTGCATCGCCTCATCATCACCGGACTCTTTGGCGGCGACTTGCGCCTGAAAGCGCACGGCCTGATCTTCGGCATCATTGAGCTCGGAAAAGCCGTTGGCGATTTCCTTGCCGCCAATGAACAACTCGAAACGGTCGGTAATGCCAGGCTCGGTATCGGACTCGCGTGCCAGCGGCGAGACTTCCACCGGGTAATGGGTGATAAAAGTCGGCTGGGTTAAACCGCCTTCCACGGTTTTTTCAAAGATTTCCAGCAGCAGCTTGCCCCAGCCATAACCGGGCTTGACCGGAATCTTCAAGCGCGCGCAATGCGCCGCCAACGCCTCACGGTCGCGGCAGTCGGCCTCGGAAATTTCCGGGTTCAGTTCGCGCACGGCCTCGTCCATGCGCCAGCGGCGGAACGGCTGGCCAAGGTCGATGGCATTGCCATCCCACACCACCTGCGTCTGGCCAGTGGCCTCTTGCGCCGCATGGCGAATCAGCGCCTCGGTCAAGTCCATGATTTCGCTGTAGCTGGCATAGGCCTCGTACAACTCCAGCATGGTGAATTCGGGATTGTGGCGGGTGGACACGCCTTCATTGCGGAAATTGCGGTTGATTTCATACACCCGGTCAAAGCCGCCCACCACCAAGCGCTTCAGATACAGCTCCGGCGCCACGCGCAGGAACAAATCCAAGTCCAGCGCATTGTGATGGGTGACGAAAGGCCGCGCCGTGGCGCCACCGGCGATGTAATGCATCATCGGCGTTTCCACTTCCAGAAAGCGTCGTGCATCCAGCCAGCGGCGAATGCTGGAAATGATGCGCGAGCGCGCCACGAACACTTCACGCGCCTCCGGGTTGACAATCAAATCCACATAACGCTGCCGGTAGCGTTGCTCAACATCGGCCAAACCATGCCATTTATCCGGCAACGGGCGCAGCGACTTGGTCAAAAGCCGCAGGGCATCCACCTTGACCGACAGCTCGCCAGTTTTGGTGCGCATCAGCGTGCCTTCAGCGGCGATGATATCGCCCACATCCCAGCCCTTGAACGCCTGATACACCTCGCCGAGCGTAGTGGATTGCAGGAACAGCTGAATATCGCCGCTGCCATCGCGCAGCCGCGCAAAGGCCGCCTTGCCCATGATGCGCTTGGCGAGCATCCGTCCAGCGATTCTCACCCGGCGGCCAGTGGTTTCCAGCGCCTCGCCCGTCCATTTTTCGGCATCGACATACTCGGCCTGCAACGCCCCGGCCTCATCGCTGCGGCGAAAGTCATTGGGAAAGGCAATGCCGCTTTCGCGTATCGCCGCCAGCTTGCTGCGGCGCTCGGCAATCAGGCTGTTTTCGTCTTGCTGAACAGACATATCATTCATGATAGTTTCTACTTCTCTTGCGTCGTTGAAAACAAAACAATCAGGCACTCATCACACCTGATGGTGAAATTACGGCAAATACCGCTTGCTACAACATGAAATCACCAACAATACGAGGCATCCCTCTGATAAGGTCGTTGACTGAAACCAACCCAGTTTCTATGGGTTCAATACAAATGGCGCTGCCGTTGCCAATCCACTCGCATCACCTTTGCCCCTTTATCTATCGATACCAGCGTGGCGAACTTAGCCAGCCACCTTTGCCATCGACATTCGCAAAAGCCACATTTCTCCGACATACCGTCGCACCCTTTGCATGAAAGAAGCAAGCGACTATTGCGCTTTTATATTGATAAGTTTTTGCAAATTTGAATCTCCTGAAGTGAGTCACTACCCAACCCAGAAAATTCCTTTTGTTGTGCATAACACTGTTATCATCTCACTACAATTCCCAAGAGCACACTGCTTGAAACCGTACTAATTTACCCCCAGTCACCAATGGTACGGCCTGAACAAAAACTGCAAATTCGAAGCAATCCCAGTATTCAGCGCAAGAAACACTGGACGAGGCTTGGCTGCCGGAGTTGCTATCAGGCCGCCTTCTTCAAGTATCCCACTTAGATAAGCGCGCTGCCCAATTGAAGTCAAATGGACTCTGTCGGCAACAAAATATGCCCGCTGCCCTTCAGAACGATTGCTCCACCTGACCAAAACCGCATTGGAAAATTCCGGCACCACTTCCTCGAACAAGTGGTTATTGGGTTTCATCCAACGACGTGGTACTTGACTGTCAATGACGATCACACGCTTGCGATCCTCCAGCATTCGCATCATTTGCAGAAGCTGCTGTTTATAAACATAGCCATTCGTTCCAAGATGCAGCAATACCACCTCACGCAACCTGGAATCAGCCTTCAACTCTTCAAGCTTTTTGATGAAATCAGCCGCCTGCCAGCCCTGTGTGGCATGGATATCAATATATGGCAACTCCGTTCTCAATATATGACTTGAGCCCAGCAAAACAGAATCCCCAACCGCAGTAACAGAACGGCTCTCATAGCCCAAAAAATCTGCAACTGACGGCGACTTCGGCACAGGGAGCGATACTGTCGGAGGCGGTGTCGGCGGATTTGCAAGTATGGCCTCACGCTTATCGGCTTCTTCCTTGCCTTGTTCAAAATCCTGCAAATTATTCAATAACCAAAGTGGCGCTGCCATTAACAGCACACAGAAAATTGCAACTCCCGCCGCTTGCCCCCCCCCCTGCCAGTGGGTCTGTCGAGTACGCAGCCTTGCGTAAATCTGACCCAATAGTCCTTTCCGGATTGGATTCTCAACCAAACCATACGAAAGCGCCGCAATCAACAAAGTCAAAAAAATACGCAAAACCGGCAGCCAAAGCGAATCTGATTCCAATACATCAAAAACCTGCAACCAAGGCGTATCTGCATCAATCAGTACAAATATCGGCCAATGCCAAAGATAGATGCCGTAAGAGCGCTCACCAACCCAGCGTAACGGCATGCAATCCAACCAGCCCCCCAACGGAGAAGCCGGGTCAGATGCTGCCATTATCATCACTAGTGAAGCAATCCCCGCCAACAAAAATCCCCATGGATAAAGCCAGGGTTTTTGCTCACTGGCAGTCAATGCCAAATATAGGAAACAAGCAATTGCCAGCAACCCCATAAGCGTTAGCGCCCATCCTGCGGGCACTGTCCGGTTGCCGTTATTCAATTGGATACTATTCAACGGCTGCCAGGCAAAGCCCAATGCAGCGCCCATCAACAGGGGAAAGGCATGAGTATCCGTACCGAAATAAAGCCGGGATGAATTGGAATTCTCCAAGGGATAGCCAATCTCAACAGCAACAGCTGCCATCCAGGCCGCAGAAAGCAACGCCAGGCTTGCGGCAATCAAGGCCAAATGGGAACGTCTTAAAAACTTTGCCCCCAACCCGACAAAAATTGCCCAGACGACATAGAACTGCTCTTCAATCGCCAATGACCACAAGTGCTTCAACAAAGGCGGTCGGCCAAACGCCTCAAAGTAAGAGACATTGTCGAAAAGTAAATGCCAGTTGGTGAGAAAAAGCAGACTGGCCAATGCATCTTTAGGGAGACGTCCCAGCGCATCAGGCGCAAACCAGGCGCTGTACACGATAATTGATGGAATCAGCACAAAAACTGCCGGCAGCAAACGCTTGGCACGACGTACGTAAAAACCCCGATAGCTCAATCGCCCGGTTTGATCGATCTCGTTAGCGACGATGCCCGTAATCAAAAAACCGGAAATGACAAAAAACAGATCAACACCAAGATAACCCCCATGCACCCCCCCCAACTCCGCATGGAACAATAGAACCGCGATGATGGCAATTGCACGCAAGCCATCCAGTCCGGCTATCCGATTCGCTGCATTGCCGAGCTTTACCAAGCTTGAGGCTGAAGACTTTTCTTCCATGTATGGATTCGAGCGCGCAAAAGTTGATGAATCAAAATTGAACTATCGCCGCTCTCCGAGATCACGCAAACCGTCAAAAATGGCATTGCCCGTGCGCGAGTAGCCCTCAGCGGAGAAGTGTACACCATCCGAGCGTGCCAATCCCTCCTGCATCCAGCGCTTCATCGAACAGTTCCCGCCCATGGCCTGCTGCCAATCAAAATACAAAGTGCGCATCTGACTGGCTACCCTGCGCTGAACTTGTTGGATTGCATCCAGATTCGGGGTACGTGTGCCACAGGCACCGGCATGATTTACCAAGGTATCTGGCGCCCCGATAATCAAGATGGCTGCTTGTGGCGCAATATTGCGAATGGCCGAAATTGTGTTGACCAATGTTGCATGCGCCTGTGCCACATCCAATTTCTCATTGGTGGACTCATTGGTACCGAAGGCCAATGCAACAATATCGGGACGGCTTGCCTGCAAATCCGAGAGCCATCCGTTGCGCCAACGCCCGGTTTGCGCCAAGGTAGCTCCATTGATACCTGCAGCCGAGACCGTGGCGCCACCACCATGCGGAGACTGCATCCACCAACCTCCAATCGCTGTTTCATGTGCAGATGAAGTGGTCACAGTAACTGGCAGGCGAGCAACAAAATTTGCCAAGTGCCAGCGCCCGTCTGCTGGAACCTGCAGTGCCTGGCTCCGCCCCTCGCTATCACGCATAAGGAGTGCGGAAGCACCTTCTGCCTGCCGAATCCATACCGAAACTTGCTGCAAGGGGTTACCTTCATGCGCCCCCACCGTCAAAGAAGCCGAAGGCGCGGCAACCTCAGCAACGACTCCGCCAAAAGGAAAATAATCTTCAAGCTGAACTTTACGGCTGCTATTGATTTTCCATGGGCCGTGCTGCTGGATGGTGGCCGGCATCCTTTGCCCCCGCACGCTGGCCGCTGGCAACCAACCCAGCCCACCAAAGCCAAGAGAAGGCTGGAGGCGCCTGCGAATAGTGTCGGTAATGAAATTACCCGCAGTATGGGAGTCACCGAGCTGAATGTAGCGGAAGCCATCAGGCTTCCCGGTCTTGAGTTTTTCCAATACTACAGACGCACGCGGGTCACCGAAGTCGACCATACCGGTATTGGAAGCAGCCACGGGCTCGGAAATGGTGACAGCCGACGAGGTTGCGTCATACAAGCTCTCTACCGCCAAATCCAAAGGTGAAGGCTGCTCCTGCTGATGCTGTGGTGATTGGTTGTCTGGGAAAGATAGTGCCGCTTCACATTTGAGATCTGGTACCCGACGATCAGACAAAGTGACCTGCCCAGAAGCCGACACACAACGATACAGCATTCCTGCTCTGGAAGCCGAATATTGCAGTGTGGCCGCCATTGTGAGGCATACCACCAAAATCATGCCGGGAACAGGCTTTGCCATTCTCTCGACATGGATCCGAAAAGGTTTCGAAGAAATCACCGACATATTCCTGCCATCTGCTCTGCAGCAAACACAAATTGCTGCGGGTATCAAGGTGAGCCGTCGCCGTACTTCATTCAAACATCAATCTTGCTTTATGCAAGAAGCAACCAGCCAGCCATCTTGACCTAACTTAATAGCAGATTGTTGCAAAGCTTTAACCCCGCGACATGAAACCTCAATGAACAAGTACCTCTTGCAACAGGATCCGGAATACTCCGGATCCTAGCATTCAATCTGGAATTCAGGCCATATCGGCGCGCTTGGCGCCGGCATCCAGACCCGACTTCAAACTGGCTTCAACAAATTCGTCCAGGTCGCCATCGAGCACTTTCTGGGTATCGCTGCGCTCAACGCCGGTACGCAGATCCTTGATGCGGGATTGATCCAGCACATAGTTGCGAATCTGGTTGCCCCAGCCGATATCGGATTTGCCCGCTTCTACCGCATCGCGCTCGGCATTGCGTTTTTGCATTTCCAGCTCGTAGAGCTTGGCGGCCAGCATTTTCATCGCGGTATCGCGGTTCTGGTGCTGACTGCGGCCATTCTGACAGGCCACCACGATGCCGGTCGGCACATGGGTGATGCGCACGGCAGATTCGGTCTTGTTGACGTGCTGACCACCGGCGCCACTGGAACGATATACATCGGTCTTGAGGTCGGCCGGATTGATTTCGATATCGATATTGTCATCGACTTCCGGCGAGACGAACACGCTGGTAAAGCTGGTATGCCGGCGGTTGTCGGAATCGAACGGCGATTTGCGCACCAAGCGGTGGACGCCGGTTTCGGTCTTCAGCCAGCCATAGGCATATTCACCCTCCACCCGGAAGGTGGCGGACTTGATGCCTGCCACATCGCCGCCCGAGGCTTCCATCAGCTCGACCTTCCAGCCGCGCGATTCGGCCCAGCGCAGATACATGCGCAGCAGCATTTCCGCCCAGTCCTGTGCCTCGGTGCCGCCAGCACCGGCCTGGATATCGACAAAGGCGTTGGTGTTGTCCATCTTGCCGGAGAACATGCGCTGGAATTCCAGCGCGGCCACGTCTTTTTCAAAACGATCAACATCGGCCACCACGGCGAGCGCAGTGTCCTCATCGTCTTCCATTTCGGCCAGCTCAAGCAGTTCGGTCGCGCCGTTCAGGCCATCGGTCAGATTGCGGATGCCGTTGACGTTCTTGTCCAGCGATGCGCGCTCGCGCCCCAGTGCCTGGGCTTGTTCGGGATTGTTCCAGATGTCCGGGTTTTCCAGCTCCCGCTCGACTTCTTCAAGACGCTCACGTTTGGTGTCGTAGTCAAAGAAACCCCCGGAGCGCATCCAGCCGGCCAATCAGGTCGGCGATGCGTGCTCGGATCGGATTGAGTTCGATCATGGCAATTCAAGATGAAAAGAAGGCCGCGTATTCTAAAAGCCTGCACCCGGGCTTTCCATAGCACCCCCGCCCGCGCATCACAGGCGGGGATGATGGCTGCACTTAGTGACCATGCTCGTCATGGCCGTGCTGATGATGCCCATGCCCGGATTTGGGGCAGTGGCAGACGCCGGTGGGGCCGTATTGCTCACCAAAACGCAGGCCTTCGCGGTGGCGCTGCCAGTAGAAGGTCGGCGCAGGCGCCTGACGGTGGCCGATTTCGGCCATGTCCGCATCCACATCGAACAGGCGGCCATTGACCATCACATAGCGGGTATCGGCGGTGGCGCGGATGTCATCAAGCGGATTGCGGTTCAGCACCACCAAGTCCGCTTTCTTGCCCACTTCCAGTGAGCCCAGCTGTTTGCCAAAGCCGATCGAATCCACGCCGTCGATGGTAAAGGCGCGCAATGCCTCCCAATTGCTGAAGCCGCCCTGCACTAGGCTCCAGGTTTCCCAGTGCGGCGATAGCCCCTGCAATTGGCCGTGGCCGCCGACCTGGATTTTTACCCCGGCATCGCGCAGCCGCTTCAGCGACTTGGCCACCTCGACATGGTAGTAATCCCAATCCGGTGCGGTTTCGCGGCGAATGCTGCGCGCATCCAGAGTCTCACGCGGGAAGAAGCGCGAGAGCTTGCCGTCCTCCCAGACGTTGTCGCGTGCATACCAGTAGTACTCGCCGGATAAGCCGCCATAGCTGACTACCAAGGTCGGTGTGTTGCGTACATCGGTGCGCCGCCACAGCTCCAGCACATCGCGGTACAAGGGCGCCACCGGCAGATTGTGCTCGATGGTGGTGACGCCATCGAGAATCATCGGCAGGTTGTGGTTGAGCGTGGAGCCGCCCTCCTCCACCACCAGCATGCCCAGCTCGCGCGCGGCCTGATTGATTTGCTGGTGCTGCTCACGGCGCGGCTGGTTATAGCTCTTGACGCTGAACGCGCCATGCGCCTTCATGCGGCGCAGGTGCGAGCGGGCATCATCCAGCGAATTGACCTCGGCCTTGAAGTCGCCATCGGCACCGTAGAGGATGGTGCCAGTGGAGAAAATCCGCGGCCCCACCAGCGTCCCGGCCTTGACCAGCTCGGCCTGTGAGAACACCAGCTCGGTGGTCGCGGATGGGTCATGGGTGGTGGTGATGCCAAACGCCAGATTGGCGTAATACGCCCAGTTCTGCTGCGGCACCACGCCGCCACCAAAATGTGCCACATGGGCATGCACATCGGCATAGCCGGGCACGATGGTCTTGCCGCTGGCATCAATCACCCGCGCACCAGCCGGAATGCGGACATCGGTGCCGACGGCGCGGATGGTATCGCCTTCCACCAGCACGGTGCCGTTCTCAATCACCTCCTGCTGACGCTCGGCATCGCGCATGGTGATGATGCGGGCATGGGTGAAGGCCACCACTTCGCGCGGGGTATCCACCGGCGCGTGCAGGCCGAGCCGGATGCCGCGCGCCGTTTCCGGCCTGGCCGCCTGTGCTGACGCACCTGGCAGGAAGCTGAACACATCCTTCAAATCGCGGCTGAAGTATTCATCGCCCACCATCCAATGCAGCGAGCCAGAATCTGCCGACCAATGCAGATAAGAGCCGACATCGCGGCTGACCTGCGCCACCGGGATGGCCTTGCTCTGGCGCGAGAGCGCGATACTGCCGCCTGTCTGCGGCAGCGGCGCGACATAGGCATTGAACAGCTCGGTAAAGGCCACCCACTTGCCATCCGGGCTGATGGATACCAAGTCCGGATACTTCAAATCCAGCACTTCGCGCGGATCCTCGCCATTTATGCCCACCGACATCAGCTTCTTGGACATTCCCCCACCGGTGAAATAAAACACCCGGCTGCCATCAGCGGAGAACTGCGGGTTTTCACCGGTTTTGGCAATGCGCCGCGGCGTGCTGGCATCGCCATCGAGCACATAAATGCCGACTTCATTGGCCCAGCGCGAGCCGGTCGTGCCGCTGCCACCGGTGCGGCTGAACACGATGCGGCGACCATCGGGCGAATAACGCGGCCCGTAATAAAAGCCCGGCTCGGGATTCAATACCCGCTCCTTGCCCGAGGCCAAGTCGCGCTCAATCAATATCGACAGATCGGCATCATTCCAGGTGGTGTACAGCAGCTTGCGGCCATCGGGGCTGAAACTTGGCTGATACTCGAACACATTTTGGTTGTGGGTAAGTCGCGTTGGCATGCCATTGGGCAGGCTGCGGGTGTACAGATGCCCCAGCGCATGAAACACCACTTGCTGCCCGCCCGGTGCGGTGGCGACATCACGAATCATCTTCGGCGCGAACTGCCCGGCATCGAGTGTTTGCTCAAACCGCAGCGGCTCGGCCAGACGCTGCTCGACCTCGGCAGTGAAGGGAATCTGCCGCGCCACGCCGCTGGCCGCATCCACCCGCCACAGCTTGCCCTGCGCCCACACCACCAGCGCCGAGCCATCGGGCAGCCAGTTGAAATTGGCATACGGGCCAAATATCGCCCAGGCCTCCTGCATATCGTGGGAGAGCCCATCCCATAGCGACCGCGTATCGCCCGAAGCCAGGTCGAGCAGGTGCAACACCGACTTCTCGCGCACCCGCTTCACAAACGCCAGCTGCTTGCCATCGGGCGAGGGCTGCGGCCTGACCGCGCCCCCGGCGCTGTTGATGAGCGTGCTGATTTCGCCACTCTGCCGGTCCAGGCGCTTGATGGCATAAATGGTGGCATGCGGGTTCTTGTTGTACTGAAAGTATGGCCCGGGCGTGATGTCCTCGGAGAAATACACATAACGGCCATCGGGCGATACCGCAGGCTCGCCCAAATCCTGCTGGTCGTTTTTCTTCTTGGTCAGCTGCAAACCCTCATGGCCGCCGCTGACGTGATACATCCACAGCTCGCCCGCGCCCAACGAACGTTCAGCGGTGAAATGCTTGCGGCCAATCAGATACTGCCCATCCGGCGTCCACACCGGGTTGTTCAGAAGCCGAAACTTCTCCTGGGTGACCTGCACCGGGTTGCGGCCATCCACGCCGATGCGCCACAGATTGTTGCCGCCATCGCGGTCGGAAGTGAACGCCAATTGCCGGCCATCGGGCGAAAACCGCGGCTGCACGTCCCAGGCCGCGCCAGAAGTCAGCCGCCGTGCCCGCCCACCGTCAATCGGCAGCAGATAAATATCGCCCAGCATTGAAAACGCAATCTGCTGTCCATCCGGGCTGACATCCACATCCATCCAGGTGCCTTCGTCTGTCTCGAACTTCGCCAGCGTGCTGCGCCCCTGCGGCGCGTTGACATCCCAATGCGCGGCTTTCTTTTCCGCTGAGACGGGTGCGGCCAACAAGGCCAGAGACAAGGCAGAGAACAAGGCAAGACGACGCATGGGCAGGCTCCGGGGTGAAAGGCGGCAAGAATAACGCGCACTTATCTTGAACCACCAAAATCGAGCCTTCTACCAAGCCTGCATACACGAACCTGCGAAACCCATCACACTTTATCCGCTGCAAACGACGAAAGCGCCACTAAACGCCGTGAGCCATGCGTTACAAAATCATTCGCTCATTGATCAATGAGCGCTTGTTTCCAAGCCCCCCAGCATCCCGAACATGAGGCTGCAGGGGGGCATGCTCGCTCAGACAAGCCAGCCGCTTGTCTGCACCTCATGCCCTGCATCTGCCGACTTTGCAAAGCAACGGGTGCCAAGAAGGAGCCTTGAACAGGCTCTCAACCCTGAGCCTTCAAGAAGTCGCGCAATTGGGGATAGACCTGGTTGCGCCAGCGACGGCCACTGAAAATGCCATAGTGACCGGCGCCTTCCACGGTGATGTGCTGCTTGCGGTGTTTTGCCACGTTGCTGCACAGCTTGAGTGCAGCCTGGGTCTGTCCGGCACCGGAAATATCATCGAGCTCGCCTTCGATGGTCAGCAGCGCCGTATCCCGGATAGCCGAAGGATCGACCTTTTCACCATTGACCACCCACTCGCCACGCGGCAGCAGATAGTCTTGGAACACAGTGCGGATAGTATCCAGGTAATACTCGGCGGGCATGTCCAGCACGGCATTGTATTCATCATAAAAACGCCGATGCGCCGCCGCGGTTTCCTGATCGCCCTTCACCAGATCCTGGTAATAGTCCCAGTGCGACATGGCATGACGTTCCGGGTTCATGGCGATAAAGCCCATATGCTGCAAAAAGCCCGGATAAACCTTACGCCCACGCCCGGGATAATTGCTCGGCACGGTATGAATGAGGTTGTGCTCGAACCAGCTCAGCGGGCGTTTCATCGCCAGATTGTTGACCTGGGTGGGTGATTGCCGCGCATCAATCGGGCCGCCCATCATGGTCAGCGAACACGGCGTGGCCTCGCCGCGCGCGGCCATCAGCGACACGGCCGCCAATACCGGCACGGTTGGCTGGCAAACGCTCACCACATGCAGGCGCTCGGCACCGATATGGCGGATGAATTCCTCGATATAGGCCACGTAATCATGCAGATGGAATGCCCCGGCCTCCTTCGGCACCATGCGCGCATCAGTCCAGTCGGTAATGAACACCTTGTGGTCTTTGAGCATGGTCTTGACCGTATCGCGCAACAAGGTGCTGTGATGACCCGAGAGCGGCGCCACAATCAACACGGTCGGGTTGTCTTTCATCTGCGCCAGGCCATCGGCCTGATCGTGATAGCGCTTGAAGCGCAGCAGGCGGCAGAACGGCTTTTCCAGCACTACCCGCTCCACCACCGGGATGCTCAGCCCTTCCACTTCAATCTCGTGGATATCGAAGGCGGGTTTTTCGTAATCCTTGCCGATGCGGTGAATCAGCTCATAACCGGCCGCGATGCGCTGTGCGCCGGGCATCCCCGAAAGCCAGCTCCCCGAAGCGGTATACATCTTGGCCACCGCCTCTGACCAATAGGTAATGGGTGCCATCCAGGCACGGGTGTTTTCATGGAATTGATAAAACAGCATGCAAGACTCCGAATTGCTGCGCCGCAGCATAACACGATTGCTCAGCCCCGCCAGACAGCCCAGTGGCAGACATGCGCCACCGGGCTGCGCCGTTGGTTTTACTCCGCCAGATCGTCCGCTGCGGCGACAATGTCCTCGTCCTTGGGGATGACCAGGAACGCCGCACCGGCCAGCGGGGTATAGGTATCGGCGCCGACCACGCGGCGCATCGGCTTATCCCCCTGCCCGGCCTCGGCCAGCGCAGTGATGATGCCCTCACCAATGCCGGCGCTGAAGCGGCCTTCATCAACCACGATGATGCGCTCGCAATCATCGGCATTGAGAGCGATGGCATCGGCATTCAGCGGCACCAGCCAGCGCAAATCGACCACGCGCACTTTCCAGCCATGCTTGCGCTCGATTTCCCGCGCCGCGCGCAGGCTCATTGGCACGCCATTGCCAAAGGTGAAAATCACGCAGTCACGCGCTTCGGGGTGGTAGATGCGCGGCTCGCCCAGCACCAGCGCCTGATCGGGCGCGGGGTATTCGGTTTGCCACAGGCCATCACCCGGCTCATACAAATCCTTGGTCATGTACAAGGCAATCGGCTCAAGGAAAGCCGTCACTCGGCCATCCACCTTGGCAAGCGCCGCCAGCGTACGCAGCATCATGGCCGCATCATCGCCACGGCTGGGGCAGCCGACCACCAAGCCCGGAATATCACGCAGCGCCGTCACCGAGTTGTCGTTGTGGAAGTGCCCGCCAAAGCCACGTTGATAGCCCAGTCCGGCAATGCGCACTAGCATTGGGTTTTGATACTGGTTATTGCTGAAGAATTGCAGGCTGCAGGCCTCGCCGCGGATCTGGTCGATGGCATTGTGCAAATAGGCCAGGTACTGGATTTCCGGCACCGGCAGCATGCCGACATTGGCAAAGCCCTGCGCCATGCCCAGAATCATGGTTTCATCCAGCAGGGTATTGAACACCCGGCGCGCGCCGAAAGCCTTGTAAAGACCCTTGGTGACGGTGTACACGCCCCCCTTCTGCGCCACGTCTTCGCCAAACAGCAGGGTTTCGGGGTATTTGGCAAACAGATCATGCAGGGCATTGTTGATTTGAATCGCCAAATGCCGCGGCGGCTGGTTTTCCGGCAGTTTTTCTGCGCTGCCAAAGGCCTTGATGCGCGCATCAAGCCCGGGCGCGCGCGCAGCTTCGGCCTGCACCTTGTCCGGGCTGTACGGTGCCAACGGCCGCACCACTTCTTCCAAGGTTTCGATACGCGGACGGCGATCGGCCTCTTCGGCGGCGGCAAAGCACTTCTGCCGGGTGTCCTCGTACAGCGCCAGCACTTCCAGCTTGCTCATCAGCCCCGATTCCAACGCAATTGCCGCGCTGCGCAGCAAGGGGTCGGTGGCCTCGACCTGACATAGTTCCTCAATCGAGCGCCACTCGATTTCAAAATCGGTACCGGCATGCCCCATGATGCGCGTGGTGCGCAGATGCAGGAAGGTCGGGCGGCGCGTGCGACGGCAATGCTCCACCGCGCGCACCACATCGGCGTAACCGCCGGCCAAATCCAGGCCGTCGGCAAAGAAATAATCCAGGTCGGGACGGTTCCTGAAGCTCTCGGCAATCCAGCCACTCGGGGTTTTCACCGAGATGCCGATGCCATTGTCCTCGCAGACATACAACACCGGCGCGGGCAGTTTCTGATAGGCCGTCCAGCTGGCGGCATTGAAGGCAGTCTGCGCGCTGGCGTGGTTGGCGCTGGCATCGCCAAAGCTGCAAATGGCGATGCTGTCATCGGGAATCGGCAAAGCATGCCCCAGCCGTTTGGCCGCCTCGATGGCCACCGCCGTGCCCAGTGCCTTGGGCAGGTGCGAGGCGATGGTCGAAGTCTGCGGCAACACCCACAACGGCTTGCTGCCCCACACCTTGTGGCGGCCACCACTGGCCGGGTCTTCGCGGCTGGCGGCAAAGGACAATGCCGAATCCATGATTGGGTCCATCCCCGGCAGCTTGCGGAAACGCTCGGCCATGAAGCCACCGCTGCGGTAATGCAGGAACGCCGGGTCGGTATGCCGGGTAGCGCGCGCCACCATGGCATTGCCCTCGTGACCGCTGGAGCCGATGGTATAGAACACCTTGTTCTGCACCCGCAGAACGCGCGCCATCAAGTCCAGATGGCGGGAAATCAGCTGCGACTCGAACAGCTCACGAAAGCCCTGCGCATCCAGCGCGCTGCCATCGAGAATCGCTTCATCCGCCACCGGGCGCGGCAACGGCTGGCCATTCCAGTTCTTGACAAATTCGGTGAAATTGACATCGCAGATTTCAGCGCGATTGAGCCCTTTCATGCGGGCGGGGATGGGATTGGGGACTTGGGCGAACATGCAGAATCAGCCTGAAACGGGTGAGTTGGAAATCGGAACAGAGGAAAAGCGCAAGCGCTGCTGCTGCCATTCATCGCGGCTTTGCCCCCAGACATCGACACAGTATTCGTCGAATGGCGGCTGATGGTCGATGCGTTGCAGGATGCGTGCGCCAAGCTTGGCCGCCACCGCCTGTGAAGCGCGGTTATCCGGGTCAATGTTGTGGATCACCCGATCGCAGCCAAGCATATCGAAGGCATAGTCGATGGCGGCAACGCAGGCTTCCAGCGCATAGCCCTTGCCCTGTGCATCCGGGTGGAAGGCATAGCCCACTTCCAGCCCCGGCCAGCCATCGGGCTGCCACGGCCCGCATTGACCGATCCACAGGCCGCTGGTTTTCTCTTCCACGGCAAACATGCCAAAGCCCTGCAAGGCCCAGGCGCCGGGCATTTGCAAAAAGCGCCGCCATACTGCGCCACGCCCGCCCGCGCCGCCAATGAACCGCGCGGCCTCTGGGTTGGAAAACAGTTCGAAATAACGCTCGAAGTCATCCACGCGCCAAGCGCGCAGCCTAAGCCGCGCGGTTTCCAGTGTGGGCGTGATGCGCATCAGCAATCAGAAGGCGTTGATGCCAGTCAGCTCGCGGCCAACCACCAGCTGATGCACGGTTTCGGTGCCTTCATAGGTAATCACCGATTCCAGATTCAGCGCATGGCGGATCGGCGAATGCTCGGTGGTGATACCGGCGCCGCCCAGGAGGTCACGCGCTTCACGGGCGATATCCAGCGCCATGCGCACATTGTTCCACTTGGCAAGCGACACCTGCGTCGGCTGCATGGTGCCGGCATCTTTCAAGCGGCCAAGCTGCAGCGACAACAACTGCGCACAGGTGATGCGCCGCGCCCAGTCGGCCATCTTGATTTGCGCGCTTTGCGTGGCGGCCACCGGGCGATTGAACAGCATGCGCTCCTTGCTGTAGTTCAGCGCTTCGTCCAGGCAGGCAATCGCCGCACCAATCGGCCCCCAGGTGATGCCATAGCGGGCTTGGGTCAGACACCCCAGCGGCCCTTTAAGCCCCTTCACATTCGGCAAGCGGGCGCTGTCGGGCACGCGCACATTGTCAAGGAACAGCGCGCTGGTCACCGAAGCGCGCAGGCTCATCTTCTGCTTGATCACTTGCGCGGTGAAGCCCGGGGTATTGGTTTCGACGATGAAACCCTGGATGCCCTCATCAGTCTGCGCCCAGATGATGGCGATATGCGCCAGGTTGCCATTGGTAATCCACATCTTGGCGCCATTGATGACCCAGTCATCGCCATCGCGCTTGGCATGGGTTTTCATATTGGCCGGGTCAGAGCCACCATGCGGCTCGGTCAGGCCAAAGCAGCCAATCACCTTGCCTGCGGCCATCTCCGGCAGCCAGCGGCGACGCTGCTCTTCACTGCCATAGGCATAGATCGGGTACATGCACAACGAACTTTGCACGCTGGCAAAGCTGCGCAGACCAGAATCACCGCGCTCCAATTCCTGACAAATCAAGCCATAGCTCACCGAATTGAGCCCGGCACAGCCGTATTCTTCCGGCAGGGTAGCGCCCAAAAGCCCCATCTCGGCCATTTCCGGAATCAAATCTTGCGGAAACTCGCCCTTGTCAAAGCACTCGCCAATAATCGGCAGCACACGGTCATCGACAAACCGTGCCACGGAGTCTTGCACCGCTTGCTCTTCTTCGCTCAGCAAAGAACGGATGTCGTACAAATCGTAAGGATTCAAAGCCATGATGCCTGCTCGTTGGTGAGTGGATGAAAGCCGGTATTCTAGCCATCTACGCTTGAGCGTGAAACTGACAGCCAGGTAAATATTCCATCCACCTCACAGCCGGCATTCACGGCGTGTGGCAATGCCGCATGATAGTTTCCCGGCATTGATTTCATTGGAAGTTCCGCAGATGCGCCACCTGTTGCTTGCCCCTTTCATGACCTGGGCAGGTCGCCTCAAATACCCCACCTTGTTCAAGCTGGTGGCCGGTCTTTTCGTATTCACCCTGCTGGTACCCGACGGCCTGCCATTTGTGGATGAAATCCTGCTGGGTCTTGCCACCTTGCTGCTGGCCAAATGGAAAACCCGCAACCAGCAGCCCGCCAGCGCGGCCGGCACGCCTGACAAGCGCGCCCCGATTGAAGGCCATGCCACTCGACGCTGATGCAGCTCATCGACAGCCATAGCCATTTTGATGACGCAAGTTTCGCCGCCGACCGCGCGGCGGCACTTGCCCGTGCACATGCGGCCGGCGTCATGGCGCAAATTGTACCTGCCACCCATGCCGATGGCTGGGCGCAACTGGAATCCGTCTGCAGCCAACACCCCGGACTGTACCCGGCCTATGGACTGCATCCGGTATTTTTGCCGCAACACCTGCCCGCCCATCTGGACGCCTTGCAGCAGCAACTAGCCAGCGGCAAACCCTGCGTGGCGGTAGGCGAAATCGGCCTGGATTATTTTCTGGATACGCTCGACCGGCAGCAGCAGCAGAATTTTTTCGAGGCACAACTCAGGCTGGCACTGGAATTCAACCTGCCCGTGATTATTCATGCCCGCCGCGCCTTTGATGCGGTCATCGCCACGCTGCGCCGCTTTCCCGGCAGCCGCGGCGTGATTCACAGCTTTTCCGGGAGCTTGGAGCAGGCCAAACAGCTATGCAAAATGGGCTTCATGCTCGGCATTGGCGGCCCGCTCACCTATCCGCGCGCCCAGCGCCTGCGCCGCACCGTGACACAAATCCCGCTGGACTATCTGCTTTTGGAAACCGACGCCCCGGATCAGCCCGATAGCCAGTGGCGCGGACAGCGCAATGAACCGGCGCGCCTGCTGGCGATACTGGACACCCTAGCCGAGCTGCGCGGTGAAAGCCGCGAGACTATCGCTGCGGCCACCACCGCCAATGCCGAGCGGCTGTTTGGTATCCCAATCAGCCGAATCTCACAATCTGCTTAAGGCCTGTCAACGCCGCCACTGCCCCAGGGCGTGCAACACCCAGCCCAGCATCATCAATGTGCCGCCATAGGGAGCAGCGCGCGTAGGCAGCCCTGCCAGCGCGCCCAGTGCCAGGCTGCCGGAGAACAGCAGCACCCCCAGGGCAATGCAGGCAAGGCCGATAAAGGCTAGGCGGCGCACCGCCATTGGCCCCAATGCCGAAAGCGCAACACCATGCCCAAAGCCAAACAGCGCCGCCTGTTGCAGCCAGTGGCGCGGCACTTCATCAAGTCCGGCATGTGCGGCATAGGCCGACAGGCCGACAGCCACTGCAGCCAGCAATGAGCCGATCACTGCAAACCAGAAACGCTGGCGCATCCAGTTTTCAGGCAAATTTCCACGCAAAGCCGAAAGCATCACATCACTCCTTACAAAAATGGGCATAAATGCAGAACGCCGCGATATTCGCGGCGTTCTGCAAGACTTGCAAGCGGGTTACTTGACCGGCCAGTGGATTTCAAACTCGCCTTTTTCCGTAAAGGCGGCATCCACGCCACCGGTGTAATGGTCAAACGAGCGACCACTGATTTCAAGACCATGCACCAACAGCCAGGCACGCACGGCGCTGCGCATGGCTTCCAGCTCCGGGAAGTAGCCGGTGAACTTGCCGCGTGCCACCTTCATTTCCGGCTGCAACTCGTATTTCACCGGGCCTTGCAGGTCAACCTTCAATTCTTCGGCCACGGCGTCTTCGGAGGCGCCCTTCTTGCGGACGACCTGCACCACATCGAAGTTGTAGTTTTCGCGGCCATATTCATTGGTGACGATGCGCACCGGACCCACTGCTTCAAGATTGTTGGCCTCCATGACGCGCTTGATCCATTCGCGGTTGGAGTTGATTGCACTCTTGATGCTGTCATCGCCGCGCTTGACGCCGCCGGAGTTGACGATGAGGACATTCTGCGCCGGCAAGGTCACTTGCTCCAGGCCTTCCAGACGGTTGCCAGCCAGGCCGTAGTCCTGGTTGGGGATGCTCGACAGCAGGTGGCTCAGACGGTTCAGGCCAATCTTGATGTCTTCACCCACGAAGCTGTTGACGTACAGACCAGCATAGCGGCCAATCAGGTTCCAGCCGTAATCCACCGAATAATTCTGGGTGATGCGCACATTGCGGTTATTGCGACCCGTCGGGGTGAGAATGATGCTGGAGCGCTTGTTGGTGCCCCAGTGCTCGTTCTCGATGCTGTAATCGACTTGCTTTTTGTCCTGGCTGTCGCTAATCAGCCAGTGACCGCTGCCGATGCCTTTTTCCTTGGAGACATAGTCGATGCGTGCACCCTTGCCGCTCACCGGGCCGGAGAGCTTGAGTTCCACGGCCGGGTCACGGGCCGGAATGGCATTCCAGTCGCGGAAGCGAACAAAACTGTTGACCACGTCATAGACGATAGTCAGGCGGCGATTGCTTTCAACGCTTTCGGAAACTTCGCGTTTGCTGGGCAGCGCAATGCCAACGACCACGAACAAAACAGCAACGATGGCCAGTGAAATCAAAAACTCGATCAAGCGGGTCATGCAGAAATTCTCCAAAGCTGGAAGCTGCCGCCAAGGGCTGACGGGTTCGCAATGCTACCAAAAGCGCCCGGCTTTATTGAAGCGCCGATGCAATCTTTTTTCTTGCCCAGCTCAAACCAACCCCAATTCAAAGGCGCGCAATACCGCGCGGGTGCGGTCACGCACGCCCAGCTTGGAAAGGATGCTGGAAACATGATTTTTGATGGTGCCTTCGGCCACATTCAATGAACTGGCGATTTCCTTGTTGGAAAAGCCGCCTGCCATCAGCCGCAAAATCTCGGTTTCACGCTCGGTCAGGGGGTCGGGTCTGTCCAGGCTGACAAAGCCGTTGTCCATATGTTCAAGCCCAGACAGCAGCCGCTGGGTCACCGCAGGCTGTACCAGCGAACCGCCGGCATTCACGGTTTTGATGGCATCGACCAGTTGCTGCAGCGATACATCTTTGAGCAGATAACCGCGCGCCCCGGCCTTCATGCCCGCCATTACCAGCTGGTCATCATCAAAGGTGGTGAGAATGATGGTCGGCGGCAGCTGGCTGCTGGCCGATAACGCCTGCAAAGCTTCCAGCCCGGACATGACCGGCATGCGCATGTCCATCAGCACCACGTCCGGCTTGGCCTGTGGAATCTGTGCCACCGCTTCGCGGCCATCCACGGCCTCGCCAATGACCTCGACCTCATCGGCCAATGCCAGCAGCGAGCGCACCCCCTGGCGTACCAGGGTCTGGTCATCGACCAAAAATACCTTGATTTTGTTGTGACTCATGCAAGACCTTGTTGCAAGTGAAGTGGCCGGAGAGCATCGCCATGCAGCGGCAAATGCAGATGGATGGCAAAACCCTGCCCGGCAGCGGTTTCCACCTGTGCGCTGCCGCCATATTGCGCCAGGCGCTCGGACAGCCCGCGCAGGCCGTTGCCACTGACAAGCTGTGCCGTACCCCGGCCATCATCGCGTGCCACAAGCCGCAGCGCATCCGCCTCCTGCCACAGTTTTATCGCAAGCTGTGAGGCGCCGGCATGGCGAACGGTATTGGTGATGATTTCCTGCACCGCGCGCAACAGTACATGGGCGCGCTCGGCATCCTCCAGCACCAGGGTTTCAGGGATATCCATGCGGATGGCAAGACCCGGGACATTTTCTGCCAATGCGGCAAGCGCAGCGGCAATTTGCAGGGACGCGCCGGCTCCACGCATCTGGCTGACCGCCTCGCGCACATCAGTAAGCAGCAATCGCGCCAGGGTATGCGCCTGATGCACATGCGTGGCGGCCTTGCCTTCCACCAAATGCCCGGCGACTTCCAGATTCAGGCTGAGCGCTGTCAGATGGTGCCCCAGCAAGTCATGCAGCTCCCGGGAAATCCGGGTGCGCTCATTGACGCGCACGCTTTCGGCCAGCAACGCCCGGGTGGCACGCAGCTCGGCATTCAGACAGCGCTGCGCCTCACGCGCCTCGGCCTGTTGCTTGGCAATCAAGCCTGCCACAAAACTGAACGCACAGAACCCGGCATACACCATCGACTGCAATATCGCTGCCGGCCAGTCCCAGCCTTGGCCGTACACGAACAGCGGCGCCAGCAGTATCTGGCTTGCAGCCAGCAGCAACACGCCCCAGCCTGTCGGCAATACCCAGGGCAAGGTGGTAGCGGCCACGACCATCAACACGCCACCAAGACCACTGCCACTGTAGTGGCTGACCGCCGCCGCGCAGCCCAGCAGCATCACCAACAACAAATAGCCGCCAATACCGCGCATCGCGCCGCGCCCCAGGCGGCCAATCAACACGAAAAACAGCAATCCGAACAGCAGATATGCACACCAGCCGGGCAGCCCCATGTACGGCAATTGCGACTGCATAACCTGCTCGCCAACCAACAAGGCACTGGCAAACAGCGGCGCACCCACCATCACCCAGGTAAAAAGCCCGGCCAGGCGCAAAAGGCGGATATGGGAGTCGCTATTGAGCATAGAGAAATCTTATCGGTTCATTTCTGCCATGCCATAATGGCGCGGCTGATTGGTGCCCAAAATCAATAACGAACGGAGTCATGAATGTCCATCGTTATCCGCGACGTGCTCGAGCACGAGCTGGATTCGGTTCTTGCCCTCAACAACGCTGCAGGCCCTGGCATCTTGCCGATAGATGCGGCGCGCATGCGCTATTTGTTTGACCATGCTGAATATTTCCGCGTTGCCGAACGCGAAGGGCATATTGTCGGCATGTTGATTGCCTTTGGCAGCCAAAGGCAGCACGATAGCCACAATTTCGCCTGGTTTGCCGAACGCCTTGCAGATTTTCTGTATATCGACCGCATCGCTGTCAGCAGCCGCCGTCGCGGCGGCGGTGTCGGCCGCGCCCTGTATGCCGATGTGCAAAGCTATGCCGAAGCACGCTACCCGGAGCTGTGCTGCGAAGTATTCCTGCAAGAAGGCACCGACCCTGCCCTGCTGTTTCACGGCACGTTTGGTTTCCGCGAAATGGGGCAGAACATCCAGGCCGACGGCACCCGCGCCAGCATGCTGGTCAAGCCGATGTGCAGCCATGCCTGGATTCGTGAAACCTATGGCGAGCGCCTGCCCGATGCGGCATGGATTGTGCGCCCGCGCGTGCTGCAAAGCGTTCCATGCCTGATGGATATGACCGCATGAACCTCCCCAATTACGAGCAGGCCGGCGACCTCAAAATCGGTCAGGTCGGCATTGCCAACCTGCGTATCCGCACTCTGGACATCCCCGCGCTTGCCGAAGAAATGCGCCAGCGAATTGCGCGTGCGCCGGTGATGTTCTCGCGCGCTGCGGTCATCATCGACTTCAGTGCCCTGGCGCAACTGCCCAGCGTCGATGTCGCACAACAATTGATAAATGCGTTGCGCGAGGCCGGCGCCCTGCCCATCGCCCTTGCCTATGGCAGCAGCCAGAACAATGCACTGGCCGAGGCGCTTGGCCTGCCGGTGGTGGCCAAATTCCGTGCCCAGTACGAGCAGCCCAATGCCGCACCGGCAACACCCGCACGCGCCCCCGAACCCACACCTGCCCCTGCTGCCGCAGTGGGCGGCCATGAGCCTGGCCTGATGCAAACCAGCTCGGTACGCTCCGGGCAGCAGCTGTATGCCCAGCAGCGCGACCTGACCGTGGTCGGCATGGTCGGAGCCGGTGCGGAAGTCATTTCTGATGGCTCCATCCACATCTATGGCCCTTTGCGCGGTCGCGCCCTGGCGGGCGCGCGCGGGCTAACCACGGCACGGATTTTCTGCCGCGAATTTCATGCGGAGCTGGTCGCCATCGCCGGTCATTACAAGGTGGCTGATGACTTCCCTCCCGAACTCACTGGCCGCGCCGTGCAGGTATCCTTGCAGGACGGCGAGCTGAAGTTGCAACTGCTTGATTGATCACCCCCACACCGACACGGCCCCGGGCCGGGCATCAGGAGAACTCCATTGGCTGAAATCATCGTCATCACTTCCGGCAAAGGCGGCGTAGGCAAAACCACCACCAGCGCCAGCATCGCCACCGGTCTTGCCAAGCGCGGCAAGAAAACCGCCGTCATCGACTTTGACGTCGGGCTGCGCAATCTTGACCTCATCATGGGCTGCGAGCGCCGCGTGGTGTATGACTTCGTCAACGTGGTCAATGGCGAAGCCTCGCTCAAGCAAGCCCTGATCAAGGACAAGCGCTTTGAAAACCTGTACGTGCTGGCCGCCTCGCAAACTCGCGACAAGGACGCTCTGACACTCGAAGGCGTTGAACGCGTACTGAAAGAGCTGGAAGCCGACGGCTTTGACTGCATCATCTGCGACTCCCCGGCCGGCATTGAAAAAGGCGCCTTCCTTGCCATGTACTTCGCCGACAAAGCCATCGTGGTGGTCAACCCGGAAGTCTCCAGCGTGCGTGACTCCGACCGCATCCTCGGGCTGCTGGCCTCGAAAACCCGCAAGGCCGAAAAGGGCGAGCGCATCCAGGAATACCTGCTGCTCACTCGTTACAGCCCGGCACGCGTGGAAAAAGGCGAAATGCTCTCGGTCAAGGATGTGGAAGAAGTGCTGGGTCTGAAAACCATCGGTGTCATTCCAGAATCCAGCGATGTGCTGAATGCTTCCAACAAAGGCGAGCCGGTGATTCTCGAAGGCGCTTCCGATGCAGCACAGGCCTATGAAGATGCGGTTGCCCGGCTGATGGGCGAAGAGCGTCCGATGCGCTTTGTCACCGCCGAGAAAAAAGGCTTCTTCAGCAAAATCTTTGGAGGCTGATGATGGGGATTTTCGACTTCCTCAAAGCCAAGAAAGAAACTGCCAATACCGCCAAAAACCGCCTACAGGTGATTATTGCCGAGCAGCGCAGCATGGTGGGCGCGGCAGACTACATCCCACGGATGCGCCAGGAAATCCTCGACGTGATTCGCAAATACGTGCATGTCCCCGAAGATGCCATCAAGGTTTCCAAGGAAAAGCATGGCGATTACGACGTGCTGGATATTTCCATCGAACTGCCTGACAAGGCAGGCTGAAGCCCATGCCGGAAGTCCTGTGTATCCGCGATATCGCCTTTGCCGATGCGGCAGGGCTTCTGGCGCGCTACGGCCTGACCCTGCACCGGGTACAGGATGGCCTTGATATTCCCGGCAGCTACTGGGGAGAGAGCGAAGCCGGGATTATCGGCTTTGATGTCTATGTGCGCGATGACACCCCGGTGCACTCCATGCTGCACGAAGCCGGACACCTGATCGTCCTGCCCGCGGACAAACGCGTCGCCGTGCATACCGATGCCACCGACTCCATCGAAGAAGAAAACGCCGTCTGCGTATTGCAGGCACTGATGGCCGATGCCCTGCCCGGCGTGGGCTATGCGCGCCTGCTGGCCGACATGGATGCCTGGGGCTACAGCTTTCGCCTCGGCAGCGCCCGCGCCTATATCGAACAGGATGCCGAAGACGCCTGGCAATGGCTGCAAGACCACGGGCTTATTGATAGCGCCGGTAAACTGATCTTTCCGCACTGAAAGCCAGCCAGCGGCCAGTCTGCAAGCAAGGCTGATCACGAAAAGAAGCAGGCTTTGCTTGGAAATCTTGAAAGCAAGACAACTGCCTGCAGTCACGCGCCTGCAAGCCCTGGCCGACAACCTTGCCAGTGTCTCCAGCCGCCACCCCAAAGCCCGTGAAGCGCTGCGCGCCGCCATCGACTCGGCGGTGCTGACAAACAAAAACGGCGTGACCGGAGCATTGGTCACGCCATCAATACTTCTAAAAGTGGTAGCGGGGGCAGGATTTGAACCTGCGACCTTCGGGTTATGAGCCCGACGAGCTGCCAGACTGCTCCACCCCGCAGCAGAGATTAGAGATTATAGGAGCTTTGCAGAAATTTGCAAGCCTTTTTGCAAGATTTTTTACGCGCCAGTGATGAAAACCCGGTAGCACCAGTCAAGCAGCGGGTTGACTGCCACGGCGATGCCCAGCAGCAGCAAGGCATTGACGGCGAAGCTGGTGCGCATCAGTGCGCAGCTGCGCGGGTTGGCAAGTTCGGTAACGCCTTCTTCCGGGGCTTCCAGATACATGGCCTTCAAGATGCGCAGATAGTAGAACATGCCGATGACGGCGCAGACGATACCGACAATGGCCAGCCACAGCAGACCTTCATTGACGGCTGCGGCAATCACTGCCACCTTGGCGAAGAAGCCGATGAACGGCGGCAGGCCGGCCAGCGAAGCGACCACACACAGCACCAGGAAAGCCATCCACGGATGACGCTTGCCAAGACCGCGATAGTCGGCGATTTCATCGGCCTCGAAGCCCTTGCGCGACATCAGGATGATGAGGCCGAACGAGGCCAGTGAAGTGAAGGCATAGGTCACGGCATAGAACATGGATGCGCCATAGCCCTGGGCATTGCCAACAGCCACGCCCATCAGCAGAAAGCCGATATGCGAGACGGTGGAGTACGCCAGAAGACGCTTGAGGTTGCTCTGCCGCAGTGCCATCAGGTTGCCGACAATCAGCGAAAGCCCGGCAAGGCCAGCCACCATCGTGCCCCAGATTTCCGCATGCGGCGCCAGGGCGCTGAGCAGGCGATAGGCCATGACAAAGGCAGCCAGCTTGGGCGCGGCACCAATGAACTGGGCAACCGGGGTCGGTGCGCCCTGATAAACATCGGGCAGCCACATATGGAACGGCGCGGCACCGAGTTTGAAGGCCACACCGGCAACCATGAAGGCAGCGCCGGTCATCAACATCATGCGCTCTGCACTGACGCTGGAAGCCTCCAGCAACGCATCCAAATCCAAGGTACCGGTAGCGCCATAGACCAGCGACATGCCGTACAGCAGCAGCCCCGAAGCCAACGCGCCCAGCACGAAATACTTCATGCCCGCTTCGGTGGCAACCGGGCTGTCACGGTTGATGGCCACCAGCGCATAGGAGGAGAGCGCCAGCATTTCCAGGCCGACATAGACCATGATGAGGTTGGCCGAGGAAGCCAGCACCATCATGCCCAACGTGGCGAACAGCATCAGTACCGGCACTTCGCCTTTGTAGATGCCACGTTCTTTCAAATACGGCAGCGCGTAAACAAAACCCAGCGCCGCAACCAAGCAGATGAAGCCCTTGGCAAGGTCGGCCGCAGCATCACGGATGAACATGCCGTTCAGGACAGCATCTTGATGCGCTGGCTGGCCGCCGGCACCGGTAAACACCAGCACGGCCACAACCAGCAGCAGCAGCATCGACAGCCAGTGGGTGATGCCTTTTTGCTTGCTGTCAAAGAACAGGTCAAACAGCAGCAGGGCGAATGCGCCAGCGGCCAGTACCAGCTCCGGCAGCAGATGCCACAGTTCAGCGGAATCGAATACGTGTTGCATGGTTTCCATCGATTACGGTCCGGTCAGCTTGCTGATGGTCAATTGATTGGCCAACTGGGCGATGGAAGGCTCCATCAAGTCGGTCAGCGGCTTGGGATACAGGCCAATGGCCATCACGCCCACGGCGAAGGCAAACAGCACCAAGCCTTCGCGCAGATTGATGTCCTTGAGTTCGGCCACCTGCGAGTTCACCACGTCGCCCCAGATGATGCGCTTGGTCAGCCACAGGCTGTAGGCCGCGCCGGTGATCAGGGTGGTGGCCGCGCCGATGGCAAGCCACGGGCTGTGCTGGAAGCTCGCCAGAATCACCATGAACTCACCGACAAAGCCGGAGGTCGCCGGCAGGCCGGAGTTGGCGAAGGCAAACAGCACGAAGAAGAAGGCGAACCAGGGCATGGTATTGGCGACGCCACCGTAGTCACGAATCATGCGGGTGTGCATACGGTCATACAGCACGCCGACGCAGGAGAACATCGCCCCGGAAATGAAGCCGTGCGAGACCATCTGCACCATCGCGCCCTGCAGCCCCAGCCGTGCGGCATCGGTCTGGCCGCCATCGCGCATCAGACCAAGGGCAATGAAGGTGCCGAGGGTGACAAAGCCCATATGCGCAATCGAGGAGTACGCAATCAGCTTCTTCATGTCTTCCTGTACCAAGGCCACCAAGCCCACATAGATGATGGCGACCATCGACAGCAGGATGACCAGCCAAGCCAGTTCATGGCTGGCATCAGGGGTAATTGGCAGGTTGAAGCGCAGGAAGCCGTAGCCGCCGATCTTCAGCATGATGGCGGCCAGCACCACCGAGCCTGCGGTGGGCGCCTCGACGTGAGCATCGGGCAGCCAAGTATGCACCGGCGCCATCGGCACCTTGACCGCGAAGGCGGCGAGGAAGGCAAAGAACAACCAGGTTTGCTCGGCCATCGACAGCGGCAGTGCAGCCATGTCGGCCATCTGCCAGCTGCCACCCTTGAGGTACAGGTAAATCAGGCCAACCAGCATGAATACCGAACCCAGGAAGGTGTACAGGAAGAACTTGACCGAGGCATACACGCGGCGCGGCCCGCCCCAGACACCGATGATGATGAACATCGGTATCAGCATTGCCTCGAAGAACACATAGAACAAGAGTGCATCGGCAGCGGCGAATACGCCGACCATCATGCCTTCGAGAATCAGGAACGCGGCGTAGTACTGGTTGACGCGCTCGTCAATCGAGCCCCAGGCACCCAGCAGCACCAGCACGCTGGTGATGGTGGTGAGCACAATCAGCGCCACGGCAATGCCATCGGCACCCAGGTGGTAATAGATGTCAAAGGCATCAATCCAGGCTTTCTTTTCCACGAACTGCAGGCCGGCATTGGCGTAGTCAAAGCCGGTCAATAGCGGCAGCGAAAGCGCCAGCGTGATGAGCGAGACCGCAAGCCCTGTCCAGCGCGCGGTATTGGCCGGCATCCGCCCCATGGCAAGCAGGGCTGCACCACCCAGGATGGGCAGCCAAATCAACAGACTGAGCAAAGGCAGTTGCGTCATTGGGCAGCCCCCCCGGTTGTCGGCATCAGATTCATCGTTTCAATCTTCATGTTCAGTTCGCGGTGCGGATGAGCCAGGCAAGCAGCACAATCAGGCCCAGAATCATGGCAAAGGCATAGCTGTAGAGACGGCCACTCTGCGCACGGCGTACCAGAGCCGCGATACCCCCGACGCTCTTGGCCGAGCCTTCCACTGCGCCGCGGTCAATCACCGTGGCATCGAACCAGCGGAATGCCTTGCCAAGCAGCAGGCTGCCACCGGCAAAACCGTTAATCCACAGCTTGTCGAAACCGTATTTCTCCTCAAGGATGCGGATTGGCAGCTTGAAGATGCGCGCCACCTTGCCGGCAAGCTCGGGCTTGATGAGATACATCAGCGTCGCCAGCGCAAAGCCAGCGAAGGCCAGCCAGAACGCCGGGGTCACAAAGCCGTGCAGGGCGAAGGCTACCGGGCCATGCCAGTCATCGGCCGCCATCTTGGCCAGCACATCGCGGGCTTCATTGACGAAGATGATGTTGGCAAAGAAACCTTCTTGCGCCTCCTTGCCGCTCCAGTCGGTGCCAAACAGCATCGGCCCGGCAGTGAAGAAGCCAATCAGAATCGACGGAATCGCCAGCAGAATCAGCGGCAGGGTTACCACCCAGGGCGACTCGTGCGGCTCGTGCGCGCCATGGCCGTGGTGGTCATCGTGATGATGTGCGTCATGATGCGCATCGCGGAAGCGCTCGGGGCCAAAGAAAGTCAGGTACAGCAGGCGGAAGCTGTAGAAGCTGGTGACGAAGGCGCCAAGCAGCACTGCCCAATAGCCGTACTGGGCAATAAAGCCGCCCTGGGTGTGGGCATTTTCTGCGGCAGCGACGATGATCGCGTCCTTGGAGTAATAGCCGCTGAAGAACGGCGTGGCCACCAGTGCCAGGGTACCGATGAGGCTGGTGATGAAGGTAATCGGCATGTATTTGCGCAGGCCACCCATCTTGCGCATGTCCTGCTCGTGGTGCATGCCGATGATCACCGAGCCGGCCGCCAGGAACAGCAGCGCCTTGAAAAAGGCATGGGTCATCAGATGGAACACCGCGGCCGAGTATGCCGACACGCCCAGCGCCACGGTCATATAGCCCAGCTGCGAGAGCGTGGAATAGGCCACCACGCGCTTGATGTCGTTCTGCACCATGCCAATCAGGCCAGTCCAGAACGCGGTGGTGGCGCCGATGAACAGCACGAAGTTGAGTGCAGTCAGCGACATCTCGAACATCGGCGACATGCGCGCGACCATGAAGATACCAGCGGTCACCATGGTGGCGGCGTGGATCAGCGCCGAAATCGGCGTCGGGCCTTCCATCGAGTCCGGCAGCCAGACATGCAGCGGCACCTGCGCGGATTTGCCCATCGCGCCGATAAACAGGCAAATGCAGATGAAGGTCACCGCCGACCAGCTCTCAAAGCCGGGCACGCTCTCGCCATTCAATACCGAAAGATTGGCGAACACGGTGGCGTAATCAAGCGAGCCGAACCAGTACAGGATGCCGCCGATGCCAAGCAGGAAACCAAAGTCACCCACGCGGTTGACTAGGAAGGCCTTGAGGTTGGCGAAGATGGCGGTGGGCTTCTTGAACCAGAAGCCAATCAACAAGTAGGACACCAGACCTACCGCTTCCCAGCCGAAGAACAGCTGCAGGAAGTTGTTGCTCATTACCAGCATCAACATGCTGAAGGTGAACAGCGAGATATAGCTGAAGAAGCGCTGATAGCCCGGGTCTTCTTCCATATAGCCGATGGTGTAGAGGTGCACCAGGAGCGATACGAAGGTGACCACGACCATCATCATCGCGGTGAGCTTGTCCACCATGAAGCCGACATGGGCGGAATAGTTGCCGATTTCAAACCAGGTATAGATGTTCTGGTTGTAGGCCTCGGCGCCCTGCCCGACCAGCTGCCAGAGCACATGCACGGACAGCGCGCAGGCCACGGCGACACCGGCGATGGTGACGGTATGCGCGCCCGCGCGCCCGACCTGGCGGCCAAACAGGCCAGCAATTATCGAGCCGAGCAAAGGCGCCAGCACAATCGTCAGGAGTTGGGTTGTCGATAGGGTCATGTCGGAATCACCGTGTTACCGGAAGCTGCCACTTGTATTGTCAGGTTGCGAGGCGAAAGCATCAGCCCTTGAGCGTATCGAGCTTCATCACTTCAATGGTGCGGCGGCTGCGGAACAGCGCCACCAGGATGGCAAGGCCAATGGCCGCTTCGGCGGCCGCCACGGTCAGGATGAAGAACACGAAAATCTGCCCCTGCGGGTCCACCATATGACGCGAGAACGCCACGAAATTGATGTTCACCGCCAGCAACATCAGTTCAATCGACATCAGCAGGATGATGACGTTTTTGCGGTTCAGGAAGATACCGGCGACGCTGATGCAGAACAGCACCGCACCCAGCGCCAGATAATGCCCAAGGCCTACGGGGATATCGAACATCAGTTGGCCTCCTGTTGTTGTTGGCTGGCGACGGGCTTGACCGCATCCATCTTCACCATGCGCAGACGCTCACGCGACTTGACAGCGGCTTGCTCGGACGGGTTCTGGCGGCGTGCGCCCTGGCGCACCCGCAATGCCAGCATCACCGCGGCAATCACCGCCACGGTCAGAATCACTGCTGCAAGTTCAAAGGGCAGCAGGAATTTGGTGTACAGGGTTTGCGCCAGCCATTTGCTGTTGGCGATACCGGCATTTTCCACCGTATCGGCAGAGAAACCGCCGAGCTTGGCCTTGATGCCGACGAGGGTGAGGATTTCCACCAGCATCACCACCGCAACCAGCAGCCCCACCGGCAGATAGCGCACAAAGCCCTCGCGCATCGGCGTGGTATCGACATCCAGCATCATCACCACGAACAGGAACAGCACCATCACTGCGCCGACGTACACCAGAATCAGGGCAACGCCGAGAAATTCGGCACCGGCGATGATCCAGGTGCAGGCCACCGAGAAGAAGGTCAGCACCAGAAGCAGCGCGGCATGCACCGGGTTTTTCACGCTGATGACGCCCACGGCGGACATCACCGCCAGGGCGGCAAACACATAGAAAGCGGACAAGATGATGGTTTCCATATCGTCCTCAGCGATAAGGCGCATCTGCGGCGCGGCGCTCGGCGATTTCGGCTTCCAGACGGTCACCGATGGCGAGCAGGGTGGGCTTGGTCAGGATGTTCTGGCCACGCTTGTCGAAGTGGTATTCATACACATGCGTTTCCACGATCGAATCCACCGGACAGGATTCTTCACAGAAGCCGCAGAAGATGCACTTGAACAGGTCAATCTCGTAGCGCGTGGTGCGGCGGGTGCCATCCTCACGACGCTCCGAATCAATGGTGATGGCCAGCGCCGGGCATACCGCCTCGCACAGTTTGCAGGCAATGCAGCGCTCCTCGCCATTGGGATAGCGGCGCAGTGCATGGATACCCCGGAAGCGCGGCGACTGCGGGGTCTTTTCCATCGGGTACATCAATGTGTACTTGTCGCGGAACAGATATTTCAGGGTCAGCCCCAGCCCTTGCAGCAGCTCCCACAACAGCAGGCTCTTGAAGTAATTGGTGATGCGATTCATGGCTTACACCCCTGCCTTGATGACACCGTAGAACACCAGCAGGGCGGCCACGGCAATCCAGGCGATACAAATCGGGATAAACACTTTCCAGCCCAGGCGCATGATCTGGTCATAGCGGTAACGCGGGAACGAGGCGCGGAACCAGATGAAGCAGCTCATGAAGAAGAACACCTTGGCAAACAGCCACGGCCAGCCGCCGGCCCAGATCCAGTTGACGCTCCAATGCACATCGCCCAGATCCAGCCAGCCTTGCAGCGGCGAGAGCCAGCCGCCCAGGAAGAACAGTGCGGTCAGGAAGCTGACCAGAATCATGTTGGCGTATTCGGCCAGGAAGAACAGCGCGAACTGCGAGCCGGAATATTCCACCATGTGACCGGCGACGATTTCCGACTCGCCTTCCACCACGTCAAACGGCGCGCGGTTGGTTTCGGCCACGCCGGAGATGAAATACACCACAAACAGCGGCAGCAGCGGCAGCCAGAACCATTCCAGGAACCCGGCATTACCGGCCTGCGCCTCGACAATCGCGGTCAGGTTCAGGCTGCCTGCGGCAATCATCACCCCGACCAGAGCAAAGCCCATGGCGATTTCATAGCTCACCACCTGCGAAGCCGAGCGCATCGCGCCGAGGAAGGCATATTTGGAGTTGGACGCCCAACCGGCCAGAATCACGCCGTACACGCCGAGCGAGGTCATCGCCAGCAGATACAACAGGCCGGCATTGGCATTGGACAAGACCACTTGCGCATCGAACGGAATCACCGCCCAGGCCGCGAACGAGGGCCCCAGCACAATCAACGGCGCCAGAATGTAGAGCAGCTTGCTGGCCTGGGTGGGTTGCACCACTTCCTTGAATAGCAGTTTGAAGACGTCAGCAAACGCCTGAAAAATGCCGAAGCCCACATACATGGGTCCATGACGCACATGCATCCAGCCAATGAGCTTGCGCTCCCACACCACATAGAAGGCCACGGTGATAATCACCGGCATGGCGATGGCGAGGATTTTCAGCACGATCCACAGCAGCGCACCGATATCGCCCAATGACAGGAACCACTGGTGCAGGGAATCAATCATCGCAGTCACGGGATTCATACGGCTTTGGCCTCCACACGGCTTGCGGCCAGCGGCGCGGTCGCGCCATAGCCCGATTCCACCCAGACCACGCCTTCGGCAATGCGCTCACTGAGCAGCACCTGCAAGGTGGCAGTCCCGGCGGCAGTCGAGAATTTACCCATCGCGCCATGCGCAAGACCGGCAGCGGCTGCGGTAGCCGGATGCAGTACGGCGTATTCGCCCACGGTCAGCGGATGCGCCTGCAAGGCCGGGGCACGGCGCACGGTGGCATCGACGCGATAGATGGCCTGCGATACGGCAAGCTCCAGCCCCGGCTTGCCGGAAGCGGCGACATTGCTGGCGCTGACCTTGACGCTGCGCGGCTTCATGCCCGCGCGCAGCTGGGCAAGGTCGATAAAGGCAAATCCCGGCAATTGCAGGGCATCGGCCAACGCGCGCAATACCCGCCAGCCTTCGCGGGCTTCGCCCTGCGGCTTGCCGCCAGCCTGGGCAAACTGCACGCTGCCATCAAGATTGGTGAGGCTGCCCTCCATCTCCGGCAACAGGGCAATGGGCAGAATCACATCGGCCACAGCCCGGGTGGAGCGACAGGCGTAATGGCTCAAAGCCACGGTCTTGGCATTGCCCAGCGCGCGCATCGCCACGCCCTGGTCGGCAAAATCCAGACCCGGCTCGATGCCGTAAATCAGATAGGCCGCGCGTGCTTCGCGCAGCATGTCCTGGGTGCTGCGGGCGCTGGGCAGCACGCCGTACTGCGCCAGACCCACCGCATTGGCGCCCTGCGGAATACGGCACAGCCGCGCGCCAGTGCGGGCACAGAAATCAGCGGCAGCAGCACGAATCGCCGAGGCGTGCGCGCCGTTTTCGGCAATGCCGCCAATAATCAACGCCACGCGCTCGGCCTGACCGATATCCAGCGCAGCCAGCGCATCGGCCAGTTGCGAAGGGGCGACAATGGCTTTGCCAGCGGCCTCGAAAGTGAACTCGAAGTCCACCGGATTGATGACATGGATGCGTGTGCCCTGCTTCCAGGCCTTGCGCAGGCGCTGGTGCAGCAGCGGCAGCTCATGACGCAAATTGCTGCCCAGCACCACGATGACTTCGGCCTGCTCAATATCTTCCAGCGCCACACCAAAGGGTTCGGCCACGGCGGCATCGGCAAGGTCGTGCTGGCTCAGGCGATGGTCAAGATTGCCGCAGCCAAGGGCTTGGGCAAGCTGCGCCAATACCGCGCCTTCTTCGTTGCTGCTGGCCGGATGCACCAGCATACCCAGCGCATCGCCGCTGTTTTCGCGCAGGATTTGCGCAGCCACAGCCAGCGCTTCATCCCAGCTTGCTTCACGGAAGGCTTCCGGCTCATTGCCCTCGGCCACGCGAATCATCGGCTTCAGCGCCCGGTCATCGGCATACAGCCCCTGATGGGCATAGCGGTCGCGGTCGGACAACCAGCACTCATTGACCAGCTCGTTATCGCGCGGCACTGCGCGCAGCACCTCGCCCCGGCGCACGTGTAGGAACAGATTGCTGCCCATCGCATCGTGGAAGCCCAGCGAGGGCTTTGCAGTCAGCTCCCAGGGACGCGCCTTGAACTGGAACACCTTGTTGGTGAGCGCGCCCACCGGACAGACATCGATCACGTTGCCGGACAGCTCGGTGGTCAGCGGTTTGCCGTCATAGGTGCCGATTTGCAGGTTTTCACCACGCTGCATGCCGCCCAACTCATAGGTGCCGGCAATTTCCGCGGTGAAGCGGACGCAGCGGGTGCACTGGATGCAGCGGGTCATTTCGGTGGCCACCAGCGGCCCCAGGTCTTCATCGGCGACCGAGCGCTTGGTTTCGGAATAACGGCTGATGCCGCGGCCATAACCCATCGACACGTCTTGCAGCTCGCATTCACCGCCCTGGTCGCAAACCGGGCAGTCCAGCGGATGGTTGATCAGCAAAAACTCCATGACATTGCGCTGTGCCTTCAGCGCCTTGTCGCTGCGGGTAAACACCTTCATGCCATCCATCACCGGGGTGGCGCAGGCCGGCAGCGGCTTGGGGCTCGGGCGTCCGCCCATTTCCGCCTCCACCATGCACATCCGGCAGTTGGCGGCAATCGGCAGCTTTTCGTGATAGCAAAAACGCGGAATCGGAATGCCAGCCTTGTCGGCGGCATGGATAATCATGCTGTTCTTGGGGGCAGCCAGCTCGACGCCGTCGATGAAGACGGTGACGTGATCCGGCGGCAGGTTCGGTTTTTCCGGTTGCGCACTCATGCAGCCACCTTCTCGATTACCTTGCCATCGCGGATGTCGTCCACCAGGAAACGCTTGTTGACGATGGCATATTCAAACTCGTCCCAGAAATGATGCAGGAAGCCCTGCACCGGCCAGGCCGCAGCTTCACCGAAGGCGCAAATGGTATGGCCTTCAATCTGTCCGGCCGCCGCCCGCAGCATGTGCAGGTCATCGAGCGTGGCTTCCAGATTGGCGATGCGGCTCAGCATCCGGTACATCCAGCCGGTACCCTCACGGCAGGGCGTGCACTGGCCGCAGGACTCCTTGAAATAGAAGCGGGAAATGCGCTGGCAGGCGCGCACCATGCAGGTGGTCTCGTCCATCACGATGACAGCGCCGGAGCCAAGACCGGAACCGGCCTTGCCGATGCTGTCATAGTCCATGGTGCAGCCCATCATGATGTCGGCAGGCAACACCTTCATCGACGAGCCGCCGGGAATCACGGCCTTGAGCTTGTGTCCATTGCGCACGCCGCCGGCCATTTGCAAAAGTTCCGCAAACGGGGTGCCGAGGCGAATCTCGAAATTGCCGGGGTTGTTGACATGGCCGGAAACCGAAAACACCTTCGGCCCGCCATTGTTGGGGATGCCAAGCCCTGCAAACCATTCCGGGCCATTGCGGATGATGGCCGGCACCGAGGCATAGGTTTCGGTGTTGTTGATGGTGGTCGGCTTGCCGTACAGGCCGAAATTGGCCGGGAACGGCGGCTTGAAGCGCGGCTGGCCTTTCTTGCCTTCCAGCGACTCCATCAACGCGGTTTCTTCGCCGCAGATATAGGCGCCGGCGCCCAGCGCGCCGTAAATATCGATATCGACACCGCTGCCGAGGATATTCTTGCCCAGCCAGCCATGCGCATAGGCTTCCTGCAGCGCCGACTCGAAATGCTCGAATGGCTCGTGGTGGAACTCGCCGCGCAGATAGTTATAGCCCACAGTGCAGCCGGTGGCATAGCAAGCAATCGCCATGCCCTCCACGACCGCATGCGGGTTATAGCGCAGGATGTCGCGGTCTTTGCAGGTGCCAGGCTCGGATTCATCCGAATTGCACAGCATGTACTTCTGGCCATCACCCTTGGGCATGAAACTCCACTTAAGACCCGTCGGGAAGCCTGCGCCGCCACGGCCACGCAGGCCGGAGGCCTTGACCATCTCGATGATGTCGGCCGGCGGGATTTTTTCTTCCAGAATCTTGCGCAGCGCCACATAGCCGCCGGTCTTGAGATAGTTCTCATACGACCAGGGCTTGTCGAAATGCAGCGTGGTATAGACCACATTGTGCGCCTGCGGCGCAGGCCCGACCGGGCCGTAGCCTTCCGAATAATGCGAATGTCCGGCCATGTTATTTCAACCCGTCCAGAAGCGCGTCCACCTTCTCGGTGGTGAGTTTTTCGTGGTAATGACCATTGATGACCACCACCGGCGCACCGCAGCAGGCCGCCACGCACTCTTCTTCGCGCTTGAGATACACCCGACCATCGGCAGTGGATTCACCAAGCTTGCAGCCCAGTTTCTTTTCTGCGTGCTCAACCAGCTTTTCTGCGCCATTCAACCAGCAGCTGATATTGGTGCAGAACGCCACATTGTGTCGGCCGACCTTTTCGGTCTCGAACATCGAATAGAAGGTGGCGACTTCATACGCCCATACCGGCGGCAGCCCCAAGTACTTGGCGACCGCAGCGATGATTTCATCCGACAGCCAGCCGCCGTTTTGCTCCTGCGCCGCGTGCAGCCCCTGCAATACGGCAGAGCGCTTGCGGTCGGGCGGAAACTTGCTCAGCCAGTGGTCGATATGCGCGCGGGTTTCGGCCGACAGCACCACCATCGGATCGACATTGCGCGCGTTTTCGAAATTGCCGGTGGCTTTCATCGGTCAACCTCACCAAAGACGATGTCATAAGTGCCGATCATCGCCACCACGTCGGCCAGCATATGGCCCTTGACGATGGCGTCCATCGACGAGAGATGGGCAAAGCCCGGAGCACGCAGCTTGCAGCGGAACGGCTTGTTGGCGCCGTCGGACACCAGCCAGCAACCAAACTCGCCCTTGGGCGCTTCCACCGCCGCATAGGTTTCTCCGGCAGGCACCGAATAGCCCTCGGAGAACAGCTTGAAGTGGTGAATCAGGGCTTCCATGTCGTCCTTCATCGCTTCACGGCGCGGCGGCGACACTTTCTTGTTGTCCAGCATCACCGGACCTGGGTTTTCCTTCAGCCACTTCACGCACTGGGCGATGATGCGGTTGGACTGGCGCATCTCGGCGATGCGCACCAGATAACGGTCATAGCAGTCGCCATTGACGCCCACCGGGATGTCGAAATCGACTTCGGCGTATTTGGCATAAGGCTGCTGCTTGCGCAGATCCCAGGCCACACCCGAGCCGCGCAGCATGGCGCCGGTCATGCCCCAGGCATAGGCCTGCTCAGGCGAAACCACGCCGATGCCGACGGTACGCTGCTTCCAGATGCGGTTATCGGTGAGCAGGGTTTCATACTCGTCCACGCGCTTGGGGAAGTCGCGGGTAAAGGCTTCCAGATAATCCAACAGCGAGCCTTCGCGGGCTTCGTTGAAACGCTTGAGCTTGCCACCCTTGCGCCACTTCGATTCCTTGTACTGCGGCATGCGCGCGGGCAGGTCGCGGTACACGCCGCCGGGACGGTAATAGGCCGCATGCATGCGCGCGCCACTGACCGCCTCGTAGGCATCCATCAGTTCTTCGCGCTCGCGGAAGGCATACAGCATCACCGCCATCGCACCCAAGTCAAGCGCGTTGGAGCCGACCCACATCAGATGGTTCAGGATGCGGGTGATTTCGTCGAACATGGTGCGAATCCACTGCGCGCGTTCAGGGGCTTCCACGCCCAGCAGGGTTTCGATGGCACGCACATAGGCATGCTCATTGCACATCATCGACACATAGTCGAGCCGGTCCATATAGCCGATGGACTGGTTGAACGGCTTGGATTCGGCCAGTTTTTCCGTGCCGCGATGCAGAAGGCCGATATGCGGATCGGCGCGCACGATGGTTTCGCCGTCCATTTCCAGAATCAGGCGCAATACGCCGTGCGCGGCCGGGTGTTGCGGACCGAAGTTCAGCGTGTAATTGCGGATTTCCTGACGGGCTTCTTCGGCATTGCTGGCCAAGAGGCCATGCGGCGGCAAATGGGAGTTGACGTGATTCATCGCGTAGCGCTCCCCAGTTTCAGGTCTTTGTCTTCGCCTTCGGCCGTGGCAAAACGCGCATCATCGCGTACCACGCGTGGCACACCCACGCGCGGCTCCACCGATGTCACCGGCTCGTACGCCACGCGCTGTTTCTCGGCGTCGTAGCGCACTTCGACATTGCCAATCAGCGGGAAGTCCTTGCGGAACGGATAGCCGACAAAACCGTAATCGGTGAGGATGCGGCGCAAGTCCGGGTGGCCACGGAAGATGATGCCGAACAGGTCAAAGGCTTCACGCTCGAACCAGTTGGCGCCCGGCCAGACGCTGGTCAGCGAATCGACCATCGGCATATCGTCATTGGCGCAGAACTCGCGCAGGCGCAGGCGCTGGTTGCGGCTGATGGACAGCAAATGCGCCACGGCAGCAAAACGCTGCGGCGGGCGGGCATCGACGCGCTCGATGGCCTGCGGCTGCGGGGCTTGCTCGCTCATCGCCTGCCCCCACTTGAAACGGCCGACATTGGCGCCTTCCACCCCCCGGCTGAAGCCGCGCGAGGACACATCGGTATCCCACTCGTCGCTGCCATAGCCCATATAGTCGATGCCGCTGATATCGATGCACTGCTCGAAGCCAAACACATCGCGCAGCGTGCGCGCCACCGTCAGCCACTGCCCTGCTGGCGCGTCCAGAGTGATTTCACCACGCGGCTCGGCCACCCGCACATGACAGTCCGGAAAGCGCTCACGCAGGGCATCTGCGAAGTTCGCGGAATTGGAATTCATGCCTTTGATGCTCAGGAATGCACAAGGGAGTGCGCAGCTTCGGCCCGCTTCTTGCCAAATACCGTGCTGCGGCGGATTTTCTTTTGCAGCTGCAAAATGCCGTAGGTCAGCGCCTCGGCCGTGGGCGGACAGCCCGGCACATACACATCCACCGGCACCACGCGGTCACAGCCGCGCACCACCGAATAGGAATAGTGGTAATAGCCGCCACCATTGGCGCAGCTGCCCATGGAAATCACCCACTTGGGGTCGGGCATCTGGTCGTACACCTTGCGCAGCGCCGGCGCCATCTTGTTGACCAGGGTGCCGGCCACGATCATCACGTCCGACTGCCGCGGCGAGGGGCGGAACACCACACCGAAGCGATCCATGTCGATGCGTGCACAGCCGGCGTGCATCATTTCCACCGCACAGCAGGCCAGACCAAAGGTCATCGGCCACATCGAGCCGGTACGCGCCCAGTTCCACAGCGCATCCATGCTGGTGGTGACAAAGCCCTGCTGCATCACCGGATTGTCATGCTCGGGGCGCAGCAAATCGTCCAGCCGCCCTTCCGGCAGCGGATTGAAGAATGGCGTATGGCTTACTCCCATTCGAGCGCCCCCCTCTTCCAGACGTAAACAAAGCCGAGGAACAACATGCCGACAAACAAGCCCATGGTGACCAGGCTGCGTGCGCCCAGCTCCATGAATACCTGTGTCCACGGCACGATGAAGATGATTTCCAGGTCAAAGACGATGAACTGGATGGCGATCAGGTAATAGCGCACGTCGAACTGCATGCGCGCATCCTCGAAGGGCAGGAAGCCACACTCGTAAGGAGAGAGTTTCTCGGCGCTGGGCTTTTTGGGCCCGACCAGGTTGCCGATGACGATCAGCGCAACGCCAATCCCGGTGGCAACGATCAAAAACAGCAGAGTCGGCAAGTATTGTGCCAGCACGGCTAGTCTCGTCGGCTAGGCCGCGCGAGGTACGCGGCGTGGCTAATGTGCATCCGGGCCTCTAGAGAGGCCCGGATACGGTACAAGTGGTGCCCAAGAGGGGACTCGAACCCCTACGACCTAAGCCGCTACCACCTCAAGGTAGTGCGTCTACCAATTCCGCCACCTGGGCAAGTTTCCCGAAATACTCAAGCGCACTACGGGAAGCGCGATATTGTAATCCGAAATTATCCTTCTTGTGCGCTTTTTTCAGCAGAATTTTCTGCTTTTGGCGCTTCAGGCGTCACTTGCGGCTGAGCAGCAGGCGCAACCGGCGCGCTTGGAATGGCTGGCACTGCATTTTCCGCAGGGGCTGCTGCCTCTTGCGGCAGGTTTGCCATCACACCCAGATCGCCGCCTTGCTGTCCGGCATTGCGCGCGCCCTGCATATGCATCCAGGCCATGCCAAGGGTCATGCCAAAAAACACGACCGCCAGCCATTTGGTGGATTTGGACAGGAAGTTGGAAGCCCCGCGCGCACCAAACACGGTCGCCGAAGCCCCGCCGCCAAAACCTGCCCCTGCTGCGGCACCCGAGCCTTGTTGCAGCAGAATCATCACGATCATCGCGATGGCGACCAGCACATAAATGATATTGAGAATCCAGAGCAGCATGTATCTAAACTTCCGTCAGGCATTCGCCGCAGCGATGATGCCGTTGAATTCGGCGGCCGCCAGTGAGGCGCCGCCCACGAGACCGCCATCGACATCCGGCTGTGCAAACAGCTGGGCAGCATTGTCGGCCTTGACGCTGCCGCCATAGAGAATCGGCAGCGAGCTGGCAATACTAGCATCCCGGCGCGCCACTTCGCTACGGATGAAGGCGTGCACTGCCTGCGCCTCATCCGGGGTTGCGGTTTTGCCGGTGCCAATGGCCCACACCGGCTCATAGGCCACGATGGCATCGGCCAGGGCTTTTTCACCCAGCTGCGCAAACACCGCATCCAGTTGCTCGGCGATACGTTGTTCGGTCTGCCCGGCTTCGCGCTCTTGCAGGGTTTCGCCCACGCACAGCACCGGCACGATGCCGGCGGCCTTGGCCGCGGCAAATTTCTGCGCGACCACGGCACTGCTTTCGCCGTGATACTGGCGGCGCTCCGAATGCCCCACCAAGGTGTGGGTAGCCCCGATGTCTTTGAGCATTTGCGCAGAGATTTCGCCGGTATAGGCACCCTTTTCATGGACGCTGACATCCTGCGCACCCAAACCGATGCCGGGATACTTGCCGACAAGTTCGGCCAGATACAGTGCCGGCGGGAATACCAGCACCTCGGCCTTGCCCTCTGCCTTGGGCGCGTCCAGCGCAGCCAGAAGCTCGCGGGCAAAGCTGCGGCTGCCATTCAATTTCCAGTTACCGGCGGCGATTTTCTTGCGCATCTCTCAACTCCTTGATGTTCAGGCCAGTTTGATTTCACGCAGGCGTTCCATCAGATAGCCATGCGCGGTGATGGGTTCAGGGTAACGATTGGGGTTGTCGGCGCTGACGCACTGCGGCAGCACATCAATCAGGAAGTCCGGATTGGGATGCAGGAAGAACGGCGTGGAATAGCGCGGCTGGCGGGCTTCGTCCCCCGGCGGATTGACCACCCGATGGGTAGTCGAGGGATACACATGGTTGGTCAGGCGCTGCAGCATATCGCCGATATTCACCACGATGGTGCCCGGCGCTGCGGTGTACGGCACCCACTCGCCCTTGCGCGAGAGCACTTCCAACCCGGCCGCGCTGGCGCCAACCAGCAGGGTGATGAGATTGATGTCTTCATGCGCACCGGCACGCACATTGGGAATATTGGGCGTGGTGATGGGCGGGTAGTGAATCGGGCGCAGGATGGAGTTGCCGCTATCGGTCTTGTCGGCAAACCAGTTTTCGGGCAGATCCAGCGAGAGCGCCAACGCCGAGAGCACCTGCGAGCCGAGCTTGTCCAGCGCCTGATACAGGGCATAGCCGTTTTCACGAAAACCCGGCACTTCTTCCGGCCAGACATTGGCGGGCATCACCTCAGCATGCCGGGATGTGCGGTCGATTTCCCGGCCGATATGCCAGAACTCCTTCAAGTCATGGTGCTGCGCGCCCTTGGCCGTTTCAATGCCAAACGGGGTATAGCCGCGCGCCCCACCCTTGCCTTCGAGGTGATAGCGCTTCTTGACGTTTTCTGGCAGGGCAAAGAACGCCTGAAAGTCGGCATAGGCCGCATCCACCAGCTCGTCAGCGATATCATGGCCACAAATCCCGGCAAAGCCCCACTCACGGTAGGTGGCGGCCAACTCCTGCACGAATGCAGCGCGGTCTTCGGCACTGGTAGGGTGATTGAAACGGCGAATATCAAGGGTGGGGATATGACTCATGGCGATAGTATTCAAAGACATCAAAACAGGCGCGCTATTCTAGTCCGTACGCCCCGGTTTGGATTGCGGCAAATCAAGCTGCGGCAGCCGCAGCCTGCACCGCCGCCGCCAGGGCATCGAGGGTGTCCTGCATCAGTGCGGCCTCGTCAGCTTCCACCGTCACCCGCACCACCGGCTCGGTACCGGAGGGGCGCAAGAAAGCGCGACCGCGTCCGGCGACACGCTGCTGTGCATCGGCAAGCGCGGCCTTGACCGAATCCAGCTCGGTCACGGCAACGCCTGGCGCGATGCGGATATTGCGGGTCTGCTGTGGTAGTTTTTCCATCCCGGCCAGCGCATCGGCCAGCGAGATATCGCGCTCGCGCAGTACCTCCAGCACTTGCAGCGCGGCGATGATGCCGTCCCCGGTACTGGCACGATCCAGGCAAAGCAAGTGCCCGGAGGCCTCGCCCCCCAGGATGCCCTGCTTTTGCAGCAGCATCTGGTGTACATGACGGTCGCCGACCTTGCTGCGCAAAAAACCAATCCCGGCAGCGGCCAGCGCACGCTCCAGCCCGTAATTGCTCATCAGGGTGCCGACCACCGGGCCTTTCAGGCGGCCTGTGTTTTGCCAGTGCGAGGCCAACACCCAGAGCAGGTCATCGCCATCGCGCACTTGACCCTGGCCATCGACAAACAGCACCCGGTCACCATCGCCATCAAAGGCAATACCCAGCGCCGCGCCGCGTGCCCTGACTTCGGCGACCAGCGCCTCGGGATGGGTAGAGCCGACAGCATCGTTGATATTCAGGCCATTGGGCGAGATGCCGATGGCATCCACCTGCGCACCCAATTCACGCAGCACCAGCGGCCCGAGCTTGTAATTGGCGCCATTGGCCGCATCCACCACCAGATGCAGGCCGTTGAGGTCAAAGCCGCGCGGCACCGAGTTCTTGCAGGCTTCCACATAGCGACCGATGGCATCCTCGGTGCGCACCGCCCGCCCCAGTTGCTCGGAGGGCACGGTGAAAAACGGTTTCTCCAGCGCCGCTTCAATCAAGAGCTCATCGGCATCACTGAGCTTTTCACCATCGGCAGAAAAGAATTTGATGCCATTGTCATGATGCGGGTTGTGCGAGGCAGAAATCACGATGCCGCCATCAGCGCGCAGCGAACGGGTCAGATGCGCCACCGCAGGCGTGGGCATCGGCCCCATCAGCTCCACATCCACACCAGCGGCGGAAAGCCCTGCCTCCAGCGCCGCCTCGAACATATAGTTGGAAATGCGGGTGTCCTTGCCGATCACCACTTTCGGCTTGCGCCAGCCATCCCCACGGCGCTCGCGCAGTGCATGACCATAGGCATTGCCAAGGCGCAGCACAAAATCTGCGGAAATCACGCCATCACCGACCCGACCACGGATGCCATCGGTGCCAAAGTATTTGCGTGCCATGCTTGGCTCCTTTGATGTTTGGGGTTATGCGACCAGTTCGCTGTCTTCCGGCGGCTGCGGCTGCTGCATCAGAAGCGCCGAGAGCTCGGCGATCCGGTCACGCATTTCACGGCGGTCGCAGATTTGGTCGATCGCACCGTGCTCAAGCAAAAATTCGCTGCGCTGGAACCCCTCGGGCAACTTCTCGCGCACGGTCTGCTCAATGACACGCGGCCCGGCAAAACCAATCAGCGCTTCGGGCTCGGCGATATTGATATCGCCGAGCATGGCGAAGCTGGCCGACACCCCGCCGGTGGTCGGATGGGTCAGCACTGAGAAATACGGCAGCCCCTTGGCACGCAAGCGCCCCAGCGCCGCCGAGGTCTTGGCCATCTGCATCAGCGAGAACAGGCTCTCCTGCATGCGCGCGCCGCCACTGGCAGAGAAACACACAAACGGCGCGCCAATTTCTGCCGCACGCTCGGCGCCCAGGGTGAAGCGCTCCCCCACCACCGAGCCCATCGAGCCGCCCATGAAGGCAAAGTCAAACGCACTGGCCACAATCGGACGACCTTTGAGCTTGCCCTGCATGGTCACCAGCGCATCGCGCTCGCCGGTGGATTTTTGTGCGGCCTTGATGCGCTCGACATAGCGCTTCTGGTCGCGGAATTTGAGTACGTCGGTTGGCCCCAACTTGCCGCCCAACTCACGACCCGTGCCAATATCCAGAAAAGCCGCCAGTCGGGCGCGGGCGCGAATGGGCATATGGAAGCCGCACTTGGGACAGACCTCCTGATTGGCCTCCAGTTCCGGGCGATACAGCACTTCACCACAGCGCCGGCATTTCTCCCACAGCCCCTCAGGCACGCTGCGCTTGCGCTCACTGGCGGTTTCGGTACGGATGCGGGGACTGGTGAGTTTTTTGAGCCAGGACATTGCATGGACTCCTGCAAGTGAAGCGCGGCAGTTTAGAGCTTGCTCAGGGCCTTTGCCTAGTACCCACAAGACCCATGCTACTTTCAGGCACATATACAAAACCGTATAAAGCTTGATGGAGTGGTGCCGCAAGCATCCAGTGGGTCAAGTTCAACAGCATATCCCTGCGCTATATCCAGCCCAGCAAGCTGAACCAGAACGCTTACATTCATTGAACGATTCAACAAAACCTATCGCACTGAAGTGCTAGACACGCACCTGTTTCGAAGATCTTGAGCAGGTGCGTGACATCACCGACCTTTGGCTGCAAAGCTACAACGGAGATCGCCCGCATGATTGGCTTGGCAACCTGCCACCGAGCGCCTTTCGACAACAATGCGAACGGGCAAATTCTCCTTTACAACTGTCTACTTGACGGGGAAGGCTACGAAGGGGTCCACATTACATGAGCTCGGACATGCGATAGCAGCCAGCGATGCCACATACATACATGCCCCAAACGCCAATGAATATGCGCAAGGCAGGGCAATGCATGAGGCTAAAGCGATTCAATCTTGCTTACGATGGCATCGCAGAGCTAAAGGCTAAAAATTCAAAACTGAACTTGACCGCACAAGAGGCTAGTTACGTTCTTGACCCCCAAGCAGAAATCTTCTATCAAAGTTGCTTAGCGGGGATTGAAGTAACAAACCATTTGGTTAACCATATTAAATCTTCGAGTCCAGCGCCAAGTCTGGACAGAGACCCTGATCTGAGCAGCGATGGAGTCGTTACGTACTGAGCCGCCTACTACAATACAAGAGGCAGCCTGCCTGAGCCACCCCTAACTCAGTCAAATGGCGGCAATGGCAGAGGATTTTATGATCAAACCCCTTAACATTCTATTTTCACTTTTTCTTTTGGTAGGCTGCACTACACCCATACATTCAAAAGAGACGTTTTCAAAAAAGCTAGCACAAGCAAGTGTGGCGTTAGCAAATGAAATTAATAAGGATGAATTAAGCGAGCCTGAGTACGCCAGAATTGTCAATACATATGGGCTCCGCAAGCTGAAAGGAGTTGTTTTATCAACTGGTTCTGCCGTTTCCTTTGACCTTGAAAAGACGCACTGCATCCCTTCAACCCTGCTAGAAAGTGAACTAAAAGTATCTGGATACCAAGTTCTTGACTTCTCTACACCCTACCCTAGTCCTCCAAGCAGACGAGTCAGCCTGGGCTCCAGCAACTCAAATATTCATATACATATATTTCAGAATATCGACATGAGTTGCGTGAAGTCAGTTAGCATCAATAAGTAAGAAACCTAGGAAGGCATCAGACAATTTGATGATACGCCCCAAGCTGCCCACTAAAGTGGGTCCGCAAGCTTCTCGTCAAGCATACATTCCAAAAACAGGACTTTCGGCGAGGTGATTGCGGGACTCGCCGGGGGGGGGCAGGCGCTTTGTGATAACGAGCGACTAACAGGCGTGCTGAGAGGATTACATTTTGTGGCCTTTGTCATTCTTATGTTGCCCAATGGGCTGCATCGCAAAGGACAGCAATAAGAACCCTTGAATAGGCTCTAGGCTTCCAAACAAGCACCCAGCGCCGTACGCAATGGCGCAAGAAAATCATGGGCACGCCGGCAGGCTTCATCCACACTAGCGCTATCGGCCAGTGCCGCCACCAGGGCGCTGCCGACCACCACGCCATCGGCGTTGGCGGCCATGGCTGCTGCGCTTTGTGCATCCTTGATGCCAAAGCCCGCCACCACCGGCACCGGGCAATCACGGCGAATGGCTGCAAGCCGTGCGCCTGCGTCGGCAGGGCTCAAGTGATTGGCGCCGGTCACACCGGCATAACTGACGTAATACAGATAGCCCGCTGCGCGGGCATTGAGTGCTGCCAGACGCGCCGCATCGGTGGTTGGCGATGCCAGCCAGATCAGCGCGATGCCATATGCCTGCAATGCCTGTTGCAAGCCATCGGCTTCCTCCGGCGGCAAGTCCACCAGCAGCACACCATCCACGCCGGCATCGGCAGCGCGCTGGGCAAAGGTGTCTGCGCCCAGAATCTCCACCGGATTGAGATAGCCCATCAGCACCACCGGGGTCTGGCTATCGCTGGCGCGGAAAGCCTTGACGCTTTGCAGCGCATGGGCAAGCCCGGCACCACGGGCGATAGCTCGCTCGGAGGCTTGCTGGATCACCGGGCCATCGGCCATCGGGTCGGAAAACGGCACCCCCAGCTCCAGCACATCGGCACCGGCTGCCACCAGCGCGTGCATCAGTGGCACGGTGGCCTCCAGCGACGGATCGCCTGCGCTCATGAACGGAATCAGCGCCTTGCGGCCTTGTGCACGCAGGCGTGCAAAACAGTGATCAAGTCGGCTCACAGTTCAATCCCCTGATGGGCGGCGATGGTGTGGATGTCCTTGTCGCCACGGCCGGAGAGATTGCACAGCACCAGCGCATCAGGCGGCAGCTCGCGCGCCAGCTTCAGGGCTTGGGCGATGGCATGGCCCGATTCCAGCGCTGGCAGGATGCCTTCGCAGCGGGTCAGCTGATGGAAGGCGGCCAGCGCCTCGGCGTCGGTAATGCCCAGATACTGCGCACGCCCGGTTTCTTTCAGAAAGGCGTGCTCAGGCCCCACACCGGGATAGTCCAGACCGGCTGAAATCGAATGGGTTTCGGTGATTTGGCCATCGTCATCGCAGAGCACATAGGTACGGTTGCCATGCAGCACGCCGGGGCGGCCTGCGGCCAACGATGCCGCATGCTGGCCGGTATCGATGCCCTGCCCGGCCGCTTCTGCGCCCACTAGCCGTACCTGGTGGTCATTCAGGAAGGCATGAAAAATGCCGATGGCATTGCTGCCACCCCCCACACAAGCGGTCACCGCATCCGGCAGGCGGCCATATTCGGCCAGCATCTGCGCGCGCGCCTCGCGCCCGACCACGGCGTTGAAATCGCGCACCATGCGCGGATACGGGTCGGGGCCGGCCACGGTGCCGATGATGTAGAAGGTATTGGCGACATTCGTTACCCAGTCGCGCATCGCCTCGTTCAAGGCGTCCTTGAGCGTGGCCGAACCGGACTTGACCGGAATCACCTCCGCCCCCAGCAGCTTCATCCGCCAGACATTGGCCTTTTGCCGCTCGACATCGGTGGCGCCCATGTACACCACGCATTCGAGCCCCAGACGCGCAGCCACGGTAGCACTGGCAACACCATGCTGGCCGGCGCCGGTTTCGGCAATGATGCGCGGCTTGCCCATGCGCGCGGCCAGCAATGCCTGACCGATGGTGTTGTTGATTTTGTGCGCGCCGGTGTGGTTCAGGTCTTCGCGCTTCAAAAGAATCTGCGCGCCACCGTTTTCCCGGCTCAAACGCCGGGCGTGATAAATCGGACTTGGCCGCCCCACATAATGGGCAAGGTCGGCATCAAAGGCGGCCTGGAAGGCCGGGTCGGCACGCGCTGCATCATAGGCGGCGGCCAGCTCCTGCAAAGGGCCAATCAGGGTTTCGGCGACAAAGCGCCCGCCAAAACGCCCGAAATGGCCGCTGGCATCGGGATAGGCATGGAAATCAGTCATCGGTGAAACTCAAGCGATTGGGAAGGCGTGGATGGCGGCAGACATAAATCAGCGCCCGGTATATTCGCAAGTCGGCAGGTGCCGGCCAATATCCCTGATATCCGGGGTGCTACAGCGCCACTCCACAAACTGGTCTTGATGAATGCCGGGCACATAGACCAGTGTGCCTTTGCTATGCGCGGCATCAATGACCATCGTGACGCGGGCGTTGCCATCTATTTTTACGGCTTTCAGCCTTGAGTTGGGCGTCCAGTCATGAGCGAGATTCAAGTCGCTCAATGAGGTGGGCAGGCGTTGATGCTCCGCGTAATACTCGGCAATCATGGTCTTCAGATAGGCCGCGCCATTGGCCGCTGCCAGGATGCTTTCGCTGTCATAGGCCAGTTGCCGCAATTCGCGCATCTGCTCTGCATTTCTTGTGCTCATTTCCTGCTGTATATAGTCGAGCGTGCGCTGCTCGGCCTTGTTGCTGTAGACAAAGTCATAGAACAGCAGCGATATCAGCGCCGCCAGCAGAACCGCCACGGCAACAAGCAAATAGTGGGTGGTTTTCATGAGATTCCCCTGTAATGGCGGCGCGTGAGCATTGGCATCAGCCTGCCGCGTTTTCATGGTTGGCGCGCTGCACCGCCGCGATGAAGGCGCGCATCTTATCGCCATCCTTGATGCCGGGGGCAAGCTCTACCCCCGAGGCCGCATCCACCGCCCAGGGGCGATGCGCCCTGACCAGGCCATAGACGTTTTCCGGGCTCAGGCCACCTGCCACCATCAACGGCTTTGGACTGTCTTTGGGCAAGCATGCCCAATCAAACCCCTGGCCGCTGCCGCCTGCTGCCCCCGGCGCATGGCCATCCAGCAAAAACGCCGCAGCATGCGGAAAAGTTTCCACGGTGGCCTGCATATCCAGCGATTGCTCCCCGCCCATGGCAATGGTCTTGATATACGGCAGGCCGAAACTGCGGCAGAACTCATCTTCTTCATCGCCATGAAACTGCAAAACATTCGGGGCGATGCGCGCCACCACGGCGGCGACTTCTGCGCGCGGATTGTTCATGAACAGCGCCACCGCACAGGTTAGCGGCGCCATCGCCTGCCGCAACATGCCCGCCTGCGACAATGACAAACGACGCGAGCTGTTATGGGCAAAAATCAGACCCAGCGCATCCACGCCCAACTCGCAAGCCAGCCGCACATCCCCGGGGCGGGTAAAGCCACAGAGCTTGATGCGGACTCTGGCAGGCACGGCGCTCATCGGTTTGTGCTGACTTCATCCGGCAGGCCGTAGCGGGCATCGTAAAGCGGATGCAGGAAACAAAGCCCGGCCGCCGCCGCCGTGGGTCCTGCCTGGGTGCGGTCGCGACCTGCCAGCAATTCGGCCAGCCAGGTAGGCGGCTTCTCGCCCGCGCCCACCGGAATCAGCGAGCCGACGATATTGCGCACCATGTGATGCAGGAAGGCATTGGCCTGCACTTCCACATGCACTTCATCGCCATGACGCTGGACACTGATGTGCTGCATTTCCCGGCGCGGGTGAGTCGCCTGGCAATGCACTGTGCGGAATGCGGAAAAATCCTGCTCGCCGAGCAGCGCCTGTGCTGCCTGATGCATGCGCCCGGCATCCAGTGGGCGACGCTCCCAGCCCAGATAGTCGCGCTCGATACCGGGACGCACCGGCCGGTTCAGGATGCGATAGCGATAGCGCCGGGCGTGGGCAGAAAAACGCGCGCTAAAGTCATCGGCCACCGGCACGCACCAGCGCACCGCCATATCGGGCGGCAATTGCGAGGTGATGCCCAGCATCCAGGCTCGCGCATCACGCGCGGCAGCAGAGTCGAAATGCACCACCTGGCAGCGGGCATGCACGCCAGCATCGGTCCGGCCTGCACATACCGTATCGACCAGATGATTGGCCACGCGGGCGATGGCGTTTTCCAGCGTCTGTTGCAGCGTCGGGCCGTTATCGCCCAAACGCTGCCAGCCCAGATAGCGGCTGCCCTGATATTCAACGCCCAGCGCCCAGCGCGCCATCAATCCAGCTCATTCAGCAGTTGCTGTGCCCGCGATGCCTGAGCGGCTTCACCCTCATCCATTACCTGCTGCAGCAGCAGCCGGGCAGTGCCGTAGTCGCCAAGCTCGATATAGGTACGCGCCAGCATCAGGCGACCGTCCTCGAAATCAGCCCCAAGCGCCTCACTCCCGGCCGGCTCAATGGCGGCATCGGCGGGCAACGCATCGCCCGCTGCGGGCACGGCAGGCACGGTATCGGGCAGAACCGGCTGTGCCTGGCTTGCAAAGCCTTCGGCACGCGGCTCGCCAGCATCGACCGGGAAGGTCCAGGCACCGACCTTGGCCGGGTCATCGGTCAGTGGCTTGAGCGCCACGGTATCTTTGTCATCGCCATTCTTTTCCCACTCATGGCTGGCGCTGCCTACCCACGAGGGCAGATGCCACAAGGTGTTGGCCGTCTGCACGCCGGCGGCTTGCGGCATATCCGACTCAGACGGAGCCTTTGCCTGATTGACCAAATCCTCCGTCAAGCCATCTTCAGCGCCTTCGGCTGGCAACACTGCGCTCGCCTCAGCCGCTTGCCCGGCGCCGTCGGCATCATAAGCCTGCGCAAAATCTTCACTGAAGGACGGTGCCTGCCGCTCAGAGGCCGCACCCGCACCACGCTTGATGGCGGCATCCCAGGCAGCCTGCTTGCGCTGACGCTGCAGCCATACGGCAAACACGATGCCCGCCAGCAGCAATACGGCCAATGCCGACCACAGCAGGGTGTGTCCGCCAGCGGCATCGCTACGGCCTGCATTCTGGGCTTTGAGCTGCTGCTGCACCAGCGCCAGCTCGCCGTCTTTCATCTGGATCAGCTGGTTCTGCTGTTCCTTGAGCTTTTCAAGTTCAGCCACGCGCGATTTGAGTTCGGCCACTTCCGCATCACGGGCGGCAATGGTTTCCTGCGCTTCTTGCAATTGTTGTGCCATCAGTGAATCTCCTTTGCCGCCTGTCCCCGACAGGCTGGCAGCGGCAGCGGCCGAGGTGGCAGCCGGCGCGATTTCAAGTCGCGCACTGCGGCGCGTGTTTGCGGTATTTGATTGGTTGCCGCGCGCACCAGAAGCATCACTCACGCCACTGGCCACATCCACCGCGCGACCACGACGCCCTGAGCGCGCGCGCCATTGCGAGAGCTGCGCGGCCATCGCCTTGACTTCGGCAGAAGCAAATCCGCCACTGGCCGCATCGCCTGCCGGCAATTGCAGCACTGCGCCTTCCCGCAGGCGGTGCGGGTTGCCATTGATGAACGCCTCTGGATTGGCCAGCAACAAGGCCGCCATTATGGTCTGCAAGTCCTGTCCCGGCTGCTTCATGGCCGCGGCAATGCCCGAAAGCGTCTGCCCGCGTTGCACCGCAGGCAGGGTTTGCCCCACCATGCTGGCAGGCGCGGCAACGACTGCGTTATTGGCAGGGGCGGCAGTCGCTAGCGGCGTTACGGCTTCACTACTGGCATTGGCCGTCGCTGTGGTATTGGCTTCCGGCAACGGCACCTGGCTGCTGGCAGCTTCTGCATCACGCACGATGGTATTGGAAGGCGCGCCTTCAGCCGCTTCAATCTCCGGCACCGCAGCCGCTGCCACGCTTTCGGGCGCAGCCACCAGCACCGAATACTCACGCACCAGACGCCCTTCACCCCAGTCCACTTCCAGCAGGAAAGTCAGCATCGGAATGGCTACAGGCCCCGGGCTGGTGACGCGAATCACCGGCTTGCCCTCGGCATCACGCACCAGCGAGAACTGCAAATCCGATACCAGGCTGTCCGGCAGCGGCAGTCCCACACGCAGGAAAGTCTCCGGGGAGGCCAGCCGCGCCTGCAGTCGCTCCAGCTCGGCCGGCTCGGCGGTAATCACCGGAATTTCGGCCAGCAATGGCTGGCCTTGCCCGGACTTGAGCTTCAACTGTCCAAGCCCAAGCGCCCAGACAGGTGCTGCCAAGGCAACAAATGCTGTCAAGACAAGTGTTTGCAGTAACTTCTTCATAATTGGCGGCAACTCTAGCCGGACTTATGCCTCATTTGCAATCAATTCAGCTATCTGTACCGCATTGAGCGCCGCGCCCTTGCGGATATTGTCGGCCACGATCCACAGATTGACCGCGCGCGGATGCGATTCATCCTGGCGGATGCGTCCCACATATACCGCATCATTGCCCGAGGCATGCGTCACCGGGGTCGGATAGCCACCGGCACGCGGCGCATCCACCACTTCCACCCCCGGCGCCTTGCGCAGCAGCTCGCGCACCGCCGCTGCCGTGACCGGCTCGCGGGTTTCCACATTCACCGCCTCGCTATGGCCGTAGAACACCGGCACGCGCACTGCGGTCGGGTTCACCTGGATGCTGTCATCGCCCAGAATCTTGCGGGTCTCCCACACCAGCTTCATTTCTTCGCGGGTATAGCCGTTGTCCAGAAACTCGTCGATATGCGGAATCAGGTTGAAGGCGATCTGCACCGGGAACTTTTCAGGCGCTGCGCCCTGAAAATTCAAAAGCTGCGCGGTCTGCCTGCCCAGCTCTTCCATCGCGCTGCGCCCGGCGCCGGATACCGACTGATAGGTCGCCACATTGATACGGGTGATGCCAAAGGCGTCGTAGATGGGCTTGAGCGCCACCAGCATCTGCATGGTCGAGCAATTGGGATTGGCGATGATGCCGCGCGGACGGTTCTTGACCGCCTCGGGGTTCACCTCGCTCACCACCAGCGGCACATCGGCCTCATAACGGAAGGCCGAGGAGTTATCAATCACCACCGCGCCTTTTGCCGCAAACTGCGGCGCATATTGCTTGCTGATACTGCCGCCTGCCGAAAACAGCGCGATGTCGATCCCAGCCGGGTCAAAGCCCGCCAAATCCTGCACTTCCAGCTCATCATCGCCAAAGGCCAGCAGATTGCCCGCCGAGCGCTCACTGGCCAGGGCGATGACATTGGCTGCCGGAAAACGGCGCTCGGCCAGGATGGCCAGCATGGTTTCGCCCACCGCGCCGGTCGCGCCGACAACGGCGATATTGAATTGCTTGTTGCTCATTGTGTTCACTCACGAGAAGAAGGAATACGCGGGGTGACCTCGCCCACATCGCCGCACTGGGCGCGATGACGCAGGGCATGATCCATCAGCACCAGCGCCAGCATCGCCTCGCAGATGGGCGTGGCACGGATGCCCACGCAGGGGTCATGACGCCCGGTGGTGATGATCTCCACCGCTGCGCCGTCAACATCCACGCCGGGCGCTGCCAGCCGCAGGCTGGAGGTGGGCTTGAAGGCGACCTGCACCCTGATGGGCTGGCCGCTGCTGATGCCGCCGAGAATGCCGCCGGCATGATTGCTGGCAAAACCCTCCGGATACATCAGGTCGCGGTGCTCGCTGCCCTTTTGCCGGACAGAGGCAAAACCCTCACCGATTTCCACGCCCTTGACTGCATTGATGGAAAACATCGCCGCGCCGATATCGGCCGACAATTTGCCGTAAACCGGCTCGCCCCAGCCCGGCGGCACACCGCTGGCGCTGACCGCCACCACGGCACCGACCGAATCGCCGGATTTGCGCAGCGCATCCATATACGCCTCAAGCTCGGACACTTGCCCTGCATCCGGCCAGAAAAACGGGTTGTGCTCCACCGCTGCCCAATCATGCCGGGTCGGGGTCAGCTCACCCAGCTGCGCCAGATGGCCGCGCACCACCACACCGTAGTGCTCGGCCAGCCATTTCTTGGCGATGACGGCAGCCGCCACCCGCATCGTGGTTTCGCGCGCACTGCTGCGGCCGCCACCGCGTGGGTCGCGGATACCGTATTTCTGCCAATAGCTGTAGTCGGCATGTCCCGGCCGGAATTGCCGGGCAATGGCGTGGTAATCACGGCTGCGCGCATCGCTGTTGCGGATCAGCAAGGCCAGCGGCGTACCGGTGGTTTTGCCCTCGTACACGCCGGAGAGGATTTCCACCTCATCCGCTTCACGGCGCTGCGAGGTATGCCGGCTGCGACCGGTAGCACGGCGCACAAGGTCGGCCTGGAAGTCTTCGGCAGTGATGGATATTCCGGGCGGACAGCCGTCAATCACGCAGCCAATCGCCGGACCATGCGATTCGCCAAAGGTGGTGACGCGCAGCAGCCGCCCGAAGCTGTTCATGCGCGCGCGGCAGCCAGTTCCGCAATGCGGGCGTGATGCGCCACCAAGTCGGCGCGCTCGGCCACGAAAATCCCCATCTGACCGACGCGGAACTCCACCCAGGCCAGTGGCAGCTCGGGCAGCAGCTCGCACAGCGCCTTCTCGGCCTCGCCCACTTCGCAAATCAGCAGGCCATCTTCGGTCAAATAGTCCGGGGCATCACGCAGGATGCGCAGCGCCAAATCCAGACCATCATCGCCAGCACGCAGCCCCAGCTCCGGCTCGTGGGCGTATTCCGGCGGCAGCGCATCGGTCTCGGCATGGGTGACATAGGGCGGATTGGTGACGATCAGCTGATATTTCTCACCCGCCACCGCGCTGAACAGGTCGGACTGCAACAGGCGCACGTTATCGGCCAGCAGCCGCGCCTTGTTTTCTTCGGCAAGCGTGAGTGCCTCGGGGCTGATGTCCACGCCATCCACCTGCCAATCCGGGTGGTAATGCGCCATGGCGATGGCGATGCAGCCCGAGCCAGTGCAGATGTCCAGCGCGCGCGTCACTTCGCGCCCGCCCAGCCACGGCTCGAAGCCCGACTCGATCAATTCGGCAATCGGCGAGCGCGGCACCAGCGCGCGGGCGTCGGTCTTGAACGAGAGCCCGGCAAACCAGGCCTCGCCGGTCAGATAGGCCGCCGGAATGCGCTCCTCGATACGACGGCGGAACAGCTCAAAAATCGCGCGCTTTTCGGCTTCTACCAGCCGCGCCTGCCCATACACCGGCGAGAGGTCATGCGGCATGTGCAGCGCGTGCAGCACCAGCTGGGTGGCCTCGTCGATGGCATTGTCATAACTGTGGCCGAAAGTCAGCCCGGCCGCGTTGAAACGGCTGGCGCCGTAGCGGATGAAATCAATCAGGGTGTGCAGCTCGGGGGTGCTTTCTGGATTCACGGTATCAATCAAGGCATTGGGGGCGGTGCGAAAGTATAGAGCCGGGAGTTGGCAATGGGGATTGCGCAAAGCAAAAGCACTTGACAGCCAAGCCCCGCTGTCGATGCTTTCCCTGACCCCTGACCCCTGACCCCTGACCCCTGACCCCTGACCCCTGACCCCTGACCCCTGACCCATGCTCAACCGCACCTCCCTGATCGTGCTGGCACTGGCCGCGGCGCTAGCCGGTATTTTCGTCGGCTTCAAAGTGTTCAACACAGCACCCAGCTCCAGTTGTCCGCCTACCGAAGTCCTGCAATGTTTCGCAACCCCTCGCCCGCTACCGCCTTTTGATTTGCTGCGCCATGATGGCAGTCCGCTTACCTTGGATGCCCTCAAAGGCCACTGGACACTGGTATTCATCGGTTTCACGCACTGCCCGGATGTCTGCCCCACCACGCTTGCCGAGCTGCGTCAGGCGCAGAAACAATGGCAGGCACTGCCTGAAACCACCCGCCCGCGCGTGCTGTTTGTTTCCGTGGACCCCGAACGCGACAGCCCGGCGCATACTGGCCGCTATGCCCATGCCTTCCATGCCGATACCATCGCCGCCACCGGCGATCTGGCCGCGCTGCAGCGCTTTGCCCGCAGCCTGTCGCTGGTCTTCATGAAGCAGCCGCCCAACAATCCCCAGCACCCGCAGGTCTATGCTGTTGACCATTCGGCCGCACTTGCCGTCATCAATCCCGATGGCCAGATGGCGGGCGTGATTCAGCCCGACCCGCAAAGCCACAGCTTTGATCCGGACAAGATTGCTCGCGATTTCATTCTTTTAAGCCAGAACCTGCCATGAGCCTCATCACGCAACTGACCTATATCCTGCCGCATCGCCTGCTCTCCTCAATGGCGCGTCGCCTGGCGTACTCGCAAAACCCGGCCATCAAGCAGCGCCTGATTGATACGGTGATCGACAAATTCGCCGTCAACATGCAGGAAGCCGCCGAACCCGATGCCAACGCCTACCCCAGCTTCAATGCGTTTTTCACCCGCGCGTTGAAGCCCGGCGCCCGCGTCCCGGATGCTGACCCCAAGACCCTTCTGATGCCTGCCGACGGTCATATCAGCCAATGCGGCGCGATTGAAAATGGCCGCATCTTCCAGGCCAAGGGGCAAGCGTTTACCACTGCCGAGCTGCTGGGCGATGCCAGTGCAGCCGAACCCTACGCAAACGGTCTGTTCGCTACCGTCTATCTCTCGCCGCGCGATTATCACCGCGTGCACATGCCCTGCGATGGCCGTCTTGTGGAAACCGTGCATGTGCCCGGCAGGCTGTTTTCAGTCGGCACCGATGCGGTGGCCAACGTGCCACGCCTGTTTGCCCGCAACGAGCGCCTAGTCTGCCATTTTGAAACCGCCTTCGGCCCGATGGCGCAGGTAATGGTCGGCGCACTCCTGGTTTCGGGCGTGGAAACGGTCTGGAGCGGCGTGGAAATCCCCGCCTATGCCGAGCGCATCACCCGCAAGGACTACCGCGACCAGAACATCCAGCTAACACGCTTTGCCGAAATGGCACGCTTCAACTACGGCTCCACCGTCATCACCCTGCTGCCACCGGGCGTGGCCACCCTCAACCCCGCCCTGCAAGCGCAAACTCCGGTACGTCTGGGGCAGGCGCTGGCACGTCTGGCTTGACTACGCAAACGCGCATCACCAACCGATGCGCGATGCGCCGCTGACCATCATTTGCTTCTGCCTCAAGCCGCGATCCCGGCGGCATGTCGCCACAGGGCATGCCGCAGTGGTGCAATCGCATCGGCGATGCCCAGCGCGCGCCCGCGCAGCAGGGTCAGTGGCAGGCTGTCGTTGGAATACACCCGGTTGATGGCTTCAAAGGCGTAGCTGGAAAGCACATTGTCGCTGCGGCGCTCGCGCGCCCAGCGTTGCAGGCGGGCGCTGGAAGCAAAATCGGCGCCTTTTGCCCGCGCACGCTTGACGCTTCGATAAAGCACGGCCACATCGCGCAGCCCCAGGTTCACGCCCTGCCCGGCCAGCGGATGCACGGCATGCGCGGCATCCCCCATCAGCAACAAGCGCCCCTGGCATTGCTGCGCAGCCAGCCGCCGCTTGAGCGGAAACGCCACCCGTTTGGAAGCAAGCCTGATTTGCCCGAAACGCCCGGCAAATGCATGAGCAAGCTCCAGGGCAAAGGCATCCTCGTCCAGTGCCAGGACGCGCTCGGCTTCGTCATTGGGCAGGCTCCAGACGATGGAGCACAGCCGCTCATCATCGCAAGGCAAAAAGGCCAATGGCCCGGTCGGCAAAAAGCGTTGCCAGGCGGTGTGCTGATGCGGCTTTTCAAGCTGCACATAAGCCACCACCCCCCGCTGTTGGTAGTCGTGTTCGGATACAGGGATGCTGGCGAGCTCGCGCAATCGGGAATTGGCGCCATCGGCCGCTACCACCAAGCGCGCATCCAAGGTTTCGCCACTTGCAAGCGTGAGCCGGATGCCATCGGCCAGCGGCTCGAAGCCGCTGATGCGGGCATCACTCAAGGTTTCCACCCCAGCTTCCTGTGCACCCTGCCACAGCCGATCGGCCAGTAGATTGTTTTCCACAATCCAGCCCAGTTCCCGGCGGGCAAAATCATCGGCAGAAAAAATCAGCGTATCCGGGCGTGCCGCATCGCTGACCCACATCTTGCGATAGGGCTGCGCGCGCGTTTTGCAGATCTCCTGCCATACGCCTATTTCATCCAGCAAGGCGGCATTGTCCGGCGCCAGCGCATAGACTCGCAGGTCACGATCTTGCACGGAAAAGCGTGCCGGTGTACCCGCCTCGACCAATGCCACCTCAAGGCCTGCGCGGGCGAGCGCAAGCGCGCAGGCAGCGCCCACCACGCCCGCACCCACGACGATGACATCACGCCTCATGCGACGGCTCATTGCATCACCTCCCGGCACAGTTCCGGCAAATCACCGCGATAGCCCATACCGCCTGCCGCCAGTTGGCCGCGTAGCCCGGGCGTATTGGCCAAAATACCCATGCCGATGCTGCGCATCAGGCTCACGCCCAGCCCCGGATTGGCACTGATTTTTGCCATGCCGTCGGAAAAAGACAGGGTGCGCTCGCGATCTTGCCGGCGACGCTCGGCATATGTTTCCAAAAGCTGCGGCGTATCCAGGCCGTGTCGGCCGATTTCTTCCACCAAGGTCAGCGCATCGCGCAGGCCAAGATTGAAGCCTTGCGCCCCCAGCGGATGGATGCTCTGCGCCGCATTGCCCAGCAACACTGCGCGCGGCGCCATCAGACGCTCGGCGACCACGCGCAGCATCGGATAACGGCTGCGTGCACCGGAGGCGAGAAAACGCCCGGCGCGCCAGCCAAAGGCCTCTTGCAGGCGGGTAAGCCAAGCCGCCTCATCCAGCGCTGCAACCGTATCGGCCTCATCGGCGGCCACGCCATGCACCAGCCCATAATGGCGGTCAAGGCGCGGCAGCAGCGCCGTGGGGCCATGCTCACCCAAACGCTCCCAGGCCGTACCATCAGGCGGACGCGAGGTACGCACCCGGCAAACAAACAGCACCTGCTGATAATCATATTGCTCGGCGGCAATGCCCAGCGCCTGTCGCACTGCGCTTTGCATACCGTCGGCACCGACCAGAAGACGCGCCTGCACACGCTGCCGCTCACCGCCCGACTCGATTTCCAGCTGTCGCAGACCGTTTGCAGCAAGCCAGCTACCCACAAAGCGCGCCGGACGATAGCGCTGAAGATTGCCGACTTGGGCGATGCGTGTTTCCAGTGCCTGACCAAAATCGCTGGCGGTCACCACATGACCGAAGGCTTCGCGCCCATACTCGCGCGCTGCCATCACGACCTTGCCAAAATCTCCACGGCGCGTGGTGTGGATGCGACGAATGGGCGAGGCACTGCGCAAATGCTGCCAGATACCGAGCCGCGCCAGCGCCTGGCAGGTGGTTTCGGCAAAGCTCAAATTGCGCTCGTCAAATACCGGCGGCAGCTCGCCCGCAGGCGCGGCCTCGACAAAGGCGACATCAAGACCGCTGGACTCCAGTGCGATGGCAAGACTCGAACCCACCAATCCGCCACCAACAATCACCACATCATGCTGTTTTTCCATGCGCGGATTTTAAGCCGCTTGTGTCCCAATCCGATAATATCGACGCATTCCCAGCCCATCCCATGCCCGCCATGACAGCCACTCCCCGCATGCGCCGCAGCGAACTATCCGTCCTGATGGCGCTTATCGCCTTCATGGCCGTGACCCGGCTCAATCATTTCGATGCGCTGCCTGATGGCTCCTGGGCAGCCTTTTTCATCGGCGGCTATGCCCTGCGGCGCTTCACCGCCTGGGCATTCCCGCTGTTGATGCTGCTGGCCATTGCGGTGGATATTTGGGTTATCAGTGGCCAGGGTATCAGCTTCTGGCAGCACTACTGTGTCTCCATCGCCTACTGGATGCTGATTCCGGCCTACTTCTGCCTGTGGGCAGGTGGTCAGTGGCTGGCAAAGCAGGGCGGCGGCAAGGGAACCAATCACATCATCAAGGGCGCCATCAGCCTGTTGGTTTCGGTCGCGCTGTGCCAGCTCATCTCGCAGGGCAGCTTCTACTGGCTGAGCGATTCGGTCGCCAATAAGACCTTCAGCGGCTGGCTGAACAACTACAGCACCTGGTTGTGGCCATATCTGCAAACCACCGCCATGTATGTCGCCATCGCGGCCATCATTGCTGCGGCTTTCTCGGCCATCAATCAGTACACGCAAACGGCAAGGGTCTGAAATGGGCAACCGGCTTTCCAAAATCTATACCCGCACCGGCGACGATGGCAGCACCGGCCTTGGCGATGGCAGCCGGGTACCCAAAGAGTCCCTGCGCGTTGAGGCTTACGGCACGGTGGACGAGGCCAATGCCTGCATTGGCCTGATTCTTGCCTGCGATTTTCCTGATGATGGCGCCAGCCTTGGCGTGCGCCCGCTGCTGATTTCCATCCAGCATCAATTATTCGACCTCGGCGGAGAGCTGTGCATCCCCGGTCACGCCGCCATCTTCGATGCCGACATTGAGCAGTTGGAACAGCAGCTTGACCACTACAACGACAGCCTGCCGCCACTCAAGGATTTCATCCTGCCCGGCGGTGGCGAAGCAGCAGCGCGCTGCCATCTGGCGCGTACCGTGGTGCGCCGCGCCGAACGGCTTTGCGTGGCGCTTTCACGGGGGGAAAGCATCCGCCCACAAGCCCTGCGCTATCTGAACCGCCTCTCCGACCTGATGTTCGTACTCTCCCGCATCCTGGCGCGCGCCAGCGGCCATGGCGAAGTGCTCTGGAACCATCAGCGCCGTCATGGCTGAGTCAAGCCTCAAGCGCAGCAGGAACCGATAGTTCGGCAAATTGGAAGCTTGATTGCAGCGAACTCATGCGCCTGTGCAACGCTCAGTTGGCGCAGCGCTCACACAGGCCGTGGACTTCCAGCACTTGCCGCTGCGGCATGAAGCCCAACGCGCGGGCACGCGACTCCAGCACCGTGACGATTTCGGCATCTTCCATTTCCACGGCGCGGTGGCAGCGGCTGCAAATCAGGAACGGCACCGAATGTTGCGCGCTATCGGGATGATGACAGGCGACAAAAGCATTGATGGATTCGAGCTTGTGCACAAAGCCGTTCATCATCAAAAAATCCAGTGCGCGATACACCGTAGGCGGGGCGACAGCGCCGGGACCATCGCTTAGACGCACTTTCTCCAGCAGGTCGTAAGCCTTGATGGGCTGACCGGTTTCTTCGGCAATCAGGCGCAGCACATGCGCCCGGATCGGCGTCAGCCGCAGGCCGCGCTGCGTACAGGCGCGCTCAACGGCGGCGATGAAGTCCGCCGCGTCATGGACATGATGCTCGGGCGAAGTGCAGTGCAGATGCGTCTGGCTCATGCCAAGCATAATGCCGTGAGCTGTCCGGTGACTCAAGCCGGGATTTTGGCCAGCGCCGCATCAATCCGGCGCAGCGCCTCGGCCTGACCTGCCAGATACACGGTATGCGAGATATCCGGGCTGACCTGGGTGCCGGTAATGGCGACCCGCAGTGCCGGGGCAATCTTGCCCATGCCAAGCCCCAGCTCTGCTGCGGTGGCCTTGAGCGCCGCAGCCACCGCTTCTTGCTGCCAGTCGCTCAGCGCTGCCAATTGCTCGCGCACCGCGGTCAGCGGCGCCCGCGCGCTTTCCACCAAGTGCTTGGCAACTGCCGTCTCATCGTATTCGCTCAATGGCTGGTACCAGACTGCGGCCTTCTCGGCCATGTCCTTCAAGGTCTGCACCCGCTCACGCAGGGCGATGACCACGTCCTTGGGCGCCGGGCCTTGCTGCAGGTCATAACCACATTGCTGGAGATGCCAAAGCAGGTGCCGGGCGACATCTTCGGGCGCATCGTTCTTCAGATATTGCTGGTTGAGCCAACCGAGCTTGGCCGCATCCAGACGCGAGGCCTTGGCATTGACATCCTTGAGGTCAAACAGTGCCACCATTTCGTCCATGGTGAAGATTTCCTGATCGCCATGCGACCAGCCCAGACGCACCAGATAGTTCAGCAGCGCATGCGGCAGATAGCCGGCATCGCGGTACTGCATCACATCAGCCGCGCCGGTGCGCTTGCTGAGCTTGGCGCCGGCCTCATCCAGAATCATCGGCAGATGCGCAAATGCCGGCGGGGTTTTGCCGAGCGCCTGATACAGGTTGATTTGCCGGGGCGTATTGTTGACATGGTCATCGCCGCGCACCACATGGGTGATGCCCATGTCCATATCGTCCACCACCACCGCGAAGTTGTAAGTGGCGTAGCCATCGGGGCGGAAAATCACCAAATCATCCAGCTCGCTGTTCTGCCATTCGATGCGGCCTTTCACCAGGTCATCGAATACCACGCTGCCACTGTCCGGGTTGCGGAAGCGAATCACCCGGTTGGGGTCATCACGCCAGGGCGCATTTTCATCCCGGTATTTGCCGCGATAGCGCGGCTTCTCGCCAGCAGCCATCGCCGCCTCACGCATGGCGTCGAGTTCTTCGCGGCTTTCGTAGGCGTAATAGGCCTTGCCCTCGGCTACCAGCTGCTCGGCCACTTGCTTGTAGCGCTCAAGGCGCTGCGTTTGATAAATCGGACCTTCGTCATAAGAAAGCCCCAGCCAGTCCATCGCCTGCAAAATGGCATCAATCGCCGCCTGGGTGCTGCGCTCACGGTCGGTATCCTCGATGCGCAGTACGAACTGCCCCCCGGCGCGGCGCGCAGCCAGCCAGCAATATAAGGCGGTACGGGCACCGCCAATATGCAGATAGCCAGTGGGAGAAGGCGCGAAGCGGGTACGGATGGTCATGGCAAGGTCTTGTACAAAACAGGCCGGGCATTTTAGCTGCACTTACAATGCCGGCATGACTTCTTTCTTCATTTCCGACCTGCATCTGGAAGATGCCCGCCCCGAAACCACCGCGCTGTTTCGCCACTTTCTGCATGAAGAAGCGTCTCATGCCCGCGCGCTTTATATCCTGGGCGACTTGTTCGAAGCCTGGGTAGGCGATGACGACCCCAGCGCTACCGGCGCGGAAGTGGCCGAGCTATTGCGGCAAACCGCTGCGCGTGGCACGGCACTGTATTTCATCCACGGCAACCGTGATTTCCTGCTGGACGAAGATTACGCCCGACGTTGCCGGATGCGCCTGCTGCCTGACCCGGCGGTGATTATGGTGCAGGGCATGCCCATCTTGCTGGGACATGGCGACTTGCTGTGCACCGACGATACGGCCTATCAGCAATTCCGCACCATGAGCCGCAACCCGGCCTGGCGGGCAAATTTTCTTGCCCAGCCGCTGGCTGCACGCTTGGCGTTTGCCCAGCAGGCGCGCCAGGCCAGCCGCGCCCGCTATGGCGAACTGCAAGCCCATGGCAGTGCCGAGGCGATTACCGATGTCAGTCCAGCCACCGTGAAGGCCAATTTCGAGCGTTTTGGCATCCGCCACATGATTCACGGCCATACCCACCGCCCGGCCATCCATGATGAAGGCCAAGGCCGCCAGCGCATCGTGCTGGGCGACTGGTATGGCGAAGGCTTCTTTTATGCCCGCGCTACAGGCGGGCAACTGCAACTGCTGCCGTTTGGCCAAGCGCTTGTTCAAGGCACGCCGAGGACAGGCTGACCTTCCCCGAAGGGACAGCTACATTTGGCTGCGGCTGCCAAAGGCATGCAGCAAGGTGCCGCGATCGACGTATTCCAGCTCGCCGCCAATGGGTACACCATGCGCCAGACGGCTGGGCTGGACAGCGGCAGCACGCGCCAGCTGCGCCAGATAGTGCGCAGTGGCCTCGCCTTCCACAGTGGGATTGGTGGCGATGATGAGTTCGCGCACCTCCCCTTCGGACAGGCGCGCAGCCAGCTGCTCAAGCCCAAGTTCCGCAGGGCCAATGCCATCGAGCGGGCTCAGCCGGCCTTGCAGCACAAAGTACAGGCCGCGAAAGCCGGTGGCCTGCTCGATCGCCAGCCGATCAGCCGGGGTCTCCACCACACATAACTCACTGCCATCGCGGCTGGCACTGGCGCAGGTGGGGCAAATGTCGGTTTCGCTGAAATCCCGGCAGCGCTGGCAATGACCGATTTTTTCCATCGCATCACTCAATACCTGCGCCAGCCTTGCCCCACCCTCCCGGCTTCTTTCCAGCAGGTGATAGGCCATGCGCTGCGCAGACTTTTGCCCGACACCCGGCAAAACCCGCAGGGCATCAATCAGCTGCTCCAGCAAAGGCGCACTCACGGCTGCTGGCTCATCAGAACAGGCCGGGAATCTTCATACCGGGCGGAATCGGCATCCCGGCCGTGGCGGCGCTCATTTTTTCACCGCTGGCGGCATTGGCCTTGTTGACCGCATCGTTGAAGGCCGCGGCAATCAGGTCTTCGAGCATCTCGGCATCATCCAGCACGCTCGGGTCAATCCGCACCTTGCGGCATTCCATCTTGCCGGTCAGGGTGACCGTGACCATCCCCGCACCGGCATTGCCGGTGACTTCCAGATTGGCCAGTTCTTCCTGCGCACGTTGCAGGTTTTCCTGCATTTTCTGCGCCTGCTGCATCAGTTGGGCGATATTGCCACGCATTTTTGACTCCTTGAAGGTTTACACATTCATTCTTGCAACGGACGAATCGAGCCGGGCACCAGTTCTGCCCCCTGCGCAATCAGCCGCTGCACTTCGGGATGTTGCCCGAACAATTGCTCCGCCGTGCCATAGCGTGCCTGTTTTTCCTGCTCCTGGCGCTGTTGCAGGGTCTCCGTGGCGGCTTCGGCCTCCTCAAAGCGCAGCTTGGGAGTTATCCCAAGAACGCCACCCAGCGCATCGGCAAGCTGGCGGGTAGCCGCCGGGCCTTTCAAAAAGCCCTGCTCAGGCGTTAGCGACAGGCACAGCACGCCTTCGGCATAGCGGACAAAGCCTGCATTCAGGGCCAGTTGCCGCGCAGGCCCGGACAAAGCCAAATCAGGCACGATTTTCAGCCATTGCTCCTTGTCCAGATCAGCCAGTATCGGTGCCGGGCTTGGCGGCACGCTTGGCGCAGGCGTTGGCGACAGCGTTGGCGACGGCGTGGGGACAGCAGGCATAGGCTCTGCCCGGGATGGAGCCGGCGCCGGTTGCGCGGCCGGTTTTGCTGGCACATCCGCCACAGCGGCCTGTGCGGAGGTGCGAACGGTATTTGCAGGTTTTGCCGCCGGCGCTGCTGGCATCGGCAAGGCATCGGCACTGCTATGCGGGCGAAATGCCAGCATACGCAGCAGGCTCATTTCAAACCCGGCACGGGGGCTGGGTGCCAGCGGCAAATCACGCCGCCCGGCAATCGCCATCTGATACCAAAGCTGCACCAGTTCCGGGCGAATCGCGCCCGCCAATGCCGGCACATCCAGTCCGGGCGATGCCTCCTGCGCCACGCCCGGCACCAGTTGCTGCAACTGGATGCAGTGCAATGCCTCGGCAAGTGCTTCCAGCACCTGTCCCCAGTCCGGAGATAGCTCGGCCAAAGCCGCCACCTCACTCATCAACTGCTCGCCATCGACAGCAGCCAATGCCGCCAGCATCGCGCCCACGCGGCTGCGATCCACCGTACCCAGCATCGCTGCGACCGCCGCATCGGCCACCTCACCGCCGCTATAGGCGATGGCTTGGTCGAGCAAAGACAGACCATCGCGCAGGCTGCCATCGGCCGCGCGCGCCAGCTGGCGCAGTGCGGCGTCTTCAAAGCCGATGCCTTCGGCATTCAGAATCTTGCGCATCTGCCCTTCGATCTGCGCAATATCCAGACGCTTGAGATTGAATTGCAGGCAGCGCGAGAGCACTGTCACCGGCAGCTTCTGCGGGTCGGTGGTCGCCAGTAGAAACTTGACGTGCGCGGGCGGCTCTTCCAGCGTTTTCAGCAGTGCATTGAAGGCCGACTTGGACAGCATATGCACTTCGTCGATCAGATAGACCTTGACCTGACCGCGGCTTGGCATGTACTGGGCATTGTCAATCAACTCACGCACATCATCCACGCCGGTATTGCTGGCCGCGTCGATTTCCAAAAGGTCGATGAACCGCCCGGCATCAATATCCTGACAAGTACGACATTCACCGCAAGGCTCGGCAGACGCACCACGCTCGCAGTTCAGCGACTTGGCAAAAATCCGGGCGATGGTGGTTTTGCCCACGCCACGGGTGCCGGTAAACAGGAAGGCATGGTGGACGCGACCCGAATCCAGGGCATTGGACAGAGCACGTACCACATGCTCCTGCCCGACCAGTTCAGCAAAACGCTTGGGGCGCCATTTGCGCGCAAGAACGAGGTAACTCATCCGGGCATTTTGCCATGCCAAACCATCGGCTTGGCTTCCGATTGCGCACTCACCCGGCCAACTGGTTGTACTTTCGGCCAATGAGCATGGCCGTTTCCAGTGACTGTTCGTAATTAAGCCGCGGATCCACCGTGGAGTGATACGCACGTTCAAGGTCGGCATCACCCAAGTCACGGGCACCGCCCGTACATTCAGTGACATCCTCGCCGGTCAATTCCAGATGCACGCCCCCCAGGCGCGTTCCGGCCGCAGCATGCAGGTCGAAGGACTGCTCGATCTCGCTGCGGATATTGGCAAAACGCCGGGTTTTGTAGCCGTTGGAGCTGTTTTCGGTATTGCCGTGCATCGGGTCGCACACCCACAACACGCGCGCACCTTCGCGTTTTACTGCATCGAGCATCGGCGGCAGCTTGTCGGCAATCACATCCGCCCCCATGCGGTGAATCAAGGTCAGGCGACCGGGCTCATTGTCCGGGTTCAACACTTCCAGCAAGCGCAACAGATGCTCAATTGACATCGATGGGCCGACCTTGACCCCCACCGGATTGCAGATACCCCGGAAGTACTCCACATGCGCGCCATCCAGTGCCGCAGTGCGCATGCCAATCCACGGGAAATGCGTCCCCAGGTTGAACCAGCCTTGTTGACGTGGCACCTGCCGGGTCAAGGTTTGCTCGTAAGGCAACAGCAACGCTTCATGCGATGAGTAGAAATCCACCCGGTCAAGATTGTGCGCAGGCTCCCCCGAGAGCGTCTCCATGAAGTGCATCGCCTCGGAGATGCCTTCCACGATGCGCTTGTACTCATCGGCCAGCGGCGAATGCCTAACCCAGGCCAAGTCCCAGTTTTCAGGATGATGCAGATCGGCAAAGCCGCCATCAATCAGCGAGCGCACAAAATTGATGGTCAGCGCCGAGCGTGAATGGGCAGCAATCATGCGCTGCGGGTCGGGAACTCTGGCTGTCGCACTGAACTCCGGGGCATTGACAATATCCCCCCGGTAACTGGGCAGCTCCACGCCATCACGCACTTCCGTCGCCGACGAGCGTGGCTTGGCGTATTGCCCGGCAAAGCGGCCAACACGCAGCACTGGCATCCGCAACGAGTGCACCAGCACCAGACTCATTTGCAAGAGTACTTTCAGACGATTGGAGATGACCTCTGGCGTGCAATAGGCGAAGTTTTCACAGCAATCTCCACCCTGCAGAAGAAAGCGCCGGCCTTCTTCGGCCTCGGCCAACTGCCTGCGCAAGGCCAGGATTTCACTGGATGTCACCAGCGGCGGCAGCGCGCGCAGCTCATCCAGTGCACGACTCAAGGCATCTGCATCGGGATACCGTGGCTGCTGCTCGGCCACATGGCTCTGCCAGGAATCTGGGCTCCAGGGAGCGGCCAAATGCGTTGAAACGGCAAAGGGCTGTGCCTTCATGATGATTTCCTTGGGGCACGGACAGCCAGCACCGCCCAAAGCCCCAGCCCCAGATACCAAAGCAAAGTCCAACCCGGCATCCCAAGCCCCAGGAAAGTCCAGTCAATCATGCTGCAATCGCCACTGGCAGTCAGCACTTTCTGGATGGCGCCCAACCAGCCCTGCTGCGCCACGCGAAACTCAAGTCCGGCACCACAGGTGGGAATTTCCGGCGGAAAGAGCTGTACCCACAAATGCCGCCCGGCCACCACGGCACCGGCCAGCGCGGCAAGACTGGCAAGCCCGGCATACACGCGCCGCCCAGCCTTGGCCTTCGGCGCATGCAGCCCGCCCACCAGAAACACCCCGCCCAGTGCAGCAAAAGCAATGCGCTGCAAAATGCAGAACTCGCATGGCATCAAGCCTTCCACAAACTGCACATAGAGGGCATAAGCCAGCAGAACTGCACATGCCAGAAAGCCTGCCAAATAACGGCTACGGAATGACCAGCGCAAGGGATTCATCGCAAAACTCGCAAAGCCAATACAAGGCGGGGCAACATAGCAGATACAGGCTGAAGATGGGCAGGCCGAAAATCACATGAGCCCCCCTCAAAACCGGAGCCGCACAAGGCGGCTCCGGGAAGGGGGGTGCGTAATGGCGACTTACCAAATCCGCACGCGGTCTTCGGGTTTGATATAGAGCTTGTCGCCGGGTTTCACGTCAAAGGCGTCATACCAAGCGTCGATATTGCGCAGTGGTGCAAAGGCGCGGATTTGTCCCGGCGAGTGCGGGCCATTGACCAGTTGCTGGCGCAGCGCATCATCGCGCCACAGGGTGCGCCAGACCTGTGCCCAGCCCAGGAACAGCCGCTGCTCGCCAGTAAAACCGTCCAGCACCGGCGCAGGCTTGCCATCCAGCGAACGGCGATAGGCTTCCAGGGCGATGGTGAGGCCGCCCAGGTCACCAATGTTCTCGCCCATCGACACTTTGCCGTTGATATGCATGCCCGGAAGTTGCGGGAAGGCATAGCTTTCGTACTGGGCGCCGAGCTTGGCCGCTTCGGCTTCGAACTTGGCGGCATCCTCGGCCGTCCACCAGTCGCGCAGCATCCCGGCGCCATCGGACTTGCGCCCTTGGTCATCAAAGCCGTGGATGATTTCATGGCCAATCACGCCGCCAATGGCACCGTAATTGACTGCCATATCCGCCTGTGGGTCAAAGAACGGCGGTTGCAGGATGGCAGCGGGAAAGACGATTTCGTTTTTCACCGAGTTGTAATAGGCATTCACCGTTTGCGGGGTCATACCCCACTCCAGCTTGTCCACCGGCTTGCCCAAGCGGTTGCGGTAGTAATCCCATTGGAAGGCATTGCTGCGCAGCGCATTGCCGATGACATCGCCATTGCGGATTTCAAGGCCGCTGTAGTCGCGCCATTTTTCCGGGTAGCCGATTTTCAGACCGAAATTGGCCAGTTTGGCGGCGGCCTCACGTTTGGTGTCTTCTCCCATCCATTCCAGTTGGGCAAGGCGCGCGCCCATCGCCGCTTTCACATTGGCAACCAGTGCGTCCATCTTGGCTTTGGCATCGGCGGTGAAATACAGCTGCACATAATCGCGACCAATGGCCTCGCCCATGGTGCGCTCGGCCAGCGATACACCACGCTTCCAGCGCGCCTGCTGTTCCGGCTGACCAGACATGAACTTGCTGCGGAACTCGAAGTGGGCATTGACGAACTGGCTGGAAAGCAGTGGCGCTGCCGAGTCGATGGTTCGGAATGCCGCCCAGGCTTTCAAAGTATCCAGCGCGGCCTGATGGTAGATTTCTGCAAGTTTCGGCACCGCGGTGTTCTGCCGCACCACGACGACTGGCGCCTGCTCAAGCTGGGCAGCCTTGAAGTAATCCGCCCACGGAAAACCCGGCGCAAAAGCCGCGAACCGGGACATTTCCACCGGGTTATAGGTCTTGTCACGGTTACGGCTTTCGGCACGACTCCAGTGCGCCTCGGCAATACGGGTTTCCAGCGCCATGATGTGTTCGGCCTGCTTGTCGGCATCCTTCCAGCCGATCAGCCCCAGCATCTGCGCAAGATATTGCTGATAACGCGCGCGCTGCGGCGCAAAGCGTGCCTCCAGATACATCTGCCTGTCGCCAAGACCAAGTCCGGACTGGCTCAGGTACAGGGTGTAGCGTTCGGGATCGCGCTGGTCATCGGAAACGCCCACGGCAAAGAAGCTGCTACCAAAATGCGTATTGGCACGCCCCATCCACTCGGCCATCTGGCGCTTGTCGGCAATTTGCGCGATTTCATCCAGTGACGGCTTCAGCGGTGCCAGCCCCTGGGCTTCCACCGCCGCCTCGTCCATGAACCCCCGGTAGATGGCAGCGATTTTGGCCGCATCGCCATCCGTTGCCGGATTGCCCTGCGGGTAGGCTTCCACCAGCTTGCGTACCCGCGCCTCGGAGAGGTCGCGCAGGATATGGAAAACCCCGTAATTGGAGCGGTCGGCAGGAATCGCTGTGTTTTTTGCCCAATTGCCGCTGGCATATTCAAAAAAGTCTTCGCCCGGTTTGACAGCGCGATTCATGCCATCGACATCAAACCCCCAAGTACCAAAACGCTGGGCCGCAATCAGGGCATTGCCACTGTCAGTGCCAGAACCCTCGGCTTGGGCAAACCGTGCCTGCTGCCAGCAGGCTTCATCCAGACAGTGCGCATGGGCAGAGGCGGGGGCGGCAAAACCAAGCGCAAGCGCGATGGCGCTGCTCACAAGTGCGGGCTTCAACATGAAAACTCCTGAAGGCTTATGAAAAATTCAACACGGCAAGACAGGTTTACCGCCTGTCCTTGATTGACGGAAATTTTAACGCTGCCGAGGGATATGCCCAAAACACAGACAGCCCGGCGCCTTGCGCAGTGCAATCTTGCCTTCTCAACGCAAGGCTTTCAGCCGGTAAATCGCTTCCAGCGCTTGTTTGGGGGTTAGCTCGTCCGGGTCGAGGGCGGCCAGCGCTTCTTCGGCTGCGCTGCGGGTCGGGGCAAACAGGCCGATTTGCTGCGGTTGTGCCGGTGTTGCGGCTGACAAGGGCTTGGCTGGTTTGGCCTGTCCGTCCTGCTCCAGCTCGGCAAGCCGCGCGCGCGCGGCGCTAACCACGGTTTTGGGCAGCCCCGCCAGCGAGGCCACTTGCAGACCGAAGCTGCGATTGGCAGGCCCTTCTTTCACCGCGTGCATGAACACCAGGCGATCTTCATGCTCGACCGCATCCAGATGCACATTGCGGATGCCGCTGCCAGGCTTTGCCAGGGCGGTCAGCTCAAAGTAATGGGTGGCAAACAGGGTCAGGCTGCGGTTGTCATCGGCCAGATGGCGGGCACAGGCATCGGCCAGCGCCAAGCCGTCATAGGTGGAAGTGCCGCGGCCGATTTCGTCCATCAACACCAGCGATTGCGACGTGGCATGGTGCAGGATGTAGCTGGTTTCACTCATTTCCACCATGAAAGTGGACTGCCCCTTGGCCAGGTCATCACCGGCGCCGATGCGGGTCAGGATGCGGTCAATCGGGCCGATGCGGGCACTGCGCGCAGGCACGAAGCTGCCGATATGCGCCAGCAGCACAATCAGCGCATTCTGGCGCATATAGGTGGATTTACCGCCCATGTTCGGGCCGGTGATGATCAGCATCCGGCTATCGGCATCCAGATGCAGGTCGTTGGGCGTGAACGGCTCTTGGCGCACTGCCTCCACCACCGGATGCCGCCCATCACGGATCTCCAGCCCCGGCTGCTCGACCAGCGCCGGGCGCGCCCAGTCCAGTGCCTCTGCACGCTCGGCAAAGGCACACAGCACATCCAGCTCGGCCAACGCCTCGGCACAGGCACGCAACGGCGCGATGTTGTCGTTCAATCTGTCGAGTATTGCTTCGTACAAGAACTTTTCGCGCGTCAGCGCACGCTCGCGGGCAGAAAGCACCTTGTCCTCGAAGTTTTTCAGCTCCTCGGTGATATAGCGCTCGGCATTGGCCAGCGTCTGCCGACGGCTGTAATGCACCGGCGCCTTGTCGGCATGCACCTTGCCCATTTCGATGTAATAGCCATGCACGCGGTTGTAGCCGACTTTCAGCGTGGCAACGCCGGTGGCCTCACGCTCGCGCGCCTCCAGCTCAACCAGAAACTGATCGGCATGGGTGGAGAGCCGGCGCAATTCATCCAGCTCGGCATCGAAGCCTTCGGCAATCACGCCGCCATCGCGTGCCAGAAGCGGCGGCTGCGCCACCACCGCGCGCTGCAAAAAATCAGCAATTTCAGCATGTTCCCCCATGCGCCCGGCAAGTTCGGCAAGACGCGGCGAATCCAGCCCCTCAAAATCAGCGCGCAGCGCAGGCAGATTTGCCAGCGCATCACGCAGGGTGGACAGGTCACGCGGGCGGGCGCTGCGCAAGGCCACGCGGGTCAGGATGCGCTCGATATCGCCAAAACCGCGAAAGGTCGTACGCAGGTCTTCGGTCACTCGCGCATCCAGCAGGGTTTGCACTGCCTGTAATCGTGCATTGATGATGTTTTGCGAGCGCAATGGCCGGTGCAGCCAGCGCCGCAGCAGCCGCCCGCCCATCGGCGTGATGGTGGAATCGAGCACGCCCAGCAAGGTGTTGCGGCTATCGCCGTCGATACGGGTATCGAGCTCCAGATGGCGGCGGGTGGCGGCGTTCATGGCAATCGCACCATCGCCCGATTCCAGCGTAATCGCGGTCAAGTGCGGCAGGCGCTGCTTCTGGGTTTCTTCGACATAGCCCAACAGCGCCCCGGCTGCGGCCACCGGCAATGGCAGCGCGTCGATACCGAAGGCCGACAAATCATGCAGACCGAAAAATGCCAGCAGCTTGCGCCGCGCCGCATCGGCATCGAACAGCCACGGCGCACGGCGGCGCACCCCGCTGCGGCTCAACAGCGCCTCCGGCCAGCCTTCTTCATCGGCAATCAGAAGCTCCACCGGCTCCAGCCGCGCCAGCTCGGCTTCCAGCATGTCGTCATTGCCCAGCTGCGCCACATGAAAGCGGCCGCCGGCCAGATCCGCCCAGGCCAGGCCATAACCCTCCTTGCCGCGCGCCACCGCCATCAACAAGGTATCGCGTCGGTCTTGCAGCAAGGCCTCGTCGGTCACCGTGCCGGGAGTGACAATCCGCACCACTTTGCGCTCCACCAGCCCCTTGGAGGTGGCAGGGTCGCCAATCTGCTCGCAAATCGCCACCGACTCGCCCAGCGCCACCAGCCGTGCCAGATAGCTTTCATAGGCATGATGCGGCACCCCGGCCATCGGAATCGGCTGCCCGGCACTCATGCCGCGCTGCGTCAGGGTCAGGTCCAGAAGCCGTGCCGCCTTGCGCGCATCGTCATAAAACAGCTCGTAAAAATCCCCCATACGGAAAAACAGCAACACATCCGGGTGCTCGGCCTTGGCGGCAAGAAACTGGCGCATCAGGGGGGTGTGCTGGTCGAGATTGGACATCCGGGTGACAATGCGGGGGAAACAAGCCGCCTAGTTTGCCCGATGAATATCCCCACCGACAGCCAGCTTGAACAACTCGCCCACGAAACCGGCGCGGCACTGTTGCGCAATCACCTGATGCTGGTCACCGCCGAAAGCTGTACTGGCGGCTGGATTGCCAAGACCGCCACCGGCATCAGCGGCGCATCCGAATGGTTTGACTGCGGCATGGTCACCTACAGTTATGAGGCCAAACAGGCACTGCTCGGCGTGCGCCCAGAAACCCTGGAAAAACACGGCGCGGTCAGCCGCGAATGCGTGGCGGAAATGGTCGCCGGCGCCTTGGTACATTCCGGCGGCAGCATGGCGGTGGCGGTTACCGGCATCGCCGGCCCCGGCGGCGGCGCCCCGGACAAACCAGTCGGCTCGGTCTGGATCGGCTGGAAACGCCGCGGCGACTATGCCCGCACCCGGCTATTCCAGTTCGACGGCGACCGCGATGCCGTCCGCCGCCAAACCGTCGCCCAGGCATTGCAGGGCATTCTGGAGATGCTTGACTGACTCCGCGCATATCCAAGTAAGCCCCCCAATACGCCCCTACTTGGCGTTCTTCACTGCCAAGGCGGTGCGCTTTTGGAAATTACCCCTAAAGTGACTGGCTTTAATGCCACGGCTTGGGACGATATGCATCAATAAAAAATGCCAGAACCATTGATTTCATTGGAGTTTCTGGCCTTCTTGGGATGTCTTGGGACATCTAATTGGTGCGGGTCGCTGTGCCGTCAGCATGGCGAACTGAAGGGCGGCTCGGGTGACGGGGGATTCATAGGCGGCGATGGCCTGTACGAGCCGTTGAACTTCATTGGGCAGGGTTACCGCTGGGATATGCCCCTTGCTGGTCTTGGGCAGTGCGCTTCTCAGGTTCAGCCTTCGCCCTTCGTCCCTGAGACCATGCCGGATGGCGTATTCAATCATCTGCCCGAGGTACTGCCTTGCCTTGCTTGTCAGTGAGGGGGCTTGCTCGTAGATGCTGGTGGGTACCTTGATAGTTGTGGGGGTGTTCAGTGTCGCGATGGATTCCTTCCGCAGCTTCGGCTCTAGGTACGCCTCTACCACATAGGAAGCCTTCCTGTAAGTCTCCTTCGCCCATGTGGGGCGGCAGGCTTCCAGACAGTCTTCAGCGACTTGCGGGAACATGGCCTTGGTGTCTCGCTTGGCTGCTTCTTTCTGGTTGTGCTTGTGCCAGTTAGGGTCGATACCTTCGCGTAGCAGGGCGCGCGCTTCGGTGCGTCATTGTCTGGCTTCTGCCAAAGAGACTTCGGGGTATATGCCAAACGCCAGCAGTTTTTCCTTGCCTGCAACGCGGTACTTCATCCGCCATGCTCTCGCTCCTGTCTTCTGCACATGCAGGAACATGCCGCCACCGTCGGCGTGCTTGCCTGTGGGTAAATGCTTGAGCGCCACTGCTTGCAGTTTGCCGGTTTCCTTTGCCATACCTGCACCCCCATTTTTGGGCACATAGCAGCAGGATTTTCCAGATACCCCCACCGATACCCCCACACTGGTCGGGATTGAGAGAATCCCTTTGAAGCATTCAGAAACGAAAAAACCCGCACGTGGCGGGCTTTTTAGGGGGTTTTGGGTTGTTCAGGAAACCCCTTGAAACGTCCTTGTGGTGCCGGGGGTGGGACTCGAACCCACACGCTTTTAAGGGCGGCGGATTTTGAATCCGCTGCGTCTACCAATTCCGCCACTCCGGCGCGGGTGCGCAGTATAGCGGCACAATGTGCCTAGCGCACGCATTTGTTTGAAAAAACTTCAGGCCAGCAGAATCGAGGACATCTGCCGGCGGTATTTGGAGACCAGCGCCGCGTCGTCCAGGATATTGAAGGCATCAATCAGGGCGCGACGCGGCAGGCCGTCGTTGAATTGCCGGTCTTGGCGCAACATGCTCATGAAGGCTTGCAAGCCCTGTTCGGCATCGCCGCTGACGATTTCATGCACACCCAAAAGATGCAGGGCGGTGAGGTCATCGGGGTTGGCGGCGATGGCCACTTGCAGCACTTCACGCGGTGGCGCGTCCTTGAGCAAGGCGGCAAAGCCAAGCCGGGCGCGCGCCTTGACGGTGCGCTCGTCGGTGGCGAGGTTGGCCGGCAGGCCATCGAGCAATTGCTCGGCTTCGCTGGCAGCGCCGGTGGCGAGCAGAGCCAGAGCCAAGTCCAGGCGGTGTTCGACTTTGTCGGGCTCTGCCGCAACCAAGGTGCGCAGACGGATGACTTCCTGATGCGGATCAAGCGCAGCGGCTTCGACGCTTTCCGCGCCTGCCAGTGGCTCGATGCCATGGCTTGCCAAAAACTTGCGCAGCTCGCCTTCAGGCAGTGCGCCGGGGAAGCCATCCACCAGCTGTCCGCCCTTGACCAGCATCACCGTGGGCACCGAGCGGATTTGAAACGCCGCAGCCAGTTGCTGCTCGGCATCGACATCCACCTTGGCAAGCCGGAAGGCGCCGTTGTACTCGGCGGCGAGTTTTTCCAGTATCGGCCCCAGGGTTTTGCACGGGCCGCACCAGGTCGCCCAAAAGTCCACCAAAACCGGGGTTTCAACGGATGCACGGATGACATCGGCCTCGAAACTGGCGGCAGCGGCATCAAAAACATGGGGGTTATTGCTGGAATCGGTCATCATGATGGCCTTGGATGGGTTGATGGATGTGTAGATGGTGTCAGACAGCGCGGTTTGCAAGGCAGATGGCAAGTGGATGGTATTGACTTGGTTGCCGCCACTGACGGTGGCGTCTTGGGCAGCGCTGGCGTGGCCGGAATACTCGCACTTGCGGCACTCCCTCTCGCAGCTGGCCGCACATGCCCCCTGGCTGGGCGTTCTGCTGTTTCTATGGCCGGGGTTGGGCATGGCCTGGCATGCGCACCGCGCCCGCGGCCGTTTGCCCGAAGGCAGTGGTTTGGGACTGCGGCTGGCCTGGCAAATGGCCTTGCTGGCGGCGTTGGCGTTTGCATTGCAAGGAGTGCTGCCGTTTGATGCGGCACGTCCGGCAGACGAGGACGCAAACCGCCTGCATGTCCTGGCCGGGATGCTGTGGTGGCTATGTCTGTGGCTGATGGCAGGCTGCGCGATGCTGGCACGCACCTTGCCGGGCAAACGTCGGCTGTGGATGGCGCTGCTATGGCTGGCGATACCGGCTTTGGCACTGCTGGCGCCGGCATTTACCAGCGGGGCGCTGGCGCTGCGTCTGGCAATATTGCTGTGGATTTTGATGGTACTGATAGTTCGCGGCGGACGGTTCCGCAACCGCTCATAAGCAAACAAGCAACAAGTGTTGTGTTTTTTGGATAAAAAAGCGCGGCTTTGAGCCGCGCGTTTGTTGTGGGCATTCGACAATTTCGCTTTGCCATCAGCATGGGCGAGCCTCTCCTGTTGTGCGCAGTTTGGCTTGATGTTTCACGGCAGCAAATGCTGCGAAGGCAGGCAAGACTAGCAAAGTCAGCACGGTTGCCGTAATCAGCCCGCCGATGACCACGGTTGCCAGCGGTTTTTGCACTTCGGCGCCGGAACCTGTGGCAATGGCCATCGGAATGAAGCCGGCGATGGCGACCAGGGCTGTGGTAAATACAGCGCGCAGGCGAGCGGATGCACCGGCTGTGGCGGCTTCCAGAGGCATATCTCCGGCGCGCAGACGCTCGCCGATGGCCTGCATCAGCACCAGGCCATTGAGCGTTGCGACGCCGGAAACAGCGATGAAGCCAACAGCGGCAGAAACCGAGAACGGCATGCCGCGCAACCATAGCGCGAATACGCCGCCGATCAGAGCCAGCGGTACGCAGACAAAGACCAGAGCTGCCTCACGGATACTGCCAAGCGCGATGTAGAGCAGCACGCCGATCATCAGGAATACCAGTGGAATCAGTAGTGCCAATCGAGCTTCGGCGCGTTGCAGATTTTCGAATTGCCCGCCCCAATTGAGATAAACCCCGCTGGGCAGGGCGATATCGGCTACCGCTGCCTGTGCTTCTTTGACGAATCCCCCCAAGTCACGGCCACGGACATTGGCCTGAACCACGATACGACGGCTGCCATTGTTCCGGCTAATTTGGTTGGGGCCTTCGCTGACCTCGATACTGGCGATCAAGGACAGCGGCACGGTTGTGGCATCGGGTGTCAGCACGGGCAGCGCCGCAAGTTCAGCGGGATCATTCCTGGTCTCTTCATCAAGCCGAACCACGACCTCGAAACGGCGATCACCCTCGAAAATCTTGCCCACAGCAGTCCCCCCAATGCCGGTGCTTAGTGCTTCGCTGACATCCGCCGCACTCAAGCCATACTGTGCCGCAGCGGCGTGATCGATCCGCACAGTAAGCATCGGCAAACCCGATACCTGCTCCACGCGTACATCTGCCGCGCCATCAATGTGCCGCAGCTTGAGCGAAATTTGCTCGGCAATCGGTTGCAGGATGCCAAAGTCGTCACCGAATACCATCACGGCCAAGTCCGTGCGAACACCGGAAATCAGCTCGTTGAAACGCAATTCAATTGGCTGGCTGAATTCGAAGGCGTTGCCGATATGCTGGCCAACGATGCCCTCGAACCGGTTAATCAGCGCCTCTTTGCCCAAGCCGGGGTTTGGCCATTCGGATTTTGATTTGAGCACAATTACGCTGTCCGAGATATTGGGCGGCATCGGGTCGATGGCAGCTTCTGCGGTGCCGGTTCGGGAGAAAACGGTTTCCACTTCAGGTTCATTGGCAATGGCTTTCTCCAGGCTCATCTGCATCGCCAATGATTGCTCCAGCGATGTGGATGGGATTCTCAGCGCCTGCATCGCCAGGCTGTCTTCATCGAGGGTTGGCATGAACGCTCGTCCCAGCGAAACGAATGCGCCAAGGCCAACGGCAAGCATGAGGACTGCACCAGACAAAATCATGCGAGGGTGCGCAACCGCCGCCCGGATGAGTGGTTCGGCCTTGCTACGCGCAAGACGCATGATGCAGGTTTCATGTTCATCATCGCGCCGCTGTGTTTTTTCCGATGGCAGTGCATGTGCAGCTTCCAGCTTGGGCGGACGCACAAACAAGGCTGCCATGGCGGGCACCAAAGTGAAGGAAAAAATGAACGCGCCGACCAGTGCGATCATGAGGGTGGCAGCCATCGGTTGAAATGTTTTGCCCTCGACACCTTCCAATGCAAGAAGCGGAGCAAACACCAGCAGAATGATGAGTTGCCCGAATGCAGCGGGTCGCACCATTTTTTGTGCGGCCTGGCTTGCGATTGCCAAACGTTCATCAGCAGAAAGTTTGCGTCCCAGCTCGGCCTGTTTCTGTCCAAGCATCAGCAGTGTTGCCTCGATTACGACCACAGCGCCATCGACCAGGATGCCGAAATCCAGCGCGCCAAGGCTCATCAGGTTGCCGCTGATGCCGAAGCGGTTCATGCCTATCACTGCAAACAGGAACGACAGCGGAATCACCAGCGCCGTGATTGCCGCAGCACGGATGTTGCCGAGCATCAGGAACAGCACCGCGATGACCAGCAGCGCGCCTTCAGCGAGATTCTTGGCGACTGTTTTTATCGTGGCATTGACCAGCATGCTGCGATCCAACATAGGCTTGGCAGTGATGCCGGGGGGCAAAGTGCGATTGATTTCGGCCAGCCGCGCCACTGCTGCCTGCGCCACCGTGCGGCTGTTGCCGCCGGTAATCATCAATGCCGTTCCAAGAACCACTTCATGCCCATCTCGAGTCGCTGCGCCCAGTCGTGGCGCTTGTCCCGGTTCGACCCTGGCGACATCGGCAACACGAATCACCGCTTCGCCACGCTTGGCCACTGGCATTTGCGCAAGATCTTCAGCCGTCTGTACCTGGGCATCGCCCCGGACAACCCAGCCTTCGCCGGCACGTTGGACAAAGCCTGCACCAGCCTGGACATTGGCGCGCTCAATTGCCCGTACCAAATCACCCAGGCCAAGACCGTAGGCGGCCAGTTGTTCGCTATTGGGGCGAACGGCGTATTCCTTGACATAGCCGCCAATCGTATCGACCCCGGCCAGCCCGGGTGTTTGGCGCATCTGGGGCGCGATGATCCAGTCCTGTACCGTGCGCAGGTAAGTGGCGCGTGCCTTTGCTGTTGCAAGACGCTCCCCCTCCGGCGTGAGATAAACCTCGCCAGACTGCCATCCGGGCATATCCGGCTTGCTGGCATTTTTTGGGTTGTAGGGGATGAAATCTACCGTCCACATCAGCACTTCGCCAAGCCCGGTGGTGACCGGTGACATCACAGGGGACACGCCGTCGGGCAGGTCGTCCTGCACCTCCCGCATACGTTCGGCCACGTGCTGACGTGCGGAATAAATATCAGTTTGATCGGTAAAGACGGCGGTGATCTGCGAGAACCCATTGCGCGAAAGCGAACGGGTGCCGGTCAGGCCAGGGATGCCGGCCAGCGCCGTTTCAAGCGGGTAGGTTACCTGCCGCTCTATTTGGTCTGGCGCAAGCGCGGGTGCGATGGTATTGATCTGTACTTGCCGATTGGTGATATCCGGCACTGCGTCGATCGGCAATCTGCCAAGCTGAAACAAGCCATAGGCTGCGGTAATGGCGGCGGCAAAAACCACCGCCCAGCGCAGGCGTACTGCGGTTTCGATGAGATGTCTGAACATGACGATATCCTCAGTGAGCATGTCCTGACTCGCCCTTGGCGAGCTCAGCCTTCAGCAAAAACGCATTGCTGCCAACCACGCGCTCATCTCCCGACAAGCCCTTGAGGATTTCGATATGCCCGCCCGCACGGCGACCGACGAGTATAGGTATTGCTCGAAAGCCCTTGTCACCATCGGCCACGAATACGACCGAACGCCCTTCCACGGTTTGCACGGCATCGGCTGGTACGGTCAGCGCGTTGTCTTGAGCTGCCGCGACCACGATGCCGGACACCGGCATACCCGCAGGAAGCGGTGCGACAGACTCCGGGCGCGCACGGATGATCGCCATGCCGCCTTGTGAGCCCCGGTCAACAGCGACGCCGATCACTACGGCGCTGAAGTGGCTGCCCGAACTTTTGGCTTCAATGCGTGTTCCGGCCTCGATTTGCGCTGCAAACATGGGCGGCGCGAAAAAGACCAGCTCAGTTTTCGTCGGGTCGGCCACCCGGGCCACGGTGTCACCGGCGGCGATCACACTGCCGGGTGTCACCTGGACGGCGCTCACCACGCCTGTGATCGAGCTGGTGATGTTGACTTGCCCATTCGCGCCTGGCGAACCAGCTGCGACAAGCTGGGCGGCGGCAGCGCGCGCCGCCGCCTCGGCGGCGAGTGTGCGAGCGTGTGAGGCTTCCAGCTCTTGCCGGGCGACCACGCCTTGAGCCATCAAGGCCTGATCGCGCTGATAGACCCGTCGTGCCGCTTCCGCTTCGGCGCGCACTGCATCCACACTTGCTCGCAGCGCTGCCGCTTCACCACTGACTATCACGGCCAAAGGCTGCCCGGCAACAATCTTGCTGCCGGGCGCGACGATGACGCGCTCCACACGGCCACCGATGGCAGCAGCAATGGCCGCGTGCGCGCCAATGGCGTATTCAACACGTCCATTCAGCCGTGTCTGACTGCCTCCCCCGCGGCTGACAGGAACCACCTGAAGCCCTGAAACTTCGATTTGCTGCCGGGTCAGAGCAATCAAGCCATCTTCATTTTCGCCCGCCTCATCTTCAGCGGCGTCTTTGCCGGCGGCATCATCATTGGTGCTGATTTCCGGGGCATCAACGGATGTCCCGGCGCTGACGTTGCCAGTGAGCCGTGCAAGGGTAAAGCCTGTGGCGAAGGCGCCCAAAAGTACGATGAGGTAAATCAACGACTTGCGATCTGCTTTCATCGGGATGCTCCAAATGGGATTCGACCTTCCAGAAGCGCCAGATCAATTTCGGCAAGGACGCGCGCAAGTCGTGCATCCACAGCGGCATTGCGCGCAGCGATTAACGCTGCGCGCGTGCTGCGCAGTTCAAGTTGCGAGATTCGCCCTGCTTCGAAACCGATACGGGACAGGCGATAGGCTTCTTCGGCGGCGGCAACGCCGCTATCAGCGGCGCGTGTCCGGCTGTTCGAGGCAGACAGCGTGACCTCTGCGGCCAGCCGCCCGGCATGGACTGCTTGCTGCTGTGCCATCAGCCGGGCTTCTGCGGCCTGCTGCTCGGCATACGCAGCGCGAATGCCGCCCCGGTTGCGATCAAACAAGGGAATGCTCAGCTCAATGCCGAGCGTAAACGCCTGATCGGCGGTTTCCTGAAACCGGGTTTTGCCGACAGTGACGCTGATGTCCGGAAGTGCGCGGCGTTGTTCGACTTTCACCTGCTGGCTTGCGGTATCAAAGTCGGCTCGGGCGAGCTGGATGGCGATAGGCGCATCCGCGCTGGTTTTTGCCGCCTCGGGAACGCGATCCAGCAGGCTGGTGCCGATGGCCTGAATGGGACTGTCAAGCATGGCGACTGCCGACAACTGTGCGAATGCGCCGTTGCGCAGCGCCCGAGCCTCGTCGAGTGCGGCTTTGGCTGACTGGACTTCGCTTTGCGCCTGGACAGCGCGCAACAGCGGTTCGCGTCCTTGCTCAACCAGCGCGGCAGTCCCGTTCGCATCCTGCTCGGTCAACGATAGGGCTTCGGCAGCAAGTTCATAACGTCGTGCAGCAGCTTCAGCTTCGGCATAGCGCCATGCCAACTGACTGGCGAGCTGCCAGCGTACCTGCACACGACGAAGATTGGTGACATTGGCCTCGGAGCGCGCCGCCTCAATCCGGGCTGTGCGTTTGCCAAACAGTTCAAGTGGCTGGGTGAGTGACAGCGTCATTTCACCGCTGCCGGCGCCGCGATAGGGGCCGCTGCCGTAAACGTTTTCCTGGCTGTAGGCCATTGAAGGATTGGGAAGGGCGCGCGCCTGTTCTACACGGGCAGTGGCGGCATCATGGCGTGCCACAGCTTCGCGAACTGAAGGCAACGTATCGAGCCGGGTGAGCAAATCATCGTAGGTCGGGGCGGTATTGATGGCAGCATCACTCGACATTGCAGGCGATGAGAATGCCAGGGCAGCCACAACCGGCACGGTCGCGACAAACGACCGTCCAAGTGCTGTAAACATGGGGACTCCGTAATCAATAGTGACGTGAAAGCCCGTCGGGACGGGCAAGGCGCACGTCAGCCGCGCGGAGGTCTCAGCGGTTGCTCAAGCAGTTCGGAGGGGCGAGGCGTATCCAGTGATGCGCCTGGCCTACTGCGCATCGGGGCGCAATCCAATGCCGTACCGGATGAGATATTGGCCGCCGAGTGATGACAGTGGCCGTGGGCGCAAGCCCCATGCATGTCGCCAGAGCCATCCGCCTTGTCGGCGCTGTCATGCAGTGGCGAAGTATGATTGCCCGCAGTGGTTGCCGTATGGACATCGAACAATTCAAACGAGCAGGCAAACGCATCGGCAACGGGTAGTACCGCCAGCACTGCAATCAGCAGTGCGGCGATGGTACTTTTCAGTTTGGCGAGTGTCCGTTGCATCCGCCGCAATATATTCATCGAAGCGTTGCGGACACAATAACAGCAGCATCCCCGGAAAATTCGACATTGAAATCTTCATTGAGCGATATTGCTGTGGCTGCTGGGTGTTTTGCACTGGCAGGTGGCTGGCGCTGATTATTGCGCTGCGGTAGTCTGCGCAGTCCCCTGTAGATGCCCAGCGCCATGAGTCAAGAAGCTACCGAAAACAGCTATTCCCCCGCCACTGTCGAAGCCGCTGCCCAGTCTTTCTGGCAGGAAAGTCGCGCGTATCAGGTACAGGAAGCGGCTGACAAGCCGAAGTATTACTGCCTGGCGATGCTGCCGTATCCGTCCGGTGCGCTGCATATGGGGCATGTGCGCAACTACACCATTGCCGATGTCATCAGCCGCTACAAGCGCATGACCGGCCACAACGTATTGCAGCCGATGGGCTGGGATGCCTTCGGCCTGCCGGCGGAAAATGCCGCCATCAAGCAGGGCACGGCGCCGGCGCAGTGGACTTACGCCAATATCGACCATATGCGCGAGCAGCTCAAGGCGCTGGGCTATGCGATTGACTGGTCGCGCGAGTTCGCCACCTGCACGCCGGAGTATTACGCGCACGAGCAGCGCATGTTCGTGCGGCTTTTGAAAAAGGGGCTGGCCTACCGCAAGAATGCCGTGGTGAACTGGGACCCGGTTGACCAGACCGTGCTGGCCAACGAGCAGGTCATCGACGGTCGCGGCTGGCGCTCTGGCGCGCTGGTGGAAAAGCGCGAGATTCCGCAATGGTTCCTGCGCATTACCGATTACGCGCAAGAATTGCTGGACGGGCTGGATACGCTGGAAGGCTGGCCGGAGTCGGTCAAAACCATGCAGCGCAACTGGATTGGTCGCAGTGAAGGGCTGGAAATCAGTTTCAAGGTCGATGGCGAAGACACGCCGCTGACGGTATTCACCACCCGCCCGGACACACTGATGGGGGTGAGCTTCATCTCGATTGCCGGCGACCACCCGCTGGCGCAAAAGGCCGCCGCCAACAACCCGGAGCTGGCTGCATTCCTGGCCGAACTCAAGCAGGGCGGCGTGTCCGAAGCTGAACTGGAAACCCAGGAAAAACGCGGCATGGCGACCGGCCAATGGGCGATTCACCCCATTACCGGCGAAGACGTGCCGATCTATGTCGCCAACTTCGTGCTGATGAATTACGGCACCGGCGCGGTGATGGCTGTGCCTGCCCACGATGCCCGCGACCACGAATTCGCGCTGAAGTACGGTCTGCCGATTCGCCCGGTGATTGTGCCGCTGGAAGTACGCGATGCACTCATGGACATTTCCGATGACGTGGCCGCGCATGCCGACCCGATGCAGGCGGCGCTTGGCAAGCAGAAGGCATTGGATGTGTATGACACCGACGCGGCGGTGGAAGTGGTGCGCAGCTATCTGGATTCGCTCTCCGATGCGGCTTATACCGAGCGCGGCTGGCTGATTAACTCCGGCGAATTCAACGGGCTGGACTACACGCAAGCCTTCGATGCGCTGGCTGAAAAATTCGAGCGCCAAGGCGCTGGACGACGCGTTGTGAATTACCGCCTGCGCGACTGGGGGGTTTCCCGCCAGCGCTATTGGGGCTGCCCGATTCCGGTGATTTACTGCCCGGACTGCGGCGCCGTGCCGGTGCCCGAAGAGCAATTGCCGGTATTGCTGCCCGAGGACGTGGCCGAAGCCTTCGCCACGCCAGGTGCGGTGATCAGCCCGATCAAATCCGACCCAGACTGGCGCAAGACCACCTGCCCGCAATGCGGCAAGGCGGCCGAGCGCGAAACCGATACCTTCGATACCTTCATGGAGTCGAGCTGGTATTACGCCCGCTATACCTCGCCGGGCGCGGCGGACATGGTGGATGGCCGCGCCAATTACTGGCTGCCGGTGGATCAATACATTGGCGGCATCGAGCACGCCATCCTGCACCTTCTGTACTTCCGCTTCTATCACAAGCTGCTGCGCGATGTCGGCATGGTGCATGCCGATGAGCCGGCCAAAGGACTGCTGACCCAGGGCATGGTGATTGCCGACACTTGGTACCGGGAAAATCCCAATGGCAGCCGTGACTGGTTCAATCCTGCCGATGTGGATATCGAGCGCGATGACAAGGGCAAGGTACTGGGCGGCCGTTTGCGCAGCGACGGCCTGCCGGTTCTCCCCGGCGGCGTTGAAAAGATGTCCAAGTCCAAGAACAACGGCGTTGACCCGCATAGTCTGGTGGAAAAATTCGGCGCCGACACCGCACGGCTGTTCTCGATGTTTGCCGCGCCACCGGAGCAGTCGCTGGAATGGAACGAGGCCGGGGTGGAAGGCATGAGCCGCTTCCTGCGCCGCCTGTGGCGCGAAGTGGAACAGCATATGGCCGCCGGTCAGCCCGGCGCGCTGGATGTGGGTGCGCTCGATGCCGGGCAGAAAACCCTGCGCCGCCAGCTGCATGAAACCATCCAGAAGGTGAGCGATGACTATGGCCGCCGCCATAGCTTCAATACCGCCATCGCCGCCTGCATGGAGCTGCTCAACCACCTGGGCAAATTCAGCGACCCAAGCCCGGCAGGCCGCGCCGTGCAGCATGAGGCTTTCAGCGCGCTGGTACTGATGCTGAACCCGATTACCCCGCATATCAGCCATGCACTCTGGCAGCGGCTGGGACATGCCGAAACCGTGCTGGATGATGTGCCGTTCCCGCAGGTGGACCCTGCCGCCCTGGTGCGCGACAGCCTGACGCTGGCGGTGCAGGTCAATGGCAAGCTGCGTTCTCAGCTGGAGGTCGCCGCCGATGCCAGCCGTGAAGCCATCGAGGCGCAAGCCCTGGCACTGCCTGCGGTGGTGAGTTTCATTGACGGCAAGCCCGTGAAGAAAGTCATCGTCGTCCCGGGGCGTATCGTCAATATCGTTGTGTAAGCCCGTGCTGCGGGCTCATTCAGCCCGCAGCATTGCCCTCTGCAAGCCCATCGTCCAGACTTTGCACCATGAAGAAGCTCCTCGTTCCGATTCTTGCCCTCACCCTGGCCAGTTGCGGCTTTCATCTGCGCCGCCCACTGGAGTTGCCCGCCAACCTTGGCCCGGTGCGTGTGGTCGCGCCTGACCCATACAGCCAGCTGGCCGAATCGCTGCGCGAAGCGGTGGCGCGCACAGGTGCCGAACTGCCCGATTCGGTACAGGGACAAAAAACCGCACGGCTTGAAATCATTTCCGAACGCTGGGGCAATCTGCCCATCAGCCTGGATGCGCACGGCCGTGCACAGGAGTACAACCTGCGCTATGCGGTGGTTTTTGCCATGCGTGATGCCGGGGGCAAGGATATCGTCCCGCAACAAGTGGTTGAACTCTCGCGCGATTATCTGGCACAGCCGACCGAAGCCATCGGCACCGACAGCGAAACCGAGCTGCTGGGCAAGGAGCTGCGCCGCGAAATGACTGCGGCCATCCTGCGCCGGGTGGATGCCGCACTGCGTGAGCCGCACTGACAGTTCACGGTGGAACTCAATACTGAACGCCTGATTGCCCAGCTGCCCAAAGAACCGCTGCGGCCCATTTATCTCGTTGCCGGGGTCGAGCCGCTGCGGGTGCTGGAGGCTGCCGATGCTGTACGTGCCCATGCCCGCGCCATGGGCTGCACCGAGCGCGAAGTATTCGATGCCGAGCCGCGCGATTTCAAATGGGAGCAGCTGCGCGGCGCCTTTGCCAGCATGGGGCTGTTCAGCAGCCAGCGACTGATTGAAGTGCGCCTGCCCACTGGCAAGCCCGGCAAAGACGGCGCCGCACTCATCAGCGAATTCTGCGCCGCACCGCCAGAAGGCATCACCCTGCTCATCATCGCCAATGACTGGAGCAAATCGCATGCCGGCAAATGGAGCGAGGCCATTGCCAAAGTCGGCCATCTGGCCATCGCTTGGGCAGTCAAGCCGCATGAGTTGATGGACTGGCTGGATACGCGTCTGCGCAGCCGCGGCTTGCGCGCCGAGCGCGATGCCATTGCCCAGTTGGCAGCACGGGTGGAAGGCAATCTGCTGGCCGCAGCACAAGAAGTGGACAAACTGGCATTGCTGGCGGTGCCCGGACAAATGCTGGATGTGGCCGCCATGCAGGACTTGGTCGCCGATGCCGCACGCTTTGATGTTTTCCGACTGACCGATGCGGCACTGAACGGCCAGGCTGCCCAGGTCACGCGCGTACTGGCCGGGCTGCGCGCCGAAGGCGAAGCCGTCCCGGCACTGCTGGGCATGGTGATTCGCGAGCTGCAAATTGCGGAAAAACTGGCCGCGCTACAGGCGCGCGGCGGCAATCTGCAAGCCGAATTCAAAGCACAACGCATTTGGGAAGCCAAGCAGGCGCTCTACCTGCGCGCCCTGAAGCGCCACGATAGCGCGCGCTGGCGCCAGTTTCTGGCCGAGGCCGGACACATCGACCGCATCGCCAAAGGCCGTGCCGCAGGGGATGCCTGGCTGGCGCTGGAGCGCTTGCTGGTGGCAGTGGCCGAGCCGCGCGCCCTGCGGCTGCTTTCGGCATGAGCCTGCGCATTCAATACGGCGGCAGCTTCGACCCGGTACACTGCGGCCATCTGGCGCTTGCCCGCACTGCCCGCGATACATTGCGCGCCACGGTGCATTTCATGCCTGCCGCCGACCCGCCGCACAAAGGCCCGACCGCAGCCGATGCCATGCAGCGCCTTGACATGCTGCGCCTTGCGCTAGCCGATGAAACCGGCCTTGCCATCGACATCCGCGAGCTGCAACGTGAGGGGCCTTCCTACAGCATCGACAGCGTGCTGGCGCTACGCACCGAACTCGGCCAGGACGCACCACTGGCCTTGCTGCTGGGCGCGGACAGCTTTCTCTCCCTGCCCAGCTGGCGGCGCTGGCGTGAGCTGCTTGCCCAGGTGCATATCGTGATTGCCGAACGCCCCGGCAATGTGCTCGCCACGCAAGCCTTACCGCCCGAATTGGCCGCCATCAGCCAAGGCCGCTGGCAATGCCAGCCACAGGCGCTCCAGCAAACTGCGGCCGGATACTGGTACCGCCTGCCGATGCCACTGCGGCCGGAATCCTCCAGCGCCCTGCGCCGTGCGCTCGAACAAGGCCTGTCCCATTGGCAGCAATGGACGCCCGCCGCGGTCGCCCAGTACATCAATGCCCACCAGCTTTACCGCAGGGGTTAGAATCAAGCCCTTTCCAACCGAGAGTTCCCCACTTGTCCAACCAGGCTCATATCGTCAAGACCACCGCCCCCAACCCCGCACCGCCGGTGGATGTCCTTTTGCAAACTGCCCGCGATGCCGTGGAAAACCTCAAGGCACAGGATGTGATGGCGCTTGATGTGCGCGGCAAAAGCAGCGTCTGTGACCATATGCTGATTTGCTCGGGCACCTCTACCCGCCATGTCAAAGCCATCGCCGACGAAGTGGTGCGTTTTGCCAAGCAGCTCGACTACCAGCCGTTGGGTGTGGAGGGCGAGCAAGAAGCCGAATGGGTGCTGGTGGATCTGGGCGATGTGGTGGTGCATGTGATGCTGCCGCGAGTACGCGAGTTCTACGCGCTGGAGCGGCTGTGGACAGTGGGCGATGAAGCCCCGCAGGATGCCGAGTAAGCAACACCCAACATGAAAGCCAGCCTGATTGCCGTCGGCGAGCGCCCCCCCGCATGGGTGGCCGAAGGCTTTGGCGAGTACCAAAAACGCCTCTCCCACGGCCTGCCCCTGCAACTTCTGGAAATCGCCCCCGGCATCCGTGGCAAAGGCCGCGATAGCCAGCGCGCCATGCAGGAAGAAGGCGAGCGTGTCCTGGCCGCCATCCCCAAAGGGGCTTGGGTGGTGGCGCTTGATGGCCGGGGCAAGAGCTGGAGCTCGGAAAAACTGGCCGAGCGTCTGGAACACTGGCGCGGCCAGGGGCGCGACCTGGCATTCCTGATTGGCGGCCCTGAAGGCCATGCACCCGATGTCATCGCCCGCGCCGATGAGTCCTGGTCACTGGGCGCGATGACCCTGCCGCATATGCTGGTGCGACTGATTGTCGCCGAGCAGCTGTACCGCGCCCAATCAATGCTGATGAATCATCCCTACCATCGCGCCTGAGCAACTCGCACTCAGCGAGGCCGCAGTCGCATCGCCCATTTGCGCAGGCTCCCCAGTGGCATGTCCTCATCGGGGTGGGTCAGGCCGTGCATCACCAATTGCCGGAAAGGTTTGGCAAGCCGCCCTGCCCCCAGCGCCAGTTTGCGCAGCGCTTTGGCCGGGGGACGGTCATCGCCATAAAGCCGCGCCACCAGGGTGGTGGCCAAGTAAAGCGGGCGGGTGACGGCACGATGCTCGGCATCGTAATCGGCCAGCAAATGCTCATGCCAGATAGGCTCGCCATGCTGCAAGGCATCGAGAATGCGCTGTGCCAGCGCATCGACCGACAGCAAGCCGAAATTGAAGCCATGCGCGGTCACCGGGTGCATGCCCACGGCAGCATCGCCAATCAGCGCAAAACGGGTGCTGTAGAAGCGTTCGGGATAGACCCCCACCAGCGGGTATTGGCGGCAGGCGCTGATGCGCTGCATCTGCCCCAGGCGGCCATCGAAACGGCGGGCGATATCAGCATTGAAGCTGTCCTCGTCCAGCGCCAGCAACGCATCCAGCTCGGCGCGGGTCAGGGTCAGCACCACCGATGAAGTATTGGCATCGTGCAGCGGCAACAGCGCCAGCGTCTGCCCGTAGCGGAACCATTCCCAGGACACCGAATCATGCGGAACCTCGTGGCGCATCCGTACCAGCAACATGCTACGGCCAAAGTCCAGGAAATCGGCGCGGATGCCAAGCGCGCGACGGCTTTCGGAAAAGCGGCTGTCTGCCGCCACCAAAAGCTCGGCGGCGAACTCGCGGCCATCGGCCAGCCTGACGTTGGCGCCGTGGGCGTTGGCCTCCACATGCGTGACGCGGGCATTGTCGATGATTTCCACATTGCCAGCGTTCTCGGCCTGCAAGGCCTGCCAGGCGGCACGGCGGATGGCGTGATTGGACACCAACCAGCCCAGCTGCGACTGGCCGCTTTCGCGGTGCGAGAACAATAGCCCTTGCTCATCATCGCCATCGAGCACCACCGCATCCCGCAAGGTGGCGATATTCTCGTCGGCAATATGCGGCCACAGCCCATAATCATGCAGCAGGCGGTGCGAGCGATGGGTCAGTGCGATTTCACGGCCATCGTCCTCGGGGTTTTCCAGCACGCTGCCCGGCTGCTGCTCCAGTACCGCCACGCGCAGGCCGCTGCCTGCCAGCGCACGCGCAAAACACAAGCCCACAGGCCCGGCACCAATAACGACAATATCCCAAGACATGGCGGCTCCTGAATGTTCCGGCCTATTATCACCCGGATGCGACATGCGCCTTGCATCCAGATGAAGCGAACATGAAACTGCGCTCATGAAACGACCTGTCATCCAAGCGGCCACGCTCAAATGGCTGTCCATTGTGCTGCTGTTGGCACTGCTCGGCTGGAGCTTTTGGTACAGCGCCTCCTGGTTGCAGCTTTGCTATGGGCTGGCATTGTTCCTGTTTGGCATGCAGTGCATCGAAGAAGGCCTGCACAACACCGCAGGCGGCATGCTGGAGCGACTGATGGCGCGCAGCACGGCCACCCCGTTGCGCGGCATGCTGTTTGGTATCGGCGCCACTTTCCTGCTGCAATCGAGCACCCTGGTCTCGCTGCTGACCATGGCCTTCCTGAGTACCGGGCTGATTACCCTTGCCGGCGGTATCGCGGTGCTGCTGGGCACCAATCTGGGCGCCACCAGTGGCATCTGGTTGCTGGCACTGGCCGGGCAAAGCGTCAGCCTGTCCCCGGCAGCGATTCCGATGCTGGTGTTTGGCATCCTGGCCGGTTTCTTCAAAGGTCGCAGCAAGGCATTTGGCCGGATTCTGGTCGGTATCGCCCTGATTTTTCTGGGCATTGATGCCATCAAGGACGGTTTTCAGGCGGTCGGCCAAATGGACTTGAGCACCCTCAAGGTGGGCGGGCTGCTGGAAGTGCTGATGTTCTGTCTGGCCGGGCTGCTGCTCACCATCGTGCTGCAGTCCTCGCATGCCACACTGATTCTCACCCTGGCCGCGCTCGCGGGCGGGCAAATCACCCTGATGCAGGGCTTTGCCATCGCCATCGGCTCGAACGTCGGCAGCAGCGCCTCCACCGCCGTTGTCGGCATGCTCGGCAGTGAGCGCGGCGGCCAGCGCCTGGCACTGGCACATCTTCTGTTCAACTCGGTCACCGCCCTGCTCTCGCTGATTTTGTGGTGGCCGCTATCGCGCCTGGTGATGCACCTGGGCGAGCTGGCAGGCATGAGCGCACTGCTGCAACTGGCATTCTTTCACAGCCTGTTCAATCTGCTGGGACTGGCTGTGTTCTGGCCGTGGCAGAAGCAACTGGCCGCCAAGCTGTGCCAATGGTTGCCCGCCAGCCAGCAAGAAGCCCTGCTTGCCAGCAACAAACCGCTGCGCCCGCGCTATCTCAATGCCAATATGTTGCGTGCCGGTGACACTGCCCTGCAGGCTGTGCTGCAGGAAGTGCGTTATTTGGGCTCGGTCAGCTTGGAAGTGCTGGCACGGATGTTCTATATCGCCGATGACGACCTGCACGCTGCAGAGGCGCCCAAAAACCCGCCCTTGCCGCCGCCGCCACTGCCGGTGGACGCGCAAATCCTCTACGAATATCAAATCAAGCCGCTCTACAGCGCCCTTCTGGATTTCACCAGCAAGATAGACCTGCATGATGAGATGCAGCAAAACTTGCTGGGCAATGCGCATATGGCCGCCTTTCAGCTGGTGGAAGTCATCAAGCACGGCAAACATCTGCAAAAAAATCTGCAACTGAACCTGCAGAACCCGCAAAGCCCGACCTACCCGGATTATCTGCGCCTGCGCCGGCATCTGTTCAAAACCTTGCGGCAGTTCCGACAAATGTCACGCCTGCCCGCAGATAGCCCGCAATGGCCCGAATGTCTGGCTGCACTGGAGGCGCATATTGGCCGGTTGGAAGTCTTCCGTGGGCGCGTCATGGTGAAACTGCGCAGCCAGGAGCTCGATGGCTGGCAGACTTCATCGCTGATGAATGACAGCAACTATGCCCGCCGTATCGGCCAGGGGCTGATGGATATTCTGCACATCATGCGCATCGCCCCGCCCATTGCAGACGGCAACGCGCTCGCCGAGCCTCCGGCCAGCGCTGCCACTTGAGCATGCCTGCGCGCGCTACCCGGTTGCTACAACTGCTGGAGCTGCTGCGCGCCCGCCGCACGCCCATCAGCGGCACGGCCTTGGCCGAGGCACTGGGCATCAGCCTGCGCACGCTCTACCGCGACATCGCCAGCCTGCGCGCCGAAGGTGCCGCCATCGAGGGCGAACCCGGCATCGGCTATCTGCTGCGCCCCGGCTTCACTCTGCCGCCGCTGATGTTCAGTGCCGACGAGCTGGAAGCCCTGGTGCTGGGCGCGCGCTGGGTGGCCAACCAGTCCGCCGACCCGGCATTGGCCGAGGCCGCCGACCAGGCGCTGCGGCGCATCACCGGCGTGCTGCCCAGCGATTTGCGGCTACAAGTGGAAACCAGCGGCCTGTTTGTCCCCGGCCGCTGCGACGCATCATTGACTGAGCCGTGGCTGCCGACGCTGCGCCATGCGATTCGCCGCGAACACATCCTGCAACTGGACTACCGCGATGCCGAAGATGCTCCCAGCCAGCGCCGCATCTGGCCGTTTGCCATGGCCTTTTTCGATGAAACCCGGCTGATTGCCGCCTGGTGCGAGCTGCGCCAGGACTTTCGCCACTTCCGCGCCGACCGCGTGCAGCATCTTGCCGACACCGGCCAGCGCTACCCCGAACGCCGCCCCAGCCTGATGCGCCGCTGGAGCATTGAGCAGGGTATTGCGTTAGATTGATCGCCCTTTCTTGCAGCGCCCGCCCCGGCAGCCACCATGACCATTTTTCACCAGACCATCGACAGCCCGGTTGGCCGCCTGCTGATCGCCACCAGTGACGAGGGCCTGCATGCCATCGAGTTTCCGCAAGGCCGCCACCTGGTCAAACGCGATGCCCATTGGCAGGAAAGCCCGCACCCGCTGCTGAGCGAAGCCGCCCGGCAACTGGGCGAATACTTTGCCGGCCAGCGCCATGTGTTCGATTTGCCGCTGGCGCCGCAGGGCACGGATTTCCAGCAGCGCGTCTGGCAGGCGCTGCGCACCATCCCCTATGGGCAAACCCGCAGCTATGCGCAACTGGCCGCCGCCATTGGCCAACCCAAGGCGATGCGCGCCGTCGGCGCTGCCAATGGCCGCAACCCGCTGTCGATTGTCGTGCCCTGCCACCGCGTGATCGGCGCCGATGGCGCCCTGGTCGGCTTCGGCGGCGGCCTGCCGGTCAAGACCTTTTTGCTGCGGCTGGAGGGCGCGCTGCCCTAGCCTGGCTGGCATTCACTGCTGACAGAAACTGACAGCCGCCTGCTCTACAGTGGCTTAGGTCGGGTCGGCTAACCCCCGCCCCGCGCAAACCTATCCACTTTTTGGAGATGCGCATGTCTGCCCAACTCACTTTCTACACCCACCCCATGTCCCGCGGGCGCGTCGTGCGCTGGATGCTGGAAGAAACCGGCCTGCCCTACGACACCGTGCTGCTGGAATACGGCACCACGATGAAAGCACCCGAATACCGCGCCATCAACCCGATGGGCAAGGTGCCCGCGCTTAAGCACGGCGACACCGTGGTGACCGAAGTGGCGGCGATTTGCCTGTATCTGGCCGATCTTGTGCCCGAGAAAAAACTCGCCCCGCCGGTGGGTAGCCCTGAGCGCGGCAGCTATTACCGCTGGATCAGCTTCATGGCGCCGCTGGAGCAGTTGATGATGGCCAAAGCCAGCGGCGGCAACCTGCCCAGGCCGGAATCGGCCGGTTTCGGCACCGAGCAAGACCTGCTCGACACCCTGGAAGCGGCGCTCAAAGACCGCACCCATCTGGCCGGCGAGATCTTCACCGCCGCCGACCTGCTGGTGGCGGCCTACGTGGGCTGGTATCTGCAATTCCAGCTGCTGGAGCCGCGCCCGGCCTTCATTGCCTTTGTAGAAGCGCACAGCCAGCGCCCCGCCGGACAGCGCGCCGATGACATTGACAGCGCCTTGCTGGCCCAAAGCCAAACCGGGGAGCAGGCAGGCGAAAACGATATTTGAAATGCAGTGTTCACTGGCCTGAAAACCACAGCGCCCGAAAAGCCGGCAGCCTCAATCAACTTCTGACACAGCTGCCGGTCTGCTTGCCGGCAGCTGGGCTTATCAGGCCGTCAAACCGCAGCCAGCGCCTGATGCAAATCGGCCAGGAGGTCATCGATATGCTCGATGCCCACGCACAGGCGTACTGTTTCCTGGCGCACGCCGGCGCGCTGCAATTCATCATCATCAAGCTGGCGGTGGGTAGTGCTGGCCGGATGCGTGGCCAGGGATTTGTTGTCACCAATATTGACCAGCCGGGTAAACAGTTTCAGGGCATCCAGAAAGCGCTCGCCTGCGGCGCGGCCATCTTCGCCTGCCAGCCCGAAGGTCAAAAGCCCCGAGGCCTTGCCGCCCAAAAGTCGCTGTGCGGTGTCGTGGTCGGGATGACCGGGCAGGCCTGCATAGCTCACCCAGGCGACTTTTTCATGGCCTTGCAGATAGCGCGCCACCGCCAGGGTGTTGTCCACGATGCGCTCCATGCGCAACGAAAGCGTCTCCAGCCCCTGCAAAATTTGAAAGGCATTGAACGGTGACAATGCCGCGCCGGTATTGCGCAGCGGCACGACACGGGCGCGGCCAATGAAGGCGGCCTCGCCCAGCGCCTCGGTATAGACCACGCCGTGATAGCTGGGGTCGGGCGTGGTCAGCTGCGGGAAACGCTCGGCATGTTCGGCCCAGGGGAAGCGGCCGCTATCGACAATCATGCCGCCAATGGAGGTGCCATGGCCGCCGATGTATTTGGTCAGCGAGTGCACCACGATATCGGCGCCGTGCTCAATCGGCCGCAGCAACCAGGGCGAGGCCACGGTGTTATCGACAATCAGCGGAATGCCATGGCGATGCGCCAGCTCGGCCAGTACCGGAATATCCGCCACCCGCCCGGAAGGGTTGCCGATGCTTTCCACATACAGCGCCTTGGTGCGGGCATCAATCAATGCTTCCAGCGCGGCCAGATTGCGCTCATCGGCAAAGCGCGCCTCGATGCCGAACTGTGGCAGGGTATGCGCGAACAGGTTCCAGGTGCCGCCATACAGCGATTGGGCGCTGACGATATTGTCGCCCTGACTGGCAATGGTCTGGATGGCATAGGTGATCGCCGCCTGCCCGGAAGCCAGCGCCAGTCCGGCCAAGCCGCCTTCCAGCGCGGCCACGCGCTGCTCCAGCACTGCGCAGGTCGGGTTCATGATGCGGCTGTAGATATTGCCGGGCACTTTGAGGTCAAACAGGTCGGCGGCATGTTGGGCACTATCGAAGGCATAGGCCACGGTTTGGTAAATCGGCACGGCCACCGCATGGGTAGTCGGCTCCGGCGTATAGCCGGCGTGCAGTGCCAGGGTTTCAAAGCGCTGTTGTGTCATGCGGATGTCTCCAGTGGGGGAAGCGCGCCTGGCCGCAATGACCGGGCGGGCGGCCACCCTAACATCTAATATCGCTACATTCGCATAAAGCGATAAATTAATTTGCAGGCATGCCCGGCATGCGTATCAGCCATACAGCACAAGCAGGGCCTCTTCCGCCGCTTCCAGCGCTTCACGCAGCTGCATTTGCTCGCGCCCGAGCGCGGCGACTTTTTCGGCATCCGAATACACCGCCGGATCAGCCAGCGCCGCTTCGCATTCGGCAAGCTGGACACTCAAACGCTCTACCCGCGCTTCGGCTTCTTTCAGCTTGTGCGGATTGACCTTGGCAGGCTTGACCGCAGGTTTTGTCGCGGGTTTGACAGTCTCGACAGGCTTTTCCGCTGGCGTCTTGGCCGCCGCTTCGGCCTTGCCGGTTTCCGCAGGGCGAGCGCGCAGCCAAGCAGCATAGTCGTCGAGGTCACCGTTGAAAGCCTGCACTTGGCCATCGTGTACCCGCCAGAATTCGTCACAAACCAGACCAATCAAATGCCGGTCATGGCTGACCATGACGATGGCGCCGTCAAAATCACTCAGCGCCTCGGCCAGCGCCTCGCGCATCTCCAAGTCCAGATGGTTGGTCGGCTCGTCCAGCAGCAACACATTCGGCTTGCGCCAGGCAATCAGCGCCAGTGCCAAGCGAGCTTTCTCGCCACCGGAGAAATTGTCGATAACTTCAAACGCACGGTCGCCGGGGAACTGCCAGCGCCCCAGGAAGTTGCGGAATTCCTGCGTCGGCGTATCCGGCGATATCGCTTTCAGGTGGTCGATGGGCGAAGTGCCTTCCAGCAGCGATTCCACGGTGTGCTGGGCGAAGTAGCCAATCACCAAATCCGGGTGGGCGATGCGCTCGCCCGCCATCACCGCCAAATCGCCGACCAGGGTCTTGACCAGAGTGGATTTGCCCGCGCCGTTGGGCCCCAGCAAGCCAATCCGGTCACCGGCCTCCAGCGCAAAGCCAACATCGCCCAGAATCTTGGCATCTGCGCCATAACCGGCATCCACATGGCGCAGCGTCAGCAGCGAATTGGGCATACGCGCAGGCTCTGGGAAGTCGATATGCAGGGCGCGCTCGGCACGCACCGCCTCGGTGCCGGTGAGCTTTTCCAGGCGTTTCATGCGGCTCTGCGCCTGCCGCGCCTTGCTGGCCTTGGCCTTGAAGCGGTCGATGAATTTCTGTAAATGCGCGCGCTCGGCCTGCTCTTTTTCAAAGGCGATTTGCTGCTGGCGCAGATGCTCGGCGCGCTGCCGTTCGAAGGCGGTGTAATTGCCCGCATACAACTTGGCGCGGCCATCATGCAGATGCAGGATGTGAGTGGTGACGTTGTCCAGAAACTCGCGGTCATGGCTGATGACCAGCAAAGTACCGTCATAGCGGCGCAGCCAGTCTTCCAGCCAGACCACGGCATCCAGATCCAGGTGGTTGGTGGGCTCGTCCAGCAGCAGCAAGTCGCTTGGCATCATCAGCGCCCGGGCAACATTCAGCCGCACCCGCCAGCCGCCGGAAAAGTCCGCCACCGCCTTGTCGTGGGTGTCGGCGGCAAAGCCCAAACCGTGCAGCAGTCGCCCGGCACGGGCATCACCGTCGTAACCATTGATTTCGGCAAGGCGCTGATGCGCCTCGGCCACGGCCTCCCAGTCCTCGCGCGCCATCGCCTCGCGCTCGGCGCGTACCGCCGCGTGCAACTGGGTATCGCCGGACATCACATAGTCCAGCGCCGGGTCGGGCAGATGCGGGGTTTCCTGCGCCACACTGGCAATGCGCGCCTTGCCGGGCAGATCCAAATCGCCCTTGTCCGGCTCGACCTCACCCAGCAAAGCCGCAAACAACGAAGATTTACCAGCACCGTTACGCCCCACCACGCCGACGCGATAACCGGCATGCAGGGCAAGATCGACATCGGCAAGCAAAAGACGCTCGCCCCGGCGCAGGGCAAAATTACGGAAAGAAATCATCGGCAGATTGTAAGCTGCTACCGCCTTCAAGAATTTTCCCGCATGCGCATTTTCATCAGCCTGGCCGCCTATTGCGAGCCGCATCTGGCCTTTACGCTGGAACAGATTTTCAGCAAGGCCGCCCTGCCCGAACGCATCTTCGTGGGGCTGATTGACCAGTCACACGATGACCATGCCGCATGGATGGCCGGCAAGCCCTGGCAGCGGCAGGTACGCCATCGGCAGATAGACCCGGCGCTGTCCGAGGGGGTGTGCTGGGCGCGGCATCTGGCCATGCAATTGCATCAGGGCGAGGAATATTTCCTGCAAATCGATTCGCATACGTTTTTCTTCCCCGGCTGGGACGAGGCGCTGCTTGACCTGCACCGGCAATTGGAGCAGCGGCTGCCCAAACCACTGATTTCCGCCTACCCGCCGCCGTTTGAATTTGATGCCGATGGCGACCCGATGGTGCGCCGCGCGGCCGCCTCCGAGGTGTCCATCATCGTCCCGGAAGACGGCGAGGCGCTGCGCCCGGACTGCGCCACCTTGCGTTTTCGTGCCGACTGGAAAGCCGGTGCCGACCTGGCACTGGGCTTTCATCTGGCTGCCGGATTCATGTTTGCGCGCAGCCGTTTCATCCAGGAAATACCGTACGACCGCCTGCTGTACTTCCACGGCGAAGAGCAGAACCTGGCCTTGCGTGCCTGGACGCGCGGCTGGGATATCGTGCATCCGCGTCAGGACTGGATTCCGCTGCTGCATCTGTACAAACAGGCCGGGCAGGACTATGCCTCGCAGCACTGGAACCCGGCGCAGGAAGCCGCCCGTGAAATCCGCTGGCAAAGCCTTGCGGCGCGCAGCGACCAACGCCTTTTGGCCTTGGTACGCGGTGAAATTACAGGCACCTATGGCCTGGGTGATGTCCGCAACCTGCACCAGTTTGCCGACTTCAGCGGCATTGATTACCGCATCTGCCAGCAGGCATAGCGTTGAAGCTGCATTCAGGAAAGTTGATTGCAGTGCAGCAAAGGCCGCTTTAATGTCTCTCTAACAATTTACCCATACAGGCACAGGAACTTCCATGAAGCGCCATCTACTTGTTTCGTCCATCGTGCTGGCACTTTCCGCCACTGCTGCCCAGGCACAGGAAAGCGCCCCGCAGGACAAATCGGTGCTCGACCAAATCATCATCACCGGCACCCGTGCAGCCGACCGCACCGTCGCCGAGTCGTCTGCACCGATTGACATCATCACCACCGAGGCGCTGCAAGCCACCGGCACCACCGAGCTTGCCACGGCACTGGCGCGCGCCCTGCCCTCGCTGAATTTTCCGCGCCCGGCACTGACCGACGGCACCAGCGCGGTGCGTCCGGCACAGTTGCGCGGCCTTTCGCCCGACCAGGTGCTGGTATTGGTCAATGGCAAACGCCGCCATACCTCATCGCTGCTCAACCTCAACGGCACCATTGGTCGCGGCTCGGCGCCAGTGGATCTCAATACCATCCCGATTTCCGCCATCGACCGCGTGGAAGTGCTGCGTGATGGCGCCTCGGCACAATACGGCTCCGATGCCATTGCCGGTGTGGTCAATGTGGTGCTGAAAAGCGCAGCGCGCGGCGGCAGTGTCAGCTTCAGCAATGGCAAGATGAGTGCAGGCGATGGCGAGCAATTCCAGCTGGCGGGCAATACCGGGCTTTCCCTGGGCGAAAATCGCGGCTTTGCCCATATTTCGGCGCAAATCGGCACCCAGGAGCGCACCGACCGCGCCCGCGCCTATGCCGGCGCTCCCAGCCCCAACCAGCCGGCTGTCGGTCAGAAGGCCTTCGTGATTGGCGACCCCGGCGCCGATTTTGGTGCGCTATCGGTAAACAGCGCTTTTGACATCACCGACAACTTCACCCTGTACGGCTGGGGCACGGCCAGCCACCGCGATATCACCTCCTATGCCTTCTTCCGCGCACCGGGCAATCTGCGGCAGAACATCCGCACGATTTACCCCGATGGCTATCTGCCGACCATCAACAACATCTCCAAGGACCGCTCCGCCGTCATCGGCGCACGCGGCGTGTTCGGCAATGATTGGGACTGGGACTTCAGCTATAACTACGGCCATAACCAGCTGCTGTTCCATACCCGCAACACCCTGAACGCCAGCCTCGGCGCTGCCTCGCCACGCGAGTTCTACGACGGCATGCTGGAAACCACCCAGAACGTGGCCAATCTGGACTTCCGCAAAGGCTTTGAAATGGGGCTGGCCTCACCGCTGAATATCGCCTTCGGCCTGGAATATCGCTACGACAAATGGAACCAGTCGCCGGGCGAATACGGCTCCTATGCGCAGCCTGACCTCACCAAACCCGGCGGCGCACAGGGCTTTGCCGGCTTCTCGCCGCAGGTTTCAGGCCATTACGACCGCCGCAGCCATGCCGCCTATCTGGACGTGGAAGCGGATTTGACCGAAAAGTTCAATCTGGGCGGCGCGGTGCGTTACGAGGACTTCAGCGACTTCGGCAACCGCACTTCCGGCAAGCTCTCGGCACGTTACGAATTTAACCCGGCCATTGCCCTGCGCGGCACGCTCGCCACCGGCTTCCGTGCGCCGTCGCTGCCGCAGCAATACTTCCAGACCATCAGCACCATTTATCTGCCGGGCATCGCCACACCGTTTGAAGTCCGCACCTTCCCGGCCTCAAGCAAGGTTGCGCAAGCCTTCGGCTCCGAACCGCTGAAGCCGGAAACCTCCAAATCCGCGAGCCTCGGGTTGGTACTGCAACCGGCCAACGGCCTGTACCTCACCATCGACGCCTATCAAATCGATGTCGATGACCGCATCGTGCTCTCCTCCAACCTGACCGGCTCGGGCGTGCGCGCCCTGCTGGAGTCACAAGGCATTTATGGCGTCAACGGCGGCCGCTACTTCACCAATGCCATCGACACCCGCAGCCGCGGCGTGGACATGGTCGGCAGCTACCGCTGGCAACTTGCCCAAAGCAGCCTGGACTTCACCCTGGGCTATAACCACAGCAAGACCGAAATCCTGCGCGTGGCGGCCAATCCACAGCAGCTGGAAAGCAATGGCCTGAACCTTGAGCGCATTGACCGGGTGGAGCGCGGTCGCATCGAAAAAGGCTTCCCGCGCAACAAGCTGCTGCTTTCCGGGCAGTGGAACAGCGACCAGTGGGAGCTGTCACTGGCCACTACCCGCTACGGCAGTGTCAGCACCACGCCAAACAACGCCACGCTTGACCAAACCTATGCCGCCAAATGGCTGGCCGATGTTGCCGCCAGCTACAAGCACGGTGGCTGGAAGTTCACCCTGGGCGCAGACAATGTGCTGAACGAATACCCGGATGAAAGCATTTTCGGCAACTCCACCAACGGCCAGTTCCCCTACAGCAACCTCTCACCGTTCGGCTTCAACGGTGCCTATGTGTATGCCAAGGTGGGCTTCCAGTGGTGATGTCCTGCAAAGCGGTAGTGTAAAGAATGGGGCCCGCCAGGCCCCATTCTTCATGGCAAAACCGCAAAGTTCAAAGCAATTCCAGTGCACTGGCTTGTGCAGCAAACCGGGATGGCAGCCATAGATGTGCCCCGGCTTGGACAAAGCCTGCGCGGCGAAAGCGCTGCCGGTACCACTTGGCAGGACGGGCATGAAAGCCTTCGGTATCGCCCTCCATTTCATCTTCGGCGGTGAACAGCTCCAAAAACGCCACGCCACCAGTCAACTCGGCAAGTCCCGGCAACCCCTGCCCCAGCTCGCGGGCATCCAGGTAGTGCAACACATCGCTGCAAATGAGCAAGTCCACTGGCGCGCAGGGGCGCAGATAACGGAAATCGGCAAAACGGGCGTAATGCAGATTGCGGCTGCGGCCATAGCGCTCGATGGCATATGGGCTGCTGTCAAAGCCCAGATATTCGGCCTTTGGGCGCAGTTTCATCAACGGTGCACGCCAGGCGCCTTCGCCACAGCCGATATCCAGCACCGTGCGCAGCGGCCGCTCCAGATGGTATTCGGCCATTGCCACGGCCAACGCCACTTTGCGCGCCAGCCGTTTGCCATCGTGAAGGCCGGCGCTGCGATACCAGTGGTCGAAATATTCGCGGTCATATTGCTTCATCATCGTGGCATGCTATGCCAAACACCGCTTTTCCGTCAGGAGTCCTGCATGAAAAACCATCTGCTCACCATTGCATTGCTGGCCGCCATTGCTGCGCCCACAACGCTCACGGCAGAGGAAAAGCCCCAATACCGCAGCAGCAAGGAAATCATTGATTCAGCCCCGGCCAGCGCCTGGCGCACGCCTGCGCCAGAGAATCTGCTTTACATGGAGTTTGGCAATGGGCGTTTGGCCATCATCGAGCTGGCACCACAATTTGCGCCGCAGCATGTAGAGAACATCCGTCGCCTTGCGCGTGGCGGCTTCTGGGATGGCACCTCCATTTACCGCTCGCAGGACAACTTCGTGGTGCAATTTGGCGATGCCCATGCCGAGGATGCAGCCAAGGCCAAGCCACTCCCCCAGGATGTCGCACAAAAATTGCCCGCAGAATTCAAACGCAGCGCTCGGGGGCTGACCTTCACCGCCATGCCCGACCGTGATGGCTGGGCGGCTGAAGTCGGCTTTGTCGATGGCTTCCACGCTGCCCGCAACCAGGCCGATGGCGAGGCCTGGATGACGCATTGCTATGGGCTGTTGGGCGCAGGCCGGGGCAACGCGCCGGACAGCAGCATCGGCGCGGAGCTGTATGTGGTCACTGGGCAGTCGCCACGCGCGCTTGATGGCAATATCACCAGTGTCGGCCGGGTGCTGCGCGGCATGGAATTTTTGAGTGTACTGCCGCGCGGCCCTGAACCGCTGGGCATGTACACCGACCCGGCGATGCGCACGCCCATTCAGCGCATCCGCTTGGGGAGCGAAGTCCCGGCCTCGGAGCGCTTGCAACTGGAGGTGATGCGCACCGATGCACCCGAATTTGCCGAAGCGGTGGAAGCACGCCGCAACCGCCGCGATGCTTGGTATGTGCACCCGGCCGGCCATATCGATATCTGCAATATCAGCGTGCCCGTGCGGGAAAAGCCAGGCGCCGCCCGCCCATCCCATCAGTAAGGAGAGCTCATCATGCCCCTGTTGCGTATGCGTATCACCGGCAGCGAAGCGGATATTCGCGCCATGACCAATTTGTTGCAGAGCCTGGATGGCATCGAGCATGTCGAGGAAGTGGCCGACCTGATGCCGCATATGGATGATGCCGATTCCAGCTCGGCCGGCCTGTCGGATGTACGCGGCCCGAATGTGCACGCGCTGGAAGTCGATGCGCCCAATACCGCCACGGTACGGCGCGTGCGCCAGATGCTCGAAGAACTGGCCTTCGACCTGGATGCGGTGGTCGAGTTCGAGGAAGACGAAGACTAAAGGCGGGGCTGTGCAGCCCTGCCGGTCACACCCTTGGCAACTCGCCTCAGGCAATGGCTCACGGCTCGCGCGCTTCAAATTTGGCCGCTATCTGGCGGCCATCGGCCAGCCGGAAGTGAATATCGACCTGCTCGCCTGCCTGCAACGGGCGTTGCGGACGCATCAGCATCAAGTGCAAGCCCCCCGGTTGCAGCCGTGCCTGACCGCGTGCGGCAATCGGCAAGGCAGGAATCTGCCGCATGCGGCTGACCCCCTGTACCCGGGTGGTTTCATGCAGCTCCACCTCCGCATACACAGGGCTTGTGGCGGCGACGATTTCCACCGCTTTGCTGCAATGGTTTTCAATCCGGGCAAAGCCTGCGTGCATCGGCATGCCACCGGGCAGTAGCCGAATCCAGCCATCGGCAATCACGATCTGGCAATCGGCCTCGACCGTTTGCGTGCGCTGCCCGGCGCTGGCCGGAAAGCTCGCGGCCAATACAACGCTCAAGGCGGCAATGGCAATGTTTTTCATGATGACCTCTTTCAGGAAGTGGCGACGGGACGCTCGGGGTCGCTGATCCAGCCGCTCCACGAGCCTTTGTAAAGTTTGCTGCCGACCAGCCCGGCATGCGCCATGGCCAGCAGATGATGACAGGCGGTGACGCCGGAGCCGCACATGACCACCATATCCGAGGGGGTTCGCCCGCCAAGCAACTGGGCGAACTCGGCAAACAGGGCTTGTGATGACTTGAAACGACCATCGGCCATCAAGTTTTCGGCAAACGGGCGGTTCAGCGCTCCCGGCACGTGGCCTGCGCGCGCGTCGATGGGCTCGACCTCGCCACGAAAGCGCTCGGCCGCGCGCGCATCCAGCAGCAGGCCGCCATGCGCCAGATGAGCGATGACATCCTGATGGTCGAACAGGCGCGAATAATCAAAATCTCCCGCCGCAGGCGAATGGCTCTGCAAAGCCGGCACTTCCGTACTGATGGGCAACCCCGCAGCCTGCCAGGCAGCCAGGCCGCCATCGAGCACCGCCACCTTGTCATGGCCGAACAGGCGCAGCAAACCCCAGGCGCGCGCGGCAAACATGCCATTGCCAGCGTCATAGGCCACCACCTGGGTGTCCGGTGTGATACCCCAGCCTGCCAGTTTCTGCGCGAACTGTGCGGCCGACGGCCAAGGATGGCGCCCCTGCCCGGTTTGCTGCATGTCCGAAAGGTCGCGCTCCAGCTCGGCATGAAATGCACCGGGAATATGCCCGGCCTGGTACTGGCGGATACCCGCCTCAATATCGCCAAGCACGGCGCGGCAATCAAGCAAGACGCATGAGGCAGCAGCCTGTGCCAGGGCATCGACCCTTATTAGGGTGGTCCAAGTCATCTTGCGGCCTCCAATCGCGTGCGCAGGTTTTCGATAATCATCGCCGTTGCGCCCCAGACCCGCGCTGGGTGTCCCGGCCAAGGATGAAGCTCGGCAATCCGCAGTGTCTGCCCCTGCCATTGCCGGCTGCTGTGGAACAGGCTCTCGGGCGCCAGCAGAAAGGAAAGTGGCAGCTCAAAGACTTCGGCCACTTCCTGCGGGTCAGGTGTTGGCTGATAGTCGCTGCGCAACTGTGCCACCACCGGCGTGACCCGGAAACCACTGATGGTCAGCAGCGGGTCGAGAAATCCAAGTGGCCTGATATGCGCTGCCGGGATACCGATTTCTTCCTGCGTCTCGCGCAGCGCCGCAGCCACCGCATCGGCGTCCTCAGCTTCCACCGCACCACCGGGAAAACTCACCTCACCGGCATGATGGCGCAGGCGCTCGCTGCGGCGGGTAAACACCACCTGCCAGCCGTTTTCACGCGCTACCAAGCCCACCAGCACGGTCGCCTCGCGCAAGGGCGGCGCCAGCAAGGCCGCAAGCGCGGTATTCCAGCCCTGCCCGACTGGCGCTGACTGCAAGGGATGCAGCACAGCCTGCAAATCGGCAAGATTCATGCGCCGCCCACCGGTTGCCAGCCGCGCGCAGGCAGCACAACCTGCATCAGATAGCGGCGCTCCTCATCCGTCATTTGCCGCCAGCGGGCGATTTCATCACCGCTGCGGCGACAGCCCAAGCACAGGCCGGATGGGTCAAGCTGACAAACACCGCTGCATGGGCTTTCGATGGTTTTCAGGGCATCGTTCATGGCCTAAAACAAAACGCCGACTACAAAGAGCCGGCGTCTTGCGTGCTCGTGCTTAGTTGCTGACGCGAACCAGCTTGATTTCAAAGGCCACGGCCACATTCGGCGGGAAGCCGCTGCGCGGGTCATTGCCAAAGGCCTTGTCGGCCGGCAACACCACTTCCCACTTCGAGCCTGCCGGCATCTGGGTGATGACATCACGCATCGCCTGCATTTCGATTTCGCTGACCTTGATGCTCGGCGTTTGCGCCGGCTGCGCCTGCTGCGGACGCTGGCCGAACGGGAACGGGCCGGACACTTCCAGGCTCACCGTGTTGTTCAGGGTCGGCTTGGCGCCCGTGCCGTTTTCCATCACCCGGTACATCACGCCACCGGCCAGATTCCTGACGCCGGACTGCGCCTTGAAGGTGTTCAGATAAGTATTGCTCTTGGTCTGGTTTTCAGCCGCCACGCGGTTGAACTCGGCCTGCGCTGCCTGTGCCTTGGCCTGCTGGCGCCTCTGGAAGTTTTCCAGCGCCGGGCGCGCTTGTTCCGGGCTGATGGCCGGCTGCTTCTTGGCAAGGCCGTCCTGCACGGCGCGCACCACCGCCGCAGTGTCCAGCTCTTCGCCACTTTCAGCCAGGTTGCGGGCAAAGTCATAGCCGAAGGCATAGCTCAGCTTGGACTTTTCCGAGCTCATGTCCTGCGCCCCGGCAACACCGGCAGTCAGGAAGATGGCCGCGATCGTGGCAGAGAGCAAACGAGATTTCATAATGTTCCTTTGTCTTTCCATTAAGAGAAAACGGGCGACATGCCCGGCAAACAGGCGCTAGCATAATCAGCTACGGCCTTAACCGCCACTGACGCTGCGGCAGATGCCAAGGGCATACCCGCCTTTGACACGCTTGTCAGACAACGCCAGCGGGTTTTGGTTCCCCATCACAGCACGAGGAAGTCATGTCCACATCTTTGCTACTTATCAGCACCGAGGCCGGTGTGCGCACCATCACCATCAACCGCCCGGACAAGCTCAACGCACTCAATTCGGCCACCCTCGATGCCCTGCATCAGGCTTTTGGCGAAGCCGCCGGGGACGATGCGGTGCGTGTCATCGTGCTCACCGGCGCGGGCGAAAAAGCCTTTGTCGCTGGCGCTGACATCAGCGAGATGAACACGCTTTCCGCAGTGCAGGGTCGTGATTTTTCGCTGCGCGGCCAGCGCATGATGCGCTTTGTGGAAAAAATGCCCAAACCGGTGATTGCCGCCATCAACGGCTTTGCACTCGGTGGCGGCCTGGAGCTTGCCATGTGCTGCCATCTGCGCATCGCTGCCGATAACGCCAAGCTCGGCCAGCCGGAAATCAATCTCGGCCTGATTCCGGGCTTTGGCGGCAGCCAGCGGCTGCTGCGTCTGGCAGGCCGCGCCGCCACCCTGGAAATGTGCCTGACCGGCGCGCCGATCACGGCCGAGCGCGCCCGCGAACTGGGCGTTGTCAATCGCGTGGTGCCTGCTGCGGAATTGGCTGCCGAAACCGGGAAGCTGGCCGCAAGCCTTGCCAATGCGGCGCCGCTGGCACTGCGCGCAATGCTCGACTGCATCCATATCGGCGGCGAGTGCGGCATCGAAGAAGGCCTGGAATATGAATCCGCCCAGTTCGGCCTGATGTTTTCCACCGAGGATATGCGCGAAGGCACCGGCGCCTTCCTGGAAAAACGCAAACCCGTTTTCCAAGGCCGCTGATGGATGCTATCGACTGGCACAAGCTCGCCGCTGCCATTGCGGACGATGACCTCGATAGCGCCATCGAGCTTGGCCTTTTGCGCTGGGATGGCGATACCCGCAGCCTGGCTGCTGCGGGTCTTGCCGATGCGCAAATCCATCTGATAACGCGGCTACGCGATGAACGCCTCACGGCACTGGCCGCCCGCGAGCGTTATCGAAACCGTCAGGCACGCCTGTCCCGCCAGGAAGCCGAACGCAAGCAACGACAAGCGCAAACCCTCGCCACCAGCAGCAGCGGCAAACCGGCGCTTTCCGGCGCTGCCGCCGCTGCCCTGGCACGCGCCCTGGCCAAAGCCAAACGATGAGCCGCAAGACCACGACCCAAACCGCCCGCAGCCGCAAACCCAAGCTTGCGCACATGTCGCCTGCGCAAATCGAGGAAGCCTTCCGCCGCTGGCAAGAGCTGGAGCCCGAGCCCAAGACCGAGCTGGAATACCAAAGCGCCTTCGAGCTATTGGTGGCGGTCACGCTCTCGGCGCAGGCCACCGATGTCGGCGTCAACAAGGCCACCCGCAAACTCTTTCCGGTGGCCAATACCCCGGCGGCCATCGCCGCACTCGGCGTGGAAGGGCTCAAACCCTATATCGCCACCATCGGCCTGTACAACACCAAGGCCGCCAATGTGGTGGCGCTCTCGCAGCAGATTCTGGACTTGCACGGCGGCGAAGTGCCCGCCAACCGCGAAGCGCTGGAAGCCCTGCCCGGCGTGGGGCGCAAAACCGCCAATGTGGTGCTGAACACCGCCTTCGGCCAGCCAACCATGGCCGTGGATACCCATATCTTCCGCGTCTCCAACCGCATGGGGCTTGCCCCCGGCAAAAACGTGCGCCAAGTGGAAGACGCCCTGCTTGCGCGCGTGCCCGCCCCGTACCTGCACCATGCCCACCACTGGCTGATCCTGCATGGCCGCTATGTCTGCAAAGCCCGCAAGCCCGAATGTGGCCAATGCATCGTGCATGACCTGTGCCAATGGCCGGAGAAGGCTTGCGAAGCAATACCAGCAAGCATGCGTGCAATGCATCGTGCATGACCTGTGCCAATGGCCGGAGAAGCCGCCTCAAACAACTGCCAGCTGATGCTGATTCATCCCCGCTGGCGCGGAGAGGGGATCAGGCCGCCGGAGCTTTTTACGTCAATACCCGGTTCATCCCCGCGTGTGCGGAACTCAAAACCTCCAGCAGCCCCAGCATTTCGGTGCGTCCATCGGCCAGCCGGACTGGCAGCCAAGGCTCGTCCAATAGGCTGAACGCCTTGCTCATTCATCACCTCCAGTGGATGGATTTTTTTCGTAAATCAGCCCCGTAAGCTTCCCCAATCGCCAGACACTGCATAAGTAGAACTTTCTGGCCTGATTCCCCAGCCAGGAGTTTTCATGGAGAAGTCCCGTTTTACTGAAACCCAGATCGTCTCCATCCTCAAGCAAGCCGATGCCGGTGTCCCCGTCAAGGACATCTGTCGGCAGTCCGGCATCAGCATGCCGACTTACTACAAGTGGAAGTCGAAGTACGGCGGCCTTGAGGCCTCCGAGCTGCGCCGGATCAAGTATCTGGAAGCGGAGAATGCCAGGCTCAAGCGGCTGTATGCCGAGCTGGCACTGGACAACGCAGCGATGAGGGACTTGATCGCAAAAAAACTGTAGGGCCGGCGCAGAAACGCGAGGCGGTGCGGTATCTGACCCAGGTACACGCCCGCCCCCTGAGCCGGTCCTGCGAATGTGTCGGCCTGTCACGAGCCGCCTGGTATCGACCGCCGCTGCACTGGACAGTGCGCGATGCCGAGATCATCGCTGCACTCACTGAGCAGGTTGCCACACGTCCCAGTCGCGGCTTTTGGAAGTGCTGCCAGGTCTTGCGGCGTGCGCGGCCAGACTGGAATCACAAGCGGATTTACCGGGTCTACACCGCCATGCAGCTCAACCTGCGGCGCAAAGCCAAACAACGATTGCCCAAGCGCGAGCGCGTGCCGCTGTATGTGCCGAAGCAGCCGGACATCGTCTGGTCGGCTGACTTCATGGCCGATGCGCTGGCCTGTGGCCGCCGCTTCCGAACCTTCAATGTCGTCGACGACTTCAACCGCGAGGCCATGCATATCGAAGTGGATACCTCGATCTCCTCGGCGCGCCTGGTCCGGATCTTCGAGCAGCTCAAGCAGAGTCACGGCCTGCCGCAGGTGCTGCGTACCGACAACGGCCCCGAATTCCTGGGCGAAGCCTTCGTGCAGTGGGCCGAGCTCAACGGCATGTCCCTCCGCTATATCCAGCCCGGCAAGCCGAACCAGAACGCCTACATCGAACGCTTCAACCGGACGTTCCGGGAGGAGGTTCTGGATCAACACCTGTTCACCCGCCTTGAGGATGTGCGCGAAGCCGCCTATGGATGGATGCTCGAATACAACCAGGCGCGTCCCCACGACGCACTCGGCCATCTCACCCCCTCCGAATACCGCAATCACCTCGCCGAAAGTTCTACTTTTGAAATGTATGCTTGACGGGGAAGCTTACGTATGCACCCCGCAACCGAACCGGCAAGGATGCAGGAGCAGGCAAGACGACGACGGCATCTGAAAAACCCTGCACCGCCCTTATCGTCGTCAGCGATGCAGTGGCGCGCAGTCCCGGAGAAGCTGCGCCGTCCCATCGGGAACCGTTGGACGTAAATCAAACGGACTCAGCCAGGAACGGGGCCACTCCTACCCGTGCGACCTGGCCTTCAACGGGTGCCGCTGGCATCCGTTGTCGTTTGCGCGGCTGCGCGAGCGCTGCGGGCGGCAGGGGCGACGATCACCACACCGCCGCCGCTAGGGTACTGGCGAGCACGGCACGCGGCCTGTAGCGGCGCGCATGCCAGTGGGCAAGGAACGACAAACACGGAGTTATTCGGGCTTGCCCGCTGATCGATTGCTGCCCTTGCGGTAGCAAGTCTCCCGGCGCTGCGAATAAGCCCAGCGTAAAAGGATCACACCGGACGGAACAATGTAGCGGGCGAAATCTTGGCCTGTAGCGTGGCGATGATCTGCTCTAGCTCGATACGTGCCTCAGCTTGCAGACCAAGGCACGTTGCAATGCCGTCAGCATCGGTACTGAGCCGAGAGGCCATCGACAAGCGGAAGTTTCCGTCATCGGCACGTGCCATCCGGTAGGAGTGAAGGTGCATCGAGTCACCGACTGCCGCTGGATTTTTCATGTGGTCAAACTTGAATTCCTTGGTCATGTAGGCCAGGAACTTGTCTTGCACCACGAGAACGAGCTTCCGATTGACATGCTCGAACGTCTGCACCTTGTGATGCATCTGGACGAGGATCGTCTTCGCGGTCATCTTCCAGTTCATGCCAAAAGACTTGTTGGACTCCTCGCCGTTGTCCCCGCGCGCGACTCCCAGCTCTTTGAGAAGGCGCTGCCGTTCAGGCCATACGGTGCCAGTTGTATCGAGCGTTTGCAGTTCGATACCCACGAAGTCCCGAACCTTGCCTTCCTTCGTCGAGACAAGGACATAGTCGATGCTTCCACCGGGCACGGTGACCTCGGACACTAGATGAAGCTCGTTCCCCGGTTCATGGCTGGTCAGCAGATGCAAACAGTCGGTGAAGATCTGCCCGCGCTGGATAAGGCGCGTGGGGCAAATGATGATCGGCTCGGGTTCGCGTCCATAGAGAACGGTACAGGAGCCAATCGAAATCTCGGGGTTAGACTTCCGAACCTTGTAGCAGCGCTTGCCGAGAAACGGGCACTGCTGATCGGCGATTTCATTCTGCCAGTCAATACCCGGCGCGTCGGCGGCTTTGCCGAACAGTTCGACAACTTTGCTCATAGAAGACCATCGCACCTTTCTTGCGAGAGTTCGAGATAGTGGCGCGATATGTCGATGCCCACTGACTTGAGGCCAAGATTACCGGCGGCGAGCAGAGTTGTGCCAGTCCCGCAAAATGGATCAAGCACTATGCCACCGGGCGGGCACGTGGCCAGCAACGGTCGCCGACAAAGGTCTATAGGATACGGGGCGAAGTGCGCGCCGCGTCGTTGCTTATCCTCAGGAATGATGTCCCACACGTCACCCGGCTTGCTTCCGTTGGGATGGTATTTGAGGAAGTAGAAGCCCTTGTCTCGAAGCTCTTTTGCGCGACCTGAAACCTTCTCACTGTCGGAATGCGTGGCGCGCTGCTGGCCCCGAATAATCATGCGGAAGTCAGAGACATTACCAGCGCCCACGTCGGCAAGCATACGGTCAAGGGCAGCGAAGGCAGCCTTCTTCTCGTTCTCGTCGAGTGCCGTGGAAAGCTCAAGCTGCCTCTTGTAGCGGACGCCGGAGACACCTGTTGCAGAAACAACTGCGCCATTGACGACTTTCGCCTCGCGCGGTTTCGAGCGAATGGCGTCAGCGTTGTAGTAGTAGCCCTTCGGCTGCTTCACGAAGTGAAAGAGATTCTCATGGACATTGGCTAAGCGATCTTTGCTGTTATCCATGCCGCCCTTTAGCTTGTTCCAGACGACGCTGTTCCGCATCGTCCAGCCTTGGACGTCAGTCAACTCAAAAGCGACCCTCCACGGAATCCCGAGCAAGCTCTTGCCGCTGTAGGTGTCACCGATATTGAGCCAGAACGACCCCGTAGGCTTAAGGATTCGCTTCAGCTCCAAGAAGATGGCGGCCAAGTCCTTTACGAAGTCTCTGTAGTCGGCCTCAAGACCGATACCCCCGTTCTCGTACTCGCGCTTCCCCCAATACGGCGGGGAAGTCATAGCAAAGTCGATGGACTCGTCAGGCAGGGATTTGAGAACGGCGAGCGCATCACCGTTGAGCAGCAGTGGGCGCAGCGTTGCTTCCCGCTGGTAGGTAGCGAATGCGTGCCCGTAGTCTTTAGAGACGATTTGTGGTGACGTCTGGTCGCTATCGCTTACGGTCTGCTTACGGCGAGTTTTGCCGCTCACTACCTCTATGCTCCCGTCAGTCACTGAAACCCTCTCGTTTTCAAGCACTCTGTAGCGATACAGAATGTTACGTAAGTGCTTGTTTTAATTGGCGGAAGCGGTGAGATTCGAACTCACGGACCCTTGCGGATCGACGGTTTTCAAGACCGTTGCAATCGACCACTCTGCCACGCTTCCAAATTCATCCTACAACTGTTTTCAAGACCGGTGCCTTCAACCACTCGGCCACGCTTCCGTATCGCTTTTGACTGCCGCTGTACGCTGCAGGGGCGCTATTGTGCCATGTCTTGGCCGCTGCAGTCAGGCCCGCAGCGTTTTTTTGCAAGTTGCTGCGGCAAAACTTCAGCCAGATGGTCGATAAAGGCGCGCACGGCCGGCAGCATGCCGCGGCGGCTGGGAAATACGGCATGGATGATGCCCTGCGGTAGTTTCCATTGCGGCAAAATCACTTCCAGCTCGCCGTTTTTGACCGCGTCAGCGCAGCTCATCTCCGGCAGCATGGTGATGCCGATGCCCTGTTTGACCAACGCTCGCAACATCTGAAAATCAAATGCAGCCAAGCGCGGCTTGAGCTCCACGGTGCGGACTTCGCCTTCGGGGCCATGCAGCACCCATTGTTGGCGTGTGTCATCCTCGAACATGCTGAGCGTGACATGCTCGCCCAGGTCTTCGGGTTGTTGCGGGCGACCACGTTTGCGCAGGTAATCCGGACTTGCCACCAGCAGTTGTTGGTCATGGCCAAAGCTGCGCATCACCAGGCTGCCATCATCATCAAGTTTGCTGCGCACCCGCAACGCCACATCGAAGCTTTCCTGAATCAGATCCACGCGGCGGTTGCTGACCTGCAATTGCAGGCGTACTTCCGGGTATTGCGCCAAAAATGCCGGCAGCACTTCAGGCATGACTTCCTGCGCCAGCGTCACCGGCACGCTCACCCGCACCAAGCCACGCGGGGTGGTACTGAGCTGCGCCACGGACTCTTGAGCCGCCTGTGCGGCATCACGCATGGCCTGGGCATGGCGATAGACGTTTTGCCCCACTTCGGTCACGGCAAAGCTGCGGGTGGAACGTTGCAACAGGCGCACGCCCAAGGATTCTTCCAGTTGGGCAATGCGCCGGGACAGCCGTGAACGGGGAATGCCAAGCGCACGTTCGGCCGCGGCATAGCCGCCATGCTCGACGACCAGCGCGAAGTAATGCAGGTCATTGAGGTCTTGCATCAGGCAAGTAGCTCCACACCGCCCATGTACGGACGCAGGGCTTCGGGTACGGTGATTGTGCCATCAGCGTTCTGATAGTTCTCCATCACCGCAATCAGCGCGCGACCGACAGCAGTGCCGGAGCCGTTCAGGGTATGCACCAGTTCCGGCTTGCCACTCTCGCCACGGAAGCGTGCCTGCATACGCCGCGCCTGGAAGTCGCCGCAATTGGAACAGGAGGAAATCTCGCGATAGGTGCTCTGCGAAGGCAGCCAAACCTCCAGGTCATAGGTCTTGCGGGCGGAGAAGCCCATATCACCGGCACACAGCAACATGCGCCGGTACGGGAGCCCGAGTTTTTCCAGCACGGTTTCAGCGCAGCGGGTCATGCGCTCAAGCTCGGCATCGCTGTCTTCGGGCTTGCAGATGGAGACCAGTTCGACCTTCTCGAACTGGTGCTGGCGAATCATGCCGCGCACATCACGGCCACCGCTACCGGCTTCGGAGCGGAAGCACAGCGAATCGGCCGTCATGCGCAACGGCAGGCGTGCGGCGTCAAGAATTTCATCGCGGACGATATTGGTCAGCGCGATTTCCGAAGTGGAAATCAGGTAGCGGCGGTGCTCGCCCAATTGGGTGGCGAACATGTCTTCCTCGAACTTCGGCAGTTGCCCGGTACCAACAAGGCTCTCGGCATTGACGATCACCGGCACATTGGTTTCTTCGTAGCCATGCGTGAGGGTGTGCAAGTCCAGCATGAACTGCGCCAGCGCCCGGTGCAGGCGCGCCAGTTGCCCGCGTAGCACGGTAAAACGCGCGCCGGAGAGCTTGGCGGCAGTTTCAGCATCCAGCCAGCCATGGCGTGCGCCCAGCTCGACATGGTCTTTGACTTCAAAATCGAAGTTGCGCGGCGTACCCCAGCGCGATTGCTCCACATTGCCGGTTTCGTCCACCCCCTCGGGCACCGAGGCATCCGGCAGGTTCGGCAAGCCCTGCATCAGCGCTTCCATTTCGCTGCGGATGGCATCAAGCCGCGCTTCGCTCGCCTTCAGTTCCTCGCCAAAGCTCGCCACCTCGGCCATCAGCGGGGCGACATCTTCACCCTTGGCCTTGGCCTGACCAATCGCTTTGCTGCGGGTATTGCGCAGGTTTTGCAGCTCCTGGGTACGAATCTGGATGGCCTTGCGCTCGGCTTCCAGCGCCTGAAAAGCGGCCACATCCAAGTTCACGCCACGCCGCGCCAGCCCTTGGCGAACGGTTTCAGGATCATTGCGAAGCAGTTGCACATCAAGCATCGAGAGCCATTCCATCAATCAGGGGAGGCTATTATCGCCGCTTTATGGGGTTTTGCCGCATTGCTCACTTCAACAATGCAACAATGCGCGCACTCAAGTTCGCCGTGAGTCGTGACATGTCCACTCCCTCCCCGCTTCCGCCCTCCACCCCGCGCTCAGCATCTGGTCAAGGCCGACGCAGGCCACGCTGGCTGCCATGGATTCTGCCTGCTGCGATGGTGCTTGGGGGATTGCTGTTTTTGCTGGTATGGAGCATTGAGAAGGAAAAGGTTTTTTACACGGTGCCGCCTGCGGCCAACACCGAGACGCAGGATGGCGGGCAAGTCAAAATTTTTGAACCCCTGCCGACGCCGCAAAGCCCATCATTGACCCAAGGCTCACCAACAGACAGCCTGCTACCTGTACCCCCCGCCGCACAAGCACCACGGCCGCAACAGCCTGCCATTGAGCCGCCGACAGCCCATCAGCCAGCACCGCCACCCGTTCAACCCACCCGGCAGCGTATCAGCGCCAGCACGCCGCCCGTTCCGATTCACCAGCCTGCGCCGCGCTATCCGCGCAATGCGCTGCGCGATGGCATCGGCGGTGTTGTGCAGCTACAGGTGGATGTCGGCCCTGATGGCGTGCCCACTTCGGTCAGCCTGATTCGCAGCAGCGGCTCGCGCGAGCTTGACCGCGCTGCCAGCGATGTGCTGCGCCGCTGGCGCTTCCAGCCCGCCACGGAAAATGGCCAGCCCAGCGTTGGCCGGGTCACGGTTCCCATCCAGTTCACCCCTAACTGAACCCGTCCAGCAGCCTACTGAGCGTTATGCCCCTGTTTGCCCGCCTTGCGGGTGCAACGGCTGAATGTCGCGGCTATAATCCGAATCCCCTCTAACCGGCCATTCAGCCCGATTTTTCGGAACAGCAAAAACTTTCCAAAAATCAGGCAGTTGCGGCCACCGGCATAGCGCGAGCGTAATCCTGAAATGGCGAGCAGCCTCCTGAAGAAGTTTGCACAGTCTTCCCAACTTGGTGCCAATGCGGCCTATATCGAAGACCTTTACGAACAATATCTGGCCAACCCCGACAGCATCGAGCCGAAGTGGAAGGCCTATTTTGATGAACTCAAGGGGCGCGAAGCCGGGGACGTACCCCACTCGGTGATTGCCGAAGCGGTGGCCGCTGCAGGCCGTGCCGCTGCCCGCGGCGCCGTAACCAGTGGTACGGGTGACGAGCGCGAGCGCAATGTCGGTCGCCTGATTACTGCCTACCGCTCACGCGGCCATCTGGCCGCTGACGTTGACCCGCTGCAAATGTGGGTTCATCCGGATGCGCCCGACCTGACGCTGGGCTTCCATCATCTTTCCGATGCCGACCTGGGCAGCGAGTTTTCCACCGGCGGCGTGGCCGGACGCGAGCGCATGAAGCTCTCCGAGCTGCTCGCCACCCTGAAGGCTACCTATACCGGCCCGATTGGCGCGGAATTCATGCATATCCCCGATGTCGAGCAGCGCCGCTTCATGTACCAGCGCCTGGAGGCGGCTGCTGGCAAGTTTGGCCGCAGCGCCGAGCAGAAAAAGCGCATTCTGGAGCGCCTGACCGCCGCTGAAGGGCTGGAGCGCTACCTCGGCACCAAATACGTCGGCCAGAAGCGCTTTTCGCTCGAAGGCGGCGACTCGCTGATTCCGCTGCTCGATACGCTGATTCAGCACGCAGGCCAAGCCGGCGTGAAGGAAACCGTCATCGGCATGGCGCACCGTGGCCGCCTGAATGTGCTGGTCAATACCCTTGGCAAGCCGCCGCGTGTGCTGTTTGACGAATTTGAAGGCAAGTTCGAGCACCACCACGGCGACCGCGCCCATACCGGCGATGTGAAATATCACATGGGCTTCTCCGCCGATGTCGCCACCCCGGCAGGCCCGATGCACCTGGCGCTGGCCTTCAACCCCTCGCACCTGGAAATCGTCAACCCGGTGGTCGCAGGCTCGGTGCGCTCGCGCCAGCTGCGCCGTGGCGACACCGCCCGCCAGACCGTGCTGCCGGTCTTGCTGCATGGCGATGCCGCTTTTGCAGGCCAGGGCGTGGGCATGGAACTGTTCCAGATGTCGCAGGCACGCGGCTTTGCCGTGGGCGGCACCGTGCACGTGGTCATCAACAATCAGGTCGGCTTTACCACCAGCGAACGTCAGGACGCACGCTCCACGCTGTACTGCACCGATGTAGCCAAGATGGTGGCCGCCCCCATCCTGCACGTAAATGGCGACAACCCCGAGGCGGTGGCATTCTGCGCCGAGCTTGCCTTCGATTTCCGCCAGCGCTTTGGCAAGGATGTGGTCATCGACCTCATCTGCTACCGCCGCAATGGCCATAACGAAGCCGACGAGCCGGCCGCGACACAGCCGCTGATGTACCAGAAAATCCGCGCGATGAAGACCACCCGCGAGCTGTACGGCAATGCGCTGGTGGCCGAGGGCGTGTTGAGCGAGGGTGAGCCCAAGGCTTACGCCGACGCCTACCGCGACAAGCTCGATGCCGGTGAAGTCACCGCCGAGCTGGTCAAGCCCGAAGCCGACCCCAATGCCATCGACTGGAGCAAACTGATGGCAGGCAAGCCCAGCGACGTCTTCAGCACCGGCGTTGACCGCGCCAAGCTGGACACGCTGGCCAAGGCCATCACCACCCTGCCCGAAGACCTGACCCTGCATCCGCGCGTGGCCAAGATTTACGATGACCGCCGCAAGATGGCCGCAGGCGAGCAGCCGGGCGACTGGGGCTTTGCCGAGAACCTTGCCTACGCAACGCTGCTGGATGAAGGCTACCGCCTGCGTCTGGTTGGCCAGGACTCCGGCCGCGGCACCTTCTTCCATCGCCACGCGGTGCTGCATGATCAGAAAACCGACCGCGACTACCTGCCGCTGCAAGCGCTGGTCAAGAACCCTGAAGACGCCATCATCATCGACTCGCTGCTCAGCGAAGAAGCAGTGATGGCTTACGAGTACGGCTATTCCACCACCGATCCCAACACCCTGTGCATCTGGGAAGCGCAGTTCGGCGACTTCGCCAACGGCGCACAGGTGGTGATTGACCAGTTCCTGACCTCCGGCGAAGCCAAGTGGGGGCGGCTGTCCAATCTGGCACTGTTCCTGCCCCACGGCTATGAAGGCCAGGGCCCGGAACACAGCTCGGCGCGCCTGGAGCGCTTCCTGCAACTGTGCGCGCAGGGCAATATCCAGGTGTGCGTGCCGACCACCCCGGCGCAGGCCTTCCACATGATTCGCCGCCAGATGCACATGACCACCCGCAAGCCGCTGGTGGTGATGACGCCCAAGTCGCTGCTGCGCCACAAGCTTGCCATCAGCGATTTGGACGAGCTGGCCAATGGCCAGTTCCAGCACCTGATTGCCGATACCCGCGCCGATGCCAAAGCCGTCAAGCGCGTGGTGCTGTGCTCGGGCAAGGTCTATTACGACCTCCTGGAAGATGCCCAAAAGCGCGGCCAGAACGATGTCGCCCTGATTCGCATCGAGCAGCTGTATCCGTTCCCGCGTCAGCAGCTGGCCAATGAACTGGGCAAATACCCGCAGGCGCAGGATGTCATCTGGTGCCAGGAAGAGCCGCAGAACCAGGGCGCCTGGTTCCAGATTCAGCACCATCTGCGCGCCTGCCTTGCCAAGCATCAATCGCTGTCCTATGCAGGCCGGGCACGCTCGCCCTCGCCCGCCGCCGGGCACTTCAACGACCATGTGGTCGAGCAGCAAAAGCTGATTGCCGATGCCCTGGTCAACCCGCCCAATACCGAGTCGGACAACGACTAACCTTCACCCTTCACGCTCAAATCTCAATCGGAAAAGCTCATGGCCACCGAAATCAAAGTCCCGGTTCTTCCCGAATCCGTCTCCGACGCCGTTATCGCCACTTGGCACAAGAAGGTCGGCGATGCCGTCCGCCGCGATGAAAATCTGGTCGATCTTGAAACCGACAAGGTCGTGCTGGAAGTCCCTGCTCCCGCCGACGGCGTGCTGAAGGAAATCAAGTTCGATACCGACGCCACCGTGGTCAGCCAGCAAGTGATTGCGGTGATTGAGGAAGGTGCCGTGGCCGAAGCGCCGACCGCTGCCACTGCCGAAGCCCCGAAGGCCGCCGCACCGGCTGCTGCGGCTCCGGCACCGCAGGCCACTGCCAGCGCCACCTCGCAACTGCCGCCCGGCGCCCGCTTCACCGCCGAAACCCAGGGCATCAACCCGGCGGACGTGCAGGGCACTGGCCGCCGTGGCGCGGTCACCAAGGAAGACCTGATCCACTATGCCAGCGGCAAGACCGCCGGTGTTGGTGGCGGTGCCCGCCCGGAAGAGCGCGTGCCGATGACCCGCATGCGCAAGCGCATTGCCGAGCGCCTGATGGAATCGAAGAACTCCATCGCCATGCTGACCTCGTTCAACGAAGTCAACCTCTCGCAAGTAATGAAAATGCGCAAGGCCATGCAGGACGATTTCGTCAAAACCTATGGCACCAAGCTCGGCTTCATGAGCTTCTTCGCCAAGGCCGCTGCCAACGCCCTGCAGCGCCACCCGATCATCAATGCCTCGGTGGATGGCGATGACATCATCTACCACGGCTATGCCGACATCTCGGTGGCCGTGTCCACCGACAAGGGGCTGGTGACTCCGGTGCTGCGCAATGTCGAGCGCATGAACTTTGCCGAAATCGAAGACGGCATCGCCACCTTCGCCAAGCAGGCACGCGAGGGCGGCCTGAAGCTCGAAGACCTGCAAGGCGGCACCTTCACCATCACCAATGGCGGCACCTTCGGCTCGCTGTTCTCCACCCCGATTGTCAACCCGCCGCAGTCGGCCATCCTCGGCATGCACGCTATCAAGGAGCGCGCCATCGTCGAAAACGGCCAGGTGGTGGCTGCGCCGATGATGTATATCGCACTCAGCTACGACCACCGCATCATCGACGGCAAGGATGCGGTGCTGTTCCTGGTGGACATCAAGAACCAGCTGGAAAACCCCAGCCGCATGCTGCTTGGCATGTAATTCTGAACCCGCGAACCCCGCGCCCTGCGCGGGGTTTGGCTTTGTGATTGCAAGGATTTTTCGATATGAGCGAGAAACAGAACTTTGATGTCATCGTCATCGGCGGCGGCCCTGCGGGCTATCACGCTGCCATCCGCGCCGCCCAGCTTGGCCTCAAAACCGCCTGCATCGACGCGGCGCTGGGCAAGGACGGCCAGCCGGCGCTGGGTGGCACCTGCCTGCGCGTGGGCTGCATCCCCTCCAAGGCGCTGCTCGATTCCAGCCGCCAGTACTGGAACATGGGACATATCTTCGACCAGCACGGCATCAGCTTTGACAATGCCAAGATGGATGTCGGCACCATGATTGGTCGCAAGGACAAAATCGTGAAGCAGTTCACCGGCGGCATCGCGCAGCTGTTCAAGGCCAACAAAATCACTGCCTTCTACGGCTTTGGCCAGCTGCAGCCGGGCAACGAGGTCAAAGTCAAGCAGCACGATGGCTCCGAAGTCGTGCTCAAGGGCACCAATGTGATTCTGGCGGTCGGCTCCGAATCCATTGAGCTGCCATTTGCCAAGTTCGATGGCAAACACATCGTCGATAACGCCGGCGCGCTGGACTTCACCGAAGTCCCCAAACGCCTGGGCGTGATTGGCGCTGGTGTGATCGGCCTGGAGCTGGGCAGCGTCTGGAACCGCCTGGGCGCCGAAGTCACCATCCTCGAAGCCTCGCCGGACTTCCTCGCCGCTGCCGACAAAGAAGTCAGCAAAGTGTCTGCCCGTGAATTCAAGAAGCAGGGGCTCGACATCCGCCTTGGCGCCAAACTCTCCAAGGCTGAAGTCAAGGGCGATGAAGTGGTGCTGACCTATAGCGATGCCAATGGTGAGCAGAGCCTTACCGTGGACAAGCTGCTGGTGGCCGTCGGTCGTCGTGCAGCCAGCGCTGGCGTGTTGGCCGAAGGCACTGGCGTCAAGCTCAACGAGCGCGGCCAGATTGAAGTGGATGCGCACTGCCACACCGGCGTTGACGGCGTCTGGGCCATTGGCGACTGCGTACGCGGCCCGATGCTCGCTCACAAAGGCTTTGAAGAAGGCATCGCCGTGGCCGAACTCATCGCCGGCCTGCCCGGCCATGTCAACTTCGACACCATTCCGTGGGTGATTTACACCGAACCGGAACTGGCCTGGGTTGGCAAGACCGAAGAACAGCTCAAGGCCGAAGGCGTGGCTTACAAGGCTGGCAGCTTCCCGTTTGCCGCCGTCGGCCGCGCCGTGGCGATGGCCGAGCCGATTGGCTTTGTCAAAGTGCTGGCCGATGCCGAAACCGACCGCATCCTCGGCATGCACCTGGTCGGCCCGAACGTCTCCGAGTTGGTGCATGAAGGCGTGATTTCGATGGAGTTCAAAGGCAGCGCCGACGACCTCGCGCGCATCTGCCACGCTCACCCGAGCCTCTCCGAAGCCGTGCACGATGCCGCCATGGCCGTGGACAAGCGCGCCATCCACAAGGCCAACTAACTGGCCAAAGCCCAACCCAAACAAAACCCGGCCAGTGCCGGGTTTTGTTTTTGTGGCCAAGCCGCGTCCACAGCTGCCATCCAAAACGGACATGCTCCATGCCGTTTTGCGCATGACCAATGGCCTGCTTATCATGGCTTTGTCTTCCGGCCCCAAGGAGTTGTGTGATGCGCAAAACCGCTCTACTGCCTGCCTTGCTGCTTGCTGGCGGGCTGTTTCTCACCCCGGCAATGGCTCCGGCATACTGGATGAGCAGCGACACCGGGATGAGCCTGTCCATTGGTGCAGGCAATTATCTGCTTAGCCAGGCAGTCCTCGACAGCAGCAGCCCGGCCAAAACGCAAGAGAGCCGAAGGCAGCGAACCACACCGCCCCCAGCTGCCAATACCAGCAATACGGCCAGCATCAATACCCGCTTCACGCCTACCCGACGTGGACGCGGACTGGATGAAATGGCTGCCCGCTATCCAGCCGCCGAGCGTGCCGAGGCTCGTCGGAAAATGCAGCAACTGTATGACCACTGGCCGCAAATGGCGCAGCAATTGGGCGTACCTGCCAACGACATGGGCAGTGCATTGGCAGCATATCTGGTGGGCTCGTGGATGGCCTATCGCGATGTGGATTATCCCGATGCCCAATTCAAGCTGGCTACCGAGCAAATGCGCCATGTGCTCGCGGAATTTCCCGACTTTGCCGGCATGTCCAATGCCGACCGCCAATACAGCCACGAACAATTGGTGACCTTGGGCATTCTGGTGGCACTTACCCGCCACGAATTGAAACAAAGTCCAAACCGGCAAGTGCAGGCACAATTGCGACAACTGGCAGGCCGAAACCTTCGTCAGTTTCTCAATGTTGACCCTGACCGGGTACATTTCCGCGCCGACGGCTTGATGGAAATCCGCTAAACCCTGTGCGCCACAAAGGCGCTGCGGCTATGCTTGGCATTTGCACGCCAGACGCCCTCTCATCCACTGGCGCGTCATACCCGCCGGAGCTTTCATGCAATCAATCTGTCTTTACTGTGGCTCAAAAGCTGGCCAACGCAACGAATATGCAGCACTTGCCCATGCTTTCGGAAAAACCGTGGCCGAAGCAGGATTGCGCCTAGTTTATGGCGGTGGCCGGGTAGGCTTGATGGGTATCGCCGCCGATGCGGCGCTGGCATCAGGTGGCGAGGTGATCGGCATCATTCCCCAGCAGCTGGTGGATTGGGAGGCCGCGCATCCCGGGCTGACCCGGCTGGAAGTGGTCGATACCATGCACCAGCGCAAAATGCGCATGTTCGAGCTGGGCGATGCTTTCGTGGCGCTGCCCGGCGGCTTTGGCACGCTGGATGAAATGTTCGAGATGCTCACCTGGCAACAGCTGGGCATCAACAGCAAACCCTGCGCGTTTCTCGGCACGCCAGGCTTCTGGCAGCCGCTGATGCAGATGATGGATCGCATGGTCGCCGAAGGCTTCTTGCCCGCCAGGCAGCGTGAAAATGTCTGGCAGGGCGAGGACATCGACGCGCTCTGGGCATGGATGGGTGGTTTTGATACGCAGCTCCCCAGCCGTCTGGTGGCCGAGCGCCGTCAGGAGCTGGCACTCTGACTTCTTCGAGGCCTTCCAGTATGTCAATCCCCGAGCATTTCCAGGCTTTCCGTATCCATAACGACGAGGCAGGCTATCGCAGCGGTGTTGAAACCCTGCCGCTGGACGCGCTGTCCGCGGGCGATGTCATCATCAAAACGGCATATTCATCGGTCAATTACAAGGATGCCTTGGCAGGTACCGGCAAGGGCAAAATCCTGCGCCGCTTCCCGCTGGTGGGCGGGATTGATGTGGCCGGACATGTGGTACAAAGCCGCGATAGCCATTTCCGCGAAGGCGATGCGGTGCTGGTGACCGGCTGCGGCCTGTCTGAAACGCGCGATGGCGGCTATGCCCAATACCTGCGGCTGGAGTCAAAGTCGGTGATTCCCCTTCCGGCCGGACTGTCGCTGCGCGAGGCGATGATTCTGGGCACCGCCGGCTTCACTGCCGCACTTGCCCTGCTGCGCATGGAAGAGAACCGCCAGCATCCGGCACTGGGGCCAGTCGCCGTGACTGGCGCCACTGGCGGCGTCGGCTCGCTGGCTCTCAGCATTTTCAGCAAGGCCGGTTATGAGGTGCATGCCATCAGCGGCAAGGCCGATCAGCATCACTACCTGAAATCACTGGGCGCCGCGCAAGTGCTGGGACGCGAGGTACTGGATACCCAGGCACCGATGCTGTCGGCTCGCTTTGGCGGCGCACTGGACAATGTCGGTGGCACCATGCTGGCCAGCTTGCTGGCGCAGACTGTACCTTACGGCAACGTCGCCAGCGCTGGCCTTGCCGCCAGCGCCGAACTACCCGCCACGGTGATGCCTTTCATCATCCGTGGCGTGTCCTTGCTGGGGGTGGCTTCGGCGGGCACTGCCCGCGAGATTCGAGCGCAAGTTTGGGAAAAACTCTCGAACCAATGGAAGCCGGAAAATCTTGATGGCATCTGCACCCGAGAAGTTACCCTGGATGGCTTGCCGGAAGTTTTTGACATGATGCTGGCCGGCCATTCGCTTGGCCGTACGGTGGTCAAATTCTGACGCGCATCACAGCCCCATTCACGCAGCGCACACAAGCGGTTAAAATCCGTTCATCCTTAGGGGAAAAACACTATGGCTCGTATTCTTGTCGTTGATGATTCGCCCACTCAATTGATTGGTATCAGTCGCGTTGTGGAGAAACTTGGTCATGAATGCCTCACCGCTGAAGACGGTGCCGTTGGCGTTGAAAAAGCCAAAGCCGAACTTCCCGACCTCATCCTGATGGATGTGGTTATGCCCAATCTCAACGGCTTCCAAGCGACTCGCTCCATTGCCCGTGCCCCGGAAACTGCCCACATTCCCATCGTGCTGGTCACCACCAAGGATCAGGAGACCGACAAGGTCTGGGGTATGCGCCAAGGTGCCAAGGCCTATATCACCAAGCCGTTTACCGAGGCCGAATTGACTGAAGTCATCCAGCAGCTACTGCTGGACTGAACCGCTTGAATCAATCCATGCATCTGCCTCGCAGCGCCCGTTGCGGGGCTTGTTTTGCATGAGTCATGCAGCGTTTGTCAGGCTCTGGCAAACTGCGCAAACAGCCAATCCCTTCCGGGCGACGCATCACGCGCCGCCTTTTACTTTTCGGAGTTTTATTGCATGAACGCTACCCCGCGCCCACCGCTCACCCTGTCCCGTCTGGATGTGGAGCGTCTTGAAACCTTGCTGGAAAAAACCAGCAGCGGGCAGTTCGATACCCGCAATCTGCAAGAAGAGCTGCTGCGCGCCCATGTGGTCGAGCCGCAGCAAGTGCCTGCGGATGTGGTGTCGATGAACTCCACCATCGTGCTGCGCAATGAAAGCAATGGCGATGAACGCGAAATCACTCTGGTTTATCCACACGATGCCGATGGCAGCCCCGGCAAGGTCTCGATTCTGGCACCGGTGGGCAGCGCGCTGATTGGCCTGAAGGTCGGTGACAGCATCGACTGGCCGATGCCCGGCGGCCACACCGCCAAGCTGCATGTGTTGTCCATCCGCTTCCAGCCTGAAGCCGCAGGTCAATACGACCGCTGAAAATCTGCAACCATCGCCAATGAGCAACGACCTCTCCCGTCCCGCCTTCCACGGTTTTGAGCAAATCCCACTGCGCGAATACGCCGAGCGCGCCTATCTGGATTACTCCATGTATGTGGTGCTTGACCGTGCCCTGCCCTTCATTGGCGATGGCTTGAAGCCGGTACAGCGGCGCATCATCTATGCGATGAGCGAGCTGGGGCTGTCCGCGGCCAGCAAGCACAAAAAGTCGGCGCGCACCGTCGGCGATGTCATCGGCAAATACCATCCGCATGGCGATAGCGCCTGTTACGAGGCGCTGGTGTTGATGGCGCAGCCATTCTCCTACCGCTATCCGTTGATTGACGGTCAGGGCAATTTCGGCTCCAGCGACGACCCCAAATCGTTCGCCGCCATGCGCTATACCGAGTCGCGCCTGACCCCGATTGCCGAGGTGCTCCTGGGCGAGCTGGCGCAGGGCACGGCGGACTGGGAGGCCAACTTCGACGGCACCCTGGAAGAACCAGCCTGGCTGCCGGCACGGCTGCCGCATCTGCTGCTGAACGGCACCACCGGCATTGCCGTGGGCATGGCTACCGACATCCCACCGCACAATCTGAACGAAGTGGTCAGCGCCTGCATCCGCCTCCTGGATGACCCCGAGGCCAGTGTGGCCGACCTGTGCCAGCACATCCAGGGGCCGGACTACCCCAGCAGCGCGGAAATCATCACCCCGGCCAAGGATCTTCTGGCGCTGTATGAAACCGGCAATGGCGCAGTGCGCGCCCGCGCCACCTATATGCGTGAAAATGGCCACATCATCATCACCGCGCTGCCCTATCAGGTATCGCCATCGAAGGTGATCGAGCAAATCGCCACGCAAATGCGTGCCAAGAAACTGCCCTGGCTTGAGGACATCCGCGATGAGTCCGACCATGCCACGCCGGTACGCATCACTCTGATTCCGCGCAGCAATCGTGTCGATACCGAGCAATTGATGGGGCATTTGTTTGCCACCACCGACCTTGAAAAAAGCTACCGGGTCAATTTCAACGTGATTGGCCTCGATGGCAGGCCGCAGGTGAAAAACCTCAAAGCCTTCCTGAGTGAATGGCTGGCCTTCCGGCAAAACACCGTCATCCGCCGCCTGCAACACCGCTTGCAAAAGGTCGAGCGCCGCCTGCACCTGTTGCAGGGGCTGCTGGTTGCCTTCCTGAATCTGGATGAAGTCATCCACATCATCCGCAGCGAGGATGAGCCCAAGCCGGTGCTGATGGCGCGTTTTGGTCTCAGCGAGGAACAGGCCGACTATATCCTCGACACCAAGCTGCGGCAGCTGGCACGGCTTGAGGAAATGAAAATCCGCGGCGAGCAGGATGCACTGGCCAAGGAGCACGAGCAGTTGCTGGCCGTACTCGAGAGCCGCGCCAAGCTGAAAAAACTCATCAAGGACGAACTACTGGCCGATGCCGCCAAGTTTGGCGATACTCGCCGCTCGCCGCTGGTATCGCGCGCCGCCGCGCAGGCACTAGCTGAAACCGAACTCGTCGCCAGCGAGCCGGTCACCATCGTGCTCAGCGAAAAAGGCTGGGTGCGCGCCGCCAAGGGGCATGATGTGGATGCCGCCAGCCTCTCCTACCGCGAGGGTGACCGCCTGCTGGCAGCCGCACGCGGACGCAGCAATCAGCAAGTGGCCTTTTTGGATTCTGCCGGACGCAGCTATTCCACCCCGGCTCATACCCTGCCCAGCGCCCGAGGCAATGGCGAGCCGTTGACTGGCCGCTTTGCACCGGCTGCCGGCGCCAGCTTCCGGGCACTGATCAGCGCCGACAACGATGCCCGCCTGCTGCTGGCCTCCAGCGAAGGCTATGGCTTTGTTACCCGCTTTGAAAACCTCACCAGCCGCCAGAAGGCCGGCAAGGCCATGCTCAGCCTGGGCACTGGCGCACAAGTCCTGTCACCGGCACTGGCACCCAACCCGCAAAGCGACCGCATCGTGGTGGTCACCAGCGCCGGGCATGTGCTGGCATTTGCACTTGCCGAACTGCCAGAGCTGGACAAGGGCAAGGGCAACAAGCTCATCGACATCCCCAAGGCCAAGCGCGGCACCGAAAAAGTCGTGGCCGTGGCCGTGGTGCCCGAGGGCGGCAAACTGCGCGTGCACTCTGGCGCCCGCACCATGACCTTGAGCTGGAGAGAACTGGACGACTACCTCGGCAACCGCGCCAGCCGCGGTGCCCTGCTGCCGCGCGGCTGGCAGAAAGTCGATGCACTGGTAGTGGAATAACCCGATGGCGCAGGTTTTGCCCTGCGCCACCGGATTCAGATACTCAATCGGCCAAATTCACGACTGTTTGACCAAGCGCCCGGGCAGGCCGCTGATGCGTTCGCTGGGGTGGTGGATGGCGTGGTCAATGGCGACGCTGCTGCCCCAGATATGCAGGCACTGTTTGGCGCGGGATATGGCGGTATAGAACCATTGCCGGGTCAGCAGCGGGTGGTCAGGCTGGGGGGGCAGCAACACCGCCACCTCGTCGTATTCCGAGCCTTGTGCCTTGTGCACGGTCATGGCAAATGCGCCCTGATGGGGCGGCAATGCGCCGATGTCGACGCTGCGCGCCTGTCCGTCTGCGCTTTCAAACCATACCCGCAGCTGGCCGTTTTCATCGGCCAGACACAGGCCAACATCGCCATTCCACAAACCGCTGACGGCATCGTTGCGGGTGATGAGGATGCGCCGTCCGGCATACCAGTTTTTCTTCTCTCCCCAGGCGCTGTGGCCGGGCTGCTGCTGACGCAGGCAATCCTCAATCCGCGCGTTCGCGCCCTCGGCGCCGTATTCGCCTTCGCGCAGGGCGCAGAGCAATTGCTGTTGGCGCAGGCTTTGCAATTGCCGGACAATTTCTGCCTGATTATCCGTGGCAATACGCAACTGTGTGCCATCTTCTTGCCACTGCCGGGCAATCACGCTTGCCCAAGCAGCCAGACGCTCATGCAATGCCACGCGTGATGGCAGTGGCAGATGCTGTGCTTGAGGCGCGGCGTTTGCCAGCGCGCTGTGGAATGCGCCGGCTTCACCCTGCCGCACGGCGGTAATCAGTGGCAGCAATGCGCGGTCGGCGCGGAAACTGTGCTCAAGGCGCACGAACTGTGCGCTGCCCTCACCCAGCGCCTGCACGATATCGCGCAGTACCGAGCCAGTCCCGACCGAATCGAGCTGGTCGGCATCGCCCACCAGAATCAGCTGCGCCTCGGGTGAGAGCGCCTCCAGCACTGCGCGCAACATCGACAGATCCAACATCGAGGCTTCGTCTATCACCAGCACATCCACCGGCAGGGGTTCGTCGCGGTGCTGTGTCCAGCCCCCACGCATGCCGCGACTGCCGAGCAGGCGATGCACAGTGCTGGCTTCGGTCTCTTGTACCGCCGCCAATGCCGCCTGCCATTCTGGCGCAAAATCCTCGGCGCGTGCTGTGCGCAAGGATTCGGAAATACGCTGCGCCGCCTTGCCGGTGGGCGCGGCCAGACGGATACGCACATCGCCGCCGCGCGCCTGCCACTGTGCCATCAGCATGCGCAGCACGGTGGTGGTTTTGCCGGTGCCGGGGCCGCCACTGAGCACGAACAACGGCTGACCAAGTGCGGCCTGGATGGCCGCAAGCTGCCTCGCCACACGTGCATCCTGCGCATCGGCAAACAGGCACTCGACATCGACTCTTTGCCGGGCAAATGAATGCGCGCGTCGATGCAGGCGCGTGGCAAGCAGCTTGGCTACGGCGACTTCATGGGCAAAATTGCGGCGCAGATAAAACAGCTCGCCCTCCAGCACAAATGGCGTGTATTCCCCCTCACCCTTGCCGACCAGCGGCATATCGGCAAGCGCGCTGCGCAGGGATTCATCCTCAATCCGCAATGCGCTCTCACCTGCCACATCGGCAAGGCTGGCTTCGGCTGCCAGTCGGGCAAGCCGTGCATCACCGCCATGCGCCAGCACCCAGCGCGCCAATGTGTATTGCAGGGGCTGCCAGTCATCACCCGCCAGCGGCAAGGCCATGGGCTGAAAACCAAAATGACTGCCCGCAGGTTTCAGGTGCATATGGCTTGTATCTCCTGGTTGAGCGGCTCGCCGGGCAAAGCGGCCTGCACGGCGTCGATGAGTGCATCGTCAAAACGCTGCCGCCAAATGCCCGCGTCCGGGGCAAGCCCCACCGCCCGCACAAACAGATACCAGCTATCGCCCAGGTGCTTGTCACGGCAGTAGCCGGCAAGGCGCTGGCGCAGATAGCGATCCAGCGCCACGGTGTAGAGCAAGGCCTGAAGGCGGTAATGGCTGTGGTTCATGGCATCGGTGAGTGCCGCGCCTTGGTAGTCGGCCAGGCGTGTCCCCAGGAAATTGCCTTTGTAGTCGAGCACGTGGAAGCGTCCTTCATGGCGAAAGATGAGGTCGATTTTGCCGGTCATAAGACCCCGCAACTGCCGCTTTTCATGCGGTATCAATTCCGGCTCGCCATGCGCGCTACAGGCTTCACGCAAGGCGTGAAGCGAGGTATGCGCCAGCGCAAAGTGAAATTCCATTTCGGCCAGCAAATCGCTGCCGGGCAGCTGCCCCAAGGCGGGCATGTCTGTGGCAAGCGGCGTGGCAAGTACCGCGTCGATGCGATGGCCGAGCTTTTCTGCCAGCAGCTCGCTCTCGCGCGCTTCGCCCCACAAGCCCTGCGCTTGCAGGGACTGGTGCAGCAGCAAGGTTTGCGCCGATACCGGCTGGCCGATCTGGCGATGCTCGAATATGGCGTGGATGGCATTGCCAATGGCGGTACCGCGCACCTGACTCAAGGCCAGCAGCTGCGGATGTTCGGGTGCAGCCTCGGGCGCATATTGCGCAGCCTCGTCCAGAGGCGCTTGGCCTCGCTCATCGCTGGCTGCATCGGCCTGACTGCCATCAGCCGCAGGCAAACCGCGCGTGAGCGTAGTGAAGCTATGCCGCGAAGGCAGCGGCGCCCACGGCCAATCCGGCAGCTTGCGGGCGCTGAGCTCAACCGGCGGCTGGCTGGATACAAGCGGCGATACGGTACTGTCCACATCCCAGCCCTTGCTCCAGGCAATCGCTGGGGTGACTGCGGCCAGCTCGGCGCTGCCAAGCGCAGGCTGGATACGCGCGAGCATCACATCCAGCGCCGTGCGGGCAGTGCCGCTGGCCGGGTTTGAGCGATTGCCATCCTGGCAGCGCTCTGGTGGCAGGATATGCACGATGCAGGCATAAATGCTGCGGGTCAGCGCCACATACAAAAGCCGGAAGCGCTCGTCCTGCAATTCCTGTGCATTCTGCGCCAATGCTGCCAGGTCACTACGCAACTGGCGCTCGCCAGTGTGCGCATCGTGCAGCGCCACCAGACCCGTTTCGCGGCGCTCATCATGCGCCCACATCAGCGGCAGGAATACCACTTCAAATTCCAGCCCCTTGCTGGCGTGCAGGGTCATCAGCTTGACGCGCGGCGCTTCGGATTCGATGCGCAGCCGCCGGGCTTCGCTGGCTTCCTCCTCGCCATCGCTGCCGCCATTGCGCTCATCCTTGAGCCAGGCCAGCAGCTCATGCGGTCCCAGCCCGGCATCGGCTTCGGATTGCAGAATTTCAGCCAGATGGCGCAGATCGGTCAGCACCCGCTCGCCATGGCTCGCCGCAAGCAGCCTGGCGCCCTGTTGCTGCAACAGCGCATCCACCAACGCCTGCACACCACGACGCTGCCAAAGCTCGCGCCATGCGTGAAAGCGCTGGCTGATGGGCTGCCAGTCCTCCACGCCCAGGCTGGCGATGCTCTCCAGCGCCATGCCATATAGAGGTGTTGCCAGCGCGGCGCGAATCAGGCTCTGCTTTTCGGCATGCAACACCGCATGCAGCAGCACTTGCAGATGCTGCGCGCTGTCGCTGGCAAATACATTGCTGCCGGTGCTGGTGACGCAAGGCACGCCGCGTGCCTGCAACAGCGATTGCATCTTTTCAATCTGCGCGCTCTTGGGCAGCAGCACGGCGATATGCCGGGGCTCAAGCGGCTTGCCGCCGATGCTGTGCCGGCCTTCGGCCAGCATCCGGGTGATGTCATTGGCCGCCGCCGTCAATGCGCGCAGCTCGCGCTCACCCTTGCTATTGGGCGGCTCATCTTCCATCACCATGTACAGCGCCTGGCTTGCCGGTACGCCGTCCACGCAAAAAGGCGTCGCATCACGACGGCCACTGGCCTCGACCTGCTGATAAGCGATATGCGAGGAATAGCCGCCCTCGTCCACATCCAGCGCAGCGCCCGCACAGGCGTAGAGCTGGTTGATCGCGGCAACCATCGGCCGTGATGAGCGATGGTTGACGGTAAGCCCCAGGCGCGCCTCATCGGCGACGCTGGCAGCCGCGCGCAGATAGCTGTGAATATCGCCGCCACGGAAGCGGTAAATGGCTTGCTTGGGGTCGCCAATCATCACCATGCGCCCGCGTGGCTTGCCATCAATATCGCGGTAAATGGCATCTAGAATGCCGTATTGCACGCCGTCGGTGTCCTGAAACTCGTCCACCAGCGCCACCGGCCAGGCGGCGAACAGGGCATCGGCCAATGGACGGGCTTGTTGCCCGGCTTCTGCCTGCAATACCTGATGCACATGCGCCAGCAGGTCATCGAAGCTGCGCTGCTCACGGCGCTCGCCACTCAAGGCTTTTTGCTGCAAAACCCAGTCCTGGATGCGCTGCCAGAGCAATTGCTGGCTGTGGTTGAGGTGTTTTTCCACCTGCGCCAGCAACTGCGGCAAGTGATCGAAAGCTTCTTTTGTGGCGGCAATTTTCTTGCCTGCAGCCGTGACCGCCCCACCCTCGTAACTTGCCTTGGCAAGTGCATCAAGCGCGTTTGGGCTTGGAACAATCTCACCCTGGGTTTCGATGAAACCCGCCAAACTCTCGAAACCTTTGATCAGGCTTTTCTTGCCCTTATGCAGCCCCGGAATCGCCGCACGCAATACTTCGGCCAGACTCACATCCGGCCATGCGCCGATTTTCACCTGCGGCACCACCGTGGCCGGTGCCAGAAGCTGGCCGACTTGTTTGCCATCGGGCAGTTTTTGCAGCTGCTGCAATAACGCCTGCGGGAATTGCGCCTGCAAATCATCAGACGGACTCTGTTGCAGTACCCGCTTGAAGTCGGCGGCAATCTCGGCATGCCAGGCATCGCCATCCACCAGCGCATCGCCGGAAAAACGGCTGCCTGCGGCGAACGGATGCTCACGCAGGATGCGGCTGCACAGGCTATGCAAGGTAGATACCGGGGCGCTGTCCAGCTCGGCCAGGGCAAGCTGCAATCGGGCGATATCGGTGTCTTTTTGCACACTGTCTTGCCAGCGCTCGGCCAGCCATGCCGCCGCCGGGTCGTTATCGGCCTCGTGCGTATGCGCCTGCGCCCATTCCAGCGCCCAGACGATACGTGCGCGCAGGCGCTCGGAAAGCTCGCTGGCCGCTGCCTTGGAGAAAGTGGTGACGATGATGCTGCCGGGGCTCAATTGCTTTTCCAACAGCAGACGCAGATACAGCACCGCAATCGTCCAGGTTTTGCCGGTACCGGCGCTGGCTTCAATCAGGCTACGCCCGCCCGCCTCCAGTTGCAGGCGGCGCCAGCCGGGCAAATGCGCTTGCTCACTCATGCCTTGAGTTCCATGAAATATTCAAGTTGCCCAGCCAGTGCGCGAGCAAACTCGCATAATTCGGCCAGGGCTTGCGAGCCTTCGGCAAAATTCTCATCGCCCGCCAAAAGCCGGTTATAGCCGGGGGCGTAATCACGCTCGCCATTGCCGCGTGCCGGTGCCCAGGCAGCGGCCACGGCACGGGCAATACTGGCCGCATCAGCTTCATCTTTCTGCATCGCCTGCCAGGCCGCCCAGCTAGTGCGCGGGAAATAACGCCGTGGCCGAAGCGCTGCATCGTGCCAGGCTTGCAGCAACCAGACCAAACGTGCCTGCAGATGCTCTGGTTCAATCTGGCCGCTGCGAAACAGGGCATCAGCTTGGTTGAGCGAAGCCAGCCAAGGGTCTTGCTGCGACCAGCTCAACGTGCAGTGCAGCGGCAGCGTTTGCGGCAGGCTCAGGCGTGCCGCCAGCCAGTCGATGAAAATCCGGCAGCGCTTGTCAAAGCGCAGTTCGCGGTCAATCCACTTGCCTTTGCCATCCTGTTCGGGATTCAGCAAGGTCAGCAGTTGCCAACCGCCGGAAGGATGCGGCAGCAGATTGCGCACCTCTCCGGTGAGCCGCACCTGACCATTTTGCAGCGGCAAGATAAGGTCAATCGGCAGGCGCTGCCTCTGAATGTCACCGGTCAATACGCCCTGCTCGCGCAGACAGCCGGCCAAATAAAGAATCTGCTCACGCTCACGCTGCCAAGCCGCCTGCCCCAGTTGCCCCACTGGCAAACGGCCGTCCAGCCGCAGCCAGTCGGGCATGACATCGCCCCGCCAGGCCGGGTCGGCCAGTGCTTCTTCAAACAGCAGGCGATGGGCGATGCTGTCCTGCCAGGACAGCTCATCATCACTGGGTTCCTCGCCGCTCAGCTGATCGTCTTCCAGCGCTTCAAGACTAAGCCGCATGCGTCCGTACAAAAGTTGCTGCGCCGGGGCACGCCAGTACTCGTTGAGTGCCCAGAGCGAGCACGCTTCTTGCGGCGCGTTTTCGGCTTCTGCCTGCGGCAGCGGCCTGTCATCGGGTCGTTCATGCAGCCCGGCAAAGGCAGCCTGATAGCTGAAAAGCCGCACATCACTACCATCGAAATAGCGCCGGTCAAATGGTTGCAACGGGTGTTTGACCTGCCAGGGCGCGGCTGTTTTCATCGCCTCCGAGCAGGCACTGTCGGCGCGCTCAAGTACCGCCATCAACTCGGCCAAAGGCGAGGCCGGGTTGCGCGGTTTGCCGTCCTGCACGCCTTCACCCAAATAGGAAAGATGCAGCTGCTCTCTGGCAGACATCAGCGTTTCCAGAAACAGATAGCGGTCATCATGGCGCTGGTCACGGTCGCCACGGCGACGCAGGCGGCTCATCAAGTCCAGCCCGCCATCATCGCTACTTCGCGGAAACTCGCCCTCGTTCAAACCCAGCACGGCGATAAAGCGAAACGGGATGGCGCGCTGCGGCACCATGCCGCTGAAGGTCACCCCGCCCAGCAGGAACGGCTGGCGCTCGGGCACCGCCTGCAAGGCCGCTTGCAGCCAGTCCGCCGCCACCCGGAAATGCAGCTGCGGGTCAAGCCCGGCCACCGCAGGCTCGTTGCGCAGCCCGGCAATGACGCGCTTGAGCGCCTGCCAGGCTTCCTGCGCGGCGGCATCCTGCGCATCCACGCGCAGCAATGCCTCGCAAAGCGCATCGAAATACTGTGCCCAATCGCTGGCCGGCAGGCTGTCGTCGGCCAGCGTGAGCATTTTCCGCGCCTGTTGCAGCAGCGCATCCAGTGCCCCCAGCGCGGCCATATCGCTCGCCCCCAGATGCGCCAGCGGCAGCATTTCCGTGCCATCGGGCAGCCTCAATACTTCGACCGCATCGCCGCCGGCATCGCTGGCCAGATAGCCAGCAAGCATCCGGTCCATGCCCCAGGCAAAGCCATGCTCGGCGATGGCCGGCACGCCAAAGCTGGCACGATGCGCCGCATCCAGCGACCAAGCCACCCGCGATTGCGCCAGATGCTCGCCCAGGCTGTGCAGCGCCTCGGCATCCAGCCCGAAGCGGCGCATCACTTCCGGCAGGCTCAGGATATCCAGCACTTCGCTTGCTTGCAGCCGCGAGGCGGGCATTGAGAGCAGGCGCAAAAAGGCAGTAAACAGCGAATGCGTGGCCGACATCGGCACATCGGCGCTGTGGTAGGGCAGCCGCTCGGCAGGGTTGCCCGGCTCGCCAAACAGCGCCGGAATCAGTGGCAGATAGCGGCGCATGTCCGCCGCCATCACCAGCATTTGTCCCGGCTCGATGCCACTGGCGCGCGCAGAGAGCATCGCATCGTGCAGGATTTCCAGCTCGCGCTGCGGGGTATGCGCCAGATGAATGCGCAGCGAAGCATCCTGTTTTTCCCGCGCCACATCATCCGCCGGCAGCAGCAGCGCCTCATCCAGATGACGGATGCTCTGCTGCAAGCGCATCAGGCGATTGGGGGCTTCAAAGCGCTCATCATCCTGCCAGTGGCGGATGTCCTCGCGCACCTCGCCTTCAAGCAGGCTGCTGAAAAAATGCTGCCCCAGCCTGCCCCAGCGCGAGAGCAATTCATGCCGCGCCGGCCGCCACCAGTCGTTACCTTCGGCCGCAGCAATCAGCGCATCTTCCTGCTGCCGCCAGAGATCGGCATGGCCGTCTTCCAACACGCCCCAGTAGTCGCGGCAGGGGTCGGGCAGATACAGGGCGACCAGCGCGTGCCGGGCGTAGGCGCGCAAAATGGCAAGTTCCGAAGGCGCAAGATGACTGGGGCCAAACACGTGCAATGCGGGCAAGGGCTGCCCAGTTCGCGTCTGCAATACGTGCTCCAGCCTTGTCAGGAGCTGCGCGCGATGCGTGCCCAGCTGCGCTACGGCATGCTGCCAGAGCGGCGCCAGAAGCTGCGACTCGTTCACCTGCCACTGCCCGCCCTGCCCCGCGGTGGCATAGCGATACTGCCCCTGTCCCCAGGCATGCAGCCAGTCCGGGCGATACACCAGATAGCGCGAATACAAACGCGACAGACGGTCGGCCAGCTGATAACGACGACGCGCACGCTCAGCGGCAGGCAGGGCTTCATCCAGAAACGCCGCGATGCGCGGGTCATTCAAGCCCTTGACCTGCGCCGCATCACCCAGCCACTCGTGGAGATTCCAGCGCAGATGCTGGCGCTGCCAGCGCGGCAGGGACAGCGCACGCTCGCCCAACTGCGCCTGCGCCAGCCGGTCTATCCAGCTCGAAGGCAGCAATACTTCCAGATTGGCAACGATGCCCTGTACGCCCATTTGCCGCGCCAGCGCCCCAGTCAGCCATTGCTTCATGCCCGGATGCGCGGCCAGCACCGTCTGCGGCTGCAATGGGTCTTCATTGGCGGTGGCAGCCAGCAAATCACGCAGCGGCGCCAGCAAGGCCTCCAGCCGCGAAGCACGATAAATCACCAGCCCGTGCTCATGCTCGGCAGGCGCAAAAACAGGCAATTGGGAAGCGGCATGGGAACTCATGCTGATAATGATGCCGCAAGCCTGTCGCAAATCCTGCGATTTAAACTGTCCGGAGTTTCCAACTCATCGCTCCATGTCATCCTCGCCCCCTACCCGTGATATCGCGCTTTCAGCCCTGGCTCCACTGATCTGGGGCTCGACCTACTGGGTGACGGTGGCGTTTTTGCCCGCCGACCGCCCATTTACCGCCGCCGTGCTGCGCTGCCTGCCCGCAGGCATCTTGCTGCTGCTGTTTGCCCGCCACCTGCCCGCGCGCGGCGAATGGCCAAGGCTGGCGCTACTGGCGTTTTTCAATATCGCCTGGTTTCAGGGCATGTTGTTCGTTTCTGCCTACCGCCTGCCGGGCGGCGTGGCCGCCATCCTCACCGCCACACAAGTTTTGATGGTGCTGGCGCTGGGCTGGTTGCTGGGCAAACAAGCCCCTTCGCGGCTAGCCTGGGGCTCGGCCATCGTGGGGATTGCCGGGGTGGCGTTATTGGTGCATTCGCCCAAAGCGGCGTTTGATGGCCTTGGCATTGCCGCCGCCCTGACGGGCGCCGCCGCTGTGGCATTGGGGTTGCATTTCTCCAAACACTGGCCAATCCGCCTGCCGGTGCTGGCCTTTACCGGCTGGCAGCTGCTGCTGGGCGGCACGATGTTGCTGCCGGTGGCACTGCTTACCGAACCCCTGCCGCAGCAATTGAGCTGGCAAAACATCGGCGGCTACCTGTACCTGTGCCTGTTCAGCTCGGTACTGGCCTATCTGCTGTTCTTCCGTGGCCTGCGTCGCCTGCCCGCTGCCGTAGTCGCTTCCCTTGGCCTGTTAAGCCCGGTCTGCGCTTTCGTGCTCGGCTGGCTGTTGCTTGGGCAAACCCTGGACGGCAAAGGCATCCTCGGCTTCGTACTGATACTCGTGGCCATCATCGGTGTACAAAGGGCAACGCGCAGTAGCGACTGAAAACCACTGCGCAGCCCTTGCCATCAGCGCCCTTCGCGCAGGACTTTCAGCAGTTTTGTGCCCGCCCGACCATCTTGCGGCCAGCCAAGCCGGGCTTGCTCCTGGCTGATGGCTTCGCGGCTGGCACGCCCCAGCATGCCGTCCACCTTGCCGATATCGTGACCGCGCGCAAGCAACAGACGTTGCAGCTCCATGCGCTCGTCACGGCCAAGGCCGGGGTCATCGGTCGGCCAGGCCTGCACCAATCCCGGCTCGCCGCGAAGGGCATTGGCAAGCAGCGCAATCGCCAGTGCATAGCTTTCGGCCGCGTTATAGCTGTAAATCGCATCGTAGTTTTTGAAAACGATAAACGCCGGGCCGTTCACGCCGGTGGGCGCCAGCACCGCTGCGCGGGTATCGGCGGGCAAATTAATGGGCTTGCCATCAATACGGGCAATGCCGAGCGCCTGCCATTCGCGCAGGGTTTTGCGCTGGGTTCTGCCCGCCAATGCCATATTAAAACCACGCGGCAGACGCACTTCATACCCCCAGGGTTGGCCGCTGCGCCAGCCCGAGCGGCGCAGATAATTGGCGGTGGAGCCAAGCGCATCGGGAATATTGCCGACCAAATCACGGCGGCCATCACCGTCGAAGTCCACAGCGATGCGGTTATAGGTGGAAGGCATGAACTGGGTATGGCCAAATGCCCCGGCCCAGGAGCCTTTCAGCTCGGCAGGCGCCACGTCGCCGCGCTGGATGATTTTCAGCACCTCGAACAGCTCGCTGCGGAAAAACGCCTGACGGCGGCCAAAGCAGGCCAGTGTGCCCAGTGATTGCTGCAACGAGCGCTGCCCAAAGTTCTGCCCGTAATCGCTTTCCACGCCCCAGACTGCGACCACGGTGGCCGGGTCAACACCGTAACGCGCCTGCACCCGGCGCAGCACATCGGCATGTGTGACCAGCCGCTCGCGGCCTTCGCGCACCCGGCGCGCATCCACCAGCATCGCCAGATAATCCCAAAGCGGCGTGGAAAACTCCGGCTGCCGGTTCAAAAGCGGCAGCACGCTCATATCCGGCGTGATGCTCATGGCATGGTGCTCGAACGTCGCTGCATTCACGCCCGCTGCCGCTGCCGCAGGTTTCAGGCTCGCCATGCAGCGCGAGAACTGCGCCGCCTCCTCGGCGCTGGCGGCCACTGGCACGGCCTGCGCAGCAGCCAGCGGCATCCAGCCAGACAGCACGGCGAGGGTGATATGACGGCATAAGCGGGACATGGGACTTCCTTCCAAAAACAGCCCGCCATCATGCCAGCGATGGCAATACAAGGCCAATGCACCCAGTCAATTGCATCGCGGCGTTCAGCAGCGCAGACTGCGGATGTGTGCTGTATCCCTCATCACGATGGAGTCCGCCCCATGTCCAAGCCTCTACGTTTTGCCACACGCGCCACCCATGCAGGCCGGGAAGATTTTTCCGCGCTGTGCGTACATGCCCCGCCACTGGATTTGTCCACCACTTATCCGTTGCAGGATTTGGCCAGCGGTACGGAGAGTTTCGATGCGCTGGTCGCCGGCGCAGCCACTGCCAGCAACCCGATTTATGCCCGACTTTGCAATCCCACCGTCGCCCGTACCGAGCGCGCCCTGGCAGAGCTTGAGGAAACCGAAGCCTGCGTTGCCTATGCCTCGGGGATGGCAGCCTTGACTGCCGTACTGCTGGCGCGGGCCGCCCACGGCCGTCATATGCTGGCAGTACGCCCGCTGTATGGCACTTCCGACCACCTGCTTGCCAGTGGTCTTTTGGGCATCGAGGTGGAGTTTGTCGAGCCTTGCGAAATCGAAGCGAAAAAGCGCGCAGAGACTTCGCTCATCATCATCGAAACCCCGGCCAATCCAACCCTTGACCTGGTGGATATCGCCGCAGTGGTCAAGGCCGCAGGCGATGTGCCGGTGCTGGTGGACTCCACCTTTGCCACCCCGGTACTGCAATTGCCTGCACGGCTGGGCGCGCGCTTTGTCCTGCACAGCGCCACCAAGTTTCTGGCAGGTCACGGCGATGTCATTGCCGGCGTGGTGTGCTGCAGTGAGACCGATGCGGCCGCGCTGCGCACGGTACGCGCCGCGACTGGCGCCCTGCTGCATCCGCTGGCGGCCTATCTGCTGCATCGCGGCCTGCCCACGCTGGAGTTGCGGGTACGACAGGCCGAGGCCAATGCCAAGACACTTGCCGAGCGGCTGGCGCAGCACCCTGCCATCAAGGCCGTGCATTACCCGGGGCTTGGCACGGTCAAAAACGCTGCGCTTGTGCAAAGCCAGATGCAAGGCCCGGGCAGCCTGATGGCCTTCGAGCTGCATGGCGGCTTTGAAGCGGCCAGCCAGGTGATGCGCAAGGTGCAGCTGATTACCCCGGCCGTGAGCCTGGGCTCAGTGGACAGCCTGATCCAGCATCCAGCAGGGCTTACCCATCGCGTGGTGGACGAGAAGGTACAGCAGCAGCATGGCATCACGGCCGGACTGCTACGGCTGTCGGTCGGCATCGAACATGTCGATGACCTGTGGCAGGACTTGGCCGCAGCGCTGGGTTAAGCCTTGTCACCTTGCCAACAGCTCGGCAATTGCACGCTGGTGGCGCGTAGCGCCAGTCCGGTTTTCTGCACGCTGCTTCAAAGTCTCACACCCGCAGCATATGTTGCCTGACACAGCTCGCCGCCCAGCCAGTAGCACAGCTCGGCCGGGTGCTGGGCGCGCCACAGGGCAAAGTCGGCGCGCATGCCGACCCGCAAGCGGCCACGGTCAGAAAGTCCCAGGGCGCGGGCAGCTTCAATACTTGCGCCGCGCAGGGCTTCTTCCGGGGTCAGGCGGAAATGCGTGCAGGCCAGTTGCATTGCCTGACGCAGTGACAGGAGGGGCGAGGTGCCGGGGTTGCAGTCGGTGGAGACGGCCATCGGCACGCCCGCTTTGCGCAGTTCGGCAATCGGTGGCAGTTTGGTCTCGCGCAGGACATGGAAAGCGCCGGGCAGCAGCACCGCCACGGTACCGGCTTCACGCATCGCCTGCACGCTGGCGGCGCTGGTGTATTCGATATGGTCAGCGGAAAGGCCGCCAAATTCCGCCGCAATCGCCGCGCCATTCAAATCGCTCAACTGGTCGGCGTGCAGTTTGACTGGCAAGCCCAGCGCACGTGCGGCGCTGAACAGGCGCCGGGTTTGCTCGGGCGAAAACCCGATGCCCTCGCAAAACGCATCCACCGCATCAATCAGCCCTTCGGCCTGCAAAATGGGCATCCAGGCAATCACCTGGTCGATATATTCGTCAGCACGCCCCTGGTATTCCGGCGGCAGCGCATGGGCAGCCAGATAGGTGGTGCGCACGCCGATGCCGCAGACTTCGCCGATGGTGCGCGCCACTTGTAGCATCTTGCGCTCGTTATCCAAATCCAGCCCGTAGCCGGACTTGATTTCCAGCGTGGTCAGGCCATCGGCCATCAAGGCGCGCACCCGCGGCAGGCTCTCGGCCAGCAGAGCCTCGGGGCTGGCTGCGCGCACGGCCTTGACGCTGGAGATGATGCCGCCACCGGCACGGGCGATTTCTTCATAACTCCGGCCCTGCAGGCGCATTTCAAACTCGGCCGCGCGGTTGCCGGCAAACACCACATGGGTATGGCAGTCGATAAGACCCGGTGTCACCAGGCCTGCGGTTTCCAGCACCACATCGAAGCTTTCGATGAAGTCTTCGGGCAACTCATCACGCCTGCCCACATGGGTGAGAACACCATCGCGCCAGGCCAGTGCGCCGTTTTCGATCAGGCCATAGCCGTTTTCAGGCTCCAGGGTGACCAGGGTGGGGCCAAGCAGCAGGCCGTCGGCTTGGAAATTGTCCATCGTCATTGAATCGGGTTTGAGCGAGAATGAAAGGATGAACAGTATCCGCTATCAGCAAAACGGCTGGCACCTGCCGGGCATCGCCAATCTGCATTCGCACGCTTTCCAGCGCGCCATGGCCGGGATGGCCGAGCGTCAGGGTGATCCGAATGATTCCTTCTGGACTTGGCGCGAAACCATGTACGCCATGGCAGCACGCTTTTCACCAGAACATTTGCGCGCTGTCGCTGCGCAGCTGTATGTCGAAATGCTGGAAGCAGGCTTTACCCGGGTCTGCGAGTTTCACTATCTGCATCATGCACCCGATGGCAAGGCGTATGCGGAACCGGCAGCGATGTCGCAGGCGCTGATTGAGGCCGCCCAGGAAACCGGCATTCGCCTCACATTGCTGCCGGTGCTGTATATGCAAGGCGGCTTCGATGGGCGCGCGCTTTCCGAGCGCCAGCGCCGTTTCGATCACACATTGGAAGACTATTTGCGTCTTTTCCATCGCCTGCACGCACAGCAAAACCCGATGCTGCGGGTCGGCTGCGCATTGCACAGCCTGCGTGCGGTGGCGCCTGATGCCATGCGCGAAGTGCTGAGCGCACTGCCACGCCAGACCCCAGTGCATATCCATATCGCCGAGCAACAGGCCGAAGTGGACGAATGTGTGGCCGTGCGTGGCGCGCGTCCGGTCGAGTGGCTCCTGGACCATGCCGAAGTCGATCAGCACTGGACCTTGGTGCATGCCACCCATCTGGATGCGGCGGAAGTCGCCGGCATTGCGCAAAGCCAGGCCGTGGTGGCGATTTGCACCACCACCGAAGCCAATCTGGGTGATGGCCTATTCCCGCTGCGCGACTATCTGGATGCCGGTGGCCGCTGGGGCGTGGGTTCGGATTCACATGTTTCGGTATCGCCCGTGGAAGAATTGCGCTGGCTGGAATACGGCCAGCGGCTGATTCGCCAGCGCCGCAATATCGCCTCGAAGCTCGAATCCCCAAGCGTTGGCCAAACCCTGTTGCAAGGCGTATGGGAAAGCGCCGCCACCGCCACCGGCTTTTTCGCCTGCGACGACCCTATTGAGCTGGATGCGGGCATCCCGGCCTTGATTGGCGCAACCGAGCAGGACATTGCCGACCGCTGGCTGTTTGCCGGCAACCGCAATGCCATCAAGACCGTGCAGGTGGCAGACAAAGTATTAGTCCGCGATGGCGTGCATATTGCCCGGGAAGCAATCGCCGCCAATTATCGCAAGGCTATTGCCGAGCTTTTGGCTGGATGAATCCTCTTCACATGCTGCACCGCAGCTTTCAAATCCATATTGGAGCTACCTATCAAGGCAGTGAATATAGCTTCGCTTTCTGAGCTTGTCCGCACACTCACTTTCTGCCCCGCCAATCACCACAACTGTCGCGGCGCCCAGGTAGCAGAATCTTTCACTCTAATCAAATACCGCCTCAGCCGTCAGCCAGAATGAAGCATAGAAAAATCCAATAATTGGCATGACTTCGAAGCAGACACGGGCGACAACCTTCACGCGACAACAGCAATTCTCAAAAGTGAGAAATTAGTCACAAACAAGTAAAAATTCAGATAAATATTGCGTATTCATATTTCGTCAGGCCGCTGAGAGCGACACACCCAAGCTGTATGTGAGCAAAATCAGTTGCATATAGAGAAAATTTATGCGACATAGTTAACCTGTCGTTAAGCTTCGACGTTTGGCCTGATGGCCATTTCTTTACTCAGTTCTTAAATCAAACCACTCGGGAACTATTCATGATTGTTCGCAGTAATCATCTGAAGTACCACCCATTGAGCGTGGCGCTGGCCACTACTCTAATGCTCACTTCGGGCGCTGTTCTTGCTCAAGATAACAGTCAAGCCTCCGCACAAAAGGCAGGCAATCTGGACACTGTCACCGTCACCGGCTCACGCATCAAGCGCGTGGATGTGGAAGGTCCGGCACCGGTTACCGTGATCGGTCGCGATCAAATTGACCGTGAAGGTTTCCAGACAGTTGGTGACATGCTGCAAACGCTGACGCAAAACACTACCCAAAACTACACCGGCGACTTGGCTGTTACCGGTTTTACTCCGAATGCCCAAGTAGTCAACCTGCGCAATCTCGGCCCAGGCTATACCCTGACATTGATTAATGGCCGCCGCCCGGCACAGTATCCACAGCCCTACAACAACGCCAATAATGTGGTGAATGTGCGCGCTATCCCCACCTCCATGGTAGAGCGAGTTGAAGTGCTCTCCGGTGGCGCATCGGCAATTTATGGTTCTGATGCCGTCGCCGGCGTGGTTAACATCGTGCTGCGCAAGAACGTCGAAAGCCACCAAATCCGTGCGGTAGCTGGCACAACTGAACAAGGCGGTGGTGATACGTACAAGGTAGAGTATAGCGGCGGGCATACCGCTGACCGCTGGAGCGCAATGTGGGCCATTCAGGCCGACCAAGTGGATCCCATCTTCGGCAGCCAACGCAAATTCATGGCCGATGAGCGCAACAACCCATGGGGACGGACTGCCAATCCCTCGCTGTCGCTGGTTGCTATCCGCGTTTCAGATTCACCCAATGGCCCGGTCGGACACAATGCCGTGTACGATGCTGCTGCCTGCGAACGCTTCGGTTACACCAGCATGACCACGGCTCGCCGTGGCACCTTCTGTGGTGCCTATGACCACAGTGCCTCACGCAGCATCACCAATGCCCAGAAAAACTTCTCGGCCTATGGTCACGCCACTTTCGACATTACCGACAACCTGCAGGCTTTTGCCAGCGCCACCTTCTACAAAAGCAAGGCCAAAGCCAGCGCTGGTGTCGAATACTGGGGCACTTCTGGTGATCGCGCCATGCTAACCAAGGTCGGTAGCACAACCTCAGCATACTTCGACAACAATCTTGGGCACCTAGTACAGCTGCAACGCGTATTCAATGCCTTTGAACTCGGTGGCGCAGAGGCTGCCACCACGCACTTTGACGAAAAAACCTACGACGTAACTCTCGGCCTGCAAGGCAGCTTCGGTGAGAGCTTCGATTGGGACTTCTACGCCCAACACTCGGAGTACGACTATACAGCCAACATGCCTCGTCTTCTGGCCAAGCCGGTGCATGACTACTTCCTTGGCGAGCATCAAGGCTGGGCTGGTAACTTCCCGATTTACAGCCTGAACCTGGATCGCTGGAACAGCCCAATCACTCCGGATATCTACCGCTCTTTTGCCACCCGTGTCATCAACCAGGGCAAAACCGCGTCCAGCTCGGCAAGCTTCACTCTGACCGGCGACCTGTTTGAGCTGTCTGCCGGCTCTGTCGGCTTTGCCGGCGTGCTTGAGGGCGTTCGCCAGAAGGTCGATCTCAACAGCGATCCTCGCACCAATCAATTGCGCCCGCTGGACAACCAGACTATCTACAACCTGACCAGCTCCGGCCGCACGATCGGTACCCGTGATCGCTATGCCGCTGGGGTTGAGTTCCGCATTCCGCTGCTGAAATCCCTGACTGCACAGCTGGCCGGTCGCTACGACAAATATGATGACATTACCGCCGTGGACGATGCCATCACCTACAACGTCGGCCTAGAGTGGCGCCCGGTCGATAGCCTGATGCTGCGCGGCTCTTATGCCACCAGCTTCAAAGCGCCAGATATGCAGTTGGTATATGCGCAAGGGGCTGCTGCCTATCAAGGCATTCTGGATGAATATGCCTGCCGTTCCGGCACCGGAGTCGGCAAAAAAGACGGCCCGCGCACCCGCGCCGAATGCAACAAGACAGGTGACCGCACGCTCTATCAAGCTCAGGCATTGGTTGCAGGCAACGCCAAGTTGAAAGAAGAGGAAGGCAAGTCCTTCACTGTTGGTTTTGTCTGGGACATCACCGATGGCATGTCACTGACGGCGGACTATTACCGCATCAAGCTGGAAGATCGTGCCACTCAACTTAGCTTGGACTATATCTTGCGCGCAGAAGCTGCTTGTCGTCTCGGCAGCTGGAGCGATAGCAACCCACAACCGCTGACACCGGAGTTCTGTGGCAACATCACCAGTTTCGTCAACCGCATGAGTGCCCCGGGCACTGACCTCGACGGTCGTGTTGAACGCATCAATACCGCTTACATCAATGCTGCCTTGACCGACACCTCGGGCATTGATGCCACTTGGCGTTATCGCCTCAATACCGATCGCATCGGCACCTTTACCTTTGACTTGGGTTACACCCTGATGCTGACTGACAAATATCAGCGCTTTGCCACCGACCCACTGGTGGATTACCGCGATGATCTTGGTCAAGCGCAGCGCAGCCGCTTGCGTGGCTCGGTCAGCTGGCGTGGTGAAAAGTGGAATGCCACCGTATTTGGCACCCGCTTCGGCTCCACTGGCAGCTATGCTGGTGAAAATGGCTGCCATCGTGCCCCAGACAACGGCATTTGCTATAACCGCCGCCTTGGTGCTTGGTCGCAATTCAATGCCACCGTGGGTCGCACCATTGGTACCAACATGGCCGTACAACTGGATATCGTGAACCTGTTCAATGACATGTATCGTCACGACCCGAGCCAGCCGTATCCGTACTACAACGCATTCATCGGCGCCGATCCGCGGGGACGTCGTTACAACCTGGCATTCACTTATAAGTTCTGATGCCGCAACACCCTGGGAAGCCCGGCCATGCCGGGCTTCCTTCATGCTTCTTACAAAAATCTGGAGCTTCAATGAAATATCTCAAACCAACCCTCCTGGCTCTGTCCTTATGCATCAGCCCCTCATTGCTCGCGCAGACACCTGCTGCAAGCTATTCGGTGGAAGATTTTGTCCGCCATGCTACCTATAAGGGTGTAAAAATTTCCCCCGATGGCCGTCACTTGGCTATTTTGGTAGATCAGGGCGAACAAGACGTGCTCACTGTTCTTGACACCGCTACACTCAGACTTCTCAAAATCAATCAGCTACCAGATAAAAAAAGCATTGGCAGCTTCTACTGGGTTGGGCCCGAACGCCTGATGTTCAACGCTGTCAAGAAAATGGGCGGCTATGCTCAACCCTTTTCATTAGGCGAATGGTATGCCGTCAATGCCGATGGCAGCTCGCCCACACCTGTTATCTTCAGAGGTACCCGCGATGCAACCCAGCGCGGCAAGGCTGTGGGGAGCGAGAGTTTTTCCATCATTGATCAATTGGAAGAAGATGATCGCAATGTGCTAATGCAAGCATATTCGCCACGTTCTTCGGAAGGTGCCAATGCAGAGGTGGTTCGAGTGGACACCTTCACCGGCCGCCGTACTTCGCTTGGGCGCGCGCCGAAGGCAGGCTGTAGCCTGACACTGGATGCACAGAAGCAAGTTCGCTTTGCAGTCTGCTCTACCAGTCGCAATGAACAGGGTGAATTTGAGGAGCGCACCGAACTGTACCGCCGTGATGGCAGTGACTGGACGCTGGTAAATGCTTCCAAAACTGAAGGCAGACACCTTCGCGTGATTGGCAGCAGTGATGACGGCACCGTGTATGCCATGGAGGATGACGGCAAAGCACCAGAGGCCATTGGCACACTGGATGTCCAAAGCGGCGCATTCCACAAGCTATTCCAAGACCCTGTTTCTGAAATCAGTGGCATAATTTGGTCTACAGATGGCGAGGACAAGTTGCTTGGTGTTGTGACTTCTGCAGGAGCACCACAAGTCACCCTGCTGGACGAAAGCCATCCCGACGCAGAACTATATGCATCCTTAGCCGCGGCTTTCCCCGGGCAAATGGTGAACTTCTCCAGTGCTACCGCCGATGGCAAACAAATCATCGTCTCGGTTTATAGCGACACAAACCCCGGTGAGTTGTATCTTTACGACCGTGCCAATGGCAAAGCACGCTTCCTCATGCAAAACCGGCAGTGGCTGGACAAAGAGCGGATGGCACGTATCCAATCGTTCAACTTTACTGCCCGTGATGGCCGCCAGATTCATGGCTATCTCACCCTACCCAATGGTAGCGATGGCAAAAACCTGCCGCTTATCGTCAACCCGCATGGCGGCCCTATCGGCCCACGTGATAACTGGGGATTCAACGGCGAAGCACAATTGTTTGCCAGCCGCGGCTATGCGGTATTGCAAGTAAATTACCGCGGCTCAGGTGGCTTTGGTAGGGAGTTCCAGGATGCAGGTCACCAGCAATGGGGTGAAGGCATCCAGAACGACATCATCGACGCGACGCAATGGGCCATCAATCAAGGCCATGCCGACAAGGATCGCATCTGCATTTATGGTGGCAGCTTTGGGGGTTATTCATCGCTGATGGCACCAATCCGTGCACCAGGCCTTTTCAAGTGCACCTTCGGCTATGTTGGTGTGTATGACATCGACATGATGCACAAGCGTGGCGACATTCCTCGCAGTGAAAGCGGCCAGCGCTTCCTGCGCCGCACTCACGGTACTGACAAGGCAGTGTGGGCCCGGAACTCACCGGCACAACGTGCCAGCGAAGTGAAGATTCCGGTGTATCTGGCTGCTGGTGCACGCGACGAGCGCACCCCACCGGAACAAACCGAGCTGATGAACCGCGCACTGATTGCAGCAGGCAACCCACCTGAAGGCATGATTATCCAGTCGGGTGAAATGCACGGTTTTTATGATGTAAAGAACCGTGTCAATCTTTATACCAAGATGCTGGAATTCTTCGACCGTCATATAGGCAAGAAGTAAGAGCTCACCAGCATTTGACATGAAACAAAGTCCTCGCAGCCTTGCTGCGAGGACTCTTTATGCTGCACCGCAGCTTTCATAAAGCATAAAAGACTGGCTATAAGGCGGCCTTGTGCTGTCTAACGGAGAACCCCATGCGCAAATCACTTTTTACTCTGGCCTTGGCATTGGCTGCCCTGCCCTTTGCCAGCACGGCGCAAAGCAATAATCCGCTGCTTGGCAAGTGGACCACGCTGGATGATGAAACCGGCAGAGCCATGACCGTGGTGGAAATCTACCCAGCGCAGAACGGCACACTGGCTGCCAGAATTGTCGAGAACATCGCTGCGCCGCCGATTTGCAACAAGTGCAGCGGCAGCAACAAGGGCAAGTCCATCATCGGCATGCCTGTACTCTGGAATATCCGCAACGAGAACGGCAGCTGGGGCGGTGGCAACGGCCTCAAACCCTCTACCGGCGATACCTTCCGGGTGCGCTCGGTCGAGGTGGCTGAAAACGGCACCCGGCTGCGGGTGACCGGCTGCAAGGGGCCGTTCTGTCGCACCGCCACCTGGCAGCGCCGCGAATGATCGGCTGACAAGATTTTTTGAGTTGCAGGGTGGGTCAATGCCCACCCTGTGTTTTTCAGCCCAGTACCGGGGCAGTTTCAGCAAATTGTTCGACAGGCTGAATATCGACGGCAAGCTCGTCGTTTTTCACGCCGATTTCCACGCGGCCACCGTGGGCAAGGCGGCCAAACAGGATTTCGTCGGCCAGAAGGCGCTTGACCTTGTCCTGAATCACCCGCGCCATCGGTCTTGCGCCCATCAATGGGTCGAAGCCGTTTTTCGCCAGCCATTCGCGCGCTTCGGCGGTTGCGGAGAGCACCACCTGTTTTTCGTGCAGGCGGGTTTCCAGCTCAATCAGGAACTTGTCCACCACCCGCAGGATATGCTCAAAGCCCAGCGGCTGGAATTGCACGATGGCATCCAGACGGTTGCGGAACTCGGGGCTGAAGCTGTTGCGAATCACCTCCATCGCATCGCTGCTGTGGTCCTGACGGGTGAAGCCGATGCTGCGGCGTGCAGCCTGGCTTGCCCCGGCATTGGTGGTCATCACCACAATCACGTTGCGGAAGTTGGCTTCACGGCCATTGGTATCGGTCAGCGCGCCGCGATCCATCACTTGCAGCAGGATGTTGAAGATATCCGGGTGGGCTTTTTCCACCTCATCCAGCAGCAGGACGCAATGCGGGGTTTTGGTGATTTTCTCGGTCAAAAGCCCGCCCTGGTCGTGGCCGACATAGCCCGGCGGCGCACCAATCAGACGGCTGACCGAGTGCGCTTCCATGTATTCGCTCATGTCAAAGCGCACCAGCTCGATGCCCAGCTGCATCGCCAACTGCCGGGTGACTTCGGTTTTGCCCACCCCCGTGGGACCTGCGAACAGGAAGCTGCCGATGGGCTTGTCCGGGTTGCCAAGCCCGGAGCGCGAGAGCTTGATGGCCGAAGCCAGTGATTCGATGGCCGGGCCCTGGCCAAAAATCACCATCTTCAAATTGCGCTCCAAGTTCTTCAGCACATCCTTGTCGCTGGCGCTGACTTGCCGTGCCGGGATGCGCGCCATCTTGGCGACAATCGCCTCGATTTCCTCCACATCAATCAATTGCTTGCGCTTGTCCTCGGCCAGCAGCCGTTGCCGGGCACCGGCCTCATCAATGACATCAATCGCCTTGTCCGGCAACAGCCGGTCGGGAATATGCTTGACCGACAAATCCACCGCTGCCTGGATGGCGTCATCGGCATAACGCACGGCATGGTGCTCTTCATAGCGCGAGGCCAACCCGCGCAGGATTTCCACCGCCTCTCCGACGGTCGGTTCCACCACGTCGATTTTCTGGAAGCGCCGTGCCAGCGCGCGGTCTTTTTCAAAGATGCCGCGATACTCCTGAAACGTGGTCGAGCCGATGCAGCGCAACTCACCCGAGGCCAGCATCGGCTTGATCAGATTGCTGGCATCCATGCTGCCGCCGCTGGTGGCACCGGCACCGATGATGGTATGGATTTCATCGATGAACAGGATGGCGTTTGGCACCGCCTTCAGCGCCTTCAATACCGCTTTCAGGCGCTTTTCAAAGTCACCACGATATTTGCTGCCGGCAAGCAGCGCGCCCATGTCCAGTGCATACACCTGAGCGTCTTGCAAGACTTCGGGCACCTGGCCTTCGACAATCCGCCTGGCCAGCCCCTCGGCCAGCGCGGTTTTGCCCACACCGGCTTCGCCCACATACAGCGGATTGTTCTTGCGGCGACGGCATAGCACCTGGATGGTGCGTTCGATTTCCTCGCCACGTCCGACCAACGGGTCAATCCGGCCTTCGCGCGCGGCCTGATTGAGGTCGCTGGTGTATTCGCCAAGCGGGTCGGACTTGGATTCTTTGCCGCCCTGGGTTTGCGGCGCATCTTCTCCGACGCTTGCCGGCTCGCCAGACTCCAACTTGGAAACACCATGCGAGATGAAATTCACCACATCCAGCCGGGTCACATCCTGCTGGTCAAGCAAGTATGCCGCCAGCGAATCCTTCTCGCCAAAAATCGACACCAGCACATTGGCGCCGGTAACTTCCTTTTTGCCCGATGATTGCACGTGATACACCGCGCGCTGCAAGACTCGCTGAAAGCCGAGTGTCGGCTGGGTATCGCGGCCATCATCACCGGGGAGTACCGCTACCGACTCACCGATGGCGCGCTCAAGCTCGGTGCGCAACCGGGCATAATCGACCGCGCAGGCGGTCAACACCTCGCGTGCATCGGCATCTTCCAGCAAGGCCAGCAACAGATGCTCGACTGTCATGAATTCATGACGTGCCAAACGTGCAAGCTGATACGAACGGTGGATGCTTTGTTCAAGTTCCTTGGAAAACATGGCAGTAACCCTGCTGATCGCTCAGACTGCGATATGGGGACGAGCCTAGGCTTTTTCCATTGCGCACAGAAGCGGGTGCTGGTGCTTGCGTGCAAATCCGTTCACCTGTGCCACCTTGGTTTCGGCCACTTCCCGGCTATACACCCCGCAAATGCCACGCCCACGGGTATGTACATGCAGCATCACCTGGGTGGCTTGTTCCTCGCCCATGCCGAAATAGCGCATCAGCACGTCCACCACGAAATCCATGGGTGTGTAATCGTCATTGAGCAGCATCACGGTGTACATCGGCGGGCGTTCAAGCCGCGGCGGCGCAATCTCTACCGTGGTGCCGTGGTGGTGCTCGTGCTCGCGCTCGTGTTCATGACCTGACATGGCGGGGGATTATAGAGCTTTCATTGCCATTGGCCGTGATTTTGGCGGTTGCGGTTGCTTTTGATTTTTTGCCCTGTTCTGGTGCGCCGAGTACCGCAGCGACCAATGGAAGAAGGCAGGGCATGTTTGAGCAGCGCGTAGCGATGCGAGTTTGCCCTGCCGCCATTGGGCGCGAGGAACGCAGGGTACTTCGCACAGCGAAGCGCGTCAGCCAGGGCAGTTTCTTTGCCCACTTTCTTTTAAAAGAAAGTGGGTGCGCTGCCGGGCGCAATCCCGGCATTGAAAAACGCTTAACCTGCCAATGAATGAAGGCAAATCGCTTGAGTCTCAAGCCACACCGCGAATGGACGCATTCATCTGCCAACCGCGATAATGGCCACCTTTCCATATTTTTTGTCCGCCATGAGTTATCGCCAAGGCCGCTTTTGGCAGCCCGATGTCACCGTTGCCACCGTGGTGGTCAGGGACGGCAAGCTGCTGTGCGTGGAAGAAACCGCAGGAGGCCGCGAGTTGGTCATCAACCAGCCGGCCGGGCATCTGGAGCCGGATGAAAGCCTGCTGGAGGCGGCGGTGCGCGAGGCACGTGAAGAAACCGGCTGGGATGTTCGCCTGACCGGCTTTATCGGCGCCTATCAGTGGAAAGCGCCGGAAACCGGTCGCCATTACCTGCGCTTTGCCTTCTGCGGCGAGGCGCTGGCCTTTGACGAAAGCCGCCAGCTCGATGAGGGCATCGTCCGCGCAGTGTGGTGGACACCCGAAGAACTGCAGGCACTGGCGCCGCGCCATCGCAGCCCGCTGGTCTGGCAGGTAGTGGCCGACTGGCAGGCCGGGCGGGTATATCCGCTGTCACTGATGACGCAGCTCTCATGAGCCAGGTGCGTACCATCGTCGGCCTCTCCGGGGGCGTGGACTCCTCGGTTGCCGCCCTGCTGCTGCAACGTGCCGGCGAGCCGCTGGCTGGGCTGTTCATGCAAAACTGGGCCGATGATGGCAGCGGCGAATGTCGCGCCGAGGATGACCGTCGCGATGCAGTGGCGGTCGCAGGCAAGCTCGGCATTCCCATCCATTTCCGCGATTTTTCAAAAGAATATTGGGATGGGGTATTCAGGCATTTTCTCGACGAATACGCTGCCGGACGCACGCCGAACCCGGACGTGCTGTGCAACCGCGAAGTCAAGTTCAAGCATTTTCTGGATGCCGCCCATGCATTGGGGGCGGAATTCATCGCCACCGGTCACTATGCGCGCACCGATTGCGTCGATGGCCGCTACCGGCTGCTGCGCGGCGTGGATCGCAGCAAAGACCAGAGTTATTTCCTGCATCAACTGGGGCAGAAGCAGCTGGCCGCCACCCGTTTTCCGGTCGGTGAGCTGCCCAAGACCCAGGTACGCCGCATCGCCGCAGAAGCCGGTTTTGTCACCGCAGAAAAGAAAGACTCCACCGGCATCTGTTTTATTGGCGAGCGTGACTTCCGCAGCTTTCTTGGCCAGTACCTGCCGATGCAGCCGGGCGAGGTACATGCGGTGGACGGCAGCGTACTGGCGCAGCATGAGGGCGTGTTTTTCCATACCATCGGCCAGCGCGGCGGCCTTGCCATCGGTGGCGTGAAAGGCCGCCCGGCACTGCCCTGGTATGTGGTCGGCAAGGATGTCGCTCGCAATATCCTGTTTGTTGATCAAGGGGTGGACAGCCCGTGGATGATGTCGCAGCAGCTGCTGTCAGAACCTGCGCACTGGATTGCCGGCGCGCCGCCTGCCCGCCAATTCCGCTGCACGGCGCAAACCCGTTACCGTCAGGCCGACCAGGACTGCGATGTGAGCGTGCGCGATGATGGCAGCCTGCGGGTGGCTTTCGACCAACCGCAGCGCGCGGTCACACCGGGGCAATCGCTGGTGCTTTATCTTGGGCAAGAATGCCTGGGCGGTGCGGTGATTGCCGCCTGCGATGCGCCACTGGAGCGCGAGAACTTCAATACCCTGCTCACACAAGGAAATCTCTGCACGCATGAATGCTGATTTGATGCCCGCCCGCGTACTGGCGCTGGCCGGGATTTTGCTATCACTCAAGGAAGTGCGGCATCTGGCCGAAAACGGCCGGGTTGACCAAAGCCATCTGGGCACCGCCATCGACAGCGTGTTCCGGCTGGAGGCCGACTCCACCGCCGATGTCTATGGCGGCATCCGTGCGCTTGATTCCGGTCTGCGCAGCCTGCACGACTATCTGCATGGCGCAACGCCCGACCCGCAACTACCGCGGCTGGCGCTTTCGGTCTTGCAGCTGGAGCGCAGCTTCGAGCGCAGCCCGGAATCCATCGACATGGTGCGCCGGGAAATCAGCCGGCTGACGCCACAGGCACAGAACGATGGCAGCACTCACCCGGATATCCTGCGCGAATTGGGTGGCTTGTATGCCAGGGCACTGAGTCCATTGCGCCCCAAGGTCATGGTGCAGGGCAATCCGCATTATCTGGGGCGCAATGATGTGGTCACCGACATCCGCGCCCTGTTGCTGGCCGCGGTTCGCTCGGCGATGTTGTGGCGGCAAATGGGCGGCACGCAATGGGATTTCCTTCTCCAGCGCAGCGCGATGAAACGTGCCGTCGCCGAGCTGCTGGCTGCCGCCTGAACCGCGAGCCATGAACAACTACGAACGCTACCAATGGCTGCTGTTTGTTGCTGTAGCCGCCATCATCATCATGCCGTTTTGGATGCTGCGAGAAATGAATCAGCGCATCCAGAACGCCGAGCAGGCGCTTACCGATGGCAGCCGCACCGATGCTGCCTTGAGCCGGCTGCTTTACGAGGCGCGCAATCTGGAATCAGCCGCTGCCAGTGTTGTCGCCGGCGTGGACAATGCACAGATGCGCAGCCGGATTGCCAAGAGCATGGCCAATATCCCGGTACTGGTGCGCGAGCTGAGTGAACAAAGCGATGCGCTGGGCATACAGCAACAACTGCGCATCGGCAATCTGCAAGGGCGTCTTGAGCAGCGCCTGGACATCAGCCAGCGCATCGTGCAAAGCACCGACAACCAGGAGCGCCAGCGCCTGTTGGCCATGATGTCGGACGAAATGGCGATGAGTGCCATCGCCAATGAAATGCGCCAGGAAAGCCAGCAGATTTTCATGACCCAGTCTCGGCAGACGGAAGCATTGCACAAGCGTGGCCAGCGGATTTCACTCATCAGCATGCTGATACAGCTTGCCTTGTTGATGGCGCTGCTTGCCATGCTGCGCCGCCAGCAATCCAGCCGCGAGCATGCCGAGCGCGCGCTGACGGCCGCCAACGCCCGCGCACTCGCCGTGGTGCAGGCCATCCGTGAACCCATTGCCCTGCTCGATGGCGAGCAGCGCATAGTCATGCACAACGCCGCTTTTGCCGAGCTATACGGCAATAGCAGCGAGCAGCTGCCGTATATCGACGGGCAACATATCAGCCAGATTGGCAACGGTGCTTGGGCGGGTCTGGAAATCCTCCAGCGCCTGCGCGATGTATTGAGCCGTGACCGTGAGTTGTGGGATTTCGAGCTTCGGCAAACCACCCGCGACGGCATCGAGCGCACCATGCTGCTCAATGCCTGCCGCATGTCCCTACCCGATCATCAGCAGCAAGTCACGCTGCTGACCTTGAGCGATATCAGCCCTCACAAGGCCGCAGAGACCGAAATCTCCGAACTCAACCAGCAGCTACAAGGCAAGATTGAGCAGATTTCCGATGTCAACCGCGAGCTGGAAGCCTTCAGCTATTCGGTCAGCCACGACCTGCGCTCGCCGCTGCGGCATATCTCCGGCTTTGCCGAAAAGCTGGGCAAACAGCTGGGGGATGGCGCCGATGACAAGAGCCGCCATTACCTGGAAGTCATCGACAGCTCCGCCAAACGCATGGCCACACTGATTGATGACCTGCTGGTGTATTCACGCCTGGGGCGCAGCGCACTGCGCTTGCAACCGGTGGACATGCAGTCGATGGTGGAAGAAACCCGCGCCCTGCTCGATGCCAATGCCCAGAACGAAACCCCGGGGCGGCATATTGAATGGGACATCAAGGCGCTGCCGATGGTGATCGCCGATGAAAACATGATGCGCCAAGTATGGAGCAACCTGCTGGGCAATGCAGTCAAATACAGTGCCCCGCGCGAAATCACCCATATCCAGGTCAGCCACCAGCGGCTTGCCGATGGCAGCCACGAGTTCACCGTCCGCGACAACGGCGTGGGCTTTGACATGGCCTATGCCAGCAAACTGTTCGGCGTTTTCCAGCGCATGCACAAGCCCAGCGAATTTCCCGGCACCGGCATCGGCCTTGCCAATGTGCAGCGCGTACTGGTACGTCACGGCGGTCAAATCAGTGCCGACGCCGCCCCGGACAAGGGCGCGATTTTCCGCTTTACCCTGCCATCCCTGCTGGATGGCGCCACTGCATCCTGATTTACCCGAAACGACATGAAAGACATTCGCCCCATTTTGCTGGCTGAAGACAGCCCCGCCGATGCGGAAATGGCCATTGACGCCCTGCGTGAAGCCAATCTCGCCAACCCGATTGTGCACGTGGAAGACGGCGTGGAAGTGATGGACTATCTGCTGCGCCGCGGCCAGTTTGCAAACCGCGAACCGGGCGAGCCTGCGGTCTTGCTGCTGGACATCAAAATGCCACGCATGGACGGCCTGGAAGTGCTGCAACTGCTGCGCGAGAACGAGCAGTTCAAATCACTGCCAGTGGTTATCCTGTCCTCATCACGCGAAGAATCCGACCTTGCCCGCAGCTGGAATCTGGGCGTCAATGCCTATGTGGTGAAGCCGGTGGACATCATGCAGTTCTTCGAAGCGGTCAAAACCTTGGGGCGCTTCTGGGCGGTGTTCAACCAGTCACCCGACTCTCGTTAGATACCCGCGATGAAGCCCATCCGCATTTTGTTGATTGAAGACAACAGCACCGATGCCGAACTCATCGGATTTGAGCTAGAGGATGCCGGCATCCACTGCGAGCTGGTGCGCGTGGAACTGCGCCAGGAACTTGAAACGGCGCTTGAGCGCCATGACTGGACACTGGCCATCTGCGACTCGCGCCTGCCAGGTCTTGGCGGCGAGGATGCCTTTGCCCTGATCCGGCAAACCCTGCCACAACTGCCGGTGCTGTTCTGCACCGGCGGCGAAACCGACCCCGAAAGCCCACTGGCCACCACCATCAGCCAGGCTCATGGCCATATCAGCAAAGACTGTCTGAGCGAGCTTGTGCCTGCCATCTTGAAACTGAGGCTTTTCTAGAAGGGCTTGGCGCCTGTTAGGGGGTTTACCACTGCGTGCGATGCGGCAGAAGCGCACGCAACTCGGCATCAGTGAGATTGCGCCACTGCCCGGGCTTCAAATGCCCCAGCTTGACATTGCCGATGCGTACCCGCAAAAGGCGCTTGACGCGATAGCCAAAATGCGCCGCCATCAGTCGGATCTGCCGGTTCAAGCCCTGCACCAGGATGATACGAAAGCCCACCGGCCCAATCTTTGCCGTCTTGCACGGCAGGGTGATTTGCCCATGAACCGGCACCCCGCGGCTCATGCCGCGCAAAAACTCCTGGGTGATGCCGTGATTGACCGCCACCAGATATTCCTTTTCCAGCTTGTTTTCCGCACGCAGGATTTCATTGACGATATCGCCATTGCTGGTCAGGAGAATCAGCCCTTCCGAATCTTTGTCCAGGCGGCCAATCGGGAAAATCCGCCGCTCATGCCCGACAAAATCAACGATATTGCCTTTGACCGACTCTTCGGTCGTGCAGGTGATGCCCACGGGCTTGTTGAGCGCAATATAGACATGCTGGCGCTTGCCCTGAGCCACACTGCGACGCTCCAGCTTTTGCCCATCCACCAATACCGTATCGCCCTCGGCAAGCTCATCGCCAATGCGCGCACGCTGACCGTTGATAGTTACCCGGCCAGCCGAAATCAGCCGATCAGCCTCGCGGCGTGAGCAAAAACCACTCTCGGCAATGAACTTGTTGAGACGCATGGGCAAGCACCAAGAAAACAGGTCGCATATTCTCCCACGGCAAGTGCCCCGCCAAAAATCTTTTCAATACTCCGACCGACTTCCGACTGCAAAAGTGGCACTCCAAATCTGCTGCCTGAATGACCAAAGCAACAGGTTCAGGCACTGATGGGATACGGCAGCATCAACATGACCGAGGTATATCTGGATGGTCACGACCTGCCATGGACGGATGTTGTGCCGGGGCTCACCCTCAAGCGATAGGGAGGAAATAGGGAGGAAACAAAAAAAAGCGACTTGGGACACGTCCACAAGCCGCTGATTTTGTTGGTGTTTTTGGTCGGGGTAGCCGGATTCGAACCGACGACCACTTGTCCCCCAGACAAGTGCGCTACCAGGCTGCGCTATACCCCGGAAAGGTCGGGCATTATAGCCGAAGTTCGGCTTAACGCTGCAACAATTGCAAAACTTCTTCCAATTCCTGTCGCATCTGCCGAATCAGCTCGACCGGAAGTATGGCTTCCTGCCTGCCCTCAGCGCTTTCAAGCCGTTGCCTGGCGCCGCCAATGGTATAGCCCTGCTCATACAGCAAGCTGCGAATCTGGCGGATTTTCAGGACATCATGACGCTGATAATAGCGACGGTTGCCACGACGCTTGTCCGGCGAAAGGCTGGGGAATTCCGTCTCCCAGTAACGCAAGACATGCGGCTTGACATCGCACAACTCGCTGACTTCACCAATGGTGAAGTAGCGCTTGGCCGGAATCGGCGGAAGCTCCTTGTTACTACCTAGGTCCAGCATAGGCTTCCACTCGCTCCTTCAATTTCTGACCCGGGCGGAATGTCACCACGGTACGGGCGCTGATGGGGACTTCTTCACCGGTTTTGGGGTTGCGCCCCGGACGCGGGCTCTTGCGGCGCAAGTCAAAATTGCCAAAGCCCGACAGTTTGACCTGACGTCCGGCAGCCAGCCCCTCACCCAGGGTGTCGAAAAACGCATCCACAAACTCCTTTGCTTCGCGCTTGTTGAAGCCGACCTTCTCAAAGAGATGTTCGGCCATTTGAGCCTTGGTCAATGCCATTACTGTTATTCCCTGATTTTGACACCGTGTTCTTTGGCTAATGCCTCGGTCACGGCGGCCATGCAGGCATCCACATCCGAGTCGGTGAGAGTGCGCGATTCTTCCTGCAAAATCAAGCCTATGGCAAGACTCTTGAAGCCCGGCTCCACGCCTTTGCCACGATATACGTCAAACAGCCGCAATTCACGCAGCAGCGCACCTGCGGCCTGACGCACGGTATCGGCAAGCGCCTGCCATGGCAGCTGTTCTGGCACCAACAGCGCCAGGTCGCGGCGCACCGATGGAAAGCGCGATGCTGTTTCAGCCCGGGACACGCCACGCCGGGCGATGGCCGCCAAATTCAGCTCAAAACCCAGCACTCTGGTATCCAGACCTAGGGCGGCGAGCAGACGTGGATGCAGCTCGCCCAGCCAGCCAATGCGCTCACCATCGCGGTACACATCCGCCGAGCGTCCAGGATGGCCGAAGCCTTGCGTGCTGCGACGGAACTCAAGATGCGCACCGGACAAAGCTGCCAACGACTGCAAATCGCCCTTCAAATCGTGGAAGTCCACACTGCGGCTGGCCACGCCCCACTGCTCGGCGCTGGCGCTGCCGCAAACCACCGCGGCGATATGCGGGATTTCCTGCGGTGCCTCGCCTTCTTGTCCGGGCGCGGCAAATACCCGTCCCAGTTCGAACAGTCGCACGCGGCTTTGCTGGCGCTGCACATTGCGCGCCAGTGCGGCGGTCAAGCCCGGCAGCAGCATCGGCCGCATCACACCCAGTTCGGCACTTAGCGGATTGGCCAGTGCAATACCGCCTTCAAGCCCCCATTTTTCAAGCAAGGCAGCATCGACAAAGGCGTAGTTGATGGCCTCCTGACACTCGCGCGCCAGTAATTGACGGCGCAGCCCGGCATCACTGACCCGCGCAGCATCGGGCGCCATGACCCGTGCAGCGCCCGAAGGCAGCTTCACCGGAATGTGCTCATAGCCATGAATACGGGCGATTTCTTCAATCAGGTCTTCTTCCAGGGCGATATCAAAGCGCCGCGCCGGCGGGGTGACATGCCAGCCATCGGCAACCGCGTCCACGCCAAACCCCAGCGCGCGCATGATGCGTGCAACTTCTGCATCATCCACTTCAATACCCAGCACCCGGGCAATGCGCGCGCGGCGCAGCAACAAGGTGGCAGGCTTGGGTAAATCCGCCTCGCGTACCGCCTCCACCACCGGACCCGGCGTACCGCCTGCGATGTCCAGAATCAAAGCCGTGGCGCGCTCAATCGCTGCACGCGGCAATTCCGGGTCAACACCACGTTCAAAGCGGTGCGCAGCATCGGTATGCAGGCCAAGTTTGCGGCTGCGGCCAATGATGGCCGCCGGGGCAAAATGCGCTGCCTCCAGAAATACATTGCCGGTAGCCTCCGTCACGCGGCTGTCAAAGCCCCCCATCACGCCTGCCAGCGCCACCGGGCGGTCGGCATCGGCAATCAGCAGGAAGTTTTCATCCAGCAACACCTCGCGGCCATCCAACAGCGTCAGGCGCTCACCCGCGCGCGCGTGGCGTACCGCCACCGGCCCTTGCAGCAAGTCGCGATCAAAGGCGTGCATCGGCTGCCCCAGCTCTAGCATCACGTATTGGGTGACGTCCACCAAAAAGCTCAGCGGGCGGATGCCGCTGCGGCGCAGACGCTCGGCCATCCACAGCGGCGTTTGCGCCGCGCCATTCACGCCTTCAATCACGCGCCCAAGGTAACGCGGCGCATCCGCTCCCGCATCCAGCGATACCTCAAGCGCAGCATTGCTTTGCGCAGCCACGGCGGGGATTTCAAAGGCACTCACTTCGCTACCGGTGGCTGCTGCCACATCAAAGGCGATACCGCGGATGCCGAAGCAGTCGGCGCGGTTCGGGGTGAGCTTGAGTTCGATAGTGCTGTCGGGCAGTCCCAGATAGTCGGCCATCGGCATGCCGAGCGGCGCGTCTTCGGGCAGTTCCATCAGGCCACTGGCATCGGCATCCAGCCCCAGCTCCTTGGCCGAACACAGCATGCCGTTCGATTCCACGCCACGCAGTTTGGCCGCCTTGATTTTGATATCGCCCAATTGCGCACCCAGCATCGCCAGCGGCGCCTTCAAGCCGGCTCGGGCATTGGGCGCACCGCACACGATTTGCAGGCGACCATGGGCGCCCGCATCCACTTCACACACTTGCAGGCGGTCGGCCTCGGGGTGCTTGACGGCGCTGACAATCTGCGCCACCACCACATGCGTCAGCCCCTCGCCCAATACGGTGAGTTCTTCCACTTCCAGACCAATCGCGGTCAGCGCAGCAGCCAACTGCTCACGGCTGACGTCGGTACGGATATGTTCGCGCAGCCAGTTTTCAGAGAATTTCATGATGTTCTCTCACCCTCAGGCATAACGGCGCAAAAAGCGCACATCATTTTCAAAAAAGCTGCGCAGGTCATCCACGCCCTCGCGCAACATCGCAAAGCGCTCCACGCCAAGGCCAAAGGCAAAGCCGGTATAACGCTCCGGGTCGATGCCGACATTTTTGAGCACATTCGGATGCACCATGCCGCAGCCCAACACTTCCAGCCAGCGCTGGCTGCCATCAGCCTGCTGCCAAGCGATATCCACCTCGGCCGAAGGCTCGGTGAAGGGGAAATAGCTGGGGCGGAAGCGCATTTCAAAATCACGCCCGAAGAATGCACGCACGAACTCGGCCAGCGTGCCCTTAAGGTCGGCAAAGCTGGCATGCTCGTCCACCAGCAGGCCTTCGATCTGATGGAACATCGGCGTGTGGGTCTGGTCCGAGTCGCTGCGATACACCTTGCCGGCAGCAATCATCCGCAATGGCGGGGTACCGCCTGATTGCAGATGTTGCAGCATGTAGCGGATTTGCACGCCCGAGGTATGCGTGCGCAACAAGCGGCCATCCGGGAAATAGAAAGTGTCGTGCATGGCGCGCGCCGGATGGTGCGGCGGAAAGTTCAGTGCCTCGAAATTGTGCCAGTCGTCCTCGATTTCCGGCCCTTCAGCCAGCTCGTAACCCAGGCGCGCAAAAATATCGCTGATGCGCTCCAGAGTACGGCTCACCGGATGCAGCGTGCCGACACTCGCCTCCCGCCCCGGCAGGGTGATGTCGATGGACTCGGCAGCCAGCCGCGCATCCATCGCAGCCGCTTCCAGCGCTTGACGGCGCTCGGCCAGCGCGCCGGTAATGGCATCACGCGCTTGGTTGATGCGCTCACCTTCTGCTTTACGCGCTTCCGGCGGCAGTGTGCCCAAGGTCTTCAGTTGCGCCGTCAGGCTGCCGGATTTGCCCAGCAGCGAAACGCGCAGGGCTTCAAGTACATCAAGTTCATCGGCAGCCGCGATGGCGGCCAGCGCTTCGGATTGCAGGGTATGGATTTCAGTCATCGACACAGACCCGGAAAACAAAAAGAAAACGGGGAAGGACTTGCGCCCTTCCCCGTCGGTTGCGACTTGTCGGCAGTCCGCGCACGGGGCACGGAGCCGCAATCAGGCAGCAAGGGCGCTCTTGGCCTTTTCCACCAGTGCGGCAAAACCGGCTGCATCGTGCACGGCGATATCGGCCAGCACTTTGCGATCCAGGGTGATACCGGCCTTCAGCAGGCCATTCATGAAGCGGCTGTAGGACAGACCGTTGGCGCGCGCACCAGCGTTGATACGGGCGATCCACAGGCTGCGGAACTGGCGCTTCTTCAGCTTGCGGCCGATATAGGCATACTGCTGCGCCTTGGTAACCGCTTGCTTGGCAACGCGGAACACCTTGCGGCGGGCATTGTAGTAGCCCTTGGCCTGAGAGATGATTTTCTTGTGACGACGGCGTGCGGTAACGCCACGTTTGACTCGTGCCATGTTTCAGTTCTCCTCTGGCTCAGGCGTAGGGCAATTGGCGCTTGATGCGGCCTGCATCTTCAGCACGCACATAGGCGGGCTGACGCAGATCGCGTTTGCGCTTGGTGGCCTTCTTGGTGAGGATGTGGCTGCGGTTGGCGCTGCCACGCTTGAACTTGCCGCTGGCGGTCTTCTTGAACCGCTTGCCGGCAGCACGATGCGACTTGATCTTGGGCATGGTGATGTCCTGTCTTTGGTTTATGACTATCCAAGGCGGCAGGGCATGCGCACTGCTCTTTCCATCCTGCCCTGAACGGTTTGTGGCCTGCAAGGCTGCAAGCGGGTCCAATCTCCCGACTTTGCGGGAAGCGGCGCAGTATGCCGCAACGCGCTCCGAAGCGCAATAAGCCACAAGTTGTTGAAGCCACAAGTTATTGGACTCAAGCTCACGATATCAATCTTGTGGGCATCACCAACACTTGAATATTCAAGCTCAAAACTTGGCAACAGATTTGGCGCCCGACCAAGATAGCGCATTAATAGCAAGCATCGCCTGCGAAAGCTCATCAATGGCTGCGCCATCAAAATTTCTTCAACATTGCCAGCTTTCCTTCAACAATTCAGATTCACTCAAGCCTTCAACTCAAAAAGTTAAGACAAGGTGAGAGACACTGAAAATTATCATTATTCAAATGACCTTCACAGCCATGCATGTAGATTTCATCGGGAAACACCAAATCCATTAAGCAAATAAGGAAATGCAAATGAATAATTCCCCCAATAATATTGAAAACCGCGAAGCCATTGACCGTGATCTTGTCAAGCAATCTTCCGAGCAAGTCCGTGAGGATCTGAACGCCGATCCGATTACCGGTCAGCCGGGTTCCCATCCGGTCGGAACCGGTGTTGGCGCTACCGGCGGTGCTGCTGCCGGCGCGGCGATTGGTGCCATTGCCGGCCCGCTTGGCGCACTGATTGGCGGTGCGATTGGTGCAGTTGTCGGCGGCGGCGCAGGCAAGGCTGCTGCCGAGGCACTGGACCCAACCGTCGAGGACTCCTACTGGCGCGAGAATTACACCAAAAATCCGCATTATGTCAGCGGCTATGATTATGACCAGGATTATCAGTCCGCCTATGCCGTTGGTTATGCAAACCGCAACAAATATGCTGCCGATGCACGTTTTGAGGACGTGGAAAGTGAACTCAAGGCCTCTTGGGAAAGCGTCAAGGGCGCTTCTCGCTTGAAGTGGGAAGAAGCCAAGCATGCCATTCGCCAGGCCTGGGATCGCGTCACGCCCAACTAAGGCAGGTTTATCAATCAAAATCATTGATTGATGACATGCAAACCAAAGCCTGAATCCAATCAAGGATTCAGGCTTTTTAAATTCAAGATTCACCAGGCAACCTCGGAAAGACCGATATTACCCTCCATGATGACCTTTCAATATTGGTTGACCCCGAAGCAGATGAGCAACAACTGAGCGGAACCCGCTTTATAAAACTGGGGAAGCCGCATGAAATACCCCGCTCACGCTTCCTTCCAATTTTGAATGGCAGCTTCAATCAATCGCCGCGCTTCAACAGCATCACCCCAGCCATGCAACTCGACATCGGCCTTGTTGCTTTCCGGCAGTTGCTTGTAATAGCGGAAGAAAGCCTCGATGCGCTGAAGCTCCATCGGTGCAAGGTCGGCGATATCGCGGATATGGGTATAGCCAGAATCGAGCTTGTCCACCGGCACACCGATGATTTTTTCATCCATTTCGCCCTTGTCCACCATGCGCAACACCGCAATCGGGCGGAATTGGATCACGCTGCCTGGATACAGTGGCGCGCGGGTCAACACCAGCGCATCCAGTGGATCGCCATCCCCCGCACGAGTGCGCGGCATTGAGCCATAATTGGCTGGATATGCCACCGGCATGGACAGAAACCTGTCCACATGCAACAAACCATCTGCTGCTCCAATCTCATACTTGGTGAAACTTCCTGCCGGGATTTCCACCACAAGCCGCGCCTCCTGCGGCGCGTTTTCCGGCTGCACTGCACTGAACGGATGAATGGCAGCAGGCTGGGCAGCCCAAGCACTCGTGACAAACAAAGCCAGCAACAGCGTGAATATTTTGGCCATTGCCCTTACTCCCAGCAGCGGTCTTTGCGCCCGGCAAGGGTCGCTTCGCGATGATGACAATCACGCTCGGCGATACGCCCTTGGGTGATTTCATTGAGCCTTTTGCGGCCATCGGCGCTGCGCAAGATTTCAAAGCTGTCATACAACCGCCCAGTGGCAGTACGTGCCTGATAGTGAAGGCGGTCATTGACAATGCGAATCACCTGGAACAACTGCGTGTCTTCCGCCACCGGACGCATGCTGCGACGCGCCTCATCCGTGATGCGATATTGCTTGGCACCCACCACGCTGACGATGTATTGCGGCAGAGTCTGCCCCGGTTTTTCACCGCTACGGCGGCCATAGGTATGATCATGCCCCTGTAAAACCAGATCCACGCCGTGTTTTTCCAATATCGGCAATAACGCCTGACGCAGCTTGTCACTATCGCCACGCCCGCGCGGCGAGAACATCGGCTGGTGAATCATCACCATGTTCCACGGCTGACGGCTGTCTGCCAGCACCTTGTCCAACCACTGCGCCTGTGCCGCCATACTACCAAGGTCAAGTGCAGAAGTGCCGTCCAATACCACCATGCGTACGCCATTGGCATCAAACCAGTAAGTGGTATCGCGGGCATGTTCATGCGCTGCACCATTGCCGGGCAAGGCAAACAGATGTCGCCAGTGCCCTCCCAGCACGCGCCGCTCCTGCGGGGTGTTTTCAAATGCCTTCCAGTATTCGTGGTTGCCGATGGCCGGCGCCAGCATCATCACCGCAGGCATGTCCCCCATTGCTTCGAACCACTCCCCCCATTCATTGTCGTTGACCGCACCGCTGACCAAGTCACCCGCATGCAGCGCCAGCGCAGCATCGGGCGCATGTCGCATTGCCTCACGCATGACTCGGCTCACATGGCTGAGATTCTTGTTCTGGGTATCGCCCATATACAACAGGGTCAGCGGTTTTTCACGGGATTCAGCCAAGGTGCGCAATTGTCGCCAGCCACTCCAGGTGCCTGCGCCTGCCACCCGGAACATGTACAAGGTATCCGGCTCAAGGCCGTCAATATCTGCACGGTGATAGTTCGCTGCCTGTGCGCCACTGCCGAGTGTGCGAGTAAGGGCGCTTATCTGTCTTGGCACGCCCACATCCGGCGAGTCGCCAGCCTTGACGATTTCAAGCAGCGGCGCATCCACGCCCTGTTGGGTGCGCCAATTGACCGCAAAACCGCGTGCCGGGTTTTGCGCAGGTGTTGCCACGATGCGGTCAGGCATCACGCCTGCCTGATAGTAACCACTGTTTTCAGGTACCAGCAGATTGGGCTCGCTTTCACCCGGTTGCTGCGAAAACACCGGCGCAGCCAACAAGATACCGGCAGCCAACAAGCTGCCCATGACGAGCGGAAAGAAGCGAGCAGGAGATTTCATTTCAGTTTTCCTTTGCAATAAAAACCGAGTGCGACCAGTCACTCGGAAGCAACGGAAATTTTTCCGCGCCAATATTGCAAATTCATGTCACTGAAGGCGTATTCCAGTGACAGTGACTGCATCAAATTTCGCAAAAACATCATGAATCGGTAACACATATCTCCAAGACTTTTCCGGCGCCAATTTCGGCGCGCTCGCATAGCGCAGTGATTGCGCCTTTCAAGTCTTTGGAGCCTCAATGAAACTCGAACATACGGCCATCGCATTGGCGATTGCATCCGTCCTCACCCTGCCCGGCATCGCCCGTGCCGACATATCGGCACATGCCTCAGCCGAGGCACTGGCTGCCGACAATGCTCTGATAGGACAAGTGAAGGAGTCAGGCCGTGGCGTATCACTGGAGGGCGCCATCATCAGTATTGCCGGACGACAAGCGCACACGGATGCCTCTGGTCATTTCCGTCTGTACAACCTGCCCGCAGGCAATCACACCCTGCGCGTGGACTTTCTGGGCTATCAATCCTATTTGGCACAGCTGCATATTGAAGAAAACGGCAACCACGAAACTGTCATCGTGCTGCACAGCAATGCACAAAATGCCGACCATCTGGATGCCGTGGTCGTACGTGGCCAACGCGATGCGCAGGCGCTGGCACTCAACCAGCAACGCAGCAGCGGCAATCTGGTGAACGTGGTGTCTTCCGACTTGCTGGGGCAGTTTCCGGACAACAATATTGCCGAGTCCACCCAGCGCATCCCCGGCGTCTCCATTGAGCGCGACCAGGGCGAAGGCCGCTACGTGAGCGTGCGTGGCGCGCCCAAAGAATTCACCACTGTGACCATTGACGGTGCGCAGCTGGCCAACCCCAATGCCGGCAGCCGCGGCGTGGAGCTGGACACCATTCCCTCGGATGTGATTTCCTCGTTGGAAGTCACCAAGGCCCTTACCCCGGACATGGATGGCGATGCCATCGCCGGCAATATCAATATCCGCACGCAAAGTGCACTGGATCGCGATGGCATCACATTGCGCGCATCGCTTGCCGCCGGCCAATATCAATTGGGCAATGGCGACAATCAGCGTGCATCGGCCAGCTTTGGGCATCGTTTCGGGCACAACAACAATTTCGGCGCTTTGATTTCTGCCTCCTGGAGCAAGCAGGGACGCTTTACCGACAACGTGGAAACGGTGTATTTCCGCGACAAAAGCTCAGGCCGCATCCTGCCCGAAGAAGTGCAAATCAAGGATTACGAGGGCACACGCACCCGCACCGGCATCAATGGTCGTCTGGACTGGCGCATCAATCAAAATCACAAGCTGTCATTGACAGCCTCCCATGCACACTTCAAAGACCATGAATTCCGTGACAGCCTTGTCATCGGCATGGATCGCCACAACAGCGATGCCACGCAAAATCAGGGCGAAGTACGCGCCACTTTCAACAAGGAGCTGCGCGAGCGCACCTACAACAAATCCATCAAGACCTTCAACCTCAATGGTGAGCATTGGCTGGGCGAATGGAGGGCCAACTGGCAGGCTTCGCGCAGCGTGGCCGAGAAAATCGCCAGCCCGCGCAGGCAATACATCTTCCGCTCAAGCGTCCGCCCGCAGATGGACTATGACTACAGCAACCACGATTTTCCGCAGTGGCGTATCCTCGGACGCGCCGATGCCCCGACCACGGGCGTGAATGTTCCAGAACAATGGTTTGCGTTTCGCCGTTTGAACGACCGTCATGAACACTCAAGGGAAAGTGAAACCGGCCTGCGTGTGGATTTCACGCGCGCGCATGAGTGGTTCGGCAGCCATGGCGATATCCAGTTTGGCTTGCGTGCACGCCTGCGTGACAAATCCTTCGATGACGAGCGCTATCGCAATGCAAATGCGACAGATTTTGACGCACTCGGCATCAGCATGTCGGACATGTTGTGCAGCAATCTGGGGCTATCCAACAACTTCGATTATTTCCTAATCGGGCGGCGCTTCTGCCGCGACATCTTCCAGCGTCATGCACCGCCACTGACCCAAAGCAGCCAGCATCGGCGGCTGCTTGCTGAGTCGCTGACCGGGGACTACCGTGCCAGCGAAGATGTCCATGCCGCTTATCTGCGCCTTGATGCCACTTGGGACAGACTCAGCATGATTGCCGGCCTGCGCCATGAAATCACCCACAGCGCGGGCGAGGCTGTGGTGTTCAATACCGACACGCTTGAAAGCTCACCTCGCCAAATCAAACATACAAGCCGACACTTCCTGCCCAGCCTGCATCTGCGCTACGAATTTGCCGACAACAGTATCCTGCGCGCAGCCTATTCCACCGGCATCAACCGCCCGGACTTCCGCCACACGGCACCGTATCGAGCCAGTGGCGAGCTACCCAGCGATCCCATCAGCGAAGGCAATCCATCTGCCAAAGCCGCCTATGCACACAACCTTGATGTGTCATTCGAACACTACCTGCAACCGCTGGGCTTGTTGAGCGCCGGGCTGTTCTACAAACGCATCCATCACCCGCTGTTTGTGGCCAACAGCACCGAAAACCTGCCCGGTGGCGGCATGGTACGCATCACCCGCCCGGAAAACGGCAGCAATGGCCGCGTCCATGGGCTTGAGCTGGCCTGGCAGCAAAACTTCGACCAACTGCCCGCCCCTTGGAATGGCTTTGGCATCTACGGCAATTACACTTGGTCCAAATCCAGTGCGGAACTACCCTTTGACGGCGGAAAAACCGAATTGCCCGGCACCTCACGGCATAACTACAACCTGGCGCTTTCCTACGAGAAATACGGCATCAATGCCAGACTCTCATGGAACCGCCGTAGTCAGTACATCCAGGAATTCAATATCCAAGATCCGGATTTGACCGTGTACTGGGGCGGACGCTCCAGTCTGGATTTCAGTGCCGGCTACGCCTTCAACAAACATTTGCGCCTGTTTGTCGAAGCCAACAACATCACCAGCAGCCGACAGGTGCGGTTCCAGGGCGAACGCAGTCGGGTACTGGAGCTGGAAGACTTCGGACGCAGCTACTTGTTCGGTCTGCGCTACGAATACTGATTGACGGCCACGCAAAAACAAAAGCCGCCTCACCCGTGTGGTGGAGCGGCTTTTTCACATCGAGCATCGCCCATCAATTGGTACGCACAAGATATCGAGCAGGTGGAGAGGCCGTTATTTTGGGCAGGTTGACCACCCCATCATGGGCATGATCAATTTCACCTTCATCACCCGGAATGTATTTAAAAAACTCCGCATCCGGGGAAACCACGCCCACTCTTATCACGCCACATGCGCTGGGAGTACAACCCCAAGCCCAGCCAGTGTAGTTGACATATACGGTCAATGGTTGCAGTGCACGCAGCCGATAACCAATTGCCTGATGTGGATAGCGCTCCCGCCCCGGTGATTCTGATGAGTGAAAACTGCCAAACAAGCCAATGATAATGGCTTCAGGTGATTGCTCTTTTGCCGAAAGAATGGTTTGCGCCATCGCCATGTCGCGGTCTTCATCCCCAAAACCATCATCGAGAAGAAGTGTGATTTTCGCCCCTTGCGCCCTCAAACTGTGCACACGCATAAACAAGTCCAGCATGGCAATGCTTGACCTTCCATCATTGAGCTTTTCACTTTGCCAAAAAGATGAAGATATAAGCTGCTCACGATCAGCTCGCTTGCCTTCAGAAGCCAGAAATCGATCAACTGCCGCCTGTTCTTTGCGAGGAAGCTCAAGCACGAAAATCACTTGCCTTCCTGACTTGGCCAAAACACATGCCTGCTCGATAGCCAGAACCGGGATTTCATTGGTACCGTGTATTTCTCCAATCAAAGTCACCTCTGACTCAGGAATATCCGCGACCGGCGCACACTGAAACTGTTGCGAATATACAACCGATGGGGCAGCGCAGACCAAAACACCGCATAGCAAGACAGAAATGCATCTGTTCATAAGCAACTCCCAGCAAAGTTTCCGCCTGCGCTTATAGCACACGCGCAAAACGGGCTACAGATTTAGACCGGTGCCAAGACAAGCCTTTACAAAAAATTTACGCCTTCCAGCTCACTTTTTTCTTCGCATGTTGCAAAGCGGCCGCGTTCGTCGCGGCTGATGTTTGCCATGGCACAGTGCGGGTCGTGGGTGAAATACAGGCGCACATCGCGTTGCAACAGGTCTTCAAGCAGGCGCTGTTTTTCGTCGATTAAAAGCTCGGCATTGCGGTCATAACCCATGGTGATCGGCACATGCACCCAAGGTTTGCCGGGAATCAGGTCGGCGCAGAACAAGATACCGCCGTGATACTCGCCGTCCACCTCTGGCCCCAGTATTTCTGCCAGCATCAGCCCCGGTGTATGGCCGTCGCTGTAGTGGAAGCGCACAGCTTGTCCCAGGGCTTGTGAATATTCACCCTCGACAATCTCCAGCCGACCACTGGCTGCAAGCAAATCGGTGAGGCCGGGAATAAAGCTGGCGCGGTCACGCGGGTGTGGGGCAAGTGCACGCTGCCAGCAGCCGCGGCTGACCAGAAAGCGGGCATTGGGGAACAACAGCTGCGACTCGCCCCCTTCTGCCCACGGCGCCAGCAGGCCGCCGGCGTGGTCGAAATGCAGATGCGAAAGCACCACTACGTCGATGTCCTGATGGCTAAAGCCTGCGGCTTGCAAAGAATCCAGCAGCACATGATGTGCTTCTTGCACGCCGTAGCGCTCGCGCATTTTCGGCTCGAAAAATGCGCCGATGCCGGTTTCAAACAGCACGGTTTTGCCGTTCAGACCGCTGGCGAGCAGGGCGCGACAGGCCAGCGGTACGCGGTTGAGTTCATCGGCGGGCAGCCATTTTTCCCATAACGCGCGCGGCGCATTGCCGAACATCGCCCCGCCATCGAGTTTTTGCGAATTGCCGAGAATCGACCAGAGTTTCATTGCCCGGCAATCCTCACCGGCACGCTGCTGCGGCGCACTTCGCCCTTGCCGACCGGATTGCGCGGGTCACTGCCTGCGCCCAGATTGCCATTGCGTTTGTTGTATTCCACCACCTGCATATTGCCCCAAGCATCAGAGGAGCGTAGCCCCTGCACTTCGCCCGGCACAATGACGGTATGGCCTTTTTCCCGCAGTTTGGCGACGACTTCGGCAGGCAGTGCGCCTTTTTCCGTGCCGATGGCATCGGGCAGCCATTGATGATGGAAGCGCGGCAAGGCGGTGACCTGTTGCGCATCCAGCCCGGCATCAACACCGAGAATCCCCAGCAGCACCATGGTGATGATGCGGCTACCGCCAGGGGTGCCGAGCACCGCCACTTTGTCGGCCGATTCCATGAAGGTCGGTGTCATCGAACTCAGCATGCGCTTGCCCGGCGCAGGCGCATTGGCCGCATAGCCCATCACGCCAAAGGCGTTGGGGGTACCGGGTTTCAAGGCGAAATCGTCCATCTCGTTATTGAGCAGCACCCCGGTACCAGGCGGAATCAGCCCGGAGCCAAACAGCAGGTTCACCGTTTGCGTACCGGCCACGCGGTTGCCCTCGGCATCGATGATGGAAAAATGCGTGGTTTCCGGGTGCTCATCAAACGGGGTCGGTTCACCGGGCAACAGCACGCTGGGCGTGGCCTTGTCCGGGTGGATGGTGCTGCGCAGCCCGGCGGCGTAATACGGCGAAAGCAGCGTTTCTTGCGGGATATGCACAAAATCCGGGTCGCCCAGATAAAAGGTGCGGTCGTGATAGGCGCGGCGCATGGCCTCGGCAATCAGATGGGTGCGCTGGGCCTCGTCCATGCTGCGCAAGTCCCAGGGCGAGAGTATTTGCAGCATCTGCGCCAGGGCAATGCCGCCGGATGAGGGCGGCGGCGCGGTGACGATCTGCCAGCCGCGCCAGGTGAAGCGAATCGGTTCGCGCTCCTTGACCTGATAGCTGGCCAGCTCCTGCGCTGTCCAGCGCCCGCCTTCCTGCTTCACGCCTTGCAAGATGCGGCGTGCGGTCACGCCGCGGTAAAAGCCGTCAAAGCCGTGCTCGGCCAAGCGCTCCAGAGTCTTGCCCAAATCTCGCTGGCGCAGGATTTCACCCTCGGCCAGCGGCCGGCCATGGGGGCTGAACACGGCGCGGGTGCCGGGATAGCGCTCCATCACCGCGCGGCGCTCGGCATAGCCGCGCACCAGGCGGCGATACACCGGGAAGCCCTCATGCGCCACGCGAATGGCCGGTTGCAACGATTCCTTCAGCGGCAGGCGGCCGTAATTCTGCGCCATATGTACCAGCGCCGCAGGCAGGCCGGGAATCCCTGCAGCCCAGGGACCATTGGTGGCACGGTCGCGGTTGAAATTGCCCTGCGCATCCAGATAGACCGCCTGCGTGGCGGCCTCGGGCGCGCTTTCACGGGCATCAATAAAGACTTCACGCCCGCTTTTGGCTTCATGCAGCAAGAAAAAGCCGCCACCACCAATCCCGGAGCTGATGGGTTCCACCACCGAGAGCACGGCCGAAACCGCGACCGCCGCATCAAAGGCATTGCCACCCTTGGCCAGCATTTCAAAGCCAGCTTCGGTCGCCAAATGGTGCGCCGAGGCAATCGCCGCGCCCTGCGGCAAGGTGCCCGACACTTCTCGCGCCTGCACGCTGCCCAGCAGCACACAGACAAGCGCAGCGCCCCACAGGCGCTGCCAGAAAACGGCAGGTTTTTTCATGCGGCATTCTCCAGGCGCTGTAGCTTGGCCAGCAGCTCGGCCTCGGTTTCAACATGCTCGGGGTCGTGCTCGATGCACTCCACCGGGCAGACCATCATGCACTGCGGCTCGTCGAAATGGCCGACGCATTCGGTACACAGTGCCGGGTCAATCAGATAGATGTCCTCGCCCTGGCTGATGGCCTGATTCGGGCAGGCCGGCTCGCAAACATCGCAATTGATGCAGGTTTCAAGAATCTTGAGTGACATGGGCATCGAATGCGCCCGCCCGCAGGCCTTGCCTGCGGTACGGACGCATCTGGCAGCGCTTACTTGGCGGTGGAAACAAAAATGTAATTCACACCCGCCGGGGTCACGGCTTCGCCCACGCGGTCTTTGTCCGCAGGGTTGCCGACAAACACCACTTTCACATCCTTCATGGTGTTGGGCTTGGTGTCCTTGAAGCCCTCGATCACCAGGTCGGCCAGCTGCGTGGCCGAGGAGTGCGGCGAGCCGAACATCAGCATATTGCCGCCGACGATGCCGCGCGAAATATCCATCTGCACGCGCTCAAGCAGGCGCTCGTATTCGCCCTGGAAGTCTTCGCTGCTGGCAGCAGGCAGGAAATAGGCATAAGGCGAATTGGTGATGCCGTCCATATTGGCTTCGGCAATCGAGCCCAGATAAGCCTGCCATTCCATGCGGTCTTCACCTGCGGGCACAACCACTTGTACAGGCGCAGCTTCCACGGGGGCGGCTTCTTCCTTTTTGCAGGCGGTGACGGACAGGGCGGCCAGGCAGGCGGCGAGGAGCAGACGGTTGGTAGTTTTCATGGTGTTTTCCGTTTTATTGCGGTTGAGCATGACGCTGCCTTGAATCGGCCTGCAGCGCGGCGGCCACTGCTGGTGGCACAAAGGCGGAGACATCGCCCCCTAAGCGGGATATCTCGCGCACCAGCGAAGAAGAAATGAAACCGTATTTTTCGGCGGGGGTCAGGAACAGGGTTTCCACTTCGGGAATCAGATGGCGGTTCATGCTGGCCAGCTGAAACTCGTATTCAAAGTCCGATACCGCGCGCAGGCCGCGAATCAACACCCCGGCGCCCTGATCGCGCACGAAATTCGCCAGCAGGGTATCAAAGCCGCGCACTTCCACATTCGGCACATCGACCAGCGCCTCACGGGCAAGCTCGACACGACGCTCAAGCGTGAATGCCGGCCCCTTGCCTGCGCTTTGCGCCACCCCGACCACCAGCCGCTCAAACAAGGGCGCGGCGCGATGGACAAGATCCACATGCCCGGAAGTAATCGGGTCGAAGGTTCCGGGATAGACGGCAATCCGCTGGCGGGAGGACTTCATGGACGGTTCATCAAAAGAATTGGAAGTGGAGTGTAGCAGCGGCCTTCAGTCACGGCGATAGAGCCTGCCAATGACTTCGCGGGTGCTCACTTCGCGGTGCAGCTGCCAGTCTTGCGGCAATAGCGGCGCGGGCGTGCACTGCGGCATTTCCACATACAGCATCGCGCCGGCATTCATCAGCGGCAGTAGCTGCGGCAAAATCTGCTCCCATAAATTCTCAGCAAACGGCGGGTCAACAAAGGCGATATCGAATGTCCGCCCCTGCTGCGCCAAGGTCGGCAACAGGCTAAGCGTATCGCCCGGCAAAACGCTGACCACCTCATGCGCGCCCTCGAGCCTGTCCAGCTGCTGACGCAGGCTCTGCACAAGGCGCGGCTCACGCTCCATCAACACGACCTGCGCTGCGCCGCGCGAGGCCGCTTCAACCCCCAGTGCGCCGGTTCCGGCAAAGGCATCCAGCACGAGTGCACCCGGCAGATACGGCATCAGCCAATTGAACAGGGTTTCACGCACCCGGTCGGAAGTCGGCCGCAAGCCCGGCGCATCGGCCACCGTCAGGCGACGGCCGCGCCAGCGGCCGGCGATGATGCGCACATGCCCCCTGGCCGCAGGAGAGAAAGATTTGCTCATAACAAAAGGATGCCCGGTGCTACCATGCGCGTATTTTCCGACAACCGACCGCACATGGTTAACTGGTTCTGGCGCAAAAAGCCTGCTGAAAGCGAAAAACCCGTCGAACAACCCACAGCTCCGCCGGTGACGGCCGAGCCGGTGCTCAGCGATATTCCGTTTATTCCGCCTACGCCCGCCCCGGCAGCGCCGGAGGCCGCAGCCCCGTCCTTGCCGCCGGAGCCTGCGACGCTGGCCGAGGCCGCTGGCAACGACGACCCGGACTATGCCCATGCCGCACCAGCGGCGTCCGCCGGCAAAATCGGCTGGCGCGAGCGCCTCAAGGGCAGCAGCTTTGCCAAGAGCCTGGGCGGGCTGTTCTCGCGCAATCCCAAGCTTGATGAGAGCTTGCTGGAAGAAATCGAAACCGCGCTGCTGACTGCCGATGTCGGCATCAAGGCCACCACCACACTGGTCGAAGATTTGCGCACGCGCATGAATCGCCGCGAATTTGCCGATGCCACCGCGCTTCTGGCGGCACTGCGCGAAGACCTAATTGCGATGTTGCGCCCGGTTGCCAAGCCACTGCAAATCGACCGCAACGCCCGCCCGTTCGTCATCGTGACCATCGGCGTCAATGGCGTGGGCAAGACCACCACCATCGGCAAGCTGGCGCGCCGTTTCAGCCAGGATGGCCATCAAATCATGCTGGCGGCGGGCGATACCTTCCGCGCTGCCGCCGTGGCGCAGTTGCAGGCCTGGGGCGAGCGCAATGGCGTGCATGTGGTGGCGCAGGGACAGGATGCCGATGCCGCTGCGGTGGCGTTCGATGCCTATTCTTCTGCCAAGGCGCGCGGCAGCAGCATCCTGATTGCCGATACCGCAGGCCGCCTGCATACCCAGGGCGGGCTGATGGACGAGCTTGGCAAAATCGTGCGCGTGCTGGGCAAGCATGGCGCTGGCATCCCGCACGAAGTGCTGATGGTGATTGACGGCACCACCGGGCAGAACGCGATTTCGCAGCTGCGTGCCTTCAATGCAAAGGTGCCGGTCACCGGGCTTGTGGTTACCAAGCTGGACGGCACCGCCAAGGGAGGCGTGGTGTTTGCGCTGGCGCGCGAGTTTGGCATTCCCATCCGCTATGCCGGCATTGGTGAGCGCCCGGAAGACTTGCGCATCTTCGACCCCAAAGCCTTTGTCGATGCCTTGCTGCCGGAATCACTCGGCCAGTGAGCCCACCAGCCCAAGCCGCTGATACCCCAAAGTCCGCGCGTCGGCGCAGGCGCGCAATCCTGATTGTGCTGGCACTGCTGTTGCTGTTGCCGGGCGTGCTGCTGATGCTGCGGCCATCCATACTGGCTGATATTGCCTTGAGGCAACTGGGGGCGGCCACCGGCCTTGAAATCCAGGCCGCCTCTGCACGCTATGGCCTGGGCGCCCAGCCTTATATTAGCCTGGGCGATGTCAGCGCCCGCATACCGGGCAGCCGCACAACACTGTTTCAGGCGCGCCGCATGCATCTGACCGTGCCGTGGCAAACCCTGCGCAGCCGCGGCCAGGTGCTCGACATCGAGCGCATTGAACTCGATGCTCCAAGCCTTGACCTTGCCGCCCTGCAACGCTGGCAGCAAAGCCGCCCGGCCAGCGCGACTGAAACCCGCCTGCCGACCCTGCTACGCGGCCTTGGCATCCGCGAGGGTCGCGTGCAGGGCGAGGGCTGGCGCGTGGAAAACCTGCAAACTGAAATCCCGCATTTCGCGCCGGATGCGCCCTTGCAGGCCGCCTTGCAAGGCCACTACCTGACCGGCAGCACCCACCTGGATTTCGAGCTGAATCTGGCACTGTCCAAAGCCGCCATCCCTACCGGCCTTGGCGTTTCCGGCCAGCTTGAGATTGCCGATGCAACTTGGCGACTGCCCGCGCGTATCCGGCTGCGTGCCCATCTGCACCAGCAAGATGGGCACCTCACACTTGAGCGCACCCGGCTGTCCACGACACTGCAGTATCTGCCCGAAGACGGCGCTCCGCTGGCGCTGGCATTGGGCACTTACGGCCGGCTGCACTGGGCATCGGGCACCATCACGGCCGAGCCGCTTGCCATCGCCATTCGCGGCCAAGCGCCCATCCCCGATTTCAGCGCCCATGGCCGCTTGGCGCTGGATGAAAACCTGCACTTGGCCTTGCAGGGCGAACTTCCCCACTGGCCTTCGTCATGGCCTGCCCTGCCCGCACCGCTGCACGCCTCACGCTCAACGCTGCCATTTGCCATCGACTATCAGGGCGATGCCGATTTCTCCGCACCGCTCGACTTGCAGCTGCGCCGCGATGACAGCCGCCTAGAGGCGCGGCTGCGTATCCGGCAAATGCTGGACTGGCTGGCGCAAGACGCTCACAGCTCGCCGCTGCCGCCGTTGCAGGGCAAGCTCAGCACACCGCGCGTGATAGTCGAAGGCGCCGTATTGGAAGGCGTTGAAATCGACATTGAAGACCCCAGCCTGTCGCCATGAAGCAAGGCCACAGCGCGCACATCTGCGGGGTATTTGCCGAACGGCTGATTGCCTGGTTCGAGCAGCATGGCCGCCATGACCTGCCATGGATGCAGCCGCGCACACCGTACCGGGTGTGGCTGTCGGAAATCATGTTGCAGCAAACACAGGTGACAACCGTCATCCCGTATTTCCAGCGTTTTGTCGCCGCCCTGCCCGATTTGCCCAGCCTTGCCGAAGCCGACTCCGACCAAGTGCTCTCACTCTGGTCAGGGCTTGGTTATTACAGCCGCGCCCGCAACCTGCATACGGCAGCGAAGCAATGCGTGGCGCAACATGGCGGCCAGTTGCCGCAAGACTTCGATGCCCTGCTCGCCCTGCCCGGTATTGGCCCAAGCACCGCTGGCGCGATTCTGGCGCAGGCCTGGAATGCGCCCTACCCGATTCTCGACGGCAATGTGAAACGGGTTTTGAGCCGTCTGCACGGTGTGGAAGGCTGGCCGGGATTGCCTGCGGTCGAAAAACACCTCTGGCAATTAGCCTGGGCATCGCTGCCGGCAACGCCAGAGCGCATGGCCGACTACACCCAGGCGCAGATGGATCTGGGCGCCACCCTGTGCAGCCGCAGCCGCCCGCATTGCCTGCACTGCCCGTTTGCCGATATCTGCATTGCCCAAAATACCGGTCGCACGGCCAGCCTGCCTGCACCGCGTCCGAAAAAAGCCCTGCCAGCCCGGCAAACGCAGATGCTGTGGTTGCGCGATACCGCAGGCCGCAGCCTGCTGCTGCGTCGCCCCGCCAGCGGCGTGTGGCCATCGCTGTGGTCGCTACCGGAAGCGGCCGATAGCGAGGCACTCATCCGCACCGCCCGGCAATACGCAAGGCTAGCCGATGACGCCACGGCGATAGCGCTCCCCGCCATCGTGCATGTGTTCACCCATTTCCGGCTGCAAATCCAGCCGTTTTTATTGCAAGCACTCGCCCCGCATCCAACGGTAGGCGACAATGACGCCTTGCGCTGGGCAAGCCGCGAAGAACTCGCCTCCCTTGGCATCCCCGCCCCGGTGCGCAAACTGATAGAACAGGAGCCCACAGCATGAGCCGAACCGTTTTTTGCCAACGCGAGCAGCGTCAGACCGAAGGCCTGGACTTCGTCCCCTGGCCGGGCGAAATGGGCAAGCGCGTGTTCGCCCATATCGGCAAAACCGCATGGGCGGCTTGGCTTGCCCATCAAACCATGCTCATCAACGAAAACCGGCTCTCGCCGATGAACCCCGAACACCGTGCCTTTCTGGAGAAGGAAATGGACAAATTCCTGTTTGGCGATGGCGCAGAGAAACCTGCCGGCTACACCCCGGAAAGCTAAGCGCCTGTTGAAAGGCGTCGAGCGTCAAACAAGGCTTTTTCAGCTGCGCGCAGTTCATCCGCAGATAGCCGTGGCTGCCGACTGCATCAAAGACGACATTGATTTGCCCCATATGCAGGCGTCACCAACGGCACCGCCATCGCCCTGTCCTGTGACAAGCATGGCGATACAACCTGCAACAACCAGCCCGCCTTGCCCCGCGTCAGCAAAAGGTGCGCGGCAAAAATGAGCACGCACCCAAGAAATTTCATCACATCTGCATCCTGACTATTGCCATCGGCAAAATGTATGCGTAGAATGCGCGGCTCGCACTGGCCGGGTAGCTCAGTTGGTAGAGCAGGGGATTGAAAATCCCCGTGTCGGGGGTTCGATTCCCTCCCCGGCCACCATGTGCTTAACAAGCTCCTGACTTCAGGAGCTTTTTTGTTGCGTGCAGAAACTCAAGCTCACATTCCAGCACGGCAGCACTCTTCCAGAAAGCTGATTTTCAATTTCTATTGAAAACGCGCAGATAAGTTTTCAAGCCCCGCGTCACCAAGGGATTGCGGGGAAATACATGGATTTGTCAATCAACTGGCATAGTCCGCACGATAGCGCTCAAAGGCAGCGATGGCATCCTCCACTGTCACCAGGTCCATTACACCGTCATATTCAATCTTGGTGCCCCATTTCAGTGCGCTGGCCGGTTTGCCCAGATGCGCACGGGCGGCATCGTCGTAGCGGTCAACACAGTAGCGAATATCCGAATACGGGCCGCTGCGCCGCGGGTTGCTGGCCGCGTGCAGTCCCAGCACCTTGGTCCCCATGGCATTGGCGATATGCATGGGGCCAGAGTCGGGGGTCACCAACAGGTTGGCGCGCGCCAGCAGGGCAGGCAATTGCTTCAGTGTGTCTTTGCCAATCAAGTCCAGAATCGGTGCTTGGCACTGGGCGATGATGGCATCGCCGGTTTGCCGCTCCAGTTCGCTACGGCCACCGCACAGCACGATGCGCCAGCCTTGGGCAGCCGCATGGTCAGCCAACGCCGCATAACGCTCGGCACGCCAGTTGCGCCGGGCATGGCTGGAGCAAGGTGAAATCATCAGCACCGGTCGGCCATCATCCGGCCATTGCTCGGCCGCCCAGTCAAAAGCCGCTTGCGGCACAGCCAAATCCCAGACTGGCGGCAGCGGCTGTAGTCCCAACGGCTCACAAAAACTGCCAATGGCATCGAGCACATGGATACCGGGGCGGTCGGCAATCCGTTCGTTGATAAACAGGCCATGCAGGTCTTTGGAGCGCGACTTGTCATAGCCAATGCGCCGCCGCGCCGGGATAAAGGCCGAGAGCAGGTTGGCGCGTGCGGCCACCTGCATTTGCAACAGGACATCGAATTTTTCTCGGCCAATTTCGCGGCGCAGCGCACGCATTCCGGCCAGCCCGGTTTTTTTGTCGTATTCGATAAAGCGCACCCCCGAAAGTCCTGCCAATAAGCGGTGCTCGCCCTTGCCAATGACCCAGGTGATTTCCGCTGCTGCAAAAGCGCTGCGCAAAGTGTGCAGCAGCGGCAGCACATGGGTGACATCACCCAGCGCGGACAGGCGCAGCAGGCAGATGGACTGGGGGGCAGAAGGCGAAAGATTCACTTGTTAGACTCATGGCATGTCAAGGCGCGAACTCAACGAAATATTGCAACCATTCCGTGATGCGCAGGGCGAAGGCGCCATTGTGTTCGACACGGAGGCTTGCGGGCAAACCCCCACGGCCGATTGGTTCTGTCCATCCCGCTGGGGCGCGGCCGCACAGCCAGTTGACCAGGGGGGGCGTGGCGCCGCTTGGTTTGTCGATAGCGACTGCGGGTCGCTGGTGTTGCGCCATTATCTGCGTGGCGGGCTGGTAGCGAAATTGAGCCGCGATACGTTCCTCTGGCGGGGCACCGACAAAGTACGCAGCTTTGCCGAGTTTCGGCTATTGCAGCGCCTGCTGGCGCTCGGACTGCCTGTGCCACGCCCGGTTGCGGCGCTTTATCGTCGTCATGGTCTTGGTTATCGTGCTGCCATTTTGTTGCAACGACTAGCAGGTGTGCAGACGTTTGCACATCGGGTTGCGCACCAAGGTAATGCCGCGCCCTGGCAAGCAGCCGGGCGCTTGATTGCCCGCTTTCACCGTGCCGGTCTGAACCATGCCGACCTCAATGCCTACAATCTGTTATTTGATGATACGGGCAAGGCTTGGATGATTGATTTTGACAAAAGCCGCCTACAAACACCCAAGGCCACTTGGCAGGCCGCCAATCTGGCGCGACTGCGGCGCTCGCTGGTCAAAGTGGCGGGTGAGGACATGGCAGCGCCAGGCTTTGCCCGCCTGCAAGCAGCCTATGAAGCGCAAATGAGGGACGCATGAGCTGGCGCTTGCGTTTTCATGGTGTCGGCAGCGCTTCGGCAGTGGCCGAACTGGGCAATGCAATGGCGACCATCGAGCATCAGCAGCGCCCCTGGCTTGCCATTGACTGCGGCTCGGAGGGCTTGAGCGACTTCATCGCCTGTTATGGCGATTATCCGGATGCAGTATTCATCACCCATGCTCATCTTGACCATGTCAGCGGCCTTGAGCGGCTGTTTATCGGCAGCTATTTCAACCCAGCACGGCGTGGCAAGGTACGCATTTATTGCCCTACCGGCGTGCTGCCCTGGCTGCAGCGCCGGGTGGCTGAATACCCCAATGTGCTGGCCGAAGGTGGCGCCAACTTTTGGGATGCCTTCCAGTTGATTGTCGTAGGCGAGCATTTTTGGCATTTGGGGCGGCGCCTTGAGGTATTTCCGGTACGCCATCACTGGCCGGACAGCGCCTTCGGCCTGCGTCTGCCGGGTAGCCTGGTATGGACTGGCGACACCCGCCCCATCCCGGAAATGCTGGGCAAGTACGCCGACAAGGGCGAACTGATTGCCCATGACTGTGCCCTGCACGGCAATCCATCACACAGCGGCATTGACGATTTGCTGCGCGAATACCCGCAAGACCTGCTCGAACGCTGCCTGCTCTACCACTACGGCAGCCAGGATGCCGCTACCCTGCGCCAGCTTGGCATGCGCGTGGCCGAACCGGGCATGGTGGTTGAGCTTGACCAGCCCTGATGACCGAAGCAGGCTGATCGCTTTAGCCGATATTCAATTAAAAAACACGCTTACCCAGCTTCCATACGCCACTGATGGGAGCAAGCCACCCCCATCGGCTAAAATCGCCTCCCCACTGATGCCGCAGGCAGCACCGCGCATGAATCCCAATTACCTCGATTTCGAGCAACCGCTGGCCGACCTGGAAAACAAGTTGCAAGACCTTCGCAATGCCAGCGACAGCCAGTCGGTGGATGTCGAAGACGAAATCCACGCCCTGCAGAACAAGCTGCGCCAGCGCACCGCGGTGATTTTCCGCGACCTTGCACCGTGGCAGATTTCGCAGATGTCGCGCCACCCGCTGCGCCCCTATACCCAGGATTACATCAAGATCATGACCAGCGAGTTCCAGGAGCTGGCCGGGGATCGCGCCTTTGCCGATGATGCGGCGATTGTCGGCGGGCTGGCGCGCATTGATGGTCGCAGCGTGATGATTATCGGCCACCAGAAAGGCCGTGATACCAAGAGCAAGGTGCGCCGCAACTTCGGCATGCCGCGCCCGGAGGGTTATCGCAAGGCGCTGCGGCTGATGAAGATGGCCGAGCGTTTTGGCCTGCCCATCATTACCTTCATCGACACCCCCGGCGCGTATCCCGGCATCGGCGCCGAAGAGCGTGGCCAGAGCGAGGCGATTGCCCGCAACCTGCTGGAAATGGCCGAGTTGAAAGTGCCGATTGTCTGCAATGTGATTGGCGAAGGCGGCTCCGGCGGCGCGCTCGCCATTGGCGTGGGCGATGTCACCAATATCCTCGAATACGGCACTTATTCGGTGATTTCACCCGAAGGCTGCGCATCGATTCTGTGGAAGGATGCCGCCAAGGCCAAGGACGCTGCCGAGCAAATGGGCATTACCGCCAAACGCCTGAAGCAGCTGGGACTGGTGGACAAGGTAGTGCGCGAGCCAATTGGCGGTGCGCATCGCAATCCGCGGCAAATGGGCAAGCGCCTGAAAGCGGTCATCATGCGCCAGATCGAGGCGCTGGAAAAACTGCCCGCAGACGAGCGCCTTGAGCGCCGTTACCAGCGCCTGCGCAGCTACGGTGCCTACGCCTGAGTCACACGCTACCTGCGGGCAACAGCGCCTTGCCAAGGCCATCAGCCAAAGCGCCGCGCTGTTGCCCGAGCCGCCACAGCGGCTGCTGCTAGGTTACAGCGGCGGGCTGGACTCCTCGGTGCTGCTGCATCTGTTGGCAAAGATGCCAGGCTGGCAATTGCGCGCCATCCATGTCCATCACGGCTTGCAAGCCCAGGCGGATGACTGGGCACAGCACTGCCAGCAGCAATGCCAGCGACTGGGCGTGCCGCTGATCATCGAGCGCGTGCACGTTGAGAGTCGCGGCGATGGGCTGGAGGCGGCCGCCCGCCGCGCACGCCATGCAGCATTCGCCCGCCATCTTGAGGCTGGAGAGTGCCTGGTGTTGGCACATCACTTGGATGACCAAGCCGAAACCTTCCTGCTGCGCGTGCTGCGTGGCGCCGGCCCAGACGGGCTTGCCGCGATGCGTCCGTGGCGCAGCTTTGCCCCCGGCATACTTTGGCGTCCCTTGCTTGCAATAAGTCGCGCACAACTCCTGACCTGTGCACAAGAAAACGGCATCGCATGGATAGACGACCCATCCAATCATGATGCACGCTTTGAGCGTAACTGGTTGCGCCGGGAAATCATGCCGCGCCTGCAACAGCGCCAGCCCGAAGCCGCCCGCAATATCGCCCAGTGCGCGCACTTGCAAGCCGAAGCGGTGAGCCTGTTGCAGGCCGATGACGAGGCCGCACTGGAGACTGCCACGCCCTCGGCAACACTGGCACTGGACAAGCTGCGTCAGCTACCCCCTGCCCGAGCCACGCGCGTATTCCGCCACTGGGTCAGGCAGCAAGGACTGCCGCCCCTGCCCGGCCGTGCCAGCCGCTGGCTGCAAACAGAACTGGCCAAACCCGCAGATGACCGCCAAAGCGAGCTGCGCTGGGGAGATGTCCGTTTGCTGCGCTGGCGCGATACGCTCTACCCCGACCCCGGCATCGCGCCACTACCTGATGATTTTCAGGCCCTCTGGGATGGCCGCAGCCCATTACGGCTGCCCAACGGGCTTTGCTGGCAGCTTGAAGGCGCAGCAGGCTTCACTGTCCCATTGCAGGTACATGCAAGACGCGGCGGTGAAAAAATCCGCCTGCCCGGCAGAGCGCATCATCATCTTTTGAAGCACGCCCTGCAAGAGCGACAAATCGCCCCTTGGCTGCGCCGCGCCTGGCCATTGCTGGTCGATACGCAAACCGGGCAGCTATTGGCGCATGGCGAGCTGCATTCGGCAGCGCTTGAAGCCTGGCTCGCGCAACACCAGGCTCGCCTGAGCCTATATATCCCTACCCAATGGAACCATGCAGCAGAAGACTGCCTTTATCGGCCTCAGGCAGAGCGAGCGACTTAGTCACTATCAACGCCTGTTGCACAAACTCGCCCCGCCCCGAGAGCAGATGATCACCTGCCACAGCGGACATGAAGAAGGCTTGCGAGCAATCGCAAGCCTTTGTTTTGTATGGTGGGCCGTGATGGATTCGAACCATCGACCAACTGATTAAAAGTCAGCTGCTCTACCGACTGAGCTAACGGCCCTTGGGGGTTCCGGCCTTGGCCGGGCTGCGCATCTTACACAAGATATCGGGTGTTGTCCAAGATTTTTGCATCTTTGAAGCCTTGCGCGCGCAAAACGCAGGCATCGCAGTGTCCGCAGGCGCGTCCCTCGCTATCAGCCTGATAGCAACTGACGGTTTGCGAGAAGTCCACCCCCAGTGCCACGCCACGCTGCACAATCTCGCCCTTGCCCATCGCCATCAGCGGGGCATGGATGCGAAAGCCACTGCCTTCAACGCCTGCCTTGGTGGCCAGATTGGCCAGATGCTCGAAGGCTTCAATGAAGGCCGGACGGCAGTCGGGATAGCCGGAATAGTCCACCGCATTGACCCCGCAGAAGATGTCGCGGGCATCCAATACTTCCGCCCAGCCCAGCGCCACCGACAGCATGATGGTATTGCGTGCCGGCACATAGGTGCTGGGAATGTCCTGGCCAATTTGGTGACCGTCCTGGTCGATGGGCACGGAAATATCATCGGTCAGCGCCGAGCCGCCAATGCTGCGCAAATCGATATTGACCGTCTTGTGTGCCACAGCACCGGTCATGGCCGCCACGCGGGCGGCTGCGGCCAGTTCCGATTCGTGCCGCTGACCGTAGGCCACCGAAAGCGCATAAACCTCAAACCCCTGCGCTCGGGCGATGGCCGCGACCACGGCCGAATCCATGCCGCCGGAAACCAGCACCACCGCGCGTTTTTTTTCGGTTTGACTCATCGTCCCTGCTCCTCACCCCAAAGCTGTTTATGCAATTGCATCTGGAAACGCACCGGCAGGCGGTCTGCAATTATCCACTCGGCCAGCTCGCGCGGCGGCAGTTGCGCATAACTTGGCGAGAACAGCACTTCACAACGCTCGGCCAGGCGATATTCCTGCAGCACAGCGCGTGACCAGTCGTAATCATCACGCGAGCAAATCACGAACTTCACCTGATCCTTGGGCTGCAACAGGGCAAGATTTGGCCAGTGATTGCGGGAGGCTTCGCCCGAGCCCGGGGTTTTGACGTCCACCACGCAAATCACCCGGCTATCCACCGGGCTGATGTCGATGGCACCTGAAGTTTCCAGTGATACTTCAAAGCCTGCATCGCAGAGTTTTTGCAACAACGGGATGCAGCGCTTTTGCGCCAGCGGCTCACCGCCGGTGACACAGACATGGCGCACGCCGTGGCTGCGCACTTCGGCGACGATATCGTCAATCGTCTGCCACTGACCGCCATGAAAAGAATAGGTGGTATCGCAATAGCCGCAGCGCAGCGGGCAGCCGGTCAGGCGCACGAATACCGTCGGCCAGCCGACACTGCGCGACTCGCCCTGCAGCGAGCAGAAAATTTCGGTGATACGAAGACGATCCGCCGCTATTGCGGCGGATTCGGAGTTGACTTGATTCATGCAAAGATTTTATCGCGTCGGGAAAATCAATTCCCCAGATTGCGCAGGCGCTGCTGCGCGGTGCGGGCAGCATCGGTGCCGGGATATTGCTGGACAACGGCTTCAAGCGTGCGGCGCCCTTCGGCCTGTTGTTTCAGGCCAATTTGCGACAAGCCCACTTTCAAAAGCCCGCCCGGCGCCTTGTCATGACGCGGCCAGCGCTGCACCAGGGCTTTGAACTCATCCAGCGCCAGGGCGTAATTGCCGGTGACGTAATAGCTCTCGCCCAGCCAGTACACCGCATTCGGGGCATAGGGGCCGTTCGGGTATTTGTCCAAAAACACGCTGAACAACCGTGCGGCGTCGGCGTATTGCCCGGCGCGCAGCGCCGAAAGCGCTGCTTCGTAGTTGGAGCGCTCGTCAGGGGTCGCCGGCGTCGCAGGCGCAGCAGCTCCGCCCCCTTCCGTTGCGTCCTGTGAAACCGCATTGCCGTTTTCATCCATCACCACTTCGGTGGGCTGGCTTAAGTTTTCCAGTCGTTGCAAGCGGGCATCGACGTCCAGATAACGGGTGCGCGCGCTGTTGGCCGCCTGCTCGTTCTGATGCTGGACTTCCTCCAGCTGGGCGCGCAGGGCGCGGATTTCGCTGCGCATTTCCTCAATCTGGCGCAGAAGCTCCAGCGCGGGCGAAGGTGCATTCGCCTGCTGCTCCAGTGCCGTCACGCGGTCGGAGATGCTCGGGCGGCGCTGCGCATCGGCCGTGGACGGCATCAGCAAAGGCAGCGCAACGGTGCTGGCAAGCAGCAGGGAATACGTCTTTTTCATGGCGATCAGGGCACGGTGTAGTTGAGATCAGCGCGGCGGTTCTGCGACCAGCACGATTCATTGGACTCACGGCACTCAGGGCGTTCTTCGCCAAAGCTCACCACGCTGATCTGCGCCGGGTTGGCGCCTTGTGCCTGCAGGGCCTGCGCCACGGCATTGGCACGGCGCTCACCCAGCCCCAAGTTGTATTCCTGGCTGCCGCGCTCATCGGTATTGCCTTCCAGCGTCAGCCGCGCCATCGGCCGGTCGCGCAGATACTTGGCGTGGCACAGAATCAGGTTCTGGAATTCGGGCTTGACACCATCACGGTCCAGATCGAAATACAGCGAACGCTGACGCAGGCAGGCATCGCGGTTCAGGTCTTCAATGCTGTAGGCACCCGGTGCCGGGGTGTAAGGCGCGGGGCTGGTATCGGCTTGAGTGCTGGTGCTGGTGCTGGCAGCGCCTGTGTTGGCGCTCGCCGGTGGCGGGGCGTCCTTGACTTTCTTGCTGCAAGCCACAACGCCAGTACACAACACGGCGGCCATCAGGATACGGGAGAGCTGGGACATCGGGTTGACTCCTTTACGGGCTGGAAACTATCAGGGGCGAGCTTCACGATACGGCGACCAAGCTGGGTCACGGATATCGGCACCGGCAGCGGGCAGGCGCTCACGTACCCTGCCATCAGTCGAGACAACATACAAGGCGCCGCCGGCGCCGGCACGCCCGGCATACACCACCATCGCCGCGTTCGGCGCCAGGCTCGGCGCCTCATCCAGACTGCCCGGAGAAATCAGGCTCCAGCGCGGGCTACCAAGGCTGCTGTCCATCAGCGCCACGCGATAGCTGTTGCCACCGCCCTGCACCATCACCATTTTCTGGCCATCGGCAGAGATGTCTGCATCGGTGTTATAGCCGCCCTGGAAAGTGACGCGGGTTTCGCCACCGCCATGGGCCGAGGCGCGATAAATCTGTGGGCGGCCACCACGGTCGGAAGTGAAATACAGATGCGCGCCGTCATGGCTCCAGCTGGCACTGGTATCAATACCGGACTGGCGGGTGATTTGCGTCAACGCACGGCTGCCCAAGTCCATCACGTAGATTTCCGGGTTGCCGCTTTTGGACAGTGTCATGGCGAGCTTGCGGCCATCGGGCGAAAATGCCGGCGCACTGTTGATGCCGGCAAAGCCGGCGACACGCTCGCGCTGGCCGCTGCCCAAGTCTTGCACATAAATGGCCGAGTTGCCGCTTTCAAAGCTGACATAGGCCAGGCGCTTGCCATCCGGGCTCCAGGCCGGCGACATCAGCGGAAAGTTGGAATTGGCGACCGTGCGCGCACGATGGCCGTCGGCATCGGCCACCATGATGGCGTAGCGAGCATTCTTGCCAAGGCCATTGACCGCCACATAGGCCACGCGCGTCCAGAACGCGCCACGGGTGCCGGTGATTTTTTCATAGACTTCATCGGCAATCTGGTGGGCGATATCGCGCAGCGAGGTGGCCGGGCCGGTCTTGACCAGACCAATCACGCGCTCTTGCTTGGCAAGGTCAAACAGCTCGTACTGCACGATCAAATCGCCACTGACCCGTCCCACCAGCAGCCATTCCTGCCCCAGGGTTCGCCAGAACGGGTAGTTGACTTCACTGGCCGCAGTCGGGCGCTCAACCATGTCACGCTCGGGCAGTGGCCGGAAGCGGCCGGAGCGCGCCAAGTCCGCGCTGACAATCGCGGCGATTTCCGCGCCCTTGTCGCCACCGAACGGCACCACGGCGATCGAGGTCGCCGAGTCGCGGCCGCCGACCAGATCGACTTCGGCCTGCTGCGCCCAGCCAAGCCCGGTGTAAAACAGCAGCAAAACAGCCATCAAAAAGCGTTTCATCAAAACGGTATTGAGTTTCATGAATCGGCAATCGCAGTCATTGACGCGGGAAAGATTAGCGCGCTTGCAGCGGCTTGATGAATGGCAATTCAGCATCGGCATCAGCGCGAGGGATAGAAGTTGACCACAAAGTCACGGATGGCCAGGTTTTCGTTGCCCTTCAGCGGTAACGGGCTGGCGCGCATTACTGCTGCTTCCACACTGCGGCGATTGGCTTCGCTATACGGGCAGCTGGCCTGCACTTCGGCCGAAAGCACCTCGCCCCCGGGCAAGAGGCGGATGCGGATGGGGCAGCGTTGCCCAGGCGGGACTTCTTCCGGACGGCGCCATTGTTTTTCAATCTCGCCCACCACCAAGGCCAGCCACTCGCCCCGGGTATCACGCCCCTGCCCTTGCGCTGCACCGGAATTTCCACCTGCTCCGGCATTGCGCGCAGCCGCACGCGCCTGGGCATCGGCCTGCTGTTGCGCTCGCGCTTCGGCCAGCGCCTTGGCGCGTGCTTCGCGGTCAGCGCGGGCTTTGGCATCGGCCTCAGCCTTGGCTCTGGCCTCACGCTCGGTGCGGGCTTTAGCTTCTACCTCAGCACGACGACGGCGCTGCTCGGCCTCGGCACGGGCGCGGGTTTCACGTTCAGTACGTGCCTTGGCTTCGGCCTCGGCCTTGCTGCGGGCTTCGCGCTCGGCACGCTCGCGTGCCTGTTGTTGTTCGGCCTGACGGCGTTTTTGCTCAGCCGCCTGCTGCTCCTGACGACGTTGCAGCTCGATTTGCTCCTGACGGCGGCGCGCTTCCTGCTCACGCTCGCGTTTTTCGCGGTTGAGCGCTTCACGGCGCACTTCTTCCTGTTCGCGGGTATCAGGTTTGACCTGTGGCGGTGGCGATGCCGGTTGCGGCGGCATCAGCGGCGCTTGCGGGGCAGGCTCGGGCGGTGGCGGCGCACTGGCATCGGCCTCATCCAGTGCCTCGGGCAAGGGCGCTGACTCAGGTTCAGCGACCACCGCTTCGGCTTCCTGGCGGTTGGCCAGCACGCGCTGCATGCGTGCGGACAAGTCGCCCACGTCCACCATTTCCGCTTCCACCACTGGCGCCCCGGCAGCAGGCTCGGCGGTTTTGCGCAGCCAGCCAAAGCCGATGAATATCAGCGCAGCTAGCAACAGGTGCAGGACAACCGCCAGCACCACCGCCTGTACGGTATCGGCGCGCGACTCCCTCATCGCCGGGCGCGCTCCTTGGGTGTACTCATCAGCCCCACGCGCGGCACGCCTGCGCCTTGCAGGTCGCTCAGCACCTCATACACGGTCTGGTAGCTGGCGTTCTGGTCGGCGGCCACATAGACCGCTACCTGCGGGTTCTGGCGCACGAATGCCGCCACGCGCGCGAGCATTTCCTGATAGGGCATTTCGCGGTTGGCATCGCCCTGGATGGTCAGGAAAGTGCGGCCGCTGCGGTCAACACTCACCACCACCGGGTCTTCCTTGTTCTGAATGGATTTGGCCTGCGATTGCGGCAGCTCCACATCCACGCCCAGATTCAAAAGCGGCGCGGTCACCATGAAGATGATCAGCAATACCAGCATCACGTCGATATACGGCACGACGTTGATTTCGGCCTTGAGTTTGCGCTTGCGATAGCGGCGGGTCATGGCCGCTTACTCCGCCTGACGTTGCAGGATGGAGGAAAACTCCTCCTGGAAGGCTTCGTACTTGACCGCCACTCGCTCCACCCGGGTGGCATAGCGGTTGTAGGCCCAAACGGCGGGAATGGCGGCAAACAGCCCCATCGCGGTGGCGATCAGCGCCTCGGAAATCCCCGGCGCCACGGTGGCAATGGTGGCTTCTTTGACATTGGCCAGCCCCTGGAAGGAAATCATGATGCCCCAGACCGTGCCAAACAGGCCGACATAAGGGCTGATGGAGCCGACATTGGCCAGAAACTCCAGGTTGCGCTCCAGTCCGTCGATTTCACGCGATGAGGTCGCGCGCATCGCGCGTTGCGCGGCCTCCAATTGCAGACGGCCATCCTCAAGCCCACGGCGCCGGCTTTTGTTGAACTCACGAAAACCCGCTTCGAACACCGCTTCCAGCCCGCCCGCGGCATTGCGCTGGGCGCTGTCATAGAGCTTGCCAAGGTCGGTACCCGACCAAAAGCGTTCTTCAAATTCGTCCGCTTCCTGCAACGCCCTGTCCAGCACTTTTTTCTTGCGCAGGATAATCACCCACGAGGCGATGGAAGCCAGCAACAGCAGCAACATCACCAGTTGCACCGGCAGCGAGGCATGCACAATCAATTGCCACATATCCAGGTCGGTGGACAGGGTGGCCGCACTGCCTGTGCTTTCATTGGCGGCCACGGCAAGCGCCCCCTCGTCCAGTGACTGCGTGGTGACTTGCAGGGCGGTTTGCATCGCTTGCATCCGGGAGGCTCCTTATCGGTTTACTTCAAAATGTGGGCTGAGCTGCGCCAGCAACGCATCAGGTATGGCAACCGGGCGGAAACGATCGGCGCTGACCGCAGCGATTTTCACCTCGGCATCCAGAAGTACCCGCCCGTCACAGCGAATCTCTTGGGCAAGCACCAAGCTTGCCCGGCGGCATTTTGCACCCACCACGCTGACTGAAAGCAAATCGTCCAGCCGTGCCGGGGCGCGGAAATCAATGCGCATGGCGCGCACCACGAAAGCCAGACCATATTGCTGGCGCAAAAGTTCCTGACCGTACCCAATGCTGCGCATCCATTCGCTGCGGGCACGCTCCATGAAGGCCAAATACTGGGCGTGATAAACCACGCCACCGGCATCGGTGTCTTCCCAATAGATGCGCACCGGCCATTCAAAATGACTCATGGCGCAGGCTCCTGAAACAAATCGGTCGCCGCAGCGCGCGGGGTAAAGCCCAGATGCCGCCAGGCTTTGTGTGTCGCCATCCGGCCACGCGCGGTGCGCACCAGAAAGCCTTGCTGGATGAGGTAGGGCTCGATGACATCTTCGAGCGTACCGCGCTCCTCGCTGAGCGCCGCCGCCAGTGATTCCACTCCCACCGGGCCACCATCAAAATTCTCGATAATCAGATGCAGCAGCCTGCGGTCAAGCTCATCGAAGCCTTCCGGATCCACTTTCAGCATCTGCATCGCCGCGGCAGCCACATCGCGCAGGATGCGGCCATCGGCACGCACCTGGGCATAATCGCGCACCCGGCGCAGCAGTCGGTTGGCAATACGCGGTGTGCCGCGCGAGCGCCGGGCGATTTCCGCTGCGCCTTCGGCCGCACATTCGATGCCGAGAATCTGCGCCGAACGCTGCACGATGCGGGTCAGCTCTTGGCTTGAATAAAACTCCAGCCGCTGCACGATGCCGAAGCGATCCCGCAGCGGCGCTGTCAAAAGCCCGGCACGGGTGGTCGCGCCAATCAGCGTGAACGGCGGCAAATCCAGCTTGATGGAACGCGCTGCCGGGCCTTCGCCAATCATGATGTCGATCTGGAAATCTTCCATCGCCGGGTAGAGCACTTCTTCGACCACCGGCGACATGCGATGGATTTCATCAATGAACAGCACATCGTGCGGCTGCAGATTGGTCAAAAGCGCCGCCAAATCCCCCGCCCGCTCAATCACCGGGCCACTGGTGACGCGCAAATTCACACCCAGCTCATTGGCGATGACATTGGAGAGCGTAGTTTTGCCCAGCCCCGGCGGGCCAAAAATCAGCACATGGTCGAGCGCCTCACCACGGCGCTTGGCCGCGTCAATGTAAATCTGCATCTGCTCGCGTACCGGCGCCTGCCCCAGATAATCGGCCAGGCGCTTGGGGCGCAGACTGGCATCGGTGGCATCATCTTCACGGGTAGCAGCAGGTGCAATCAGGCGGTCAGTATTCATCACCGGCAAGTTTGACATGGAAGTGAGCCGATTGCGCCCTGCCTTGGCTGCCCGCCTTGCCGACTTGAGCCACTACAAGAGAGCGCACAAAACAAACCCCAAGGCTGTTGCCCGCCTTGGGGATGTTTTCGAAGTTCAAATCATGCCAGTGGAGACCCTGGCCTCCACTGGCAGCGGCTCAGAACTTGAAGGTGAAGCGGGCATGGGCGCCGTGGTCATTGCCTTCATCGGCATACTGACCGCTATAGCCCACTTCCAGCAGGCTGCGCTCACTCATGCGCGCGGCAACCCCCAGATCCGCCACAGTGGCCTTCTTCGCCACCGGTGCGCCCAGCACGGCAAACGCCGGGCTGCCATTGAACGACTGCACGCTGGACGCCGACAAGTCACCCGAGGCATGGCGGTAGCCCACCCCTGCGCGCAGGCTCAGCCAGGTGGCGTCCTGCTGGCTGCCTGCCAGGTTCAGGCTGGCACGCACCCCGCCGGTGGTCACCTTCAGGTCGTTGCTCTGACCCACGGCACCAAGTGCTGCCGGGCTGCTGCCCATTTCCTTGAAGCCGTCCGTCTTCACCCGCACATCGGCATATTGCAGGTACGGCTCGGCCTGGAAGCGTTCGCCGCCAAACAGATAGCCCACTTCCACAAAGCCCTGACGGGTCTTGGCGCTGTAGTCGCTGTTGAGACCGGCGCTGAAGCCCGCAAAGTTCACCGTGCGCTTGACGTCGATGTCTTGCTTGCCATGGGTGTAGCCGGCAAACACGCCAAAGCCGTTCCAGCGACCGCCCACATGCAGGCCGAGGCTGTTGTTGCGGACTTCAAACTTCGAGCTGCGGTGGCCGATGTTGCCATCCAGACGACCGCTGCCGCCGAACAGGCCAATGCGCAGGCCGTTTTCCAGCTGGTAGTCGCCGCCTACCAGCCACTGGTGGCCGTCATAGCGGGTGTAGGCGGTGTTGAAGTCGCCTTGCAGGGCGCCGCCACGGCTCTGGTAATCCGCCCAGACCGAGAAGCCTGCGCCCGTGCCCTGCGCCGTGAAGGCATCCAGGCCGGTGCGGGCACGGCTCAGCGCGGCATTGCGCAGGTGGCGGCTGTCATCGGCCAGTACGCTGCGCACGCTGCCATGGGCTTCGCCGGAGAGCTGGTCGAAGGCACGGGCGGCATCGGCCGTGCTCGGTAGCAGCACCAGAGCTTGCAGCAGGGCATTGTTGTCCACCAAGCCGTCCAGCGCCGCACCGGTGGCCTGCTGGTTCGGCGTCTTGCCGGCCGAGGCCAGGGTGGCATTGCGCACCACGTCGGCATAGGCGTTGTGGCTGTCATAGGCCAGCACCATCTTCAGGAACGGGCCAAGGTAGCTGTTGTCCACGCCATCAAACTGGCCGCTCAGGCCGCCCTGGGCGGTGAGGAAGTTGTAGCGCTGTCCCAGGCCATATACGCCCGGCATGCGCACCGCGACCACGGTGCCGCCGTTCAGGGTGGCAGTACCGGTGACTTCCAGCTTATCGGTGCTGTCCGGCGGCGCCATGTCCACGAAGAACCGCGTGCCGGCCTGCTGCACATAGTTGCCGTTGATGGTCAGGGTGCCAATCGAGTTGCCCGGGGCGATGCTGCCGCCTTGGGCCAGATGGAAGTCGCCATGCAGTGCGCCTGCACCGGCATACAGGCCGCCATTGAGGGTGACCTTGTTGCGCAGCGTGCCGTTATTACGCAGAACACCGCCATTGACCACCACGTCGCTGCCCAGGGTGTTGTCACCGGTCAGCTCCAGCGTGCCGCTGTTGACGGTCAGGCCGGCAAAGCTGTTGTTGCCTGCAAGGCGCAGCCAGCCACCGATGTCCTTGCCGTCGACGACGCTGCTGAAGCTGAAGGCGGCGCCGGAGATGTCATTGGTCCACACATCCCAGACGCGGGCATCGTTCCACCAATGGGTGCCACCGGCCTTGGCGACCATGTTGACATCGGTATCGACGCGGAACTGGCCATAGCCTTCGATGGCTTTCTTCAGATTCACCATGCCCCAGCCATAGACATCATCCACGCCCGGCGCCCCCAGGTCGGTCGCCGTGGTCAGCAGCACATCGCGCACCTGGGCGTTGGTCAGGTACGGATAGCGCTCGAACAACAGCGCCAAAGCGCCAGTGACGTGCGGCGCGGCCATTGAGGTGCCGGTGTAGTCGGCATAGCCAAATGAAGGACTGAACTGCGCCATGCCAGTCAGGTTCAATTGACCATTGGCATCGACTTCCGCATCCACGGCAAATTGGCCTTCTGCATAAACCGATGAGTTGATGGCAGTTCCCGGGGCTGCAATGCACCATTGCATGGACAGCCCGCACTTCATCGAGCTTCTGCTCAACACATAGCTGCCCTTGGCCGGGGTCAGATTGACTACGCTCAGCCAATACGGCTCCAGCTCGGCATAGTGGCGCGGCAGACTGGCATAGGCACCGGCACCGGGCGCGTCTTCGGGTCTGGGGCGTGCATTGGTATTGCCGGCTGCCCATACCTGAATCAGCCCGCTGTCCAGCGAAGCCTGACGAATGGCCGACCAGCGCTCTGCGAGGCTTGGCGCTGCGTAAAAAGCATCATGTGCCGCTTGGGTGCCCGGGTCCCTGGGAAAGCCCCAGCTATGGTTGATGGCGCGCACCCCGGCAGCACTCATCTGTTGGTACATATCGGCAAATGCACTGCCACTGGCTTCCGGGGTATGGCTCTTGCGGCAGATATCGTTGTACACGCAGTCCCATTCCAGAACCAGAAATTCATCTGCAGACAGGCGCGCGGAGCTGAAATTTGCCCCGAAAGCCACCCCGTGCATGCCGCTGCCATCACGATTGGCGGCCATGGTGCCGGCCACATGGGTACCGTGCGACTCAAAGCTGAAACTGGCCTTGCCGATGACCGGAATCAGCTCCGGCGCATCACTTTCAACCAGTTCACGAATGGACTCGTCCAGATAAACGATATCCATCGTGCCGCGACCGCCATCGGTGGCAAAGCAAGCATTCTCTGCACTGCTGTATTGGTATGGGTTCGACACGCAGCGGCTGCCGTCGGCAAGCAAATCGCCAATCTTCAGGCCTTGATGTGCCTTGCCGGCAAATTCGCTGTGTCCCAGCCCAACACCCGAATCAAGCAGGCCGATGCGGATACCGCTGCCGCTCAGACCACGGGCATAGGCGTGATGGGCATTCATCGCCTCCAGCCCCCAGTCCTGCATGAATTCATCGCTTTTCCAGCTCTCGGCATCGCCGAGCTTGGCGGCCTCGGTGTAATTGGTGCTCACCAGCGGCTTGTCCACAGCCGAGGCTGTGCCGGCAAGTCCGTGCTCGCTACCCGAAGTGAAATGGAAATGCGCCATCTGGCGTGCCTGACAGGCTTCGCGCTGCGCCACAGTCGTTGCATTTGCACAGTTTGCCGAAGTATTTGCACTATCGACTACAGGCTGCGCCACCAGCGCCATCGGAGCCGTGCTCGCCAACAGGCTACAGGCTATGGCTTGATACAACTTGGAACGCATGCGGGTAAAACGGGCTTTGGATGTCATTCTGGTTCTCTCTTGAGTGGTGCCATGAGGCTACGGCAAGGTCGGCCTTGCAGCAGGATTTTCTAGCACAACACGCCCTGCCATTGAGCGTATTCGCCGCAAACCCGCAAACATCATGAAAAACATAAGCCCAATCAGAATGTTGCAACATACGTCTGCGCATCCAATACGGAGCAGACAACACTGCAATGCAAGTCAATGCGCATTCCTGCCTGCAATCTCACGCCGGCAACGTCAGATACCTGGCGTTTGATTACTTCAATGCCGCCTGCAAAGCCTTGCGGATAATGTGCTCGGCACTATCGCCATCGGCTGCGGCTTTTTTCGCCATGCGCTCGGCCTCTGCGGGTTTGTAGCCAAGTTGTTGCAAGGCGATGGTGGCTTCGCCGAGCGCATCCATCGCGCTCACCGCCAACACGGGGACACTCGCCCCGCCGCCGAGGTCTGCCGCGCGGTCGCGCAGCTCCAGCACCATGCGCTCGGCAGTTTTCTTGCCGATACCGGGAATGCGGGTCAATGCCGTGACATCGGCGGTTTGAATTAGCCGCGCAAAATCGGCCACCGAAACGCCGGAAAGCACCGCCAAGGCGATTTTAGCACCAATGCCACTGACTTTCTGCACATCACGAAACAGCCGCCGCTCGGCTTCGCTCAAGAAACCATACAACGCCACGCTGTCTTCTTTCTGCGCGTAATGGGTATGCAGGCTGACTTCATGACCGACGTCGGGCAGGTCATAAAACGTGCTCATCGGCACTTCCAGCTCATAGCCCACGCCATGCACATCCAGCACCAGCCACGGCGGCTGTTTGTGAATCAGGATGCCTTTCAATCGAGCAATCATGTCTATCTCCTGCCCCAGGCTTCGCGCACCCCCAGTCCCAGTTTGGCCGCACTGGCACGTACATGCGCATGGGTGATGGCCACCGCCAGGGCATCGGCGGCATCGGCCTGCAATTTTCCACTCAAGCCCAGCATGACCGCGACCATATGTTGCACCTGCGCTTTGTCAGCGCCGCCCTTGCCAACCACGGCCAGCTTCACTTCCTTGGCGGCGTACTCGGCCACCGGCAGGTCACGCGCCACGCAGGCGGCAATCGCCGCACCGCGCGCCTGACCGAGCTTGAGCGCACTCATCGCGTTATTGGACACAAACACCTGCTCGATGGCGACTTCATCCGGGCGGTATTCGGCAATCAGCGCCCACAAGCTATCGAGCAAGAGGCGCAGGCGCCTGGGAAAATCCTCGGCGCCCAGCAGTTGGATGGGCTGGTGATGCACGGCTTTCATGCGGCCATCGGCCCATACGTCGATGATGCCGATGCCGGTGCGTTGCGAGCCGGGATCAATCCCCAAAATGCGCGTGGCAGCGGTCACTGCTCGGGCAGCTCCGCATTGCTGTAAACCGCCTGCACATCGTCCATATCATTCAGCCAGGCAAGCAGTTTTTGCACCTTTTCGGCTTCTTCGCCGGCCACAGCCACATCGTTATCGGCACGATAGGTGACTTCGGCAAAACCGGCTTCAAGTCCGGCAACCAGCATCGCCTCTTTCACCGTGCTGAAGTCCTCCGGTGCGGTGATGACATCCAGCGCACCATCGTCATACACCACCACATCCTCGGCACCGGCTTCAATCGCCGCCTCGGTGATGGCATCCTCGTCACTGCCCGGCGCATAGCTCAGAATGCCGAGCTTCTTGAACATGAAGGCCACCGAGCCTTCGGTGCCCATATTGCCGCCAAACTTGCCAAAGGCATGGCGCACATCGGCCACGGTACGCACGCGATTATCGGTCAGGCAATCGACAATCACCGCCACACCGCCGGGGGCATAGCCCTCGTAACGAATTTCCTCGTATTCCACGCCCTCAAGCTCGCCGGTGGCCTTTTTGATGGCGCGCTCAATCACATCCTTGGTCATATTGACCGACAGACCTTTGTCGATGGCACTGCGCAGCCGTGGATTGCCACCGGGATCACCGCCACCGGCACGCGCGGCCACGGAGATTTCACGGATGATTTTGGTGAAAATTTTGCCGCGCTGGGCATCCACCGCATTTTTGCGGGCTTCAATCGAGGGGCCACGTCCCATGAGTGCAACCTTTGGGTATTGATGGAAGGGGACGGGATTTTACGCGATACGCATTATCTGGCGCGTCAGCCGGCGCCCATGAAACTGCCATGGCGAAAGAAATGCACGGCCTGCTGCGCAGCCTTGTCAGACCAAAGCAAGCCGTTATGTCCCACAGCCAGCAGACAATGACAGGCCAGCCAGGACGGCCGTGTCTCGGAAAGCGCCACGGTGCCGTCATTGACCTCGTCAAACCGCGCCAACAAGCGGCCAATTCCCAGCCCCAGGCTGCCCGCAATCATCCCCACTTCCGCCCCTTTGGGGCAGTCGCAGCATCCATCTTGCAGCAGCCGAGCATTACCTCCCAGCAGATGCCGAGACAAACGCCGCCTGGCCAGCGATTTCGCCACCCGGCTACCCGTCAGCGGCGTACCCAGACAAAGCACCCGGCCAATCCGGCCTGCCTGTTGTGGCGTGGCGGCAGACAGCGCCCGCAGCGCAATCAATCCGCCCAAACTATGTCCCAGCAAATGCGCGGGTTGCCCCTTGAGTCGCGCCAGCAGGCGCTTCACCGTGGCGTCGGACTGGCTGAAAATGCTGGAGTAGCAAAAAATTTCTGGTACAAAACCGGCAGCAGCCAAGTGCCGCGCCAGCGGCCACAAGGTCGCTTCCGGCATCCAGATACCGTGCAGCAATATGACCTTGCGGATATGGGCGAATTTATCCATCCGGCCATCATCGCAGAGTGCTGAGCGCCCAACAAAGCCCGGCGCTTGCCAGCCGTTCAACTGCCGCCAAGTTCATGCCATTACATATCTGCCATGCACAAATCTGAATACAGCAGTCGCCCTGCCATCAGCCCAGTGGATGCGCCTTGCGCAAGATGTATTCCAAATCGCGCGCCTGACCGACGGGAAACAGGTATTGCCCGACTCGCTCAAAGCCCTGACGCTGGTAAAAGCGTTGTGCCCGGTCGTTCTGGCTCCATACGCCCAGCCAGATGGCTTGTGGGCCATTGCGCCACATCCAGTGCTCAGCCTCGGCAAACAGCTGCTGTCCCCAGCCAGCCCCCTGGTGCGTGGCCAGCACATAAAGGCGCTTGAGCTCCATATCACCGGAAAGGACGGACTCATGCGGCAGGCCGCAAGGCCCGGCAAGGGCATAGCCCTGCGCCTGGCCTTGCGCATCTTCGGCGATCCATGCAGCGCAGCCGGCTTCATCCAGTGCATCGCGGTATTTTTCCGCCGTGTAGGTGCTGGCAAGGAATTCGGCCAAATCCGCAGCTGCGTACAGATGCCCAAAGGTTTCACTGAAAGTCGCGCACGAGAGCGCCGCCAGCACTTCGGCGTCGGCACTGCTGGCGCGACGGATTTGCAAACTCATGCACCTGACTCGCTGCGTACTGCGATATGCACTTCGGCCAGCTGCGCATCATCAATCGGCGAAGGCGCATCGGTCATCAGGCATTGCGCGCTGGTGGTCTTGGGGAAGGCGATGACATCGCGGATGGATTCAGTGCCCGCCATCAATGCGGCAATACGGTCAATGCCAAAGGCGATGCCGCCGTGCGGCGGTGCGCCGTATTTGAGCGCATCCAGCAAGAAACCGAACTTGGCCTGTTGCTCTTTGGCATCAATGCCGAGCAACTCGAACACCGCCGCCTGCATCTGCGGGCGATGGATGCGGATTGAGCCACCGCCAATCTCGTTGCCGTTCAGCACCATGTCATAGCCACGGCTGACTGCGGTGGCGGCATGGGCGCGCAATTCATCAATGCTGTCCACAGCCGGTGCAGTGAACGGGTGATGCAGGGCGACGAAGCGTCCGGCCTCCTCGTCCCATTCAAACATCGGGAAATCGGTCACCCACAGCGGCTTCCAAGCGTCCTCGACCAAGCCAAAATCCTTGCCGGCCTTGAGGCGCACCGCGCCCATGAAGTCACTGACCGTGCTGTACTTGCCCGCGCCAAAGAACACGATATCGCCATTGCCTGCCCCCACATGCTTCAGCAAGGCGGCAAAGGCGGCTTCGTCGAAGAATTTCTGGATGGGCGAGGTGATTTCGCCATTGTCGGCAATCTTGATATAGGCCAGCCCCTTGGCACCGTGTTTGGCGGCATGTGCACCGTATTCGTCAATCTGTTTGCGACTGAGGCTGGCGCCACCGGGAATGCGCAGCGCCGCCACGCGACCATCAGCGTCGTTGGCAGGGCCGGTGAACACCGCAAAGCCACTGTCCTTGACCAGCTCGGCCACGTCAACAAGCTCCAGCGCGATACGCAGATCCGGCTTGTCCGAGCCATAACGTCGCATTGCCTCGGCCCAGCTCATGCGCGGGAACGGCTCGGCCAGCTCCACGCCGATGACCTCGCGGAATACATGACGAATCATCTCTTCCACCGTGTCCTGCACATCACGCTCATCCACCCAGGCAAATTCCATGTCCAGCTGGGTGAATTCCAGCTGGCGGTCGGCACGCAGCGCTTCATCGCGGAAGCAGCGGGCAATCTGGTAATAGCGGTCAAAACCCGCCATCATCAAAATTTGCTTGAACAGCTGCGGCGATTGCGGCAAGGCATAGAACTCGCCCGGATGCATGCGCGCGGGCACCAGAAAGTCGCGCGCCCCTTCCGGCGTGGCCTTGGTGAGAATCGGCGTTTCAATATCCTGAAAACCGCGGGCATCAAGCCACGCACGCAGCGCACTGACCAGCTTGGTGCGGGTACGCATTTTGCGCTGCATTTCGGGGCTGCGCAGATCCAGATAACGGTATTTCAGACGAATGTCTTCACCGGGGTTTTCATGATGGTGGAACGGCAGCGGCTCGGCCTTGTTCAGCACCTCGATTTTTTCAGCCAAGACCTCGACCCGGCCGGTCTTGATTTTGTCATTGACGCTATGCCGCGCACGCACCTTGCCGGTGATGCGCAGCGCATCTTCATAACCAATCGTGGCCGCTACCGCCAGCGCCTCGGCATTGCCCGGCAAATCCGCTGGTTCGGCCACCACTTGCACGATACCCTCATGGTCACGCAGGTCGATGAACACCACCCCGCCCATGTTGCGGGCAACGTCTGCCCAACCGCACAAAGTAATGGTTTGGCCGATGAGAGCCTCATCGACAAGGCCGCAAAAATGGCTACGCATGGTTATCCAAAGGCAATCAAACAGGGGGCGTTAGTGTACGCCAGCCCTGACCTTGCGACACCCTGAAGTGGCCATTCAAGCCACTTTTCAAGCCCACCCTTATTGTGACTGCTTGCCGCTGGCTGGCTGCTCACCCTGTGCTGACACGGCATCAGCCGAAGGCGCTGCTTGCGCTGGACGCCCCGTGGCAATACGTACACCGCGCGCCTTCATCCAGGCATCGAACTCATCGGCCGTCATGCGCTTGCCATTCTGGGTCATGTCAAAACGCCAAGGCGTATTGTCATGTGCAGTTTTCGGTTGATAAGCCGCCGGATCATTGGGGTTGAGCGGGCTGGGAGCCGGTACCGCGACGGCAACACGGCAGGCCTCTATTTTCATCCGCAGCAATACCTGCTCCACGGACAGCGACTGATCATAAGCTTGGGAGAGTACCCCTGTGGGCGCCCCAAGATCACTGGTGTGTGAGTACAGCTCCTGTGCTACCGATGCCATTGCCCCTGCAGCCTGCGGCAACACCTGAGGCACATTGGTGCAACTCGGCGCCGGGGTATTGGCCTTGAGCAAGCCTGCAGCAAGCATCAGCGGCAGTGCGATCAGAGTATGGTGAGGACGCATGAGGGTCTCCAATAAAGCTCACCCAAGCTTATCAAAAATATTTCTCAAGCTGCAGCAAAACACAAGCGCTCCATCCAACAACAAGAAACCCGGCCAAAGCCGGGTTTCTTGGATACGACACTCAAAGTCCGGATCAGTTCTGGACGTTGAGTTCGGTACGACGGTTGACTTCGCTGCGGCAAGCCGGCGAGGTCTGCGGGGTGTTTTCCAGCGGACGGCTTTCACCGTAGCCCACCGGGCCTGCCAGACGGCTGGCTTCGACACCGTTGCGAACCATGTAGTCATACACGGCACGGGCACGACGCTCGGACAGCGACTGGTTGTAGGCATCCTTACCGCACAGGTCGGTGTGACCTGCCACTTCCACGCTCATTTGCGGGTAGCGCTTCAGGATTTCCACAGCTTCGTTCAGGATAGCCACGGCATCCGGACGCAGGGTGGACTTGTCAAAGTCGAAGTTCACGCCCTTGAGGTCGATACTGACCGGAACGGCACAGCCATCCGGACCCACAGCGGTGCCAGCGGCAGTGCCCGGGCAGCGGTCGTTACAATCGTTGACACCGTCACCGTCGCTATCCATATCGGCACAGCTCGGAGCAGCCCGCGGAACCGGCGGCGGCGGCGGGGCAACCGGCTGCTGCGGCTCCGGCCCCAGAGCAACGGTCAGACCCACCGAAGCGAGCAGATCCACGAACTGGTCATGCTGCTTGTAAACCACAGCCTGATTCAGCGGCATGCCCGAAGGACCGGCCTGCACTTTGTCAAAGTCGACGCGAGCGCCCACTTCGGTACGCAGGTCAACGCGACCAAAATCAGCCTGCAGACCAACGCCGAGGTTCAGCGCAGCGTTGTTGTCCTTGTGCTGAGCCGGGTAGCTGCCGTGGATGTCCGGCGCACCGTTCCAGCCGATGAACTCTTCTTCATGACGCTGCATGCCAACGCCAACCTTCACATACGGCCACCAGTTACGGTCGGCACCGCGGAAGTGATAGCGCGCATCGATAGAGGCGCCGTACTGGCTCCACCACAGATTCGGGTTGGCGGTCTTAGCCGGGTTCTGATAGTTCAGTTCCAGATCGACCGACCAGTTCGGCGAGTAGAACTTACCAAAGCCGATCGTACCGAAGACGGCATCATCAGTACCACGATCCTTATCCTGGAAGTTGACACCAGTGCCGGCAGAAACATACCAGCGATCATCGAACTCCTGAGCAATGGCGGAGTGCGCCATACCCATACCGCACAACAGCGCGGCGCAGAGGAGTTTCTTATTCATACCTTGAGCTCCTTAAAGATGCTTATCTAGCGAATTAAAGCGTACCGTAACGATGCTTGAACCCAGCGGGAACAACTCAACGCCTTGACGACACGGCCATCCGACAGTGCGCCGGGTGAGCAAAGATTACGGGCAACTGTGTGAAAGCCACGTTAACAATAGCATAACAGTCCCATGTCAACAAAAATTTGCTTGTCGGCTGAAGTCGGCCATATCTGCAAGCAAGCCTCACCACAGCATGAACTCGGCGCGGCAGCCGGCGTCCACCCACACGGTATCGGCATCCCAGCCCCAACTCACGCCCTCGCTACAGGCCGCCGCTGAAAGCTGCTGCACCAGCACCACCTGACTGACCCCGGACACGGCGCATTCAGCGCGCGCGCCATTGCGGGATTCGCAGCGCAGGCTTTGACCGCTGTCGTGGTTTTGATTCTGCCTGTCACGCAACAGCCTGCGCCAGAAGCCCGGTTTACTACTGGTACGCACTTCAAACTCGGCGCGACAGCCCCGCGATACCCAGATACGGTCTGGCTCGAACCCCCAGCTGCGCCCCAATGTGCAGTCTGGCCGGGAGAGCTGACGCAGCAAGCGCACGCCATTGCGGGTATCGACCGGGCAGTCCACTTGTGTGCCGTTGCGGGATTCACAGCGCAGGCGTCGCCACAGCATCGCACCCTGTGTATCTGCATGATTTTGACGCAACACGCCAAACTCGCCACGACAGCCACGCGCAACCCAAACACCGCCCGCGTCCTGCCCCCAGGAGTGGTTGCGCACACAGGCATTGCGCGAGAGCTGGCGCAGCAGCACGGCTTCGCCCGTGAACGGAAAAGGGCATTGCTGCCAGCGTTCGGCAATGGATTCGCAGGTGATTCTGTCAGGCGGCGCCGATTCTGCCTGCGCCGCTTGGCTACCAAGCGCCATCAAAACCAGCCAACCGGAAAACATGCTTTTCACCATGCGCTCAATGTACCGCGTCGGCGTGAAGCTGTGGAGAAGCCCCCCCCCAAAACAGGCGCTTAAGCGCGGAAAAAATCAAAGGCCAGTACGTCGGCGATTTTCCCGGTGTTTTGCATGGCCATCAGTAGCCGGTCGATACCCAGCGCTACCCCTGCGCAATCAGGCAGGCCGTATGCGAGCGCTTCCAGCAGATGCGGGTCGATTGGCGGAATCTGCGCATCACCGCGCTGCTGGCGCAACCTGACATCGCGGGCAAAACGCTCGCCCTGCTCTGCCGCATCGGCAAGTTCGTGATAGCCATTGGCAAGCTCCAGCGCCCCCAGATACAGCTCGAAGCGCTCGGCTACCGGATAGCCATCGCCATCATCGCGCAGCCGTGCCAAGGCACATTGGCTGGCCGGATAATCATGCAGTACGGTGATGGCATCGGCGGCAAAGCCTGGCTGGATGCGATGGGTCATCAGCAAATCCAGCCAGTCATCGCGCATCAAACCATCCGGGTCAATCAGCACATCGCCCAGCGCCGCCTGCAATTCATCCATGCTGGCCGTAAACGCATCCAGCCCCAGACGGCGCTGGAACAATTCGCGATAGCTGATGATTTCAACGCTTGCGGCCTTGCGCCCCACCAATGCCAGAGCCGCCTGTACCAGGTCGATGGTTTCAGCCATCAGCTGATGATGATTCCAGCCCTGCCGATACCATTCGAGCATGGTGAATTCGGGATTGTGGCGACCACCGGCTTCGCCATCGCGGAACACCCGGCCTAGTTCGTAGCAGTCGCCCACACCGGCCGCCAGCAGGCGCTTCAACGGATATTCCGGTGAGGTGCGCAGCCAGCGGGTTGCCGGGCCACCTTCGGTGCGGCCGGAGAAATGCAGCGAAAACGGGGCGATATGCACATCGGTGACGCCTGCCTGCGAGAGCATCGGTGTTTCCACCTCCAACACATCGCGGGCATGGAAGAACTCGCGAATCAGGCGGTTCAGCCGGGCGCGCAGCCGCAGCGCATCAAATGCAGCGGAAGGTTGCCAGTGACTCATCTTCAGCGTCCTCGAAGAAACCAGCGATCCATTTCCGCCAGTGTGAAGCGCGCCCAGGTGGGGCGGCCATGATTGCATTGCGCCGAGCGCTCGGTAGCCTCCATATCGCGCAGCAGGGCATTCATTTCCGGCAGGGTCAGTCGGCGGTTGGCGCGCACGCTGCCGTGGCAGGCCATGGTGGCCAGCAGCCGGTCGCGGGCTTCGGCCACGCGCAGGCTGTGGCCATGTTCGATAAAGTCCGAGAGCACATCGCGTACCAGCGCCTCGGCATTGCCATTGGCAAGCAGTGCCGGCACTGCACGCAGCAATACCGATAACTCGCCACTGCGGTCAAGCTCAAAGCCCAACTGCCGCAGTGTCTGCCCTTCTTGTTCCACCAGCTCGGCCTCACGCAGCGAGACGGCCAAGGTCTGCGGCACCAGCAGCGGTTGCAGGCGCAGTCCCTCGCCATCAAAAGCCGCCTTCAGGCGCTCGTAATTGATGCGCTCGTGCGCGGCGTGCATGTCCACCACCACCATGCCCTCGGCGGTCTCGGCCAGGATGTAAATGCCATGCAGCTGCGCAACGGCAAAACCCAGCGGCGGCATTTCGCCATCCCCTTCCGGCATGACTGGAGCGCTCACCGGCGACTCGCCATGCGAAGCGGCCTGGCTGCCGCGATACAGCGCCGCATATGCCGCAGGCGCTTCGCTCACGCCAAGCCGCAAGCCCGGTTGCGGACGCTGCCAATCATAGGCACTCGCCCGTTGCCCGGGGGCTTGTGCGGCAGCCAATGGATTGGGCGCCGCTACCGGCATTTCGGCGTCAGCTTCTGAGCCGGCGCGGGTCTGCGCCAGCGCTTCTTTCAGGCTACGATAGACAAAATCGTGCACCAGCCGGCCATCGCGGAAGCGCACTTCATGCTTGGCCGGATGCACATTGACATCCACCCGGCGCGGGTCGATATCCAGAAACAAGACATAGGCCGGATGCCGGCCGTGGTACAGCACATCGGTATAGGCCAGCTTCACTGCATGCGCCACGCTGCGGTCGCGCACCGCACGGCCATTGACATAAAAGTATTGCTGGTCGGTCGCAGCGCGGTTGTAGGCCGGCTGCGCAATCCAGCCGGAAATCTTCAGGCCTGCTGCCTCATGCTCGATGACGATGGCATGGCGCGCAAATTCCTCGCCCAGGGTTTCCAGCACTCTGGCACGGGCAAACTCGGCCGCTTCACCGCCGCGATAGCGCTTGATCTGCTTGCCGTTATGCGACAGGCGCAGCTCCACATCCGGGCGCACCAGTGCCAACTGCCGCAGCCATTCTTCGATATGTCCAAGTTCGGTACGCTCAGTGCGCAGGAATTTGCGCCGCGCCGGCACATTGAAAAACAAGTCCCGCACTTCCACCGTAGTGCCCTGTGCTTGCGCCGCAGGCGCCGGCACACCGAGCTTGCCGCCTTCCACTTCCAAGGCATGGCCGTGAGCACTGTCGGCGCGTTTGGAGGCAATGCGGAAGCGGCTGACCGAGGCGATGGAGGGCAGCGCCTCGCCACGAAAGCCCAGCGTCGCCACCGCTTCAAGGTCATCGAGCGTGGCGATTTTGCTGGTGGCATGGCGCTGCACGGCAAGCCTCAGCTCATCAGCAGCGATACCCACACCATCATCACGCACCCGAATCAGGCGCACACCGCCTTCTTCCAAGTCCACATCCACTCGCGTGGCGCCCGCATCCAGCGCGTTTTCCACCAATTCCTTGACCACCGAGGCCGGGCGCTCCACCACCTCGCCTGCGGCAATCTGGTTGGCCAATGTTTCGGGCAATACACGGATGACACCAGTGTCCATATCAAACCTCGGTAGCCGATGCGGAGGCGGTCGTCACCGCCGCCCACGAAAACAGCCGCTTGCCACGCAAAATGCCGTTTTCGTCTATCTGCGCAATGCCAAGCGCGCGCCCTTGCCTATCGCAGGCGAGCACGTCTCCGCACGGCAAAAACGCGCCCTTCAATGCCTGCCCCTGACCCAGCCTGTGCGCCTGTAAGGCATCCAGCTGCACTTTCGGCCAGGCCGCCATGCCCGCTTCAATCGGCAACAGGCAGGCATCGAGTGCTGCCTCGCCGCCCTGCTCGGCCAGCGCCTGCAATTCCTCCAGCGTCCACATCCGCGGCGTGCGGAACGGCTCAACCCAAAGTCTGCGCAGCTCGGCCACATGCGCGCCGCAACCAAGCAACTCGCCCAAATCGCGCACCAGCGAACGCACATAGGTACCGCTGCCGCATTCCACTGCAAGGCGCAATGTCGCGGGCGTCGCCGCCAGCAGGCTGAAGGCGTGAACATCAACTTGGCGCGCCTCCAGCTCGATGGTTTCGCCGCGCCGCGCCTTGGCATACAGCGGTTCGCCACCGCGTTTCAATGCCGAATACATCGGCGGCACTTGCTGGATGCGGCCGGTGAGCTTGGCAAGCGCGGCTTGGATGTTGGCCTCGCTCAAGGCTGGAAGCGGGCGCTCGCGCAATATCTGGCCTTCGGCATCATCGCTATCGGTGGTGATGCCGAGCCTGGCCACGGTTTCATAAGCCTTGCTCGCCCCGAGCAAATGGCCTGCGATTTTGGTCGCCTCGCCAAAGCAAACCGGCAACAGCCCGGTGGCCAGCGGGTCAAGCGCGCCGGTGTGCCCGGCTTTTTCGGCACGAAACAGATGCCGCACTTTTTGTAGCACCTGATTGGAGCTCGGGCCGCTGGGCTTGTCCAGCAGCAGGATGCCGTGCAATTTGCGGAAACGGTGGCGGGTGCGGGGTTTGGACATGGTGTGCAAAAACAGATGCCGGGCAAGCCCGGCATCCTTTGGTCAATCCTGTGATTCCGCCTCGCCCGGGGCTTGCGGGTCTGTGTGCACTTCGGGCAACTCACGCAGCAGGGCATCGATACGCTCGCCACGGTCAACCGAATCGTCGTAATGGAAGTGCAGCTCCGGCACATGGCGCAGTTTCATCATCTGCGCCAGTTGAAAGCGAATCTCGCGGGCATTGGCCTGCAAGCCGGCCACCGCTTCTGCCGACTTTTCGCTCATCAAAGCGGTGACAAACACCTTGGCATGTGCCAAGTCACGGGTGACTTCCACATCGGAAACGCTGACCGAAGGCAGGCCAAGCTCGCGCACGGCATTGTGCACCAAGGTGCCCAGGTCGCGGCGCATCTGCGCGGCAACCCGGTCGATGCGATGAAAGGATTTGCGTTGCCCTGCCATCGCTTACAGCGTCCTCTGCACTTCGATGCGTTCGTAGCATTCGATCTGGTCGCCGGCCTTGACATCGTTATAGGCCTTCACGCCGATACCGCATTCGGTGCCTTCCTTGACCTCATCGACATTTTCCTTGTAGCGGCGCAGGCTTTCGAGTTCGCCTTCGAACACCACCACCGAGTCGCGCAGCACGCGAATCGGGTTGGACTTCTTGACCATGCCTTCGACCACCATGCAGCCGGCCACGGCGCCGAACTTGGAGCTGCGGAATACATCGCGCACTTCGGCAATGCCGATGATTTCCTCGCGGATTTCCACGCCCAAAAGCCCGGAAGCGACCTGCTTCACCTGATCGATGACGTCATAAATGATGGAGAAATAACGCAAGTCAACGCCATTGCCTTCAATCACCTTGCGCGCAGTGGCATCAGCGCGCACGTTGAAGCCGATGACGGTGGCTTTGGAAGTGGCCGCCAATTGGGCATCGGATTCGGTGATGCCGCCGACACCGGCGCCAATGACATTGATGCGGATTTGCTCGTTGGACAGCCCCGTCAACGCCTCGCGCAGCGCTTCCACCGAGCCTTGCACATCGGCCTTGATCACCAGGTTCAGCACCTGCTGCTCATTGCCGGCGCCCATCTGCGCCATGATGTCTTCCATGCGGTTGCCGGCCTGCTTGACCAGACGCATTTCACGGCGTTTGGCATCGCGTTGCTGCGCCACGTCCTTGGCAAGGCGCTCATCGGCCACCACCACGAAGTCATCACCGGCATCGGGCACGCCCGAAAGCCCCAAGAGCTGCACCGGAATCGACGGGCCGGCGCTCGGCACTTGCTGGCCGTTTTCATCAAACAGCGCACGCACGCGGCCATATTGCACGCCGCAAACCAAGTAATCGCCCTTGGCAAGCTGGCCTTGCTGCACCAGCACCGTCGCCACCGGACCACGCCCCTTGTCGAGCGAGGATTCAATCACCACGCCGGCGGCGCGGCCTTCGGCCACGGCCTTGAGCTCCAGCACTTCGGCCTGCACCAGAATGGTGTCAAGCAGATCGTCGATGCCCTGCCCGGTCTTGGCGGAGATTTCCACCATTTCCACATCGCCACCGAACTCTACCGCGACCACTTCCGATTCCAGCAGCTCGTTCTTGATGCGCATCGGGTCGGCAGTGGACTTGTCGATTTTGTTGATGGCCACCAGCAGCGGCACCTTGGCCGCACGCGCATGCTGGATGGCTTCGCGGGTCTGCGGCATCACGCCGTCATCGGCAGCCACCACCAACACCACGATATCGGTGAGCTTGGCACCACGGGCACGCATCTGGCTGAAAGCCGCGTGGCCGGGGGTATCGAGGAAGCTGACCACGCCCTTGTCGGTTTCAACGTGATAAGCCCCGATATGCTGGGTAATGCCACCGGCCTCACCGGAAACCACCTTGGTGCGCCGGATATAGTCCAGCAGCGAGGTCTTGCCGTGATCAACGTGGCCCATGATGGTGACCACCGGCGGACGCGGACTGGCATCGCCCTGCTGGTCTTCCAGATGGGCAAGCAGTTCCGATTCGGCATCGTTTTGGTCGGCAGCCACCGCCTTGTGGCCGAGCTCCTCGGTCACCAGCACCGCTGTGTCGTGATCGATGGTCTGGGTAATGGTGGCCATCACCCCCATCTTGAACAGCGCCTTGACCACTTCGCCGCCTTTGAGCGCCAATTTCTGCGCCAGGTCGCCGACAGTGATGGCTTCACCGATGGCGACTTCGCGCACGATTTTCTCGGTCGGACGCTGGAAGCCGTGCTCGCCGCCACCGCTGCGCGCAGGTTCCGGACGACGTCCCTTGCCGGGTTTGCCACGGCCTGCCGCAGTGCCGCCGCGACGGTTGCGCTCGCCCGAGGGCAGGTGCAGCTGGCCGCTGTAGCGGCTGCCACCGTCATCATCGTCATCGCGCCCCATGCCGTGACTGCTGCGCGATTTGCCCTTGCTGCTGCCACGCTCATCGCGCGTGGCTTCCCCACGACGCGGCGCGGCAGGCTTGGCGCTGCGCACCGCAGGCTTTGCCTCCTGCACCGAGACGGCAGAGGCTTGCTTTTCAGCGGCTGCCTCCTGGTCGCGGGCAGCCAGCTCGGCCGCCTTGGCCGCCGCTTCTTCAGCCGCTTTTGCAGCTTCGGCTTCCTCGGCTGCACGCCGGGCTTCTTCTTCCACCCGGCGGCGCTCGGCCTCGGCTTCCTCGGCACGGCGACGGTCAAGCTCGGCCAGCCGCTGCTGCTCTTCCAGATTGCGCCTGCGCGACTCTTCCAGCTTGCGCAGCACCTCAGCGTGCTCATCATCCACCGGCTTGATTTTTTCAGTACCGGCCGTGGGCTTTTTCAGCACCACTTTCTTGCGCACCGTGACTTCCACGGTCTGCTTGTTCTTGCCGCCACCGACGGTCAGCTCTTCGGTCTTGCTGCGCTTTAAGGTGATTTTTTTCGGCGCGACAATATCCGCCGCCCCTTCATCGCGACCATGCGAGCGCTTCAGGAATGCCAGCAACTTGCTTTTTTGTTCGGTCGTCACTTCCTGGTCGGCGTCCTTGAACGGCATTCCAGCTTCTGCGAGCTGCTCCAGGAACTTGTCAACCGGGGTTTTGACCAGTTCGGCAAGTTTGCGGATAGTGGTTTTCTGCGACATGCGTTTTCCGTATTGCGAGCCATGTCAGGCATGGCCGGTATTCGATTTTAAGTGTGATGGCGCCAGCGCCGTCATTCAAACCAGTGTTTGCGCGCTTCCATGATCAATGCCGAGGCGCGGGTCTCATCGACATTTTCAATGTCGGTGATTTCATCCACGGCAAGCTCGGCCAAATCCTCGCGGGTACGCACGCCACGGGCGGCCAGTTCGTAGGCAACGGCAGCATCCATCCCTTCCAGCGAGAGCAGGTCTTCGGCAGGCTGGTTTTCATCCAGCGCCTCTTCCACCGCCAGGGCATCGTTGATGAGTGCATCGCGGGCACGGGCGCGCAGCTCCTCGACCACTTCTTCATCAAAGCCGTCGATGGCCAGCAGCTCGGCGACCGGCACATAGGCGATTTCTTCCACCGTGCTGAAGCCTTCGCTGACCAGAATCCCGGCCAGCTCATCATCCACTTCCAGTTTTTCCACAAACAGGCTGCGCGCCGCGGCCTGCTCGGCCTCGCTCTTGGCGGCAACCTGTTCGCTGGTCATGACATTGAGCTGCCAGCCGGTCAGGCGGCTGGCAAGGCGCACGTTCTGGCCGCCCTTGCCAATCGCTTTGGCCAGCGATTCCTCGGCCACGGCCAGATCCATTGCGTGTTTTTCTTCATCGACGATGATCGACTGCACCTCGGCAGGCGCCATGGCATTGATGACGAACTGCGCCGGGTTATCGCTCCACAGCACAATATCCACGCGCTCGCCGTTGAGCTCATTGGTCACCGCCTGCACGCGCGAGCCGCGCATGCCGATGCAGGCGCCAATCGGGTCGGTGCGGTTGTCATAGGCCAGCACGGCAATCTTGGCGCGGTCACCGGGGTCACGGGCACAGGCCTTGATATCCACCAAGCCTTGGCCGACTTCCGGCACTTCCAGACGGAACAGCTCCATCATGAATTCCGGCGCGGCACGGCTGATGAAGATTTGCGGGCCGCGCGGCTCGCTTTTCACTTCGTACAGATAGCCTCGCACACGGTCGCCGGTGCGCAGGATGTCGCGCGGGATGCCTTTGTCCTTGGGGATGAAGCCTTCGGCCTTGCCGCCCAGATCGACATAGACATTGCCGCGCTCCACGCGCTTGACGGTGCCGGTAATCAGCTCGCCCACGCGGTCTTTCCAGGCATCCACCACCTGCTGGCGCTCGGCATCGCGCACGCGCTGCATGATCACCTGTTTGGCGGCCTGGGCAGCGATACGACCAAATTCGGCATTGTCGATTTGTTCTTCGATATAGTCGCCGACCTCGACGCCTTCGGCCTCTTCGACCGCATCCATCAGACGGATTTGCCTGTCGGGCGATTCCATCACCACATCATCGGCCACCACTTCCCAGCGGCGGAAGGTTTCATAGCTGCCATCCTTGGGGTTGATCGACACGCGCACGGCCACATCCTGGTCGATATAACGCTTCTTGGCCGCCGAGGCCAATGCCGCTTCGATGGCGGAAAAAATCACTTCATTGGGGACGCCCTTTTCATTGGCGACCGCTTCGGCGACCAGCAACAGGTCTTTGCTCATTGTTCAGACTCCGCATCGGCGGCCTGTTCCGCCTGCTTGGGTGAGGTTGAGGATTTTTGCTTGCTGCCACGGCCTGCCTTGCCAGCGGCATAGCCCAGCGCCGCCCAATCGGGCACGATGCGGGCCTTGTCGATATTGTCGAAGCTGGCCGCAAACGGCTGGCCGTCAATATCAAAATGAACCAATTCGCCCTCCACTTTCAGGATGCGCCCGGTCAGACGGCGACGGCCATCCTGCGGCAGCTTCAGGCCGACCTTGGCGGTCTCACCGACAAAGCGGGCAAACTGCGCCAGCGTGAACAGCGGCCGGTCAAGGCCGGGAGAGGAAACCTCCAGCGTGTAATGGCCGCTGATGGGGTCTTCCACATCCAGCTGCGCCGAAACTTCACGGCTGACTTGCTCGCATTCGTCAATGCCTACCGAGCGCGGCGCCTCGCTTGCGGCCTCGGCTTCGGGCACGTCGATATACAGGCGCAGCACCGCTCCGCCGGGCATGGTGAGATATTCAACCCCGAGCAGCTCCAGCCCCAATGCTGCAACCGTGGGTGCCAGCAATTGGCTGATTTGTTGTGCCTTGTCCATCGAAGAATCCAGAGAAACAAAAAGAAAAGGGCCGCTAGGGCCCCTTCCGGTCAAAACATGTATCCGGTGCCGATGCGTCAACGACACCGACGGCCCGAGCCTGCAATTTTATCTGCCAGGCGGGTGATGCAAGCCACAAGGCTTCATCAGGCGCGGCATATTAGCGCCAAGTGGCGGCAGTTACAAGCCACTGTACCCCGCCAATACATCTCGCGCTGGTGTTCGTCTTTGAGGAACGGCATGGAAAATCGCCATCCGGATGCTTAATGAGGTTTGTATTCGTTGAAGCCAATGAGGCAATCGAGCAGCTTGTCGTTGAAGGCGCTGATGCCCTCAAACAACTTGTGGAACTACTCGATGAGCGCCTGCGGCTGAGGCGCTTGGCATAGTCGCTGATTCCTCTGAACCCTTTGATGCCATAGCCCAGAGATTCTTTTCCCATCCGTCTTTCTCGCGCCCCATCGAGGGCAGCACCTTTCTGACCGAATGCACGGCTGTTTGGAGTATTCCACCCAAGAAATGACCTTGCAGTGCCATCACCCGCCCTCTTCATGGCGGAAATGCACGCAAAAACAAAGACCGGACGAATTTCGCCCGGTCTTTTCCCAAAAGTCCAACAGCTTAACGAGTCGGTTCGCAGCCCTTGTACAGCATTTCATGACGGGGCGAATAGATATTGATGCCGCTATTGGTGGTGTAGTTGTGAATATCCATATAGCCTGCGCCAATGCGATACCCTGAGCCGATGAAGTAGGTTTCGGTATCGGTGGAGTTGTTCATATCGTACCGCAGGGTGCGGTTGGCGCCCTGCAGGTTCACGACCGCCTGAGTGGGGACACCCTGGGCATTGAAACGGTACTGAACCGTCACGCGGCGATTGTTCTGGCAACGATAGTTGACGCTGCCACCGTTACGGCTTTGCTGGGGTGCCGGAGCCGGACGGTTTGCCGTGGCATGACCGCGTGCTTGGCAGCCTTTGAACAGGATATTGCCGTTGGGCGCCATGACCAGTGCAGCGGAGCGCTGATAGTTGGAGGCGTCGATGTAATCGCTGCTGAGGGTATAGCCGCTGCGATCTTTGAAAAAGGTTTCCACATCGCTGGAGCGGTCAAGGTCATAGCTCAACACGCGATTGGCACCATTGATGCGCATGCGCGCCTGGGTGGGGATGCCCGCAGAATTGAAGCTATAGCTGACCGCCAAGGTGCGGCCGCCATCACAGTGGTAGGAAACACTGCCACCACGGGTTTGGGCAAATGCTTGCGGGGCGGTAATGCAAGCCAACACGGCCAGTGCCAGACCTTTAGCAACCATCTTCATGAAACGCTCCTTCTTAAGAAAAATAGAAATCAAAAGGCATTTTCAGCGACGCGGTTAAAGGCATGGCTGATGCGAGGATTCTTGGAAAATCCGGGTGTACGGAAAGTGAATCCTGCCCTCCGACCTGCAGTTTATGAATACGGCAGGGGTGGCCATTCATATATGGCCACCCAAAGCCTGCATGCGCCGGCTCAGCCCTGGCGCGAGGCGCGTTTTCGGTCGGTTTCGCTGCGCAGTTTCTTGCGCAGACGGATTTGCTTTGGGGTGACTTCCACCAGCTCATCGTCGTCGATGAATTCCAGCGCCTGCTCCAGCGAGAATTTGACTGGCGGCGTCAGCGCCAGCGCTTCATCCTTGCCCGAAGCACGGAAGTTGGTGAGCTGTTTGGCACGCAGGGCATTGACGGTGAGGTCATTGTCCTTGGCATGGATGCCGACCAGCTGGCCTTCGTAGATTTCTTCCTGCGGCTCGACGAACAGCCGGCCACGCTCCTGCATCGCCATCTGTGCATAGGCGGTGGAGGTGCCGGTGTCGTTGGAAATCAGCACGCCGTTCTGGCGCTGACCGATGGCGCCTTCGGTTTTCGGCCCGTAATGGTCGAACACATGGAACAGCAGGCCACTGCCGGAAGTCAGGGTCTTGAACTCGGTCTGGAAACCAATCAAGCCGCGCGCGGGGATGATGAACTCCATGCGCACCCGGCCTTTGCCATCGGGCACCATGTTTTGCAGCAGCGCCTTGCGCTCGCCCAACCGCGCCATCACGCCGCCCTGGTATTCCTCCTCCAGATCGACCACCAGTTGCTCATACGGCTCCTGCATCACGCCATCGATTTCACGAATGATGACTTCGGGGCGGGACACGGCCAGCTCATAGCCTTCGCGGCGCATGGTTTCAATGAGAATCGACAGGTGCAACTCGCCGCGACCGGACACCTTGAACTTGTCGGCATCATTGGTGTCTTCCACCCGCAGCGCGACGTTGTGCTGGGTTTCACGCATCAGCCGGTCGCGCAGCTGGCGGCTGGTGAGGAATTTGCCGCCGCTGCGATCCTTGTTGCCGGCAAACGGTGAGTCGTTGACCTGGAAGGTCATCGAGATGGTCGGTTCATCCACGCTTAGTACCGGCAGCTGCTCCACGGCAGCGGGGTCACACAGGGTTTCGCTGATGCCGAGCTTTTCGATGCCGGAGAAGGCGATGATGTCACCGGCCTGCGCCTCGTTCACTTCGATACGGTCCAGCCCCATGAAGCCCAGCACTTGCAGCACTTTGCCGTTGCGGGTCTTGCCATCGACATCAATCACCGTCACCGGCATGTTGGTGCGCACTTTGCCGCGCTGGATGCGGCCAATGCCGATCACGCCGACATAGTTGTTGTAATCGAGGCTGGTCACGCGCATCTGGAACGGGCCTTCCTCGCTGACTGGCGGCACCGGCACATGCTCGATGATGGCCTGGAACAGCGGCGTCATGTCACCCTCGCGGACACTCTCATCCAGCCCGGCATAGCCGTTCAGACCCGAGGCATACACCACCGGGAAATCCAGCTGCTCGTCGGTGGCGCCGAGGCGGTCGAACAGGTCAAAGGTTTGATCCAGCACCCAGTCCGGGCGCGCGCCGGGGCGATCCACCTTGTTGATCACCACGATCGGCTTGAAGCCCATGGCGAAGGCTTTTTCGGTGACGAAGCGAGTTTGCGGCATCGGCCCGTCCATGGCGTCGACCAGAATCAGCACCGAGTCCACCATCGACAACACACGCTCGACCTCGCCGCCAAAGTCGGCGTGCCCGGGGGTATCGACGATATTGATGCGGTATTCCTCGCCTTCGGGCGACTTCCATTTGATGGCCGTGTTCTTGGCGAGGATGGTGATGCCGCGCTCTTTTTCGATGTCGCCGCTGTCCATGACGCGCTCGGCCAGCACGGTGCGCTCGTCAAAGGTGTGGGATTGCTTCAGCAGCTGGTCAACCAGGGTGGTCTTGCCGTGGTCAACGTGGGCAACGATGGCGATATTGCGAAGATTTTTGATGGACATACAAAAAGGCCGCACACGCGGCCATCTGAAATAAAAAGATGGGCACCAATTATACGCGACTGTGCTTTTTGCAGTATGCGCAGGCTCAAGATGCGGCGGCGCAACAAGGCGCACAATGACCCTGCACCAAGCATCTGGCTTAAAACGAAGGAGAACTCATGATTCAGAACGTTTCCGGCGACATCCTGTTGAGCCGCGCCCATGCCATCGCCCATGGCATCGCTCCGAACGATGATTTTCATCAAGGACTGGCGCTGGCACTGCGCGAGCACGCGCCTTCGCTGTACAAGGATTTCCGCCATTACTGCCATACGCAAAGCCCCAAGCCCGGCGAGTTGTGGGCATGGATGGGGGCAGACGGCCAGCGTGTGGTCAACCTGTTCACCCAGGAAGGCGCCGAAGGCCATAGCGGTGGCAAGCCCGGCAAGGCCACGCTCTCGCAGGTGCGCCATACCCTGAAGGCGCTGCGCAAGTTCATCGAGGACGAAAACATCCAGAGCATTGCCCTGCCCAAGCTGGCAACGGGCGTGGGCGGCCTTGACTGGAATGATGTCGAGCCGTTGGTGCACGAATATCTGGGCGATTTGTCCATCCCGGTCATCGTGTACACCACCTTCCAGAAGGGCGAGGCTGCCGCAGAAAAACTCTGATGGGGAGAGGGATGGGACGGCCTTGAATCATGACAGGCGTGTCCCCATCCTGAAAGACACGCCCGCCTTGTCTGGCAAGCGCTCACAAGCGCGGGCGTGCTCTTTCATCACCCTAAGGAAAAGGCATGTCCCTGACTGCAATCATCGATACCGACCGCGGCGCCATCAAACTGGAGCTGTTTGCCGACAAGGCGCCGCTGACCGTGGCCAATTTCGTCAACCTCGCCCAGCGCGGCTTCTATAACGGCCTGAACTTCCACCGCGTCATCGCCGACTTCATGATTCAGGGTGGCTGCCCGGACGGACGCGGCACCGGCGGCCCTGGCTACCGCTTCGAGGACGAAACCAATAATGGCGTGCGCCATGAGCGCGGCGTGATTTCGATGGCCAATGCCGGCCCGAACACCAATGGCAGCCAGTTCTTCATCACCCATATCAAGACCGATTGGCTGGACGGCAAGCACACCGTATTCGGCAAGGTGCTGGAAGGTCTGGAAGTGGTGGACAGCATCCAGCAAGGCGATGGCATCAAGTCCATCCGCATTGAAGGTGATGCCGAAGCCGCGCTGGCCGCCAAGGCCGAGCGCGTGGCCGAATGGAACAAGATTCTGGCCGCCTGAGTGCATTGCACACCCAACCCGACAAGGCCGGCGTCATGCCGGCTTTGTTTTGTCCGGCATCTGCCAGCTCGACGAGGTAAAATCGCCTGCACGCAAGCTGCTGATGTGTTGTCAGTGCCAGCCGAACCCCATCCACTTCGGCAATGAGGCAAGACAATGCACGAGAAGAAAATTGCAGTCCTGGTCGGCAGCCTGCGCAAAGGCTCATACGCACGCAAAACGGCGTTGAACGTCATCGAAATGTTTCCGTCTGGCTATCTGGCGGAAATTGTCGAAATCGGTGACCTGCCGTTGTACAACTTCGACTATGACGACCCCGATGAGAGCGAAGTAACGCTGCCTGAGCGCTATGTGCAGTTTCGACAGGCCATCAAGGCGGCCACCGGCGTGCTGTTTGTCACCGCAGAAAACAATCGCACCATTCCGGCCTGCTTGAAAAACGCCATTGATATCGGCTCCAAGCCCAATAGCGATTTGGCCTGGAAAAACAAACCGGCAGCCATCATCAGTCACTCGGTCGGCAAGATGGGCGGCTACAGCGCCAACAAGAATCTGCGTCTGGCCTTGTCGTATTTCGATATGCCCATTGTCGGCCAACCCGAAGTATTTCTGGGCAACTCTCCCAGCCTGTTTGATGCCAATGGGCGCATCCATGTCGAATCCACACGCCAGTTCCTGCAAGGCCATATCGACCGCTTTGTGGCCTTGCTGGAAAAGCAGCTTGCTTGATGGGAGAGGATGATGAAAACCAATCTGAGTGGCGTACCAGAAACCACACTCTGGCCTTTGCATAACCGCGCCAGCGAGGCGGCACGCCCCGATGGCTGCATCCGCGATGAAAAATGCCTGGAGATTTATCGCACCATTGATTATGACTATGTGCGCAGCTTCGGCCGTGCCGAGCCTTCGCATGGGGTGCGCTCGCAGTTGTTCGATGCGCGGCTGCGCGCATTCCTGCACGAGCATCCCGATGCGGTCATCGTCAATCTGGGCGAGGGACTCGAAACTCAGCGTTTTCGCATCGATGCACCCCAGGCGCTATGGCTGAGCATTGACCTGCCCGAAGCCATGGCCGTTCGCGAGCGCTTCATCCAGCCGGATGCACAGCACCGGCATATTGCCGTCAGTGCGCTCGATAGCGCCTGGTTCGACGCCGTGCCGCCGGGGCGCGCCGTCTTCATCAGCGCCCAGGGGCTGCTGATGTATTTCAAGGAAGAACAAGTCGCGGCGCTGATGCAGGCGATGGCGGCACGCTTTCCCGGCGCCATTTTGATGTTCGACTACTTGAGTCGCGCACTCTCACGCCGCAGCTTGAGCGCGCGCGGCTGGATGAAAACCCGGCATTACCGCACGCCGCCGATGCCCTGGGGGATTGACCGCGATCAGCTTGCGCCCACGCTTTCGCGCTGGATTGGACAGCCGGTTGAAGTCCATAACGTGACCTTCCTGTTTCCGCGTGGGCCGCTGCGCTGGCTGATTCCCTGGCTTGAAAAAACCCCGCTGGGCAACAAGATGCCGGGATTGTGCTGGTTACGCCTGCCCGAGACGGCATGATGAGCGTACCGCCCCAGGCCGCACAGCTGCCGCATGGTAAAATCACCGGGCTTTGTGCTGCCTTTGAGCAGCGTGTTCCGCCCCTTCCTGACTTCATTTCCTGAAAAGAGACTCGACATGCCCCAACTCGCCCAGCGCATTGGCCGCGCCAAGCCCAGCGCCATCATGCAGATTGCCGAAAAGGCCAAGCAAATGAAGGCCGAAGGCCGCGACATCATCAGTTTTTCCATCGGTGTGCCAAATTTCCTGCCCGGCAAGCATGTCTATCAGGCGGTGGCCGACTGGCTGAAAAAAGACAGCGGCCAGTACGGCAGCAACCGGGGCGCGCCGGAGCTTCTGGATGCGTTCCTGGTGCATCTTGAGCGCCTGGGGCTGAACGGCTATACCCGCGCCAACTGCGCCACGGGCGTGGGCGCCAAGCACATCCTCTACAACCTGGCCGAAGCGCTGCTGGATGAGGGCGACACCATTGCCTTCCCGACGCCGTACTGGACCAGCTATGTCGATATCGCCGAAATCGTCAACGCCAAGATTGAGCTTTTGCCCTGCCCGGCCGAGCAGGATTACAAGCTGACCCCGGCGCAACTGGATGCAGCGCTGGCCAAGAAGCCGCGCATGTTGCTGTTCAACAACCCTTCCAACCCCACCGGCATGGTGTATAGCCGCGAGGAAATCGCAGCGCTGGCCGATGTCATCGCCAAGTATCCCGACACCTGGATCATTGCCGACGACCTCTACAACCAGATGGTGTTTGACGATGTGGGCTATCACAACTTCGTGCATGTGCGCCCGGAGCTGAAAGACCGGGTGATTTTTGTCGATTCGCTGTCCAAGAGCTATGGCATGCCGGGCTGGCGCGTGGGGCTGCTGGCCGGCCCGGAAGTGGTCGCCAATGCCATCACCACGATGAACTCCAACCACATCACCAGCTTGCCGGAAGTCATCAATGCCGCCGCCGTGGCCGCGCTGGCCGGCCCGCAAGATGTGCCGCAGGAAAAATGCCGCGAATTTGCCCAAAAGCGCGATGAAGTGCTGGCCGTGCTCGATGCCATCCCCGGCATCGTCTGCCCGCGTCCGCAAGGCGCGTTCTATGTGTTCCCGGATGTCAGCGCCTATTTCGGCAAATCGCATAACGGCAAGCAGGTAAACAACGACATGGAGCTGTGCGCCGCATTGCTGGAAAGCAAGGGCGTGGCCTGCGTGCCCGGCTCGGCCTTCGGTGAGCCGCGCGCGCTGCGCATCAGCTATACCTGCCCGACCCCGCAACTGGCGCCGGGCATGGAACGTATCCGCGAATTCTTTGCGGAAATGGCCTGAGCCTGATGCGCGCCCTGTGGCTGCTATTGGCGGTTGCACTGATTGGCGGAGTGCTGCACTTCGCCAATCAGGCGGCAAGCAGCAAACTTGCCGAGCACGACCCGCGCAACGGCACCGGAGATAACGGCATCGTCATGCTGTATGCCGACTGGTGTGGCTATTGCCGCAAGCAGCGCGCGGATTTCAAGCGTGCCAGTGTCAAATATCAGGCGCTGAATATCGACAGCCCCGAAGGCCAGGCGGCAATGCAGGCACTGGGCGCGCGCGGCGTGCCGGTGACGGTTGTCGGCCAGGAAGTGGTGCACGGCTATAACACCGCGCGCCTGCAAGAGCTGCTAAGCCCGCAGGGCTATCGCGTGTATTGAGCGTTTTTGAGCATTCACAAGCGGCGCTGCCGCCTGTTCTTTTCAACCAACGAGGATTTTTGTCATGAAGAAACCCGTCCGTGTTGCCGTCACCGGCGCTGCTGGTCAAATCGGTTACGCCCTGTTGTTCCGCATCGCCTCGGGCGAAATGCTCGGCAAAGACCAGCCGGTCATCCTGCAAATGCTGGAGCTGCCGCTGGAAAAAGCCCAGGCTGCGCTGAAGGGCGTGATGATGGAGCTGGAAGACTGCGCCTTCCCGCTGTTGGCCGGCATGGTCGGCACCGATGACCCGGAAGTGGCCTTCAAAGATGCCGACTACGCGCTGTTGGTGGGCGCCATGCCGCGCGGCCCCGGCATGGAGCGCAAAGACCTGCTGCTCAAGAATGCGGAAATCTTCACCGTACAGGGCAAGGCGCTGAACAAGGTCGCCAGCCGCAACGTCAAGGTGATTGTGGTCGGCAACCCGGCCAATACCAATGCCTATATCGCCATGAAGTCCGCCCCGGACTTGCCGGCCAAAAACTTCACCGCAATGCTGCGCCTTGACCACAACCGCGCCCTCAGCCAGTTGGCCAACAAGGCCGGCGTGGCGGTGGCCGATATCGAGAAACTGGTGGTCTGGGGCAACCACAGCCCGACCATGTACCCCGATTACCGCTTCGCTACCGTGAATGGCGCCTCGCTGAAAGACAAAATCAACGATGCCGACTGGAATGCCAATACCTTCATCCCGGTGGTCGGCAAGCGCGGCGCGGCCATTATCGAAGCCCGTGGCCTGTCCTCGGCCGCTTCCGCAGCCAATGCCGCCATCGACCATATGCGCGATTGGGCGCTTGGCACCCACGGCAAATGGGTGACCATGGGCGTGCCTTCCGATGGCAGCTACGGCGTGCCCGAAGGCGTGATTTACGGCGTGCCGGTCACCTGCGAAAACGGCGAATACACCGTGGTCAAAGACCTGCCGGTGGATGATTTCAGCCGCGCCGCGATGGACAAGACCCTGGCCGAGCTGGAAGAAGAACGCGCCGGTGTGGCGCATTTGTTGGGCTGACCTTCACAGCTCACCGGGCAATCCACAAAACCCCGCCGCTGGCGGGGTTTTGTATGCCCCGGCAGACCGGGGAGAAGATTAGGAACAGGCTCTAAGCCAGCGGCCGCAGCCAGTGCGGGCGGAAGGCCAACAGCATGGCGACGATAAATGCCGCCGCAGCCAGTGCCAGCGGCCATACCAGCATGGCCATGCCCGGATGGTCGGCCGCCAGCGCGCAGCCCAGTCCGGCCGCCAATGCCAGCCAGCCCTGTAGCCGCAACCGCCGCAGCCGCGGCGGGGCAGGCAGTGCGCCGCGGACTTGCTGCCAATGCACGGCCATGCCCAGCGCCAGCCAGGCCATGCCCAGTGTGCAGGCGGCCAAGGTCAGCCCATGCCATAGCGCCGCTGTCATCACTCGCCCTCCGCACGGCGGGTTCTTTCACCCAACCGTCTTGCTGTCCACAATGCCGTCAACGCACTCAACAGCAGCGCCATGTCCACCCCGGCCACCGGCCAATAACGCTCGGTTATCAGCGTTTTGAGAAGGTGATCGCCGGTGCTCAGCCAGTTCAGCGCCACTGCCAGCAGTGCCAATACGGCCACGAGCAGGCACTGCTCGCGCCAGGCCGGGTTCGGGCGGCCTTGTGCCAGCGGCGCACTGCGCAGCCAGGCATGCAGCCCGGCTGCCAGCCACACTCCCCAGAATGCCGCCTTTTGCCAGTCGCTGCTTTGCCAGCCCAGGGCGGTAAAGCTTTCCGGCAGCAGCCGGTTGGCGACCAGTATCGCCAGCGCAGCCAAGACCATGCCGGTGATCGCGGTGATGGCCAGCGCGTCCACCACCCGGCTACCTTGCCGCCCCTGGCGGGCATGCTGCTGCTTGCGTTTTTCCACAAAGAACAAGAACCCGGTGGCGATGCAGATACAGCCGAGCAGCCCGCCAAGCAGATACAGCCAGCGCAGCAGCCAATGGCGAAAGTGCTGCAAATGCAGGCCGCTGAGGTATTCATGCACGGCGGCCACCGGGTTTTGCGGCGGCGCCTCATGCAGCAATGCGCCGCTGCTGGCCTTGAAATGCAGCGCCTGCCCGACCAGCGCCACCCGGTCGCTGCCAGCGCGATGGATGCTGATATAGGCATCGGCATCACCGACATGATGCAGCTCCAGCAGGCCAACTTCGCCGGGCATGCCACGCTCGGCCCAGCGTTGTTTGGCCTGCTGCACCATCGCCGTGACCGGGGCGATATGGGTTTGCGCCTTGCCGCTGCGCTGGTGCGGCAGCCCACTGGCGGATGCTTCGTGTACGGCGTGCCGGTCATGCAGCGGTTGCAACAGGCTATGGCCGACCGGCAGGTATAGCCAGGCGGCAAAAATCAGCACCCCGGTAAAGGCGAAAAACAAATGAAACGGCAGTGCCACCACGCCACTCAGATTGTGCAAATCCAGAAGGCTGCGCAGCCGCTGCTTGTCGGGACGGAAGGTAAACAGTTCACGGAACAGCTTGCGATGCAGGATTACCCCGGAAATCAGCGCCAGCAGCATCACCATCCCGGCCAGTCCCACCAGCCAATAGCCCAGGTTCAGCCATGCCCAGTTGAGGTGGTAGTGCATCGGATAAAACCAGTCGCTGCCGATATTGAATGCCCCGTCGGGAAGCAGTTTGCCGCTGCGCGGGTCGATTTGTGCACTGGCATAGAGATAGTCATCGACATCATCGCGGGCAGTGGGCAACACAAAGCGCGCGCCAATCTGCACCACCGGGTCGCGGTGGGTGGTATAGGCCCAGAACTGGTCGGCTTGCAGTGTATTGCGTGGCGGCAGTGCGCCTTTGGCCGGGTCGTGCAGGCGCGGGGCTTCGGCTTGATAGTCGGCCTCCTTGGGCAACAGCGTCTGCCAGGCCGGCCACAGTCGGGTGTGGAAATCCGGCATCGGCTGCGCGGCAAAGCGGGTGGCCGGCACTGCCCAGCGGTCGATTTCGCGGTCAAATACTGACAGTGTTCCGAAGAAGAAACACACCATCAGTACAAATCCCAGTACCAGCCCAAGCCAGGTATGCACCCAGGCCATGGCCTGGCGGAAGCTGGCAAAAGCGTGTGGATGCGGTTTCATACAGGTCATGCTCCGCCGTGCAGCATCAGGTTTTGCAGCCAGAGCGCCAGCAGCATCAGCCCCCCGGCGCTGCCCGCTTGCAGCAAGAAGGCTCGTAACAGGCGGGGCGTGGCCAGCGTCCACAGCATCAGTGCCGGATACAGCAGCAGGGCGAGCAGGTGACCGAGCTGCTCGGCCTCATGAAAGCCAAGCCCTGAACCCACATGGGCGCTGGCAGCGATGGCGGCGGCCAAGCCAAAAGCACAGGCATAGCCGCCCAGGATGGCAGCGATGACGCGCAGCCCCAGATGAACAGAACGTGGCATGGTCAGGCCGTCAGGTTGAGGGCGGTCTGCCCCAGCCATTGCTGGCCGGGGCAGTGCCGGTTAGTGGAAGCGGTAGTCCAGGCTGAGCCGGAAGCTGCGCGGCGCGCCATACACCAGATTTTCAAGCTGCCACGACCCTTGGGTGTAGTAATGCTTGTCCAGTGCATTGTCGATATTCAGTTGCAGTCCCAGCCGCGGGTTCACCTGATAGCGCGCCATCAGGTCAACAACCGCATAAGCCGGTTGGCCGACGGCTTCCATCCGGCCGGTGCCGGGGTTTTCCACTTCCGCCGGCGGGCGGCTGTACCAGTTCAGCCCGCCGCCCAGCTTCAAGCCCGGCAGGCGTTCAGCAAAAGTGTAGGTACTGAACAGCTTGAAACTGCGGCGCGGCTGGTTGACACTCAAATGGCTGCCGTCCGGCGCTTTGGCCGAATACTGCGACCAGCCAGCGCTGATATTCCAGTGCGGCAGCGGGCTGCCATTGACCTCCAGCTCATAGCCGCGCACCTTGGCGCCCTTGACCGCACGCGAGGCGACATCGGTGGTGCCGGGCACGAAATGCCCTTCATCCGGGGCGGCGAAGTTGTCCTGCCGGGTCTGGTACAGCGCCAGCGTGGCAAACAGCCGCTCGTCCAGCCAGCTGGATTTCAGGCCGATTTCCTGGCTGTTGCCGCGCACCGGGTCAAGATAGCGGCCATGCCGGTCTTTGTTTTCTTGCGGTTTGAACATGCTGGTATAGCTGGCATAGGCGGCCAAATTGGGGGTCAGGTCGTACACCACGCCCAGATAGGGCACAAACTCTTTTGCGCGCAGGGTATAGGCTTGCGGCGTCCAGTCCGCCTGTTCGTTATCTTGCTGCCAGTGGGTATAGCGCCCGCCCAGAATCAGCTTCAGCGGCTCGGCCAGTTGCAGGCGGCTGGCAAAGCTGATGGCTTTCTGTGTGGTGGTGAAAATCGAGCCAGTCGGCAGCTTGCCCCAGATGGGCGCCGGGCTGTTATGGTCCCAGTTGAAGAAATTGCCAATCACATCGCCGTTGGATTCATCGGCATTCAAAAGATGCGGGCCGGCGCCGCCGCCCAGCCAGCCGCCCTTGAAGCGGTTGTAATGCAGGCCGATACTAGCCTGTTGCGAAAAACCCAGCATCTGGAATGGCAGGCTCAGGCGGGTGGTGAAATCGAGATTGTCCGGGGTTTGCTTCCACAGATACGGCTCGCCTTGCAGCCCCTGCCCGGTCTGACGGTCGAGCGCGCCGGTGATCCAGAACAGGTTGGATTGCTCGTATCTGCGGGTGTAATTGAGGGCGTTATGCCATTGCGCGCCACTGGCAAAGCTATGCGCCAGCTCCACAAAAGCATTGGTCTGGCGGGTATCCCAATAGCTCCAGCGGGTGGCGGTGGTTTGGCTGCGCGGCCAATAAGTGCGGCTGCCATCGCTGAAAAAGAGCGGTAGCGCACCCCAGGATGCGCCGGTAATGCGCTTGTCATCATGCGCCAGCCCCAGGCTAAGCCGGGTAGCGCTGCCCAGGTCAGCCTCGACAATGCCGTACAGGCTGTATAGGCGCTCGTCCTTCAAATCCGCAAAGCTCTCGCCGCGCTGCTGCGCCATTACCATGCGTCCGCGCACGCTGCCATCGGCATTCAGGGCATTGGCCATATCCAGGGTGAAGCCACGGCTTTTCCAAGAGCCCAGATTGGCGGCCAGCTCGGCACTGAATTCGCTGCTGTCGGCGCGCTTGCGCACCAGATTCACCGTGGCGGAAGGGTCGCCAGTGCCGGAGAGCAGGCCGGTGGCGCCCTTGGTGACTTCGATACGCTGATACATGGCCGAAAGGTTCAAGCTGGGCGGGGTGTTGTCTGACACCAGCAGATTGCCATCGAGCCGGTAGTTTTCGACCTTGAAGCCGCGCGCCACGATATCGCTGCGGTTATCGTCATAGTTTTGGATGGTCAAGCCACTGACCTGTTGCAGCCCCTCATGAATAGTCTGGATTTGCTGGTCGCGCAGCCGCTGCTGGGTGATGACCGTGACCGACTGCGGCGTGTCCTTGAGGCTCATTTCCAGCCCGGTGGCGGCGCTACTGGCCGGGGGCGCATAGCTTTCTGCCTGCCCGTGTACCTCAATCACATCCAGCGTTTCTGCCGACTGCGGCGTATCGCGCTGCGGCGCTTGCGGCTGCTGCGCCATGGCCAGCGGGCTGGCACAGCCGAACATCAACAGCGGGATAAGCCGGGCAAGGGGGCGCAATTGAGAGTTGGTATGTGTCGGATTCACGGCAGGCTTCCAATGATAAAGATAACAATTCTCATTAATAAAATAAGCATTCGTCAAGCACATAAGACTCCCCGCCACAGCAAATGCCCTTGCTTGAAGCAGCTGTATGGGCATGAAAAAATCGCCTTTCATTTCGTTCTTGGATGGCATATGAAACGCTCGCGCACCATGGCATTGGTTTTGATGGGCACAAGCCCTTTGTGGCTGTCGGCTTGCAGCAGTGACGAGCCGCGCGTGGAAGAAGGCTTGTACACCTCGGTGGAGGCTTGCGTGCAGCAAACCGGCGACCGTGAAAGCTGTCAGAGCGCCCTGGCGGAAGCTGAAAAATCCCATCAGCAAAACGCTCCACGCTATGCCACGCGCGAGGCCTGTGTGGAAGCGCATGGCGAAGGCCAGTGCCAGGCCACAAGTGAACGCAGCGGCTCGATGTTCATGCCGATTCTGGCCGGTTACATGATGGGCCGGATGATGAATGGCAATAACGTCACCGGCTTGCAGTCCAGCCCGGCGTTCCGCAACAAGGCCGGCGGCTGGGAGCGCCCGGCCAGAGCCGATGAGCGCGGTGTGTATCGTGCGGGTAATATCGGGCGCGCCGCGTCTGCGCCTATCCAGGTGCAGCCCAATCAGGCGCCGACCGTCAGCCGTGGCGGTTTTGGCGGCGATAGCGACCGCCGCAGCAGTGGTGGCTGATGCGCCGCATTGACCTTGAGCCGCGTGCGGACTGGCAGCAAAAGGCAGAGGCGGCCGGTTTCAACTTTCATAGCATTGACGGTGCCCCTTACTGGGATGAAAGCCACTGCTATGCGTTCAGCCTTGAGCAGATAGAAAACGATATCGAAGCACCCACCGAGGAGCTGCACGACATGGTGCTGGACATGGTGGACGATATCGTCAAGGACGAGCGCCTGCTGCGCCAGTTGGACATTCCGGAAGCCTACTGGAGCTGGATTGCCGATAGCTGGCACAACCAGGAGCCGCATCTTTACGGGCGCATGGATTTTGCCTATGACGGCACAGGGCCGGCCAAGCTGCTGGAGCTGAACTACGACACGCCCACCTCATTGTTTGAAGCGGCGTTTTTTCAGTGGCAGTGGCTCGACGACATGCAGCAGCGTGGTACCTTCCCGCTGATGGCCGACCAGTACAACTCGATTTACGAGAATTTGGTGGAAGCCTTCAGCCTGATTGCCAAGCGGCTGCAACGGCCGCTGTATTTTGCGGCGGTACGCTCAAGCGCAGAGGATCAGGGCACCATCGACTACCTGCGTGACTGTGCCTTGCAAGCCGGTATCGAATGCAGCCATCTGGCGATGGAAGACATCGGCATCACTGCTGATGGCCGCTATACGGATCTTGCTGACAACGCCATCGGCACGCTGGCCAAGCTCTATCCGCTGGAAGACCTGATGCGCGAGCCGTTTGGCCAGTATCTGCCCAGCGCCGGGATGCAGCTACTGGAGCCGGCCTGGAAGGCGGTGCTGAGCAACAAAGGCATCCTGCCGCTGCTGTGGCAGCGCCATGCCGGGCATCCCAATCTGTTGCTGGCCGAGTTTGACGATGGCCACCAGCCGCTTGCGCCGGGCTGGGTGCTGAAACCGCTGTACTCGCGCGAGGGCGCCAATATCCGCATCTGCCTGCCCGATGGGCGCGAAGAATCCGCCCCCGGCCCTTACATGGGCGCGTGCATTCGTCAGGCCTTCCACCCGCTGGCCGAATTCAAGGGCGAGCATGTGGTGCTGGGCAGCTGGGTGGTGGGCGACCGCCCCTGTGGCCTCGGGCTGCGCGCCGATGCCAGCCGCATCACCCGCGATAGCGCGCGCTTCATCCCGCATGTGATTCTGGAAGAAAGCGGCGGCGTGCTGGTGGCCTGAGCCCCTGAAAGGCGCTGGATAGCTTTGGGCGCGGCAAGGCCGCGCCACCCAATTCAGTCGCTACATTTGCCGATTGAAGTCAGCACTTCATTCCAGGCATTTTCTGCATTGAAGTCTTCAGCCAGCGCCTTGGATCTGCCATCGCCAGAGCGGAAGGCTTCCATACCGTGTTGCAGCATGTACGTAGGCGGATAGTCAGGCGCGCCCAGCTGCCTGAGCGTGGCACAGATGCGGCTGTGCTCGGCCGCATTTCCAAACTGGGCTTTTATCGCTTCGTGCATTTTCTTTCCTGTATCTTCCGGGAATCCGGAAAATGCCTGCATTTGCAGTACCGAGACCGCCTGATGTGCAGTCCGGTCGGTGACCCGCATCGTGTCAAAACCGCCATAGCTGCGCGCAAGGATGTACAAATCCGCAGCCTGGGCAAGCTTGTTTTCTTTCACGCAGGCAGCGATGGCCGGGAACAGATCGGCCGGCGTGTATTGGTTTTTGGCTTCGGTAAGCGTGATGCAACCAAGGGCATGTTTGGATTCAAGATTGCCCTGCGCCTCGAGGTGGGTGACCGGCGCTTGCACATCGCTGACATCGCTGGCCTGGCTACAGGCGCACAGGCCAAGCAAAAGAATGGCGGTAAAGTAATGCATGAGAACCTTCCATCAAAAGTGGGGGTTTGTTTTAACACAACCACTACGGCAAGGCCACGGCATGCACGCAATGCAGTATCGTTGCGGCTTTCCACCCTGACCCGATTCATGCCCGCTGCCGCCATCGCCATCCACCATGTTGATGATGCCTTGCTGGTGGTGGAAAAGCCCGCTGGGCTTTTGAGTGTGCCAGGACGCCTGCCCGAGCATCAGGACTGCCTGATTAGCCGGGTGCAGCAGCAATATCCGGATGCACTGGTGGTGCACCGGCTTGACCAGGTAACCAGTGGCTTGATGGTGCTGGCGCGTGGCAAGGCCGCGCATCGCGCGCTATCGATGCAGTTTGAAAAGCGGCAGGTCGACAAGCGTTATCAGGCGCTGGTGCAAGGCGTGGTTGGGATGGATGCAGGCGAGATTGACCTGCCGCTGATTTGCGACTGGCCCAACCGCCCCCGGCAGAAAGTGGACTTTGCGCAGGGCAAGCCCTCTCTCACCCGCTGGCGGGTATTGGCACGGGATGCGCAAAACCAGCAGACCCGGCTGGCGCTTGTGCCGGTGACTGGGCGCAGCCACCAGTTGCGCGTGCATTTGATGAGTATCGGCCATCCGATTGTCGGTGATGATTTTTACGGCGCAGCGCCCAGCACGCGGGTATGCCTGCATGCGGTGGCGTTGTCGTTCCAGCACCCCGAGCGCGCAATGCCGATGCTGTTTGAATCGGCGGCGGCGTTTTAGAATGCCTGCTTTCAACGCAGGAGTTGCCATGAGTTCAACACTTTCTGCGGGCGCACGTTTCCGCGCCGCGCTGGCTGCCGAATCGCCCTTGCAGGTGATTGGTGCCATCAATGCCAACCACGCCCTGCTTGCCAAGCGTGCAGGCTACAAGGCGATTTATCTCTCCGGCGGCGGCGTGGCGGCAGGCTCGCTGGGCTTGCCGGATTTGGGTATCAATACCCTGGAAGACGTGCTGATTGATACCCGCCGCATCACCGATGTCTGCGACCTGCCGCTCATGGTGGACATCGATACCGGCTTTGGCGCCTCGGCCTTCAATATCGAACGCACGGTGAAGTCGCTCATCAAGGCCGGCGCCGCTGCCTGCCATATCGAAGACCAGGTGGGCGCCAAGCGCTGCGGTCATCGCCCCGGCAAGGAAATCGTCACTACTGGCGAAATGGTCGATCGCGTCAAAGCCGCGGCCGATGCCAAAACCGATGCGGACTTCTTTTTGATCGCGCGCACCGATGCCATCGCCGTGGACGGCGTCGATGCAGCGATTGAACGCGCCATCGCCTGCGTGGAGGCCGGCGCCGACGGCATCTTTGCCGAGGCGGCCTATGACCTTGCCACCTACCAGCGTTTTGTCGAGGCAGTGAAGGTGCCGGTGCTGGCCAATATCACCGAATTCGGCAAAACTCCGCTGTTCACCCGTGATGAGCTGGCCTCGGTGGGCGTTGCCATGCAGCTGTTCCCGCTGTCGGCCTTCCGCGCCATGAACAAGGCCGCCGAAGCGGTGTATGAGGCCGTGCGCCGTGATGGCACCCAGGCGGCAGTCATCGACAGCATGCAAACCCGCGAAGAACTGTACGAGCGCATCGGCTATCACGCCTTCGAGCAAAAGCTCGATGCGCTGTTTACCAAATCCAAATCCTGAAGCGGAGCCTCAAGATGAGCAAGAAAAAAGCCACTCCCGAAGCTGCTGCCCCGGCAGCCCCCAAGGTTAAAAAGTCGGTTGCGCTCTCCGGCACCGCCGCGGGCAATACCGCGCTATGCACTGTCGGTCGCAGCGGCAATGACCTGCACTATCGCGGCTATGACATTCATGACTTGGCCACCAAGGCCACGTTTGAAGAAGTCGCGCATCTCTTGGTACACGGCAGCCTGCCCAGCGCCTCGCAGCTGGCTGCTTACAAAACCAAGCTCAAGCGCCTGCGTGGCCTGCCGGTCATCGTGCAGGAGGCGCTGGAGCTGATTCCCGCCAATGCCCATCCGATGGACGTGCTGCGCACCGGCTGCTCGGTGCTGGGCACGGTGTTGCCTGAACGCGACGGCCACCCGGAAGCGGAAGCGCGCGATATCGCCGACCGGCTGATGGCGAGCTTTGGCTCGATGCTGCTGTACTGGTGGCATTTCACCCGCAATGGCCGCCGCATCGAGGTGGAAACCGATGACGACTCCATCGCCGCGCATTTCCTGCACCTTTTGCACGGCGAGCCGCCCAGCGCACTGCATGCCGAGGCGCTGGACAAATCGCTGATTCTCTACGCCGAGCACGAGTTCAATGCCAGCACCTTTACCGCGCGTGTGATTGCCGGTACCGGCTCGGATATGTATTCCTGTATCACCGGCGCCATTGGTGCGCTGCGCGGCCCCAAACACGGCGGCGCCAACGAAGTCGCCATGGACATCATCGCCCGTTATGGCAGTGCGGACGAGGCCGAGGCCGATATCCGCGCGCGCATGGAACGCAAGGAAATCATCATTGGCTTTGGTCATCCGGTATATACCATCGGCGACCCACGCAACCCCATCATCAAAAAGCTCAGCAAAAAACTGTGCAAGGACGGCGGCAACACCTTGCTGTTTGATGTCTCCGAGCGCATCGAAACGCTGATGATGGACACCAAGAAGATGTTCCCGAACCTCGACTGGTACAGCGCATCGAGCTATCACATGATGGGCGTGCCCACGCCGATGTTCACCCCGCTATTCGTCATCGCCCGCACTTCGGGCTGGAGTGCGCATGTCATCGAACAGCGCCAGGACGGCAAAATCATCCGCCCCGGCGCCAACTACACCGGCCCCGAAGACCGCGCCTTCGTACCGCTGTCCAAGCGCAGCTAACGGCCAATCAGGAAAAACAAACAGCCCGGGTAACCGGGCTGTTTGTTTTCAGGCGCTATCGCCTTCTTCCTGTGTAGCCGTTTTTCAAGTGAAAATCGTGCAGGCATACCGGAAATACACGACTTCTGTTCAAAAATACGGCAGCAATCAGGCAATCAACTGTCCTTGGCAAGCCACAGGCATTGTCCGGCCTTTTTTTCGATGGCGGCCAGCCGCGCCTGATGCGCGGCCTGTTCTTCATCACTCACCAACACCCGCGGGCGCGGGCCTTGTGGCATATCAAAGTTCATCGCCACAGTGGTCGGACGCTGTTCGCTCAAGGTGTGGATATCATCAGGCAAGTCAAACCCCAACTCACTCTGTCCGCCGGTCATGGCCAGATACACATCGGCCAGAATCTGGGCATCGAGCAAGGCGCCGTGATAGCTGCGGTCGCGCACTTCCACGCCCAGGCGCTTCACCAGGGCATCGAGTGAATTGCGCTGCCCCGGCCAGCGTTTGCGCGCCATTTCCAAAGTATCGAATACGTCGGCGTAATCGCTGATAGTGCCCAATTGCGGGCCGATGCCGGCAAGCTCGGCATTCAAAAAGCCCACGTCGAACTTGGCGTTGTGGATGATGAGTTCAGCGCCACGGATATATTCGACAAACGACTCGGCCACATCGGCAAACAGCGGTTTGTCTGCCAGAAACTCCAGGCTAAGGCCAGTGACCTCACGCGCGCCCTCTTCAAAGTCGCGCTCGGGGTTCAGGTACACATGGAAATTATTGCCGGTCAGGCGGCGCTCTATCAGCTCCACACAGCCGATTTCCACCACGCGGTTACCCGCGCGCCACTCAAGCCCGGTGGTTTCGGTATCCAGTACGATTTGTCTCATCAGCCGTTTTCCTGTTTGATTTTGGCAGCCTCGGCGCGTGCCAGCTGGTCAACGCGCTCATTGTCCGGATGCCCGGCATGGCCTTTGACCCAGCGCCATTCCACCTGATGACGGCGCGCGGCCTCATCCAGTCGCTGCCACAGATCCTGATTCTTGACCGCATCGCCACCACTGGTTTTCCAGCCGCGCCGCTTCCAACCCGGCAGCCATTCGCTAATCCCCTGCTGCACATAACGCGAATCGGTATGCAGCAGCACTTCGCACGGCTCGGTCAAGGCCTCCAGTGCGCGGATGGCCGCCATTAGTTCCATGCGGTTATTGGTGGTATCGGCCTCGCCGCCGGAAAGGGTTTTCTCGCGCGTGCCATAGCGCAGCAATACGCCCCAACCGCCGGGGCCGGGATTGCCGAGGCAAGCGCCATCGGTATGGACTTCCACCTGTTTCAAGGCGCTCATGCCGCCACATCCATCGGGCGCAGCCCTCTTGCCGGAATACGGGTCAACGGGATGCGACGTTTTTCTGCCTGCAATACATAGGCCGCACGAATCCCGGCACCATGTTGCAGGCGCGCGTCCACCTGAGGATGCCAGCGCGCCCCCAGCCCCAACGTCAGGGCGTCGGTCTGCAACTGCGCCCGGCGCAGGCTGCGCCGCCAGCTGAACGGCTCATGGGCATGGACATCCACACCCAGCCAGTGTCGCCGATAGGGCGAGAGCGGATTGAGCGCAAACAGCCATAATCTGCCGCCGGGCAAGAGCACGCGTGCGCATTCGGAAAGCCATGGCAGGGCACTGGCCGGGCTGCCCACATGCTGAACCACGATGGTCGCGATGGATTCGCTCTGCAGCGGTAGCAGATCCTGCGAGCAATACCAATCACCGCCCCAGCCCTGCCGCCGTGGCGATAGCCACACGCCCAGCGGCGCGCTGATTTCAGCCGGTCTTGCCGCTGCCGAGAACACAAGCCAGGGCAAACCCGGACGCGCTTCCAGCGCCTGGGCAAGCAGTCCAGTTTCGCTTGCCAGCAACATCGCTGCGGCCTGACTGGCAAACCAGTCGGCAGGCGGTTCAGGTTGACGGCGGGCAGTCAGGACAGGCATCTTCGCCATTCTACGTGGACTTGCCCAATCTCCAAACCGTGTTGCCGCCTCCCCCACTGCCCTTTGCCCATAACAATTATCTGTGGTGGCTGCCCAACCGCGATACCGGCCCTGTGTTGGTTGATCCCGGCGAGGCCGCGCCGGTATTGGCGCGTTTTGGCGATGGCCCGGCGCCCTGTGCCATCTTGCTGACCCATCACCACGGCGACCATATCGGCGGCGTCCCGGCGCTGCTGGCGCATTGGCCGGAGATTGAAGTATTCGCCCCGCATGATGCACGCATCCCCCATGCCAGCAGGCGCGTGGCTGCAGGCGATGTATTGCAGGCCGGGGATTACCGCTTTGAAGTGATTGAAGTCCACGGCCATACCCGCAGCCATATCGCCTATTACGGGCATGGCTTGCTGTTCTGTGGCGATACCCTGTTCAGCCTGGGTTGCGGGCGAATGTTTGAAGGTGATGCCCCCACCATGCTGGCCTCGTTGGATCGGCTTGCGGCACTGCCTGCTGATACGCAAGTGTGCTGCGCGCATGAATACACGCTCGCCAATGCCGCATTTGCCCGCACCGTCATGCCGCACAATGCAGCACTGGGCGCGCGCATGGAGGCAGCCAAGGCGCAGCGTCAAGCCAACCAGCCAACGCTGCCGGTGCCGCTCTCAAGCGAGCTTGAGAGCAACCCGTTTCTGCGTCTGGATGATGCCGAGGTACGCGCTGCCATCGCTGCCCATCAAGGCCAGCCCGCCACCAGCCGCGTTGAGGCTTTCGCCTGTCTGCGCCGATGGAAGGATGATTTTCGTGCATGAAAACTTTGCGATTTGCCCCACTGCTGTTATGCCTTGGCGCCCTGCCACTCAAGGCCACACCGCCTGCCGACGACAATCCGCAAGCGGATATGGCGGCGGCAACACCGGCTGCGACTGCCGCTGAAGCCGCCCTTGAGCCTGTCGTTCCTGCGTCCGAGAGCATGGCAACTGCCGCCGTGCCCGTGGCTGAAAATACCGATGCCGCAGCCCAGCCTGTCAACAACGCTGCTGCCGGAGCACCCGATATGCGCAACGGGCTGGAAATCCATCAGCAGCTTCTGGATAACCTCTCCGGCTCGGGCTGCGAAGCGGCCAATATGCGCTGGCGCAGCCATTACGCGCGTGCGCCGCAACGCCTGGCCAATCCCGATGACGAGCTTCTGGCCTTGTTCGGTTATGTGGTCGATGAAATCGTCAAGGCCGGACTGCCCAGCGAATACGCATTGATTCCATTTATCGAAAGCCGCTACAACCCTGCGGCCAGAAGCGGCGCAGGCCCTGCCGGGATGTGGCAGTTCATCGCCACCACCGCCCGCAATCAGGGCATCACCATGAGCGGCAGTTACGACGGGCGCTATTCGGTCATCGAATCCACCCGTGCCGCCGTGCGTTATCTGCAGAACCTGCACAAGATGTTCGGTGGCAACTGGCAACTGGCGATGATGGGCTATAACGCCGGTGAATATCGCATCCTCGGCGCCATCCGACAGAGCGGGCAATCGCCGCGCAATGCCGACCTTGGCAAGATCAACAGCGGCATCCCTGCCATCAGCCGCGCTTATGTGGAAAAACTCCATGCCATTTCCTGCCTGATGAAGCAGGCTGGCCGGCAGGCCGACTGGCGTGCCCGGCTGGATCGTCCGGTACCGCGTCTTGTCGCCACCGAAACGGGCAGCGCCACCAGTATGCAACAGTGGGCGCAAACGCGCGCACTCAACCCTGCCATGCTGGCACGCCTCAACCCCGCACTTGCCAGCGGTGCATTGCGCACTGGCAATCACGCGCCGCAGCTCTTGGCACCGGCTGCCAGCTCGGCAGCAACCGTAGCGGCAACGGCGCGCCGCGCGCTGACCAGCAGCGTCATCGCCAGCGGCAGTGCCGCAGGCCAACTTGCAAGTAATGGTCAACGCGCCCGCCCAGCCACCCACACCGTCAAGCACGGCGACTCCCTGTGGAGCATCACCCGCCGCCATGGCATCAGCACTACGGAACTGATGCGCCTGAACGGCTTGCGGCCGACCTCGACACTACGCCCGGGTATGGTTTTGAAGCTCGACGAAACCCGTCCATAACGGGCAAACTACAGGCTTTCAACCAACCGCAAACGGAGCAGCAAGCATGGGTTTTCTGCAAGGCAAGCGCGCACTCATCACCGGCATCGCCAGTGAGCGCTCCATCGCCAACGGCATCGCCGAGGCCATGCGTCGCGAAGGCGCAGAACTGGCATTCACCTACCAAAACGACAAGCTCAAATCGCGTGTCGAGGCCGCTGCCAAAGAATACGGCAGTGATATCGTCATTCCCCTGGATGTTTCATCCGATGCACAAATCGCCGATTGTTTTGCCGAACTTGGCAAGCATTGGGACGGTTTTGACATCCTGATTCATGCCATCGCCTATGCTCCGCGCGAAGCCATCGCCGGGCAGTTCCTCGATGGCCTGACCCGTGAAAACTTCGCCATCGCCCATGATATTTCCGCCTATTCGCTGGCGGCCTTGGCCGCTGCAGCGCGCCCGATGATGGCCGGGCGCAACGGTGCAGTGCTGACGCTCTCCTACCTCGGCGCCGAGCGCGCCTTGCAGGGCTATAACGTGATGGGTGTTGCCAAGGCCAGCCTGGAAGCCACGGTGCGCTACCTGGCCTATAACCTTGGCCCCGAAGGCATCCGTGTCAATGCCGTGTCCGCAGGCCCCATCAAGACCCTGGCCGCCGCCGGCATCGGCGGCTTCCGCAAGATTCTGGGGCATGTGGAAGAAAACGCGCCACTACGCCGCACGGTTACCATCGAAGAAGTCGGCAATGTCGCCGCCTTCCTGTGCTCGGATCTTGCCAGCGCCGTCACCGGCGAAGTCACCTATGTCGACTCCGGCTACAACATCCTGGGCATGACGGGCCTGAATGATTGAGCGCAAAGCCTTTCGGCTTGAAAACAAATGCCCCCGAAACCGGGGGCATTTTTGTGCATCATTCAAGCATTCCAATCAAAGCTGGCTTTCGGCTACATCCACCTTAACCTGCTTGCGCAGCTGCGCCACCAGGCTCATCGCTGCCTGATTGCCACTGCCAACTGCCAACTGCTGACGCAGCAGTTCACGCTCGGCAGGCGGCATGGTTTGGTCATCCTTGCCATCGTGCACTGCGCGCACTTGGAATACCATCCAACTGCCATCGGGCAGCTGCACATGCCCGGCAGAAGGGGCGGCCTCCGTCGGCTTGGGCGCCTCGAAAATCGCCTTCATCGCATCCGCAGTCAGCACTGGGATATGCCGCATGATGCCCGGTAAGTCGCGCAGTTGCGCTCCCACTGCCGCAGCCTGAGCCGCCAGCGGCTCACCCTTGCGCAGCGCAGCAACCATGTCGTCAGCCATCTTCTGAGCCGCCTTGGAAGCACGGTCAGCACGCACAGCGGCGACCACCTGGTCACGCACCTTGTCCAGCGCCAGCGGCTGTTGCTCCTGGTGTGAAACCACGCGCAACAACACACTGTGCTCAGCAGTGATATTCACCGGGTCACTCACACCACCACTTTGAATGCGGCTATCGGAAAACGCCTCGCGCTGCACCGCAGGCAAGGCCAGAATGCCCTCCCCTGCGCCTTTGGCAAGCGTTGCCTTCTCTACGCTCAGACCATGCTTTGCCGCAGCCTCGGCAAAGCCTGCCGGGTTTTTCATCAAATCATCCACCAGCGTGCCCAAAAGCGCGTTATAGGCGCGCTCACGACCATTGGCCTGCTCTTCGCGCAGCAGCTCCTCACGCACTTCTTCAAAACTGCGGGTGGCGCCACCACGCACCTCACGCACCTGGATGACGTGCCAGCCAAAATCGCTCTTCACCGGGTCGGTAATCGCCACGCCATCGGTGGCAAACACCGCGTCTTCAAACGGTTTGACCATCAGGCCATTGCGCTCAATCCAGCCGAGGTCACCGCCATTGGACGCAGAGCCTGCATCCGCCGAATTGGCCTTGGCAAGTGCGGCAAAATCAGCCCCGGCGCGCGCCTGCGCGGCCAGTTGGGCGGCTTTTTCCTGTGCCGCCTTTTGCGCATCGGCGCCCGCAGCGGCATCGGCTTCAATCAGGATATGCGACACCAAACGCTGCTCGGCCGTCCCAAAGCGGGACTTCTGCGCCTCATAACGGGCACGCAGTTGCGCCTCATCGGTGCCCGGCTCGGGCAGATTGGCTGCATTGACCTCGACATATTCCAGCGTGACCGTTTCCGGGGACTGGTAATCATCGCCATGCCCCTTGTACCAAGCCTCGATTTCAGCTGCGCTGACCTCGGCGGTATCCGGCTTCAATTCAATATGCAGTGCAGAGACATCCCGCTTTTCCAGCAGCAAGGACAGCAAGCGCTCGCTATAGGGCTTGGAAACAAAGGCCGAGCGCGCCAAGGCACCAGTGAGCGCTACGGTCATCAAATCATCGCGAATGCTGTTTTCAAACATCCGCGGCGTCATCGGCGGATTGGCGCCAGAGAGCATCGCCTGATAACGCTGCGCATTGAACTTGCCGTCCACCTGGAATTGCGGATAGCTCTGGATGCTGCGGCGCACCAGCTCATCGGGAATCACCACGCCCGCCTCACGTGCAGCGATTTGCGCCAGACGCTCATCCACCATCATGTCCAAAATGCGACGCTTGTTCTCGGCCGACTCAAAAGCACGGCTATCAAACTGCTCACCCTGCGCCTGACGCGCCTGATTGCGCTCGATATCAAGACGGATGCGGAAGTCCTGAAGACTGATTTCCTCCTCGTCCCAGAGTCTCGATAGCGGCCAGATGGACGGCGCGGACTGCCACCAGCTGGGCGGCGTCTTGATTTTGGCGGCGTAGTTTTCCATCCGCCCGGTCATGTAGTCGCCAATGCCAAACAAGGCAAATGGCACGATCAAAAGCCCCAGAATGACTGTGGCAACCCAGCCACTGGATTTTTCACGAAGTGCTTGCAGCATGTGATTTCCGTAAACGCAAAACGTAGCCGGGCAGTTTAACCTGCCTCCGGGCGAGTTGCTTGTCCTCTTTGCGGCCGCTCAGGCAATACGCTGCAGCTTACGAAAACAAAAAACCCCGCATTGCTGCGAGGTTTCTTATATCAAATGGCGGAGCGGACGGGACTCGAACCCGCGACCTCCGGCGTGACAGGCCAGCATTCTAACCAGCTGAACTACCGCTCCGCGAAGAATTGAAACTATACAACCAACTTTCGAATCTTGCAACAACTTTTTATCGATTTTTTGCCTGAATGCTTACATTCATTGCAAAGTGCCGATATCTGACATTGCCAGACCCGCCAGGTTTTAGGGAGTTAATTAGAGAGCACCCCTTTCAACAACACCTAACCTATTGATTTATATGGTGGGAGCTGAGGGGATCGAACCCCCGACCCTCTCCTTGTAAGGGAGACGCTCTACCGCTGAGCTAAGCTCCCGTCACAAAGGCTCGAAGCCTGTGCGGGCGCGCATCATAACCTTGTTTTTCGCATACTGCAAACAAAAGCCCGGCACTCAGGCCGGGCTTTGCACAAGGCATGCTGCGAATCAGTTGACTGCGTCCTTCAGTGCCTTGCCAGCCTTGAAGGCCGGCGCCTTGGAAGCGGCGATGGTCAGGGCTTCACCGGTCTTGGGGTTACGGCCAGTGCGCTCGGCGCGCTCACGCACTTCGAAGCTGCCAAAGCCGGCGATGGCAACGGTATCACCCGAGCTCAGCGCATTGCTCACCGCACTAATGAAGCCATCCAGTGCACGGCCGGCATCGGCCTTGGTCAGGTTGGCGTGCTGGGCGATGGCGTCAATCAAATCAGCCTTGTTCATTCTTGGACTCCTTGGGGTTTATGTAAAGCAGCATTCCGCTGCCTTGTAGTGAAATCGGTGGCTCTATCATCAAGCCGCAGACTGCCTTTTATACAGCCAGCCAAGAGACGGGGCAAGAGAAACCTTTGCCCCGCGCTGCGGCCGGCCAATAGCGGGCATTGCTTGCAGCTTCAATGCTTGACTTCCTGCTTGCGGCGGCGCTTGTCCGTAATGCGCTTGGCCGGCGGCGGAATCACGGTCTGGATATCTTCGGCAACGTCACTGCGCGCTTGCGCCTTGGCCGTCAATGGGCGCTCCAGGGCAATGTCCAGCACTTCGTCAATCCACTTGACCGGGATGATTTTGAGGTCGCGGGTGACGTTTTCCGGGATGTCGGCCAGGTCTTTTTCGTTCTCCTGCGGAATCACCACCGTCTTGATGCCGCCCCGCAAGGCCGCCAGCAACTTTTCCTTCAAGCCACCAATGGCCGAAACTCGCCCGCGCAGGGTGATTTCGCCGGTCATCGCCACATCGGCGCGCACCGGAATCTTGGTCAGCGTGGACACCAGCACGGTCGCCATGGCGATACCGGCGCTGGGGCCGTCTTTGGGCGTGGCGCCGTCCGGCACATGCACATGCACATCGTGCTTGGCGAGCAGCTCAAGGTCGATGCCAAAGCGCTCGGTGCGCGAGCGCACCACCGAAAGCGCAGCAGATGCTGATTCTTTCATCACATCGCCCAGCTGCCCGGTCAGAATCAAGGCACCCTTGCCCGGCACCAGGGTGGATTCGATATGCAGCAGGTCGCCGCCGACTTCCGTCCAGGCAAGGCCGGTCACCAGGCCGACTTCGTTATCGGCTTCGGCGCGCCCAAAGTCAAAGCGTCGCACCCCCAGATACTTGGCAAGATTGGCCGAATTCACCACCGTGGCCTTCGGCTTCTTCTTGCGCTTGGCTGGCACCGGGCCTGCCAGTGCGATTTCCTTGACCACCTTGCGGGCAATCTTGGCGATTTCGCGCTCCAGCCCACGCACCCCCGATTCGCGCGTGTAGTAGCGCACTGCATCGCGGATGGCTTCTTCTTCAATGCGGATTTCTCCCTCGCGCAAACCATTGGCCTTGATTTGCTTGGGCACGAGGTAACGCATGGCGATATTGAGCTTTTCCTCCTCGGTATAGCCGGGGATGCGAATCACCTCCATGCGGTCAAGCAAGGGGCCGGGGATATTCATCGAGTTGGAGGTGGCGATGAACATCACTTCGGACAAGTCCAGATCCACTTCCAGATAGTGGTCGTTGAAGGCGTGGTTCTGTTCGGGGTCGAGCACTTCCAGCAGCGCTGCCGACGGGTCGCCGCGGAAATCCATCGCCATCTTGTCGATTTCATCCAGCACAAACAGCGGGTTCTTGCTGCCTGCCTTGTTGAGGTTCTGCACGATGCGGCCGGGCATCGAGCCGACATAGGTGCGCCGGTGTCCACGGATTTCCGCCTCGTCACGCACACCGCCCAGCGCCATGCGCACGAATTTGCGATTGGTCGCCTTGGCGATCGACTGTCCCAGCGAAGTTTTGCCTACGCCCGGCGGCCCGACCAGGCACAAAATCGGCCCGCGCATCTTCGATACCCGCGACTGCACCGCCAGGTACTCCAGAATCCGTTCCTTAACCTTCTCCAGGCCGAAGTGGTCGGCATCCAGCACGTCCTGTGCCCTTTTCAGGTCTTTGCGCACCTTGCTGCGCTTCTTCCAGGGCACGCCCAGCAGCCAGTCCAGATAATTGCGCACCACCCCGGCCTCAGCCGACATCGGCGACATTTGCTTGAGCTTGCTGTGCTCGGCGCGCGCCTTGGCTTCCACCGCCTTGGGCATACCGGCATCGGCGATCTTGCGCAGCAACTCGTCCAGTTCGTTGACGCCATCCTCGCCCTCGCCCAGCTCCTTCTGAATCGCCTTCATTTGCTCGTTGAGGTAATACTCGCGCTGGGACTTTTCCATCTGGGTTTTGACCCGGCCACGGATTTTTTTCTCCAGCTGCTGCACATCCAGCTCGCCATTGACCAGCATCACCAGCATTTCCAAACGCTGACCAATATCCAGCGTTTCCAGGAGCTTTTGCTTGTCGGCAAGGCGCACGCCCAGATGCGCGGCCACGGTATCGGCAAAGCGCTGTGGCGACTCCATGCCGGCCAGGGTCTGCACCAGTTCCGGCGGCAGCTTGCGGTTGGATTTGACGTACTCCTCAAACAGACCCAGCAACGAGCGGGTCATGGCCTCAAGCTCACGCGGCTCATGGGTCGCGGTTTCCTCCAGCGCCTGCGCCTGTGCCAGCAGCGCCCCTTCGCGCTCTTCGATTTCGGCAATGCGCGCCCGGCCGATGCCTTCGACCAGCACCTTCAGCGTGCCATCGGGCAGCTTCAGAAGCTGCAATATCTGTGCCAGCGCGCCATCGTGATAGATGTCATCCACACCGGGGTCATCGGTATCGGGCGACTTCTGTGCCACCAGCACTACACGCTTGTCGTTTGTCATCGCCATTTCCAGCGCGCGAATGGATTTGTCGCGCCCCACAAACAGCGGAATCACCATATGCGGAAACACCACCACATCACGCAGCGGCAATACCGGCAATTGAACCGGCAGGTTGATGGTTTCCTCTTGGCTCATTGTTTTCTCCATACTGGCGCAGCAAGCCGCTGCACTTGGTTGACATGGCATGTATGGGGGCAGGCCACCCCGCATGCAAGCACTTTGGCATAAAAAACCCCGGCTTCCTGCCGGGGTTTTGCAATGTCGGATGATTCAGGTCATTGACCCGAAGCCTTGGGCAGTGCTTCGTCCTCGGCTTTGGGCTGATAAATCAGGAACGGCTCGGTCTTGTGCTCAATCACGGATTCATCGACCACCACTTTGCTGACATTCTCTACCGAAGGCAGGTCATACATGGTGTCAAGCAATGCGCTTTCGACAATGGTGCGCAGACCACGGGCGCCAGTCTTGCGCTTGAGCGCCTTGCGGGCGATGGCTTCCAGGGCATCCTGACGGAACTCCAGCTCCACGCCTTCCATTTCAAACAGTTTCTTGAACTGCTTGGTGATGGCGTTCTTGGGCTCGGTCAGAATCTTCACCAATGCCGCTTCATCCAGCTCTTCGAGTGTAGCGACCACCGGCAGGCGGCCGACAAATTCCGGAATCAGCCCGAACTTGACCAAGTCTTCAGGCTCGACATCGGCCAGCAGCTTGCTGACATCGGCCTTGCGTTCGCTGGACTTGACCCGGGCGCTGAAGCCAATGCCACCGGCTTCGGTGCTGCGCTGCTGAATCACCTTGTCAAGGCCGGCAAACGCGCCGCCAACGATGAACAGGATATTGCGGGTATCCACCTGCAAGAAGTCCTGCTGCGGGTGCTTGCGACCGCCCTGCGGCGGCACACTGGCGATGGTGCCTTCAATCAGCTTCAAAAGTGCCTGCTGTACGCCTTCGCCGGAAACATCGCGGGTAATCGACGGGTTTTCACTCTTGCGGCTGATTTTGTCGATTTCATCGATATAGACGATGCCCTGCTGGGCTCTTTCCACATCGTAATCGCATTTTTGCAGCAGCTTCTGGATGATGTTTTCCACGTCCTCGCCGACATAGCCCGCTTCGGTCAGGGTGGTGGCATCGGCCATGGTGAAGGGCACATTCAGCATCCGTGCCAGCGTTTCGGCCAGCAGGGTCTTGCCCGAGCCGGTGGGGCCCACCAGCAGGATATTGCTCTTGGCAAGCTCGACATCATCGGACTTTTGCCGGCTTTCGATACGCTTGTAGTGGTTGTAAACCGCCACCGCCAAGGTTTTCTTGGCGCGCGCCTGACCAATCACGTACTGGTCAAGCACTTCAAGGATTTCCTTGGGCTTGGGCAGCGAGCTGCGCGCATTCTGTGGTTTTTCGGCCAACTCATCACGGATGATGTCATTGCACAGTTCCACGCACTCATTGCAAATATAGGCGTTGGGTCCGGCAATCAGCTTGCGTACTTCTTTCTGGCTCTTGTCGCAAAAATTGCAATAAAGCGTCTGTTTGCCCTCACCCGGAGGGGTCTGGCTGTTGTCAGTCATTTCGTGAGGTTTCCATATACATTGCAACCTGCCCGGCACTGGCGCGCAGGGTGTTGCCGAGAATAGCACAGGCCGGGGGATGCCCCCCGGCCCGCATTATCCACCTACTGCCGCTTAGTTGGCCTGAATGGTTTCATCCGGGCGCTGGCTCAGCACCTCGTCAATCAGGCCGTATTCACGCGCAGCTTCGGCACTCAAGAAGCGGTCACGCTCCATGTCCTGGGCGATGCGCTCCACCGGCTGGCCAGTGTGATGGGCAAACAACTCATTGAGACGTTGACGCAAATACAAAATCTCGCGCGCATGGATCTCAATATCCGTCGCCTGACCCTGTGCCCCGCCAGAAGGCTGGTGAATCATCACCCGCGAATTGGGCAGGGCATAGCGCTTGCCCTTGGCACCGGCCATCAGCAACATCGCCCCGGCACTGGCGGCCTGGCCGATGCAGATGGTGCTGACATCGGGCTTGATGAATTGCATGGTGTCGTAAATCGCAAGCCCTGCGGTCACCACCCCGCCGGGCGAGTTGATGTACAGGCTGATGTCCTTTTCCGGATTTTCCGCTTCCAGAAACAGCAGCTGCGCAACCACCAGATTGGCAACCTGGTCGTCGATCGGCCCTACGAGAAAAATCACCCGTTCTTTCAGAAGGCGCGAATAGATATCGAAAGAGCGCTCGCCGCGGCTGGTCTGCTCGACCACCATCGGCACCAGGTTCAGGGCTTTGGTTTCAAGACTCATCAAATTCTCTCAAGCTCGATGGCAATGACCGACTTACTCGGCGCGGATGGCGTCCTGGAAGGACATCGGCACTTCAGTGTGCTCGGCCTTTTCGGCAATCCAGTCGGTGACCTGCTCTTCCATCACCCGATACTGCAACTGGTTCAGCAATTGCGGGTCATTGCGGTACAGCTCGAACACCTGCTCCGGCTCCTCATAAGTGGAAGCAATCAGGCGCATGGTTTCCATCAGGCGATTGCGGTCAAGTTGCAGCTTGTTGCGACGCGCCACTTCGCCAGTGAACAGGCCAATCAGCACGCGCTTGCCAGCGGCGTCCATGAACTGCTGTGCATCCACCTGCAACTGCTGACCACGCGCCTGCGCTTCCTGCTGGGCATTGGCGGCCATCGCCTGGGCTTCTTGCTCCACCAGCTTGGGCGGCATGGTGATATGGCCGTATTTTTCGATGATTTGCTCGCCCACTGCGCGGCGCAGGCGGAACATCAACGCACCCTTCAGCTCGCGTTCGAGATTGCTGCGGATTTCTTCGCGGAACTGCTCGGCTTCACCGCTTTTCACGCCAAAGCTGCGGATAAAGGCATGATCAACTTCCGGGCGCTTGAGTTCGGCCACCTGCAAGGCTTTGACAGTGACATCAGCGGACTTGCCAGCCAGCTGTTCCACCCGCCAGTCAGCCGGGAAGTCCACCTTGACGGTTTTGCTCTCACCGGCCGCCAGGCCGGCCACGGCCTCTTCAATCGGTGCAAACAGTGCACCGCTGCCGAGCACGGTCTGGCCGCGCTCGGCGCCTTCGGCCGGCAGGCGCACGCCATCGACTTCGGAGAACATTTCCACTTCCACCAAATCGCCATTGGCCGAAGCGCGCTCCACAGCCGACCAGCTGCTGCGCTGCTCACGCAGGTTTTCAATCATGGTGTCGATATCGGCCTCTTCCACCGTGGCGGTATTGCGCACCACATTCAGCGCACCCAAATCGATTTCGCCAAATTCCGGCACCACCTCGAAGTCAGCCACATAGGCCAGCTCACCTTCGCTGCTGTTGTCCTTGTCTTCTTCGATGCGTGGATTGCCGGCAATCTGGAAGGTTTCATCCTTGAGCGCATTGCCAAAGCCCTCGCGCAGCAAGCCGTCGAGGATTTCGGCGCGCACCTGGGCGCCAAAGCGCTTGGCAATCACGCTGGTCGGCACCTTGCCGGGACGGAAGCCCTTGATGCGCGCATCACGCGCGATTTCGCGCAGGCGGGTATTGAGCTTGCCTTCCACTTCAGCCGAAGGCACACGGAACAGTACGCGGCGACCCAAATCGCCGGTGGACTCGATGGAAACTTGCATGATGAACTCCTGCCCGCCAGGTACCGCGACGGGATATACATTGGGGAAATGGCTGAAAAATCTCGCCCGCGCCATTTCTTGAACGGAACGAGCCGGCAAGTGTGGCTGATTTGCGCGCAGGATGCCAGCGCCGCGCGGCGCTTGGAGTCACGGAGGAAGTCGTATGGTGCGGAAGGGGGGACTCGAACCCCCACGCCTTGCGGCACTGGAACCTAAATCCAGGGCGTCTACCAATTCCGCCACTTCCGCTTGAGTGCACCCGATCAAGGCGCACGCTTGATAACAAAACACCCAGCTTGCGGCTGGGTGTCGAAAGATGGTGGGCCGTCAAGGATTCGAACCTTGGACCTACTGATTAAGAGTCAGCTGCTCTACCAACTGAGCTAACGGCCCGGAGCGCGGCATTGTAACATGCAGTTTCTGCATTGCAAGCCTGCGCTTTACAACAAATGGGGTGGCTGAGGGGATTCGAACCCCCGACCACTGGAATCACAATCCAGTACTCTAACCAACTGAGCTACAGCCACCACAAAACTTTTGATTCTCACCGACCCGCAAATGGCGCGCCCGGCAGGAATCGAACCTGCAACCACCGGCTTAGAAGGCCGGTGCTCTATCCGATTGAGCTACGGGCGCCCATGACGGAGTCGCATTACCGTTTGCCGAATGGTCGGGGTAGAGGGATTCGAACCCCCGACATCCTGCTCCCAAAGCAGGCGCGCTACCAGACTGCGCTATACCCCGCCGGTGAACGGTTGGCAAAACACCGGGGTGCTTTGCCGTAAAGCGGTGCGCATTGTCCGGCCTTGCGCGCGCGCTGTCAAACAATTTATTGCAGTGCGGGCAAATTCAACCTGTTGCCGCACGCCGCGGCCACAGCATGAAGCCCAGTGCAATACCGCCCAGCAGCCAGCAATACCAGACTTTCCCGGCAATTTCCAAAGGTGACTGCCCGGACTGCGATGCTGCCAGCAGGATTTGCGCACCCCACGGAATCAGCCCCTGCACCACACAGCTGTAGATATCCAGAATGCTGGCCGCGCGGCGCGGGCTGACCCCATGCTGGCTGGCGATATCGCGCGCCAGCGGGCCACTGACCAAAATCGCCACGGTATTATTGGCAATGAACACGTCCGTTGCTGCCGACAGCCCGGCAATACTCAACTCCCCGCTACGCTGCCCTGACCGGCCGCGCGCCAGCCGCGCAATCCTGGCAGAAATCCAGGCCAGCCCGCCACTGGCGCGCATCAGCCCGGCGAGTCCGCCCACCAGCATCGACAGCAGCACGATTTCACTCATGCCGGAAAAGCCCGTCCAGATGTCATTCATCCATTCCTCGATGCCATAGCCATTGCTGGCATACAGCGCGCCTATCAAGCCGGCCGCAACAATCCCAAAGCCCAGCACCACCAGTACATTCACCCCCAGCACGGCCAGCAGCAGCACCAGCGCATACGGCAGCACCAGCCAGGGCGATGCTGAACTACTCACTTCAGGCGGCTGGCTTGTGCCCGGCTGCAATGCCAGCAGCACGATGGTCAGCACGGCTGCGGGCAGCGCAATCTTGAAGTTTTCGCGGAACTTGTCCTTCATTTCCGCGCCTTGGGTGCGGGTCGCGGCGATGGTGGTATCGGAAATCACCGAAAGGTTATCGCCAAACATCGCGCCACCGACCGCACTTGCCACGCCCAGTGCCGGAGAAATGCCGGCCGCCTCGGCGATACCCAGCGCAATCGGCGCCAGAGCCGCCAGGGTGCTCATCGAGCTGCCGGTGGCCAGCGAAATCAGTGCCGCCGTCACAAACAAGCCCGGCAATATCAGCGATGGCGAGAGATGCCCCACCCCCAGCGCCACAACCGCATCCACGCCACCAATGGCCCGCGTCACTGCCGCAAAGCCACCTGCCAGCAAGAAAATGAGACACATCAACATGATGTTGGCATCGCCCATGCCGCCATACAGGGCACGTCCCACATCCACCCCACGCCTGTGCGCCCACCAGGCGGCCACGGCCAGCGCCGGGATGATGGCCACCGGCGCATGCAGGATATAGAAGCCGTTGGGCTCCCCCCGATAAGTGAAATACACCCCGGCGCCAAAGAACAACGCCACGAACAGCAACAAGGGAAGCAGTGCGATACCGCTGGGCGAAACCTTCATCGCAATATCATGATGAAAAGATGGAAAGGCATTGTGACCGCTGTCATATGGAAAGTCCATATCAACCCGCACTACAGAACCACAAGGCATCGACGGATTTAAACACCATTGATGCGAGGCAAAATTACAGATAGATATCTTTTTGATATCTTTCAGTGCAACTCTCACCAATAGTTATTACGACCATGAAAGAAAAACATTTGTCTTCCCTGTCCGGCATTCCGGTCTTGTTGCTGCTGTTGCTGGCGCTGTTGGGCTGCGCTGCGGCGCTGCTGTTCGCAGTACTTATAGAGTCGGTCGCAGTCTTTGTGCTGGCAGCCTGCGGTTTGTTGTTGATGTTGATTGGGTTTGGCGGTTTTTACATGCTGGAGCCGAATCAGGCGGCCGTGGTCAGCTTCTTTGGCAAATATGTCGGCACCGTCAAAGACAACGGCCTGCGCTGGAACAACCCGCTCTACAGCAAGCGCAAGGTGTCGATGCGGGTACGCAATTTTGAAAGTGGCAAGCTGAAAGTGAACGAGCTCGACGGCAGCCCGATCGAGATCGCCGCGGTCATCGTCTGGCAGGTCAATGATGCGTCCGAGGCGGTCTATAACGTCGATGACTACGAGAGTTTTGTGGAAATCCAGTCCGAGGCGGCGCTGCGCTCGATGGCGACCAGCTATCCATATGACCAGCACGAGGACGGGCAGCTGTCGCTGCGCAGCCATGCGGCGGAAATCTCCGAGCATTTGCAGCAGGAGCTGGCCGAGCGTCTGGCCGATGCCGGGGTGAAGGTGCTGGATGCGCGCATCAGCCATCTGGCCTATGCACCGGAAATCGCCCAAGCCATGCTGCAACGCCAACAAGCCAATGCCATCATCGCCGCGCGCACGCGCATCGTCGCCGGTGCCGTGGGCATGGTGCAGATGGCGCTGGATGAACTGCAAAAGCAAGGCACGGTGGCGCTGGATGAGGAGCGCAAGGCGGCGATGGTCAGCAATCTGCTGGTGGTGCTGTGCGGTGATCGCGCCACGCAGCCAGTGGTCAATGCCGGGAGCCTGTACTGATGGCCGCGTGGCTGCCACTGTTGCTGGCATTGATTGGGTTGGCCGCCGTATGGCTGGCCGCCTGGCTTGCCCGTGACAATCGCCCGGCCTCGCCTGGCCTTGCGCTGCGCATGGCCTTGAGCGGCATCGTCATTCTGCTGGGCGCGCTGGGTCTTTACTTTGCAGGTGATGGCGCATGGGGCACGGCCGTGTTGCTGGCGATGGCGCTGCTGGTCAATCTGCTGGGGCTGTCGATGTGGTGGCATCTGCGCCGCATCCACAAACAAGGCCCGCGTCTGTGAGCGAGAAAAAGGCCTATCCGCTGCGCATCAATGCGGCCATTCTTGCCCAGATACAGCGCTGGGCGGATGATGAGCTGCGCAGTGTCAATGCCCAAATCGAATATGTCCTGCGCGATGCCCTGCGCCGCGCCGGACGTTTGCCAACACCTGATCACCCCCCTGCCAATGAGGAAACACCATGAATACGCAATGGGAATACAAAGTCATCGACCTGCCCATCGACTTGCTGGGACGTCCCGGTGAGCGCATCCAGCAGACCCTGAATGAGCTGGGCAGCGAAGGCTGGGAGCTGGTTACTGCATTGCGTTGCAACCCGGCCGAACCGACTCGGCTTTACCTGAAGCGCCGCAAGGCCTGAAACCGCCGCCAAGGAGCAGACCATGAAAGCGCGTCACTTTGCACCTGCGCTGCTGCTTGTTGCCAGCCTCTGCAGTCATGCGCACGTGCCGCCGGAAAGCGCACGCGCCACGGCTGAAACCCTGCTCGACCATCTTGACCGTGGCGAGTTCGCCAAGGCGCATGCCATGCTTGATGCTGCCATGCAATCGGCCATCTCCCAAGAGCAGTTGCGGCAGGTCTGGCAGTCACTGGGCGCTGCCGGCGAGCGCAGCGGCAGCCGGATTGAGGCACAGGGACAAGTCTATGTCAGCCAGACGGTATTGCAACGCGCCGATAGCCGCTGGATGGCCACGGTGAACATCGCGGCCGACGGAAAAATCTCCGGCCTGTGGGTCAAGCCGATGCTCGCCAGCCAGCCTGCGCCCGCCATCCCCGCCGATGCGCCGTACCGCGAAAGCGAAACCCGCATCGGCGATGAAGCCCGCGGCCTGCCCGCCACCTTGTCCATGCCCAAGGGCGAAGGCCCGTTTCCGGCCGTGGTTCTGGTGCATGGCTCGGGCGCGCACGACCGTGATGAGCGCATCGGCCCGAACCGCCCGTTCATGGATATTGCCCGTGCGCTCGCCAGCGCAGGTATTGCCGTGCTGCGTTATGACAAGCGCAGCCATGCACGCCCCGGCGATTACGCCCAGGGCGTCAACATCGACAGCGAAACCACCGATGATGCCCTCGCCGCCGTGGCGCATCTGCGCAGTCTGCCGGGCATCGATGGCAAGCGTGTATTCGTGCTCGGCCACAGCCAGGGTGGGATGATGGCGCCGCGTATTGGCCTTCGTGATGACACGATTGCCGGGCTGATTCTCTTCGCCGCCCCGGCGCGCAATCTGCTGGACATTCTGCTTGAGCAAAACCTGCGCCTGCTGCAAATGCAGGGGCAGGAAAACACCCCGGCAGGCATGGCCCATATGCAAAAGATGAAAAGCGATATCGCCGCCGTGCGCGCAGGCAAAGCCGATGCCCGCCTGATGAATCTGGACAGCCGCTATTGGCAAAGCGTCGATGCCGTTGACCCGCTGCGGGAGGCCAAGGCCAGCCGCCAACCGCTACTGATTCTGCATGGCGGGCACGATATTCAGGTGGTGGATGCCGACTGGCAGGCCTGGCACATGGCATTTGCCGGGGACGCCCGCGCCAGCCTGCGCCACTATCCCAGACTCAATCATCTGGGCATGGAAAGCGCCGCTGGCGCCGGACTGGAGAGCTATGACATCCCCGGCCAGGTCGATGCCAACCTGCTGGCCGATATCATCCATTGGGTAAAGTCCCTGCCATAGTCATCCGTCCTGGAAAACTTCTCAAAGCCTGCCATGCGTACTGCCGCCCTTGCCTTGTCGCTCATTGCCGTCTTGCCGTTTGCCGCCACCGCATTTGACGGGTTTCACTTCAGCCACAAGGACTGGGAAGTCGCCTGCGACAATACCGGCACTTGCCGCGCAGCCGGATATCAACGGGAAGCAGACATTGACAGGCCGGTTTCCGTCTTGCTCACCCGCAAGGCCGGTGAGAATGCGCCCGTCATGGCCGAGCTGTCCATCCACCTTGAAATCGAAACGCCGGCGTTTGCCGAGCTGTACAGCGGCACGCAGCGCCTGATGACCATTCGCCTCCAGGGCAGCGGCATGGCCGAATTCAGCCAGTCGCAAACCCGGCAACTGCTTGCCGCGGTCCAGGGCAGGCTACCCATCCGGCTGCATGCCGATGGCGAAACCTGGACGCTTTCCAGCGAAGGCGCCAATGCGGTACTGCTGAAAATGGACGAGTTCCAGCGCCGGGTCGGCAGCGCATCGGCATTGATACGTCCTGGCAAAGTACGCGGCAAACCGCTGCCGCCGCAATCAACACCGGTGATTCAGGCTGCCGCCACCATCACCACCCCCGCCCGCACACTCACGCCCGAGGACACCCATTACTACAGGCTTTACCGGCTGCTTAAGCAGGCTGCAAACGGCCAGTGCTACCAGGCTTTTGCAGACGATGAAATCAAGCTTGACTTCAAGATTCACCGCTTGAGCGACACCCGCGCCCTGGCGGTCTCCCCCTGCTGGATGGGTGCCTATAACCATGGCGACTTGTATGTCCTGATGGACAGCGATTTACAGCAAGTGCTGGATGTACTGGACGGCGATCTCACCGACTATGCCAATGGCGTGCTGTCCTCTACCCATAAAGACCGTGGCATGGGGGACTGCTGGAGTACAAAGGAATACGTCTGGGATGGGCAGAAGTTTGTGTTGAGCCTTGAGCAAACCACCGGCCTGTGCCGCGGCTTTCCCGGGGGCGCATGGCCACTCCCCACCTTCGTCAGCGAAGTGCGCCGCTAAGCGCCTGCCCGCAATCGCCGCAGCCCCGTATAATCAGCCGCTTACACTTTTTGAAGGCCAGCCATGATCAAGGACATCCAGAAAGACGCACAAACCCGCATGCAAAAGAGCATCGAGGCGCTGCGCAACGATTTGGCAAAAGTACGCACCGGCCGCGCCACCACGGCGCTGGTTGACCATATCAAGGTCAATAGTTACGGCTCGGAAATGCCGCTCTCGCAAGTGGCCAGCGTGTCGGTCAGCGATGCCCGTTCGCTCACCATCACGCCATGGGACAAGGGCATGGTGGCGGCGATTGAAAAAGCCATCATCACTTCCGACCTCGGCCTGACCCCGAATACCGCCGGCATGACCATCCGCATCAATATCCCGCCGCTGACCGAAGAGCGCCGCCGCGAGCTGACCAAGGTGGTGCATGGCGAAGGCGAAAACGCCAAGGTCGCCATCCGCAATATCCGCCGCGATGCCAACCAGCAGGTCAAGGATTTGCTCAAAGACAAGCAAATCAGCGAGGACGATGCCCGTCGCAGCGAGGACGAGGTGCAGAAAATCACCGACAAGGCCATCAAGGATGTGGAAGAAGTGCTCAAGGCCAAGGAACAGGAACTGATGGCCGTCTGAGCCGGCCATGTCTGATGCCCGAGCCGTGCCCCGCCACCTGGCCGTCATCATGGACGGCAATGGCCGCTGGGCCGAGCAACGCCGCCGCCCGCGCATCATCGGCCACCATGCCGGTGCGCGCGCGGTGCAACGCTGCCTGGAGTTCTGCCTTGAGCGCGGCGTGGAGGTGCTCACCCTGTATGCGTTCTCCAGCGAAAACTGGGGGCGGCCGGCCGAAGAAGTCGGCGGTCTGATGAAACTGTTTGCCGGCACGCTGGAGCGCGAGGCCGAAGAAATGCACCGGCGCGGCATTCGCCTGCGCTTCATTGGCGACAGAAGCCGCTTCTCCGCCGCCCTGCAAGCCAAAATGCAGACTGCCGAGGCGCTGACGCGCGGCAATACCCGCATGACGCTTGCCATCGCCGCCAGCTATGGTGGCCGTCAAGACTTGGCGATGGCAGCCAGGCAGATCGCCGAACAAGTGGCTGCAGGCCAGCTGCGCCCAGATGAAATCGACGAAGCCCGGCTGGGGCAGTACACCGCGCTGGCAGACTTGCCACCACCTGACTTGATGATTCGCACCGGCGGCGACCTGCGCATCAGCAATTTTCTGCTCTGGCAGCTGGCCTATGCGGAGCTCTGGTTCACCCCGCAACTGTGGCCGGACTTCGACCGCGATACGCTGCAACAGGCATTTGATGATTTTGCTGCTCGCCAGCGCCGTTTCGGCCTGACCCCGGCGCAGCTGTCCCCCGCATCGCAAGGACATTCCCAAGCATGAAAACCCGTATTCTGGCGGCCCTGGTAATGGCGCCACTGGCGATTGCCGCCATACTCTTTCTGCCCACGCCGTGGATGATGCTGCTGGCAGCGCTGGTGTTTCTTGGCGGCCTGTGGGAATGGCTGAAGCTGGCCGATGTCGATGACACACTGACCCGCAGTTTCCTCATCGCCGCCAACCTGCTGCTGATGGTGATGATTGTCTGGGCCTCGCGTACTGCGCAGGGCGGCACCATGGCGCTGTTCCACCTCATGATGCTGCTGGGCGTGGGCTGGTGGTGGCTGGCGGTGCTGTGGCTGCGCTATTCAAACTTCGCTGCCCGGCCTGGCAAGCTTGCCTGTGCCGTCAAGCTGCTGGCCGGCACGCTGGCGGTGATACCGGCTTGGTGCGCGCTGCTGGTGATTCACGGCAATCCCGATGAGACAGCGCTGATTGGGCCGGTGCCGCGCAACCATCTGTGGCTGCTGACCGCGCTTGCCATCATCTGGGCAGCCGATAGCGGCGCTTATTTTGCCGGGCGACGCTTTGGCAAACGCAAGCTCGCCCCGATCATCAGCCCCAACAAGACTGTGGAAGGCTTGATGGGCGGCCTGCTGTGCGCACTCCTGGTCGGGCTTGGCTTTGGCCTCTTGGCCGGTGCCACGGCCGCGCAACTGCCGTGGCTGGCCGCAGCGGTATTGCTGACTGCCCTGGCCTCGGTGGTCGGCGATTTGTTTGAAAGCCTGCTCAAACGCCAGGCCGGCGTGAAAGACTCCGGCACGCTGATTCCCGGCCACGGCGGCATCCTTGACCGCATCGACAGCGTACTGGCGGCGCTGCCGGTGTTTGCGCTGGCCAAAGCCAGCTTCGGTTTCTGATATGGATGCCATGCAACGGATCGCGGTACTGGGCGCCACCGGCTCGATTGGCGCCTCGGCGCTGGATGTCATCGCCCGTCATCCTGACCGCTATCAGGTGACGGTGCTGGCGGCAGGTCGCCAGGTCGATGCCCTGCTGGCGCTATGCCGCCAGCATCGCCCGGCACATGCAGTGATTGCCGATGAAAGCCAGTATCCGGCGCTGAAGGCTGGGCTTGCAGCCGCCGGGCTCAACACCCAGGCGCATGCCGGCATGGCGGCACTGGATGCACTGGCACAAAGTGATGCCTGCGATACCGTGGTCGCCGCCATCGTCGGCGCAGCGGGCTTGTCCTCCACGCTGGCCGCAGCCCGTGCCGGCAAGCGGCTGTTGCTTGCCAACAAGGAATCACTGGTGCTGGCAGGCGAATTGCTGATGGCCGAAGTGGCGCGCTCAGGCAGCGTGCTGGTGCCGATTGACAGCGAACACAATGCCATCTTCCAGTGCCTGCCCGATGGCCGCTGCAATGGGCAGGTAGAGAAAATCATCCTGACCGCCTCGGGCGGGCCATTCCGGGGATACGGCCGCGCACAACTGGCCGGCATCACCCCGGAGCAGGCCATCGCGCACCCGAAATGGTCGATGGGGCCGAAGATTTCCGTGGACTCGGCCACGCTGATGAACAAGGGGCTGGAAGTCATCGAAGCGCATCACCTGTTTGGCCTGCCCGGCACGCAAATCGACGTACTGGTGCATCCGCAGTCGCTGGTGCATTCGCTGGTGAATTTCCGTGATGGCTCCACCCTGGCGCAACTGGGGCTGCCGGACATGCGCACCACGCTGGCGGTAGGGCTGGCCTGGCCACAACGCATCGCCTCCGGGGTTGCCGGGCTGGATTTGGTCGCCCAGGGCGGGCGGCTGGACTTTGAGCCGCCGGATACCCAAACCTTCCCGGCACTCACGCTGGCCTATGCGGCGCTGGCGGCCGGTGGCACGGCACCTGCGCATCTGAATGCGCTGAATGAAGAAGCCGTTTCAGCCTTTCTTCAGCGCCGGATTGCTTTTCTTGACATCCCGGCGCTGGTCGAAGCCGGTCTTGCCGCGCTTCCCACCACGGCCGCAGATTCGCTGGAAGTATTGCTGGAAGCCGACCAAGCCGCACGTCGATACGCCCACAACGCGATGACCCGACTGGATAGCTGATGCCCGCTCTGCCGCACTTCACAAGCCCCGCCTGCCCACCACTGCCCGAGTTGTGCGCATGAGCGTTTTGGGCCCTGTTTTCTGGCTGATTATCAGCCTCGGCATCCTGGTCACCATCCATGAGTTTGGCCATTTCTGGGTAGCGCGCCGCTGTGGCGTCAAGGTGCTGCGCTTCTCCATCGGCTTTGGCAAGCCCCTCTGGCTGCGCCGTGGCCGTGATGGCACCGAATACGCCATCGCCGCCATTCCGCTGGGGGGCTATGTCCGCATGCTGGACGAGCGCGAAGCCGCTGTGGATGCGGCCGAGCTGAACCAGGCCTTCAACCGCAAGCCGCTGGGGCAGCGCGCGGCGATTGTTGCCGCAGGCCCCTTGGCCAACCTCGGCCTGTGCGTGGCACTGTTATGGCTGATGTTCATGGTCGGTCGCCCGGACTATGCACCGGAAATTGGCCGGGTACAGGGCATTGCCGCCGAGTCGGGCTTGCAGCGCGGTGACGTGATTCAAAGCATCAAGGGCGAGGCCACCCCGACCTGGAGCGAGGCCGGACTTGCCCTCCTCACCGCTGCACTTGACCGCGCGCCCACCGCTATTGAAGTGCGTGATGCCCAGGGCTACACCCGGCAACGCACCCTGCATCTGGAGCGCCTGCCTGCGCAAGTGAAGGAGCGCGAAGCCATCACCGCCACCGGCATCGTGCCGGCGCACCATCTGCTTGCGCCCATCGTCGGCCAGGTCAGTGCCGATGCCCCGGCCGCAGGCAAATTAAAAAGCGGCGACCGCATCCTCGCCATCAATGGCCGTGATATCAGCGACTTTACCGAATTGCCCCCCCATATCAATAAGGCAGGCGAGGCCGGGCAAAGCCTGACACTGCGCATTGCCCGTGGCGAGCACACCCAAGTGGTGGATATCCGCCCAGCCAAACTGCACCACCCCGAGCGTGGCGATTACTGGGGCATTGGCATCAGCCTGCCCGACGCCATGCCGCTGCCTGCCAAAAATGCCGTGCTGCGCCATGGCCCGTTGGCCGCCATCCCCGCCGCCTTGGGGGAAACCTGGCGACTTACCCGGCAATCATTTGCAATGATGGCGCGCATGGTGCAGGGGCGCGCCTCGCTGGAGAATATTTCCGGCCCCATCACCATTGCCCGCGTGGCCGACCGCTCCGCCGACATGGGGCTGGCCTGGTTTTTGAGTTTTCTGGCACTCATTTCGCTCAGCCTTGCCATCATCAACCTGCTGCCGATCCCGGTCTTGGACGGCGGGCACCTGCTGTATTACCTTATCGAGCTGGTCAAAGGCAGCCCGCCCAGCGAGCGCTTTCTGGTCATCGGCCAATTCATCGGACTTGCCGTACTGGCCTGTTTGATGGGCTTGGCGTTCTACAATGATATTCACGGGCTGCTGCGATGAGTTTCATGGCAGCTCTTTCCTTTAAGCAAAACCGGACTTCCGTAATGATGCGATCCCTCACCCGCCGCCGCGTGCTTGCCCTGGCTCTGGCTTCTGCGCTTGCCATGCCCGCTTGGGCGCAGTCGATTGAACCATTCACTGTCGGCGATATTCGCGTCGATGGCCTGCAGCGTATCTCCGCAGGCACGGTATTTACCTATTTGCCGGTTGAGCGCGGCGACCGCCTGGATCAGGCGCGTGCGGGCGATGCCATCCGCGCACTGTATCGCACCGGCTTTTTTGAAGATATCCGCCTGGAGCGCCAGGGCGACATCCTGGTGGTGACGGTGAACGAGCGCCCGGCCATCAACAAGCTGGAAGTCAGCGGCAACAAGGACTTGCCCACCGACCAGCTGATGAAAAGCCTGAAGGAAATCGGGCTGGCCGAAGGCGAAACCTATGACCGCATGAGCCTTGACCGGGTACAGCAGGAGCTGACCCGCGCCTACCAGAACCGCGGCAAATACAATGTCGAGATCGAGCCGAAAATCACCCGGCTCGACCGCAACCGGGTGGATATCGCCATCGCCATCAAGGAGGGCAAGGCGGCCAAAATCCGCCATGTCAACGTGATTGGCAATGAGCTGTTCAGCGACAAGGAGCTTTTGGACAACTGGGAATCGCGGCCGAGCAACTGGCTGTCCTGGTATCGGCGCGATAACCAGTACTCCAAGGAAAAGCTCTCCGGCGATTTGGAAAAGCTGCAATCCTGGTATCTGGATCGCGGCTATATCGATGCCGAAGTCGGCCCTGAAAACACGCAAGTTTCGATCAGCCCGGACAAGCGCGACATCTACATCACCGCCGGCATCAGCGAGGGCGAGCAATACACCATTTCCAGCGTCTCGGTCAGCGGCGATACCGTGCTGCCCAAGGAGGAAGTCGAGGAGCGCGTCAAGCTGTTCGTCAAGCCCGAGGCGGTATTCTCGCGGCGCATGCTGGAGCTGGCTACCGAAAGCATCACCGCATCGCTCAGCAATATCGGCTATGCCTTCGCACAAGTGAACCCGGTGCCGGATGTGAATCGTGAAAACCGCACGGTCGGCATCACCATGCAGGTGGTGCCCGGCCCGCGGGTGAATGTGCGCCGCATCGTGTTCAAGGACAATAACCGCACCCGCGATGAAGTGCTGCGCCGCGAAATGCGCCAGTTTGAAGGCGCGTGGTATTCGCAGGCCGCCATCGACCGCTCCAAGATCCGCCTGCAACAGCTGGGCTATTTCGAGAGCGTGGATATTGAAAGCCGCCCGGTCGCCGGCAGCAATGACCAGGTGGATCTGGAAGTGCGGGTCAAGGAAACCAACTCCGGCCAAGTGATGCTGACCTTGGGCTATTCACAGCTTTCGGGCATCCAGATCAGCGGCCAGCTTTCGGAAACCAATTTCCTCGGCAGCGGCAACCGCGTCTCCATCGGCGCGATGCGCTCCTACTACCAGAAGAAATACGACTTCTCCTTCGTCAACCCCTACTTCACCGACAGCGGCGTCTCGCTGGGCTACAACCTGTGGTGGAGCGAGTTTGACTACTCCAACTTCAACATGGCGCAGTACTCCACCAACCAGGGGGCGGCGCAGATGTTCCTCGGCCTGCCCATCACCGAATACGATACGGTGAGCTTCATGCTGGGGATTGATACCAAGAAAATCCTCGCCTTCCAGGACTCCACCCCTACGGCGCTGGTGGAATACATTGACGCCGTCGGCCATCGCACCTTCCATTCCTGGCGCACCCAGCTGGCGTTTGCCCGTGACACCCGCGATGACGCGCTGCGCCCCTCGCGCGGCATGTCGCAGCGGGTTTCGCTGGAAGCCACCCTGCCCGGCTCCACCGTGCAGTATTACAAGCTGGACTATCAGCTCTCCAAATACTGGCCGCTCAGCCCGTCGCTGGTGCTGAACACCGCCTTCAACCTCGGTTATGGCGATTCCTACGGCAAGGACTTCGAGCGCAACATCTGCTGGACGATGCCGACCCCGGCCGTCCCCAATCCGACCATCAGCCAGCCGTGCCTGACCAGCTCGCCCGACTACGTCAAAACCGTGCGCGCCACGGGTCTGCCGTTCTTTGAAAACTTCTACGCAGGCGGCGTGTCCTCCAGCGGCCGGGTGCGCGGCTTTGTGGACAACACCCTGGGGCCGCAGGTCGGCACCCCGTATGGCTATCTGCAGCCCATTGGTGGCGCGTTCCGCACCACCGGCACGGTGGAAATGTTCTTCCCGCGCCTGATCAAGAGCCCGGCGGCGCGTGTTTCGGCCTTCCTCGACTTTGGCAATGTGTTTGCCGATACCAAGAGCTGGGATGCCAAGGAGCTGCGCGCTTCCACCGGCCTGTCGCTGATGTGGCGCTCGCCGATGGGGCCGATCTCGATCAGCTATGCCTTGCCACTGCGCAAAAAAGACGCTGTATATGACAGCAGCGGCCGGATGATTCAGCCCGGCGATCGCATCGAGCGGCTGCAATTCACCTTTGCCGGCGGCTTCTGATCCGGCGCATGGGCAAGAGCTACAGCGCGGCGCAGCTCGCGGAGCAATTTGACCTGCAAGTGGTGGGCGATGCCAGTGTGAAAATCACTGGCGTTGCCACCTTGGCGGCTGCGCGCAAGGGACAGCTTGGCTTTTTGGCCAATCCACGCTACCGCAGCCAGTTGCAGGACAGCCATGCCAGCATCGTGGTGATGCGCCAAGCCGACAGCCCCGGCGCACCAATGACCGCGCTGATTGCACGCGACCCGTATGCGGCCTTTGCCCGCATTGCAGCTCTGTTCGAGCCGCAGACCCCATACCCGCCGGGCATCCATCCCAGTGCAGTGATTGCGCCGGAGGCCATCATCGACCCCAGCGCCCATATCGGCCCCTTTGTCAGCATCGGCGCACGCAGCCATGTCGGCGCCGGGGCGGTGATTGGTGCCGGCTCGGTGATTGGCGAGGATTGCATCATCGGTGCCGGTTGCGAGCTTGTCGCCCGCGTCACCCTGGTGGCTCGGGTGCGCCTGGGGCAGCGGGTGCGCATCCATCCCGGCGCGGTACTGGGCGCAGATGGCTTTGGTCTTGCCATGGAGCATGGCCAATGGCTGAAAGTGCCGCAACTGGGCGGCGTGCGCGTGGGCGATGATTGCGAAATCGGCGCCAATACCTGCATCGACCGCGGCGCCCTGGAAGACACCGTGCTGGAGGAGGACGTGCGTCTGGACAATCTCATCCAGATTGGCCACAACGTGCATATCGGCGCGCATACCGCCATGGCCGGCTGCTCGGCCGCGGCAGGCAGCGCCAAAATTGGCCGCTACTGCCTGATTGGCGGCGGTGCCGGGGTACTGGGACATCTGGAAATCTGCGACCAGGTGATGGTGACGGCAATGAGCCTTGTGACCCATTCCATCCGCGAGCCGGGTGAATATTCTTCCGGAACCCCCTTGATGGACAACCGCAGCTGGCGCAAAAATGCCGCCCGTTTCAAACAACTCGACACCCTTTATCGTCATGCCCATCACAGCCGGGCAAAGGACACTGACTGAATGAGCAATTCCCTGACCCTGCCCGTGGACGTGGAAAAAATCCGCGACCTGCTGCCACACCGCTACCCCTTCCTGCTGGTTGACCGCGTGGTCGAATTCGAGGCCGGTCAGCGTTTGCGCGCATGGAAAAACGTCAGCATCAACGAGCCGTTCTTCCAGGGGCATTTCCCTGCGCAGGCCGTCATGCCCGGTGTACTGGTGATTGAGGCGATGGCACAGGCCGGCGGGCTGCTCAGCCACCTGACCCGTGGCGGTGCCGATGCCGGCAAGCTCTCCTATCTGGTCAAGGTCGATGGCGCCAAGTTCAGCCGCATGGTCGTCCCCGGCGACCGGCTGGAAATCGAGGTCAGCATCAAGCGCGAAATCCGCAACATGACCCTTTACAGCTGTGCGGCCTTCGTCGATGGCCAACAGGTCGCCTGCGCGGAAATCCTCTGTGCCGAGGTGGATGCCTGAAAATGAGCCGTATCCATCCCAGCGCCGTGATTGACCCGGCTGCGCGTCTTGCCGAAGACGTTGAAGTCGGCGCATTTACCGTGATTGGCGCAGAGGTGGAAATCGGCGCGGGCACGCGCATCGGCCCGCATTGCAGTCTGCACGGCCCTACCCGGATTGGCCGCAACAACCACATCCACGGCCATGCCGCCATTGGCGGCGATCCGCAGGACAAGAAATATCGCGGCGAACGGGTCACCCTGGAAATCGGCGACAACAACCAGATTCGCGAGTTCGTCACCCTCAACCGCGGCACTGGCGCAGGCGGTGGCATGACCCGCATCGGCAGTGACAACTGGCTGCTGGCCTATACCCATATCGCCCACGATTGCCAGGTCGGCAGCCACTGCGTGTTCTCCAACAATGCCACCCTCGCCGGGCACGTCAGCGTCGGCAATCATGTGATTCTTTCCGGCTTTGCCGGGGTACATCAGTTCTGCCGCATCGGTGACCATGCCTTTATCGGCATGGGCGCATTCGTCAATGGCGATGTGCCGCCGTTCCTGATGGTGGCGCAGGACAAATATGCCCGGCCACGCGGCATCAATAGCGAAGGCCTCAAGCGCCGTGGCTTTGATGCCGAGCGTATCCGTGCCATCAAACGCGCCTATCGCGCCCTGTATATGGGCGATGCCAAGTTCGACGAAGCCCGTACCGAGCTCTTGGAAATGGCCGCACACAGCCCGGATGTGCAGCAATTCCTCGACTTCATCGGTCAGGGCGAAAGGCCACTGATTCGATGAATAACCGGGACTCGGGACTCGGGACTCGGGACTTGGATACGTCCCGCCACCGCCCCGCCCCCTTGCGCATCGCCCTGTGCGCCGGGGAAGCCTCCGGCGATATCTTGGGCGCACGCCTGATTGCCGCGCTGCGCCAGCGCTATCCCAATGCCCAGTTTGCCGGTATCGGCGGCGCACACATGCGCGCGGCAGGCCTGCGCCCCTGGCACGATGCCGAAGCGCTTGCAGTGATGGGGCTTGCCGAAGTGCTGGCGCATCTGCCACGCCTTTTGCGACTGCGCAAACAGTTCCGCCAAGCGGTACTGGACTGGCAAGCGGATATCTTCATCGGCATCGACGCGCCGGACTTCAATCTCGGCATTGAGAAATGGCTGAAACAGCGTGGCCTGCGTACCGTGCACTATGTCAGCCCCAGTGTCTGGGCCTGGCGCGAAAGCCGCGCCGCCAAGATGGGTGAGGCCGCCGACCGCGTACTCTGCCTGTTCCCGATGGAGCCGCCCATCTATGCCCGGCATGGCGTGGATGCGGTCTTTGTCGGTCACCCGATGGCCGATGAAATCCCGCTGCATCCCGACCGCGCCGCAGCTCGCACCCGGCTGGGCGTGGATGCCAGTGCCCCGGTACTGGCGCTGCTGCCCGGCTCGCGCCTTGGCGAAATCCAGCGCATGTTGCCGATATTCCTGGCCGCCGCCAGGCAAATCGCGGCGCAACAGCCGCAGCTGGAAGTGCTCATTCCGGCGGCCAGCCCGGCCTGCCACAAAGCAATCACAGCGCTCATTACAGACTCGGGGCTGGGTGAAAACGGTGCCAGCACGACACTTCCCAATCTCCGACTTCTCAATGCTCAGGCACGTGAAGCGATGATTGCCAGCGACTGCGTGCTGCTGGCCTCCGGCACGGCCGCACTGGAGGCGATGCTGTGCAAACGGCCGATGGTGATTGGTCATCGCATTTCCGCGCCCAGCTATGCCATCGTCAAAGGCTTGGGGCTTTTGAAAACCGCCCACGTCAGCCTGCCCAATATCCTGGCAGGCAAAGCGCTGGTGCCTGAATTTTTGCAGGATGCATGCACGGCCGAGAATCTCGCCCAAGCCGTTTGCCATTTACTGGACAATCAGGCCGCGCGCGCAGCCTTGCTGCCGCAGTTTGAGGCCATTCACCAGCGCCTTGCCCAGTCGGCCTCGGACAGCGCCGCAGCGGCAGTCGCGGAGTTGCTGGGTGATGCAGGCTGAACTGTTTGCTCCTGACCTGACGCTCATGGCCGGGGTGGATGAGGCCGGCCGCGGCCCGCTGGCCGGCCCGGTCGCGGTGGCTGCGGTCATCCTTGACCCAGCGCTTCCAATTGACGGGCTGAATGACTCCAAGAAGCTCAGCGAGAAAAAACGCGAGGCGCTGGCGCCATTGATACGCGAGCGCGCCCTGGCCTGGCATGTGGAATTTGTGGAAGCGCACGAGATTGATGCACTCAACATCCTGCAAGCCACCCTCACCGGCATGCGCCGCGCGCTCCTGGCACTGACGCCCGCGCCCACATTCGCCCGCATCGACGGCAACCGCCTGCCGCTGGACTTGCCCTGCCCGGTCGAGGCACTGGTCGGCGGCGATGCGCTGGAGCCGGCCATCATGGCCGCCTCGATACTGGCCAAAACCGCCCGCGATGCGCGCCTGCTGGAGCTGGATAGGCGCTATCCCGAATACGGCTTTGCCAAACACAAGGGCTATCCAAGCCCCGCGCACCTGAGCGCCCTGCAACGCTACGGCCCCTGCCCCGAACACCGGCGCAGCTATGCCCCGGTGAAGCGGGCACTGGCTGCCACCGGCGGGTAAGCCCGTCCTTGTTTCGCTGCCGCTGTCAAACCTTGCGCTGGCCGCCCGCGCTGCTACCCTGTCCCCCCGCCGCTGCCCCGCCAGAGCATGTCCGCCCGCTTCGCCCATCTGCAATTGCACAGCGAATACTCGCTGGCCGACTCCACCATCCGCATCAAGGAACTGATTGCCACTGCCAGCCAACGCGGTATCCCGGCGCTGGCAGTGACAGATCGCAACAATCTGTTTGCGCTGGTGAAGTTCTTCAAGGCCGCAGAAGCAGCCGGCATCAAGCCGATTGCCGGCGCGGATATCGCCATCGCCCAGCCCGGCGAGCCGCTCAACTGGCTGACGCTGCTATGCCGCGACACGGCTGGCTACAAGGCGCTGTCGCGGTTGATTTCGCGCGCGTGGATGGAAGGTCACCGCAGCGAGGGGGTCGCCATCCAGCCGGCTTGGCTGGGGCAAGAAGATTTGGGCGGACTGATTGCCATCGCCGGACGCCAATCGCTGGCCGGAAGCCTGGCCGAAGCCGGTCGCCACGACCACGCCCAGGCGGCACTGCGTGATTTGCAAGGCCATTTTGGCGACCGACTGACGCTGGCCGTCAGTCGTACCGGCCGCGCCGGTGAGGAGAGCTTCAACCAGTTCGCCATCGGCACTGCCGCCGCGCTTGGCATTCCGCTGGTTGCCAGCAACGATGTACGCTTTATCGACAGTGAGGGCTTTGATGCCCACGAAGCGCGCGTGTGCATCGCCTCTGGCCGGGTGCTGGATGATGCCAAACGCCCGCGCGATTACAGCGAGCAGCAATACCTGCGCTCGGCCGAAGAAATGTCCGCACTGTTTGCCGACCTGCCCGATGCCATCGACAACAGCCTGCGGCTTGCCGAGCGCTGCAATCTCACCTTGAGCCTTGGCACCTATTACCTGCCGGATTTCCCGGTACCGGACGATCACACTCTGGAGAGCTGGATTCGCCAACAGGCCGCCGAGGGCCTTGCCGCACGGCTGGAGAAACAGCCGCTGGCCGCGGGCAAGAGTCGCGAAGATTACGACCAGCGCTTAAAGCGCGAGCTGGACGTGATTGTGAAGATGGGCTTTCCCGGCTACTTCCTGATCGTTGCCGACTTCATCAACTGGGGCAAGCAGCACGGCATTCCGGTGGGGCCGGGGCGCGGCTCCGGTGCCGGTTCGCTGGTGGCCTGGGCGCTGGGCATTACCGACCTTGACCCGCTGCCGTATGACCTGCTGTTCGAGCGCTTCCTGAACCCCGAGCGCGTGTCGATGCCGGACTTCGATATCGACTTCTGCATGGATCGCCGCGACGAGGTGATTGATTACGTGGCGCGCAAATATGGCCGCGAGCGCGTCAGCCAGATCATCACCTACGGCACCATGGCCGCCAAGGCGGTGGTGCGCGATACCGGCCGCGTGCAAGGGCATCCTTACGGCCTGGTCGATGGCGTTGCCAAGCTGATTCCGATGACGCTTGGCATCGGCCTTGAAGATGCGCTGGGGCGCACCGAGAAATCGCAGAAGGACGAAGCCTGGCGCAGCGACGAGCTGATCGCCCGCTACCGCGATGATGAAGAAGTCCGCGAACTGCTGGATCTGGCGCTGCAACTGGAAGACCTCACCCGCAACGCCGGCAAGCACGCCGGCGGCGTGGTGATTGCGCCCAAACCGCTGGCCGAGTTCTGCCCGCTGTTTGCCGAACATGATGAGGGCGGTCGCGGCAAGAACCCGGTCACCCAGTTCGACAAGGACGATGTGGAGGCCATTGGCCTGGTGAAGTTCGACTTCCTTGGCCTGCGTACGCTCACCATCATCGACTGGGCGGTCAAAGCCATCAATGCCCGCCGTGCTCAAACCGGCGAGCGTCCTCTGGACATCGCCGCCCTGCCCCTGGATGACCAAGCCACCTACGCGCTGTTTGCCCGTGGCGACACCGTGGCGGTCTTCCAGTTCGAATCCTCAGGGATGCGCCGCCTGCTCAAAGACGCCCTGCCCGACCGTTTTGAAGACCTGATTGCGCTGGTGTCGCTGTACCGGCCAGGGCCGATGGATCTGATTCCAGACTTCATCGACCGCAAACATGGCCGCGCCGAAGTGGTCTATCCGCATCCGCTGCTGGAGCCGGTACTGGCGCCGACCTATGGCGTGGTGGTGTATCAGGAACAGGTGATGCAGACCGCGCAGATTCTGGCCGGCTATTCGCTGGGCGGCGCCGACCTGTTGCGCCGCGCGATGGGCAAGAAAAAAGTCGAGGAAATGGCCAAGGAGCGCGCCAAGTTTGAAAGCGGCGCCCAGGCCACCCACGGCATTGAGCCCAAAGTGTCCGGCCCCATCTTCGACCTTCTGGAAAAATTCGCAGGCTACGGCTTCAACAAGTCACACGCCGCCGCCTATGCACTGGTCAGCTACCAGACCGCCTGGCTGAAAGCGCACTATCCGGCCGAGTTCATGGCCGCAGTGCTCTCCAGCGACATGGACAAAACCGACAAGGTGGTGGGCTTTCTGGACGAAGCCCGCAGCATGGGGCTGGAGGTGCTGCCGCCGGATGTCAACCACTCGGCCTATATGTTCGAGGCGATGGATGAGCGCACTCTGCGCTATGGTCTGGGCGCCATCAAGGGTGTGGGGCAAGGCGCCTGCGAAGCGATTGTCGCAGCTCGCAAGGCGGGCGGCGCTTTTGCCGATTTATTCGACTTCTGCCAGCGCACCGCCTCGGCCAAACTCAATCGCCGCACCCTGGAATCGTTGATTTTTGCCGGCGCCCTGGACTCGCTGGCCTGCAACCGCCCTTCACTGCTGCTGCAAGTACCGGAGGTGATGCGCGCTACCGACCAGTTGGCACGCGAGCGCGAGGCCGGACAGGTCTCACTGTTTGCCGCCGCCGAGCCCTCCGCCCCGGCATTGGCGATTGAACTGCCCACCACCCATGACTGGCCGCTGGCCGAAAAGCTCACACACGAGCGCGAAACGCTGGGCTTCTATCTCTCCGGCCATCCGATGGACCCATACCGCCCGGAACTTGCCGAGCTCATCGGCTTTGACCTGAGCCAGCTGGACAAAATCTGGAGCGAGCGCGCTGAAGACAAAAAGGGCGGCTGGCGCGCGGAAAAAACCGTGATTGTCGCCGGACAAATCACCGCCTTCCGCCGCCGTGGCGAGTCACAGGCCTTTGTGACGCTTGAAGATGGCCGCGGTCGGATTGAATGCGCCTTCTTTTCCGAGCCGCTCAGCGAGTATGCCGAGCTGCTCAGCACCGGCCGCATTCTGGTGGTGGAAGGCGGTCTGCGTGAGGACGAATTCTCCGGCGGCTTCAGCCTGCGCGCCCGCCGCTGCTGGGATTTTGATGCCGTCTGCCAGACCCACGCCCTCGGCCTTGCGGTACGCCTTGACCTGCGCGAGGGCAACCCCATGCCCGCCTTCGACGCCCTGTTGCAGGCACACCGCCCCGGCAAAACCCCGTTGCGCCTGCAATTGCTGGTGCCCGGCGCCAGCGGTGAGCTGGAGATGAAAAAAACCGAACACGGTCTTGCCATCAACCAGGAACTGCCTTCCCGGCTCCGCGCCCTGCCCGGCGTGCGTGCCATCAAACTCAGCCTTGCCAAGCCCTGGACTTGACAGCCTTTCATGTAAGAAATAATTTTGCTTACATGAAAGCAAGCACGCCACCAAGCCCGTCCACGCTGCATCAGCGCGCTTATCGCGAGCGGATGCGCAGTGCGGGTCTGGTGAAAAAAGACGTGTGGATTTTGCCCGAATACACCGCCGAGCTTGCCGCAATCGAGAAGTCCATGCGCAGCCCCGGCCGGACATCCAGCCGGACAGGCCAAACCGATACGGCGCTGACGCTTGCCAGCATCCATGAAATGCTCGGCCATACCCATGCCGCCCGTGAGGGGCTGATGGGGGTGGAATGGCTGGAAGGCGCTGACCCAAGTCTGCACTTGACCATGCACGAATACGGCGGGCTGTCGGTATTCATCGCCAAAAGCGGCGAGCATCTGATTATCGAGGCCTGGTTATGGCCACTGGATGCGGTGGCTGACAGCGCGCATTTCAACACCCATGTACTCAGCACCCACAAGCTGCTGCCGCTGTCCACGGTCGGTATCGACATGGTCGCCGGCGTGCCCGGCTACATCATGTTCGGCACGCTGGATGCGCATTCGCGCTTTGAAACGCTGATGTTCGAGGTGGAAACGCTGGCCGATAACGTCATCAATGTCAGCGAGGCTTGGCTGGAATATCTGAAGCCAGAATTTCTTGCCGGAGCCGCTGCATGAGCCCGCTCAAAGACCTGTTCCAGCGTTTCCAGAGCGAGCTTGGGCTGCTGGAAGAAAACCTGCGCAACCAATGGGCGCATCGCCAGCTGGATACAGACATCCGCGAAATCGACACCGCCCTGCGCGACTGGCAGCAGGAAGCCAATGCCTGCAAGGCGCGGCTGTTTACTGCAGAAGAGCGCAAGCGCGCCCTGAATGCCGAAATCCACGCGCTGGAGGCCGAGGCGGTGGCGCTCTTGGCAAGCCCGCGCGGCAAGTCCCGCGCCGAGGACATCGCCGCACGCATTGCCAAGCTGCAAGCCCGGCGCAATGACGAGCGCGCGGCGATACAAATCCTGCGCGAGCAACAGCAAGCGCTGCTGCATGTCATCGAACAGGGCGAGCACAAGCTGCGCCGCCTGAAGCACCAGCTCGACACCCTGCGCGCCAGCGAGACTCTGCATCGCGCCCAGGCCACGGTCGCCCGGCGCCAGGCCGGTGAGGACGCCTCACCGGAAAGCGCGGTCGCCTCGGCCAGACGTGCGCGCAGCGGCGCAAAAGCGGCAGGCAGTTCCCGCAAACCTCGCCCGCAGCCCGCTGCGGAGGACGCAGCCGCCAAGGTGCTGGAAAAATTGCAGCGTCGCGCCGAAAAGCAGACAGCACCCAAGCCCCCCAAACCGCGCAGGAGCAAGTCATGAACGCGTTTTTGCACACCGCCTTGAGCTTTCCCACCCTGCCCTGGAGCGTACTGTTCACCGTGGCCGTGCTGTATTGGCTGGTGGCCGCGCTGGGGGTATTTGACCTGGACGCCGGGATGGAGGGCGAGAGCCCGCTGGCCGATGCCGGCGGCATGCTGACCCGGCTCGGGCTGCGCGGCGTGCCACTGATGCTGATTGTGCTGGTGATCGCGTTCTTTGCCTGGATAAGCACCTATTTCTTTCAGCTTTATCTGCTTGACCCGCTGTTTTCCGGCACGCTGCGCACGCTGCTTGGCAGCGCTGCGATGCTGCTGGCCGCCGTACCGGGCCTGTTGATGGCCTCGCTGCTGCTGCGCCCGCTGCGCCGTTTCATGCTGAAGCTGACACCAGCCACACCCCCCTCGCTGCTGGGCAAGGTCGGCACGGTGACCACCGCACAAGTCGATGCCGAGCACGGCATGGCCAGCTTCGAGGACGGCGGCGCCGGACTGCTGTTGCAAGTGCGCGCCCATCCACCGGATGTTTACCCACGCGGCGAGCGCGTGGTACTTCTGGAATACCGCGAGGCCGACAACAGCTGGCGAGTCATTTCAGAAAGCAAGTTCAACCGCTAAACCACTCATCCACCCACGCCACACCACCACGGAGTCATCTCATGACACTGCAAAACCTGATCCCCTTCGCGCTCGGCGCTGTCGGACTGATCGTTTTCTTGTTCGCCATCGTCGTCGTATTCAAGATGTTCTATGTCAAGGTCGAACAGGGCACCGCCCTGATCGTCAATGACATGAGCGCCAAGCCCAAGGTGCATTTCACCGGCGCGCTGATTATCCCGGTGCTGTACAAGGCCGAGGTGATGCGCATCAGCCTGATCACCCTGCAAGTGGATCGCCGTGGCAAGGAGGGGTTGATTTGCCGCGACAATATGCGCGCCGACATCACCGTGGCCTATTACCTGCGTGTCAACGAAACCACCGAGGACGTGCTGAAGGTCGCCAAGGCGGTGGGCGTGGATCGCGCCTCCGACCGCAATGCCGTGGACGAGCTGTTCAATGCCAAGTTCTCCGAGGCGCTGAAAACCGTGGGCAAGAAGTTCGAGTTCATCGAGCTGTTTGAAAAACGCGAGGAATTCCGCGATGAAATCATCAAGGTCATCGGCAAGGATTTGAACGGCTATGTGCTCGAAGACGTCGCCATCGACTATCTGGAACAAACGCCCAAGCATCTGCTCGACCCGCACAACATCCTCGACTCCGAAGGCATCCGCAAGATTACCGAGCTGACCGCCGCGCAGAACATCATCACCAACGAGCTGGCGCAGAACGAGCATCTGGCCATCACCAAGAAGAACGTGGAAACCCGCGAAGCCACGCTGGCACTGGAGCGCCAGCAGGCCGAAGCCGAGGCGCGGCAGAAGCGCGAAATCGAAACCATCCAGGCGCGCGAAGCAGCCGAAACCGAGAAGGTCAAGGAAGAACAGCGTCTCCTGGCCGAGCAGGCGCGGCTTGAAACGGAAGAAAAAATCCAGATTCGTGACCAGGAAATGCAGCGCCAGGTGGAAGTGGCCGAGCAGAACCGCCGCCGTGCGGTCGGCATCGAGGCCGAGCGCGTCAGCCGCGCCACCCGCATCGAAGCGGTCACCACCGACCGCGAGGTCAAGCTGCAACAGGTCGAGCGCGACAAGGCCGTGGAACAGGGGGTGATGGATGTGGCCAATATCACCCGCGAGCGCATCGCCATCGACAAGACCGTGGCGATGGAAGAAGAACGCATCAACGAAGTGCGTGAAGTCTCCGCTGCCGACCGCGCCAAGCAAGTGCGCGTGCTGGAGGCTGAGGCCGCCGCACAAGAGGCACTGGTGCGCGAAATCAAGGCGGCCGAAGCGGCCGAAACTGCCGCCAAGCACCGTGCGCTGGAAATGACCACGCTGGCACAGGCCGAGTTCGATGCCGCCAGCCGCCAGGCCGAGGCCAAGAAGGCCCTGGCCGAAGGCATCAAGGCCGAAAAGGCCGCACCCGGCCTTGCCGAAGCACTGGTGCAGGAAGCCAGCGCCAATGCCATCGAAAAGGTCGGCGCTGCCGAGGCGCGCGTCATCGAGGCCAAGGCCGAGGCCAATTACAAGCAGGGCAATGCCGATGCCCGCGTGCTGGCCGAGCGCCTGAGCGCCGAAGCCGAAGGCACCGCACGCATGGGCGATGCCCAGGCACAGGCCATCGCCCGCAAGATGGCCGCCGAGGCCGAGGGGCTGACCGCCAAGTTCGACGCCATGGACAAGATGAGCGCCGATGCCCGCAATCACGAGGAATACCGCATGGCGCTGCAAACCAGTCTGGAGCAGGCACTGGCGCAAATCGAGGCCGGCAAGGAAATCTCGCGCGAAAACGCCGAGGTCATCGCCACGGCGCTGCGCAATGCCCGTATCGACCTGGTCGGTGGCGAGGGCGGCATGTTCGAGGCGCTCTCGCGTGCGGTATCGCTGGGCAAATCGGTGGAAGGCTTTGCCGGTAAAAGCCCGCTGGTGCAGGATTTGCTGCAAAAGTATCTGGGCGTGAAAGTCAGCCCCGAAGCCTTGCCCGGCGGACAGAGCTAAACCGTATCGGGGCGGTGAGCCCAGCTTGCCGCCCCGCATGCCTCTTCTGCCTCAACGCCGTTCAGGCCGCTGCCTATCCAGCATCCAAAACACGAGAATCCCCATGCACAAGCTCACCCTGCCCCTGCTGGCCACGCTGCTATTGGCTGGCTGCACCTCCACCGCCGATGTCAAGCCCGAAGCTGGCCAGGCACTGCATGGCCAATGGCGACTGACCGAAATCTCAGGGCACGGCATTGCCCTACCCGAAGCCCTTATCCAGTTCGATGGCGAACAACAGGCCGTTTCCGCCACGGTTGGCTGCAACCGCATTTTTGCCCGCTATCAGTTGCAACGGGACAAATTCAGCCTCTCGGCTCCGGCGACCACCCTGATGGCCTGTGCCGACCCGAAAATTTCGCAATTGGAGCAGCGCCTAAGTCGCGCCCTGGAAGCGGCCGATGGCGGCAATTACCGCATTGAAAACGACGTGCTGCGGCTGCAAGCCGCTGATGGCACGGCGGTATTGAAAGCCCAGCGGCAAGCCCGCCCCTGACCCTTCACCCTTCCAACCCGTACACCGAGCCATTCCATGCAGAAGCAGGAAAACAGCACGCCGACCACCCAGCTCCAGGACATTTTCAACCTGCATCACGACCAGGCGCATCCGGACAAGATTGATGCGGCCATCCGAGCCAATTGTCGCGTCACCGGCACCAATATGTGGGTATTGATGTTCGCCATCGCCGTGGCCAGCATCGGCCTCAACGTCAACAGCACCGCCGTGGTCATCGGCGCGATGTTGATTTCACCCCTGATGGGGCCGATTGTCGGCATGGGCTATGGCGCGGCTGTTGGTGATATGGGGCTGATTCGGCTATCACTGCGCAATACCGCCATTTTTGTCGGCCTCAGCCTGCTGACCGCCACGTTCTATTTTTTGCTGACGCCCTTGCAGGAAGCACAAAGTGAATTGCTCGCACGCACCCAGCCGACGCTCTGGGATGTGCTCATCGCCTTTTTTGGCGGCAGCGCCGGCATGGTCGCCATCACCCGCAAGGAAGGCGGCAATGTGATTCCCGGCGTGGCCATTGCCACGGCGCTGATGCCGCCGCTATGTACCGCAGGCTATGGCCTGGCACATGGCAACTGGCAGTATTTCTTTGGCGCGTTTTATCTGTTTTCCATCAACTGCGTGTTTATCGCCTTTTCCACCCTGCTGTTTGCGCGGCTGATGAAACTGCCACGGCGCGGATTGGTAACCGAGTCCAAGCGCAAGCTGCATCGCATCGTGATTGCCACCTTGGTCACTGCGGTGATGGCACCCAGCAGCTATCTGGCAGTGCGTCTGGTACAGCTGGAACTGTTCAATACCACCGCCGCCAATGCCATCCGCGAAGTGCAGGAGCAGGCGGATTTCTTCGTGCTGCGCAGCAGCAGCGACTACACGAGCAAACAGATAAGAATCATCATCAATGGCAGTGGCAATGCCGAAAAAATCACCCGGATGATTGAGCAAAAGCTGCAAGAAAAGGGCATCCAGGCGGCTCAGGTGCAGGTCATGTATGCCGGCGGCAATGCCGAAAACATCAAGGTGCTGGAGCAGGAGCTGGCCAATAACAAAAACAGCTCGCAGCTTTTGCAAAACCAGCTCAAGGAGCAACAGGACTATATTCAGGCGCTGCGCGCCGGGCTGGTTGAAGAACAGACCCATGAGGCGCTCTTGAAGGAGATCCGCGCGCAATACCCGGAAGCCGAGAAAATCAGCATCAGTGACGGGATCGCCTGGTCGCGCCCGGCGGCCAACAGCGATGGCGAAAGCAGCGCGGAAAAACCCGCCACCACCGCCGTGGTGGTGGTCAGCCTGCAACTGCCACAACCCCTGCAGGACAAAGAGCGCGCACGCATGCAGGCGTGGCTTGCGCAGCGCTTTGAAGGCAAGGCCGTGCAGCTTTTACTTGATGAACCTGCCCCCGCCCAATAAGCGTGCAAGAGCCGTGATCCCCTCGTCCTGAACCCCTTCCAGGCATATGAACAAGCTCACCCAGACATTCCGGCAATCGAACTTCGACATCTTCGTCCTGCGCGCCAGCGTATTCCTGGTATTTCTGGTCTATGGCGTTTTCAAATGGTTCCAGTTTGAAATGGGTGCGCTGGAAAAAATGCTGCCGCAAACCTGGCTTGGCTTCCTGTACCCGCTGCTGGGTGCGTATGGCGCCAGCTATCTGCTCGGCCTTGTCGAAGGCATTGTCGAGGGCATTACCTATGTCTCACTGTTTCTGGGTTTCTTCAGGCCCCGTCTTGGCATTACCGGCGACGTGCTGGTCATCATCACCGGCCTTGTCACCTTGAGCCTGATGCCGCAGGTCGGCTTCAACGGCTTTATTTTCAAGGACGTGATGCTGTTGGGAGCCGGTCTTGTGCTGCTCAAGCACGACCTGAATCATCCGCCACGCCAAGCCTGATGCCGCCCTTTCCCGCCTTTCCGGCAGCCCTTCCAAATTTGGTCAATCCCGCCATGAGCCAAGCCCATCCGCAAGCTGACACTCTCACTTCCACCGACCAGGCCGTGGCCGAAGGCGGCGCTTACGAGGTACTGAAAAAGCGCCTGGACACGCTGGGCGAGCGCCTGCGGCAAACCGCCGACACGCTAAATGCCGAGCGTTTGGCCGAATTTGGCGATAGTCGCATGGCATTGGTTGGGCGCGTCCGCATCCGCAGCGAGCACAACTGCGTGGGGCGCGACATCGTGCAGGTGGGTGATTTGCTGCTGTTTGGCTTCAACGTCTTTCTGGGGCTGAAAAACAAGACCACGCTGGAGGACGTTTTCGGCCTGTACCGGCTGGTGGAAGTGGCGGAAGGCTTCGATGTCGAGCCGGTGGACATGGCCGGCAGTTTTCTGGCCGAGCCGGCCTTCGTGCGCGATTTCGAAGAACTCTACAGCTACTACAAACACGCCCGGCTGCTGCAACTGGTGGTACGCGATGGCAAATTGCTGGCGGCCTTCCAGATTGGCGAGAAAATCACCGACATGCGCGTGTTCCGCTGGTCAATCGCTTCCAGCGGCGAGATCAGCTATATCGACGCACGCGGCGAGCGCGACCTGGGGCTGCCTGCGGCTTTCGATTTTGAATGGACGCGCGCCAGCCGCGATATGGAAATCAGTGGCCGCTTTCCGCATCTCAATATCCTCGACACACTGTTCATCGACACCCAGCGCGGCGACCTCACCATCAAGGTGGAAAACAATACCGAAACCGGCAGCGGCATCTATTCCGAGCCGGTGGAGGATGCCACCCAGTCGATTGACGATGCCCGCATCGAATTTGCCCGGGTCGGCTCGCTGATTCTGCTCAAAGTGCTGCCCTACCGCGAAAGCCAGTGGCGCGGGCTGATTTACAACAGCCTGACCGGCAAGGTCACGCGCATGGATGCCATCACCCAGGCCTGCGTACAGCTGCCCGAAGATCACGGCATCATCTTCCCCGGCGGCGCCTATCTGCAAAACGGCGACTACAAGGCCTTCGACGCGACGATGGCCGGCATGCAGTTCAAGCGCGCCATCCGCTCTCCCAATGGCGAGGACGTGCTGTATGTGTTCTACGAACGCGAAAGCGGGCTGGCCGCACTGTTTGTTTACAACCTGATTCAGCGCAGCCTGCAAAACCCGGTGCTTGCCCACGGCTATGCACGGCTTGCCGATGGCCGCATGGTGCTGTTCCATGCCGAAGGCGATGACCCCACCCGGGTACACCAGATGCAGGTCTGGCAAACCCCTTTCAGCAGCGACGAGTTCGCCGCTGCCACCCCGCCCGGCAATACTTTCATGGGGCGGCTGGGCAATGCCGAGCTGGTGCGCGGCATTTCCAATCTGTATGACCTGGCGCGCGAAATCGGCTCGCCGGAAGTCTCTGCACGGCGTTATCTGCTCCTGACCGAGCAAACCCGGCGGCTGTTTGACCTGCATCACTGGATGGATGATGACAACTGCCACGGCCTTGCCGGCCTGCTGCATGAAATCAGCGCCAGCGGCGAGGCGGTACTGGACGAATTCGAGAAGGTCGAAAGCATCCGCCAAAAGTCCGATACCGCGATGCGCGAAGCCAGTGCCGAGCAGCGCCGCATCCTCGGCCGCCTGCAACCGGATTCCTGGAGCCGGGTGGAAGAATTCATCGAGGCGCTGAACGCCATCAGCGCGCAGCGCGGGCATTTGCTGACCCTGCGCGAATACCGCTATATCGACACCGCCGCCATTGATGAGATGTCGGCCGCACTACAGGAGGCGCATAGCCGCATTGCGGCGGCCACCGGTACGTTCCTGGCCGGTGAAAAAGCCCTGCAACCGTTCATCGAGCGCCTGCAGCAACTGGACGAGGCGGCGCAGAAAGCCGACAGCGCGCGTGCGCTGGGCGATGAAGTCGCGGCGATGAGCGCGATGGGCGCCGACCTTGACATGCTTTCGGCGCTGATGACCGGGCTGAAGATGGAAGACGCCACGCAAACCACGCGCGTGGTGGAAGCGATTTCCAGCCTGTATGCCCGGCTCAACCAGGCGCGCGCGCGTGCCGAACAGCGCCGCAAGCAGCTCGGCTCCAGCGAAGCGCTGGCCCAGTTCGGCGCGCAATTTGCGCTGTTTGGGCAGAGCATCACCAGTGCGCTGGGGCTTGCCACCACCCCCGAGCGTGCCGATGAGCAATTGGCGCGACTCCTGGTGCAACTGGAAGAAATGGAGGGTCAGTTCGGCGAACATGAAGCCTTCCTCACCGATATTCTCGCCAAGCGCGAGGAGCTTCTGGACAGCTTCGAGGCGCACAAGCAAACCCTGCTGGACGAGCGCCAGCGCCGTGCGCAATCGCTGCACGATGCCGCCCAGCGCATTCTGGAAGGGCTGGGCAAGCGCAGTGCGCGCTTCAACAACGCCGATGAATTGAATGCCTTTTTCGCCAGCGACCCGCTGATTCAGAAGCTGCGCGAACTCAGCGCGCGGCTGCGCGAGCTGCACGATACGGTCAAGGCCGACGATATCGAGGCGCGCCTGAAATCCGCCCGCGACCAGGCCGTGCGCGTGTTGCGTGACAAGACCGAGTTGTTCGAGGATGGCGGCGCCACCATCCGCATGGGACGACACCGCTTCAATGTCAACACCCAGCCGCTCGACCTTACCCTGCTGCCGCGTGGCGACCATTTGGCGGTGCATCTGACCGGCACCGATTACATGCAGCCGCTCACCGACAGCGCGCTGGATGCACTGCGCGACTTCTGGGAGGTGAGCCTGGAATCGGAATCGGCCAGCGTGTATCGCGGCGAATATCTGGCCGCACAAATCCTGAACGCCGCCGAGCGGGGTCAGGAGGGCCTTGACATGGCGATGCTGCAAAAGGCCAGCGCCGACCCGGCCGAACTTGCCGCGCTGATCGCCCGTTTTGCCGCCCCCCGTTACAAGGAAGGCTACGAAAAAGGTATCCATGACCACGACGCGGCACTGATTCTGGCAGCACTCTTGCCGCTGTACCGCAATGCCGGCAGCCTGCTGCATCCGCCACGCGCTCGCGCTCTGGGCGCACTGTTCTGGCAGGCGCAAAGCGAAAAACAGGCCTATTGGCGCGAGCGCCTGCGTCAGGCACAGGCGATGTGGCGCATCCTCGGGCAACGCGATGCGCTGGAATCGGCCCATGCCGCGCTTGCCAGCGCCGTGGCGGCCATGCTGGAGGCGGAACACATTACCCACAGTGCCGAAGACGCCCGCGCCGCCGCACTGTGGCTGACGGATGAAATGGGCAGCGATGCCCTGCATCCGCGTTTTGCCCAGCAAGCCGAACAGCTGCGCGCCGCCCTGGCCCAGCAACTGCAAGCCGCCGGGCTGGCCGACAACACCCAGCCGCTGAGCCTGGCCGATGCCTGGGCGCAGAGCCTGGACTGGTTCAATGCCCTGACCCGCCAGGACGGGTACGCCGCGCTGGCACGTTTTGCCCCCGAGGCGGCAATGCTGCGGCTGATTGGCGACAAGCTGCCGCACGACACCCAGGCGCCGACGCTGGAAGCCCGCATCAGCGGCCTTTTGGGCGAGCATCCGCGCATTGTCGATGGCGGGTTTGTACTTGCCATCGACGAGTTCCAGCAACGCCTTGACCACCACCGCAGCCACTTCGTGCCGGCTTTCCACGCCTTCCAGAAACTGCGTCAGGAAGTGATGCAGCGTGAGCGCGACGCCCTGCGGCTATCCGAATATCAGGCACGTCCCCTGACCTCGTTCGTGCGCAACCGGCTGATCAACGACATCTACCTGCCGATCATCGGCGACAACCTCGCCAAGCAGATGGGCGCCGCAGGCCAGGGCAAGCGCAGCGACCTGATGGGGCTTTTGATGATGATTTCGCCCCCCGGCTACGGCAAGACCACCCTGATGGAATATGTCGCCAACCGGCTGGGTCTTGTGTTCATGAAAATCAATGGCCCGGCGCTGGGGCATGAAGTGCGCTCGCTGGACCCGGCGCAGGCGCCGGATGCCACCGCCCGGCAGGAGTTGGAAAAACTCAATCTGGCGCTGGAAATGGGCAATAACGTGATGCTGTATGTCGATGACATCCAGCACACCCACCCGGAGTTCCTGCAGAAATTCATCTCGCTCACCGACGGCACCCGGCGCATCGAAGGCGTCTGGCAGGGGCGCACCAAGACCTATGACATGCGTGGGCGCAAGTTCGCAGTGGTGATGGCCGGCAACCCCTATACCGAGTCCGGCGAGGTGTTCAAAATCCCCGACATGCTGGCCAACCGTGCCGACATCTACAACCTGGGCGATGTGCTGGGCGGCATGGAAGAAGCCTTCCTGTCGAGCTATATCGAAAACAGCCTGACCTCGAACCCGGTACTGGCGCCACTGGCCACCCGCGACATGGCCGACCTGTACACCTTGATGGACAAGGCCGCGGGCAAGGAGGTCAGCACCAGCACCCTGTCGCATGCCTACAGCGCGGCGGAAATCAACGAAATCATCAGCACCCTGCAAAAGCTGATGGCGGTGCGCCAAGTGATTTACCGCGTCAACCAGCAATACATTGCCAGCGCCGCACAGGCCGACAAATACCGCAGCGAGCCTGCCTTCAAGCTGCAAGGCAGCTACCGCAACATGAACAAGCTGGTAGAAAAAATCGCCCCGGTGATGAACGAGGCCGAATTGCAGCAGCTCATCTCCGACCACTATCTGGGCGAGGCACAACTGCTGACCACCGGCGCGGAGGAAAACCTGCTGAAGCTCGGCGAGCTGCGCGGCACGCTGGATGCCGAGGAGGCCGAGCGCTGGGCGCAAATCAAGGCCGACTTCCTGCGCAACAAAGCGATGGGCGCCGAGGATGCCGATGTCGGTGGCCGCATGGTGGCACAGCTTGCCGATATCGCCAGCGGCTTGCAGCATCTGCGCCCGGCATTGCCCAAGGCACCGCCAAACGCCGCGCCCTGGGATGCCATTGTCGCCGGCCTTGAAAACATCGCCCGCGCCGAGCGCGCCCCGCAGAACGATGGCGCAGCCGATATCCGCAGGCAACTGGCCGAACACATCACCCCATTGCTTGCCAGCGTCGCCGAATCGCGCGCCGAGCAGGCACGTCTCAATCAGGCACTGCTGCATCTGGCCGATGCGCTGCGCAGCAGCTTTGCACAAGGGGTTGTAGTGACAGAGAAAAGCGCCGGCAGCACGCGCGCGCGCAAGCCCAAACCCCCGGCGCTGGAAAAGCTCGACCGCGAGCTGGAGCAGGTTGACTTCCTGCATCCGCCAACGGGCAGACCCGAAGCCTCCGACCCGGCATGAGTGCAACCGAGCTCAATCCCCTGCTTGAAGAAGCCCGCGATGCGCAGGCCGCGCTGGCCGGGCTGTTGGCCGAAGGCTCGCCCTTGCCGCATATCGTGGCGCTGTTTGACGACATCCATCTGGCCTTCATCGCCGCCGACAAGGCCGCCATCAAGCGCCGCGTCGGCTGGCTGGGACGACTCCTTGGCCGCGACATCGACACCGGCCTGCGCGCCCGCGAGCTGCGCCAGCAAGCGCCACTGCTCAAGCACCGGCTCGACACCCTGGAGGCACAATGGCAGCACTATGGTGACGCCCTGGCCAGGCATGAGGACAGGCTCTCCAGCCTGCTCACCCGGCTGCAAGCCGCAGACCAAAACCTTGCTGGCAGCCCAACCCATGCACAGGCAGAACAGCGCCTTGCGCAAATGCGCCTGCTGCTGGAAATGAGCAGCCAGCAGCTTGCGCTCATCCATGATCAGCACGCCATCCTCGGCGAGGCTTTCCCCACCCTGCGCCAGGGGTTATTGTCGGTACTGGCGCAAACCGATGCGGTCAATGCCAGCGTGCAGCAGCAACAAGCCTACCGGCATGCCTGCAATACCCTGCGCGCACTGGCCGTCCTCAAACCCCAACTCCATCCTAAAGACGCGGAGACATCATGAACTCGGAAAACGCACTTGCCGCCCTGCCCGACAGCCAGACACTGAAATCACTGGGCCTGACCGAAGCCGACCTGCCGCGCATTGCCGAGGCTGCCAAGCCCCTGCAGGATTTGAGCCCGACCAATTTGCAGCGCTATGGCAGCGAAGCCAGCCGCCGCAGCAGCGGCTTTTCCACGCAATTGCTGGACAAGGTGCGCAATTCCGACCTGGACGAGAGCGGCGAAAAACTTGGCGAAGTGGTGAAAATCGCCCGCAGTCTTGACCTCGGCGCCTTCGCCAACCGTTCCAAAGTGCCACTGCTTGGCCCCTTGATTGACAAGTTCAAAGCTGGCCGCGAGGAGCTGGTGCAGAAGTACAGCAGCACCAATAGCCAGATTGACCGACTGATGCACGATGTCGGCCAGACCCAGGCACGGCAGAGCCAGCGCGTTGGCGAGTACGAGCAGATGCACCAGATCGTGCGTGATGAGCACCGCGAGCTGGGCATCCATGTCGCCGCCGGACGCGCACGCCTTGCCGAGCTGGAACAGGAGCTGGCCGCACTTGCCAGCGCAGAAGACCCCGAATCGCGCATCCGCCGCGGCGAGCTCGACAGCGCCATCCGCCAGCTCGACAAGCGCGTGTCCGACCTGCACCTTTTGCAGCACGCCAATGAGCAAATGCTGCCGATGATCCGGCTGATTCAGGCCAATGCCATCCAGCTGATCGAAAAATTCTCCGCCGTGCGCGACATCACCCTGCCGATGTGGCGCAACCAGTTCGCCATCCAGCTTTCACTTGCCGACCAGAAAAGCGCCACGCAGCTTGCCGGCGCCATCGATGAGGCCAGCAACGCGCTGATGCGCCGCAATGCCGAACTGATTCAGCAAACCGCGGTGGAAACCGCCCGTGCCAACCAGCGCGGCATCCTCGACATCGACACCCTGCGCACAGTGCACGAAAAACTTATCCAGACCGTGGAAGAAGTCCGGCAAATCCACCGCGAAGGCATGGCACAACGCCTTGAGGCCAGCAACGAAATCACCCGCATGCGCCAAGACCTGCAACAACGCCTCGCCCTAACCACCCAGGAAAATCCCTGATGGTGCAACAGGCAGGCATCCTTGCCTGCCTGTCGGAGTCGGCCGCTTAGCGGCCCTCGTCCACAAACAGCTTGCGCGGCATTTTTTCTTCGCGGTTGGCCGCATGCCAGGCAAATGCGGCCACGATGGCAGCCGCTTGCTTCAGGTCTTCGGGCTGCACATGGTCAAGCGTATCCAGATGGCTGTGATGGACGTTGCTGAAATAATCCAGACGATCCTGCACGAATTGGAAGCCCGGCAAGCCCACACGGTCAAAAGCGATATGGTCGGTGCTGCCAGTATTGCGGCTGACCACGGTCGTTGCGCCCACATCATGGAAAGGCTTTAACCAGGCCTCAAAAATCGGCACTGCCGCGAGGTTTTCCTGGGCATAGATGCCGCGGATGCGACCGCTGCCATTGTCCATATTGAAATACACCGAGAACTTTTCATGTGCGCGGGTTCGCACAAGCGGCCCGGCCGGGCTGCGCAAAGACAAGGGCAAGTCTTTTTCTGCCGGGTCGCTCGGCTCTGGGCGTTTGGCAAAATGCCGTGCCACATAATCCTGCGAGCCAATCAATCCTTGTTCTTCGCCAGTCCACAGGGCGATACGGATGGTGCGACGCGGCTTGGCATTCAATTGCTTCAGGATGCGCATTGCCTCCATCATCACCGCCACCCCGGCGGCATTGTCCGAAGCACCAGTACCGGTATGCCAGGAGTCCAGATGTGCGCCCAGCATCACCACTTCATCGCGCTTGTCGCTGCCTGCAAGCTCAGCGATGGTGTTGTAGCCGGGCTGGTCATCGCTATCGGTAAAACGTGCCCCCACATCCAGCCGCAGCCTCACGGCCTCCTTGCGATTCAGGGCGCGCATCACTTGGTTGTAATGAGTGGCAATCATCACCAAGTCCGGCACGCCTGCAGGCTCATCCCGGCTACGGCGCGCACCGCCGCCGCCCAATCGCAACAAGCCATTGTCCCAACTGCTGATGCTCACGGTCGCCAGAACACCTTCATCCATCAGGAACTGGCGCAGCTGCCGCTGGAACTGGACACGCTCGCCAAAGCGTCTGGCATCCGCCTCGCGGTTGCTGGTAGCCCGGTCTTTGGGCACTTCGAACGTCTGCATCCGCACCAGGCTTTCATCATCATGGCGGTGGAAGTCCGGCTCGGTCCCCGGCTTGTAATCGCGCAAATCCGAGACAAACAATATCTTGCCGCGCAGCTTGCCCTTGTGCTTTTCAAGGTCTTCGGGCTTTTCCAGCTTGAGGGCAACCACTTCGCCCTCTACCGTGCCCTGGGTGCCGGGCGTCCAGGCCTTCGGCAAGGCGTGCAGCGGCAGCGTGCGCGGCGCCAACATTTCCACCCGCGAATGGCTGAACTCCCAGCCGCGTCCCAGGCCATCGACAACATCCTGATGGACATTGGCAAGCCCCCAACCACGCAACTGCGAGGCGGTCCATTCATTGGCCGCCGTCATTGCCGGAGAATTGGTCAGCCGCGCCCCGATTTTCTCGGTCAAATGGGTCATGGTTGCCATCACCTGCGAGCGCTGGAATGCCTCCTGGCGGATGCGCGATACCATCTCGATATCTACCGGTTCATGCTGCTGGTTGTTCCGCCCCTGCGCCTGCAACGGTGTTTGCGGCACCATTAGCGCACCAAGACACACCGCCAAAGCACTGGCTCGCAAAGAAATCGCAAAATTCATTCTTCTCGTCTCGTTTTTAGTCCAAAAAACACAATGTAAGCACAAACCCGTATCGAGCCTTTGCCAACGCTCATGGCTTTACGGATGGCGCTGGCTTCAGCTGCTTTTGATGCTTGATGACCTGCAAGGCACTCAACAACATCGCAATACTGACACCAATGCCGGCCACAAACACCATGCGCGAGCCGAACATCGCCAGCCATTTGTGCAGCCACACAAAACCAAGGTCACCTCCGCGATACACCGCGGTGTCGATGAATGCCTTGGCCTTGTAGCGGGACTCCCGATTGACACGGGTATAGAGGGTTTCGCGCGCCGGTTTTGCCAGTGCAAACTCACCGGCGCGGGTCACAATCTGGGCAAGCGCCACAAATAGCGGCATCGGCGACATGGCCAACAGGCTGTAGCCTGCCAGAATGGCAAAGCCCGGAATCAAAAGCGCCGGGGTGATGCCATGGCGACGCAGCAGCCAACGGGTCAGGAATAGCTGCACCACCAGCGTCAGGCCATTGATGGCCCAGTCGATGCGCGAATAAAACCGGGTGGCATCACTGGCATCGGGGTAAGCCGCTCGTACGATGGCGGCTTGCTCGTTGTAGAGCAAGGTTCCCACACCCACACCAAAGAACATCAGTAATGCCAGCGCGCGCAGCAGTGGGTCTGTTGCGACCAGCTTCATGCCTGCCCAGACCGAGCCGCCTATGGCCTTGCCCGATTGCAGCTGCCCTTGCTGTTGCTCACGTTGAAGGGCATGCGGGCGCAATTGCATGATGCAAAAAAGACAGGCCATCAGAAAACCGATGGATACCAGCAGCAGATTGCCCACGCCGATAATGCCGACCAGAAAATTGGTAATCGCAGGGCCGGTCAAGGCACCGATGGTGCCGCCTGCACCGATAAAGCCATATACCCGCTTGGCCTGCTCGTTATCGAACACATCGGCCATATAGCTCCAGAACACCGATACCGCGAACAGATTGAACACTGCCACCCAGATGAAGAACAGCGCGCCACGGCCGGGAAGCTGACGCTCAAATGCCCACCAAAACCCCACCAGGCAAGCGATGAACAATACATACACCGCAGGCAGAAATACCCGACGCGGAAAGCGCGATACCAGCGCACCATACAAGGGCTGCAAAACCAGCATCGCAATGAAAGTGCCGGTGAACAGGATTTGCAGGGTGAAGTCCTTGAGCGCCCAGCCACGCGCTGCCGCCCAGTCAATCATGCCCTGCGGGAACACTGCCAGCACATCCGCCGATGCGCCCATCGCCTCACGCACCGGGCGCAGCACGTAGTAGCCGCACAGCAGGCAGAAAAAATACAGCAGGGCCCAAAGCAAGGCGGGCGAGCCGGCAAGCTCGGCACGGAGTCGTGCAAGGGCAGAAGCGTCAGGGGAAGGCATGCTTGGCTCCATTCAATCCAGCGCACGTTAGCCCATCGCAATGCCGCTGGCTAGAAGCCATCAGCAAACACGCCACATGAGCCCTTGCAATCAATATGTTGCACACACAATTTGCGCATATTCATGCACTTTCATGCCATAGGCATTAGTATCAAACCCATCATCCTCGACTGAAAGCACCATGAGCCTGGCCACACGCAAACGCCTTCTCCCTGCCCTGCTTGCATTGCAATTTGGCGTGATGGCATTGCTCCCCAGTCACACCGTGCTGGCGCAACAAACTGATAACCGTCGCACAGGTGGTTTGGTCGCGCAGCCGGGCTCCCCCCTGGATGAATATCTCAAGGCACGCGAGCAGCGCCAGCAGCAGCAACAAACACCGCCTGAAATCGCAGCCCCATTGCCATTTGATGTGCGCACTTTTGAACAAATGGCAAGACAGATTGTGGCCAATCAGCGTGTTCCCGGCCTGGCCGTTGCCATTGTCAAGGACGGCAAAATCCTTTCCGCACGCGGCTATGGTGTCACTGACACCCTCAATCCTCGGCCAGTGGATGCCCATACCGTATTCCGCCTGGCATCGCTGTCGAAAACTTTTTCCGGCACGCTTGGCGGGATGCTGGTGGAGGACGGCGTACTGGATTTGAATCAGCCAGTAGTGCGCTATGTTCCCGAGTTCCGGCTACGCAGCGCCGATGCCACCTCGCGCCTGTCGATTTCCAACCTGCTAAGCCATGGCACCGGCTTGCCGCGTACTGCATTTGACCGCGATATTCAGGCCAATGCCAGCTATTCGAGTGTGCGCGCCAAATTGGCCAGCGCCCCTCTTTCCTGTGAGCCTGGCGAGTGCTATTCCTACCAAAACGTCGCCTTCAGCGTATTTGGCGATGTGGTGTTTGCCGCGACTGGACGAATGTTCGACGAACATATCCAGCAACGCATTTTCAAGCCGCTGGGCATGAGTGATGCCAGCCTGGGTCTTGAGGGCATCACCCGCAGCCCCAGCTGGGCCAAACCGCATATCCGTGCCGGTAGCGGCTGGCGCTCCTTGATGCCCAAGCCAACCTACTACCGTCTGGGGCCTGCCGCAGGTGTCAACGCCAGTGCTGCTGATATGGCGCAATACCTTCTGGCACAGACCGGCTATCGCCCGGATATCGTTTCACCACAACTGCTCAATAGGCTGCATACCTCACGCATCGACACCCCCAGCGAAATACGTGCCGGAGGCTGGCGTCGCGAACGGCTGTACTCGGCCGGGTATGGCATGGGCTGGCGGGTTTACAACTATGCGGGGCACCCCATGTATTTTCATGGCGGCGCAGTACAAGGCTATCGCGCATCAATGGCCGTACTACCACGTCAGGGTCTTGGCGTTGCCATACTCTGGAATGCCGAAAGCACGCTACCCTCGGGGCTCCTGCCCACCATACTCGACAGCGCCATCGGCCTGCCACAAACTGCTTGGCTAAAGCTCGACAACGAATCCTGAGCCACTACTACAGACCCAGATCTCAGCACGTGGGGCTACAGCACTTTATCCAGTCCCGCACGCGAGAATCAGACTCTGTCCTTCAAATAATCGGCTTGGGCGTCAGTGGCATGACTACTGCAGCCCTTCTTGACTCGGCCTTCTCCATCACACTCTTTACCAAATTTGCCTGTGCTTTTTTGGAGACGGCCTTTTTGACAATCAATGGCGACGCTGGTGGCTCGACTGCCTTGGCTACTTTTGTTGCTGCGCGCTTTTCAGTGACTTTTTCGGAAACGCTTGCAGCCGTCTTCGCAACGGTCTTGGCCGCTTTTTTGGCCACAGCCCTCTTTTCGGCCGCGATTCCAGTCACTTTGCTGGTAGCGGTTTTCTTAGTCGCCGTTTTTTTTGCCACTGTTTTTTTTGTTGCCACCTTTTTCACCACTTCTTTGGCAGCAACTTTCTTGGCAGCCTTTTTCGTCGCCATATAAAGCTCCTTATCAATATCCGCCTCCGGCATCACCCGGACAGGCAATCAACGCTACCGAACCTAATCATGCTTTCCATCACTGTCAACTTGTTTGGCACTCATTGACTTGCTTCCTTCGGCAAAAAGACAAAAAAAACGGCCACCCACAGGTGGCCGCTGTAGTTCGATGACTTGAATCAGTGCTCTTCGGCAATTTTTGCCTTGTAGGCGTCTTCGCTGAGCAGGGCATCGGCATCAGATGGGTTGTTCATTTCAATGACGAACAGCCAGCCTTCGCCAAAAGCGTCTTCGTTGATGGTTTCCGGCTTGTCGGCAAGGGCCTCATTGATTTCCACCACTTTGCCGCTGACCGGGGCATACACATCGGAGGCGGCCTTCACCGATTCCACCACGGCGCAAGCATTGCCGGCTTCCAGCTCGTCACCCACGGCGGGCAATTCAACATACACCAGGTCACCCAGTAGACCCTGGGCATGGTCGGAAATACCAACAACGGCACGATTGCCTTCTACGCGCAGCCATTCGTGGGATTCAAGAAACTTGAGCATGAAAACTCCGTATTTTGGGGTGAAGTGAAACAGTGTGAATCGTAGCGCCGCAGGCAGTCTGCGTCACCACCGGGATGCGCTCAGATGCCTTCTTGCACTTTGCCTTCGCGCACAAACGGGAACTTGACCTGCCGAACCGGCACTTGCTTGCCGCGAATATCCACGTGCAGCGCACCCACCTCACCGGCAGGCACGCGCACCAGCGCAATGGCTTTGCCAAGGGTCGGCGAGAAGGTGCCGGAAAGCACTTCGCCCTCGCCACTGTCACACAGCACTTTCTGCCCGTGGCGCAGCACGCCTTTTTCATCCATGACCACGCCCAGCATCTGCCGCGGCGCGCCTTCGGCCTTTTGTTTTTCCAGCACGGCGCGGCCGTTGAAGTCGCGGCCTTCATCCAATGCCACGGTCCAGCCTAACGCGGCTTCATAGGGCGAGACGGTTTCGTCCATGTCCTGTCCGTAGAGGTTCATGCCTGCCTCAAGGCGCAGGGTATCGCGTGCGCCAAGACCGGCCGGCTTTACACCTGCGGCAGCCAGGGCATTCCAGAAATTCACGGTGTGATTTTCCGGGACGATGATTTCAAAGCCATCCTCGCCGGTATAGCCGGTGCGTGCCAGGAATACCGCTACGCCGTCGATAGTATGCGCCTCCAGCGCGGCAAAACGTGCCAACTTTTCAGCGGCCTCGCGATCGGCTTCGCGCAGCAGGGCAATCACCTTGGCGCGCGCATTGGGGCCTTGCACGGCGACCATGCCGAACTCCGGACGTTCTTTGACACTGACACCAAACTCGGCAGCTTGAGCGTTGATCCAGGCCAGGTCTTTTTCGCGGGTGGCGGCATTGACCACCAGACGGAACCAGTCCTCACGCATGAAATAGATGATGAGATCGTCAATCACCCCGCCTTGCGGATTGAGCATGCAGGTGTACAGCGCCTTGCCGGGCTTTTGCAGCTTGTCCACGGAATTGGCCACCAGACGGCGCAGGAACTCGCGCACCCGCGCGCCCTCAAGATCCACCACGGTCATATGCGAGACATCGAACATACCCACATCGCACCGTACCTGATGGTGCTCGTCAATCTGCGAGCCGTAATGGATGGGCATGTCCCAGCCGCCAAAGTCGACCATCTTGGCGCCCATGGCGCGGTGGGTTTCATTGAGGATGGTTTTTTGGGTCATGGGCAGGCTCGCAAAATGGAAAGCGTGAATTATCGCACTTGATGCCACGAAAAAGCCCGCGCCGTGAGTGCAGCGCGGGCTGGAAAGGACGTTGAAAGGCGCTTATTTGGTGAGAATCAATTTGTCATTGCGGGTATGACGCAAGCGGTAGCACTCATTGCCATGACGAATCACGATTTCGCGCTCACCCTGTAGCAATGCCATGCTGTTGATTTCAATGGTAGTCACTGCGCGCTGACGCAGCTGGGACTCAAATCCATCTGAATTGAAGGCTTCAAAATCGGTTGCAACATGAGATTGGGCTGGGTCGAACATGGGGTGCTCCACTGGCTTGGGTTCGCAATGAGAATAATTATCATTTTATGGATTTGCAAGAGGGCTTCGTAAAATTTTCCTCTGCAACAAGCGCTGCCTCCGCATCTTTCATGTACGAACTTCCCTTTCAGGCGCTGGCCATCTCCACCGGCGCCGTGGCCGTGGCCGAAATCGGCGACAAAACGCAATTGCTGGCGCTGCTTCTGGCGGCACGTTTTCGCAAACCCTGGCCGATTGTCGGTGGCATCCTGATCGCCACCTTGCTCAATCACGCCCTCGCCGCCTGGCTTGGACAATGGCTCTCCACCTGGCTCACGCCGCAGGTGCTGCGCTGGGGCATGGCAGCGAGCTTCATCGCCATCGCCCTGTGGACACTGAAGCCAGACCAACTGGAAGAAAATACCCCGCTGCCTGCGCGCGGTGCGTTCATTGCGACCACCATCGCGTTTTTCCTCGCCGAAATCGGCGACAAAACCCAAGTCGCCACGCTGCTGCTGGGCGCCCGATACGACTCGCTCTGGCAAGTGGTCACCGGCAGCACGCTTGGCATGCTTCTGGCCAATGTGCCGGTAGTACTGCTCGGCAGCCATTTTGCGCAGAAATTGCCACTCAAGGCTGCACGTCTTGCCGCAGCTCTGCTGTTTCTTGCGCTTGGCCTATGGGTAGCCCTGCGCGGCGTGCCCTGATTGACCGATAATGGCGGCTGTTTCAATGGCAGCACACATTTATGGAAGCACTCACGCGCATCGGCTTTGGTCTGTTTGGCCTTGCGGTTCTCATCGGCATCACCTGGCTGTTTTCCAATAATCGCCACAAGGTGAACTGGAAGCTGGTGGGCATGGGGCTGCTGCTGCAAATCGTGCTGGCCTGCTTTGTGCTGCTCACCCCCTGGGGCGCCGGGGTTTTCGATGCGCTCTCGCGCGGCTTCGTCACCCTGCTGAGCTTTACCACTGAAGGCGCCAAGGTAGTGTTCGGCGATTTCACCCGGCCGGACAAGTTCGGTTTCGTATTCGCCTTCCAGGTGCTGCCGACCATCATTTTCTTCGCCAGCTTCATGAGCGTGCTCTATCACCTGGGTCTGATCCAGCGCGTGGTACAGGCGATGGCCTGGGGCATCACCAAGCTGATGCCAGTCTCCGGGGCGGAAACGCTCTCGGTCTGCGCCAATGCTTTCGTCGGCCAGACCGAGGCGCCACTGGTCATCAAGCCCTATATCGCGCGGATGACCCAATCGGAGCTGTTGACCCTGATGCTGGGCGGCATGGCGACCATTGCCGGCGGCGTGCTGGCCGCCTATGTCACCATGCTCGGTGGCGATGACCCGGCACAGCAGGCGTTCTATGCCAAGCATCTGCTCACCGCCAGCATCATGGCCGCGCCGGCCACCTTGGTGATTTCCAAGATCATGATGCCCGAGACACAAATGCCGGACACACTGGGCAAGGTCGATGTGCGGGTGGAAAAAACCAGCAGTAACCTGATTGATGCCGCCGCAGCGGGTGCTTCGGATGGCCTCAGGCTGGCGCTCAACGTCGGCGCCATGCTGCTGGCCTTCACCGCATTGATTGCCATGCTGAACGCGCCGCTGATCTGGCTGGGTCAGGTCACCGGGTTGGAGGCGGCCTTGGGACAGCCGACCAGTATGGCCAATCTGCTCGGCAAACTGCTCGCGCCGCTGGCCTGGGTGATTGGCGTCCCCTGGCAGGATGCCTCGGCCGTCGGCAGCCTGATCGGCACCAAGGTCGTCATCAACGAATTCATCGCCTATGACCAGCTGACCCGGATGGATGCCGGACAAGTCGCCGGAGTCGCGCCGCTGTCCACCCAAGCCAAACTGATCGCCACCTATGCCCTGTGCGGCTTTGCCAATTTCTCATCAATCGCCATCCAGATCGGCGGCATTGGCGCGCTCGCCCCCGAGCGCCGTCAGGATCTGGCGCGGCTCGGCCTGAAGGCGGTGCTGGGCGGCACCCTCGCCACCATGATGACCGCCACCATCGCCGGCGTGCTGCACGCCATCGGAGCGTAAGCCATGCACGTGGTGGTGGTCGGCTCGTTCAATCTCGATCATGTCTGGCAGGCCGATACCCTGCCCGCCCCCGGCGCTACCCTGGCCGGACGCTACCACACCGGCCCCGGCGGCAAGGGCTTCAACCAGGCCATCGCCGCCTGCCGCGCCGGTGCCGAAACTGCCTTTTTCTGCGCGCTGGGTGATGATGCCGGGGCGCGCATCGCCAGCCATCTGGCCAAAATCGACGGGCTGCGGCTGATCGCACACCTGTCTGCCAATACCCCGACTGGCAGCGCCGGAATCTTCGTAGACCGGCAAGGCCGTAACAGCATCGTCATCGGCGCCGGCGCCAATGCCGAACTCACGCCTGCGCATCTGGCCGCACAGGACACGCTGTTCCGGCTTGCCAAAGTGGTGCTGGTACAGCTGGAAACCCGGATCGACACGGTTCACAAGGCGCTGGCGATGGCGCGTGACGCCGGGGCGCGCACCGTGCTGAACCCGGCGCCGGCCAATGCCGAAAGCTCCGCCGAGCTTCTGGCGCTGGCCGATGTCATCACCCCCAACGAAACCGAATTTGCCGCATTAATCGCACGCCATACCGCGCTGCAAATCCCGGCCGAAGCGGTCGCCAGCGCCAGCGACGCGGTGCTGCACAGCCACTGTCGCACCCTGCATCCGGGTGGCAGCGTCGTCATTACCCTGGGCAGCGCCGGCTGCTTTGTCTCGCACGGCGAAAACCGGCACGGCGATAGCCACAGCCATTACCGCCTGCCCGCCTGCCCGGCCAAAGTGGTGGACACCACTGGCGCCGGCGATGCCTTCAATGGCGCATTTTGTGCCGCCTGGGCACAGCATCCTTGCCGCGCGCTCGCCGAACACCTGACCTTTGCCAGCCGCTATGCCGCCCGCGCCTGCGAGCGCGAAGGCGCGGCACTGGCGATGCCGCAACTAGCTCCCGCTTGATAGCCGATTTTGAGGCAACGACTCACCACTTCAAGGCAGCTCACAGGCCGGCTCAGTGGCTTGGCAGCTGACGCTCTCCGGCCTCGATATCGGCCGTTCCTTCCGCCTCGGCCGGCTCGCCCCTGGCTACCACGGTGGAAAGCACCAAGTCGCCAGTGACATTGACCGTGGTGCGGCACATGTCCAGAAGGCGATCCACACCGAGGATGAAAGCCAAGCCTTCGGCCGGGATGCCGAACATCAGCAGGATGCTGGCAATCACAGGCAATGAACCGCCGGGCACACCTGCAGCGCCAATACCACCGACCACACACAGCGCCAATACCATCACCTGCTGGGCAAGGCTCAAGTCCACGTTGTAGAACTGCGCCAAAAACAGCACGGCAATGCCTTCAAACATGGCTGTACCGTTCATGTTGGCGGTTGCACCCAGGGTGCAGACAAAGCGCGATACCCGGCGTGGTACGCCCAAGCGCTCCTCGGCGCACATCAGGGTGGTGGGCAAGGTGGCGCTGGAAGATGAGGTGGAAAATGCGGTAACGATAGCCGGTTGCGCGCCGCGCAGGAACTGCAGGGGCGAGCGCCTTGCAACCAACCACACCAAGAGCGGAAATACCAGCGCAAAATGCACGCCCATCGCGCCTACGGCGGTGGCAACGAATTTGGCAAGCAAGAGCAGTACATCAAGCCCCAGCTTGGCGGTCACGCTGAACAGCATTGCCGCCACCGCATACGGCGCCAGACGAATCACCCAGTCAATCAGCTTCAGGCAGATGTCATACACCCCCTGGCAGGCCAGCACGAAATGTTCGGTGGCACGGTTGCGGATGAGCGTGGCAGCGATACCGAACATCAGCGCAAAGAACATCACCGCGATCAGGTCGTTATTGGCTGCAGCGGCAATCGGGTTGCGCGGCACGATGTTGAGCAGCACATCCAGCCCGGAAAGGTTGTGCGCCGCCTCGGTCGCGCTGGCAACACGGTCAGAATGCTTGCCGGCCTCCTCCATCAGCTTGGCACGTTGCTCGACACTCAGACCCGTGCCTGGCTTGACCAGATTGATTGCCACAAGCCCGATGCTGACGGCCAGCGTTGTCACCGTCGCCACCCAGAACAGGGTGCGTCCGCCAATGCGGCCAAGTGATTTGGGGTCGCCAATTTCCACCACCCCCAAAATCAGCGCGGAAAATACCAGCGGCACCACCAGCATGAACAGAAGCCTCAGGAACAACTGGCCTATCGGGTCAGCCACATAGGTGGTGATGGTGGCCAGCCACTGGGCATCGGCTGCAAAAAAATTGGCGCACAGTCCCAGCAGCGTGCCGCCGATGAAGCCAATCAGCATTTTCCAGTGCAGGGGCAAGCCCTTGTTTTTACTGCGCGCGTCGGACATACAGGCTCCGGGAAAAGGGTCGGTTGCGGTTGCTTGCCGCCAGTCAAGCGGCGAGCCTAACCGATTCTGCCCTGCCCTCCAAGAAAATCAGCGCTCCGGATACAGCGGCGGCAATAGCTGTGCATCCTGCTTGCCTGATTTGTGCAATAACCGGACATGGGCAAACGCTTCGCGCAACTGTTTGCGCGCGGCCTCGGCATTGCCACCGCCCCAGAGCGCCTGTTGCAGCAGGTCAATGGCCTCGCGCTGCGACTGGCAAGCAAGCCGCGAACGGAGCTCGGACAAGCTGCCAGCCTCGGGGACGACAAGTGTGGGGAGCCATTTCGCAATGACGGGCAGGTCGCCCGCATCCAATGCCTGCTGCAAGGTGCTACGCATCTGGCGCTGTGCCATGCGCTGCTTGTGCCATTGCCCAAGCGATTTGTGGCGGACAAACCAACATACCAGCAGTATCAGCACCAAAAGTCCCAGCCCCCAGCCCAACCATCCATGCCATGCCGCCGGCTTTTTGACTGGCCGACTTTCCGTAGCTGGCCTTGTCGCAGCCATTGGCGGCGCAGGTGGTGCTTGGAGGTTGCCCGCTGTGACATTCAGGCGAATCGGAGCCAGCGTTGTCTTTTGCAGGCTTTGCGTGCCGACATCCCACCAGCTGATCGGCTTGACCTGCACCACCATCTCGCCCTCGGTCAAGGGCAGCAGTGTGAACTTGCGGATTATCGTGCTCTCTATCCGGCCTTGATGCACGCCTTCCGAACTCTCAGCCGGCTCGGCAAATACCTGTAGCTGCGGATGCGGCTCAAGTTCCAGCGGCGGCAATTGTGAAGCGGTTGCCCCATCGGCATGCAGCACCAGCTTCAGCTCCATGCCCTGCCCCACTTGAGCCTGTTGCGCAACATCCAGCACACGTAGCGACAGCTTGCGTGCCGGCAGCCAAGGCTCGGCCGCGTTTGCCGGAATCGGCTGCACCGCCAACCGCTTCGCTGGCGCACTGGCCTGCACTTGTACCCGCCCTTGCCCAAACCAGCCCGCCGTACCGATACGTTCACCCTCGCCACGGAACCACGCCGCAGGCAGCACCAGCTCACCGCTGCGCTCGGGGATCAAAAGATAATGTCGCTCCAATACCCGGTATTCCTGGCCGTCTATCATCCGGCGGCTGCGGCTATCACTGCCAAAAGGCATCAAGCTGGCATGCGCTGGCTGCGGCTGCTGTAGCTCGCCGCCGAACAGATTGACCGCGTAATGCAGGCGCAAGGTGATGCCGACCGCTTGCTGCACATAAGGTGCGGTATCGCTGAGATGTGTTTCCAGAAAAACGGCCGGCGCTTGTGACGGGCTATTGGCCTGCTGCGCCACATCTGCCACCTGCAAGCTCAAGGGCTGGGTATATTGCCCCCCCACCTTCAAGGCCGGAATTTCAATCCGGCCGCTCCTGCGCGGGCGCAGCTGCACTGCAAAGTGCTGTCGGGCATGCACCCTGCCAGCACGAATTTCCACCTGCCTACCACTGTCCATGCGCAGCACCATGAAATCGGTCTCAAGCGGCGCAAGCTCAGGCATGGCGCGCGCATCTTCAAGTTCGATCGTGAGGGTGACGCTTGCCCCGGCATCAATACTCGATTGTGAAAGGCTGGCGCGCACTTGTGCCACGGCGGGTATTGACAGCAGTATGAGCAGCAGCCACAGGCCGCACAACCGCATGATGATGCGCGCATGTTTCATTGCCCATCCCCCCCGGCGCGACGGCGCTGATGCTCCAGCCAGAACTTCTGTCGCAGCCAGTCGCCGGGGGTATCGGGCACCCGCCTGAGCCAGGCTTCCACTGCCTGCTGCTGCTCATGCTGTGCAGATGCAGCGCTATCGGTTGCGGCTTTCTCCGGGCGGCCCTGTGCGGACTTTGCAGACGTATCTGCTGCTGCCAGCGCCCTGTTCATCGCCTGCTGCTGCGCCTGCCCGGCCTGCGCTGCTGCTTGCTGGGTAGCGGCCTGGCGCTGCAATTCTTGAGCCGGGTTCTGCGTCTGTGGTTGCGAGCCGCCTTGCGCGTCTGACTGTTGTGACTGGCCATCTGCCGATTGCGGCTGCGGCGGCTCAGCCATCGATGATGAAGACTGTTGCTGCTGTTGCAACAAGCGCTCAACCGTTGCCCGGTTGGCACGGGCATCATCCATTTGCGGTTTTTCTGCCAACGCCTGGTCATAAGCGGCAATTGCCTGCTGATATTGCCCACTTTGTGCCAGGGCATTGCCCAGGTTGTAACGCGCCTGTGCACCCGACACTTGCGCATAGGCCTGCGCCGCCCTGGCATAGTCACCCGCGCGATAGGCCGCATCGCCTTCACGCAAAATCCGGTACTGCTGCTGGTCGGGCCGCAGCCACCAGCTGCGCTTGGCGCCATCCTGTGTTTGCGCGTGCACGGGCATCTGCACGCTTGCCAGCATCAGCACCAAGCCCAGACCCAATACAGCCCCCCGGCGCAGTAGCAACAAAGACAGCAGCATCAATGGCAACAACAGCCAATAGCCCTCGTCCTTGCGCACATTGCCGCTTCGCCCCACGCCATCCTGTGCCTGCACCTGTGTGCTCTCAAGCAGCCCCAATGCCTGCAAATCAGCCACATCATGCCGCAGCAGCTGCATCGCCCCGCCACCGGCGGCCGCCAATTGTTTCAGGCTGGCGCTATCAAGCCGAGTTTTGAGCATGTGACCATCACGCATGCGGATTTCATCCCCCGCCTCACTGCCAAGGCCAATCACCGAGACCTTGAAGCCTTGCGTCGCAGCATCGCGAGCTGCATTGATGGCAGACGCATCCGCGCTGGAAGTGAGCAACAGGATATCGCCCTGCTGCACCCCCCCCTGATGCAAGAGTTTCACCGCCTGGGCAATGGCAGCCGCAGGGCGCTGCCCATCCTGCGGCATGATGTGCGGTGAAAGCGCTTCGATAAACAGGGCGATATTGGCATGGTCATCGGTCAAGGGAGACACCACATGTGCATCATCGGCAAACGCCAACAAGGCCATCTGCCCACCACTTCGGTTTTCCAGCAATTGCGCCAGTTTGGCGCGCGCCTGCAGCAAGCGTGAGGGGGGCAGGTCTTTGGCAAGCATGGTGCTGGACAAGTCCAACGCCACCACCAGTGCCCGGCCATGCTGCCAAAGTGGCTGCTCGCCCTGTCGCCAACTGGGGCCTGCCAATGCCAGAATCGCCAGCAGTGCCGCCAGTGGCCAGAGCCAGGCACGCTTCAATGCCTGCGCTTTGCCGGCATGCAAAACATGTCCCTGCAAATGTGCATCAATCACGCCATTCCAGGGATTGCTTGCCTCACGCCTGCGGCGCTGCCACCCCCACAGCACAGGCAATAGCAGCAATGCCCAAAGCCATTCCGGTCGCAAGAATTGCAGGCTCATATGCGCCTCCGCCAATGACTGAAAGCCCCGGCCAGCACAGCCATCAGCGATGCGGCCAGTAGCCAGCGCCAGTAATGCTCAATGCGCGGCCGCAATGCCTGACCTTCACTGCTGTTTGGCTCCAGACGGTCGATTTCGGCATAGATCCCCGCCAGTGAACTGGCATCGCGGGCACGAAAAAACTGCCCGCCAGTCAGCTCGGCCACCTGCTGCAGGCTCGCCTCATCAATGCCTGCCTGCATGCCCGGCAGCGCGATGGAAATACCCCACATCGACAAGGTATCGCCATCACCGCCAAAAGCGATGGTATGGATACGCACGTTTTCCGCCCTGGCCAGCTCCGCTGCCTTGGCCGGCGTCAATACGCCTGCGGTATTCTCGCCATCGGTCAGCAAAATCAGGACACGGTGCTCGGCAGGCTGGGCGCGCAGGCGTTTGATGGCAAGGCCGATGGCATCGCCAATGGCGGTTTCCCGTCCAGCCATACCGACCATCACATCGCGCAGCTGGCTGCGTAGGCTTTCCCGGTCGCGAGTCAGCGGCGCGATGGCATAGGCGCGCTGGCCAAATACAATCAAGCCCACCCGGTCACTGGCGCGACGCTCAAGAAAATCCCCAAGAACGGCCTTGGCCGCCGTCAAACGGTCGACGCTGCGTCCGCCCAGCCGCATATCCTGCTGCTCCATGCTGCCGGAAATATCCACCGCCAGCATCAGGTCACGCCCGGTCTGCGGCGGCGCCTGTATAGGCCCCAAGGTTTGCGGGCGAGCCGCCGCGATGCACAGCAACAGCCAGGCGATGAAAAGCCCGGCATTTACTCCATGGCGCATTCTGGACACGCCCGGTACGACCGACAGCGACACTGCCTGCGGTAATCGCAAGGCTGGCACCTCCTCATCGGGCTTGGCAGGCCACAGCCAGCGCAACAGCAACGGCAGTGGCATGACCAGCAGCATCCACGGCCAGGCGAAATATTCCTGCAGCCCCTGCCACAACGCATTCATGGCCGTGCGCCCATCCATAGCAGGAAGCGTCTTTTTGCAACCTGCTGCAAAACCTGTAGCTGCTGCTCATCCACCTCCGGACGAAAACCGCCCTGCTGCAACAAGACAGCCAGCTCGCCGGCAAATGGCGCATCAGCCAAATCCTGATTCAAAAGTGCAAGCCAAGCCTCGCCTTCGAGCGTATCAGCCACATTGCCATGTCGTCTTGCGGCACGCCGCAGTAGGCCGGAAATCGCCGCGACTTTAGCCGGATTGTCCGCAGCATTGGCAAGCGCCTCATCAAATAACTGCAACAGCGCCTGCCGATAGCGGCGGCGACGTCTTGCCCGCCACCACAGCAGCCCCATCAGCAGGCCAATCGCTGCCGCCAACCACCACCAGCCTACAGCAGGCGGCCACAAATCCGGCGCCACCGATGGGTGAATATCGCGCAATTCAAGCGTTTGCGATTGCATCAAGCCCCCCTTTCAAATTGCAAAGCAGTCAACCAATCGGCACTGTCGGCATCGCAAGACAGGGTCACGACATGCACACGCAAGGCCATCAGCATGGACTGCGCTGCCTGCAACGGGGCGACAAAATACTGTTGCCAGCAGATGCGCTGCGCCTTGCCGGACAAATCCAGCAGCCGCCGCCCATCGGCCTGCACAAATGGCAGGCGCGCCTTCGGTGGCGACTGCTCAAAGGGATCGATCATCAACAGCACAATGATGTCCGCACGTTGCGCAAGGGCAGCCCAAAGCGCCGCTGGCACCTCATTCACGCTACTGGGCTCGGCCACTACCCAAAGCCGCGCGCCCGTATGCAGGCTACGCTGTGCCCGCTGCAGTGCAAAGGCCAGCCCCTCATCATCCTGCGGCGGCTCGGCATACCAGCGGCACAGGGCGTGCAGTACCCGGAAAACCGCACGCGCCCCCGCAGCCGGTGCAATCGCTGCCTCCTGCCGACTGCCGCGCAAAGCAGCAATACGATCCCCCGCTTGCAAGGATGCCCAGGCCGCCACCGCCGCCACACGTGCGGCTTGAACCGACTTGAATCGCAAACGGCTGCCAAAATACAGCCGTGGCGAGGTATCGGCCACAATCAGACTCAGCCGGTCGCGCTCGGCCTGGAACAGCTTGGTATGCGCACGCCCGGTGCGCGCACTGACGCGCCAGTCGATATGACGCGCATCATCACCAGCCACATATTCGCGCGACTCGGCATATTCCATGCCACGCCCACGCAATGGCGATAGCGCCATACCGGAAACGCCATACCGCCCCCGCCTTGCCCCCGCCCTGCCCTGCACCCGAGCACGCAATGCCAGCAGCGCAGACAAGCTCGGCATGGTCGTATCTTCTGGAGTCAAATCATGGCTGCGCATAGGCAGAACCGTTACGGATGCGGTACACGGGCGATGATTTCATCTACCAGGCGCCGGCCATCCCAGCCTTCGGCACTGGCCTCGAAAGTCGGCAGTACCCGATGCCCCAAGACATCCGCAGCGACTTCACGAATGTCATCCGGCGTCACATAATCGCGCCCGGCAAGCCAGGCATGGGCACGTGCGCATCGCTCCAGGGCAATCGAGCCACGCGGGCTGGCGCCCCAGGCAATCCTGCGCGCCAATTGCGCGTCATAGCGCCCGGCATCACGGCTGGCCAATACGATTTCCAGCAGATACTGCTCCAGTACCGGCGCCATGTGCAGCTGCAAAACGGCTCGGCGCGCCGCCTGTATTTCCGGCAGCGTAATGCACTCTGCCTGCATTGTGTCTTGCGCCTTCATCCCCAAAGCACGCGCCCGCTCCAAGCGCAGGATTTGCGCTTCACTGCCTGCATCGGGATAACCAATCCGTACATACATCAAGAACCGGTCAAGCTGCGCCTCGGGCAACGGGAAAGTACCTTCCTGTTCAATCGGGTTTTGCGTTGCCATCACCAGAAACAACGGCGGCAATGGATAAGTCTTGCCGCCCACCGTCACCTGGCGCTCAGCCATCGCCTCAAGCAGGGCTGACTGCACTTTGGCCGGTGCGCGGTTGATTTCATCGGCCAGGAGCAAGGCATGAAACAAGGGGCCTGGCTGGAATTGAAAGCACCCCTCCTGTGCCCGCCACACTTCACTGCCCGTCAGGTCAGCAGGCAGCAAGTCTGGTGTGAATTGCACACGGGCAAAATCTGCCTCAATCCGCGATGAAAGGGCACGGATTGCCATGGTCTTGGCAAGACCCGGCGCACCTTCTACCAGCAGATGACCATCCGCCAGCAACGCTGTCAGCAGCCGTCCAATCAAACGCGACTGACCGACAATTTCCTGCTCCAGTGACTGCTGCAAAGCATGGAAGCGCTGCTGCAAGTCTTGGTTATTGGCCGGAAACTCGGAGGGCAGAGCGGGTATGGCATCCATCGTGCGCATCTCTACAGAGAAAACAAGCGCCTAGTTTGACCGCTTTTTGCACAGACAGTTCACTTGTGCAAAGAAAACGGGACCCGAAGGTCCCGTTTTGCAATACACAGCGCACGGCTCAGTGCATACGCTGCTGAACTCGCAAAATTTTCGGCGTCATGAAAATCAGCAGCTCCGCTTTTTCGTTATTGCGGCTCTTGTTCTTGAACAGATTGCCCAATACCGGAATATCTCCCAAGAGTGGTACCTTGGAAACCGAATCAGCGTCTGTAAATTCATACACGCCGCCAATCACCACCGTCTGACCATTTTCAACCAGTGCAGCGGTATTGATTTCCCGCTTGGCAATGGTCGGAATACGGCCAACGGTGGACTCAAACCAGCTTTCGACCTCATTCTTGGTCACATTGACATTCAAGAACACACGATCGTCATGGGTGATGGTCGGCGTCACCTTCAGCTCCAGCAGTACATCCTTAAAGGCCACCGTCGGCTGTGCCAAGCCTCCGGTCGAAGCAGTGATGGTGACATAGCCGACTTCCTTGCCTTGACGGATGACCGCCTCACGCTGGTTGGTTGTCAGAATGCGCGGATTGGAAAGCACTTCACCGCGCTTGTTTTGCTGCATGGCGGAGAGCTCCAGATCCAGCGAGAAATTGGCACCCAGCAGCGTATAAGCCAAGCCCGCAGCCGTGCCCGAAGTCGGACTGGCCGGCATATTGAAGTTCAGGCCACCGGGAACATTGGTTACACCATTGTTGATGATGTTCTGGTTATTCTCCAGCGAGCCGCTCAAAGCCCCACGGTTATTGCCGTTACGACGCCCCGAAACACCAAAGCGAGCTCCCAGATCGCGTGCAAACGATTCCGTCGCAACCACGATTCTCGACTCGATCACTACCTGATCCACCGGGCGGTCAATTTCATTGATCAGCCTGCGCATTTCCTCGATCTTTTTCGGGATATCGCTGATCATCAAGGTATTGGTGCGCTCATCGGCCACCAGGCGACCACGTGGCGACAAGAAGCCGCTGTCCATATTGGCTTGTCCCTGGTTTTGCTGGTTGCCACTGCCCAAGCCTTTGGACTCGGTCAGCCCCTTGAAGATTGCTTCGGCGCTGTGATAGTTGATGCGAATATATTCGGTCACCAAATCCTGGCGATTTTCCAAGGCAATACGGGCATCTTCCTTGTCCTGTTCGAACTTGGCGATCTCGGCCTGCGGTGCGACCCAAATGACATTGCCCTGGCGACGTTTATCCAGCCCCTTGGACTGCAAAATCAAGTCAAGTGCCTGATCCCAGGGTACATCTACCAGACGGATGGTGACATTGCCGGTGACGGTATCAGCCACCACGATATTGAGATTGGACTCTTCTGCAATCAGCTGCAGCACCGGACGCACCGGAATATCCTGGAAGTTGTAGTTGATCTTGCTACCACGATAGACAGGCTCGGTGCCCGCCTGGGCTTTGGCAGAAATGCCCGAAGATACAGCCCCTTGGGCAACTTCAGCGGCCTTGGGGGTAATTTCGACGATGTATTCGCGGCCACGCTGATAGGCCATCGAATCGAATGCCCCCTGGGCTGCCAGCACAATCTGCTGGCCACTGGCGTCAATACTCCGCACCGGCGTTGCAAAGTCCGCCACATTCAGCACCTTGGCCAGAGCCTGAGGCAGCTGCGCGCGGCCCAAGTCCACGACCACACGGCCTTGCTGGGTGCGCAAATCAGGAGTCGCACCTTCGCCATTGAAACTCACCACCAAGCGACCCGCACCATTATCGCCACGACGGAAATCGATATTGGCTACGCTGGGCGCGGTGATGGCAGCCGAGGCCTGCACAGCGCCCAGCTGCTGGCTATCGGCAGCCGGTGTTGCGGCATAAGCTGAAGCGGCCAGAATGCCGCAGACAAGGCCGGCGACGACCGTCCGGCCAGGACGAAAAATACGATTGGACGGCATGATCAACCCCTTCATTATTGATTCTCCAGCATGATCGTGGCCGGACGCTCCAGCCATCCGCCAATACCATCGGGTACCAGCTCGATCAGTTCGATTCGATCTTCATAAACCGCAACAACGCGGCCATCACTCTGCCCCAGATAGTTCCCTGGAGTCACTTTGTAAGCCACTTTGTCCGGCGCCATGACCAGCCCGACAATGCCACGCCCTTTGCCCAAGGTGCCGACCATATCCAGCGAGTCCAGCGGGAAAGCCTCCAGTGGCTGACGACGCCGACTGGAATTTGGCCGGGAGCTGGCAGCGGTTTGCGCAACGGCATTGAGATCGAAAGGATCACGAATACCGGTGCCATCAAACTGGAAGCTTTCAAATGGCTTGATAACCGGAACCGGCTCCAGAGGCGGTGCAGGCTTGGCACGCGCCTGTGCGACCCACTCCCTGAGATTGGGCGCATCTCCAGGCTCGCTGGTGATACCACGACTACAGCCTGCAGCCGTCAGTACCAGCATCCCCAGCATCAACCCATGACGCAAGGACAATACCGAAAGGTTCATTGATCACCTCCCTGACTCTGTTGCGCTGCCTCCAGTGCCTTCTTGTCTTCCGGATCGTTTTCATCCAGATAGCGATAGGTTTTGATCGTTCCTTCCATCACCAATGCGTCGCTCTTCTCACGCGGCGTGAGCGTAATATTGTGCATGGTCATGATGACTACACGCGGCAATGAGGCCACACCACTCATGAACGCGCCAAACTGGTGATAGTTGCCGACCATCCTCAGTTGGATCGGCTTTTCGGCATAAAACTCGCGGGCGACTTCTTCCTGCGGACGGAATACTTCATTACGAATCCCCGAAGCCAAAGCTGTCTGGGAAATGTCGGTAATGATGTCCGGCATTTCGGTCTTGGAAGGCAGCTGACGCAGCATCTGCTGTAGCTCCTGCTCCATCTGCAGCAGCTGCTGCTTGAGTGCCTCCAGATTGGCAGCCTGACCCTGCTTGGTTTCAAAGGTTTCACGCAGCGTCGCTTCCTGGGACTCCAGCCCTCGCAGCTCTTCTTTCTTGCCGCTCAGTACAAACAGCCAAGCCAAGAGCACAATCAAACCAGCAGTGAGGGCACAGAACAGCAGCTGCATATTGCGCGGCCAGCTACCGATATTGTTCAAATCAAGATTTTGTTTTTTCTTGCTCATTGCGCGCCCCCTTCAGCTGCGTGTTGTGCAGCAGCTGCCTGTTGCGCCGCATCGTCCGATGCGGGTGTCGCCGCTGCTTCGGCAGCAGGCACCAGCGGCGCAATGACTTGCTGCTCCTCGACCTTCACCGGCACCGGATCAGGCGTCGGCATCGCATTGGGATCACGCGGCTCCTCAGGATTGCCCAAGGTCACCCGCATGGTGAACATGTATGGCAATACAGAGGCCACATTGCCCGCAGGTGTTGCCGTCGTGCTGCCCTGCCCTTGAGGCTGGGTGACTTCAATCACACTGACATCCGGATTCTTCATCCATCCCGAGTTCTCCAAATTGCGCATATAGGTCGCCACACGGGTATTGGACTGGGCACGCCCTTCCAGCGTTAGCGACTCACCATCTTGCTTCAGGCCGGTCAATACCAGACCATCAGGCACAGTGCGCATCAAGGAGTCGAACAGATGCACCATCTGGAAGCGATTGGCCTGCAACTCCTCAATCACCTGCTTGCGATTGAGCAATGACTCACGCTTCTGCTGCAAGGTTTCGATTTCCTTGATTTCCTGCTCAACCTTCTGGATTTCCTGCTCAAGGAAAGCATTGCGCTCTTGCTGCCCGGAAATATGACCATTGAGCCACATCCAGCCAAGTCCCGAAAGCAAGACACCAACCACTGCTGCGCCGCCCAGCATTGCATAGAACTCTTGCTGGCGCTGCTTGCGGCGCTCTTCGCGCCAGGGAAGTAGATTGATCTTGACCATCAGTCGAAACTCCTCAACGCAAGACCGCATGCAATCATCAATGACGGGGCGTCATGCGCCAGATCATGTGCCTGGACACGCCCGCTCAGTGTCATCTGTGCCAGCGGATTGGCAAGAGAGGTCGGCACTCCCAGCTGCTCCTCCACCTGTTGGGCAAGATGCGGAATCGAAGCACAGCCCCCCAACAGCACCACTTGCTCCACCCGATTGTATTCACTACTGGCATAGTAGAACTGCAACAAGCGGCTGATCTGCTGCACCAAAGTTTCGCGGAACGGCTCCAACACATCCGTTTCATAGCTGTCCGGCAGGCCACCTTGGCGCTTGGCGCGCTCGGCTTCCTCCCAGGCAAGCCCGTAGCGGCGCATGATTTCTTCGGTCAGCTGCTTGCCACCAAAGGCCTGTTCACGGCTGTACTGGCTACGACCATCACGCAGAATATTGAGTGTGGTCAAGGTAGCGCCAATATCCACCAGAGCCACCAGCCCTCCTGGCGATAGCCCCAGTTCAGGCGCCATCAGCGAGAAGGCATTTTCGATGGCGAAGGCTTCGACATCAATCACCTTGGCACTGAGCCCCGCCATTTCCAGCACTGACTGCCTGGAGCTGACTTCCTCCGAGCGCGCCGCCACCAGCAATACCTGCTGCATATCTGCAGTGCCCGGCATAGGGCCAACAGATTCAAAGTCGATATTGACTTCTTCAATCGGATACGGGATGTAATTAGCCGCCTCAAGCTCAACTTGGGCTTCCAAGTCATCTTCGGCAAGATCAGCTGGCATCGGTATCAACTTGGTGATCACCGAGGCACCTGCCACCGCCGCTGCTGCGGTCTTCAACTTGCTACCTGATTTGATCAGTGCGCGCTTGATGGCTTCGGCTACCTGGTCGTAATCCGACACGCTTTTCTCGACCACTGCATTGAACGGCAATGGCTCGACGGCATAGTGCTCTACGCGATAGCGCCCGCCTGAGCGCGACAACTGCAGTACTTTGATCGCAGTCGAACTGATATCGACGCCCAGCAGCCCCGCCTGGGTTTTCCTGACAAGTTTCACACCCTATCTCCCACTAAACGACGCAGCAAGCGCCGCTCTTATCTGTTGTCATATTCATAACGAAGTTTTCACGACAACACAATACCCCAAAACAATCAGATAGTTCCAGTACATTTTTCAACTGACGCCGCAAACACGACCACATGACCGGGACCGATTGACCGACACTATACTTTGAAGCCTCTTTTGCCATCCTGCTGGGAATCAAGCTCAATGTCCATTCTTCGCCGTATCCGTCGCATTTTGCTCTGGCTTCTAGCCATGGTCGTGCTGCTTGGCGTTATTGCAGGCATCGCCGCGGGCGTGATTTACCATCGAGTTTCCCGGGATCTTCCTGATGTCAAAACACTACGCAGCATTGAACTTCATGAGCCGTTGCAGGTGTTCTCCAGCGATGGCCGCCTGATCGCGATTTTTGGCGAAAGCCGCCGCTATCCGGTCAAACTTGAGGATGTTCCTCAGGAGGTAAAAAACGCATTTCTGGCAGCAGAAGATGCCGAGTTCTATCGCCATGAAGGCATTGACTTCAAGGGCATTGCCCGTGCCATCTGGCTGATGGCCACCACCAGCGACCGGCGCATTCCCGGCGGCTCGACCATCACCATGCAGGTCGCCAAAATGTTCTACCAGGAAGGCCAAAAGCGCGATTACGAGGCCAAGCTGGCGCAGATGTTGCTCGCCAGAAATATCGAGCAAGCGCTTTCCAAGGATGAAATCTTCGAGCTCTATCTCAACAAGAGTTTCTTTGGACACCGCTCCTACGGCATTGCCGCAGCAGCCGAGTTCTACTACGGCAAAACGCTCGATGAGTTGACGCTGGGCGAGATTGCTACGCTAGTTGGCACGCCCAAATTCCCCTCCACGGCCAATCCGCTCAGCAACCCCGAGCGCAACCGCGAGCGCCGCAATGACTATATCCTGCCGCGCATGGTGCAACTGGGCATGATTACCCAGGCCGAGGCCAATGAGGCCGCCAGCGAAGCAATGCACGCCCAGCCCCATGAGCGTCCGGTCGAGCTCTATGCCCCCTATGTCGCCGAAATGGTGCGCCAGGAAATGATTGTCCGCTACGGCGACAAGGCATTGACCAGTGGTTTTCGTGTCACCACCACCATCGACCCGGAGCTACAAATGGCAGCCGACGCGGCGGTCGCAGCGGGCTTGCGCATCTATGACCGTCGCCACGGCTTCCGTGCAGTTGAGCAGCATTTTGAATTGAATGCAGATGAAAGCGATCAAGGCATTGCCGCCCGCCTTGCCGAAATTCCGCCACAGGCGGGCGCCGTCCCGGTAATCGTGGTTGAAACCGGACGCGATGGCAGTGCCACCGTGGTGGACCGCAGCGGCAATCGCTTTGTACTGCCCGCCTCTGCCAGCCAGCCCTGGCCGGGCAAGTCACCCGCACAGCTCTACAAGCGCGGTGATCTGGCACGCATCCGCAGAGCCGATGCCGATAGTCCTTGGAAGATCGACCAAATCCCCCGGGCACAATCGGCACTGGTTTCGCTGGACCCCGAAAGCGGCGCGCTCAAAGCGCTGGTCGGTGGCTTCAGCTTTGCCGGCAACAAATTCAATCGCGCCACCCAGGCCAAGCGCCAGCCCGGCTCCAGCTTCAAGCCGTTCGTTTATGCTGCCTCATTCGAGCGCGGCTACCATCCCGGCTCCATCGTGCTGGATGCCCCGGTGGCATTCCGCCAGGGTGGCGGCAAAGTCTGGCGGCCGCAAAACGATGGCGGCCGTTTCGTCGGCCCCATTCGCATTCGCGACGCCCTGGTGCAGTCGCGCAATCTGGTGTCCGTTCGCCTGCTTGATAGCATCGGGCTTGACTATGCACGCCGCTATATCAGCCACTTCGGCTTTGATGAGCAAGACTTGCCCCGCAACCTCACCATGTCGCTGGGCACCGCTTCGCTGACGCCACTCTCGGTCGCACGCGGCTATGCGGTGTTTGCCAATGGTGGCTCTCGTGTGGATGTATGGTTCATTGATGAAATCAAAGACCGCAACGGCCAGCTTGTTCACAAGGAAAACCCGCCGCTGGCCTGCCGTGGTTGTGGCGGAATGAGTGCAGGCAGTACCACACACGCCGAACCGCTCACCCACAACGAGCCACAAGTGGTGGATGGCTTCAACTTCGGTGCGGCCACACCGCCCAAGCGTGAAGAAAAAGCCGAAGCCAACACGGCTGCAAACAATGCCGACAAGCCGAGCTTGCCTGAAGGCGCCACTCCCGCCCCCCGTGCGATCGACGAGCGCGTCGCCTGGCAGATGCAATCGATGATGGCCGATGTGGTCAAGCGCGGTACTGCCACCGCAGCAAGGGTACTGAGTCGCGAGGATATCGGCGGTAAAACCGGCTCCACCAACGAATACCGCGATGCCTGGTTTGCCGGTTATGGCGGCCCGTTTGTCACAGTGGTCTGGGTGGGTCGTGATGACTTCAAGAGCCTTGGGCGCGGTGAGTACGGTGGCCGTGCAGCCCTGCCGATCTGGATCAGCTACATGAAAGCCGCACTGCAAGGCAGACCGGTAGAAATGCGTGAGCCTCCCGAGGGCATGGCCAAGGCCAAAGACGGCGAATGGGTCAAGGTGGAAGATTTGGAGCGGATGCAAGAGGAGTCTGAAGATTTCTACGGCGAGAGCACTGGCGCTGATGATGTCAATGCCGCACCGGAAAATACCTATGACATTTTCTGAGAGCCCAGCGCGCAGATGAGCAAGTCCCACGCCAGCCCTCATCATCTGCGCCTGCGCCAGCAGCTGGCTAGCACCGCTGCCCGGCTGATGGTCGAAAATCACATGGATGATTTTCACCATGCCAGACGCAAGGCAGCGGCACTACTTGGCATCCATACCCCTGCATTGCAGCCTGATAATGCTGAAATTGAGCAGGCGCTACGTGATTACCGGCGCCTGTTCCGTGACGATACCCAGCACCAGGCTTTGTTGCACACACAGCGCCAGGCTGCCCTGCAGGCGATGGCGTTCTTTGAAGCCTTCGAGCCACGCCTGACGGGTGCCGCCCTGGAAGGTTATGCCGATACACACAGCGCCATCTGCCTGCACCTGCATTGCGACACCCCGGAAATGGTCAGCATATTTCTGCATGAACATGGCATTCCCGCGCAATCGCGCATCCGTCGCATCCGCCTCGACCGGCAACACAGTGCGGATGTCGATGTATGGACTTTCACTGCTGACCAGACTGCTTTCGAGCTTGTCGTGCTACCGCTTTCGGCACTGCGCCAGCCACCCCTAGCCGAGGGCGACAATCATCCAGCCAATCGCGCCAGTCTTGTCCAGCTACGCAAATTGCTGGGCAGTGATTAGGCAAAAGAAAACCCCGCCAATATGCGGGGTTTTCTTGACAACTCTGACCAAGAATCAGCGCTTGTCGATGGCGACGTAATCGCGGCTGGCGCTGCCGGTATACACCTGACGCGGACGGCCGATTTTGTTGTCCGGGTCGTTCTGCTGCTCCAGCCAGTGGCTGATCCAGCCAGCAGTACGGGCGATGGCGAACATCACGGTGAACATTTCGGTGGGGATGCCCAGCGCTTTGTAGATGATGCCACTGTAGAAGTCGACATTCGGGTAGAGCTTGCGCTGCACGAAGTAATCGTCCTTGAGCGCGGCCTCTTCCAGCTTCATCGCCACATCCAGCAGTGGGTCGTTGATGCCCAGCTCGTTCAGCACCTTGTAGGTCATCTCGCGGATGATGGTGGCGCGCGGGTCGAAGTTCTTGTACACGCGATGACCAAAGCCCATCAGGCGGAAGCCGGAGTTCTTGTCCTTGGCCTTGTCCACGGCGCTTTGCACATTGGCCGTAGAGCCAATTTCTTCCAGCATTTTCAGCACCGCCTCGTTGGCGCCGCCGTGTGCCGGACCCCACAATGCCGCCACGCCTGCAGAAACACAGGCATACGGATTGGCGCCGGTGGAGCCAACCAGACGCACAGTCGAGGTGGAAGCGTTCTGCTCGTGATCGGCATGCAGGATGAACAACAAGTCCAGCGCCTTGGCGGCGACCGGTGAGAGCTGCAGCGGCTCGCTCGGCACTTCAAACATGGTGTGCAAGAAGCGGCTGACGTATTCCAGATTGTTCTTTGGATAGACATTCGGCCAGCCGATGCGGTGGCGATAGCACAGCGCAGCGATGGTCGGCACCTTGGCAATCAGGCGGATGGCGGCCAGACGGCGCTGTTCCGGGTCAGCATAGTCATGGTCGTTGTGGTAGAAGCTCGCCATCGAGCCGACCATGCCCATCAGCATCGCCATCGGGTGGGCGTCATAGCGGAAACCCTGCACGAACTGGGTAAAACGCTCATTGAGCATGCTGTGCTTGGTGACGTCGTGCTCGAACTTGGCAAATTCATCCTTGCTGGGCAAATCGCCATTCATCAACAGATAGGCCACTTCCAGGAAGCTGGATTTTTCTGCCAATTGCTCGATCGGATAGCCGCGATACATCAGCACACCTTCGTCACCGTCGATATAGGTGATGGCGGATTTGCAGCTGGCCGTGGCGGTAAAACCGTTGTCGAAGGTGAAGCAACCGGTTTCCTTGGGCAACTTGCCAATATCAATGCAGGGCTGGCCGAGTACGGGCTGATGCACTGGCAGGACAACGGTTTTGTCAGCGGCACTCAGGCTGACTTCCTTGAGGTCGGACATGGGGTTTCTCCTCGATGATGAACCGGCAGGGCACGACCTGCGGCTCTATGAATGTGATGCGATGCAGCATTGTCTCACAGTCGCCTGCATCTTCGCGATACGACCTTGGCACAATGACTGCAGCAGACATGACGATGGCCGCACGCGGCGGCCATCATCGTATCGGGACAACTGGCCTCTAACAGGCCGCAAGCACGGCTTACTTGGCGTAGCGGCGCTTGAACTTGTCGATGCGGCCAGCGGTATCGACAACGCGATTCTGACCAGTGTAGAACGGATGCGAAGCGGAAGAGATTTCCACTTTCACCAGCGGGTATTCGTTACCGTCTTCCCACTTCACGGTTTCCTTGCTGGCAAGGGTGGAGCGGGTCAGGAACTTGAAGTCCGAGGTGACGTCGTGAAACACGACTTCGCGGTATTCGGGATGGATGTCGGCCTTCATCGTGGCACCGGATAGCTGTAAGTAAAGAGAGCCGCGCATTCTAGCCTGCCTTCTACCCACTTGCAAGCCAGCGCCCGGCATGCCTTTGCCAAGGCTACAATGCCTGCCCCTCGCAATGCACTCATGGCCATGACTGCCCGCAAGAAATACTGGCTGATGAAGTCCGAACCTTCGGAATTCTCCATCGACGACTTGAAAGCCGTCCCCACCGAGCCTTGGACCGGGGTACGCAATTATCAGGCACGCAACTTCATGCGCCAGATGCAGCCGGGCGATGGCGTGCTGTTCTATCACTCCAATACCGACGTGCCGGGCATCTACGGCATTGCCGAAGTGGTCAGCCTGCCCTATCCCGACCCGACCCAGTTCGATACGCAAAGCAAATACCACGATCCCAAGGCCACGCCAGAGGAGCCCCGCTGGCAACTGGTGGACGTGCGTTATGTGCGGCATTTGAAGCGGCCACTGGCGCTCAATGAAATCCGCGAACACCGCGATGCACTGGGCGAAGAATTTGCCCTGATTCGTACCGGCTCACGACTGTCGGTGATGCCGGTGACACCTGCCCAATGGCAGCTCCTACTCTCGCTTGAATAAGGAATATTGCAATGTCCGAAGCCAAACGTCTGGCCGCTGAAAAAGCCCTGCAATACGTCGAAGACGGCATGATTGTCGGCGTCGGCACCGGCTCCACCGTGGCTTATTTCATCGATGCGCTGGGACGGGCGCCCGAGCGCATCAAGGGTGCGGTGTCCAGCTCCGAGCAAAGTACGGCACAGCTGAAAAAATACGGCATCGAAGTTCTCGACCTCAACCACACCGGTGAGCTTGCGCTGTACGTCGATGGCGCCGATGAGTGCAATCCTGCCCGGCAGCTCATCAAGGGCGGCGGCGGTGCGCTGACCCGTGAAAAAATCATTGCCGAGGCCAGCCAGCAATTCGTCTGCATCGTTGACCCGACAAAACAAGTCGAAGTACTGGGACGCTTCCCATTGCCGGTGGAAGTGATACCGATGGCACGCAGCCTGGTGGCGCGTGAAATCCTGACCCTGACCGGCGGCCAGCCGGTGTTCCGCATGCAGTCGGAAACCCAGGCATTTGTCACCGATAACGGCAATCACATTCTGGATATCCACCACCTCAATATCACCGACCCCATGGCGCTGGAGGCGGCCATCAACCAGATTCCGGGCGTGGTTTGCGTGGGGCTGTTTGCCCGCCGCCCGGCGGATGTAGTGATTGTCGGTGGCGAGCCGCCGCAAGTGCTGCGATGAGTGCAGCCATCCGCTTTGATGATGGCGCGGCCTATGCGCAATACATGGGCGCCTGGAGCCAGCTCATCGGCGCGCAGTTTCTGGACTGGCTGAGCCTGCCCATCCGGCTCGACTGGCTGGATGTGGGCTGCGGCAATGGTGCGTTTACCGAGCAGATTCAGGCGCGCATGCAGCCTGCACGGCTGGCCGGCATTGACCCCTCGACCGCACAACTGGACTACGCCCGCAGCCGTCCGCAGCTTGAGCACGCCATCCTGCTGCAAGGCGATGCTATGGCTCTGCCATTTGCCGATGACCGCTTTGATGTGGCGGTGATGCCACTGGTGATTTTCTTCGTCCCCGACCCCGCACGCGGCATCGCTGAAATGGTACGCGTGGTGCGCACCGGCGGCACGGTCTGCGCCTATGCCTGGGATATGTATGGCGGCGGTTTCCCCTATGCACTGCTGGCCGATGCACTGCGTGAAGCCGGGTATCCATCGCCCGCCCCGCCCAGCGTCGCCACCTCGCGCCCGGAAGTGCTGCAAACACTTTGGCAGGCCGCGGATTTGACCGATATCGAACTGCGCCGTTTTGATGCCCAGCGCAGCTTTGCCAGCTTCGATGCCTGGTGGCATATCGCCACCCTGCGCTCCACTACCCGTGAGCGCCTGGCGCAAATGGATACCGCCACGCGCAATGCACTTCAAACCCGACTGCGCGAGCGCCTGGCCGAGTTTTCCGACCCGCATGGCCAGCTGCACTTATCCGCCCATGCCTATGCCATTCGCGGGCGCGTTCTTTAGCAAACAAGCCATTACATGAGCCCAACACAGCCCATGGTCAATTCAGGCTATGGTCTTGGCAAGCAACGGGCGACACAATAGCGCACCACTGAAGCCTCCAACCTGTATGCACATCGGCCCGTATCACATCGCCACGCCCGTCATTTTGGCACCGATGGCCGGGGTGACCGACAAACCGTTCCGGCAGTTGTGCAAACGCATGGGCGCGGGGCTTGCGGTATCGGAAATGACCATCAGCGATCCGCGCTTCTGGGGTACGGCCAAGTCACGGCATCGCATGGATCACGAAGGAGAGCCCGCGCCCATCAGTGTGCAAATCGCTGGCACCGACCCGGCGCAGCTCGCCCATGCCGCGCGCCACAATGTCGAGCATGGCGCGCAGATCATCGACATCAATATGGGCTGCCCGGCCAAGAAGGTCTGCAATGTCTGGGCCGGCTCGGCGCTGATGCGCGATGAAAAGCTGGTGGCGGCAATCCTTGAAGCCGTGGTGGCTGCGGTGGACGTGCCGGTGACGCTGAAAATCCGCACCGGCTGGGATGCCGAAAACCGCAACGCGCCGCGCATCGCGCAATTGGCACAAGACTGTGGCATCGCCGCGCTAACCGTGCATGGCCGCACCCGCGACCAGCACTACACCGGCAGCGCCGAGCATGACACCGTGGCTGCTATCAAGGCGCAAATCCGCATCCCGGTGATTGCCAATGGCGATATCGATTCGCCGCAAAAGGCGCGCGAGGTGCTGCACCAGACCGGCTGCGATGCGGTGATGGTGGGACGCGCCGCGCAAGGGCGGCCTTGGATTTTCAGAGAAATCGCCCATTACCTCGCCTACGGCGAGCTATTGCCACCACCCACGCTGCAAGAAGTGCGCGAGTTGCTGCTGGGACACTTGGATGCGCTGCATGATTTTTATGGCGAAGAGATGGGGGTGCGCATCGCCCGCAAGCATCTGGGCTGGTATGCCAAGAACCGACCGGAAAACGCCGCGTTCCGCAGTGTGGTTAACCGGGCAACAGATGCCCAGAGCCAGCGAAACCTGACAGGCGAATACTTCGACAGCTTGATGGAATTGCAAATAAGGGGTAGCGCAACAAACCATCCCTGAGGGCAATGGTCAGCCTGATGGTGCCTGCCAAATGCGCTGCCAAAGCCTCTCCAGTTGCGACATGCGTGAGTGCGCCTGCGGCAGGCGGATTTGCTCGCTGGGCTGCAAGGGCTGCCAACGGCCTTCGGCATCGCGTCTTGCCACGGCAAAATTGAAGAAATAATCCGGCTCACTGCCCATGCGCAAATCAGTCAACACCAGCTGCCCATCCATTTGCCGCGCACGCTGGAAACCATGATTGAACCAGCCGATGCGGCTGACGGCAGCAAAATCCTGCACTGCTTCCAGCGCCTTTGTATCGGATGAATAGTGTTTGAACTGCATCGGCCCGCGATCTACCAGCAGCGAATACTCGCCCTCCAGATAACCTTCGGGCGTCATTGCCACCACGCGCCATAACAGCGTATTGAGCGGCATCGGCACCGAAACCCAGGGGGCATCGGCATGCCCGATGGCCACCAGTCCCGCTGCCGCACGTTGCTCAATGATCTGTTTGGCAAACAGCGACCAGCCCAGATAGGCGCTGGAAAGCAACAAACCGGCCAGCAATGCCAGTTGCGCGATGCGCTGCTCACGCAGCCACCAAGCCAGCCCGCAGGCCGCCAGCAACCAGACGGTATACAGCGGGTCGATGATGAACACACTCGACCACATCACCGGCGGCGTAGACAGCGGCCACCACAATTGCGTGCCATATACGGTGAAAGCATCCAGCAAGGGATGGGTGATGAGTGCGAGCAAAATCGCCCACCACCAGCGCGTGGGGGCTTCGGCCACCCGGCCGCCACGCCGCTTGCAAAGCGCCCAAATCAGCCAAGCAATAAATGGCAAGACAAACAGCGAATGCGAGGGGCCGCGATGCCAGCTCATCCGGTCAATTGGATCCGCCAGCAGCAGACTGACCGGCAAGACATCCAGGTCGGGCAAGGTGCCCAACGCCGCGCCTGCCAACAAAGCCGCGCGGCGATGTTTGGCCGGTGCAATGGCCGCAGCCACGGCACCACCCAGCACGATCTGGGTTAGAGAATCCATTTCAATCCTCGGCAAGGAAACGCATTTCTGCGAATAAAAGGCTTTGCCAAAACTATCGACCCAATCCCAAACAGGAGTCGACAAGATCCTGACCTTATAGAGTTCGGGCAGAGAGCGGCCAATCAAGAAAACAGGCGAGCACTGCCAATCGCAACCCGCGACTATGTGCATGGAAGCCATGGTGCCGGCTGTCAGACTCGAACTGACGACCTACCGCTTACAAGGCGGTTGCTCTACCAACTGAGCTAAGCCGGCTGATGGGCTGGGTATTCTAGCCTATGAACAGCGGATGTTTTGCACTCCAGGGGCATTGATAGCACGACGCTGGGCGGCGGCATTGAAACCTGCCGGAGCCTCCGCGTCCAGCCAGAAGCGGCTGCCGCTTGTGTTTGGCAGCAACTGTGCGCGGAAACCTTTGGCGCGCAATGCCGTCTGATGGCGACGGGCGTTTTCTTCGCTGCCAAAACGTCCCAGGGCAATACCGTTTTGCTGCTCGCCCTGTTTGATGACCACCAGATCGTTGAATCCGGCTGCGCGCAGCCGTGCAGCCATGGCGTTGGCTTCTGCGGCACTGGCAAGCGGCGGCAGTTGTACGTTATAGCCACGATGACTGCCGGGCGCCTGCCGCAGTTTTACCTTAGCCCCGATACCGCGCAGACTGGCGGCCGCAGCATTGGCCTGGGAGGCTTCGGCAAACGGGCCAAAACTGGCACACACCGAAGATTCACCCTGCGCAGTGGATGCAGTCACATCCACTTGCGGCTGTAGCGCCTGCAGCTGGGCTTGCCCGGGCACTTGGGGCTGCGCCCTAGCTATGTCGCCGGAGGCTTGCAGCAATTCTAGGCGCGGGATGGAGGGATCGACCTGTGCGCCGGACTCGGCAAGCAGCGGGCGATGCAAAGCCCACCAGGCAAGCACGCCCAGGTTCATGACCACCAACCACACCAGCAACATTCGCGCAAACATGGGCAGATTATGCCTGATTGCCGCAGCTTGCCCACTGCGCCAAGCCCGCCAGCACCAGATGCGGCTGATGCCGTGCGTCGGGAAAATTGGGCAAAAGTGCCTCCGCACCGCCGCCATGCAGGCACAGCGTGGGCGGCGTGCCCAATCTGGCTGCTGCTTGCTGGCGGCTGGTTTCAATCAGCGCCAGTGCCGCGCCCTGGCAACCTGCGGCAAGTGCATCCAGCGTATTGTCGGCAAAGTCCCCCCCCATTCCGCCTGCCAGCGGTAATTGCGCGGCGCGTGTGTGCAGGCTCTGGCGCATCAGGCTGGGCGATGGCGCGATTTTGCCACCCAGGTGATGACCATCGGCGGTCAGCAAATCCACGGTCAAGGCGGTTCCGACCCCCACTATCAGCATCGGCTGCGCATCCATGCTTGCGGCAAGCAGCGCCAGAAAACGGTCAACACCCAGTTTTTCCGGGTGAGCATAAGCAATGCGCAGGCGACCGGCACGAGCGCTGGTGCGGGCAAATGAAACCCGTGCAAAGCGCTCAAGCAACACTGCAAGCAATGCCTGCCGCTGCACGGATGAGGCCACCGACGATACCCAGGCGGTTTCACCATGCACCTCATCCGGCAGTTCAGCCAGCCAGTCAGGCTGCTGATGCGCCAGATAATGCACTTCGTGCAGATTCTGTGCGTATTTCAGCCGGGTATTGCCCAGGTCAAACAGCCATTCACGCATTACTCGCCCTCACACTGACTTCGGCCGAGTGCAGTATGTGCTCGCCATTTTCAGCCAGCACCCGCAGCCCGCCGTTTTCGGCCAGCCCCAGCACCTGCGCATAGAAATCACCCGCAGCCGTCTTGACCTTGACACAGCGCCCGGCAAGGGCATCCAGTGCCTGCCAGCGCGACAAAAATGGGCTCAATCCCTGGGCATCAAACGCCTCCAGCGCTGGCAGCAGATGCTCAAGCAATGAGGCCAGCAGCGCATTTCGTGAGGGCGCCTGCCCCAGCGCACCGCTCAGATCCACCCAGGCCTGGTCGATATGCTGCGCAAAAGCCGGTGGCATATGGACATTCAAGCCCAGCCCGATCACTGCACGCGCCTTGCCGTCAGGCTCAGTGCCGCCTTCCACCAGCAAGCCACCCAATTTGCGCTCGTGCAGCCAGACATCATTCGGCCATTTCAGCCGTATATCCAACCCGGTGTATTGGCGCAGCGCTTCAGCCACGGCAATCCCCGCCACCAGACTCAGACCGGAAAGATGGGCAAGCCCGGCACTAAAGCGCCTGTCCAGCGATAAATACAGATTGGCGGCCAGGGGCGATGCCCAATGCCGTCCACGGCGACCACGGCCTGCCGTTTGTTGCTCGGCCAGCAATACACGAACCCCTTGAGCCGGTGCAGGTTGCGCCAACAAAGTGTCATTGGTGGAAGCGGTTTGCCAAATTACCTGCAAGGACTCAAGCCCCGCCTGTGCAGCGGCTGAAAGCTGCGCGCAGATAGCCCCGGCATCCAGCAGTTCCAAAGGTTGCGCCAGCGCGTATTCGCCTGCCTCGGTTTCGATGATTTCAATCCCCGACTGGCGCAGCGCCGCAATATGTCGTGCCAGCGCATCTTGTGAAAGCGCATGACTGGCGGCGAATTTCGCCGCATCGACAGATGCACGCTGCAGGGCTTGCAGCAATATGGGGTGAAAATTGTCAGCAGAGGAATCACTCATCGGTGCATTATCACCGCTTGTGTCCTGCGCATTCACCCGCCAAATTCCAAGCCGCGCTATAGTGCGGGCTGTTTGTGGATGGCTGCACCGGGGAAATCATGTCGCGCCTGCTTGTTATCAGCTTGATGCTGCTGCCCTGCCCGGCAGCTTTTGCGCATTCGGGCAGCAACGATGACAGCGCTGTGGAAACCACCCAGGCACGCCCGGCAGATATGCGTGAAGATGGCGCCCAACATCGTGAAACCACTGCGGCAGAGCGCAAGCCCGGTATCGCCGAAGGCCGCAATAATCGCGCACCGCAACGCTGGCACGGCTTCCTGCCCGGCATGTTCCGCTGAATCAGCGCTGCCCGGGCAGTTTCACCTCAAACCTTGCCCCACCCAGCTCTTGCGAGGCACCGACCTGCAGTTGGCCGCCATAGCCGTGAATGATGTCCTGCACGATGGAAAGGCCGATACCATGCCCTTGCACGCGCTCATCGCCACGCACACCGCGCTGCAAAACCTTCTCGATTTTTTCTGCCGGGATACCAGGGCCATCATCGTCCACGGCCAGCATCACGCCCTTGCCATCCTTTGCAACCGTGAGCAGAACACGCGACTTCGCCCATTTGAAGGCGTTTTCCAGCAAATTGCCCAGCAGCTCCTGCAAATCACCGAGCTCACCGTGGAAGCAGGCCGTTTCATCCAGCTCGAACTCGCACAGTACCCCCTTGGCAGCGTAGATTTTTTCCAGCCCCACCACGATTTGTTCGGCTTGCGGCAGGATTTCCACCGGCGTTGAAAACAACTTGTGGCCGCCCGATGCCGCGCGCGAAAGCTGGTAGGACACCAGGCTGTTCATTTTTTCAAGCTGGGTATCCAGCTCCTCACGCAGCTCTGCCTCACCTGCATCACTGTCCAGCCGCGCGCGCAGCACCGCCAGCGGGGTTTTCAGGCTGTGCGCCAAATCGGCCAGGGTATTGCGCTGGCGCTCCAGATGGGTGCGCTCGCTTTCGATAAAGGCATTGATGCTGTCGGTCAGCGGCGCCAGCTCACGCGGGTGATGCTCGCTCATGCCGACCGCCTTGCCAAGTTTCACCCGGTCAAGCTCGGCAATCACATGGCGCAGCGGACGCAGGCTCCAGCGCAGTGTCAGCATCTGCAACAGCAGCAAAAATACCGCCGCCGCGCCCAGATAAGTCCAGAGCGCGCTGCGGAATACGTTGATTTGCGCATCCAGAAGGCGGGTGTCTTCCAGCACATGGATGGTGTAATTGATATCGTCACCGCGCGCGCCAGGTGCAATGAAGCTGCGCGAATAGCGGTACACCTCGCCGGGGCTGCCATTGATATTGCGCATCGGCAGCGGCCCTTCAAAACGCTCCTCGCCATCCTTGAGCATCTGCCCTTCCGGCAGGGTCGGCCCTTCGGCCGAAGTGGAATGCCAATGCCCGCTGGGCACTGACAATTCTGCATACAGCCCGCTGCCGGGGCGGTCAAGACGCGGGTCCGGCGCACGATAAGGCGGTATCAGATAGCCATCGACATCAAACTCGGTACCGGCGGTATAGGCCAGCGTGTAGTTCATCAGCCGGTCGCGCATATTGCGCTCGGCGGTGTCGATGAAGGCGCGGTCAAGCGCCACCCCGACCACCGCCAGAAATGCAATCAGGCCAACGCCCGATGCCAGCAGCTGACGGCTGGCAAGCGAGCGTGGACGCCAGAAATACCCGGCCATCAGTGCAAGGCGGGGCGCGTATCAGTTTTCACCGCTGCGCGGGATGGCGAAGCGGTAACCCCGGCCACGCACGGTTTCAATCGGCTTGAGCTCGCCATCGGGGTCGAGCTTGCGACGCAGGCGGCCAATGAACACTTCCAGCACGTTGGAGTCGCGGTCAAAGTCTTGCTGGTAGATGTGCTCGGTAAGGTCGGCCTTGGATACCAGCTCGCCGGCGTGCATCATCAGATATTCCAGCACTTTGTATTCGTAGCTGGTCAAATCGACATTCTGGCCGTGCACCGTCACCGTTTGCGCTGCCAAATCCAGCACGACCGGGCCGCATTCGAGCGAAGGCTTGCTCCAGCCCGCAGCGCGACGCACCAGGGCATTGATGCGCGCCAGCAGTTCTTCAACATGGAACGGTTTGACCAGATAGTCATCCGCCCCCTGCTTGAGACCATCGACCTTGTCCTGCCAGCTTGAGCGCGCAGTCAGGATGAGAATCGGAAATTTCTTGCCCTCATCGCGCAGCGCCTTGATGAGTTCCATGCCACTCATCTTGGGCAGCCCCAGGTCAATGATGGCGATGTCAAACGGGACTTCGCGCCCCATATACAGGCCTTCTTCGCCATCCTGCGCCGCATCCACGGCATAGCCCTCGCGCATCAGGCGGGCGGCCAGGGTTTCCCGCAAGGGGGCTTCATCTTCGACAAGCAAAATTCGCATGACTTAACTCCATGAGCATGCCGGACTGGCCGCCCTCAACAAATTTTAGGAAGGTCTGAACAACAAGGAACCTTCCGAATATTCGAAAGGTCCCTTTAATCATCGCGGTGTCTGGACGAGAACTCCGGCAATCTGGGCGATGAGCGCAGACTGGCCGGATCATCGACCACGACCATCACCCGTCCTCCCGGCGTCAACACCTTGACCCGATGAATCTCGCGTCCCTCGAACCGCAGGGTTTCCACACCCAATACCTGACCGCCAGTGGCACGCTCCACCCGCCGCACTGCGGCGGACATGCCGCCTGCATCGCGTGGCTGCAATGGGCGCGCGCGCGCGTCACGTTCGTTCCCTTCCTCACGTCCGTGCTGCGCCGACACCCATAGCGGCATCAGGGCAAACATGGACATCAGGCTAATGGTCAGACCTCGCACGGTGGCTCCGTCAGGGGATGGGAATGCCAGTCTGAACAGGGGGCTTTGAACTTGCCCTTAACCTGCCGCAAATCCGGCCTGGCGACTCAGTGCCTCTTCAATCAATGTCCAGTCGGCCTCGGGGTGATGTGCGCCTTCGCTCAATACCTGACGGAACAGCCGCCCGCCCGGCTCGCCATGAAACAGTCCCAGCAAATGCCGGCTCATATGCTTGAGCATCACCCCGCGCGCCAGTTGACGCTCGACATAGGGACGCAGGCGGCGCAGCAGTTCGGCGCGCGCTACAGGCGCGCTATTCGTCCAGTGCGCCTCAACCAGATGCAGCAAATACGGCGTGTGATAGGCAGCGCGCCCCAGCATCACGCCATCCACGCGCCCGCGTTGTGCCTCGATGGTGTCCATGTCGGCAATGCCGCCATTGAGTTCGATGCGCAGCTGCGGCCGCTCCTGTTTCAAACGCCATGCCCAGTCATAACGCAGCGGCGGCACTTCGCGGTTTTCCTTGGGCGAAAGCCCCTTCAGCCAGGCATTGCGCGCATGCACGATGAAATGGTTGCAGCCCTTATCGGCCACCTGGTCGATAAAGTCGCGAAATTTTTGGTAGTCGTGGTCATCATCCACCCCCAGACGGCATTTCACCGTGACCGGCACCTGGCCTGCGGCCTCACGCATCGCCGCCACACAGTCGGCCACCAACGCCGGCTCGCGCATCAGGCAGGCGCCAAAGCGTCCGGCCTGCACCCGGTCGGAGGGGCAACCGCAGTTGAGGTTGATTTCATCAAAGCCGTATTCCACCGCGATACGGCTTGCCTCGGCAAGCAAGGCCGGGTCGCTGCCGCCCAATTGCAAGGCGACCGGGTGCTCGATTTCATCCTTTGCCAGCAAAGTTTGCCTATCGCCATGAATCACCGCATTGGCGTGCACCATCTCGGTATAAAGCTTGGCAGAAGGCGCAAGGATGCGGTGAAAAACGCGGCAGTGGGTATCGGTCCAGTCCATCATCGGTGCGATGGAAAGCTGTAGCGCGGGCACAGTCATGAGCTTTCTCCGGCATAGAAAAAACCAAGGCCGCGACAATGCGCGGCCTTGATTTCGCTATATGGCGCCCGAAGTTGGACTCGAACCAACGACCCCCTGATTAACAGTCAAGTGCTCTAACCGGCTGAGCTATTCGGGCGAAGGAGGCGCATGTTAGACCCGTATTTTTCAAAGGTCAATAGTTTTCTTTACGGAACCTCTGAATATTCAGAGGTTCCGCGCAGGTCATGGATGACCTGCCACGAATCAATCATGCCAGTGATTGATTCGTGTGAGACAAGTCCGGACTTGGCGTGGGCTGACAACGCCAGGATGGCGTTGTTCAGACCTTCCTTTACATTGGGCAGGAATTTCCCTCGCCACGCCTGTCTATCCGGCTGCGTCCGGCATTGTTCACCACCACCTGCGCCCGCAACCGCCCCGCAAGGCAAACATTGACGGTGAGATTGCTGCCATGGCTGGCGCCGCTGGGCAGATAGCGCAGCCTTGGCCGCCCATGATTGCTGCGAATGGTCAGGCTGTCTTGGCCGCCCTGGCGTATGGCGATGATGTCGGCCTCGTGCTCGGGCTGGTCATTGCCATCGGTATCGACAAATACCATCCAGCCCCGGCTCCAGTCGCTGTCATGGATGCAGCGCCCATTGCTTTGCGGGCACACCACCACCATGCGCTGGCGGCTGATGGCCTGTATCCGCGCCAGTGCAAAGTCGGTACTCAGCTCATGGACACCGGCGCGCACCTGCTGCGTCGCCAGCAACTGCTTGATGTCGGGCATGGCCGCGCCTATGATGATGCCAAGCAAGACCAGCACTATCATCATTTCAATCAGGGTCATGCCGTTTTGCCGATATTTGCTGCTCATGACTACTCTCCTTCTGGCCTATATGCAGCATCGCCATGCGCCCGGCAGGCGCCTATCGGCAAACGGCAAAACCGCTTTTCAGAAAAGTCCGCATGGCGTTGTCCGCGAACCGGCACAGCTCCGTATCATTGGCGGATGCACGATGATGACCAAGATGCCGGTTTCCGGCTGATTTCCCCCTACGCCCCTGCCGGTGACCAGCCGCAGGCGATTGAAAAGCTGGTAGCCGGCTTCCAGGCCGGGCTGGCGCAGCAGACCTTGCTGGGCGTCACCGGCTCGGGCAAGACCTACACCATCGCCAATGTCATCCAGCAGGTGCAGCGCCCCACCCTGGTGATGGCGCATAACAAGACGCTGGCAGCGCAGTTGTATGGCGAGTTCAAAAATTTCTTTCCGCACAACGCGGTGGAGTATTTCGTCAGCTATTACGACTACTACCAGCCCGAAGCCTATGTGCCTTCGTCCGATACCTATATCGAAAAGGACAGCTCCACCAACGAGCATATCGAGCAGATGCGGCTGGCGGCCACCAAGGCGCTGCTCTCGCGCCGCGATGCGATTATCGTCGGCACCGTCTCGGCGATCTATGGCCTGGGCGACCCGGAAGACTATCTGAAGCTGCGGCTGATTCTGGCGCGCGGCGAGCGTATCGGCCAACGCGATTTGATTCGTCAACTCACCGAGCTGCAATACATCCGCAACGATACCGAACTACGCCGCGGCACTTACCGGGTGCGCGGCGAAATCATCGACGTGCATCCGGCCGAATCGGAAATGGAGGCGCTGCGCATTGAATTGTTTGATGGCGAAATCGAGCAACTGGCGCTGTTCGACCCGCTGACCGGCAGCATCATCAAACGCATTCCGCGCTATACGGTGTATCCCAAGACCCATTACGCGAGCACCCGCGAAAGCGTGTTGAACGCCATTGACACCATCAAGCTGGAGCTGGCCGAACGGCTGGAATCGCTGTATGCGCAGAACAAGCTGCTGGAAGCCCAGCGCCTGCAACAGCGCACCCAGTACGACCTTGAAATGATGGCCGAAGTGGGCTTTTGCACCGGCATCGAAAATTATTCGCGGCATCTCACCCGGCGCGCACCGGGCGAGCCGCCCCCCACCCTGTTTGACTATCTGCCACCGGATGCGCTCTTGGTGGTGGACGAGTCGCATGTCACCGTGCCACAGATTGGCGCCATGTACCGGGGTGACCGCGCACGCAAGGAAACGCTGGTGAACTTTGGCTTCCGCCTGCCCTCGGCGCTGGATAACCGCCCGCTGCAATTCGAGGAATGGGAGGCCCGCTCACCGCGCACCATTTTTGTCTCGGCCACGCCCGGCAAATATGAGCTGGAAAAATCGCAAGGCGAGGTGGTGGAACTGGTGGTGCGCCCCACAGGCCTGGTGGACCCGCCGGTAGAAATCCGCCCAGTCGCCACCCAAGTGGACGATTTGCTCTCGGAAATCCACGAACGGGTGGCAATGGGTGACCGTGTGCTGGTGACCACACTCACCAAGCGTATGGCCGAAAACCTCACCGAATATCTCGACGAGCATGATGTGCGGGTGCGCTATCTGCACTCGGACATCGACACCGTGGAGCGCGTGGAAATCATCCGCGACCTGCGCCTTGGCAAGTTTGACGTGCTGGTCGGCATCAATCTGCTGCGCGAGGGACTGGACATGCCGGAAGTCTCGCTGGTGGCGATTCTTGATGCCGACAAGGAAGGCTTCCTGCGCAGCACCGGCTCACTCATCCAGACCATTGGCCGCGCCGCTCGCAATGTTCGCGGCAAGGCCATCCTGTATGCCGACCGCATTACCCGCTCGATGCAGGCAGCGCTGGACGAAACCCAGCGTCGCCGCGAAAAACAGCTTGAGCACAATGCCCGCCACGGCATCACCCCGCAGTCGGTGGTGCGCCCGATTGACGACATCATGGAAGGCGCGCGCGAAGACGCTGCCCAAACCCGCAAAGGCAAGGGACGCGGCAAGCCCGGTGACGGCACTGCTGACCTTGGCCGCCTGTCAGCCGCCGAACTTGGCAAACATATCGAAGCGATGGAAGCGAAGATGTACCAGCATGCCCGCGACCTAGAATTTGAAGAAGCCGCCAGGCTTCGTGATGAGGTGCAAAAACTGCGCGAGCGGATGCGCTGAAATTGCAGGGTTCAGCGCTCTTGCAGCACGAACGAGCCAATTGAGACGCCCAAGTCCCAGCCAGTCCCTCTCCCTGTCAGAGCCAGTGATATGGTGCCCTTGGTGACCACTTGTGCGCGGGCAGAACGCACAGCACCTGCGTGCACCTCGGCCGCTGCATAGCGCCCCAGCACATCACGGATTCGATAAATGCCATAAAACTCGCCACGGCCTTCGTGGATGCGTGATTTTCCGAATGTAATACCGCCGCCACGCGAAACAATCGCCACTTTCAGCCGGCTGCCATCATTGCATCGCACCGTGCCCTGCCCTTCGGCAGTCTTGTAGAACAGCGACCAACCTTCCAGGCGATATTCGAGCCAGCACTCCAGCACACCGCCTTCTTCTGCCCGTGTACTGAGCGGAAACACAGCCATGCAGGCAAGCAATAGCAAACAGGTCAGGCGTAAAGTCCTGCAACAAGCAAAAGCTGACATGTAGCTCCGAAGTGCGGCTATAGGGACAAGAAAAACGTATTCAAAAAGCCGGACAGCCTGTAGATGATCACTGGTCGGCTTCCATCACGACTTTAGCTGCAAAGTCAGAGCTCACCGCGCACATAGCGGCGCGCGTAGTCGTCATAGACCCGATAATTGCCCCGGCGGTCGTAACGCGGGTCATAATACTCAACCCGGCAAATGCCGCGACTATCACAACGGCTATAGCGCTCATAGCCTGGGCGGTAATAACCGCGTCCATCACGACCTATCACGCGGTAATACAGTGCCTGACCGGCGGGGTCGCGCTCAATATGCAGGCGTTCATGGCGATCTGCATCGCTGTAGCGGTAATAAGGCTGGCCGCCACGCATCACCACATCAGCCTCATCCACATACTCACGCACATCTTCATCCTGCACCTGCTGTGCCATTGCTGCTTGCGGCAGGGTGAAGGCAGCAGCCACAGCCAGCACAGCGACTACAATCCAGCGATTCCCCATATTCATCAAACACGCTCCTGATTTTTGACCGGCCACGCACTGCAGCCTGATGGACACCATGCCAGCATCGGCATGAATATTAGCCGACCAGTGCCGCAATCGCCTCTGGAATTTCCGAGGCCTGCTGCAGCACCCGCAAGCGCGGGTGGCCGGGGTCAACCTCGGCCTCTTGCTCGTGCTGCCAAGTCAGGTGATAGGGGATATGCAGCCCCCAGGCACCCAGCTCCAGCAAGGGCACAATATCCGAGCGCAAGGAGTTGCCGACCATCACAAACGCTTCCGGGGGCACGCCAAACTCATCCAGCAGCCGACGATAGGTAGGCAGGTCTTTTTCGCTGACGATTTCAATGCGCCCAAACCAGCGCGCAAGCCCGGAGTCGCGCACTTTGGCTTCCTGATGAAACAAGTCGCCCTTGGTAATCAGCACAATTTCGTACCGCGCCGCCACCGCTGCCACCGCCTCGACCACGCCCGGCAAAAGCGCCACCGGATGCTGAAGCACTCCCTTGCCTAGTGCAACGATGCGATGAATATCCTGCGCACTGATTTTGCCTTGGGTGATGTCAATGGCTGCCTCAATCATCGACAGCGCCATGCCTTTGGCACCATAGCCAAACAAAGCCAGATTGCGCTTTTGCACCGCATACAGGCGCGCGCCCATGTCCTCAAGGCTCACATAGCGACCAACGATGGTGCGGAACTCGGCCTCTGCCGCACGGAAATAATCTTCACTTCTCCAAAGCGTATCGTCGGCATCAAAGCCGACCATGCGTATGCGGTTTTTCATTTTACGCGCTACCCTTTCAAGACAAATGGCCGGGTTTCCCCGGCCATTTTGTTTGCAAGCCGCGTCAGTCCAGCTGACCATGGCAGTGCTTGTAGCGCTTGCCCGAGCCGCACGGGCAGGGGTCGTTGCGTCCGACCTTGGGCAATGCCGCCTGGCTGTTTTCAAAGTCGGTAGCGCCAAGGCGGTCGGCCGCTTCTTCGTCCGCACCGTAGCCACCCATGTCGGGATGACGGAACTGCATGCGCTGCTGAGCCAGTTCGGCCAGACGGCGCTCCTCGGCTTCAATGGCCTCGATCTCTTCCTGCGTGCGCAGGCGCACCCGCGCCAGCATGCCGACCACTTCGCGCTTGACCGTCTCCAGCATGTCACTGAACAGCTCGAAGGCTTCCTTTTTGTATTCCTGCTTGGGCTGCTTCTGCGCATAGCCGCGCAGGTGGATGCCCTGACGCAGATAGTCCATGCGCGCCAGATGTTCTTTCCAGTTCTGGTCGAGCACGCTCAGCATGAAATGTTTTTCCAGCATGCGCATGTTTTCGCTGCCCAGCTGGGCTTCTTTCTCGGCAAAAGCCGCATCCACGCTGCGCTGCACTTCATCGGCCACGCCTTGCGCATCCCACTCCTCGCGCTCGGCATTGAGCTGGGCAAGCGGCAGTTGCACGCCATATTGCGCCAGCAGCTCGGCTTCCAGAGCGGGCAAATCCCACTGCTCGTCAATGGAGTTGGGCGGCACGAAGCGATCGACAAGGTCAGCCACCACATCGCCGCGGATGCCATCGACCATGTCCTTGATGCTTTCGGCTTCCAGAAGCTCATCGCGCTGGCTGTAAATCACCTTGCGCTGGTCGTTGTTGACATCGTCGTAATCCAGCAGGTTTTTACGAATATCAAAGTTGTGCGCTTCCACCTTGCGCTGGGCATTGGCGATTTGCTTGGTAACCAGGGGCGACTCGATGATGTCGTCCTCCTTCAGCCCCATGCGCTCCATCATCTTCTGCACCCAGTCGGCGGCGAAGATGCGCATCAGATTGTCTTCCAGCGACAGGTAGAAGCGGCTGGAGCCGGGGTCGCCCTGACGGCCGGAGCGGCCACGCAGCTGGTTGTCGATACGGCGGCTCTCGTGCCGCTCGGTACCGATGATATGCAGCCCCCCTGCGGACTTGACCGCATCGTGGCGCGCCTGCCAGGCGGCCTTGCGCTCGGCACGAGTGGCCTCATCCACCGGCGTGCCGGTTTCGGCTTCCAACTGGGCAAGCTCGGCTTCCAGCGAGCCGCCCAACACGATATCGGTACCGCGGCCGGCCATATTGGTGGCGATGGTGACCGCCCCCGGGCGACCAGCCTGCGCCACGATATGCGCTTCGCGCTCGTGTTGCTTGGCGTTCAGCACTTCGTGAGCAATACCGTCCTGATTGAGGTAATTGGACAGCAGCTCGGAAACCTCGATCGAGGTGGTGCCGACCAGCACCGGCTGCCCTTTCTGGTGGCATTCCTTGATGTCGCGCGCCACCGCACGGAACTTGCCCGCACGGTTCAGGAAAACAAGATCGGCATGGTCTTTGCGAATCATCGGCCGGTGGGTCGGAATGACCACCACTTCCAAGCCGTAAATGCTCTGGAATTCATAGGCTTCGGTATCGGCCGTGCCGGTCATGCCGCCGAGCTTCTTGTACATGCGGAACAGATTCTGGAAAGTCACCGAGGCCAGCGTCTGGTTCTCGCGCTGCACCGCGACGCGCTCCTTGGCTTCCACCGCCTGATGCAGGCCATCCGACCAGCGGCGGCCGGGCAGGGTACGGCCGGTGAACTCATCGACGATGACCACTTCGCCATCACGGACGATGTAATCGACATCGCGCTGATACAGGGCATGGGCGCGCATCGCTGCGTTCAGATGGTGCACCACATGGATATTGTGCGCGGCATACAGGGCATCGCCCTCTGCCAGCACGCCGATTTCGCGCAGCAGGTTTTCCGCATGCTCCATGCCGGCTTCGGAAAGGTGTACCTGCTTGCCCTTTTCGTCCACCCAGTAATCGCCTTCGGCCTTTTCGTCAGCCTGGCGCACAAAGCGCGGGACGATCTGGTCAACCTTGAGATACAGCTCCGGGGTATCGTCAGTCGGGCCGGAAATAATCAGCGGCGTGCGCGCCTCGTCGATCAGAATCGAGTCCACTTCGTCGACGATGGCAAAGTTCAGCCCGCGCTGGAAGCGGTCGGAAGCGGACAGCGCCATGTTGTCGCGCAGATAATCAAAGCCGAACTCGTTATTGGTGCCGTAGGTGATGTCGGCGCCATACGCCTGGTGCTTGTCGCCATGCGGCATGCCCGGATACACCACGCCCACCGACAAGCCCAGCCAGTTGTACAGCTTGCCCATCTGTGCCGCGTCACGACGCGCCAGATAGTCGTTGACCGTCACCACATGCACACCCTTGCCTTCCAGTGCATTCAGGTACACCGGCAAGGTGCCGACCAGGGTTTTGCCTTCACCGGTGCGCATTTCGGCAATCTTGCCCATATGCAGCACCATGCCGCCGACCATCTGCACGTCGTAATGGCGCATCCCCAACACGCGCACGCTGGCTTCGCGGCACACCGCGAAGGCTTCGGGCAGCAGCTTGTCGAGCGTCTCGCCCGCAGCGATGCGCTCACGAAACTCCTGGGTCTTGGCTTTCAGCGCCTCATCCGAAAGCGCCTGCATCTGCGGCTCCAGCGCATTGATTTTGACGACGATCTTGTTGAGCTGAGTCAGAAGGCGGTCGTTACGGCTGCCAAAAACACGGGTAAGCAGGCTGTTGAACATGCGAAATCATTTCTCTTGGCGCGCATCATGCGCGGTCACGGATAACGCCCGCCGCAAGACAAGCCCGCCGCAGGCAACACGTCATTGTAGTGGAGGCAGCGCAACGATGTATCAAGGGGGCAGGCAAGCGCGTATGCTTGTCTCCATGTCCAGCACCCCATCCTCCCGTTCGCCAAGCACGCCGCAGCTCGCCCTTGATGCCATGCTGACGGGCGAGACTGGCGGCATCCTGCGTCATGCCATGTGGCTGGATGCCGCCAATCGCGCCTGGCGCGCGCAACTGCCTGCGGATTTGCGCGGTCACCTGCGTCTTGGCAACTTCAATCACGATGATGGCAGTCTCTCTGCACTGGCCGATACCCCGGCATGGGCCGAGCGTGCCCGACTGGCCACCGATCTGCTGATCAATGCTGCGCGTGCCAGCGGCTTGCCCGCTCGCCGCATCAAAGTGCGGGTCGCAAGACATGCCCCGCCGCCCTTGCATGTGGCTGAAAAGCCGCCCACCGCCGCCAGCGTGACAGCGGTCAAACAGATCATGGCGATGTTGCGGCAGGAGTGACTCAGCGCCTGCTCAAGACCTCAGGCCGCCCCGAAGGCCGGCACCTGGACATTGCTTGGCGCGGCCTGTGACTTGTATTCAGTGAAGCTCACCAATTCCCAGACATCGGCATCGGCCAGCAAGGTGCGCACCAGCTGATTATTGAGCGCATGCCCGGACTTGTAGCCCTCATAGGCTCCAAGGATGGGGTGTCCGGCCAGATACAAATCGCCCACGGCATCGAGAATCTTGTGGCGGACGAACTCATCCGGATAGCGCAGGCCGTCTTCATTCAGCACCCGGAACTCATCCAGCACGATGGCATTGTCCATCGAGCCGCCAAGGCCGAGATTGCGCTCGCGCATGTATTCAAGATCGCGCATGAAGCCGAAAGTGCGAGCACGGCTGATTTCCTGAATGTACTGCTCGGTGCTGAACTCCAGCCGCGCACTGGATTGCGAAGCCGGAATGGCCGGGTGGTTGAACTCCACGGTAAAGTCCAGCCGGAAGCCGTCAAACGGACGGAAACGGGCGATCTTGTCGCCATCGCGCACTTCCACCTCGCGCTTGATGCGGATGAAGCGCTTGGGCGCGTCCTGCTCGACTATTCCCGCCGATTGCAGCAGGAATACAAATGGCCCGGCCGAGCCATCCATAATCGGCACTTCGGCTGCGGACAGTTCAATCCAGGCATTATCCACACCCAGCCCGGCCAGCGCTGAAAGCAGGTGCTCCACCGTCTGCACTTTGGCAGACCCGCAGGAAAGCCCGGTGCACAATGTGGTTTCACTGACCAAATCGCCACGCGCCGGAATTTCCACCACCGGCTCCAAATCAACCCGGCGGAACACGATACCGGTATCCACCGGCGCCGGGCGCAGGGTCAGGAATACCTTTTCGCCACTATGCAGCCCCACACCGGTAGCACGGACGATGTTTTGCAATGTGCGTTGGCGACTCATGCCAAACCTTGAATGAAAATTCGAGGCATTCAGATTAACACGCAGGGTACTGAACGAAGCTTCAAGAGCAGGGGTCAGGGGTCAGGGGTCAGGGGTCAGGGGTCAGGGGTCAGGGGTCAGGGGTCAGGGGTCAGGGGTCAGGGGTCAGGGGTCAGGGGTCAGGGGTCAGGGAAAGAGCATACAGCCATGCCAGAGCCAGATACGAAAATGAGGAATTAGCAATGAGGTCATGTGGCTTCGTTTCTCTTTGCTCATTCCCTGCTCTTCCAGCTCACCGGCGCCATCGCGGTTTTATCACGGGCGAACACCACTAAGCTGGCGAATATCAGGCCGCAGATTACGCTAGCGTGGGCTATGCTGCGGTCAAAAGTGGCGGTGATGTAGATGCTAAACAATTGGATCAGCGAAGCACCTAGCACGGTCAGCCAGATGAAAGGAAGCTTGCGCGGCCAGCCATAGGCGAAAAACAAGTAGTACATTGGCGCGGAAAACAATAGCAGCCCGCCCAAGGCCACAAGCGGGCTGTAAATCAAAAAGAAGATGAGCGCGGAGTTGCCGAATGTTGAGTCACCAGATGACCCGGCGATATCGCTTTCAGACACCGGGGGTGGGTCTTGTAGCCAAGCGAAAAGGTCAATCGCCACACAGACCAAGGCGAGTACGCACAGGGCTGCCACGCCCCCCATAAAGGCAGATAACAGGCAACGCAATATCAGTTTTATCGCCTTTATCGCCATCAATATGCAAACTGCCGGAAAACCGGGTCAATCTCGCCGCCCCATTCGCCGTGATAAAGCGCCAGTTTGCGCTCGGCGGCGGTTTGCCCGGCTTCGGCCATTTCAATCAAGGTGGAGAGGAAGGCCGATTCATCCTGCCCCGAAGCATTGTGCATGGCGCGGCGCTGCAGCCCGGCGGCAGAAATTTTCAGCGCTTCGATAGCCAAATCCTGCACCTTGCCGCCCCGGAATGGCAGGCCAAGCGCCTGCGCGGGGACGCCATCGCGCAGCGCATTACGCTCCTCCAGGGTGAAGTCCTTGACCAAATCCCAGGCCGCATCGAGCGCGGCATCGTCGTACAACAGCCCCACCCAGAATGCGGGCAGGGCGCAGATGCGCCCCCAGGGGCCGGAATCGGCGCCGCGCATTTCCAGATATTTCTTCAGCCGCACTTCCGGGAAGGCCGTGGTCATGTGGTCATTCCAATCGCGCAGCGTCGGCAATTCACCGGGCAGCTCGGCAAGTTTGCCCTGCATAAAGTCGCGGAAGGACTTGCCGGCCAAATCCAGATACTGCCCCTGGCGGTAGCTGAAATACATCGGCACGTCCAGCAGATAATCCACATAACGCTCGTAGCCAAAGCCGTCCTCAAAGACGAAATCCAGCATGCCGGTGCGATCCGGATCGGTATCAGTCCAGATATGCGAGCGATAGCTGAGATAGCCATTGGGTGTGCCATCGGTAAACGGCGAGTCGGCAAACAGCGCGGTAGCCACCGGCTGCAAGGCCAGCGAAACACGGAATTTCTTCACCATGTCCGCCTCGCTGGCGTAATCAAGATTCACCTGCACCGTGCAGGTGCGGGTCATCATGTCCAGCCCCAGCCCGCCGACTTTGGGCATGTACTGGCGCATGATCTTGTAGCGCCCCTTGGGCATCCACGGCATGTCCTCACGCCGCCATTTGGGCTGGAAGCCCATGCCGAGGAAGCCAAGCCCCAACTCATCCGCCACCTCGCGCACCTCACGCAGATGGCCGCCAACCTCGCGGCAGGTTTCGTGGATGGATTCAAGCGGCGCACCGGAAAGCTCCAACTGCCCGGCAGGCTCCAACGTCACCGAGGCACCATCACGGCTGAGCGCAATCAAGTGGCCGTCTTCTTCATAAGGCTGCCAGCCAAAGCGTTGCAGGCCGGTCAAAAGCGCACGGATACCGCGCTCACCGGCGTATTCCGGCGGGCGCAGGTCATCCAGACGAAAACCGAATTTTTCATGCTCAGTACCGATACGCCAGTCACTGCGCGGCTTTTCGCCCGAGGCAATGACTTCAACCAACTGCGCGCGGTCGGTCACAAGGGTGTCGTTGGATACAGAAGCGCCGGACATAGGCTTGCCTGAAATTTAAAGCGGCACTATAGCCGGTATACGCTCAAGTCGTCCTTCACCATAGCGCGCGGCCAGCGGCAGGTCGGCGCGGTGCACATAGCCGATAAAGCAGTCGCAGCAGGCATTGGGACAGGCTTGGGGGGCTTCGGCAAGGCGCAGGCTGCCGTCGTACAGATTGCCGATGGACGCGGGTACAAAATGGCAGCGGCGGGCATTACCTGCGCCATCGACACTGATGACTTCATGCCCGGCATGGCAGGGCGCGCCAAGGCTCGGCGGCGGATTCAGGCTATAGCCGAAATCCGCGTCGATACGGCTTAGCCAGTGCACCTCATCGGCGTGGTAATAGTCCGCATCGCGCCCGTCGTAGGCGTTCAGCCAGATGGGCACCTGCGCAGGCAGCGCGGCTCGCAGCGCCCGCAATGCCGCATAGTGCTCGGGCATCGCCACCATGCCGACGGAAAAGCGCAAGCCCCGCTGCAACAAGGCATCGCAGCGGCGCAAGAAGGCGTGCAATGGCGCTTGCGAAGGATGCCAGGTGCACCATAGCGCGAAACTTGCCGGATTGACTTCATCCAGCCAGCACACCGGGATGCCCAGATGGGTTTGCGCGGCCACCCGGCGCACATGGCCAAGCTGGCTTAAGCGAATCATCGCCTGACGGTAATGCGGCTGTACCAGCGCCTCGCCCCAGGGGGTGAACAGCACCCGCAACGACCCCGGCCAGCGCGCGCACCAGTCCACGAAGCGGGCAAGCTCTTCCGCATCACGCGCCAGCTCGGCGGCGCTGTTGTCGGTCTTGGCAAACGGGCAATAACCGCAGTCATAGCTGCAACTGCTGAGGCTGCCGCGATACAGCACCGAAAGCGCGCGGCTCATCGCAGCTCGAACCCGTCCATCAGCCGCCGGACGGCAGGCGAGACCAGCCACGGGCCGATGACATCGGCATGCGCCATGCCCTCATCGCTGAGTACGATGCGATGCGCATCCATTTGCGCAAGGCCAAGCTCGGGCAATACCCCCAGCATCGGCAGATGCTCAAGGCAGTCCGCGCCAAAACGACTGCGGTAGTCCGCCCGGTCAAGCCCCGGAAACATCAGCAGCGATTGCAGCACATGACGGCGACGACGCTCATCTTCGTCCAGTTCAAAGCCGTAATCGGCATAGGCGAAATCTTCTGCCGAGCGCTGCAACCAGTGTTGCAAGATGCCATGCACGCCCTTGCGCGCCACGGCGTATTCGCTGGAATAGTGCAGATGCGCGGTATAGGAGCGCGCACCGCAGCCCAGCCCCACCATGCCATCGCGCTGGCAGCTATAGGCCGGCGCATCCGGGTCGGGGGCGTGGGCGGCGCGGAACAGGCGCATCGACACCTGCTGATAACCGGCAGAGCGCAGCAGGTCGCGTCCGGCGCGATACATCTCAAGCCGTATATCCCCCCTGTCTGCTGTATCCGCACAGCGCTCGTGGATGCGGCCAAGCCCGGTGCGCGGGCGCACATACAGCGGATACAAATAAATCTCCTCGGGCTGGTAAGCCAGCGCCGATTCAATCGAGGCCAGAAAACTCGCCACACTCTGGCCTTCGATGCCATAGATAAGGTCAAGGTTCAGCAGCGGAAAGTCTGCAGCGCGAATCGCCCCGATTGCAGCATCCACCACCGCGTTTTGCTGCGGGCGCACCAAGCGTTTGACTTCGCTGGCGGCAAAACTCTGCACCCCCATGCTGATGCGCTGGATACCGGCATCGGCCGCCAGCTGCATCTTCACCGCATCCACGGTTTCGGGCGAAACCTCCATGCCTGCAGGCATATCGGCAATCGCCACGCCATCTTCATGCAGCATGCTAAACAGCCGTGCCAGCTCGTCATGATGCAGATAACTGGGCGTGCCGCCACCCAGGGCAAAGCGCACAAAGCGGTGCTGCCCCAGTGCCGCGCGCACTTGCCGCCATTGCTGCTGCAATTGCGCCAGATACTGGCTGACCACATCGCCATTGGGCGTAGCCAGCGCAAACAGGTTGCAAAAGCCGCAGCGATACGAGCAAAACGGGATATGGATATACAAAAACAGCGCATCGCGCGGCTCGGATGCCCAAACCGTCTCCAGCCTTCTGGCCGGTTGCAAGGGTCGATAGGCGCTCTTGTGCGGATAGGCATAGGAATACGACTGGTACGGCGGCTCGCACAGCCGTGCAAGCAATTCTTCGCGGGCTTGGGACAGGCTCATGGCAGCAGGAAATGGCTATAGGGCACGGTCATCACCGTGGGATGCGGATGGCGATGGCCATGCCAGCCGTCCTCGCCATAGCAGGTGCCGTGATCGGAGCAGAGGATGACCAGCGCCGGGCCGCGCGCTGCCTGTGCGGCAAACAACGGCGCCAGCGCGGCATCGACCTGGCAAAGCGCGGCACAATGGCTTTCAAAACTGTCCTGCACCGCGCCCGGAAGATAGTGGCAGTTGGGCTGGTGCAGGGCGGAGATATTGATGAACAAAAACAGCTTGCGCCTGTCCTCATCGCGCATCAGGCGACAGGCCAGCGCCACTTGCTGCTCGGCAGAGTCGGGTGCGGTGACGCCGAATTCCGGCTGCCAGAAGGCTTGCTCGAACATCCCCGGCAATACCCGGCCAAGCGCCGTGGCCGGATTGAAGAAGCCCACCCCACCGATGCACAGCGTGCGATAACCGGCCTTGGCAAAACCTTCGGGCAAATGCGCAGCGTCCTCGAACACCCAAGTATTTGCGCCGATGCTTTCGCTGCCGGCAAAAGCCAGTGCAAACAGCCTCTGATGCGGCCCCGGATACGCCGGAGTCGGCAAAAAGCCTGCAAAAAACGCCTGATGCGCAGCAAAAGTGAAACTCGCCGGGGTATGCCGCATCTGCCAGCCCGCAGCAGGCAGATAGCGGCTCAACACGGGCAGGCGGCCTTCTTCAAAACACCATTGCGCAGCATCAAAGCGCAGCGTATCGAGGGTGATGAGCAGCACATCATGGCTGCCTGCCAGCTTGCGCGCATCGACGGGCATGGGGGTTGCGGGATCGTGTTTCATGCAGCCCACCCAAACCGTTCTGCCTGGTCTTGGTGGGTCAGGCGGCCATCATGCGTCATCCCCAGCAGCAAGTCACCAAAGGCGTTGACCTCCACTACATCGACGCGGTTTTTCCCGACAATCATGTCAATTCCCATCAGCCGAGCCGGCGCCAGGGCTTGCGCCACTTGCCTTCCGGTTTGCTCAAGCTGCCGGATTGGCCCATCACCCAGCAACTGCGCCACCTCCGCACGCCGGTTGCCCAGATGCAGATTGGTCAATGCGCCCTTTGAAATCCGCGCCAGCCGCTGGCGTGGCTCGCCGCACAGCATGACCAGACGCACATCGAACTGCCCGCAATCACCCGCGCGCGGCTTGGGCAGCCAGCGCTCAGCATAGGCCGCCTCGCCACAGAGCGCATCAATCAATGCCCTGGCTGCTTTCACGTCACTCAGCCGCTGCGGCGTCAGGCAATTGACCAGTCGCCCATCCAGAAGCCGCGTGGCCGATTCCAGCTGCAAACGGCCATCGCGATGAAAGCGACAGGCCACGACACCGGCAGCACTGGAGCCATAGCGCGCTTTCACGAATACCCGGTCGATACCCCTCGCCCGGCTGCGCGCCACAAGATCATCAAAGCCTTGCAACTCTGTCTCGCCCAGGCCTTCGGGCTGGGCTATCCCGGCCAAAGCCAGCCGCGCACGGCAGGCCAGTTTGTCACCCATTGCCAGCACCTCGGCAGGTGGATTGACCCAGTTTGGCCGCATCCCGGCGGTTGCTTCTTCAAGCGAGTGCAAGAGCGCGGCAAAACCGCAGAACCAATACCTGCGCCAGGCCAGCTCGCCATGCTGCACGGGTGCGGGCGGCATGCCGGCGCCACCGGCAAGCTGCCAGCCGTGGGCAATCAAGGCTGCTTCCAGCTGCGGATTTTCGCCGGGCGATTCGAGCTTGATGAAAACATCCGGGTATGCGGCCAGATATTCGGCCAGTAGCGTAGGCTCAGCCAGCAGCGCCTGATAATCCAGCACCGTGGCAGGCTTGCGCCCGGCATTGGCCAGCGCCGCCTGCATCAGCGCCACCCGCCGTGATCCGGCGGGGGCAATCAGCAACAAACCACTCACGATGCAGGCTTATTCACCCACTTCAACAAAGCGGCCGTATTCGTCTTCTTCTTGCGCATCATCCAGCACCACGGCAAGCGGTAGCGCGCGCAGTTTTTCCTGCATCGGCGCGCTGATGTAGTGGTGGGAGAGGTCGAGCTTGCCCAGCCCGGCCAGATGCGAGCTCTCCAGCAAGGCCTGCGCCCCGGCATCGCCCAATGTGCCCTTGGATAAATCCAGCAGCTCAAGCTGCGCTATCCAGGGCTGTTCCGCCAGCCACTTGGCCAGGTCATCGGCGATTTCTGCGTTGCGCAGCGCCAATACCTTGAGACGCTCCGGGCGCAGCGCGGTAACCGCCTTGACATAAGTGTCCAGATCGCCGTCAAAACCGTAGTCTTCGCTGCCAAGCCACAGTTCCAGATGCTCAAGGGCGGGCAGCTCGGAAGCGGCAATGGCCTCGACAATATCATTGCCAAGGCCGCCGCCTTCAATCACCAGCTTGCGCAATGCGTCATGTTTGAAGGGTTTGAGTTCCAACCCTTCGGTGGTGCCGCGCACGCGCAGCACTTCCAGTTGCGGAAAAGCCTCCAGCAGCGCGTTATAGCCAGTCTGCACAATCCAGGAAATCTCGCAGTCCTCGTAGGTCATGTCGCCGACAAACAGCGCCTTGAGATTGGGCAGTTCCGCACGGCGGGCAATCAGGCCGTCCAGATATTCCTGCGGCGAGTTTTCTTGCGATTCGCCCCATGCACCGATAACCAGCGCCTCCACCTGTCCGGGCGGCACCTTGAAAAAGAAGTCCTGCAAAAGTTCGGCCTGGGTTTCTTCCGCCTCCCAGTCCTGTACAAGCCGGTAAACCACATTGGCATCGGCAGGCTGCGGCGTATCGCCATTAGAAAAATTCACCACTTTGCGGCCTTCGAAGGTTTCGCTGTACTCATTGATGGTCATGCGCCTGCCCCTGTTTTGAATGGAACGGGTATGGTAGCGGCTAACCTTCACAAACTTGCAGCCCATGAATAGCTCGCCTTTGCTTTATTCCCACTGGCTGATGCAGGTGCGCGGCGACGCCCAGGCGGTGCTGCGCAAATGGCAGCGGCTGGCCGGGGTGCAGGCGCAGGATGTGCGCTTTACGCACATCTCGGAGGTGCACGAGCAAAGCGACCGAGTCATCAAGGCTTCAAGCCTGGAGACCATCCCCGGACAAGACGGCCGCTACCGCCAGCATTTGCAATGCGAAAAAATCCTGACGCGCATCCATGTGCAGAGCGTGGATTTTCTCATCATGCATGCCGCCTGTGACTGGACGCGCCTGCGCGCTGAAGTGCTGGAGATGGCCGCCCGTATTGCGCCGCAATGGCGGCTGTCACTGCACGGTAACGACAGCATCAGCGCACATACCGGCCAGACGGATAACTGGCAGCGGCTGTCGCATGTGCACTCACTATGCTGGACGCTGCAGCGGGATCAGCGCTACAGTCGCAGCACTCCGCCTTGATAAGCCAGCCTCAATCCTTTTGCCACGCGGCCAGCGCACTTACGCTTGAGTATCAATCCCCAGCCATGCGGCCAGCACCGCGCGGGCTTCATCCACGCCCTGTTTGGATTCACCGGAGAACACCTGCGCAGTGATGGCCGCGTCCGGCCAGACCTGGGCGATTTCCCGCCGTACTGCTTGCAGGGTATTGCCCGCCGCGCCGCGCGAGAGTTTGTCCGCCTTGGTCAGCAGCGCGTGCGCAGGCAGGCCGTGGGCAGCGGCATAACCCAGCATTTGCCGGTCGTACTCTTTCAGCGGATGGCGGATATCCATCACCACCACCAGACCGGCGAGCGCATCACGGCTCTGGAAATATTGCGCAATAAAGGCCTGCCAATGCGCCTGCATGTCCTTGGGCACCTTGGCATAGCCATAACCGGGCAAATCCACCAGATGGGTATCGGCATGCGGCGGCAGCTCGAAATACACCAGCTGCTGGGTGCGTCCCGGGGTCTTGGAGACCCGCGCCAGCGCATTTTGCTGGCAGATGGCATTGAGTGCGCTGGACTTGCCGGCATTGGAGCGTCCGGCAAAGGCCACTTCCCGCCCGGCATCGGGCGGCAACTGGCGCGGCGTGTGCGCGGAAAGCAGATACCGCGCCCTGGCAAAGGGGTTATTCATCGCTGCGATGATAGCCAAAGCCGGCCAGCTTCACACAAAGACCGAGCCATGTTTGACCATGCCCCATCTGCAAGAGGATAATTTGCCGGTTTTCGCAGCAATCGCTACGCCTACATCCTTCCGGAGTTTTTCCATGCGCAACGCCCGTCTCATTGGCATCGCCGGCTTGGCCGTTCTGGCCGCCACGGTGGCTCTTGCCCAGACCACCGTCAATCCGCTGCCAGAAGATCAGCCAGCCCAGACCACCCCCATTGACGCAGCATCCAGCACCGACATGGATCCGGTGGCCGCTCTTGCCACGACCCACTGGGGTGACCCGCAAGCCGGCGCCATCAAAGCCGGTGCCTGTGCCGCCTGTCACGGTCTGGATGGCAACAGCGTGGATCCGACTCTGTACCCGAATCTCGCAGGTCAAGGCGAGCGCTATATTGCCCGGCAACTGGCGCTGTTCAAGAGCGGCCAGCGCGTCAACCCGATCATGAAGCCGTTTGCCGACACCCTCTCGGCACAGGACATGCGCGATGTCGCTGCCTATTTCACCAGCAAGCGCTCCGGCGCAGGCAGTGCCGATGACACCGTCATCAACGATGCGAGCAGCCCCTATAACGGCATGAAGTTCTATGAGCCAGGCCAGCGCATCTACCGCGTCGGTATTGCCGAGCGCCAGGTTCCGGCCTGTTTCGCCTGCCACGGCCCCTCCGGCGCGGGCAACCCAGGCTCGTCCTTCCCGCAGATTGGCGGCCAGCAAAGCTGGTACGTGGCGCGTCGCTTGCAGGAATATCGCAGCGGTGAAACGACCGAAGCCAACCGCACCAATTTCGACATCATGGCGAAGGTCGCCAAGCATCTGACCGACGAAGAAATCGCTTCGCTGGCCAGCTATCTGCAAGGTCTGCATAACCGCGCCGATCAGGTCGCCGCGGCAGAAGCCGGCAATACTGCATCGGCAAGCGCTCCGGCAGCCGCCGATGCCGCACCTGCCGACAGTACGGCGGCGCCAAGCCCCTGATTGACCGGACAGACGGCAAACTTGAGTTGCTTGCCTTGCTCTTGTCTTGACGCCAGCCCGACCTCCGGGCTGGCATTGTTTTATCCCAGCTTCATTTTCTTCCCATCGTGGCAGGTATGACATGAAAACCCTCCGTCAGCTTTTCTTCTTTGCCGCCACCCTCGGCGCGCTCGTGATTGCCGGGAATGCCTGGGCACAAAAAGCCGCGCAGGCCGGTGTCGATTACCAGATCATTGCCCATGGTCAGACCTTTTCCGACAACAGGGGCAAGATTGAAGTGGCCGAGGTGTTCAGCTACCGCTGCCCCCACTGCGCGATGTTCCAGCCAATCTCCGATGGCTGGCGCAAGCGCCTTGGCGATGATGTCCACTATGTGCATGTACCGGCCACCTTCGACCCGCGCGATATGTTTGCCCGCGCTCACTTTGCCGCACAAAAAACCGGCGTCATCGCCTCCAGCCATGGCGCCCTGTTCCGCGCCATCCATAGCGAGCGCAATTTCCCCGGCAATCCCAGTGCCGATGAGCTGGTCGCCTTCCATGTCCGCCAAGGCGCCAACCAAGCCAGCTTTGTAGCCGCCATGAACTCGCCGGAAACCGCCGCACTGATGCAAAAGTCACGCGAATTCATCGAAGCCAATGGCGTGATGGGCACACCGACACTCATCATCAATGGTCAATACCGCGTCACCGGCCGCAGCCATCAGGACAATATCCGCATCGCCGAACAACTGATTGCGCAGCTGCGCGCCCAGCATCGTCGTACCCCGTAAAGGAGACATCATGAAACACGTTCTGCCCCTGACCCTGCCTCTGGTTCTTGCCCTGGCCGCCTGCAACAAAACCAGCGAAGCGCCTGCCGCCGCCACTCCGGCTGCCAGCGCAACTGCGCCCGCACAAACAGAAAGCAGCGATAACCACAGCGCCGCCGCGGAGGCCGCCGCCACCCCGAGCGTGGCCGCAGAAACCAACCTCAAGCCCAATCTGGTGGAAGGCGTGGACTATGTGTTGATTGCCAACGGCCAGCCGCTGCAACCGCTGGATGGCAAGGTGGAAGTGGTCGAAGTGTTCGCCTACTGGTGCGGCCACTGCGCGGCGCTGGAGCCGCTGCTGCAAGCCTGGAAAGCCAAGCTGCCCGCCGATGTGCGTTTCACGCCAGTGGCGCTGGCTGGTGGCGGCGCTGCCGATGTCTGGGCACGCATCTACTATGCCGCCGAAACCACCCAACAACTGGGCAAGGTGCATGGCACCGTGTTTGATGCACTGCATGGCAGCCGCCGCCTGAACCCGAACGCAAGCCAAGAGCAAATCCTGGACTATCTGGGCAAACAAGGCGTGGATACCCAGGCACTGTCTGCGGCCATGTCCAGCTTTGCAATGGGCTCGCGCCTGTCGCAGGGGCTGCAATTTGCCAACCGCAGCGGCGTGGAAGGCACCCCCACTCTGATCGTCAACGGCAAGTACCGCGTGCTTGGCCGCAGCCATGAAGATCAGTTGCAAGTGGTCAACACCCTGATCGCCCAGGAGCGCAAGGCCGCTGCCGCGCAGTAATGCCCTTGCGTTTGGCCTTGCCATGAAAAACAGGCGTCTGAAGCTGTTGTCGGCCAATATCCAGGCCGGCTCCAGCACCCGTCGTTACAGCGATTACGCCACCCGTAGCTGGTCGCATGTGCTGCCCATCGGCGGTAAACGCTCGGCGCTGGATACCATCGCCGAGCTGGCCGGGCAGCACGATATCGTCGGCCTGCAAGAGGCCGACCCCGGCAGTTTCCGCTCCGGCTTCACCAACCAGACCCATTACCTGGCCACCCGCGCCGGTTTCGAGCACTGGAGCCATCAGCCCAACCGCAATGTCGGTGGCCTGGCCTCCAGTGCCAATGGCCTGCTCAGCCGTATCCGCCCCACAGCCATCGAAACCCATCCATTGCCCGGCCTGATGAAAGGGCGCGGCCTTTTGCTCTCACGCTTTGGCGAAGGCGAAGACGGTCTGGTGGTAGCGGTTGCACACTTGTCGCTTGGCACCCAGTCACGGCTATCGCAACTGGCCTTTATTGCCGAAGTCTTGGGCAATGCCAAAACCGCGGTACTGATGGGCGACTTCAACTGCCGCATTGATCAACCGGAAATGGATGTACTGTTCCACCGCACCCGGCTGGTACCGCCCGATTGCGATGTTCATACCTTCCCGGCCTGGAAGCCAGACCGCGCCATCGACCATATCCTCACCACCCCGAATATCCACAGCCATGCGCGCAAGGCCGTACCCGCCGCCGCCTCCGACCATCTGGCGCTGTCGGCGGAACTGGACGTGCCCGAAGCGGCGCTGAAAGCCTGATTCACCACAGCAAACTTGCGCCGACCGCCAGCAAAAACAGCGCAAAGCAACGTTTGAGTGCCGGGCCACTGATGGCATGGGCGATACGGGCGCCCAGTGGGGCAATCAAGACCGAGGCCAGCGCCACGCCAATGGCCGCTGGCAGATACACATAGCCCACGGCGTGCTGCGGCAGCGCGCCAGACGGCGCATTGAGCGCATAACCCAGCGCACTGGCAAGGCCGATAAAAATGCCCAGCGCGGACGAGCTGCCCACCGCCCGCACGGGCGCCACGCCCAGCCAGGTCAGCAGCGGCACGGTCATGCTGCCGCCGCCAATGCCGACAAAGGCCGACACCAGGCCAATACCCCCGCCTGCCAGCGTCATCTCCGCCCCCTGCGGCTGGCGCGCCGCATCACCTCCGGTCTTGGATTTGGCCAGCAGCATTTGCGCAGCGGCAATCAGGCAATACCCGGCCACGCCATAGCGCAGCCAGCGCCCGTCCACCTCCACCGCCATCCGGCTACCCAACCAGCCGCCAAGCAGCACGCCTGGCAGCATCCATGCCACTGTTGGCCAGATCACGCTGCCACGCTTGGCATGAGCGCGCGCCGAGGCCATGGCGGTGAACACGATGCTGGCCAGCGAAGTCGCCAGCGCCGCATGCATCGCCTGCTCGGCGGGCACTACGCCCTGTGCGGGCAGCAGCCAGGCAAGCGCTGCAACCAGCACCAGCCCTCCGCCTACGCCCAAGAGACCTGCCAGAATTCCGGCAGCAGTGCCCAGCGCAAGAAAGGCCGCAAAGGCCCACGGGTCAATGGCAAATGGCATGGCAAGTGGTGAGTCAGTATCCGATGCGTATAGTCTTGCGCCATGAATATCCGCGCGTCCACCCTGTCATTGCTGTTGACTCTGACGGCCTGTGCCGGTCAGGGCGATACCCAGCCGCCGTTGCGCGGTAGCGCCGCCACGCCGCGGGTCACCGCCCACGATGCCCGCCTGCGCGCACAGGATGCGGATTTGAGTGCCGCGCTGGCCGCTGCCGAGAACGGGCAATGGCAGGCGGGGCGCTTTCCGTCCTTGGCGCAGCACCCGGTACAGGCGTGGCTGGAATATGCCCAGCTACGCCAGGGCATCGACACCCTGGACATGGGGCGCGCCGAGGCATTTCTTGCCCGCCACGGACAGAGCGCCGCTGGCCTGCGCTTTCGCAACGAATGGCTGGCAGCCCTCGGCAGGCGCGGCGAATGGGCCGCTATCAACCGCACTTGGCAGCCGGACATCGAGCGCCCGGCGCTGCGTTGCCTCTGGCTTGAAGCGCGCAGGCAGCAGGGAAAAACCGATAGCGCCTGGATGCAGGATGCACGCGCGTTATGGCTGACCGACAAGGCGCTGCCCGCCGCCTGCCAGAGTGTTATCGACCATTGGCAGCAACAAGGCGGGCTGGATGATGCGCTGCGCTGGCAGCGCATTGATTTGGCCATCGCCGCTCATCAGCCCGCCACTCTCAACGAGGTCGCGCCTGGCCTCCCAGCCAGCCAGGCGCGGCTTGCGCGCAGCTATGCCGCAGCACTTGCCAGCGGCAAGCTCGATGACAGCCATCATTGGCCACAGGATGCGCGCAGTCGCCAGGTGGTCAGCAGCGCACTGGTGGTGATGGCAAAAAAATCACCTGATGCCGCCGAGGCCGCGCTACCCGCTTACCAGGGTCGCTTTGATTTGAACGAGGCCGAGCGTGGTCGCGTGCTGTATGAAATCGCCCTGCAAACAGCGGCCTCCTATTTGCCCGAGTCCGCCCGCCGTCTGGCTGCCGTACCGCCAGCAAGCCGCGATGAGCGCCTCCATCAATTGGCACTGCGCGAAGCACTGGCACGCCGCGCCTGGGCAGAGGCGTTGCGGATTGTCGAAGGCTTTCCCCAAGCACTTGCCGACAAGCCGCAGAATATCTATTTCCGCGCACGGTTGATGGAAATGACCGGCAAAACGGACGCCCATGCCCTGTACCGGCAAGCCGCTCGCTCCCCGGAATTTCACGGCTTTCTGGCGGCCGACCGCTTACAGGCGCCCTACCCACTGTGCCCGTGGACGCTCGAAGCGCAACCTGCGCTTGAGAAGGCGATAGCCGACAATCCCGGCCTGCAAAGCGCCTTCGCGCTGTACCGGATTGGCCGCCGCGAGTGGGCAAACGCGCAGTGGAACCACACCCTGAAAACCTTGAGCGATGCCGAGCGTCGCATTGCCGTTGCCCAGGCTCAACAACATGGTTGGTTCGACCGCGCGGTGTTTTCCTTGGCACGCGAAAACCGCGACGAGCTGCGCCTGTATGCACTGCGCTTTCCGCTGGCCTATCAGGAAATCATCGAACGTGAAGCGAAAAAGCACGCACTTGACCCGGCCTGGATTGCTGCCGAAATCCGTGCCGAGAGCCTGTTCGATACGCAGGCGCGCTCGCAAGCCAATGCCATTGGCTTGATGCAGGTGCTGCCATCTACTGGCGAGGCCACTGCCGCACGCGCCGGCCTCCCCTGGCAGGGCGTACAGACCCTGTACACGCCAGACACCAATATCGCCATCGGCACGGCCTACCTGCGCGAGATGAAAAACCGCTGGCCGCATCTGCCCGCCGCCATCGCCGCCTACAATGCCGGCCCCACGCCGACCACCCGCTGGCAGCAGCAGCGTCCGGATTTCGATGCCGATTTCTGGATTGAAACCATCAGCTACCGCGAAACCCGCGAATACGTGCCGCGGGTACTGGCCTTCAGCGTGATCTACGACTGGCGCATGCGTGGCGACGCACTGCGCATCAGCGAACGCATCGCCGGCAACACCACAGGCAAGCGGGTGCAGTTTCACTGCCCGCAACAAATCAGACAATGACCAATACGAGGCTTTCATGGGCATCATCGACACCTTGCTGGGATACGCCGGTACCGCACCGGTCGAGCGCATCGAAAAAGAGCTGCAACCGCTGCTGGCCGATGGCGAACGCGTGGAATCAGCTTTCGCCTTTGTGCGCGATGTCATCGCCTTCACCAATCTGCGCCTGATTCTGGTCAACAAACAAGGCGCAACCGCCAAAAAAGTGGAATACCGCAGCATCCCCTATCGCAGCATCGTCATGCACGCCCTGGAAACTGCCGGGCATTTCGATCTGGATTGCGACCTCAAGCTTTGGCTGTCTGGCCAGCCCGACCCCATCCGCCTGAAGCTCGGACGCGGCCAAGCCGCCACCCGGCTGATCGCGCTACTGGCACAGCACGCGCCGAGGTGAATATGCAGGTTTTTCTGGTCGGCGGCGCCGTGCGTGATGAGCTGCTCGGGCAGCCTCCCGGCGACCGCGACTATGTGGTGGTCGGCGCAACGTCCGCACAGATGCGGGCTAGAGGCTTCACCCAGGTCGGGCGGGACTTCCCGGTATTCCTGCACCCGCACACCCATGAGGAATACGCCCTGGCGCGCACCGAGCGCAAATCCGGCAGCGGTCACCTGGGTTTTGTAGTACATGCGAACCAGGACGTAACGCTGACGCAAGACCTTGAACGGCGCGATTTCACCATCAACGCCATCGCCCGCGACCTTGAAACTGGCGAGCTGATTGACCCGTTCAATGGCGTGGCTGACCTCAATGCCCGGGTGCTGCGCCATGTCGGCCCGGCATTTGTGGAAGACCCGCTGCGGGTGCTGCGCGCCGCGCGCTTTCTGGCGCGGCTCGCGCCTTTGGGCTTCACCCTGGCTGCTGAAACCCGGGCGCTGATGCAGCAGATGAGCGCCAGCGGCGAGCTGGCCAGCCTGCCCGCCGAGCGCGTCTGGCAGGAAATGCTCAAAGCCCTGCGCAGCAGCAAGCCCTCGGCCTTCCTGCGCTGTCTGCATGAATGCGGCGCACTGGCCGCACTGATGCCGGAGCTCGATGCCCTGTATGGCGTACCGCAGCGCGCCGAATATCACCCGGAAATCGACACCGGCCTGCACACCGAAATGGTCTGCGACATGGCTGCCCGACTGGCACCTGGCGATGACCTGATTGGTTTTGCCGCCCTCAGCCATGACCTTGGCAAGGCACTCACGCCACCAGAACAACTGCCACGCCATATCCTGCACGAGCAGCGCGGCATCGCGCCGCTGGAGCAGCTTGCAGCACGGCTGAAAGTGCCCAACGAGCATCTGGCCGTGGCGAAACTCGCCTGCCGCCAGCATCTGAATGTGCACCGCATTGCCGAACTCAAGCCCGCTACCGTACTCAAACTCATCGAATCTGCCGATGGCTTTCGCAAGCCCGAACGCATCCGGCAACTGGCCGTGGTCTGCGAGGCTGATGCCCGCGGCCGCAAAGGCCATGGCGAAAGCCCCTATCCGCAGGCCGGGCGATTGATACGCGCCTTCCATGCCGCCCGCGCCATCAAAGCCGCGGATTTGGCCACGCACCTGCACGGCCCGGCTGTAGGCGAAGCCCTGCGCCGCGCCCGCATCCGGGCGATTGCGGAAGCTTTGAGGCTGAAAGCGCCTGCGGAATAGCTCGGGATAGCTGGCTCGTCAGCCCGGCAATGCAAGCAGCAGTAGCTTTGCCTCTTGTTTGCCAAGATGACGGATTTCAAGCAGGCAGGCTTCATCCTGCCAGGCCAGTGCATCGCCGCCTTCAAGGCGCTTGCCGCAAACCTCGACCTCACCTTGCAGGACTTGCAGCCAATAGCGTCGGTTGCTTTGCAGAGGGGTGTTCAGGGTTTGGCCCTGCGCCAACTGCGCCCAATGCAGCTGCACATCCTGGCGCAGGCCGTCGGGGGACAAGTCAGTCCAGCCTGTGTCGGCTACGGGTAACTGCATTTGGCTGCTATGCGGCGCGGCGTTGACCTGATCGGGCTGTATCCAGAACTGCCAAAAGTGTGCATCGGCTTGGGCGCGCTGCGCATATTCCACACCCCGGCCGGCACACAGGTATTGCACTTGTCCGGCTTCAAGGCAGGCTTCGCTGCCATCGGCATACCGCTGCAACAAACGCCCTTTCAGTAGCAGGGTAATGATGTCCATATTCGCACGCCGCAGCGGCTGCCAGGTATCGCTTGCCGCAAGCCGGGTTTCATTCATCACCCGCAGCGCAGCAAAGCCGAGTTTTTCCGGGGCAAAGTATTCACCAAAACAAAAAGCATGGCGGCTGGTTTCGCCGCCATGCTCGGTATGCCCCCAAGTTTCTCTCGGGTATTCCAGCATCACTTTTTGTCAGCGTGTGCTTCCACGGTGATGCGCAGCTGGATTTCATCGCCAATGACCGGCACCAGCTTGTCGATGCCAAAATCGCTACGCTTGAAGTGGGTGGTAGCATCAAAGCCGATGGCGGCGACTTTCTTCATCGGGTGCTCGCCCTGACCGTTCAGCGTCACGTTCAGCGTGACCGGGCGGGTCACACCGCGCAGTTCCAGGTTACCCAGCACTTCAAGACGATTGCCCCCCATGGGCTTGACTTCGCGGCTGGTAAAGACCGCCTTCGGGTATTGCGCCACGTCGAAATAATCCTTGCCCTTGAGCTCGTTATCCAGTGCCGGCACAAAGCTGGTCAGCGACTGCATCGGGATTTCCACGTGCACGGTGGAAGCGGCCGGATTGGCGCTGTCATACACCAGCTTGCCGGTGGCATCGGCAAAATTCGCCATCGGATTGGAAAAACCCATGTGATCCCAGCTGGCGATAATCATGGTGTGGGTGGGGTCGATGTTGTATTCGGTCTTTTGTGCCAGGGCATTGCCACTGGCAACGGCGAGCAGAGCGGCAAGTACGGTGTGCTTGATGAGTTTCATGGGTATTCCTCTTGGGTTGAATTAAAGAATTTGACAGGCCTCGGCGAAAGAAAGGCGCGGACTGCGCGGGAAGATGCTGCCGGGATCGCCCTTGCCCAGATTCAGCAGCATCGTGGACTTCCACTGTGTCCCTGCAAAGAACTCCGCATCCACCTTGGCACGGTCAAAGCCGGTCATCGGCCCGGTATCCAGCCCCAGTGCACGCGCAGCCATAATCAGGTAGGCCGCCTGCAAGCTGCTATTCAAAAGCGCCGGATGGGCACGGTTTTCGCGCGGCCCATCGAACCAGCTTTTGGCATCGGTATGCGGAAACAGCACCGGCAGTTTTTCGTGGAAATCCAAGTCGTAGGCGACAACCACCGTGACCGGTGCGGCCAGCGTCTTGGCGCGGTTGCCCTCATCCAGTGCCGGCGCCAGACGCCCCTTGGCTTCGGCCGAGCGCAGAAAGACAAAACGCGCCGGGCAGCTATTGGCACCGGTCGGGCCAAACTTCACCAAATCATAGAGTTGCTGCAAAGTGGCATCGTCAATCTCGCCGGAAAAACCGTTATAGGTACGCGCAGTACGGAACAACTGGTCGAGGGCGGTATCGTCAAGGGCGGCAAACATGGCAATCCTTCTTGGCTGTCAGGGTGCACAGTGTAAAGTGCTGCCATGTCCAAACGCTCCCCATCTTTGCAACAGTCTGTCGCAGCGCCACTGCTGCTGAGCGATGGTCATGCCGGAAACCAGCGCCAGGTGGAAGCGCTGGCGCGCGCACTGGGACATCCCGGCGCTGCGCATATCACGCTCAAGCCAAGCACGGCAGCCACAGTGTTTGCCCCACGGCTTTTTCCCGGTGCATCCGGCACGCTTGGTCAGGATTTTGCCGCCTGCCTGCAGCAGCCCCCTGCGCTGGCGATTGGCTGTGGCAGACAGGCGGCGCTGGCGACCCGGCTGCTGCGTGCGCACGGCAGTTTTGCAGTACAGATACTCCACCCGCGCATCAGCCCGCGCCATTGGGATGTGGTCATTGCCCCGCGTCATGATGGCTTTGCCGGTGCCAATGTCATTCAAATGGATGGCAGCCTGCACGACGTGGATGATGTATCGCTGGCAGCGGCACGCGATGATTTTGCAGAGCTCTCCACACTGCCCGCCCCGCGTGTGGCATTGCTGCTCGGCGGCGCCAGCAAGCATTGGCCGATGCCGACCGAGGCACTGCTTGCCGCGCTCAGGCTGCTGGCACAAGCCGTGGCCGCCCAGGAGGGCACACTGCTTGTCACCACCTCAAGACGCACGCCCGTGGCCTGGCAAAAACTCTTGCCGATGCTGCAAGCGGCACGGCTCTGGCGCAATGAGAGCGATGGCCGCAACCTCTATCCCGGCCTCCTGGCCTGGGCGGATGTCATCGTCTGCAGTGCCGATTCGGTCAATATGCTCTCTGAAGCGGCGGCCACTTCCGCGCCGCTGTATGTGCTGGGCAGCGAATATCTGCAAGGCCGCCCAGCGCGGTTCTTGCAACATCTGCAAGCACAAGGCCGCGTTCGCGCCTTTGCAGGCAGTCTGAATACATTTGCCACCACCCCGCTACGCGAAACCGCACGGGTTGCTGCGCAGCTATTGGCAATGATGTGAATCCTCAGGAAAACAGCGTGCGCGGGTATTCGGGTTTTTGCTCGCGGGCAAGTAGCTGCCGCAGCCCTTCCTCGGGCGTGACCTCGCCATGCAGCACTTGCTGTACGGCGCGCGAGATTGGCAGTTCCACGCCATGCTTCTGTGCCTGACGCATGACTTCATCGGCGGTCTGGATGGATTCCACCACCTGGCCGATTTCGCGCACGGCCTCATCAATACTCTGCCCACGGCCGAGCGCCAGCCCCAGCCTGCGGTTGCGGGACAAATCGCCGGTGCAGGTCAACACCAGGTCGCCAAGGCCGGCCAGCCCCATCAGGGTTTCGGGTTTGGCACCGATGGCCTGTGCCAGCCGCAATACTTCATTGAGACCGCGGGTAATCAAGCCCGCACGGGCATTGAGACCCAGCGCCATGCCATCGGCGACGCCGGTGGCGACCGCCAGCACGTTCTTCATCGCCCCGCCCAGCTCGGCACCGACCATGTCGTTGCCGGTATAGGCGCGGAATGCCGGGCCGTGCAAGGCTTCGGCCACGGTCTGTGCAAACGCGGCATTGTCCGAATGCACGGTCAGGGCGGTAGGCAGTCCCAGAGTCACTTCTTTGGCGAACGAGGGGCCGGTAACCACCGCAAGCGGTACATCCAATCCCAGAATTTCTGCGGCCACTTCATGCAGAAAACGCCCGGAGCCAGGCTCGAAGCCTTTGGTGGCCCAGGCCACCCCAGCTGTCTGCGGGCGCAGGGGCGCCAGTTTTTGCAGGGTTTGCGCAAAGGCATGGGATGGCGTCACCACCAGCACCCAAGCAGCATCTGTCAGGGCAGCGGCCAGGTCAGTGGTGGCACGCAGGGTGTCCGGCAGGGCGATGCCGGGCAGATAGCGCGGGTTTTCATGCTTACGGTCAATGGCTGCGGTGATGCTTTCATCACGCCCCCACAACGTTACCTCATGACCATGGCGTGCCAGGAGCGCCGCCAACGCCGTACCCCATGAGCCTGCGCCGAGGACGGCGACAGGCTCTTTTTTAGCAATGCCTTGCGTCAAGCCAGTGCTTCCGCTCAGGCGTTGCCAGCGGTTTCGCTGGACTGGTTGAGTTCACCCTGCCCTTCTTGCTGCTGAGCAAGGCGCTGACGCAGGCCTTCGGCATACAGGGCTTCAAAATTGATCGGCTGCAGCTGGAACGGAGGGAAGCCGCCATTGCTGATCAGTTCGCTGATGGCCGAGCGCGCATACGGGTAGAGAATCGACGGGCAGTGCGCGCCCAGCATGGCATCCAGACCTGCGGGGTCAAAGCCGGAGAGGCCAAACACACCGGCCTGCTGCACATCGGCCAGATAAGCGGTCTTATCGCCCAGCTTGCAGGTCAAGGTTACGCCCAGGATGACTTCGAATGCGGTGTCATTGAGCTGGGTGACACGCTGGTTGAGGTTCATCGACAACTCGGGCTGGCCTTGCTCGTTGAACATCGCCGGGGCATTGGGCGATTCAAACGAAACATCGCGGGTATAGATTTTCTCGACCGAGAAGCTGGCGCCCTGCTGCTGGGGCTGTTCGGTAGCGGCGGCGCCGTTGACGTTTTCTTCGGACATGATGGACTCCGTAGGGTGGGTAATGAGGGGTTGGACAATAGACGTGGGGATTGTCACACGCCCAGACAAGGGGCGCGCAGTATTTTTTAGTGCTTGCCTTTGACCAGCGGCAGGCCGGCCTGCTCCCAGGCACTGATGCCGCCATCGAGCACATAAACCTTTTCAAAGCCCGCCTTGACCAAGCGCTTGGCCGCACCGACCGCAGTCATGCCGGTCTTGCAGACCACCACCACCGGCAGCGACTTGGCCGACGCCAGCTGCTTGTTTTCCGGGTCAAACTGGCTCATCAACACGTTTTTGGCGCCAGCAATATGCCCTTGCTGAAAATCATTGATGGCGCGGATATCCACCACCAAGGCGTTTTCGCGGTTCACCAACGCGGTGAGCTCGGCAGGCTTGAGCGCCTTGAAGCCCTGCCAGAAGCGGGCAAGCTCGGTATAAATCAGCGCCAGGGTAATCCCCGCCAGAGCCAGCGAAAGCAGCGGATGGCGGGCAAAAAAAGCAAACAGCTCAGTCACGGCAGGAATCCGTTGATGCAATGAAAGCGGGCGATTTTGACACAGTGCCGGGCAAGACTCACTGCCCGCCCCACAAATCCGGCAGGCCAGAAGTCAAAAACCAAGTCTTGCTGGCGGCATCCCAACGCCAGACTTCCTGATAGCGCAGCTGGCGCTCGCTCATGGTGTGGCGATTGGCGACACCGATTTCAATCATGCGCACTGCCCCGCCATCGGCCGTCGCCTCGCTGCTCAATACCCGGTAGCTGGTGATCTGAATCTGCTTCCAGCGATTGCGCTCGATTTCACTCATTTCACCGCGGGCGCGCAACTCCGGTGCCAGCTGTGACCAGGCGCCATCCAGGTCGCCCCAGCGAATGGCCGCCGAATAGGCATATTGCGCACGCTCCAAGGCGCTGGTCTGATTGCCGCTGCTGGCACAAGCAGCCAGCCCTATCGCCAGCAGAATCGGGACAAGGATTTTTTTCATTTTCACCATTTCCAAGGGCAGACTCGCCGATTGTGTCATGCGCAGGCGCTTGCCGCCGAGGCACAGGGCAATGCCACATAACGGGCACTCAAGGTGCAGGCCGGCGTGCCATCGGCAAGCGCAACCGAGACCTGCAACTGGATGCGCGCCTTGCCGCGCGCCGCAAACGTGTCGATAAAGGCTTGCAGCGCCTGTGGCGACTGTGCCGTGGCATGCGCCAGCAGGTCAGCCTTCACCGGGTGCAGATATTTCACCTCACTATCGGCCACATAGACATCCGCCTCGAAACCCGCGCGCAGCAATTGCGTGGAGGCCAGCGCCCAACCGGCCAGCGTCATCAGCGCCACCAGCGAGCCGCCAAAGGCGCTGTCCTTGTCATTGAGATTGGCCGCCAGCGGTGCAGACAGGCTCAAATCGTCATTGCCGATATCGGCAATGCGCATCTGCATCATGGCAACTGGCGGCATGGCCGCCATCTTGCTTTGTAGCCAAGCATGAATATCGCGCATGAGCACTTCCCCAAAAAGCTGCAGATGGTAATGGCTCTTTCATTTCCTGCCGTCAAAGCGTCCAATGTTGATATGAGCGATAGCCGATTTTTGCTGATTTCATTGCGCCCCCGTGGTGAGCACGCCGCATTGCGCCGCGCGGCCAGAGCCCATCGCGGGCAGGTCTTGGCACTCTCACCCTGGCAGATTGAACAGTTAACCGATGCGCCTGCCCGCACCGCACTGGCCCGGGCAATGGCCTGCCCACAGGTGATTTTCACAAGTCCCGCCGCCGTCAAAGCCGCCGTGACTCTGGAGGCGTTCGAGCCGACCTGCCAAGCGCAATGCCTGGCCGTGGGTGAAGGTACACGCCGTGCCCTGCTGCGGGCGGGTCTGCAGGCGGCCATCGCCCCGGCACGGATGGACAGTGAGGGCTTGTTGGCGCTGCCGGAACTTGCCCGGCTGTCTGCAGGCGCACAGGTTGGGCTTGTCACTGCACCCGGCGGGCGCGGCCAAATCCTGCACCAATTGCAGGCGCGCGGCATCAGCGTGCGGCGCGCCGATATCTACCGGCGCAGACCGCTGACGCTGTCCGCACGCGACCACGCACGCCTTGCCCAAGGCCTGACGAAAGACAGGCCGCTGTATCTGGCACTCTCCAGTGGCGAGGCGTTTGAACATATCCTTGCCCTGCTGCCCGATACACTCTTGTCCACATTGCGCGAGAAGGCCGGCATCATCGCCGCCAGCGCGCGCCTTGCCGCACTGGCCCGGCAGCGGGCTTTCCAAGTCCACGCGATTGCCGCCAGCGCCCGCCCAGGCGATTTACTCGCTGCACTTCAACATCCGGAAAATTGATGAAAAAACTGGTTTTGATTGATGGCTCGTCCTATCTGTATCGTGCCTTCCATGCCCTGCCGCCGCTGACCAATGCCGCAGGCGAGCCGACCGGCGCGCTGTTTGGCGTGGTCAATATGCTGCGCGCCCATATCAAGGAGGCACCTGATTACATCGCCTTCGTGATGGATGCGCCCGGGCCGACCTTCCGCGATGCGCTGGATGCCCAGTACAAGGCCAACCGTCCGCCGATGCCGGATGATTTGCGCGCGCAGATCGAGCCGCTGATGGCAATCGTCGCCGCACTGGGGTTGCCAATTCTGCGCCACAGTGGGGTCGAGGCCGATGATGTCATCGGCACCTTGGCGCAGCAGGCCGCCGAAGCCGGTGTTGCGGTTATCATTTCCACCGGTGACAAGGACATGGCGCAACTGGTACGCCCCGGCGTGACGCTGGTCAATACCATGAGCGGCAGCCGCATGGATAGCCGCGAGGCGGTGATGGACAAGTTCGGCGTACCGCCCGAGCGCATCGTCGATTACCTCTCGCTGATGGGCGACAAAGTGGACAACATCCCCGGCGTGGACAAATGCGGGCCGAAAACCGCCGCCAAATGGCTGGCCGAATACGGCTCGCTCGATGGCCTCATCGAAAATGCTGACAACATCAAGGGCAAGGTCGGTGACAACCTGCGCGCGGTGCTCACGCGACTGCCGCTGAACCGTGCGCTGGCCACCATCCGCACCGATGTGGAGCTGCCGCAGCGCTTTGATGCCCTCACCCCAAGCGCTGCCGATGAAGCCGCGCTGCGCACGCTGTATGGCCGTTATGGCTTCAACCAGGCCTTGCGGGAACTGGACGGCACCGCCCCTGCCGACAGCAGCAAGAAGGCCACGGGCAACATCCGCATGCCGGCAGAAAAAGCCACAAGCGCCATTGACCCGGCGCTTGGCGTGGCGGGGCAATACCAGACCGTGCTCAGCCGCGCCGAGCTGGATGTCTGGCTTGCCAAGCTCGCCGACGCACCGCGCTTTGCCTTCGATACCGAAACCGACAGCCTGGACGCCATGCGTGCCCATCTTGTAGGCATAAGTCTTGCCACTACGGTGGGCGAGGCCTGCTATATCCCGTTGGCGCATCAATATCCCGGTGCGCCAGCGCAATTGCCGATGAGCGAAGTACTCGATGCGCTGCGGCCGTTTTTTGCCGATGCCAACAAGCCCAAAATCGCCCAAAATGGCAAATACGACCTGCACGTGCTGCGCCGCCACGGCGTTGAGGTGACAGGTCTTGCCGATGACAGCCTGCTGCAAAGTTTCGTGCTCGATTCCACCCAGCGACACGATATGGACAGCCTGGCCAAGCGCCTGCTGGGCATCGACACCATTGCCTATAGCGATGTGGCCGGCAAGGGCGCCAAGCAAATCTCGTTTGCCGAAGTGCCGCTGGAGACAGCCACCCAATATGCTGCCGAAGATGCCGACATCACCCTGCGACTTGCACAGGCACAGACGACGCAGCTGGCCGAAGCGCCCGCGCTTGCCCGGGTGTACCAAGAAATCGAAATGCCGCTGCTGCCGGTACTGGCGCGTGTCGAGGCGCATGGCGTACTGATTGACAGCGAGGAGCTGCGCCGCCAATCAGCCGATCTTGGCCGGCGCATGCTTGATGCCCAGCAGCGCGCCACGGACATCGCCGGACGCAGCCTCAACATGGATTCGCCCAAGCAAATCGGCGCCCTGCTGTATGACGAGCTGAAACTGCCAGTATTGGTGAAAACCCCGGGCGGCGCGCCCTCCACCAACGAAGAAGCGCTGGAGGCGATCGCCGATCAACACGAACTGCCGCGCATCATTCTGGAATATCGCGCACTCACCAAACTGCGCAATACCTATACCGACAAGCTGCCGGGCATGATCAACCCGGATACCGGGCGTGTGCATACCAGCTACAACCAGGCCGGCGCTGCCACCGGACGACTGGCCTCCTCCGACCCCAATCTGCAAAACATCCCGATTCGCAGCGAGGACGGCCGCCGTATCCGCCGCGCCTTTATCGCCGCGCCCGGCTGTCAGCTACTGGCCTGCGACTATTCGCAAATCGAACTGCGCATCATGGCGCATCTGTCCGAAGACCCGGCGCTGATTGCCGCCTTCGAAAAAGGCGCGGACATCCACCGCGCCACCGCCGCTGAAGTATTTGGCAAGTCCATCGATAGCGTCGGCAGCGATGAACGCCGCGCCGCCAAAGCCATCAACTTCGGCCTGATTTATGGCATGAGCGCCTTTGGTCTGGCGCGTCAACTTGGGGTCACGCGCAGCCAGGCGCAGGACTATATCGCGCTGTATTTCAGCCGCTATCCCGGCGTGCGCGACTATATGGAGCGCACCCGCGAGCAAGCCCGCGGCCAAGGCTTTGTGGAGACCGTGTTTGGCCGCCGCCTGTATCTACCCTATATCCACTCACGCAATCAGGCACAGCGCGCCGGTGCCGAGCGCGCCGCCATCAACGCGCCAATGCAGGGCACGGCCGCAGACATCATCAAGCGCGCGATGATTTCAGTCGACGACTGGCTGCAGGAGCAGCAAGGTCGTGCGCAGATGATCATGCAGGTGCATGACGAGTTGGTGTTCGAGGTGGAAAATGGCTTCCTGCCCGAATTGACGGCCGAAGTCAGCCGCCGGATGAGTGCCGCTGCCGAGTTGCGCGTGCCGCTGGTGGTGGACTGCGGCAGCGGGCAAAACTGGGACGAAGCGCACTAAATCAGAAATTCATCGCAAAACCATTGAAATTCAATGAAATTTTAACGGCCAGATTCAGCCTGCATCCATGTCCATGATGTTTAACTAGCCCCCGTCAGATGCAATGTCTGACGTTGGATCACTCCCTCTCCCCTGGAGTTGATCTTGGAGCGGCATCCCTCCCCAAGATGTCGTTCTTTCCCCTGCCCCGCCGGCCCCCCTCCGGCGGGGCTTTTTAATGGCCAAGAAACAAAAATCATATTTATCTTGATAAAGCGATACAATTTCTGCCTTTCTCAATCAGGCCGCCGCGATGCTTCCCATCAGCTTTGAAATTTATCCCCCAAAAAACGATGATCAGCGCGCCCAGCTTGGCCGCACCCTGGAAAAGCTCAAGGCATACCAGCCGCAATTCATCTCCTGCACCTATGGCGCGGGCGGCTCGACCCGCGAGCACACCGCCGAAACTGTGCAGCTGCTGGGCAGAGAACATGGGCTGGAGGGCGTACCGCATCTGACCTGTATTGGCAGCAACCGCCAGGAAATCATCCAGCTGTTGACGCACTACCAACAACAAGGCGTGCGCCGTATCGTCGCGCTGCGCGGCGACATGCCCTCGGGCATGCTCGACCCCGGCGAATTGCGTCATGCCAGTGATCTGGTAGCGCTTGTCCGCGAGTCGTTCGGCCAGCACTTCCATATCGAAGTCGCCGCCTACCCGGAGACGCATCCGCAAGCGCGCGATGCTCTGGCCGATATCGAAAACTTCAAGCGCAAAGTGGATGCCGGTGCCGACAGCGCCATCACCCAATACTTTTACAACGCCGATGCCTATTTCCGCTTTGTCGATGATGTGCGCGCCCGTGGCGTGGAAGTGCCGGTGGTGCCGGGCATCATGCCGATTTCCAACTTCAGCCAGCTGCAACGCTTTTCCGAGAGCTGCGGCGCAGAAATCCCGCGCTGGGTGACACAGCGGATGCGTGCATTCGGGGATGATAGCGGCGCAATCCGCGAGTTCGCCGCTGACCTGGTCGCTGCACTCTGCCAGCGGCTGATGGCCGGTGGCGCGCCGGCATTGCACTTTTACACCCTGAATCTGGCTCGCCCGGTTGGCAACATCTTCAAGCGTTTGCAGTAAATTGCCGGGGTGATAACTCGCTTTGCCACCGTCTTGCTACTCGCCTTGGCCTTCAATGCCAATGCGCAAAATATCCGCCGCTGCACCGCAGCCGACGGCGCGCTGGTATTGACCGACAAACCTTGCCAATCCATCGGCGCCATCGAGCACACCCCACGCCCTTTGCCCAACATGAAGCCGCGCCATTCCGCCCCCCTTCTGCGTCCCGGCAAACCACCGCCGCTGCGTGATAGCTGCATCCGCAATCTGGAGGAGTTGCGTGGTGAAGTTGCTGCCGCCATTGACCTGAAGGATGCCAATCGTCTGTCCGGGGTTTATCACTGGCCGGGGCAAACCCACCGCAGTGGCGAGGCCATCTTGCAACGGCTGGAGCGCATCGTGCAGCGGCCACTGATTGATGTTATTGCTGTCGGCGGTGGCGAATCGGAGCCACAGTGGCAGGAAAACGCCGAGGGCGAGCTGATTCCGCTGCCTGCCAGACGTCATCCCCCTACGGGTCTGCGCGTATTGCAGTCCAATGGCTTTGGCAGCTCTGCGGTGACTTTCGGCCTGCGCCGCCATATGGGCTGCCTGTGGATCAGCCTGTAAATTTGCTGCCCTGACGATTGCAGGCGAAAATGCGCCTCCACTCACAGGAGCCGCATATGAACTACCCCGATTGGATCTGGCACAACGGACAAATCAAACCTTGGGCCGAAGCCACCACGCATGTCATGGCACATGCCCTGCATTACGGCTCGTCGGTGTTTGAAGGCGTGCGCAGTTATGACACGCCCAATGGCCCGGCCATTTTCCGCCTGACCGATCACAACAAGCGACTGTTTGCCTCGGCACGCATTTACGACATGCCGATGCCGTACTCACTGGAGGAAATCAACGCCGCCTGCCGTGAGGTGTTGAAGAAGAACGGCTTTACCGCTGCCTATCTGCGTCCCTTCGCGTTCCGCGGGCTGGGCGGCTTTGGCCTGTCGGCCGACACCCCTGTGGACATGTCGGTGGCAGCTTGGAAGATGGGCGCCTATCTGGGCGAGGGCGTGCTGGAAAACGGTATCGATGCCTGCGTTTCCAGCTGGCAGCGTTTTGCCCCGAACACCATCCCCGCAGGCGCCAAGGCTGGCGGCAACTATCTTTCCGGTCAGCTGGTCGCGCGCGAAGCCCGCCGCCTCGGTTTTGGCGAAGGCATTGCGCTGGCCGCCACCGGCCTGCTCAGTGAAGGCGCAGGTGAAAACCTGTTCTTGGTGTTCAATGGCGAGCTGCATACCACCCCGGTCAGCGCCGCGCTTTTGAACGGCATCACCCGCAATACCATCATCACCCTGGCGCAGAAGGCAGGCATCAAAGTGGTGGAGCGCGATCTGCCGCGTGAATACCTGTATCTGTGCGATGAGCTGTTCATGTGCGGCACGGCAGCGGAAATCACGCCGATTCGCTCGGTCGATGGCCGCGTGATTGGCGAGGGCGTGGCCGGCCCCATCACCCGGCAGATGCAAAAACTGTTCTTTGGCCTGTTCGACGGCACCACGCCCGACGAACACGGCTGGCTGGAATACGTCTGAATCCAGAACATTACAGGCCACTTCTTTGCCAAGAATGAAAACAACCGGCGGGCTTTTGCCCGCCGGTTGGCCATCACTATGTCAATATTGCTGTACTGACACGAGGCTTCTGCCTGTCTGTATCCGTTAGCGTCCTCCACCCTGACCCAGGGCATACCAGTCCACTTTGCGGGTGACGGTCATGATGGCGGCAAGAATCAGGAACAAAAGACCCGAACCCATCACCAGCGCATTGTCTTCCAGAATCAAAAGCCCATACAGCGCGCCATAAAGCGTGGCGAGCATCGCGGCAAAGCCCATGCCGCCGGTAACGCTTTTCAGCACTGCGCTCAAATAGAAGCCTATCAGGCCGGTACAGGCCAGCGCAGCCAGCAGATAGGCAAGACCGAAGGCAATATGCTCGGAGAGGCTGAGCAGCAACAGGAAGAAAATCGCGATCGCAAGCCCCACCAAGCCGTACTGAATGGGGTGAACGCGAATCTGGCGGATCAGTTCAAACATGAAGAACCCGGCAAAGGTCAGCACCACGAACAACACCCCATATTTGGTGGCACGCTCGGCCAGCAGATAAGGATTGACCGGGTCCAGCAGCGCCACTCGCGCCACATCCTGATCCATATAACTGCCACTTTGCCAATGCTTGCGCGCATCGGTCGCCAGCGCATCAATCTGCCAGTGCGCCTCGAAACCCTGCTGGGTGACATCGTGCTGCGGCAGGATGCCGGAGAAGCTCGGATGCGGCCAGTTGGATTTGAGCCGGATGTCATTGCTGTCTGCAAGCGGCAGGATGCCGAAACCTTCCGTACCGGCCAGGGTCATGACGATACGGGTTTCCAGCTGCAGCCTTTGCCGCCCCTCAATCTCCGGCAGCAATACATGCAAACCCGTCTTGCCGGACAAACCTGCCCCCTGCTGAATCTTCAGCCTGTTGCCGTTGACCTGTACCTGCGGTGTCCCGCGCAAGCCACGCACGTCGCTGATACCAAAGGCGATGAACGGCTGTCCAAATGTGTATTGTCCATCCGCTTGTTTTGGCGAAATTTCCGCATCGAAGCTGGCACTGAGCTCACCCTGCCAGTCATACACCCGCACCTCATGCATCCCGCGCTTGCGCACCGACGGGCTCAAAATCCCTTCGGCCTTGAGGCTATCGGGATAGAAATACCAATGCCCGGTTTCTCTCTGCAGACCACGGCGAATTCCTCCATTTTCATCGGCCACATCCTTTTCCACGATACGGGTATAGGGCAGCACCAGCACCGGCGCCTGCACTTGCTGCTCTGCCCCCACATGGCTGGCGATATCGCGGATCGCTTCTTGTCGGTAACTCTTGCGCCCCTGAATCACGCCAAAAATCATCATCAGCGGCACCAAAATGGCGATGGTCATGGCCATCACCACGATGGCCTTCACCCATAGTTTCATTGCACACCTCGCATCTGTTTTGCAATGCGTGCATATTCACACCGGCATGTGCAGGGACGAAGTGTTGAATATGAAGTGAGGGTGAAGTGCGCAAAGCCCGCCAGACAGTCGAAACTTCAGAATACGGGTTCAACTGCGCCCGTAAACATCCTCCAGCCGCTCAATATCGTCTTCGCCAAGATAGCTGCCGGACTGCACTTCAATCAGCTCCACCGGGGTATCCGTGGCATTGCGCAGGCGATGGATGCTGCCCTGCGGGATGTAAGTGCTCTGGTTCTCGCGCAGCTCGAATACGCGCTCGTCGCAAGTGACCTCGGCCACGCCGGACACCACAATCCAATGTTCGGCACGGTGCTGGTGACGTTGCAAGCTGAGCGAAGCACCCGGCTTGACCACGATGCGCTTGACCTGGAAACGCTCGCCCATTGCCAATGAGTCATAGCTGCCCCAGGGGCGGTACACCTTGCGATGATGCAGATGCTCGGTGCGGCCTTCGGCTTTGAGCGTGTCCACCAGTTTCTTGACATCCTGCACGCGCTCGCGATGCGCCACCAACACCGCATCGGCAGTATCGACCACAATCAAGTCTTCCACCCCCAGTGTCGCCAGCAAACGCTCATCGGCCGCTTGCAGATAGGTATTACGGCTGTCGATGGCAATGGTATCGCCCAGCTGCACATTGCCCATCGAGTCACGCGCGGCGACGCTCCATAGCGATGACCAAGAGCCGACATCACTCCAGCCACAATCCACTGGCACCACCGCTGCCTGCTGCACGCGCTCCATCACCGCATAGTCGATGGAGTCATCCGGGCTTTGCGCAAAGGCATCCTTGTCCACGCGGATAAAGTCCAGATCGCGCCGGGCAAGCTGCCATGCCTTGCGTGCCGCCGCCGCAATCGCCGGGGCATGTGTTTCCAGCGCAGCCAGATAGCTGTCGGCGCGAAACAGGAACATGCCGGAGTTCCAGAGATAGTCGCCGCTTTCAAGATATTGCCGGGCGCGCTCGGCATCGGGCTTTTCCACAAACGCCGCGATGCGTTGCACCCCGCCCCCCAGCGACTCGCCGCTGCGGATATAGCCATAGCCGGTCTCCGGGTATTCCGGGCGGATGCCGAAAGTCACCAGCAGGCCTTGCTGTGCCTTCGGCAGGCCTGCCGCCACCGCTGTATGGAAGGCGGCCTCATTGCGAATCAGATGGTCGGCTGGCAATACCAGCAATACCCCATCCGGGTCTTGTGCCAACACCTGCAAGGCGGCCAGGGCGATGGCCGGGGCGGTATTGCGTGCCACCGGCTCCAGCACGATGCCGCCACTTTCAAGACCGATTTGCTGCAACTGCTCGCCCACCATGAAACGATGATCATCGGCACAGATGGTCAACACCGGACGGGCATCAGGCAGGCTCGCCACGCGCCGGGCGGTGGCCTGAAATAAGGTCTCATCGCCAGTCAGGGCAAGGAACTGCTTGGGGGTATTGCTGCGCGAGCGTGGCCACAGACGGGTGCCACTGCCGCCGCTCAAAATCACCGGATGAATCATGCGTAATGATGCGTGGTGCAAGATACTGGCAAGATTACCTCAAGGAGCCCGCATCCGACGGACTATCTGCCTCAATATTAGCCAACAAGTCCAGCACCGCTTGAGCTGCTTCTGAGGGCGAAAGCCGATCTGTGGCAATCCTCAGCTCAGGGGACTCCGGAGCTTCATAGGGTGAATCAATACCGGTGAAATTCGGCAACTGCCCAGCACGCGCCTTGGCATACAGACCCTTGACATCACGCGCTTCCGCTATCACAAGCGGCACATCCACATAAACTTCCAGAAATTCACCCGGCGCAAACAACTCACGTGCCATCTGCCGGTCGGCACGAAATGGTGAAATAAAGCTCACCAATACCACCAATCCGGCATCCACCATCAATTTTGCCACCTCGGCCACACGTCGGATGTTCTCCACCCGGTCGGCATCAGTAAACCCCAGATCGCGGTTCAAACCATGCCGGATATTGTCCCCATCCAGCAAAATCGTATGTATGCCACGCGCGTTGAGCTGAACCTCGACCTGATCGGCAATGGTCGATTTTCCTGCGCCAGACAAGCCGGTAAACCAAATGCAGCGTGGCGCATGACCTTTTATTTGGCTACGCGCCGCACGGCTCACCTGCAATGCCTGCCTGTGCAAATTACTCGCACGACGCAATGGATGATCAATCACGCCTGCAGCCACTGTGGCATTGGTGAAGCGATCAATCAAAATGAATGCCCCCAGCTCGCGGTTATCGGCAAATGCCGTAAAAGCCAGCGCGCGATCCAGTTGCAGATTGCATATGCCAATCTCGTTGAGCTCAAGCTGCCTGGCTGCCAACGGCTCCAATGTCTCCGAGTCCAGCCGGTGCTTGAGTGCAGTCACACGTGCCAGCGTACTGGCCGTCGCCAACTGCAGCTGATAGCTACGACCGGGCATCAAGGCATCTTCATGCATCCACAACAGGTGTGCAGCAAACTGGTCTGCCACTTCAACCGCCACACCTTCGCCGGCTGCGAGCACATCCCCACGCGCCACATCGCACTCACGATCAAGCAATACCGTCACTGCTTCCCCCGCTTGCGCGGCCATTGCCGCACCACGCGCACTCAGGATTTGACGCACTTGTGCCTGCTGCCCTCCTGGAAAAATCCGAACACTATCACCACAGGCAAGACGGCCAGAAGCCAGATTGCCGCAATACCCACGAAAATCCTGATGCGGACGATTGACCCACTGCACCGGCAAAATCATGGCCGCAGAGTTGAGCGGTGCATCTTTGCCCTGTGCGCTCTCCAGAAGCTGCAACAAACTCGGCCCCTGATACCAAGGCATTCGCAGCGAAGGCTCGACTACGTTATCGCCATGCAGTGCTGATAACGGAACCGCCTGCACCGAGGCAATCCCAAGCCGCTGTGCAAGCTGTGCATATGCTCCGGCAATGTCATCAAAGACTTCCTGCGCATGAGCCACGCAGTCCATCTTGTTGACTGCCAATATCAGCTGACGCACGCCAAACAACGACACAATCAGGCTATGCCGGCGAGTTTGCGGCAGTAAACCCTTGCGGGCGTCAACCAACACTACCGCCAAATCTGCGGTGGATGCCCCCGTCGCCATATTGCGGGTGTACTGCACATGCCCCGGACAATCAGCAACGATAAAGCGACGCGCAGGCGTGGCAAAGTATCGATAGGCCACATCAATGGTGATGCCTTGGCTGCGCTCATCTTCCAGCCCATCGAGCAGCAAAGCGTAATCCAGCGCCACCCCCTGCGTCCCCATACGTGCACTGTCACGACGCAATGCCAACATCTGGTCGTCCTTGAGTGCACCACAGTCATACAGCAAGCGACCAATCAGGGTACTTTTGCCATCATCGACGCTGCCACAAGTAATGAAGCGCAACAGTCCAGCCACCTGCCGGGTACCTGACTCAGCTTGGGCGGCCATCAGAAATACCCCTCTCGTTTTTTCTTTTCCATCGATGCTGACGGGTCATGGTCAATCACACGCCCTTGGCGCTCGGAGTTTCGCGCCATGCGCATTTCCTCAATCACTTCATCAAGCGTGGCTGCCGTGGAATCAACCGCACCCGTCAATGGATAGCAACCCAAGGTGCGGAAACGAACTTGCCGTTGCTGCCAGTATTCTCCCGGACGCAGCTGCAAGCGCTCATCATCACGCAAGATCAAATGACCATCTCGCTCCACCACTTCACGCCAGCGAGCAAAATACAGCTCGGGCACTTCAATTGATTCCCGCCGGATGTACTCCCACACATCCAGCTCCGTCCAGTTTGACAACGGAAACACGCGCACACTTTCACCGGCATGAATGCGGGTATTGAACAGATGCCACAACTCCGGACGCTGTCGGCGCGGATCCCAGTGATGCTGATGATTACGGAAAGAAAAGATCCGCTCCTTGGCACGAGAAGCCTCTTCATCACGGCGCGCCCCGCCGATGACCGCATCAAAGCCATGCGCATCCAAGGCCTGACGCAATGCCTGGGTTTTCATGACATCGGTATGGACGGTTGCGCCGTGGGTCAGCGGCCCGATGCCGGCTGCCACACCTTCCGGATTGCGGTATATGTGCAAAGTCAAGCCGGTCTGTGCTGCACGCCGATCGCGCAAGGCAATCATTTCCCGGAACTTCCAGCCAGTATCCACATGTAACAATGGGATTGTCGGTCGTGCAGGCGCAAAAGCCTTGAGCAAAAGGTGCAGCAACACCGCACTGTCTTTACCGATGGAATACAGCAGCACCGGATTGCGGAAGCAGGCCGCCACCTCCCGCAAGACAAACAGGCTTTCGTCTTCCAGTGCGTCCAGATAGTGGCGACTCACTTATCCCGCTCCGTGCCGTATCGCAGTCAGTCGCTCCAGCGTGGCGGCAAGCCCGCTGCGCCAATCCGGCAGAGTCAGCGCAAAGTCATGCTCAAGGCGGGTCGTATCCAGCACCGAATAGGCCGGGCGCTTGGCCGGGGTCGGAAAATCTGCCGTAGTGATGGGGAGTACCAGCGTTTTTTTTGCCAGCAAGCCTTGCGCATGCGCGCCTCCGACAATGGCCTCGGCAAAACCATGCCATGTGGTGCTGCCGGTCGGGGTCAGATGCCAAGTGCCGCTGGGGCGTTCGGGCTTTGCAAGGATGTGGGCAGTGACATCGGCAATCAGAGCCGCCGGGGTGGGCGTGCCGTATTGATCGGCGACCACGCGCAATTCATCGCGCTCGGCAGCCAGCCGCAGCATGGTGAGCAGGAAGTTCTTGCCGTGATGCGCATACACCCAGGCAGTGCGCAAGATGGCGTGCTCGCAGCCACTGGCTCGAATCGCCTCTTCGCCAGCCAGCTTGCTTTCGCCGTAAACACCCAATGGCGCGGTGGCATCTTCTGGCCGGTACGGACGCTGCCCCTGCCCATCAAAAACGTAGTCGGTGGAGTAATGCAGCAGATAAGCCCCCTGCGCCTTGCAGGCTTCGGCCAGCACGCGCGGGCCTTCGGCATTGACCAAAAACGCCGCATCAGGTTCGCTTTCAGCCCTGTCCACTGCCGTGTAGGCGGCAGCATTCACCACCACATCGGGCGCGGTTGCCTGCACCAAGGCACGCAGGGTTTCGGGCGCGGAAACGTCCGCCGCCACGCCATGCTCACCGGCACGGGTAGCGACCATCAGCTCACCCAAACCGCTCAGCGCGCGGCGGCATTCAGTGCCGACCTGACCATTGCCGCCCAAGAGCAGAATCTTCATGCCTGATACACCGGCAGGCGCTCGACCGGGATATCGAGCAGGAATGGCGCAGCACTATCCTTGGGCGAGAGCTGTGGCGCCGACACCGGCCAGTCAATCGCAAGCTGGCCGTCGTTCCAGGCGATATTGGCATCGGCAGCAGCATCATAGGTCTCGGTGCACAGATAGGTGAACAGCGCATGGGCACTCAGCACCACAAAACCATGGGCAAAGCCTTCGGGTATCCAGAAGTGCCGCTTGTTTTCTGCATTCAACAGCACTGCTGTCCATTGCCCGAAGGTCGGCGAGCCACGACGGATATCCACCGCCACATCCCACACCTCGCCTTCAAGCACCGAGACCAACTTGCCCTGTGGCTTGGGCCACTGGTAATGCAGGCCGCGCAATACCCCACTGGCCGAGCACGAGACATTGCCCTGCTTGAAGTGCAGCGGCAGGCCATGCCCGGCCAGCTTGTCAGCATTGAAGGACTCATAGAAAAAGCCGCGCTCATCGGCAAATACCCGCGGCTCAACAATCAGACAGCCGGGCAGGTCGGTTTCAATGATTTTCACGGCACATAACCTCGCTCCGGCAAGCTCATCAGATAGCGGCCATAACCGTTTTTGAGTAGCGGCTTGGCGAGTTTTTCCAATTGTGCTGCATCAATCCAACCGCTCATGAAGGCGATTTCTTCCGGGCAGCACACCCGCAGCCCCTGACGCGCCTCGATGGTTTCGATGTAGTTCGCCGCTTCCAGCAGGGATCGATGCGTACCGGTATCCAGCCAAGCATAACCGCGTCCCAGTTGCTCCAGGTGCAACGCGCCTTCTTGCAGATAGATTTTGTTGAGATCGGTGATTTCCAACTCGCCACGCGGCGACGGCTTGAGGTTCGCCGCAAACTCTGGCGCACGGCCATCATAGAAATACAGGCCGGTCACGGCATAGTTGGAACGCGGGTTTTGCGGCTTTTCCTCAAGACCGACAACCCGGCCATCGGCATCGAACTCGGCCACGCCGTAACGCTCCGGGTCTTGCACCCAGTAGCCGAATACCGTGGCACCGTCATGGCGGGCATCGGCGCGCTTGAGCATCGCGGTCAGCCCCGGCCCGTGGAAGATGTTGTCGCCCAGCACCAGACAGCTTGGCGCACCGTCCAGAAACTCCGCGCCAATGGTGAACGCCTGCGCCAGCCCATCCGGACTTGGCTGCGCGGCATATTCGAACTTCATCCCCCATTGCGAGCCATCACCCAGCAAACTCTTGAACAGCGCCTGCTCGTGCGGGGTGTTGATAATCAGCACTTCCCGAATCCCGGCCAGCATCAGCACGCTGAGCGGGTAATAAATCATCGGCTTGTCATACACCGGCAGCAGCTGCTTGCTGATGCCCTGGGTGATGGGATACAGCCGGGTGCCGGAACCGCCGGCGAGAATAATGCCTTTGCGTTGCATAGTGCGATATTCCTCTGTCATTTATCTGTGCCGTCCTGGGCGCAGCTACTTGATGTTTGCAACTCCTGCCCGCCCTTCCTTGGTCGGGCGTTTGATGGTGCAACAAATTTCAACAGGACACTCGTTAGCTCTCACCATCCTGTCCCATGCGCTCCAGCCGATAACTGCCATCGAGCACCCGCTGCACCCAAGGCTGGTTATCCAGATACCAGCGCACGGTGTCGGCAATGCCCTGCTCAAAGGTATGTGCCGGCTCCCAGCCGAGCTCGCGCTTGAGCTTGGAAGCATCAATCGCATAACGGCGGTCATGACCGGGACGGTCGCGCACATAGGTGATTTGCGCTTGATATTTCTGGCCGTCGATACGTGGGCGCAATTCATCCAGCAGGGCACAGATGGTAATCACCACTTCGATGTTCTGACGCTCGGCATTGCCACCGACGTTATAGGTTTCACCCACACGTCCCTTGGCAAGCACCGCACGAATGGCCGCACAGTGATCGCCCACATACAGCCAGTCACGCACATTCTTGCCATCGCCATAAATCGGCAGCGGCTCGCCCGCCAGCGCCCGGGCGATGATCAGCGGAATCAGCTTCTCCGGAAACTGGTAGGGGCCGTAATTGTTGGAGCAGTTGGTGGTCAACACCGGCAAGCCATAGGTATGGTGGAAGGCGCGCACCAAGTGGTCGGACGCGGCCTTGGAGGCCGAGTACGGCGAATTTGGCGCATAGGCGGTCTCTTCGGTAAACAGGCCGGTATCGCCCAGCGAGCCGTACACCTCGTCGGTGGAGACGTGCAGGAAGCGGAACGCCGCCTGACCTGCCTCATCCAGACTACGCCAGTAATCGCGCGTGGCTTCCAGCAAGCCCAGCGTCCCCACCACATTGGTGTGCACAAACGCTGCCGGGCCATCGATGGAACGATCGACATGGCTTTCGGCCGCAAAATTGATCACCGCATCCGGGCGATGCTCGGCGAGCAAGTCTGCCACCAGCGCGCGGTCACCGATATCGCCCTTGACGAATACATGATTGGCATTCCCGGAAAGCTCGGCCAAAGTATCTAGATTTCCCGCATAGGTCAGCAAGTCCAGATTGACTACCTTGACCCCGGCCTTGACTGCCTCCAACACGAAATTACCGCCAATGAAACCAGCGCCGCCTGTGACCAACCATGTTTGCATCGCATTTTTCCACTTGCTTGAGTAAGCATGGATTGTAAACTCACCAGTGCCGGGTTTGCTCTCGGCTAGAATGGTGACCTTGTCCGAACCAAGGCCCCTCATAAAGGAAACTACTGCAGATGAAAATCCTTGTTGCATACAAGCGGGTCATCGACTCCGATGTCCGCGTACAGGTCAAGCCGGATAACAGCGGTGTCGTCAGTGAAGGGGTCAAGCTCTCGGCCAACCCGTTTGACGATATCGCCTTGGAAGAAGCCCTGCGCCTGCGCGACAAAGGCATTGCCACAGAAGTGATTGTTGCCACCATCGCCCCGGCCGATGCCCAACCGCATCTGCGCAATGGTTTGGCCATGGGCGCCAACCGCGCCGTGCATGTGGTGTCCGACCAGCCGGTACAGCCACTGACTGCCGCGCGCGTACTGCTGAAGCTGATCGAAAAAGAACAACCCGACATTGTGCTGATGGGCAAACAGGCGATTGACGATGACGCCAGCCAGACTGGGCAAATGCTGGCCACCCTGTGGCAGCGCCCGCAGGCCACCTTTGCCAGCCAAGTGGCAGTCGCCGATGGCAAGGCTACCGTGGTGCGCGAAGTCGATGCCGGCCTGGAAACCCTGGAAGTTGATCTGCCGGCGGTCATCACCACCGATCTGCGCCTAAACAAGCCGCGCTTTATCAAGCTGCCGGACATCATGAAGGCCAAAAGCAAGCCACTGGAAACCATCGCTCTGGCCGACCTTGGCGTAGCCAGCGCAGACACGCTGAAGACCACCCATTACGCCCCGCCCGCACAGCGCAGCCGTGGCGTGATGGTCAAAGATGCCGCAGAACTTGTCGCCAAACTCAAAGAAAAGGGGCTGCTGTAATGAGCAAGGTATTGATTGTTGCCGAACACCTGGATGGACAACTCAACGCGGCCACTGCCAAGTGCGTCAGTGCAGCCAAGGCGCTGAACCCCGAAGCCATCGACATCATGGTCCTGGCGGCCGACCCGGCTGCCGTGGCCGCACAAGCTGCGCAAATCGAAGGCGTTAGCCGCGTACTGGCGATTGCCAATCCGGCCAACCAAAACGCCATTGCACAAGTGCTGGCACCACAAGTGGCCGAAGTGGCCAAGAGCTATAGCCATGTGTTCGGCCCCAGCACCACTTTCGGTAAAGACCTGATGCCCTGTGTTGCGGCTCTGCTTGGCGTGGCGCAAGTCTCCGACCTGATGGCGGTCGACAGCCCCTACAGCTTCAAGCGCCCGATGTATGCCGGCAACGCCATTGTCAGCGTCGAAGCCCCGGCCGACCAAATTCTGGTCGCCACCGTACGTACCGCCTCCTGGCCTGCCGCTGCCCAAGGCGGCAGTGCTGCGGTTGAAACCGTCAGCGTAGATGCCCCGCTGCCCAGCCACACCCGTTTTGTGAAACTTGAAAGCGGCGCATCCGATCGCCCCGACCTGCAAAGCGCCCGACGCGTGGTGTCTGGTGGACGCGGTGTGGGTTCAGAAGAAAACTTCCGCGTCATCTATGCGCTTGCCGACAAACTCGGTGCAGCTGTAGGCGCCTCCCGCGCTGCCGTGGATGCCGGCTATGTCCCCAACGACATGCAGGTCGGCCAGACCGGCAAGATCATCGCCCCCGAGCTGTACATCGCCGTCGGTATCTCCGGCGCCATCCAGCACATCACCGGCATCAAGGACGCAGGCACCATCGTCGCTATCAACAAAGATCCCGACGCGCCGATTTTTGAAGTTGCCGACATCGGCTTGGTGGGGGATTTGTTCCAGATTCTTCCGGATCTGGAAATACAGGTCTGACATTTTTATTCGTAAAAGTTCCAGATAAGCCCAACAAACTACCTACAACAATCTCGCCTACCAGTTCACATAACCCCTCGGTTTTTGCCGCCATGCCACTCCCGATTAATGACCTTAAACGCCACATCGCCCCCCTCAAGGATTTACTTTCCAGCTGCAGTACGGCAGTAATTGAGAGTGGCCACTATGTTTTGGGACCTGGTGTAACTCAGTTTGAAACCGAGTTCGCTGCCTACTGCGGTGTTAAACACTGCATCGGCGTGGCAAATGGCACCGATGCCTTGGAACTTGCTCTTAAATCCGTAAGTGTCGAGCCTGGCACCGCGGTTGGCGTAGTCGCCAATGCCGCCATGTATGGCACTAGCGCAGTACTTGCCTGTAGTGCAAGTCCAGTTTTCATTGATGTAGAAGAAAATAGCGCCAATATGAGCCTTGAACACCTCACTGAGGTGCTTCAAAAAAATTCACTCAAAGCCATCATCATTACCCACCTTTATGGGCGGCTTGCAAATGTAAAAAGCATTATTGCCCTCTGCAAAGCTCAGGGTGTAGCCGTGGTTGAAGACTGTGCACAAGCACATGGTGCTCGTCTCGAAGGGAAAGCCGCCGGCAGCTTCGGTGATGCAGCCGCTTTCAGCTTCTACCCAACCAAAAATCTCGGCGCCTTAGGTGATGGCGGCGCTGTTGTTACCAATAACGAAGAGGCCGCCCAACGTGCCCGGCAACTGCGTCAATACGGCTGGACCGCCAAATACACCAATACTTTTCGCGGCGGCAGAAATAGTCGACTGGACGAAATTCAGGCCAAGATGCTAAGCAAAATGCTTCCTCTGCTTGATGGCTGGAATGCTCGCCGCCGTGAAATTGCCAACATCTACTCGTCAAAAATAAATAACCCTAAAATCCAGACACCGCCGATCTCTGGTGAAGAGTATGTGGGTCATCTTTATGTGATACATAGTCAAGAACGCGAAGCTCTAAAAGAGCATTTGCTAAAGTATGAAATCTTGACTGATATTCACTACCCCATACCAGATCATCATCAGCCCTGTCACGCAGGCGCATACGATGACCTGCGTCTTCCCGTAACGGAGAAACTTGCCAAAACAGCCCTAACACTCCCCTGCTTTCCCGAATTAACTGATGAAGAAGCAATGCAGGTGGTCGAAGCATGCAACCAGTTCTGAGTACACACCCAAGATATTCTCTGGTCATTCCTGTTTACAAAAACTCTGAAAATATCGATACCCTTATTCCTGCCTGCCAAAAGCTACAGCAAGCACTGAACAATCAGCTCGAAACAATATTTGTAGTAGATGGGAGTCCTGATGACTCCCACTACCAGCTTCAGCAAAAACTCCCATCAAGTGCACTTAGGGCACAACTTATCTCGCTTTCGCGTAATTTTGGCTCATTTGCCGCAATCCGTGAAGGAATGATGCAGGCACGAGGTGAATTTACTGCGGTCATGGCTGCTGACTTGCAAGAGCCGCCCGAGCTTGTTCTTGAGTTTTTCAAAAAGCTTGAAAACAACGAAGGCGATATAGCCTTCGGTCTTCGGGAAGCCAGGAATGACCCTCTCATCTCCAAGATTTTTTCATCTACATTCTGGTGGATTTACCGACGCTTTGTGCAAAGAGACATCCCAGCTGGTGGAGTGGATGTATTTGCCATCAATCGACTTCTACTTGAACGTGTAATTCAGTTTTCCGAAGCCAATAGCAGTCTTTTAGGTCTTTTGTTTTGGATTGGAGGCCGGCGCATTTTTGTTCCATATATCAGGCGAGAGCGAGAGCATGGAAAGAGCGCCTGGACATTCAAGAAAAAACTCACCTACCTGCTAGATAGTATTTTTGCATTTACCGATGCACCAATACGTATTCTCCTGAGTAGTGGCTTCTTGGGAATGGGGCTCTCATTGCTTCTAAGCCTTGTCGTATTGTTAGCAAGGGTCTTTGGTGAAATAGAAGTCCCTGGCTATACCTTTACCATGCTTACCATCTTGTTCTTCGGTGGACTTAATGCCCTAGGGCTTGGGCTAGTAGGAAATTATGCTTGGCGCGCTTATGAAAACACTAAACAGCGCCCCTTAAGCATTCCCATGATGCAAGAATTATTTGGCGAGCCACATCAAAAGCTTTAGGAAGTCAGCATGACCAAAAATCAGAATTACTTCATATCAGAGAATGCTCATCTTGGAGATGGCGTGGCAATCTCTCCGGGTGCAACCATTAATGGAACATGCAAAATTGGCTCCGGATGCAGAATTGATTCCGGAGCCACGCTTGACCCGGGGGCAAATGCCTGTATCACTTTAGAAGAGAACGTACATATTCAGGCTGGCGCAATCATTACTGGCAACATCACGATTTGTCGCAATGCTCTTATACAGCCAGGAGCGGTTGTTAATCGAGATGTTCCACCTCATGCAATTGTCAATGGTAATCCCGCAAAAATTGTGGGATATACCGGCGAGAATGACTCCCCCATTCCCCATCAAAGACAAGCCCCAGAAAAGCCTGGCATAAGCCAAACCAGTGTCAATGGCGTAACACTACATAAGCTACCCAAGGTTCTTGACCTACGTGGCAACCTGACTGTTGGCGAGTTTGAACGCTCTATTCCTTTTGACTCAAAGCGTTATTTCTTGGTTTTTGATGTCCCCAATGCGGAAGTTCGCGGCGAACATGCGCACCGGACTTGTCATCAATTCCTGATTTGCGCACACGGACAACTCTCCGTTGTTGCCGACGATGGGGTGAACCGTGAAGAATTCTTACTTGATGACCCATCCATCGGCCTGCATCTGCCACCTTTGACCTGGGGAATTCAATACAAATATTCAAGCGATGCTGTTCTTCTTGTGTTTGCATCAGAATATTATGACCCTGAAGAGTACATAAGAGACTATTCTGAGTTTATGCAACTCTCAATCAAGGATCGATAAAAAATGGAGACCCACGTAAGTCTTTTAAGCAGCATCCACAGCGCAGAATTCCTTCATAATTCTTTATCGGAAAGCGAACTACAAGGCTCACATAGCTTTATCCGAGGCATTAACACTGAATACGATAAAAACATCATGCTCGAGCAGTGGCTACGCCCACTTAATGAGCAAGATGACTACCGCATCCAAGTTGAAGTTGAAGGTGAAACCTTTTGGATACTCATTGAGCGTCTCCCTTGGGATTCCAACTTTTTTTCCATGCAAACGGCCAAGCTTAATGCAATTATCAGACCAGGAATTAAATCCAGACCGAGAGATAGCAGCAAAAATGCCGCCAAAGCAATGCAGCTGGCTCTACTTTCTTTAAAAGAAAAAGGCATTCAATACATTTTCTCTTCAGTTTCCCCAAGTGATCTCTATACAATTCGCACCCTAAGTGCCAATGGCTTTGAGCTAATTGAAACCAGATGTTATTACCATCGCACCCTTCTACCTGCACAAAAGCGCTACTCAGCGCGTCTTGCCACAGTAGAAGATATACCCTCCTTAGCTAAAGCAGCTAGCGTGATGGTAAATCCTTTCGACAGATTTCATGCAGATCTGGAAATTAGTGAACAATTAGCCGACAGAATGATGGAGGCATGGGTTGATGCTTCTATCCGCAACGGGTTTGCAGATGCAACCATCGTCCCTGATGAGTCTGCCCCAGAGGCATTTTGTACTGCAAAATACCATCAGCATCACTGGGATGGCTGGGGACTCAAACTATCCCAGCCAGTACTGAGTGCTGTAGCACCCCGCCATAAGGGTTGGTATGTAAAACTTATCTCCGAAACAGATGAGCATTTAAGAGAAAAGGGTGCAGAGCATAGCTTTCTTATTACACAAATAACAAACAACGCAGTAATCAGAAGCTGGGAAAAGCTGGGCTATCAGTTCGGAAAAGGCGAACATATTTTCCGAAAGATGCTTTGAAAGCAAAAAAGCAATTAATACTTCTAGCTCCCTGAAGTCAAGAGCATTATCAAGATGCTTCCGTTACCCATTCCTCAAGCCTCTCACTGAAGAGTCTATTTTATATATCCGCAATGCCCAACAACACCAAACAGCAAGGGATACGCTTTTTAATTGGGGGAGCAATCAACACCTTACTAGCCTATGCCATCTATTTACTTTTGCTCTATATAACACCTTATGCTACAGCCTACACCTTAAGCTATGTCATAGGAATCATCAGCGGCTTTGCAATAAATACCTACTTTGTCTTTCATTCAAAGTGGAACTGGAGAAAATTCTTCTCGTTTCCACTAATTCACATCTTCAACTACATTGCATCCATGGGAATTGTTGTCGCAAGCACCGAAATTCTTGGAATCCCCAAACAAATTTCCCCTATTATCGCCACAGCAACCATGCTACCGATCAACTTTATACTAACCAAGGCATTGATATCAGATAAGAAGTAGTCGTAGCGTAGCCTTCCCCTCAATTGAGACAGTTCTAAAGGAGAGCTCTTTGCAGTCTATAAAGATTTAACGCCCTCCCTTTCTGCATATAACCTATGCAGAAAGGGGGGGCGTTACTTTACAACCACCTAATTGACAGAGAGCTTACACACTATGACCGAGCTGAAATAAGAGCATCTTGACTTATTTCACAGTAAAGGAAAGTTCCCAGCAAGGAGCACCATTACACGAAAACAAAACTTTATAAAGTCCTTTCTCAAAGGGAGCTGCACCCTCATTCCGAACTGGAATCATTACAGTCCCACCATCACCTTCTATGAGGTAATCACTTTTCCCATTGAATACAGAATTCCCAGATGAATTGGTAACAAGCACTGAAACAACACCTGTTTGCCCCGAATTCCCTTTAAAGCCTGCAAATGCAAAAATAGGCTCATTCAGCGAAAACAGATCCTTGGATTGAACCAGAACGCCTGCAGCGTCAAGCTCACTTCCAACCTGAGCATAAAGAATCGTGGCTGCCTCCTCAGAAGCGGCTGGACTTGCCTCTGCGAGCACCGGCATTTCCGGCACAGGGGCAACCTGAGCATCTCCTGAAGACTGTTCTTGATTGCAAGCACTCAACATAGAAGAACACAGCAGAATAGAGAAAAGAAGCAAAGTTCTATTGAAAATCATAAAAGCTCCTATTTAGACTTGGCAAGTCTACCATGAAAAAACAAAAAAACAAATACGGACAATAATAACAAAAAACCCAAACAAGCCATAACTACAGACTTTTCCCAGCCCGGCACCTCGAAGCTTGTGACAAGCAAATAATCTCCAGGAGGCAGCTCCCAAGTCCTTAGCACTCCCATACTTGCATAGGCGTCCGGCCCTTTTCTACAGAAACGCCCAGCTGGATCACACAACTTCGAGCTCCATCCAGGATAACCCATTTCATTTTCAATCATGATACTCGGCTCTAGTAGCTTGACATGGTAGTCAGCTCCATTTTCCCTATATGCCAGAAGTTTAATATCGGCCGCCCCCCCTCCATTAAAGCAAACAGTTTCCTCACACTCCCTGAAAGCCGCAACATCCAAAGACATTCTCGAGGGCTGCAAATAAACAGAGGATCGACGAATCAACCATTCTGCAATCCAGGCATCTTCTCCTTGAGCCAACTCATAAACCCTCCTAAACAGCTCATGTGAGCGTAAGTTCCCATACCCATAAGCAGAAAAATACTCATTAACCCACGCAGAATCATAGCGCTGATCAAAAAGAGCAGAAATATTTACTGGAAAATCATGGAATAGCATTCTTTCTGGCCTGTATTCAATAGCCTTATATCTGTCGACGTCCACAAGCTCAGAAAGCCTTCCGCCATAAACACTTATTTCATGCGCATCAGTACGCGGCGAACTCCATACTCTCTTTGCATTATTTTGATGGGTCATCGCCGAAAATACCACAACTATCGAAATTAAAACAATGAAAAAACCAGCTAAAAATTTTTCAAAAAATTTAGATTTAAATTTCTGAAAGCAAGCAGCCCCCCCCAGAAGAACACCAAAAATCTCCCATGAAGAAATCGACACCCCCTGCATGTAGGCATAAAAAAATACTAACAAAACAAAGAGCAATGAAAAATACAAAATAAAACCACCACACTTCAATTCCCTTTCATAAAAAATACCATTCAACCCTTTGGCAGCGAGAACAACTAACGCCAAATGAAGCATCGGCCTAAAGTCCGAAACCTGAAATCTACTCAACTGAGAGCCCGGAACTTTAACTGCGAAATCACGAAAGACCCCCCACTCAGAAACAAAAAAAACAAAAGAAAAGATCGCACTCAATGGAAACAGCAAATAGCGCCAACGCCAACCACCAAAACCCAAAATAGCAAAAAAAATCAAAACCGATGGGAAATAAATATCCCGCATTGTCACATCATTTTTCAATCCATCAATATCAAAATCAGAAAACAGTGTTGCCGCCTCACGCCATCCAAGTAACCCAGCAGGCGCTGCAATCTCTACAGTGCCACCATAACCAGAAATAATAGGAAAAAATTTCGGCATTGAAAGAAGAGCCGCACCAACACATGAAACACCCATCAACAACAATCTTTTCCACCCCCCTATCATTTCCGGCTTAAAAATAAATAAAAAATTTGCAAAAAATAAAACATAAAAAGAGGAGACAATAATTCCAGGATAACTAGCAATCAAAAATTGCCACAAAATCAAATTAAACCCCAAAAAGCCAAGCGCAGGATTATTATCCCACTTCACCTTTTCAATAAAAAATAAGAGCCACGGAAGAATCGCAGCACCACGAACTATATCTACATGTTGAGAGTTCGAATAAAAAGAACCACTAAAAGCATATCCAATAGCCGCGATCAATGCTGCAAAGCGCCCGACCCCATATTTCCTACACAAAAAATATGAACCAATAGAAGCGGCCGCAACGTGAAACACTTGCAATCTAGTTGCCCCGACCAGATCATAAGCACCAAAAAAATCATATATATAAAGCGGAATGTACCAAGCTCCATCCTGGAGACTAAGATACTTAGGAAAACCCATCCCTCCCCAAGGAAACCATACCGGAGGATTCAAGAAGGTACCATCACGAAGCAATGAAACTGCATACGCGTAATATGCCCCCTGAAAATCCCAAGGGAAAGTCATTGCCCCAGAAAGATGTTCCCTAAAAATTAAGAACACTAAAAGAGCCAAAGACACAATAGGCAAAAAATCTCGCCAATATTGATGCAATCTAAAAACATATCTCACCAATCTATACCTCATAAAACTTCATGAAATTAATATAAGAAAAACCTATTTCTTGCTTCCCTAGCAACCTCCTGAGCAATCTCATAGTACTCATCCAAGATATCCTGTCGCTTTTTCCGACGAGCCGGGCCAAAAGGAATGTGAAACAATGAGGTTGTCTTTTCCCCCACATATTTAAAATCATCAAATAGTGTATAGCGCCTCCAGAGCTCCCAGTCCTCGAGATTTTCCAGCCTGACATCAAATCCTCCATAGCGCTCAAATAAACTCCTCCTAAACATAACCGCCTGAATTGGCATATAGTTCATAATCTGAAAAAGATCACGATCAAATTCACGCCTAAATCCTTCAGGAGTCATTGGCAACAGCCCTGTCATTTTACCTCTTGAATCATTAATTGTTTCCACTTGCCAAGACAGAGCATACCACCCAACTGCATCAGGATTTTCCCGGCTCGCAGCTACAAGCGTCTCCACATGATCCGAGAAAACCAGGTCATCGTCATCCAGAAAGTTTACGAACTCTCCGGCGACCAACTTTAGAGCCTCATTCCCTGTTACACAGCGATTCGAGTCTGAGTTCATGACTGATTTATACTTTATGGAAATCTCAAATTTATCCGAAAAATCCTTAGCCAAATTTGAAAAAGTTGCCCCCCGATCTTCAACAATAATTATTTCCAAATTCCGATAAGTTTGATTAACTACGCTCAAAATTGCCTGCTTCAACAAACCCTCTCGTCCTGGATAAGTTCTAATAATAAAACTCACAAGAGGCTCACCCTTAAGCTCATTTTTATTTATTTTAAAAAATGCACCATCACGAGTTAGCCCATAATCCCAGCCACGAAAGGGTAAGCTGACAAATGAATTACGCCACCGCAGCCGACTTATTAGAAATTTTGGCGCCATTGACTTAAATTTCTTCATGTTATGTTCGCACTCTAATCCCTGACCTTGAAAATCAGCTGCACGCTTCAATTCTCTTTTCATGCGACCTATCGCAAAAATGTCCAACCAACTACCGAAACGCAAGCGGAGAAGTAAGTTCGCCAATGTACTCCCATGAAACTGCAGAGGTTTAAATTGCGCCGCTTCCTCATAAGTATCATGCTCAAATATCGCCGCCGGAACATAAGCAAGCCTCCACTTCCGAGAGCGGAGTCGATAGGATAGATCCACATCTTCTCCATACATGAATATGGAATCATCAAAACCTTTTACCTGCTGATAGGCTGACCGCCTAAAAAGCACACAGGCACCACTTACCCAGCTAGTCTCCATAGTCACCGGATCATAATATTTCGGATGTTCATATGGAGACTGACGAAACTCCCAAGCAGCAACATCTTTTCCAGACTTAATTGCCGCACTCATCACAATTGAAATACTTTCAGTCGCGAATCTTCCATCGATGTTGCAAACCAAAAACCATGGCGCAGAAGCCAATGAAAAATTATAATTATGCCCAGAACCAAACCCCGCATTTTCACCTTGACTATAATTAAATCCCCCAAATTTCTGAGGCAATGATGAAATCACCATATCAAATGCATCCCTAGTGGCATTCCCATCACCATGATCACGAACAAACAAATTTATCTTCGACAAAGGATAACCGCTGTTAAAAATAGACTTAATAAAATCCTCAACCCAGCGAGAGCTATGGTAAGTTACTACCGATATATCCAGAACAGGTAAACGTTCAAATTCAACTAAACCAGTACGCAAGCAATAAGCAGGCATAGCTACCCAACGAGCCCTTGCCATTGCATGAGAATCGGCCAAAATTGCACTCAAGTTATCGCCTTGCAATGCCCTTCGAACACGATAGGGAAGCGTCTCAAGCAAATATTTATTGAGTTCAGATCCTGGAAAGACAGCAACCAGACTTTTATATATAAGACCAAAAAATTTATATGCTTTAAAAAACATATTATTTAAAATTTTTTGAATCCATACAAATATATTTCTAACAAAAACCCAATTACTCAAATTCTTGTGCAATCCCTGAATATAAAAAATCTCTCTCTGTAATTTATGCTGATCAGCTTCAGTGCTGCCTTTATACTCAGAAAACTGCCTTTGAGCCTCACCAAAGAACTGCCCCCAGTCTTTAAAATCATGACTTCCTTTCACGGCCATCACCTCTTAACCAACCCGCGAACCCAAAAATAAATTCTCCTAAAAATTATCCATTTCTGAAAACTCATGCTTTCCTCATTCAGAATGGAAATTTGATTATAGAAGCCCTGCTCAATAATTTTCACTCTTTCTTCATGAGCCTTAATCTCCTCCTTTAGCCCTTCAAAGCATCGCAATTGCTCCTCTTTCAAAGCTAAAGCTTCAAGCAATTCACCCAATTCCTTTTCTTTCTCATGCGCGTAAGACTTCAAGGCTTCAAGCTGATCCTCTTTTACAACCAATTTTTTAATCGCTTCGCTCAGTTCATTTTCTTTTTGACGACCGTAGAGCACAGCTGCTTCAATTTGTTCATCTTTCAAAACTGACTTTTCCACCATTTCATTCAACTCCTTTTCTTTTTGATGACCATAGGAAAGCAACTCCTTAATCCTATTTTCTTTCATAGATAGCACTTTAAGCAATTTATCCAGCTTGCTTTCTTTTTTTATCCCAGAAGCAACAGCTTCTTCAATCTGCCTCTCCTTCAAGGCAAGCACCTCAAGAGCCCTACTTAATTCATCCTCTTTTTGCGCTCCAAAAGCCACAGCTTCTTCAAGTTGCTTATCCTTCAGAGCCTGCGCTTCAAGCACCTTATCCAGCTCATTTTCCTTTTGATACCCATAGGCAGCCAGCTCTTCAATCCTATTTTCTTTCAGAGATAGCACCCTGAGCAATTCATCCAGCTTGCTTTCTTTTTTTATCCCAGAAGCAACAGCTTCTTCAATCTGCCTCTCCTTCAGGGCAAGCACCTCAAGAGCCCTATTTAATTCACCCTTTTTTTGAACCCCAAAAGCCACAGCTTCTTCAAGTTGCTTATCCCTCAGGGCCTGCACTTCAAGCACCTTATCCAACTCACTTTCTTTTTGACGCCCATAGGCAAATGACTCTTCAGCTTGCTTTTCTTTCAGAGCCAGTTTATCAAGCACCTTATTCAGCTCATCTTCCTTATGAAACCCCAAAGCCACAGCCTCTTCGAGCTGTTTCTCCTTTAGCGCCAAAACTTCAAGCGTCTCACCCAATTCTTCATCCTTCCGCCTCGACCAAGAATTAAGCTCCGCCAATGAATTATTCAAGTGCTCCGCATCCTTCGAAACTATAGATAGCTCATTTTCAAGCAATAAAAATTTTGTCCTTTGATAGTCAATAAAGTCATTAAAAACTTCATCAGGAATCTTTTCGATATTTTTTATGAAATTCTCAGCTGACAACCAATCACGTTTTTTCAGAAGCAGAGAAAGTTCGACTACTTCCTTATCTCCTTTACCTAAGCAGGAGTGGTGACACAAGTCTTCGACAAGAAATTCATCAACTTCTTTGATTTTATCCTTTTCATAAAATTCTTTCAGCAGCTCTCCACCTAATGACTGACTCAATTCATGGCGCCAATCCTCCAAAAGACTCTCGTAGTTAACAATCACCCTATCTATGCCTTTGGAATCGCGCAATATATCGGAATTATAAGCAAACCATAGCCACTGCCCCAGACTCTCTGGCATTTTATTCCTACTAAGCAGTGACTCTGCAACCGCCTCTGGACTACGAAGACAAAGAACAACTAAAGGAAAAATTTCAAGTTCCCGAAGAAGCTCTATCCATAGCGGCAAAAATCGACTTATACGCGGATCCTTTACCCCCAAAATAGAGCTAGAAGTCGTAGAAAAGGAGCTTTCTATTACTCCCTTCAATTTCTCCGCAGCAGAGCGAGTCACATCAAACTCCAGCCACCCCTCTGGCAACGAACGAAAATCATCCCAAGAGCGCCCTAGCCCTCTCAGTAACTCCTCATGAACATCAACAATACGCCTATCTTCCCAAAATCCTTTTGGATTATCTTTTGCGGGCGGAATAAGATTATTCCCAAAGTCAACACCAAGAATGCTAAGAATACCGGCTATCGCAGAAGTTCCACTTCTATGCATGCCTGCAACTATAACTATTCTTCGCGTCCCGGATGATTCCAAAAAAAAATCAAGACTCATACTGCTACCTCTGTTGCAGGCCTAAACTCAAGATCCACTAAAGCCGTAGCCAATCTCTGGGAATTGGGCATCACCTTAAACATGGCAACATCAATACGACGATCAACATAATATTCACCATCAATATTGCGCGCCAATACCCCAGCATTTAAAAAGTAAGCTCCTTCCGCCAAATTACACTTGAAAGTAAAACTCACTTTTATCTCACTTTCTGCCTCTAAAACAGGAAAAGCACCATCTGGGCGAGCTGTCACTGCCCCAGCCAACTCAATACCTGTAATAGTACGTATGAGCATCCCAAATCGAACACCCTCCAAACTTCGCTCCAATCGAACTTGGTAGCGATATACATATTCTTCACCCTGCACTAGAACATTTACACGACGACCAGAAAGAGTCTCAAGCCTTGGATCAATAATTTCTGCTCCAAGTCTTTCATAACAAACAGTTGTTTCCGGAACTAACCCTGGTTCAAAAGTCGCTCCACTTTTATCCTCATCCCCATGAGCTTGCGGCTCACTAAGACTATCTGGTATAACTGAAATATCCATGGAGCTTCCAGCTATACGGATATCGCTACGTACCTGCTCCATACGTTCCTCTGGAGTGAAAAGCAGCTTTTGGTAAATTGAAACAATTTGCTTGGGCGCTCCCTGAGCTAACAGCTCCCCTCTATCCATCAATACCGCACGATCACATAAATCAACCACAGTTCCAGCAGAATGCGAAACAAATAAAATTGTTGCCCCTGCTCGTTTTATTTCTTCTATGCGAGCAAAACACTTCCGCTGAAAGGCCTCATCACCTACAGACAGCGCTTCATCTACAATTAAAATATCTGGATCCACGTGGATTGCAACAGAAAATGCCAGTCGCACATACATTCCGCTTGAGTATGTCTTAACTGGCTGATCTATAAATCCCCCAATATCCGCAAAACGCACAATATCTTCGAATTTCGCATCTAATTGTTTCTTTTCAAATCCAAGGATTGAGCCATTTAGATAAACATTTTCGCGCCCAGTAAAGTCAGGATTGAAACCTGCCCCTAATTCAAGCAATGCTGCGATACGACCTCGCACAACAACCTCGCCACCGCTAGGTGACAATATTCCACAAATCAACTGCAGCAGAGTGGACTTTCCAGATCCATTCCTCCCCACTATGCCAACTGTTTCTCCCGAGCGAACTTCCATGTCCATGCTCTTAATCGCTTCAAACTCCTGATACCACCCCTCTTTCTTATTCGGAAACAGCATTTGAAGCAGCCTATGATAAGGCTTTGAGTAAACAGGAAAAACCTTCCTTAAGCCTTTAATAGAAATAACAGAATCACAAAACATCAGAAAACCCTCTCCTGGAGAAGGAGAACCACGCATACCCAATATAAAAAACAAATATAGAAACAACAGAGTAAGCTCCCAGCCCCAGCCAGTCAGGAGCGACACCAAACATCATCACATCTCGAGACTGATCTATAATAAAAGTCAGTGGATTCATTTTATAAATCCACCTGTATCCTTCAGGTATAGCAGACAAAGGTACAATTGCAGAGGAAAGAAATAACATCCCCATCACCACCACACCTGTAACCTGCACAAGATCTCGAAAATAAACCCCAAGCGAGGAAAACACCCAGACCACACCCAACACAAGAAAAACCAATGGCATCCAGACTACAGGAAGAAAAATAATCGTCCAATCAAAGTCACGATCCAGGAACCATCTTAAAAGAACAAAAACAAATATATTCATCAAGGCGTGAAATAGTGCAGAACCTATCAGGGGCCAGGGCAAAATACCAAGAGGGAAAACCACTTTCTTGACAAGATTCAAATTTCCAAGAACAAGCATAGGTGCCCGCCCAAAGCACTCAGCAAAAAAGCCATGGACAATCAATCCAGAAAACAAAACAATCGAAAAACTTGCTCCCTCCGCCCCACTCTCCTGCCACCTGCCTCCCATAACAGTCCCAAAAGCAAAGGTATAAACAAGCAACATCATAAAAGGACTAAGCAACGACCACCATAAACCAAAGCCGGAGCCACGATAGCGCCCAAGGATCTCCCGCTTAGTCATTTCACGAACCATTTGCCAATTATCAGCCAACTCCCTAAAAGGAGCCGTCAGAAAAATGGATATTTTTCTCATAATTCTAAGTTGCCAATCCAGATATTCTGCATCTCGAAATACCTCTCATTCTTCTAGCGGATTGCAATTCATCCCAAAGCAAATCCCACTTGCCCAAGGATCTATCAACAATCCCTAGGACTGATTGAAAGTCCATAAAACACATCCAGAATCCAATAACATAGCAATACCCCTAAAACAAAGCAGTAGACATTTGATCTACGAAACTCATGGCCTAGATCGGATAATCACTTTAGTTTTCGTAAGTGCACCTATCAGGGAATCAGCGTCACCGGGGTCCCGCGGGATACGGCGCTGGACACTTGCAGCACTGACCAGTTGGTCATGCGAATGCAGCCATTGGAGTGGCTCTTGCTGATATTACCGGGTTCAGGGGTACCGTGAATGCCGTAGTGCGGTTTGGACAGCCCCATCCACATCACCCCAACCGGGCTGTTGGGGCCAGGCGGCAGAGTGGCGCGCGGGCCGGGAGCAGCGCCTTTGAACAGCGCCGGGTTGTAGTTGTAATGCGGGTTACGCGCCACGCTGCGCAGCTCCCATTGGCCGATCGGCAGCGGGTCACGCACGCTGCCCGTGCTGACCGGAAACTGGGCATAGACCTTGCCCTCGTGGTTGATGAGCATCAGCAGTTTGGCCGCATCCGACACCACAATCCGGGTGGCCTGTGGCAACGCCGGAATATCCAGCACATTCGGCACAATGATTTCGGTACCCGCGCGGCTCATGTCCACACCGGGGTTCAGTGCTTGCAGGGCAGCCGGACGGATATGGAATTTCTCGCCCAGCGCTTCGAGCACATTGTTGTAGGACAGCGCCGGCAGCCTGGCCTTGCCATACATGCTGCCCGGAATCGAGCGGAACGGCCCCTTCACATCCTGCTCAGTCAATACATAGGGCTGCAGGGCTGGGCCATATTTTTCCAGCGCATCCCAAGTTTCTTCATCCAGTCGTCCGCTTACCGGCAGTCCAGCAAGGCGCTGGAAGCCGCCAATGGCGCGCACGGTATTGGTGCCGCTGCGACCATCGATTTCGCCGGGCGACACCCAGGCTCTATCCATCAATACCTGCGCGCGCAGCAGGCCAATGAAGCCTTCGCGCTCATTGCGGATGTCTGCTGCCATGGGCGCTGGCGGCGGCAGTGGCGGCTCGGCCTGTTGTAGCGACTGCGCATCACGCTCGGGCAACGGCTCCTCATCCTGGGAGAGCACCTGCGCCTCGGACTCAGCTGTCACTTTATCTTCGGGCGGCAGCGGCTCGGATGTCGATTCCGGCGGCTGCACCTGGGGCTGGGACTCCTGTTCGGGCACTTGCTCAGGCGGCTGCGGCGGCGGCGTTTGTTGCAGCGCAGCCGAGGTTTGCGGGGCAGCCACAAGCGGCGGCACAACCAGTAACGCCGCAAACGCGACACTGAAGATACGAATGGATGAAAACATTGAGCTCCTCTCCAGGGATGGGCATCCTGCCAGGCAGTTGATGCGAATCATATGATGAAAATGGATTTGTCGGCCAAAGCCGCGCGCCGTATCCTGTCACGCAGTTTGACTACTGAATCTGAATGCCATGTCCGACACCCCACCCGACCGCCTCAGCAATGACCCGCGCAGCAAATTTTATGACCCGACACTCTTGGGGCGCGGCATTGGCATCCGCTTCAACGGCGAGGAGCGCAACAATGTCGAGGAATACTGCATCAGCGAGGGCTGGATTCGCGTCGCCGCTGGCCGCGCCCTGGATCGTCGCGGTCAGCCAATGACCGTCAAGGTCAAGGGCACGGTAGAGGCCTATTTTCGTAGCTGATTCAATCGGCGTCTGATTTCTTGCGGCGCGCGCGCGGATGCGCGCCGTCGTAAACCTTGGACAAATGCTGGAAATCCAGATGGGTATAAATCTGGGTGGCTGCGATATCCGCATGTCCCAGCAGCTCTTGCACGCCACGCAAATCGCCGGAGGACTCCAGCACATGCGTGGCAAAGCTGTGCCGCAGCAAATGTGGATGCACGCGCTTGTAAATCCCCTGACGCGGCGCCAGCTGCTTGATACGCAGCTGCACCGCCCGCTGGCTAATGGGTTTTTCACGGCTGCGGCCGGGAAATACCGGACTATCCGGCGCGCCCTGTGATTCGGCCTGCCATTGTTGCAAAGCCTTGCAGGCATAAGAGCCGACCGGCACGATGCGCTCACGGCTGCCTTTGCCCAGCACTTGCACAAGACCTTGGGCAAAATCCAAATCACGCCAGCGCAGCGCGCACAATTCCGAAAGGCGCAGGCCGGAGGAATAAAACAGCTCCAGCATCGCCCGGTCGCGCGTGCCCAGCGGCGCATCCTGCGGCACTTCCACCAACTGCGTGGCCTCGTCCACATCCAGTACCTGCGGCAGTTTGCGTACCGCCTTGGGGGCGCGGATGCCCGCCGCCGGATTGCGCCGAAGATGGCCGGACTTCAGCATCCACGCAAAAAAGCTGCGGCAGGCCGAGAGTCTTCTTTGTACACTCCGGGGCGAGAGGCCACGGCGATGCTCGGCAGCGATAAAGGCGCGAATATGCTCGCCATCAAGCGCCGCCACATCAGTGATGGATTGCTTGCCGCACCAGTCCTGCAAAGCCGCCAGGTCACGGCGGTAAGCATCCAGTGTATGCGCCGACATACGCCGTTCGATTTGCAGATGGGCAAGAAAATTCTCAATGCCCATCGCCTGACCCAAGCCGCTTAGGCCGCCGCCTGCCATCTGCCCAGCGCCGCCGCAAAGGCCTCGCCCATCATCCGCAAAAACAGCGTGCCCATGCCGGGGAAAAAGCGGTTGGGGTCGCGGCTGCCAACGGCAATCAGGCCAATCCCCGGCAAGGCCAGCAGGGCGCTGGACTGCACTTCGGCTGCTTCAGCGGCATACAACAGCGTGTTTTTGTCCGGGTTCAGACGCCCGCACAGCGGCTCGCCACTGGCCAGCACATCGCGGAATGGTTGCAATGCCTCGTCGCTTTCCGGCAGATAGCGCAGCCATGGCGTTTCTTGCAGGCCTTCGACCGGCTGGAACAGCACCAAACGCACCAAATCGCCATGAAAATCCTCGGTAAGACTGGCCGCCATCGCCTGCACGGTATCGGCAGCGCCAGGCTGCGCCATCAATGTCAGGGTGAGCTGATGGCTGCGCACCGCCAGCCGTTCGTTTTCCTGGGCATTGGCAAACAGCTCATGCAGGCGACGGTTCAGCTCGCGGTTTTTGTCGCGCAGCACATCCAGCTGATAGCTGGCCAGCGAGGCCGTGCCGCCGTTTTGCCGCGGCACGCTCAGAATCATCGCAAGGTCGGGGAACTGGCGCAGAAAATCGGGATGACGACGCAGCCAGGCGGCCACTTCATGAGCGCCGGATTTTTCTTCTTTGTGACTCATTCAGCACTGCACTCCATAAAACGGGCATCGATGACACCCTGATAAACAAACGTGGCCGGCCCCTGCATCAAAATTCCGACAGAAGGCTCCGGCCACTCGATATGCAATAGGCCGCCGGGCAAATCCACCTGCACGCGACGCGCAATACGCCCGCGCTGCATCAGAATGGCCGCAGCCGCGCAAGCGCCACTGCCGCAGGCCAGCGTTTCTCCGGCACCGCGCTCGTAAACCCGCAGGGCGATATGCGTGGGGCTTAAAACTTCGGCAAAGCCGACATTGACCGAGTCCGGAAAGTAATCGCTAGCCTGCAAGGCGCGTGCGGCGGGTGCAATATCCAGACCGGCAAGCCCGGTGACCTCCAACAGCGCATGCGGGTTGCCCATTGAGACCGCGCCAATGCGGAAACTTGCGCCGCCAATTTCCAGCGCATATTCATGCGCGGCACTCGCAAAGCCCTGCAGTGGAATATCCGCGGGTGCAAAACGCGGAACGCCCATGTCGATGCGCCACTGCTCATCGGCCATGCGCTCTGCCCGATGCAGGCCGGCAGGGGATTCCAGCAGCAACGCTGTAGCCACCGTGCCGGTTTGCCGCGCATACCAAGCGGCCACACAGCGCGCGCCATTGCCGCACTGCCCGGCCAGGCTGCCATCGGCATTCCAGATGCGATAGCGCACATCCGCCCTGGGTGATGTGGGCGGCTCGATGGTCAAAATCTGATCGCAGCCCACGCCACGCTGGCGGTCGGCCAGCATGCGGCAAAACGCGGCACTGGGTGCGGCTTCACCGGCGCGCAAGTCCAGCACGACAAAATCATTGCCTGCGCCGTGCATTTTGCAAAAAGCCTGCATGGCTTAGCGGCCGCCCTCATCCTGGTTGGCGGCGCTATCGGGCGCGGGCGCCTGCTCTGCAGGGGCTTCCACCGGCACCGGCTTCTGCGGCAGGGTCAATGGGCCTTTGTTGCCGCAGGCAGCCAGAACCAAAATCAGGGCGAGGGGGGTAAGGCGAAGAATGTTTTTCATATGCAGATGGTACTCAAAGCCGCCTTGCTCGGGGTGGAGTCTGCGCCATTCACGGAAAGGTCATGGTCAATGGCAGCTGCCATGAGTCAATGAAAACGCCGGGGTTTACCCGGCGTTTTGTGGTGAGGCGCTTACTTCACGCCCAACTGGTCGAGCATGAAGGCGTACATTTCCGCTTGCTCGCGGTAGCGGCGGAAGCGGCCGGACTTGCCGCCGTGACCGGCTTCCATATTGGTACGGAACACCACCGGGTGACTGGAGATATTCACATCACGCAGGCGGGCGACGTATTTGGCCGGTTCCCAATACTGCACTTGCGAATCCCAAAGGCCGGTGCCGACAAACATCGCCGGGTAGGCTTTCTTTTCCAGATTGTCATACGGCGAATAGCTCAACATGTAGTCGTAGCTCTCACGGCTCTTTTCCGGGTTGCCCCATTCGTCGTATTCGTTGGTGGTGAGCGGAATCGAGGCATCGAGCATGGTGGTCACCACATCCACGAACGGCACCTGCGAGAGAATCACGCGATAGTCCTGGGGCGCCATATTGCTGATCGCGCCCATCAACAGGCCGCCGGCGCTGCCGCCATAGGCCGCGACGCGGTCTTTGCTGGCATAACCGTTTGCTACCAGATAGCGGGTGACGTCGATGAAGTCGGTGAAGGTGTTCTTCTTGTTGAACATCTTGCCGTCCTCATACCACTGCCGCCCCATTTCCTGACCGCCGCGGATATGCGCCAGGGCATACACCATGCCGCGGTCAAGCAGGCTGACGGTGGTGGACGAGAAGCCCGGATCCATGGAAGAGCCATAGCTGCCATAGGCGTATTGCAGCATCGCCGCGCTGCCATCGCGCTTGAAGTCGTTGCGGTACACCAGGCTCACCGGGATGCGGGTCTTGCCATCGCGTGCCGGTACCCAGACACGCTCGGTGGTATAGCGCGAAGCGTCATAGCCCGGCACCGGCTGCTGTTTGAGCTGGCGGCGCTCGCCGGTCTTGAGGTTGACCTCATAGGTGATGGCCGGGGTGGCCAGCGAGGTATAGCTATAGCGCAGCCAGTCGCTATCGGCCTCGGAATTGACCGAAAGCCCCATCGAATAGGCGCTTTCATCAGCCTTGACGTATTCGCTGCTGCCATCCCCCTTCAGCACGCGGATACGCTCCAGCCCTTCGGAGCGCTCGGCCACGGCCATGAAGTCATTGAACACTTCAAAGCCTTCCACAAATACGGCCGGCTCATGCGCCACCAGGTCTTTCCAGTCGGCGCGGCTACGGCTGTTGCTGGCGGCGGTGACAATCTTGAAATTCTGCGCGCCATCGGCATTGGTGCGAATCAACCAGCGGCCATTGAAATGGTCGGCGCTGTATTCCACATCGCGCTCGCGTGCGGCAAGCACGGTGAACTGCGACGGGTCATTGGCCGGGGCGTAGCGGGTTTCATCCGATACCGTGCTGGACACGCCGATGGTCAGGTATTTGTCATCGCGGGTGCGCCCCAGCCCCATGTAGAAGCTGTCGTCTTTTTCTTCATACACCAGCGTGTCGCGGGCGCTGTCGGTGCCGAGCACATGGCGCTTGACGCGCTTGGTGAGCAGGGTTTCGGGGTCGTTTTCCACATACAGGAAGCTGCGGCCATCATCGACCCATTCGGCATCAGCGCTGGTGCCGGTGATGACATCGGGCAGCAGCTCGCCGGTTTCAAGATTGCTCACCCGCAGGGTGTATTGGCGACGGCCATTGGTATCGAAGGCCCACACCATCAGGCGGCCATCCTGGCTGATGCTGACCGGATAGGCGGCGTAATAGTCATGGCCTTCGGCCAGTTTGTTGACATCCAAGAGCACCACTTCGCCGGCAAAATCACCGCGGGCGTTGGCGGCCTGGATGGTCTGGGCATCGACGCCTGCGCCATCCTTGCGGCGGGCATGGATGGGATAGTCCTGGCCGGTGGCAAAACGGCTGTAATACCACCAGCCCTTGTCGCGGTACGGCACCGAGGCATCGTCCTGCTTGATGCGGGCGACGATTTCCTGATACAGCGCATCTTCAACCGGCTTCAGCCCTTTCAACAGCGCATCGGCATAGGCGTTCTCGGCATTGAGATAGGCGAGCATTTCCGGGTTTTCGCGCTTGTCATCGCGCAGCCAGTAATACTCGTCCTGACGCTCGGCGCCATGCGGGGCTCTCACCGTATGCGGTTTCTTGGCCACATCGGGCGGCGTGGGCAGGTCGGCGGCGTGGGTGGTGGTCACAGTCATGGCAAGTGCAAGCGCTACGGCAAACGGGTTCATTTTCATGGGGTTTTCCTTGGCAAAAGGCAAGCGCCCCGCAAACATCACAAGGCGCAGTCTGGCTTAGGGAGCCTTCCGAATATTCGGAAGGCTCTCCGTTGGTCATGGAGACCAACCACGAATCAATCATGCAATTGATTGATTCGTGTGAGCCAAGTCCGGCATAGCCGGACTTGGCGTGGGCTGGCAACGCCAGGAGGGCGTTGTTCAGACCTTCCTTATTTTTTGTTGAGGGTATTCCACAGGAACGAATACACCAGCGCGGTCATATGCGCGCGCTGCGCATTATTGGCTGCACCGCCGTGGCCACCTTCGATGTTCTCGTAATACAGCACGTTTTTGTTGGCGCTCTCCATCAGCGCCGCCATCTTGCGGGCATGCCCCGGATGCACGCGGTCATCGCGGGTCGAGGTGGTAATCAGCACCGGCGGATAATTCCTGGACGCATCAAACAGGTGATAGGGCGAGAACTTCTGGATATAGGCCCATTCTTCCGGCTTGTCGGGGTTGCCGTATTCGGCCATCCACGAAGCGCCGGCAAGCAGCTGGTTGTAGCGGCGCATATCCAGCAGCGGCACCTGAATCACCACCGCACCAAACAGCTCCGGGTACTGGGTGAGCATATTGCCGGTCAGAAGGCCGCCATTGCTGCCGCCCTGTACGCCCAAATGCGCCGGACGGGTGATATTGCGGGCAATCAAGTCCTGCGCCACGGCTGCGAAGTCTTCATAGGCCTTGTGGCGGTTCTGCTTGAGCGCGGCCTGATGCCAGCGCGGGCCGTATTCGCCACCGCCACGGATATTGGCGACCACGTACACGCCGCCTTTTTCCGTCCAGCCCTTGCCGATGGTGCCGGAGTAACCCGGGGTAAGCGAAACCTCGAAGCCGCCGTAGCCGTACAGCAGCGTCGGGTTGTTGCCATCGAGCTTCATGTCCTTTTTGTGCACGATGAAGTACGGCACGCGGGTACCGTCCTTGCTGGTGGCAAAGTGCTGCTCAACCTGCAAATCCTCGGCATTGAAGAAGCTCGGCATGGTTTTCAGCGCTTCGGGCTGCTTGCCGATTTCAGCCAGGTACAGCGTGGTCGGCGTGGTATAGCCCGAAGCGGTCATCCACAGTGCGTCGGACTCATCGCTGTCCACCGCGCCGACATTGACCGTGCCGATTTCCGGTGCACCAACAAAGGCCGAACGCTGCCAGCCATTGGCCGTGGGCGTGAGCACGGTCAGCTTGTTTTTCACATCTTCCAGCACATTCAGCACCAGATGGTTGCGCGTCCATACCGCGCTTGCCAGCGAGCTGTTGTCTCTCGGCTCAAACAGCACCACAGGCTCGCGCTTGCCTGCCATCCAGTCATTGAAATTGGCCACCAGATAGCTGCCCGCCTTGTAAGTCTTGCCGCCGACCGTCCAGTCCTGCCGCGGCTCCAGCGTCAGCCACTCACGATGCACGCCCTTTTCCACCGAATTGGGCACATCCACCTTGGTGAGGCTGCCATCCTGACCGCGCAGGTACAGCTCGTTGTTGTAGAAGGCGACGGTATTGCTGACGAAATCACGCTCATAGCCCGGCGTGTCATCGCGGAAGGAGGAGATATACATATCGGTCGGCTTGCCTTCAAACACCAATTCGGCGCTGGCCAACGGCGTGCCGCGCTTCCAGATTTTGGTCTGCCGCGGATAGCCCGAATCGGTCAGGCTGCCGGCGCCAAAATCGGTCTGCACAAACACGGTGTTCTCATCAATCCAGCCCAACGAACCCTTGGCCTCGGGGCGGAAGAAGCCGCCTTCAACAAAGGTCTTGCTGGCCAGGTCAAATTCGCGCGTCACGTCCGCATCCGCGCCACCGCGCGAGAGCGCAATCAGGCAGCGGGTATAGGCCGGGCGCAGGCAGGAAGCGCCATGCCACACCCAGTTTTCGCCCTCGGCCCTGTTCAGCGCATCCAGATCCAGCACGGTTTCCCACTGCGGGTTGGGCTTGCGATACTCGGCCAGCGTCGTGCGCCGCCAGATGCCGCGCTCGTGCTGCTTGTCCTGCCAGAAGTTGTAGTAGTAATCGCCCATCTTGTAGACGCCGGGAATCTTGGCGTCGGAATTCAGGATGGCGAGCAGCTCGGCCTCAAGCTGACGAAACTCGGCATTATCAGCCAACGCCTTGTTGGATACGGCATTGCGCTCGCGCACCCAGGCCAGCTGCCGCTCGCCTTCCACATCTTCCAGCCATTGATGCGCATCGACAGGGGTGGGGGCAGACATGGCAGGCTCCTTGGCAGATTGGGCAGCGGCAGGCATCAGGGCGCCCATGGCAAGCACGGCAGCCACGGCGGCAGATAGCGGCAAGACTTTCATTTATGACTCCGGTCAGGGGATTGCAGCCGGTCAAACTACCACAGCCACCGGCAACAATCCCGGCCCGAAAGTCATGGGTGCATTTCCAAGCCATGCGCGATTCCGATACGCTTGCGGCTTCATTTGCCTTGAGCCCCCGCATGAGTACGCCCGCACTTGCCACCCGCCACCGCCTTGCCGAAGTCCGCTACGAAATCCGCGGCGAGTTGGCGCGCCGGGCGCGCGAGCTGGAAACGCAGGGGCACACGCTGGTCAAGCTCAATATCGGTAACCCCGGCGCATTCGGCTTCCGTGCCCCGGCGCATTTGCAACGGGCGATTGCCGACCATATCCACGACACCGACCCCTATACCCATCAGCAAGGGCTGCCCGAGGCGCGCGAGGCGATTGCGCTGTTTCACCGCCAGCGCGGCACCCCCGATGCCGACGCCTCGCGGATTTTCATCGGCAACGGGGTCAGTGAACTGATCGACATCGCGCTGCGGGCGCTGCTCAATCCCGGCGATGAAGTGCTGCTGCCCTCGCCCGACTATCCACTGTGGTCGGCGGCCACCATCCTCAATGATGGCCGCCCGGTGTATTACCCGTGCCGACCGGAAAACGATTTTCTGCCCGACCCGGCAGAAATTGAGAAGCTGATCTCCAGCCGTACCCGCGCGCTGGTACTGATCAACCCCAACAACCCGACCGGTGCCAGCTACCCGCGCGAGCTGCTGGAGCGCATTGTTGCCATCGCCCGCAAATACCGCCTGCTGTTGATGGCCGACGAAATCTACGACCACATCCTGTATGACGATGCCCGCTTCGAGCCGCTGGCGCCGCTGGCTGGCGACCTGCCCTGCCTGTCGTTTGGCGGACTCTCCAAAGTGCATCGCGCCTGTGGCTGGCGTGTGGGCTGGGCGGTACTCTCCGGGGAGGCTACACAAGTCACCCCCTATCAGCACGCACTGGATTTGTTGAGCGCGTTACGACTGTGCGCGAATGTGCCGGGACAATTCGCCATCCACGCCGCACTGCATGGCGGCGATACCATCAGCGCGTTGACGGCACCGGGCGGTCGGCTGCACGAAACCCGGCGTGCCCTGATTGAATGCTGCCAGGCCAGCCCGCATCTGCAACTCAGCACTCCGGCTGCGGCGCTGTACGGCTTTCCGCGCGTAGTCGGCAAGGCCGCCGAGAACTTTGATGACCACCGCTTTGCGCTCGATTTGCTGGAGCAAGAAGGCGTGCTGATCGTGCCCGGCTCCAGCTTCAATGTGCCGTATCGCGACCACTTCCGCGTCACCCTGCTGCCCGAAGCCGAAGTGCTGCGCGAAGTTTTTGCCCGCATTGACCGGGTGCTGGCAGGCTATTGCTGATGACGCTTGCGGAGACCGCCATGACACTTTCTTATCTTGCACTCGGTGACAGCTATACCATCGGCGAAGGCGTCGCCGAGGCCGAGCGCTGGCCCATGCAACTGGCCGCCGCACTACTCGCAGAGGGCTTTGAACTTGAGCCGCGCATCATCGCCCGCACCGGCTGGACCACCGACGAGCTGGCGCACGCCATGGACGAGGCTCGACTGACCGATGGCCAATACGATCTGGTCACACTGCTGATTGGCGTCAACGACCAATACCGCCAGCGCCCGCTCGCAGAATTTGCCACCGGCTTTGATGCGCTGCTGCATCGCGCCATCGGGCTTGCCAAACACGGTACGCAGGGCGTGATGGTGCTCGGCATTCCCGACTGGGGCATGACCCCCTATGCGCAGCGCGAAGGCCGTGATGCGGCTCAGGTGGCGCATCAAATCGACGCCTACAACGCTCATATCCACACCGTTTGCCAAGCGCAGCAAGTGGCGCTGGTGGATGTCACCGCCATCAGCCGCACTTGCGGCGCCGGTAAAAACGCACTGGTGGCCGATGGCCTGCATCCTTCCGCCGCGCAGTACCGGCAGTGGACCGTGCAGGCGCTGCCCATCGCGCAGCAGCTTTTGAAGCTCGCATAACCCCCACTTTCACTCATTTGGAGTACGCCATGTCCCTTGATCCTGCCCTGCGCCAGCGCATCAGCGAAATTCTTGCCGCCCAGCGCGTCGTATTGTTCATGAAGGGCGAGCCTGCCGCCCCGCAATGCGGTTTCTCTGCACAGGCCTCAGGCACCCTGCGCGATTTGGAGGTCGAATTTGCCCATGTCGATGTCCTGACCGACCCGGAAATCCGCGAGGGCATCAAACTCTATGGCGATTGGCCGACCATCCCGCAGCTCTATATCGACGGCGAGCTGGTGGGCGGCAGTGACATCATCACCCAGATGGCCGCCAGCGGTGAGCTGCAAGCGGCACTTGGCCTGCCCGAGCCTGACCGCACGCCGCCTGCCATCACCATCACCCCGGCAGCGCAGGCCATGCTCAAGCAAGCCATTGCCGATGCCGGTGAGGAGATGGTGGTGGAGATTGCCATTGACCGTCAGTTCCGCACCCGCCTGCATCTGGTGCAGCCCAATCCGCACGCGATTGCCGTTACCGTCGATGGCGTACCGCTGCAGTTCCCGCTCAATGATGCCCGCCGCGCCGATGGTCTTAAGCTGGATTTTGCCGATGATGCACGCGGCAAGGGTCTGGTGATTGAAAACCCGAATGCGCCCAAGCCGGTACGGGATATTTCCGTGCAAGAGACGGCCGAGCGTATCGCCGCAGGCAGGCTGACCCTGATTGACGTGCGCCCGTACGCTGAGCGCGCTCTGGCGGCAGCGCCGGTGGCGTATTTGCATTTCGACGACGGCCAGGCAGCGATTGAAGCGCTGGACAAATCCACGCCAATTGCCTTCCTCTGCCACCACGGTGGACGCAGCCGCCAGGCCGCCGAGCACTATCGGCGTTTGGGCTTTAATGATGTTTACAACATTGAAGGCGGCATCGACGCCTGGGCTGCCATCAACCCGGAGATTCCGCGTTATTGATGCTTGATGCCTCCAACAAAAACGGCCTGCCAATGGCAGGCCGTTTGTTTGAGCGCCTGTTGCCGCTCAACTCAAGGCCTCGTGGATGCGTTGCTGTTCAGCCTTCAGTGCTTCAGGCATGCGCGGGCCGTATTCCTCAAGGTATTCACCAATGCTGGCAAATTCCGCCGCCCAGCCTGCGCGATCGTAGTCGAACAGCTTTTGCATGGCCTCATCGCTCAAATCAAGACCGTCGAGGTTGATGTCGGCGGGATTGGGCAGATGACCAATCGGGGTTTCCTGGCTGCCCACGCTGCCAGCCACGCGCTTTAGCATCCACTCCAGCACGCGCATATTGTCGCCAAAGCCCGGCCACAGGAAGTCGCCGCCATCACCCTTGCGGAACCAGTTGACGTGGAAAATCTTCGGCAATTTGGCACCAGCCTTGTCGAACGACAGCCAGTGAGTGAAGTAATCGGCGAAGTTGTAGCCGCAGAACGGCTTCATCGCCATCGGGTCGCGGCGCATCACACCTACCGCACCGGTGGCCGCTGCGGTGGTTTCCGAGCCCATCGCCGCACCGATCAGGACGCCATGCGTCCAGTCACGGGCTTCGAACACCAAAGGCACCAGTGAGGCGCGACGACCGCCAAAGACGATCGCGGAAATCGGCACCCCGGCCGGGGCTTCGGCTTCCGGCGCGTAGCTCGGGCACTGTTTGGCGCTGACGGTAAAGCGCGAATTGGGGTGTGCAGCCGGTGTGCCCGCCTCGGCGTTGAACGGATTGCCCTTCCAGTCGGTGACCGGCACGCGCTTGTCCAGCCCCTCCCACCACGGCTGGTTGTCATCAGTCACCGCCACATTGGTGAAGATGGTATTGCGCTGGATCGAGGCCAGGGCATTGGGGTTGGACTTGGCCGAGGTGCCCGGTGCCACGCCAAAGAAGCCGGCCTCGGGGTTGATGGCATACAGGCGGCCATCGGCACCGGGGCGCATCCAGCAGATGTCATCGCCAATGGTGGTGATTTTCCAGCCATCTCGGACATAGCCTTCGGGCGGAATCAGCATGGCGAGATTGGTCTTGCCGCAGGCGCTGGGGAAAGCCGCAGCGATGTAGTGCTTCTCACCCTGCGGGTTTTCGATGCCCAGAATCAGCATATGCTCGGCCAGCCAGCCTTCGCTGCGCGCCTGATGGCTGGCGATACGCAGGGCGTGGCACTTCTTGCCAAGCAGCGCATTGCCACCGTAGCCGGAGCCAAAGGACTGGATTTCGAGAGACTCGGGGAAGTGCATGATGAAGCGCCGCTCCGGGTTCAAATCGCCGGTGGAGTGCAGCCCCTTGACGAACTGGCCTTCGCGCTCGATGCGTGCCAATGCCGCTTGCCCCATGCGGGTCATGATGCGCATATTCGCCACCACATAGGGCGAATCGGTGATTTCCACCCCGCAGCGCGACAGCGGCGAATCAATCGGCCCCATGCAGTACGGCACCACATACAGGATGCGACCCTTCATGCAGCCGGCAAACAGCGCACGCATCTTGGCACGCGCCTCGTCCGGCGCCATCCAGTGGTTATTGGGGCCGGCATCGTCACGCTCGGTGGTGCATACAAAGGTCAGATGCTCCACGCGCGCCACATCGTCCGGATGCGAGCGGTGCAGATAACTGCCCGGGTGCGTGCTTTCGTTGAGTTTGAGCAAGGTGCCATCGGCCAGCATCTGCTCGATGAGTTTGGCGTTTTCGGCATCCGAGCCATCGCACCAATGGATATGGTCGGGCTGGGTAAGCTCGGCGATTTCTTCAACCCATTGGTTCAGGGCAGGCAGTTGGCTGGTCATGGACATGGCTCTCAAGGTTGGACGGGGAAATCAGGCGCGTTGCGGAATCAATGTGGCCATCACATGGGCAACATAGTCTTCGAATTCTTCACGCTGCATATCACGTTGGCCCAGTTGCAGGTTGAGCTGCAAAAAGCCGACATAGGCCGCATAAGCAAGGCGCGCACGATGCTGGGCAGCGATGGTATCCAGACCCGCCTGACGGAAGGCCGCAGTCAGATAGTCCATGCGCCGTTTGGAGACCCGGTTCATCACCGGCTGCACGGCGGGATTGTCCAGTGATTTCAAAAGCTCGCTGTAAATCACATGCGACTGCACTTCGTTGGCCACCAGCTTGAATAGCGCGCCCAAACGCTCGGCAGGATTAGTCAGCGCCTCCAGTGGGGCGAACACGACCGCCTGCTCATGCGTTTCCCAGCGCTCCAGCGCCGCCTGCAACAGCGCATCACGGGAAGGGAAGTGCCAATAAAAGCTGCCCTTGGTGACACCAAGACGGCGGGCAAGCGGCTCCACCGCGACCGCAGACACACCTTGCTCGGCGATTTGTTCCAGCGCGGCAGCGGCCCAGTCATCTGCACTCAGGCGACCATTGCGCTCGGCTCTTGGCGATGTCTCATTCATGCTTCAATTAAACCATACGCAAGGGAATAAGCCGCGCATATCGGCCATTAGTTTTCATTCCCGCAGTGCAGCTTGACAGCGGGCAAAGTCATCCATACTTTTGCGTATGGAAACGCGATTTTGATTAGTCTTCGCGTATTGATTGTCGCCAACTGCCCGCGCCGGAGTGTCCATGAGCATCGCCATCCCCTTTATCGTGATTTTGCTTGCCGCTGGCCTGTCGGCCTATCACCGCTGGCGCCTGGCGGTGTGGGCGGCACTGACTGCCACCGCGCTTCTGGCCTGCTGGCTGCTGGGCGCCCACCCGGTTGCCACACTCACCGCCAGCATCCTGGCCGCACTGATTGCGCTGCCGCTGTTGATTGCACCACTGCGCAAGGCGCTGATTACTTCGCCGCTGTTGAAGTTCTATACGCGCATCCTGCCACCGCTGTCCGATACCGAGCGCACCGCGCTGGAATCGGGCACGGTCGGGTTCGAGGGCGAGCTGTTTTCCGGCATGCCCGACTGGCAGGCTTTGCTGGCGCAGCCCAAGCCCGAGCTGACCGCGGAAGAACAAGCCTTCCTCGATGGCCCCACTGAAACGCTCTGCCAGATGGTCAATAACTGGGAAATCGACCATGTGCGCGCCGACCTGCCGCCCGAGCTTTGGGACTACATCAAGCGCAACAAGTTCTTCGGCCTCAACATCCCCAAGGAATACGGCGGCTTGGGCTTCTCTGCGCTGATGAACCACAAGGTGATTCAAAAACTGGCCTCCATCAGCTCGGTGGTCAGCTCCACGGTGGGCGTGCCCAATTCGCTGGGCCCTGCCGAACTTTTGATGCACTACGGCACCGAGGAGCAAAAGCGCCATTACCTGCCGCGCCTGGCTGATGGCCGTGAGGTGCCCTGCTTTGCCCTGACCGGCCCGTTTGCAGGCTCGGATGCCACATCCATCCCCGACTACGGCATCGTCTGCGAAGGCGATTGGAATGGCGCCAAAGTGGTCGGCATCCGCCTGACCCTCAACAAGCGTTATATCACCTTGGCACCGGTGGCAACGCTCATTGGCGTGGCCTTCCGCATGTATGACCCGGACGGCCTTCTGGGTGATGTCAAGGACATCGGTATCTCGCTGGCGCTGGTGCCGCGTGATACTCCGGGGCTGGAAATCGGCCGCCGCCACTTCCCATTGAACTCACCATTCCAGAATGGCCCGATCAAGGGGCGCGATGTCTTCGTGCCGCTTTCGCAGCTCATTGGCGGCGAAAACTACGCCGGGCAGGGCTGGCGCATGCTGATGGAATGCCTGTCGATTGGCCGCTCCATCACCCTGCCTTCCACCGCCAGCGGCGGCGCCAAGATGGGTGCGGTCACCGTCGGCAGCTATGCGCGCATCCGCAAGCAGTTCGGCCTGTCCATTGGCCGCTTTGAAGGTGTGGAAGAAGCCCTCGCCCGCATCGGCGGCCATGCGTTCGCCATCAGCGCCCTGTCCGAAGCCACGGCCGCTGCCGTGGCGCGCGGCGAAAACCCGGCGGTTCCTTCCACCATCTCCAAATACCACTGCACCGAAATGGGGCGGCTTGTTGCCAAGGATGTGATGGATATCGTCGGCGGCAAGGGCATTATCCTGGGGCCGCGCAATTTTGCCGGTCGCGCCTGGCAGGCATCGCCAATTGCCATCACCGTGGAAGGCGCGAACATCATGACCCGCTCGTTGATGATTTTCGGCCAGGGCGCCATCCTCTGCCACCCATGGGTGATGAAGGAAATGCGCGCAGTGCAGCTGGAAAGCCCCAGCGCGCGGCTGGATGCCTTTGATGGCGCACTGTTCGGGCATATCGGCTATGCCATTTCCAATGCCGTGCGCAGCTGGTGGCTTGGCCTCACCGGTGCACGCATCGGCGCGGCCCCCGGCGATGCCTATACCCGGCGTTATTTCCGCAAACTCAACCGCTATTCGGCCAATCTTGCCCTGATGGCCGATGTCTCGATGCTGCTGTTGGGCGGCAAGCTGAAGTTCAAGGAATCGCTGTCCGGCCGTCTTGGCGATGTGCTGAGCCAGCTGTATATCGTCAGCAGCATGCTGAAACGCCATCAGGATGCAGGCTATCCGGAAACCGACCAGCCGCTGCTGGCTTGGGCCGTGCATGATGCGGTCAACAAGATTGAAACTGCGCTGTCCACCGCACTGCGCAACTTCCCGGTGCGTCCGGTGGCCTGGCTGCTGTGGCCGATTATTTTCCCATGGGGTCGCCGCGCCCAGGCGCCTTCCGACCGTCTGGGTCACAAGGTCGCCAGCATCCTGATGAATCCCGGCGATGCCCGCGAGCGTCTGGCCAAAGGCGTATTCACCACCCCCGGCGAAAACAACCCGGGCGGGCGCATCGTCAGCTATCTGCCGGACTTTGTGGCGGCCGAGCCGATTGAGCGCAAGTTCATGAAGGCGCTGAAAAACAGCGATATCGAGGCTCTGGAGTTTGAAGACCAGCTTGAAGAAGGCGTGAATGAGGGCTGGATTACCTTGGAAGAAGCCCGTCAGCTCTACCACCTGCGCCAGCTCACCCTCGACACCATCATGGTGGATGACTTTGACCCGGAAGAATTGCGCTCGGCAGGCTTTGCGGCACTCAAGCAACCGGCATGACGGCGAACACCGCCGTCCTGCTGCTCGGTGTATAGCCTTAGGGTATGCCCGACACTATTAGATACTTAAAATCTGCACTTGAGAATCCCGATAAAGTCCGGCTTCTGCCTACTGCGAACTTTCATCGGGCAAAACAAAACGGGGGAGCCAAGCTCCCCCGTTTTCGATGCAGGCAGTGGCTTATTTCTTGGCCGCGACCGGCTTGCCATCGGCATCGAGGATGGTGACTTCGCCCAGGTTCAGGGCGCGCACCGGGGCTTCAATCTTGCCCAAGTCACCGACCACCACCCAGACCAGATTGTCCGGGTTGAAGCTGGCAGCGGCAGTATTGGCATCAGCCACACTGAAGGCTTCAACCTCGGCATTGCGCAGCGTCACCCAGTTATCCGGGCGACCATAGCGGACGATGCCGTTGATGGTGCTCATCACCGCTCTGCCGGTTTCGTAGGCCCCGGGCTGGCTGCGCAGCTCGTTATTCACCACCTTGGTGACTTCTTCCTGCCGCGCCGGTGCCTTGCCACTGGCGTATTCGGCAAACTCGCGCCGGATTTCAGCCAGCGATTCGGCGGTCTTGTCGATTTGCACCGGGGCGCTGGCCAGCCAAGGACGCTGCCCCAACGCGCTGACCAGCGAGGTGCGGGCACCATACGACCAGTGTTTGTCCTCGCGCAGGTTCATGTTGAGCCGCGAGGTGAAGGTGCCGCCGATGATGTCATTGCTCATCTCAAGACGGGTAGCCCCGGCATCACGGCTGGAAGGCACCAGCTTGCCAACCATGATATTGGCCTGAATCGCGCCGGGCTGGTCAATCAGGTACACCCGCGCCTGCCGGGGTGCGTCCACCTGCGGCAAGGCCACCGGCTGCGCTACCGCACCTTCGCCCTTCCAGTCGCCCAGATGCTTGTTCAGAAGCGGAACGATTTCTTCAAGCGAGGTGTCCCCCACCACCAGCAGGGTAGCCGCTTCCGGGCGCAGCCAGGTTTTCTGGTAGGCCAGAAGGTCATCACGGCTGAGTGCCTTGATGGCGTCCTCGGTGCCACTGCCAGTGAACGGGATGGCATACGGATGGCCTTCGCCGTAGAGCAGCGGCGGCAGCACACGTTGCGCCACGCTACCGGGATTGGCCTTTTCCTGGGCAATGCCAGCCAGCCATTGTGCGCGCACGCGCTCGATATCGGCGGCATTGAAGGCCGGGCGGCGCAACATGTCAGCGTACAGCGCCAGCGAAGCATCGAGGTTCGACTTCAGCGCCGAGAGTGAGACACTGCTGCCATCCAGATTGGCGCCAGCCCCCAGTTGTGCGCCCAGCGATTCCGCACGCGCCTTGAAGGCCAGCGCATCCAGTTCGCCCGCGCCTTCGTCCAGCATCCCCATGGCGAAGCTGGCACGCCCCAGCTTGCCGCCGGCATCGGACGCATAGCCGCCATGGAACTGATAGCTCATCTGCACCACCGGGATGTCATGACGTTCGGCCAGCACTACGGTGGTGCCATTGGCGAGCTTGGCGCGTTGCAATGCCGGGAACTTGAGTGCCGGGAAGTCCGTTACCTGCGGCACGCCTTGGCTGCGATCAACCTGTGCTGCCGTGGTGCGGTATTTGCGATCGGGCGCGGGCAGATTGAACGGAGCCGGTTGCACGCTGAGATCTTCCGTCAATACCGTGCGCTCACCCGGCGTAATCACGAAAGTATGGCTGGGAGCAGCCAGCCAGCGCTGTGCGGTCTGCTGCACGCTGGCCGGTGTTGCGGCTGCAATGGTGCGCTGGCTCTCATCCAGACAGCCGGGCTTGCCGGTGTAGATGGTGCAGGAAGCCAGAATATCGGCCTTGCCGCCAAAACCACCGATACGCTCCATACCGCGCACCAGCGAGGCATTGTGGTCGGTCTTGGCGCGCGCCAGCTCCTCAGCGCTGGGGCCTTCGCGCAGCAACTTTTGCAGCTCCTCGTCAATCGCCGCTTCCACCTTGGCGACATCCACGCCGGGCTTGACCATCGCCTGAATCATGAACAAGCCAGCGAGCTGGCTGCCCATATTGCTGGTGCTGATGCTGTCCACCAGTTGATCCTGATACACCAGACGGCGATCCAGCCGCGAGGTGGTGCTGCCCCCCAATACTTCACTGAAAAGGTCGAGCACATCGCTTTCGCTGCTGGTGCTCTGCGGCACATTCCAAACCCGCGCCAACAGCGTCTGCGGCACTTTGTCCTGCATCTCGGTACGGCCACTGACGTTCATCTTCGGCACGTTGACTGCCGGCTGCGCCAGACTCGGGCCGGCGGGGATATGACCAAAGTATTTCGTCACTTTTTCCCGGGCGGTGGCAACATCAATATCGCCCGCCAGTACCAGCACCGCGTTGTTCGGACCATACCAGGCGCGGAACCAGTTTTTCACATCGTCCAAAGTGGCGGCATTGAGATCGTTCATCGAGCCGATCACGGTGTGGTGATACGGATGGCTCTTGGGATACATCGTCCGCAGCATGGTGGCATAGAATTGCCCATAAGGCCGGTTCTCGCCCTGACGCTTCTCGTTCTGCACCACGCCGCGCTGCTCGTCCAGAGTCTTCTGGTCGATGGCGCCAAGCAAATGCCCCATGCGGTCAGACTCCATCCACAACGCCATGTCCAGCGCCGTGGTCGGCACGTTCTGGAAGTAATTGGTGCGGTCGCTATTGGTGGTGCCGTTCATATCGGTGGCGCCAGCCTGCTCGAACGGCGCGAAATATTCGCCGGGGTGGTTTTCCGAGCCGTTGAACATCAGATGCTCGAACAAATGCGCAAAACCGGTGCGCCCGGCCGGCTCGTCCTTGCTGCCGACGTGATACCAGACATTCACCGCCACGATCGGCGCCTTGCGGTCGGTATGCACCACCACCCGCAGGCCATTGGGCAGGGTGAAGGTTTCATACGGCAGATTCACCTGCGTCGCCGACCGAGCTGCCTGGGCAGGTGCTGGAACGAAACTGCCGCCAAGGGCAGTGGCAAGCGCAAGCGAGAGTGCCGCCATGCGCGGAGCGGACTTGAACATCATGTTGAGCATCCTGTGGTTTTGGAACGGTTAATGTTAAGCCCTGCTCCTGCCAGCCGCACGGGTCGAAAGTCATGTCCAAAAAATCACCCCGCCGAGGCGGGGTGATTCAAGTACAGCTAAACAGCTAAGCCATCAGTAGTCGTAACGCAGGGTAAAGCGCAACGAACGCGGTGTCTGGTAGCTGGCATGGTTGCGATAGTCCGGGTTCAGCACATCGCGAGCAGCCTCGGTGGTTTCCACATACTCCACCACGCGACCGTTATTGAACACGTTGTACACATCGACCTTGAACTTCAGCTTGCCATCAGCCCAACGCGGGGTATAGGTAGCAGACAAGTCAAGCGTCCAAGTCCAAGGCGTGCGCCCCTGGTCGCCACGCTGGTGCAGGCTGCGCAGGCCATTGCTGCCAAGGCAGTAGAAGCTCGATGCGCTGTATGCCGTAAGCGTGCCAACATCGTAATCACCAGCCAGCTCCAATGGCACAAAGCCCTGGCAGTTCACCGGACGGCCGGAAGAGGCCACGAAATTGCCCCCCAGACTCCATTCGTTGCTGAACTTATAGGCACCAAAGGCCTTGATGACATGGGTACGGTCATTCGGCAACGGGCCATAACCACCATCCATGAACAGCGAGTGGTCAAAATCCTGAGTCAAACCCGGGTCTTCCTGCTCCAGGGTGGAGTTGACATAGCCTTCCATGTTGCCGCGGCTGCGCGAGAAGGTATAGCTACCCTGCAATTGCAGTTTTTCGCTGGCGCGCTCCCAGAAGAACTCAAGGCCGGTGTAGCTGCGCTTGTATTCGGGCAAACCGAAGTAGCGCGAGGGCACCGTGGCCAATTCCAGGCTGCCATCACCATCTACATCCAAGTTCAACATCACATCCTTGCCAGGATTGATGATGTAGCAGCCCGGCACCGAATGGTCATCAAAATTGGTGTAGCCATTGTCGGCGGCCCAGTCCACGAACGGCTGCAGCATGCAGGCATCGTCCATACCCGCCTTGACCTTGCGGTAAGTGCCACGCAAGCCTACCAGCCACATATCGCTGAGCTGGAATTGTGCCCCAAGGATGTATTCATCCTGATGCATCGGGCTGAGGTTGGCCGAAGCCACCGAAGACGGATGCGGTGCTTTCAGCGAGCCATTCACCTGGGTATCACCAATCTGCGCACCCTGCCCAACCGGCTCGCCGCGGTCATTCCAGCCGCTGACGTAATACCAGTTGTACGTCGTGGACTCGGCGCCGGTGGCACGAATGCTGGAATTGGTCGCCACTGGAATGTAATAGCGCCCGGCATTACCAAACAGCTTGATCTGCGCGTCACCATTCACATCCCAGGCAAAGCCCAAACGTGGCGCCAGTTCGTACTTGGACTTGACCCAGCTCACGCCATCGCCGTTCTTGTTCTCGAACTTTTCCCAGCGCAGGCCAAGATAGGCCATGAAGTTATCGGTGACCTGCCAGTTGTCCTCGATATAGGCGGCGCTGTTGATGTTCTGGTAAGAGGCTGTGGAGGTCTGGCGGACGCGCGAGCGCGCGTATTGGGCACCGGGTGCCACCAGCTGCCCGTTCACGGTGCGGCCGGGCTGTCCGGCATAAATGCCGGTTGCTACCGAGTTGTTCGGCACGGTGTAGTAGGCCCAGTTGATGCCACCGGAATAGGTGGAGCCGCGCGAGAACGAGTCATAGGTCTCGCGATCCACACCAAAGCGCAGTTTGTGGTCACCCAGCAGCCACTCACCATCAATACGGAAGCCCTTGCGCACGTCTTCATTCGGTGGCGCCTTCAAATCGGTCACCGTGGGACTGCTGAAACAGCCCAGATACTCACGAACGCGATTGGTGGTATAGCCAAAGTCATACGCCCACGGACAGTCGGCACCCGGCGGTGGCGGATCGCGATGGCTCAGAATGCTGTTGAGATAGCCATACTGACCGGACAAGGTGAAGTTGTCGCTCAAATAACCGGTGTATTTCAGGATGCCGAGCTTGCCGCCATTCTCCACCCGGTAGCTGTCCTGCAACTCGCCATGTACGCCAGTGTTGTACTGACCAGTTGGGTTCTGGTAATCAATGCGGCGGTATTTGCTGGTATTGCGCAGGCCGGTGAACTCCAGGCGGTTGCTGTCATTGATGTTCCAGTCCAGCTTGACGATGGCCTGCGGGCTGGTATTGCGCGTGCTGTAGCTATCCAGCGACCTGTACACATCATCGGTATTGCGGCGGCCTTCGAGCATGGCGAAGAAGAACAGCTTGTCCTTGATAATCGGACCACTGGCATAGGCCGAATAGGTCAGGCGCTCGAATTCGTTATCACTGCGATAGGCATACAGTGGATTTTCAGCATGGCTATCGCGAGTCTTGACATCCTTGCCTGACTTGCGTCCCCAGTCCGGAGACCACTCCACACTGCCGCCGAAATGCCAGTCATTGCTGCCGGACTTGGTCACCAGGCTGATAACACCGCCCAGCGAGCGGCCATATTCAGCCCCATAACCGCCGGTCTTGACCTGCTGCTGAGCAATCGCCTGGAATGGCATATCGGCAAACGACAGCATGGTGCGCATATTGGTGACATCAAAACCATTGATGTAATAGCCGTTTTCCGCCACCGAAGATCCACCAAAAGAGGCCAGGTTGCCACTGCCAAGGCCACTATCACCCTTGACTGTGCCAGGCGCCAGCAGCGCCACGCTGCTGACATTGCTCGATACCGGCAGTGCCTGGATTTGCTCGGCGGTGAACACCGTGGTGGATTCCACCGAAGATACGTCAATCGGGTTGGCCAGACGGCTGCCTACCACGGTCACCGTATCCAGTGCGTTGGCATTACTGCCTGCCGAAAAATTGACTTGCGAGCCGGTGCCGACATTCACCATCACCTCGCGCACAGTGCCGTCTTCGGCAGTGACCTTGTAGATGCCCGGCGGCAATTGGCTGAAAGTAAAACGACCAGAAGCATCGGCATGGATGGTGCGCTTCATGCCGGTCTGCGGGTTTTCCAACGTCACTTCACTGCCGCTACGGGTAGTACCAAATAGCGAACCCACCGCACTTTGCGCCTGCACCGTACCGATGAAACACAGCCCAAGCGCCACGCTCAAGGCACTGCGCTTGAGGTTCTTGCCCAATCTATTGCGATAAGACATCTCGAAAATCTCCAAAGGGTGGAAAGGGAACATGAGCCGAATTACCAATAGCTCCTGTCAATTCAATCCGGCATGCGCGCATTCACCGCCATGTATCGGAACGGCAACATTAACAAAAATTTCAAACTACAGTTATCCCGCATTCAGGTTCTAAGATTCTCGCTTGACCTTGCCCGCTTCTGCGCCACCATAAGCAACCCCGAATACAGGAGCCTGTCATGGCCAATATCCTCATCACCGGTGCCAATCGCGGCATCGGCCTTGCGCTGACCCGGCTATACCGTGAACGCGGCGATACGGTGTATGCCGTCTGCCGCAATACCAGCCCGGCGCTGGCAGCCAGTGGCGCTCAGGTCATCGACGGCATCGACATGCGCGATGCCGCCAGCATCGCCCGCCTGCCGGAAATGCTGGCCGGGGTGCAACTGGATACGGTGATTCTCAATGCCGGGATTTTCAGCAATGAAACGCTGGACAAGCTGGATGATGCCGCGCTCACTGCCATCCGCCAGCAGTTTGAAGTCAATACCCTGGGGCCGTTACTGACCACCCATGCCGTACTCGGACAACTGGCCGAGGGCAGCAAGCTCGCCATCATCACCAGCCGCATGGGCTCGGTCAGCGATAACAGCTCCGGGGCGTATTACGGCTATCGCGCCTCCAAGGCCGCGGTGAATGCCGTGGGCAAGTCGCTGGCAGTGGACTTGGCCTCGCGCGGCATCGCCGTCTGCTTGCTGCATCCGGGTCTGGTGGCGACCGAGATGGTCGGCGGCAAGGGCGATGTCAGCCCGGAACAGGCCGCCGAAGGCTTGGCCGCGCGTGTGGATGCGCTGAATCTTGCCAATACCGGCAGTTTCTGGCACGCCAATGGCAGCACCCTGCCCTGGTAACTGCCGCCGTGTTCCATATCATCCTGCACCAACCGGAAATCCCGCCCAATACCGGCAATGTGATTCGCCTTGCCGCCAATACCGGCTGTCAGCTGCATCTGGTCAAGCCTTTGGGATTTTCGCTGGAGGACAAGCAGCTGCGCCGTGCCGGGCTGGACTATCACGAATACGCCACGCTCTGCCTGCATGAAACCTTGGCCAATGCACTGGCAGCCGTGGCACCGGGGCGGGTGTTCGCGCTCTCCACCCGGGGCACGGTACGTCATGACCAGGTGGACTACCAGCGCGGCGATGCCTTCCTGTTTGGCAGTGAAACCGCCGGGCTGCCACAGGCGGTGCTGAGCGCCATCCCGGCTGCGCAGCGTCTGCGGCTGCCGATGCGCCCGGACAACCGCAGCCTGAATCTTTCCAATGCCGTTGCTGTGGTGGTGTTCGAGGCCTGGCGCCAGCAGGGCTTTGCCGGGGCAGCCCAATAAACCGGTGTGCGCTCAGTCGCCCATCAGGCGCGGCAACACATCGTGCAGCATGGCCTCGACGGCGGCCATGTTCATCTCCGGCTCGCGCACCAGTCGTTGCTTCAAGCCGTCCACCAGGGCGCGCAGGGCGAGGCTGCGGGCGGCAATTTTTTCCGCTGGCACGGCAAAGCCGCCTTCGGCCTGCGGGCGGCTCATCCACTCGGCAATCGCGGCATCAATCTGCTGGTTGAAGCGCGTCAGCACTTCGGCAATCAAGGGGTCACGGCGCGACTCGGCGGTGATTTCCAGCATCAGCGTCGGCTCCAGCGGCGTATCGCCATCACACCCGGGCGGACGACAGGACTGCCCAAGAATTTCCATCACGCACGGCAAGGGCGGCCGGGTGTCGTGCTGACGCGCCTCGATGTCTGCGGCCAGAGCTTGCATCTGCGCCTCGACAATGCCGTGGATCAGCTCGGACTTGCTGCTGAAATAGCGGTAGATAAGGCCGGCACTGACGTCGGCGGTTTCGGCGATTTGCGCCATGCTGGCCGCATGGAAGCCACGCTCGGCAAAGCACTGCCGGGCGGCATCGAAGATGCGTTGACGTTGTGCCTGGCTATGTTCTGCCCGGCGGGTACGGGCAGTCTGGCTGGGCTTGTTCATGGGCTGTTATCTGCCTCTAAGCCGCCGCCCAAGGCTTGGTACAGGGTGATGCGATTGGCTTGCTGGGCAAGGCGGACGGCAATGGCGGCCTGCTCGGCGGCATAGCGGGTGCGCTGCGCATCAAGCAAGGTGAGGTAGCTGTCACGACCGGCATCGCGCCGCGCCGTGGAAAGCTGCTCGGCCTGGCGCGCCACTTGCAACAGGTTTTCTGCCGCTGCACGGCGCTCGTTCAAGGCTTGCTCCTGCACCAGCGCATCGGCAACTTCGCGGAAACCGCTCTGGATGGCTTTTTCGTAAGCCGCCAGCGCCATATCACGGTTGGCCTCGGCCACTTTCAGGTTGGCGCGCAATGCCCCGCCCTGAAAAATCGGGATATTGATTTGCGACATGAAGCGCCAGAAGCGGGTTCCGGCATCAAACAGGCCGGAGAGTTCACCGCTCTGCGTACCGGCACTACCGGTCAGGCGAATGGAGGGGAAAAACGCCGCACGCGCCGCACCGATATGGGCGTTGGTGGCCAGCAGGCTGTGTTCGGCCGCACGGATATCGGGACGGCGCAACAGCACTTCCGAAGCCAGCCCGGCAGGCACGGGGCTAAGGGCGATATCGGTATCGCGCAGCCCCTGTGGCAAGTCGGCTGCGGCCAACGGTGTACCTGCCAGCAAGTCCAAGGCATTGCGGTCAAGCTGTACCTGCGCCGCATAGCGCGCCACATCGCCCCGGGCAGTTTCCACCTGCGCGCGCATCTGCGCCAGCTCCAAGCCGCTGACGGCGCCCAGCTCATGACGACGCTCGGTCAGGCGCAGGGTTTCCTGATAGGCATGCAAGGTGTCCTCGGCAATGGCGTGCAGGCTTTGATCGGCCGCCAGGGTCAGCCAGGCGCGGCTGACTTCGGCCACCAGGCTCAGCTGCGCGGCGCGGCGGTTTTCTTGCTGTGCAAAAAACTGCTGCACGGCCGCTTGGCTCAAATTGCGCACCCGACCGAACAAATCCAGCTCAAAGCTGGCCACCCCCAGCGATGCGCTATAGCTCTCGGTCACGGGTACATCACCGCCAGCGCGGGTTTGGCTGAGACTGCCGCCCACCGAAGGCAGGCGCTCGGCCCGGCTGATGCGGTACTGGGCGCGGGCGCGTTCGACATTCAGCACCGCCACGCGCAGGTCACGGTTATGGGCAAGGGCTTGTTCGACCACGCGCTCAAGGCGCGCGTCCTGCAACACGGCGCGCCAGTCCAATGTGCTGACATCGCCGGTCTGCCGGCCTTCGATGCCCTGCCATTGCGCCGGGATGCCCGCTTCAGCAGCCGGCGTGGCCGGCACCAAGGTGGCACAGCCCGCCGTGGAAAGCGCGGCCACAAGTGCCAGTGTCAGAGCATGAGGCTTAAACATGGGACATATCTCCTTGGTCGGCGGCCGGTTTTTTATTGCGGGCAAACAGGCGCACCACCACCAGATAGAACAACGGGATAAAGAAGATGCCGAGCACCGTGCCGACAATCATGCCGCCAAGCACGCCGGTGCCGATGGCGCGCTGCGCCGCCGAGCCTGCGCCGCTGGCCAGTGCCAGTGGCAGCACGCCAAAGCCGAATGCCAGCGAGGTCATGACGATGGGACGCAGACGGTCACGCACTGCCATCATGATGGCTTTGACAAGCTCGGTGCCTTGCTCGTAATACTGCTTGGCAAACTCGATAATCAGCACCGCGTTCTTGCTGGTCAGCCCCACGGTGGTGAGCAATCCCACCTGGAAATAGACATCGCGATCAAGCCCGCGCAGGCCGGTGAACAGCGCCGCGCCCAATACCCCGAGTGGCACCACCAGCAGCACCGCGGTCGGCACCGACCAGCTTTCATACAGTGCGGCCAGACACAGGAACACGATCAACAGCGACAGCGAATACAGCAGCACAATCTGGCCGCCTGCTTCGCGCTCCTGATAGGAGGCCGCCGTCCATTCCAGCCCGACGCCTTCGGGCAGCTGTGCAACCAGCCGCTCGACCTCGGCCATCGCCTCGCCGGAGCTGACGCCGGGCTTGGCCGTGCCTTCCAGCGACATGGCGCCGGCACCGTTGTAACGTTGCAGGCTGGGCGAGCCAAATTCCCAGTGCGAGCTGGCGAATGCCGAGAACGGCACCATCTGCCCCTGGTTATTGCGTACCGACCAGCGCAGGAAATCATCCGGCGTCATGCGGAACGGCGCATCGGCCTGCACATACACGCGCTTGACCCGGCCGCGGTCGATGAAGTCGTCGATATAGCTGCCGCCCCAGGCGGTGGCCAGGGTACTGTTAATGGTGGCGGGGGAAAGCCCCAGCGCCTGCGCCTTGGCCTGATCCACCACCACGCGCAGCTGCGGGGCATCTTCCATACCATTGGGGCGCAGACTGCCGATATAGCCTTGCTCCTTGGACGCCGCCATGCCCAGCAACTGGTTGCGCGCTGCCAGCAGCCCTTCATGCCCCAGCCCGCCGTTGTCGGTGAGATAGAACGAAAAGCCCGAGCCGGTACCCAGCCCCATGATGGCAGGCGGCGCGATCGGAATCATGAAGGCATCGCGGATTTGACCAAGCCCCGGCCAGGCGCGGCCGACGATGGCCGGCACCTTGGCGGCCTCGGCCGTGCGCTCACTCCAGTCTTTCAGGCGCACAAAGCCCATGCCCATGTTCTGCCCCTGGCCGGCAAAGCTGAAGCCGGTCACGGTAAATACGGAAACCACATGGTCTTTTTCTTTTTCAAGAAAATGCTGCTCCAGCTGCTTGATGGACTCAAGCGTGCGCTCCTGGGTGGAGCCCACTGGGGTTTGCGCCAGCACCATCACCATGCCCTGATCTTCTTCAGGCAGGAAGCTGGTGGGCAGACGCAGGAACAACCAGCCGCCCAGCGTGCTGATGACCGCAAATACCAGCATGAAGCGCCAGGGACGCTTCAGCATCCCGGCCACACCGCGCTGGTATCTTTCACTGCCGCTGTTGAACAAGCGGTCAAACCAGGCAAGAAAACGCCCCAGCGGCCCATTGCCATGGTGGTGCGCCTCGCCCTTCTGGATGGGTTTGAGCATGGTGGCGCACAGCGCCGGGGTCAGCACCATCGCTACCAACACCGAGAACGCCATGGCGGTCACGATGGTGGCGGTGAATTGCAGATAGATGGTGCCGGTGGAGCCACCCATGAAGGCCATCGGCACGAATACCGCCGAGAGCACCACGCCGATGCCCACCAGCGCGCCGGTAATCTGCGACATCGACTTTTTTGCCGCTTCTTTGGGCGAGAGCCCTTCTTCGCGCATCAATCGCTCGACGTTTTCCACCACCACGATGGCATCGTCCACCAGAAGGCCAATCGCCAGCACCATGGCGAACATGGTCAGCATGTTGATGGTGAAGCCCAGCGCATACAGCACCGCAAAGGTGCCAAGCAGCACCACCGGCACGGCGATGGTGGGAATCAGCGTGGCACGGAAATTGCCCATGAACAGGAACATCACCAGAAACACCAGCAGTACGGCTTCTGCCAGGGTTTTCACCACGCCATTGATGGACACGCGCACGAAGGGCGAGGAATCAAACGGCACCTCCCACTTCAGCCCTGCCGGAAAGCTGGCCTCCATCCTGGCAAGTTCGGCACGCACGGCATCCACGGTATCCAGTGCATTGGCGCCGGTGGCCAGGCTCACCGCCATGCCACTGGCCGGCTGGCCGTTGTAGCGGCTGATGCTGTCATAGCTTTGCGCGCCCATTTCCACCCGCGCCACATCGCCCAGGGTCAGGCGCGAGCCATCAATGCCACTGCGCAGGATGATGGCGCGGAACTCCTCCGGCGTACTGAGCCTTGACTGCGCAGTGATGGTGGCATTGAGCTGCTGCCCCGGCACCGCTGGCGCCGCACCAAGCTGCCCCAGCGTGACCTGGGCATTTTGTGTGCGAACCGCTGCCGTCACTTCGGCCACGGTCAGACCATAGGTATCGAGCTTGCCAGGGTCGAGCCAGATACGCATCGCATACTGGGTACCGAATTGCTGGGTACCGCCCACCCCCGGCAGACGGGCGATGCGGTCAACCACGTGACTGGAGATGTAGTCGCCAATCTCGTCATTGCTCATGCTGCCGTCTTCGGAGATGAAGCCAATCACCATCAGAAAGCCGCTGCGCCCCTTGCCGACGCTCACCCCCTGCTGCTGCACTTCCTGCGGCAACAGGGGTGTGACTGCCTGCAACTTGTTCTGCACCTGCACCTGGGCAATATCCGGATCGGTGCCGCTGGCAAAGGTGAGATTGATGCTGGCCGCGCCATTGGCCGAGCTGCTGGAGGTCATGTACAACAGCCCATCCACACCGCGAATGCCCTGCTCCAGCACCTGGGTGACGGCATCTTCCACCACCTTGGCCGAAGCCCCGGGATACACCGTACTCACCGAAACTTGCGGCGGGGCAATATCCGGGTATTGCTCGATGGGAAGTTGGCGAATCGCCATGATGCCGGCCAGCATCAGGATGATGGCAATCACCCAGGCAAAAATCGGCCGGTCAATGAAAAAACGTGCCATCTGCGCGTCTCCTGCTTAGTTACCAGCAGCCTGGGCAGCGGGCTTGTCTGTGCCGGCGCCTGCCGGTGCGGATGGCTGCGCCCCTGCTTCCTGCGGCACCACTTCGGCGCCGGGGCCAATCTTCTGGAAACCAGCCACAATCAGCTTGTCGCCGGCGGCCAGCCCCGATTCCACCAGCCACTTGTCGCCAATGGCGCGGCTGACCTTGACCTCACGCGGCTCGACCTTGTTTTCGGCATTCACCACCAACGCCGTGGCATTGCCCTTGGCATCGCGGGTAATGCCCTGCTGCGGAGCCAACAGCGCCCCCTGGCGCTGGGCATTGGTCAGGCGTGCCTTGACGTACATGCCCGGCAGCAACAATTGCTCGGGATTGGGCACCACCACACGCAGCAGTACACTGCCGGTCGCCGGGTTGACCGTGGCTTCGGCAAAACGCAGCTGCCCGGCATGCGGGAACACGCTGCCATCTTCAAGCAGAATTTCCACCGGCACACTGCCGCTGGCCTGCGACTGACCATCTTCGATTTCACGGCGTAGCTGCAACAGCTCGCTGCTCGATTGCGTCACTTCCACATACATCGGGTCAAGCTGCTGGATAGTGGCAAGTGCCGTGCCCTGCGCCGCGGTCACCAGCGCACCGCGCGTCACCGCCGAATGGCTGATGCGACCGCTGATGGGCGCCGTCACACGACTGAAGCCCAATGGCACTTGGGCGCTCTGTACTTGGGCGCGTGCGGCATTGACATCCGCTTGCGCCTGCCGAAGCTGCGCCTGCGCGGTTTCATCCTCCTGACGGCTGACCGCATCAATCTTCACCAGCTCTGCCGAGCGCTCAGCATTCAGGCGTGCCGTGGTCAGTGCCGCCTGCGCACGCGCCAACGACGCCTGGGCACTGTTGGCCGCCGCCCGGAAAGCAGTCTGGTCGATTTGATACAACACTTGCCCAGCGCGCACGCTACCGCCTTCATTGAACATCAGGCGCTCGACGATGCCGCTGACCTGCGGACGCACCTCGGCCACCTGCGAAGCATTGGCGCGCCCGGCCAGCTCCCGGGTCAAGGCCACACTTTCGGCCTTCAGGGTCACCACCGTCACCGGCATCGGCGGTGGCGCAGCGTTCTGCTGCTCAGGCGCCTTGCCGCAGGCAGTCAGAAAAAGAGAGGATGCAATCAACATAGACAGCGCGGTAGCGCGCAGGGTTTTGGAAGCCATGGTTTGCTTGCTCGTCAAATGAAAAATGGACACGCCGATAGCGTGCCGCTCATGAAGGGCGAAAAATATTGAATGAGCATTCACTCATTGTCAATCAGCTTCAATAAGGGCTGCGGCTTTTGGTTCCAAGCCCAAATTTCAGCCACGCTTACCTATCGGCGTAATTCGCATATGCCAGACCCAATAGCAGTCTGGCTTGCTCGCGCAATGAAACCGGCGCTGTAATCACAGCGTCGGCGCCGTAGTGCAATACATCCATCAATAATTCGCGTCCATTGCTATAGGGCAACTTCAGCTCGTAGCGCCCATCAGGCAGAAACCGCCCCTGCTGCTTGGAGTGCCAACGCTCATCGGCCACCCAACGCGCCGCCCTGGCACTGAAAACGATCGTCGCCCAATTTTTCGGCTCGCCAGCAAAAATGCCATAGCTGCCAGCAAGATGGCTGTCCAACTGCTCATCAGGCACGTCAAATGCAGCCTCATCCAGTAATCGTGTCTTTTGAATGCGATCCACCGAGAAGCTGCGCAAGGCCTCACGATCATGATCCCAAACATCCAGATACCAGTTGTCACGGTAATGCGTGATACGCTGCGGCGACACCCAGCGCCATGTGTTCTGATCCGTTATGCGAGCATGGTATTCAAACCGCAACTGCTTACGCTCCAGCACTGCCATTGCCACGGCACGGAAAACCGATTCATCCAACTTGCGAATGCGGTGCTGAATCACGCGCACCCGCTCCAATGGCCATGGCTTGCCGCCAGCCTGCTCATTCAGCAATGCCTCAATGCGCTGTTGCAGCGGCGCCATCACTTCGGAAAGCACGCCGCTGCCAGTACGCGCCAATAACTGTTGTGTCGCCAGCAGCGCGTGCAGCTCACTGGAACTCAGCCATACACCGGGTAGTTCAAAGCGCTCGGACTCCTGCGGGTCATAGCTGAAGCCGGCTTCCGAGTCCCCCACGACCGGCGCCATCAAGGCATCACGCAAAAAAGCAATCAAGCGATACACCGTTGAGCGTGAGCAATTGAGCTCCTGCATGAGCTTGGACATGGGCACTGCTGTACGCGTGCTTTTCAGCATTCGGTGCAGCACTGTAATACGTTCGTAACGATCCATAGAAAACCCGTGATATAGATCACAAAAAGACACTATGCACTGCCGCTGAATAACAATTTATTTACTAATCGCGCATTCAGCTTCGTGCAAGCAACATTTTTCGCCAGTGCGGCCAAGCCCGCCCGACTATCCATCAAATCAAAACATCGAATCAAAAAAGGAATCGTATGAAAAATCATGTCATTGCGCTGGCCATCGCCGCACTACTGGGCACTCCGGCCATCGCCACTGCTGCCAACAATACTGATGACCGCTGGAGCGGAACTGGCGAACTGGGGCTTGCCATCGCCAAGGGCAATACCGACAGCCGCACTCTGGTTGGCAAGCTTGCTGCTGCGCGCACTCAGGGCGAATGGACTTACACCGCTGGCGCAGCCTTTTTGAACGGGAAAAGCAAGGGCAATGAAACTGCTTATCGCTATGAAGGCCTGTTGAGTGCTGCACGTGACCTCAGTGCACGCAGCTATATCGTCGGTGGTGTGCGCATTGAGCGCGACCACTACGCCAGCTACGAATACCAGAACGTCGCTGCAGTCAGCTACGGCTTCCATGCTCTGGATAACGAAGCCACCCAATTGACCTTTGAGATTGGTGGTGGTTACCGCTGGAGCAAGCTGCAGGATTTGCGCGTGCATGAGAATGGCGCCATTGCGCGCGCAGGCATGAAGTTCAAGCACCAGTTCAATGAAAACGTGGCTGTCTATGACAACCTGTTGGTAGAAGGCAATGGTGACAATACTTTCCTGCGCAACGATCTTGGCATCCAGGTCAAGATGACTGATGCGCTGGCACTGAAAGCAGGCGTGGAAACCCGCCACAACACCGATGTACTGCCTAGCGTGAAGAAAACCGACACACTCACCACTGTCAACGTGGTGTACGGCTTCTAATCACCTATTTCCAGAACATAAAACGGCACGGGGCAACCCGTGCCGTTTTTTATTGCCAAGCTCGGACACAGTATTATCGCCCGCTCACTTGGACTCCGAGGCAATCATGGACATCACCCAATTTCTCAAGCTCATGGCCGAAAAGCATGGATCGGACATGTTCCTTTCTACGGGCGCACCGATTCACATCAAAGTGGAGGGTCGCCTTTATCCGCTTGGTAGCACCAGCCTGCCCTCCGGTCTTGTTGAGCGCATCGCGTATTCGATGATGGACAAAGACCAGATCGAAGCTTTCGAGCGCGACATGGAAATGAACATGGCCGTGCTCATTCCTGATGCAGGGCGCTTCCGCGTCAATGTATTCCGCCAGCGTGGTGAAGTCGGCATGGTGATTCGTACCATCCGTACGGAAATTCCCAGTATTGAGGAACTGCAATTGCCGCCAGTGCTGCGCGACATCATCATCAAGCCGCGCGGTCTGGTACTGGTGGTCGGCTCAACCGGCTCGGGCAAGTCCACCACGCTCGCCTCGATGATTGACCATCGCAACAGCACCATGACCGGGCATATTCTCACCATCGAGGATCCGATCGAGTTTCTGCATCGCCACAAACGCTCACTGGTCAATCAGCGCGAAGTCGGCATTGACACCCAGAGCTTCCACAATGCTTTGAAAAACGCCATGCGCGAAGCGCCAGACGTGATTCTGATTGGTGAAATTCTTGATGCTGCCACGATGGAAGCCGCCATCGCCTTTTCGGAGACTGGACACCTGTGTCTTGCCACGCTGCATTCAAACAATGCCGACCAGGCACTTGAGCGCATCTTGAACTTCTTCCCGGAAGCCGCCCACAAGAATGTGCTGATGAACCTGTCCTTGAATCTCAATGCGGTGATTTCTCAGCGCTTGGTAAAGGGCAAGGACGGCAAACGCCTGCCTGCCGTGGAAGTGCTCATCAATACCCCATTTGTGCGTGATTTGATGCGTCGCGGTGAAATCCACAAAATCAAGCAGGCGATGGAGGAGTCACTGGCCGAACAGATGCAAACTTTCGATCAGGCGCTATTCAATCTTTACAAGCAAGACCGGATTGAAATGGAAGAAGCGCTCAATGCATCCGACTCACCTGATGGGCTGGCACTGAAATTCCGCCTCTCCGAAGGTAGCCAAACCGAACACGACCCATACGCCGATGTATTCACCGCCACACCAGTGCCCATTGTCGCCCCCTCTATCGGAGAGGCTAATCCATTCCAGTTCAATACATTGCCTGATCCATCGGAGAATCGTGCATTGATGGATACCTTCAACTCCCCTATTCCCGGCATTACCCAGGGGTTTGATGAGAGCAATTTCAATGGCTGACGGAATCCAAAACGCCTCGCATCTGCGAGGCGTTTTCAGCATTTGAGCTATGCCGCATCCGGCTGATTTTCCGGCCTTGCCGCTTCGAACGCCGGCAAGGCAAGCGCGCGCGCCTCGATAGCCGCAAGCGTGGGGTAGGCCGCCATATCAAGACCAAAGCGGTGAGCATTGTAAAGCTGTGGAATCAGGCAAATATCCGCCAGCGTCGGTGTATCGCCATGGCAGAGAGCGCCGGTTTGCTCGCTCTGGGCAAGCATTGCCTCCATCGCGGCAAAACCTTCGCGCATCCAATGGCGCATCCAGTCTTCTACCGCCGCCTGCTCCAGCATGTACTCAGCCTTCAGATACTGCCCTACGCGCAGATTATTGAGCGGATGAATATCACAGGCCACCAATTGCGCCAGTGCACGCACGCGGGCACGGCCTGCCGCATCATCGGGCAGCAGGGCAGGCGCAGGGTGGATTTCGTCAAGATATTCAAGAATCGCCAGCGATTGGTTCAGCACCACATTCCCATGCTGCAAGGTGGGCAGTAGCGCCTGCGGATTCATGGCGCGGTAAGCAGCACTGCGCTGCTCGCCGCCATCGCGCAGCAAATGCACATTTTTCTGCGTGTACGGCAGCGACTTCAGATTCAAACCAATGCGCACGCGATAGGCGGCGCTGGAGCGCCAATAGGAATACAAGACCAGCTCGGACATGGGATTGCCTCTCAAACAAGGCAGGCGCCCAATGGGCGCCTGCACTCCGCACTGTTACGGCGCGGCCTGCTGCTCGATGACCTGCTCGATGGCACCGAAAATATCGCGTCCATCGCGGTCTTTCATTTCAATGCGCACCACATCACCAAACGACATGAACGGCGTGGACGGCTTGCCATCACGCAGGGTTTCCACGGTGCGTTGCTCAGCAAAGCAGGAAGCGCCTTTGCCGGTGTCTTCATTGGCAATGGTGCCCGAGCCGACAATGGTGCCAGCCGACAGCGGTCGGGTCTTGGCCGCATGCGCCACCAATTGCGCGAAATTGAACTGCATGTCCACACCGGCTTCCGGTGCGCCGAACCACTTGCCATTGATATGGGTCAGAAGCGGCAGATGCACCTTGCTGTCCTGCCAGGCATCGCCCAATTCGTCCGGGGTGACGAACACCGGCGAAAGCGCCGAGCGCGGCTTGGACTGCAAAAAGCCAAAGCCCTTGGCCAGCTCCGGCGGAATCAGGTTGCGCAGCGAAACGTCATTCACCAAACCAATCAGCTGGATATGAGCGGCGGCCTGTTCCGGGGTCACGGCCATCGGCACATCATCGGTAATCACAACGATTTCAGCTTCCAGGTCAATGCCATAGTCTTCGCTGACCACCTTGACCGGATCGCGCGGCCCATAAAAGCCGGCGCTGACCGCCTGATACATCAGCGGATCGACATAGAAGCTCTCCGGCACTTCCGCGCCACGGGCACGGCGCACACGCTCCACATGCGGCAGATAGGCGCTGCCATCGACAAACTCGTAGGCGCGCGGCAAGGGCGCGGCCAGCGCCTTCATGTCGATATCGAGCGCCGCCTCTGCCTTGCCCTCATTCAAGGCCTGGTACAGGGCATTCAGACGCGGCGCGGCATTGCTCCAGTCTTCCAGTGCAGCCTGCAAGGTGGCGGCGATACCGGTGGCGCGTACACCGCGAGCCAGGTCACGGGAAACGACAATCAGGGTGCCGTCGCGGCCACCTTCTTTGAGAGAACCAAGTTTCATGCAAGCTCCAGAAATGAGTTGACTACATTGTAATGTTCGGGCGCCTAAGCGGCAGCGACTTCATCCTGAAAACCGCCGGCGCGGTAAGTCAGCACCAGCGTGTCGCGGTAGCCCAGTACACCGGGCGTTTCCGGCTGAATCGGCGTAGATTCATGAATCACTCTTGCATCATCCATCAGCAGCAGGCTCCAGGGCGCCTCCAAAGTAAAGCGCCGTCCGGCCGGGCCATCGGCCTCGAATACGCGGGTTTCACCGCCCTTGATGCCCTGCCTTGCCAGCAAGAAAACCGCGACAAAATCCACGCCATCACGATGAGCGCCTTCAGGCGTAGGGCGACCTATGCCATCGCCGGTATCAATGCGGAACTGATGCGCCTCCACCGACCAGCGCTGGCTGCCGGCAAGCGCATCGCAAACCTTGCCAATACCGACAATCAATTTTTCCCAGGCAGGCAGGTTGCGCGTCGCCTCGGTCACCGGCGCAAACCAGCGCTGCATGCCGCCATGCAGGGCGTTGTACTCCAGTGATTGCCAATGCGCGCGATGCGGCACATCTTGCAGCACCCCCGCCTGATAGTGATAGCTGGCATGACGACGCGCGCGATAACGACCGCCATCGCGCAGGTATTCGTCCGGCAGCAAGTCATCCCAGGCAGCCTGCAAGACCTGTAGCTGCGCGGCCGTGACCCCCGTCAAACTTGCCACATCCTGCGGGGTCAGCAGCGCATAGCCCTGCGCGCGAATATCGGCCAGCAAGGATGCGGGCGTTGAAAACGGCGGCTGGAACATCGCTATGGGAGACTCCTGCTAAGCAACGAAAAAAGCCCACCGAGAGGCGGGCTTTTTGACCGGAGTTCTCGCCCAAGGCGAGTATTCGGATTTGGCAGCCCCGGATGGATTCGAACCACCGAATGCCTGAGTCAGAGTCAGGTGCCTTACCGCTTGGCGACGGGGCTAGAGGCTGTGCATTGTACTGCTTTTGTGCTGCAAACGAAAGTGCTTTCAGCTGTTGCCCATAATAACGCGGGCAACAGCTAATGCAGTCGCGATTAACGCTTGGAGAACTGGGTGGCGCGGCGTGCCTTGTGCAGGCCGACCTTCTTGCGTTCCACTTCGCGGGCATCGCGGGTCATGAAACCGGCCTTGCGCAGCTCGGCCTTCAGGGTTTCATCATATTCCACCAGCGCGCGGGCAATGCCCAGACGCACTGCACCCGCTTGACCCGTGGTGCCACCGCCGCTGGCGGTTGCCACCACGTCGAACTTGTCCAGCGACTGGGTCAGCTCCAGCGGCTGGCGCACGATCATGCGCGCGGTTTCGCGACCGAAGAACTCGTCCAGCGGACGGCCATTGATGGTGATATTGCCCGAACCCTTGCGCAGGAACACGCGGGCGGTGGAGGACTTGCGACGGCCAGTGCCGTAATTCTGTTGAAGTGCCATTATCGTCAGACCTTAGATATCCAGAACCTGCGGCTGCTGGGCAGCGTGCGGATGCTCGGGGCCAGCATAGACCTTGAGCTTCTTGTACATGGCGCGGCCGAGCGGGTTCTTCGGCAGCATGCCCTTGACGGCGATTTCAATCACGCGCTCGGGGTGGCGCTCCAGCGCCTCGGCCAGGGTTTCGGTCTTGAGGTTGCCGACATAGCCGGTGAAACGGTGATACTTCTTGTCCGAAAGCTTCTTGCCGGTGACGGCAATCTTTTCGGCATTGATGACGACCATGTAATCGCCGGTATCAACATGCGGGGTGTAAACCGGCTTGTGCTTGCCGCGCAGGCGGTAGGCCAGTTCTGCGGCGAGACGACCGAGGGTCTTGCCTTCGGCATCGACCACGTACCAGTCGCGCTGGACGGTCTCGTTCTTGGCGGTAAAAGTTTTCATTAGAAACTCAACTTGTGGAAATAGTCGGGCTGATTGCGCACCTTGGGGCGCGGAACTTTGCCATCGCGTTGTGGATTGGTTACAACAAAGAGGTGGGACTATACCCGCCCCCAGGCAGAAATGCAAGATGGCTGTCAGTCAGCCAGATTGCGGCCCTGATACAGCTCCTCGATTTCGCGGCGCAGGCGCGCTTCAATCTTCATGCGCTCCTTGAAGGACAGGTTGCGCGCCTTTTCTTCGAACAAGTAGTTGTCCAGGTCAAAATCCTTGAGGTGCATCTTGGTGTGGAACAGGTTTTCCTGATACACGTTCACATCGAGCATTTCGTAGCGGGATTTGATGCTCTTGTGCAGATAATCCTGGATGGAATTGATCTTGTGGTCGATGTAATGCTTCTTGCCCTTCACATCACGGGTAAAGCCGCGCACGCGGTAATCCATCACCACGATGTCCGATTCCAGCGACTCAATCAGGTAGTTGAGCGCCTTCAACGGTGAAATCACCCCGCAGGTGGAGACATCAATATCGGCGCGGAAGGTGGCAATACCGTTGTCCGGGTGGGTTTCCGGATAGGTGTGCACGGTGATGTGCGACTTGTCCAGATGCGCGACCACCGCATCGGAAATCACGCCCTTGGCATCGGCCTTGTCGATGACCGGCTCTTCGGAAATCAAGATGGTGACCGAAGCGCCCTGCGGTTCATAGTCCTGGCGGGCAATATTGAGGATATTGGCGCCGATGATTTCAGCCACATCGGTCAGAATCTGGGTCAGGCGGTCAGCATCGTACTGCTCGTCGATGTATTCGATATAGCGACGACGCTCTTCTTCCGATGCGGCATAGCAGACATCGTAAATATTGAACGACAGCGATTTGGTGAGGTTGTTGAAACCTTGCAGCTTGAGGCGCGGCAGCGGCTTGACCACAGGCGGGACTCCATGAACATAAGAATTGCAGACCGCCATTATGGGGCATCTTCTTGTTTCATGGGGCAATTGCGGCGCATCCGCCGCCCCTCGGATTTGCCCAAGCTCTCGCTCTCCACTAATCTTGCCGTTTGGCTCATGGGCATGGTTATGACAATTTCCGCTTCTCTACAGACTGCGCTACGCCGTATAGACAGCCCACTGGCGCCTGATGGCGCAACCATCGAGCGTTTCCTGTCCCACGCCCAGCAGCGGCGCTACCCTTCGCGCACCTATATTTTCCGCCCGGGCGACCCTGCCAACACCATGTACTACCTGATCGAAGGCTCGGTCAGCGTATTGGTGGAAGAGGACGATGGCCGCGAGCTGATTCTGGGCTATTTCGGCCCGGGCGAGTTCATTGGCGAAATGGGGCTGTTTATCGAATCACAGCAGCGCGAAGTGATATTGCGCACGCGCACGCCCTGCGAAATGGCCGAAATCGGCTATCGCGAATTCATGCAGCTTTTGACTGGCCAGCTGGCCGCGGATGCGCCCAAACTGCTGTATGGCATCGGCAATCAGCTGAGCCGTCGCCTGCGCGATACCAGCCGCAAAGCCGGTCGCCTGGCGTTCCTGGATGTCAGCGACCGCATCAGCCGCACCCTGAATGACCTGGCCGAGGAGCCCGATGCCATGAGCCACCCCGAGGGCGTGCAAATCCGCGTGTCACGTCAGGAGCTCGCACGCCTTGTCGGCTGCTCGCGGGAGATGGCCGGGCGGGTGCTGAAAAAATTGCAGGCAGACGGCAAACTGCATGCACGTGGCAAAACCATTGTCATCTACCGACAACCGAACTGAGGACAGATCCCATGCAGGGCGAGATGGAAAATGTCGATTTGCGCTGTGCCACCTTGATGGACGCTGACGATGTTGCCCTGCTGCTTTCCGAGTTGGGCTATCCCTGCGACCGCGAAGATGCCAGCGAACGCATCCACAGCATCATCGCCAATGACCGCCAGGCACTGGTTCTGGCGCGCCATGAGGGCGTGGCCTGTGGCCTGATTGCGCTGGACTTCATGTATTACCTGCCACTTGGCACCACGACCTGCCGGATTACCGCCATGGTGGTGACCCCCGAAGCCCAGGGCAAAGGGCTGGGGCGGCAGCTGCTGCGCGAAGCCGAGCGCCGCGCCCGTGTGGGCGGCGCTGCCCGCCTTGAAATCACCAGTGGCTCGCAGCGCGTGGATGCACAGGCGTTCTATCGCGCCTGTGGTTATAGCGACGGCACCTTGCGCTTTGTCAAATATCTGGGCGCCTGAGCGCCCGCGCAAAGGCGTTCAGCCCACCGGCTCACCCGCCCGCCCCGGACACCCCCAATTGAGCATCGGCGTACCAGTGGGCAGTTTCCGCCGGAACAGCGCCAGCGCAGCAGGCTTGGGATTGACCACCACCGGCTTTTGCGCGGCCATCAGCAATGGCAGGTCGGCGCTGCTATCGCTATAGGCATAGGCGATGGGCTGGGTAAAGCCGGCCTCGCGTATCATCCTGACCTTCATTTCATGATGACAATGCCGCAGCGCGCCCACCGCCCCGAATCTGGGGCCGACCTCGGTACCAATCACGGGCACATCTTCATGGGCGACAAAAGCCAGAATGGCACGCGCCAGCGCAGGCGGCGCACCGGTGGCGACAATCACGGCGTGCCCCGCCTGACGATGCTGATGGAATACCTCCAGCGCAGTGGGCAGCAGTTTTTTGCAGATTTCATCCTGATTACGGCGCACATAGGCTTCAATCAGGTCATTCAGGTCACGACGGCGATGCAGCCCCACCGTGCCCACCCAGACGAAGGCGGAAATGCCGCGGCGGCGGGTGGGCAAAAAGGCAATCATCGGCGCCGCCAGCGGCGCAATCAGCAACGCCAGCAATACCCGCCAGGGGCTACGGGCAATCAGCCATTTGAATAAATGGGTGCCGGAGTCGCCATCGTACAAGGTGTGGTCAAAATCAAAGACCACCAGCTCGCCGCTGGCCTGTGCAGGGGTGGGATTGCTCATCATGGCACCGAGAATATCGCAGCCAGTGCCTGTCCCGGGTCATCGGCGCGCATCAAGGACTCACCCACCAAAAAGGCTTGGACATTGGCCGCGCGCATGCGCTGCACATCTTCATGGTTGTGGATGCCGCTTTCGGTCACCAACAAGCGCCCATCCGGAATGTGCTGCAGCAGCCCCAGGGTGGTGTCGAGACTGACATGGAAACTGCGCAGGTCACGGTTGTTGATGCCAATCAACGGCATGTTGCCATCCTGCCCCGGCACGGCCAGCGCGCGCAGCAGCTCGGCTTCATCATGGGCTTCAATCAGCACATCCATGCCCAACCGGAGCGCCTGCTGCGCCAGTGCCCGCATGGACTCATCGGCAAGCGCGGCGACAATCAGCAAGATGCAATCTGCACCCAGCACCCGCGCCTCGGTCACTTGCCAGGGGTCGATGACAAAATCCTTGCGCAGCACCGGCAATGTGCAGGCAGCGCGCGCCTGACGCAGATAGGCATCGCTGCCTTGAAAAAAATCCACATCGGTCAGCACCGACAGACAGGCAGCGCCTCCGGCCTGATAACTGCGCGCGATGTCGGCTGGGTTGAAGTCGGCACGAATCACGCCCTTGGAAGGACTGGCCTTTTTGACTTCGGCAATCACCGCAGGCTGCCCGGCGGCGATTTTGGCCTTCAGCGCCGCGACAAAGCCGCGTGGCGCCGGGGCTGCGGCAAGCTGCGCCTGCAATGCCGGAAGCGGCTGTTTTGCGCTGCGCTCGCGTACTTCTTCGCGCTTGCGCATCAGTATCCGCTGTAATACATCACTCACCGGCAAGCTCCTGTGTGACCTGCACAAATTGCTGCAATTTTTGCATCGCCACGCCCGAGGCAATCACCGCACGGGCACGGGCAATGCCATCGGCCATCCTCTCGGCAACCCCGGCCACGTACAGCGCGGCTCCGGCGTTCATCACCACAATCTCCAGCGGCAGGCCGGGGGTATTGGCCAGCGCGCCGAGCAGCATGTCCCTGGATTCGGCGACATCGGCCACGCGCAGGTTACGGGTATGCGCCATGTGGATGCCGAAGTCTTCAGGATGGACTTCGTACTCGCGCACTACGCCATCGCGCAGCTCACCCACCAGGGTGGACGCGCCCAGCGAGATTTCATCCATGCCATCGCGCCCCCAGACCACCAGCGCACGCTTGGCGCCCAATGCCTGCAATACCCGCACCTGGATGCCGACCAAATCCGGGTGGAATACGCCCATCAGGATGTTTTCCGCCGCCGCCGGGTTGGTCAGCGGCCCGAGAATATTGAACAGCGTGCGCACCCCCATTTCCCGCCGTACCGGCGCGATCTGCTGCATCGCCGGGTGATGCAGCGGCGCATACATGAAGCCGATGCCGGTGCGCTCGATGGCCTGCGCCACCTGCTCGGGCGCAAGCTCAATGCGCGCGCCCAGCGCTTCGAGCACATCGGCGCTGCCGGAGCGCGACGACACGCTGCGTCCGCCATGTTTGGCGACGCGGCCGCCAGCAGCGGCAACCACGAACATCGAGGCGGTGGAGATATTGAAGGTCTGCGCGCCATCGCCGCCAGTGCCGACGATATCCACCAGATGACGACGGTCTTGCACATCCACCTTGCGCGAGAACTCGCGCATCACCGTGGCCGCGCCGGCAATCTCGTCCACGGTTTCCTTCTTGACCCGGAGGCCAGTGAGGATGGCGGCGCTCATCACCGGCGAGACTTCGCCGCGCATGATTTGCCGCATCAGGTCCACCATTTCATCGAAAAAGATTTCGCGGTGCTCGATGGTGCGTTGCAGGGCTTCGTGTGGCGTAATCGGCATGTTCAGCGCTCCAGAAAATTGCGCAGCAGCGCATGACCATGCTGGGTGAGGATGGATTCGGGGTGGAATTGCACGCCTTCCACCGGATATTCGCGGTGCCGCAGCCCCATGATTTCCTCCATCGAGCCATCGGCGTTTTCCGTCCACGCGGTGATTTCAAGGCAGTCCGGCAGGCGTGTCTTGTCCACCACCAGCGAGTGATAGCGGGTAGCCTCATAGCCATCAGGCAGCCCGGCAAACACGCCCTTGCCCTGATGATGGATGGCGGAAGTCTTGCCGTGCATGATGCGCCCGGCACGAATGACATGGCCGCCATACACCTGACCGATGGCCTGATGGCCAAGACATACGCCCAATATCGGCACCCGCTGCCCCAGCTGCTCAATGAGCGCCATCGACACACCCGCGTCGTCCGGGGTGCCGGGCCCTGGCGAAATCACGATTTTTTCAGGCGCAAGGCGCTCGATTTCAGCCACGCTCATCGCGTCATTGCGCTCTACTCGCACCTCGGCGCCCAGAGTTTGCAAGTACTGCACCAGGTTGAAGGTAAAGCTGTCGTAGTTGTCGATCATCAAAATCACGTCACAGCCCCCTGGCAGCGGCGGCCACGGCGCGGAACAAGGCGCGACCTTTGCTCATGGTTTCATCCCATTCTTTTTCCGGGTCGGAGTCGTAAACAATGCCGGCGCCGGCCTGCACATGCAGGCGGCCATCCTGAATGACGGCGGTGCGGATGGCGATGGCGGTATCGGCATCGCCATTCCAGCCCCAATATCCGACTGCGCCGGAATAGACATTGCGCTTGACCGGCTCCAGTGCCTGGATGGTTTCCAGCGCGCGAATCTTCGGCGCGCCGCTGACGGTACCGGCCGGAAACGCCGCACGCAGCACATCCATATAGCTCAGGCCCTTGCGCAACTGGCCGCTTACCTCGCTGACGATATGCATCACATGGCTATAGCGCTCAATGCTGAAAGATTCGCCCACCTGCACCGTGCCGGGCTGACTGACCCGTCCCACATCATTGCGCCCCAGGTCAATCAGCATCAAATGCTCGGCTCGCTCTTTAGGGTCGGCCAGAAGCTCGGCCTCAAGCGCGGCATCTTGCTCGGCCGTGGCGCCGCGCGGGCGGGTGCCGGCAATCGGCCGCACGGTGACGCGGCCGCCCTGCTGGCGCACCAGAATCTCCGGCGATGAGCCCACCACCTGGGTGTGGCCGGTATCCAGAAAATACATATACGGCGAGGGATTCATTGCCCGCAGCGCACGATAGACATCCACCGGGCGGGCATGGAATGGCACCGACAGGCGCTGGCTCAATACCACCTGAAACACATCCCCGGCATGAATATGGCGCTGCGCCTGCTGCACCGCGGCCATGAAGCCTTCGCGGCTGAAACCACTGACAAAGTCGGCCTCATCCAGCACCTTGCCATGCAGGGTTTCCGGGTAGCCGCTGCCAGCCTGACGCAGCCGGTGCGCCAGTGCATCCAGCCGCCGCTCGGCGCGCACCTTGGCATGTGGCTCGGCCGGGTCGGCATGCACGATGAGATACAGCCGCCCCTTGAGATTGTCGAATACCGCCAGCTCATCGCTGTGCATCAGCAGGATGTCGGGGGTGCCCAACTCATCGCGCTTGTGATGATGCGCAAAGCGCGGCTCGATATAGCCGATGCTCTCGAAGCCGAACCAGCCCACCAGCCCGCCGGAGAAGCCCGGCAATCCCGGCACGCCGGGTACCCGCTGCGCTGCATGGATGCGCTCGATTTCTGCCAGCGGGTCATCCACCTGGCGGCGCTCGACTTCCACGCCCTGCTCACTGATGCACAACGTATTGCCATAAAAGGCATACACCCGCCGTGCCGGCAGGCCAATCATCGACCAGCGCGCAAAGCGCTCGCCGCCTTCCACCGATTCAAACAGATAGCTGTACGGGCCATCGGCCAGCTTCAGATACACCGATAAGGGCGTATCCAAATCGGACAGCACCTCACGCACGACAGGAATCAGGGTATGGCCTTGGGCGGCCAGAGACTCGAAACTGGAAGCAGACATGCACAAAACTCAGGCAAACAACGGACAGGCAAAACAAGCGCGGGACTGCGTCACCATCGCCAAGTGTTGTTCGAGATTGGCAAGCTCACCTGTTTCATGACGCTACTGTGCCGGAAACCGCTTGCAACAGCAATGCACTGGCAGGCGGCAGGCAAAGAGAGAGGGCGGCGGGCATGCAGTCGATGCGGAAGGCATCGGCCTCGAACGGCTCGCCATCGAGATTCAGGCAAAACACTTCATCGGCACTGACTTCCAGCCATTGCCCGCGACCTTGTAGCGCTGCCTGCGCCAGCGCGGCTTCGCGCCCCTCCGACAATGCCGTGCCCAGCATCGACAGCATCTGCCCGCCATCGGGCATTTCCGGCACCAGGGTGAAATCCAGCAGGCCGTCATTGAGGCTGGCATCGGGGCATAGCACCCGTCCACCGCCTGCCTGCCGGCCATTGCCCACCGCCAAGGCCACAAATTCCCCTTGCCATTCGAAATTTTCAGCGCGCAACTGCGCCTGCATGGCGCCCATCTGCCCCAGCCGGGTCAGGCCGGTCAGGAAGTAGGCCAGACCGCCCAGATGCTTCTTCAGATCCGGATCCGTCTCCAGGGTCACTTGGGTGCCAAAGCCCCCGGTGACCAGATTCAGGCTCCAACGTGTCTCATCGCCCGCACGCACACGCAGCAAATCCACCGCTATCGGCATGGCCGTCTGCGCCAGCTGCAAGGCCTCCAGTGTGGTCTGCGGTATTTCCGCGGCCACGGCAAAATCATTGGCCGTGCCCAGCGGCAGGATGCCCAGTGCAGGACGCTGCGCCCGGGGCAATGCCATCAGCGCATTCACCGCCTCGTTGAGGCTGCCATCGCCGCCCCCGGCAATCACCCGTCGAGCGCCCAGCGCCACCGCCTCGTCCACAAAGCGCGCGACATCACCGCCCTCCCAAGTCACCCGCACCGCCAACTGTGCACCTGATTCGCGCAGCGCCTCAACCGCCGCCCGCACTTCCTCGCGCTGCGCCGCCTTGCCATTGAGAATCAGCAGGCTTGGAGTCAGCGTCGCCATCACACCGCAGCCACCTGCGCACGCATCTGGCTGATGATGGCAGGGTAGTCAGGCTGACCAAAGATGGCCGAGCCCGCCACAAAGGTATCGGCACCAGCAGCGGCGATTTGCGCGATGTTGTCCACCTTCACCCCACCATCGATTTCCAGGCGGATGGCGCGTCCCGAAGCATCGATGCGCTCGCGCACCCGGCGCAGCTTGTCCAGCGTGGACGGGATGAACGCCTGCCCGCCAAAGCCCGGATTGACTGACATCAGCAGCACATAGTCCAGCTCGTCCAGCACATAGTCCAGCACTTCGACCGGGGTGGCCGGGTTGAGTACCAGTCCGGCCTGGCAGCCCAGCGACTTGATCAGCTGGATGCTGCGATGCACATGGCGGCTGGCTTCGGGATGAAAGCTGATATACGTGGCACCGGCCTTGGCAAACATCGGGATGATGGCATCCACCGGCTCCACCATCAGATGCACGTCTATGGGGGCGGTAATACCGTGTTTGCGCAGCGCCTCGCACACCAGCGGGCCGATGGTGAGATTGGGCACATAGTGGTTGTCCATCACATCAAAATGCACCCAGTCGGCGCCCGCTTCGAGCACGTTACGGACTTCTTCGCCCAGACGGGCGAAATCGGCTGAAAGGATGGACGGGGCAATGACAGTGCTTTGGCGGCTCATCTGGATTTTTTCCGAAGTTTCTGGATTTTTTCGTAGGCGGTATTGATATCGCGGGCTGCCCGCTCGGCGCGCGCCCGCAACTCGGGGGCGGCATTGACGTACTTGTCCGGGTGGCACTGGGAAATCAAGCGACGCCAAGCCTGCTCGACTTCCACATCACTGGCATCGGCACTGATGCCCAGCACGCGATAGGGCGAGGCGCGCCCAAACCAGTCGGCATCGAAAGCATGCCCCAGCAGCAAGCCCAGCAACGCGCCAAACAGCGGATTGACCCGCACCAGCAGCACGCCAAGACAAGCCCCCAGGATTTTTCCGTACCAGCGTTTCATGGCGGCGATTTTACCTGCAGCGACCCATTAAAATTGCCAGCCGCCCAAGGAGATGCCCATGTCCACTACATTGACCCAATCCGACCTGCCCGGCCTCAAGCTCATGCACCGCGGCAAAGTGCGCGATGTTTTTGACTTGCAAGATGGCCGCCTGCTGCTCATCGCCACCGACCGGCTGTCCGCCTTCGATGTGGTGCTGCCCGACCCGATTCCCGGCAAGGGCGAGATGCTGACGCAAATCAGCAACTTCTGGTTCGACAAGACCCAGCACATCATCGCCAACCATCTGACTGGCGATGCGGTCGCCAGCGTACTGCCTGACGGCGTTGATCCGTCGCTTTACGCCCGCCGCGCAGTGGTGACCAAAAAACTCAAGCCCGTGCCAGTGGAGTGCATCGCCCGTGGCTACATCATCGGCAGCGGCTGGAAGGACTACCAGGCCAGCGGCCAAATCAGCGGCATCCCCCTGCCCGCCGGGCTGCAACAGGCCGAGCCACTGGCAGAGCCGATCTTCACCCCGTCCACCAAGGCTGCCGTGGGTGACCACGATGAAAACATCGACTTCGCCACCGCGGTCAATCTGGTCGGCCGGGAAATGGCTGAAGCGGTACGCGATGCCACGCTGAAAATCTACAGCTTTGCCCGCGACTACGCCGCCCAGCGCGGCATCATCCTGGCCGACACCAAATTCGAGTTCGGCACCGACGAAGACGGCAAGCTCTACATCATGGACGAAATGCTGACTCCCGACTCCAGCCGCTACTGGCCGGCCGAAGACTACCGGCTTGGTAGCAGCCCGCCGAGCTATGACAAGCAAATCGTGCGCGACTACCTGGAAACGCTGACCTGGGACAAGACCCCACCCGGCCCCAGGCTGCCTGCCGAAGTCATCGAACGCACCCGCGCCCGCTACGCCGAGGCGCTGCAAAAACTCGCCGGCATCAGTCTGGATTGACCCGGCTTGTCGCCACGCTTGTGGCGGCATGCTTGTTCCAGATACGCAATATTCATAAGGTTTAGCGCCTGTTCTCAACAGAGAGGTTTCGTCCTATGTCCACCACCTCCCTGCCCCACCCAAATCACGAGTTTCTGGGGCATCCCAAGGGGCTATACGTATGCTTCCTGACCGAAATGTGGGAGCGTTTTGCTTTCTACGGCATGAAGGCACTGCTGTTTCTGTATCTCACCAAACACCATTTGTTTGCCGACAACAGTGGCTATCTGCTGCTGGGCACCTATGCCGGGCTGGCCTATGCTCTGCCGCTGGTCGGCGGCATCTTGGCCGACAAGCATCTGGGGATGCGCAAAGCGGTGCTTTATGGCGGGATATTGCTGGCGCTGGGTCAGCTTGGCATGGCCTATACCGGCAGCCAGGCACAAGGCGTACAAGGGCAGGCCGTGCAGGATGCCACCGCCATCCAGGTGATGTATTTCTCGTTGGCGCTCATCGCCGTGGGCGTGGGCTTTTTGAAACCCAATATCTCCACCATTGTCGGCCGCTTGTATGCTGAAAACGACCCGCGCCGTGATGCCGGTTTCAGCATCTTCTATATGGGCATCAATCTTGGCGCACTGATTTCTTCGCTGGTGGTGGCCTATATCGGTGAAAAATACGGCTGGGGCTATGGTTTTGGCCTGGCCGGGGTGATGATGGCCTTGGGGCTGGTGCAATTTGTCATCGGCCGCAAACATTTGCTGGGACAGGGTGAACCTGCCCATCCGGAACGCTTGCGTGCGCCTCTCTGGCTTGGCCTGTCGCGCGAATGGCTCATCTATCTGGGCGGTTTGCTGCTGACCGTTGCCGTATGGCAAATCCTGCAAACCCGCATCGATTTTGCACCGCTTTCGCAGCTTCTGGGCGGGCATGAAGTCACCCTGACCGAAGTGCTGGCCGTAGTGCTGGGCGCTGGCCTGTATGTGTGGTTTGTACGCCTGCTGTTCTCCGGTATCAGTGCCGCCGAGAAAGGCCGAATGATCATGTTGATGACCCTCATCACCATCAGCGCGCTGTTCTGGGGGCTGTATGAGCAAACCTATGGCCCCTGGGTCGCCATGGCCGACCGCGTGATGGATCGCAGCCTGCTCGGCATCACTCTCACTGCCGGGCAGACCACGGCCTTGGGGGCGCTGTTCGTGATTGCGCTGACGCCGGTATTCACCCTGCTCTGGCCGCGGCTGGATCGCTGGGGACTGAACCCGAGCTATCCGGCCAAGTTCGCCTGGGCACTGGTGTTCTGCGGCCTGGCCTTTGCGGTTCTGGTGGCTGCAACCACCCAGGGCAGTGACCAGATTAGTCTGTGGTGGATGGTGCTGGCCTATTTCGTGCTGGTACTGGGCGAAATGATGCTCTCCCCAGTAGGACTATCGGCCGTCACCGTGCTCTCCATCCCGCGCGCGGTAGGCATGATGATGGGCGCATGGTTCCTGTTCTCGGCCTTTGGTGAAATCATCGCCGGGCGCATGGGCACTTGGGCCTCGGTCAGCCCCGATGCCAGCACGGCGCAAACTCTGGCGGTCTATAACGAGGTATTCACTCGCATGATGTGGATTGGCCTGGGCGCAGGCGCGCTCATGTTTCTGGTAACGCCATTGCTCAAACGCGGCATGCAGGACTCGAAATAAGCGCAATGAAAACGGGAGCCAGACGGCTCCCGTTTTCACTGGCAACCCCTCTGCTCCTTACAAGCCTTGTCTACAACATGATTTTCGGCCATGACTCGCGGCCTATCACCGTCCGTTTCAGGGTTTGCAGCTGACGGCAGGCCGATACCGGGGTGTAAAAGCCATGACGCTGCAACAATTCGGTGCGTATCGTTTCGGGCAGCGCCACACTCTCGCCATCTTTCAAGCGTACTTGCAAAACTGGCAGACGACCGCGCTTGGGTAGCTCAAAACCGCGTCGCGCTGCCGCGTTGCGCGCCTGCTCGCCAATCGGATAGTCCCGATCAGGTTCACGCAGCGCTACAGGACGCACACCATCAGCAAACAGCGCCGGAGGAAATTTAAGCTCCAGATAGGCACTCGCTGGCTGTGGACGTGGTTTGGTCACCACATACAGCCTCGCGCCACAGGCCATGCTGCTTGGCAGCGCATCCCGAATCTGCCCCTGCGCCATCAATGTCTGCAAGGCGGCAGCAGTACCCAATCTATCCTCGACAATCGCAAACCGATAGTCTTCGTGCCTCTTGCCAGCCCCCCAGCCCTCGGTCAGCAAATACACCCCATCTTGCCCATCCGGCGCCAACGCCAGTATCCGGCTGTAATCTGTATGCCGGGTTTGTGGCTGCATCTGGTAAATGTTGTAACTACAGGCGGTTAGCAACACCACCAACAGCATGATGAGCCATTTCTTCATGGCAACGCTCCCGAAGCTGCTCAAAGCACCCCCATCACCGTAGCTTAAGACCCGGCAGAAAGCGAATTACAAGACAGCCGTCTTAGTCCCGATATACCCCATACCACAGGTCGGTTTGTTTATCCCCGCAAACAAAAGGCCGGAATTTACCGGCCTTTTGTGCGCTTGCCATCAAGGCGCCGGATAGACATAACTGGCGCCTACGCCCAGTGGCAGCCCCAGCCCCCAGAAAGCCAGCAGGAAGGCTGTCCAGACTACCAGCAGCGTCACCGAGAACGGCAGCATCAGTGCCAGTAGCGTACCGATGCCGGAGGCCTTCACATAGCGCTGGCAGAACACCACAATCAGCGGAAAATACGGCAGCAGCGGGGTGATGATATTGGTGCTGGAGTCGCCCACGCGGTAGGCCGCCTGGGTCAGGTCAGGCGATACTCCCAGCTGCATCAGCATCGGCACCATGATGGCGCCAATCAGCGCCCACTTGGCCGAGGCCGAACCAATCAGCAGGTTGACAAAGCCCGACAGCAGCACAATACCCACCACCACCATACCCATCGGCAGGCCGCTGGCTTGCAGGGCATTGGCACCCTTGATGGCGACCAGCGCGCCGATTTGACTCTGTCCGAATGCCCAGATGAACTGCGCACAGAAAAACGCCATGACGATGTAATAACCCATGCCGCTCATCGACTTGCTCATGCCGGCAATGATGTCGCGGTGGCTCTTGACCGCCCCGGACACATAGCCGTACACCATGCCGGGAATCAGGAAGAAGATGAAAATCAGCGGCACGATGGACTTCATCAGCGGTGCGGCGGGCGCCAGCAGCGGGTGCGAGGCGGCCGGCACCTGTTCGACAGGCGCCGCCCACGGCGTACCCGGCAAGAACAAGGTCAGCGCGAACAATGCCAGCGTCACGGCAGTGGCAGCCAGCGCCGCCATCAGTGCGCGGCGCTCGCCCGGTTGCAGCGTTTCCAGCGAGGGCATGTCCTCGGCATTGCCATCCACCCGGGTGGCGGCAAGGCGCGGCTCGATGATTTTGTCGGTCAAGAACCAGCCCACCAATATCACCAAAAGCGCCGAGGCACAGGTGAAATAGAAATTGTTGAGCGGATTGATGCTTACCTGCGCATCGAGGATATGCGCGGCGGTTTGGGTCAGGCCGGCGAGCATCGGGTCAAGGCTGGAAGGCACGAACATGGTGGCGGAGAAGCCCCCCGACACCCCGGCAAACGCCGCAGCAATACCAGCCAGCGGATGACGGCCTGCGGCATAGAAAATCACCGCGCCCAGCGGAATCACCAGCACATAGCCGGCATCCACGGCGACATGGCTGAGAATGCCCACACCAATCAGCATCGGCGTGAGCAGCATCTTCGGCGTAACCGACAAAATCGCGCGCAGTCCGGCACTGATAAAGCCGGTATGCTCGGCCACGCCCAGTCCCAGCATCGCCACCAGCACCACGCCCAGCGGCGGGAAGGTGACAAAGGTATTGACCATCTGCGCCATGAACTCGGTCAGGCTGCTGCCTGCCAGCAGGTTTTTGATTTGGATGGCCTCACCAGTGCGCGGGTCGATTTCGGCAAAGTTCATGGTGGACATCCACCATGACAGTCCCCAGACCAGCACCATGAACAACAGGAACAATACTGCCGGGTCAGGCAGCTTGTTGCCGACGCGCTCGACACCATCGAGCATGCGGGTCACAAAAGTGTGCCGTTGTAATGCATTGACTTCTTGGTTCATTCCTTGAGGCTCCATTTGAATCACTGCATCCTAACAGGCTTGATTGCCAGCAATGCTTCCAAGACCACACAGCCCCCCCCCTCGTCCATCCGGAACATCGCAAGGCAGCCCACGTGGTGGAAGCACGCACGATTTGCCTTGCAAAAGCGCATCGTGCATGCCTTCACACTCATTTTTATCCGGACAATGCCAGTATGAATAGCACTCTATTCACCGGCGCTTTTCGCCCGTTTTTCCTTCTGCCGCTCCATCTCTTTCCTCATCTCAGTCGAGATGGCACGCGCATTCTTCAGGATGTTAAAAGAAAGCTTTCCGGCAAAAACTAGCGTATTGGAAAGGCCCTTACCTGCCAGCTTGCCACTTGCCATAGCCACCTCCTTCCCCCCATAAGACTGCCTGACATCATCAACTGCCTCGCCCATATCGAAGTACAGCTTGCTTTCGGTCAGGCCCTCGGTTAGGGAGTCAAAGAGACTTGTCTCTTTATCAGCATCTGCCTCACACATCGCCGCTCACCTCCGTTCGACCTTGACCAAGTGAAAGCCCCAGCCCTCATTTCTGTGGGTCGAATAAGTACCAAAGTGCTGTCCTTTAGCTTGCTCGACAGCCATCGCGTCACTTTCCGCGAGCACCTCCCTTGTATACGTCGTCGTGCCCCCAGTACGAGGATTTGAGACTTTAAACGTGACTTTGTACTTGTTCATTACTGTCTCCTTTGTCAAATGATTCGCACACCAAAGAACACTATGAGTGACATTCTACAAACAAAAACAACAAATGTCTCTTATAGGGCGTGGCCTGATAGGCGTCCAAGACACAGGATTCTTGGCTTTCATGCTGAAAGCCAAGATGTCCCAAGACCCTCGCATCCTGTTCGGCCAGCGTCTGACATCCATCCGCAAAGCCAAGGGCCAATCACAAGAGCAACTCGCTTTAAACAGCGGGATTGCTCGCAGCTATCTGAGCGGCATTGAACGCGGTCAACGCAATGTCGCGCTGTTGAACATATGCAAGCTGGCAAAGACGCTCGGTATCCCAGTGTCTGAACTATTCCGCTTTGACGAATAAGTAAGCATTTGGCAACGCCAGTTAAAGCATTTGCATTTGCACGTGCAGGTTCAGGCAAGCCGGTGTATCATTGCCATCTTTCCATCCGCATAAAAGGATAAATCCGAATGTCCAGCTATCTGTTCACTTCCGAATCGGTTTCCGAAGGCCATCCGGACAAGATTGCCGACCAAATCTCCGATGCCGTGCTCGACGCCATCCTGGCACAGGACAAGCGCGCCCGCGTGGCCTGCGAAACCCTGGTCAAGACTGGCGCCGCCATCGTCGCCGGTGAAGTCACCACCGAAGCCTGGGTGGATATCGAAGGGCTGGCACGCAAGGTCATCAACGATATTGGCTATGACAATTCCGATGTCGGCTTTGATGGTCATACCTGCGCCATCATCAATATGCTCGGCAAGCAGTCGCCGGATATTGCCGCCGGTGTCGATGGCACCGCCAAGAAAGCCAAGAAGCCCGAAGAAATGGGCGCAGGCGACCAGGGCCTGATGTTTGGTTATGCCTGCAATGAAGCACCGGAATTCATGCCCGCCCCCATCTATTACAGCCACCGTCTGGTCGAGCAACAGGCCAAACTGCGCAAGAGCGGCAAGCTCAAGTGGTTGCGCCCGGATGCCAAGAGCCAGGTGACGCTGCGCTATAACGATGATGGCCACACCATCGAAGGCATTGATGCGGTGGTGCTGTCCACCCAGCACGACCCCGGCATCAAGCAGAAAGACCTGATTGAAGCGGTGCGCGAGGAAATCATCAAGCCCGTGCTGCCGAAGAAGTGGTTTGAATCGCTGGCCAAGAACAAGGTGCATATCAACCCGACCGGCATCTTCGTGATTGGTGGCCCGGTGGGCGACTGTGGCCTGACCGGTCGCAAAATCATCGTCGATACCTATGGCGGCATGGCGCGCCATGGCGGCGGTGCATTCTCCGGCAAGGATCCGTCCAAAGTGGATCGCTCCGCCGCTTATGCAGCCCGTTATGTGGCCAAGAACATCGTCGCTGCCGGGCTTGCCGACAAATGCGAAGTGCAGGTGAGCTATGCCATCGGCGTGGCCGAGCCAACCAGCATCTCGGTGACCACCTTCGGTACCGGCAAAATCGCCGATGCCGAAATCGAAAAGCTCATTCGCGCCAACTTCGACCTGCGCCCCTACGGCATCATCAAGATGCTGGACTTGATTCACCCGATCTACCAGCAAACGGCCGCCTACGGTCATTTTGGCCGCAAGCCCAAGGAAATCAGCTATGTCGATGGCGCTGGCAAGAAGCAAAAAGCCACCGCCTTCAGCTGGGAAAAGACCGACAAGGCTGAAGAGCTGCGCAAGCAGGCCAAACTCAAGAAGAAGTAATTTTCTTCGCCCTCCAAACCACAACGCCCCGGCCAAAACCGGGGCGTTGCATTAGCGCCAGTTGGCGTGCCGATCCCAGAACTCGACACTACGCCGGTAGGCCGCGCGGTCGATAGCCACCCCGGAGCCGCCTTCCTCCACGCCCAGCGCATTGCGCATCATGGTGATCGGCGCCATCGGGATTTCCTCGGGGCTGAGCGTATAAAGACAGCCGACGATACCCCAGTCGCCCTCAATGGGGCTGCCTTCTTTTTGCATTTGTTCGGCGCTGTAGAGGATGGGAATCAGGTATTTGGCACGCGGAGCTTCAACGCCTTCAAACCAGCGCACCAGTACCGGCAGCTCCTCGCGGCTGCGCGCCTCATAGGCGCTGCGCAACTGGCCGCGGTTGCCGTCATGGATGGCAATGACCGAGCAACGCGTGGATGTCCAGTTTTCATGCACATGCAATTGGCAGAACGGCGCATAGCCTTCGAGCACTTTCAACGGCTCGTGCGTATTCAAATACGCCTCGAAATCTTCGGCGCTGCAATCCTGAATGGCAGTGGCGCGACCATCACGCGGGAATAGCCGGGTGCGGGCAAACGGGGTCAGCACGATTTTCATATCAGGCCTCCATCAACACGGTTTTGGCATCGCAGCCTGCCGCAATATCTACATACAAAAGTGGCAGGTCGTGCGCTTCCAGCACGGCGGCGAACTGCCGCAGGCGCGCATCAAAAAAGCCACGCAGCCGCGCCAGCCGTGCCGGGTCTTGTTCATCGCCACCATAACGCTCGCGCCAGGCCGCATCAGAAAACAAGCCGGCGCGGACTTCGCCATTGCTGAGATATAGCAGCGGCTCCGGCGGCGCATCCAGCCAGGCTGCTTTGCCAGGCGCCAGCAAGGCGGTTTCAATCAGCCCCCACAGTGGCTCCAGCCCCATGTTCTGGTATTGCAGTGCCATCATCGCGGCCAGGTCGTGGATGGTGAGATAGCGCACATGCTCCACCCGCGTGGCAAAGGCCTCCTGCGCCAGCAGCGCGGTTTCGGCACGCGCCATGCCGCGCTCCAGCAGCAAGGCTTCAAGCTGCTCGCCCACAGCGGCGGCGTTTTCACCCGCCAAAAGCAGCGGCACGATACGCAGCGCACCACCCCGCATGGCGGCTTCAGCCTGCAAGGGCTGCGGAATCTCGCCCGAGGCATCCGCGCCCAAGGCAATGATGCGCGGCGCCGCATTGCGTCCGGGCGCGCGCAGACGCAGCTCGTGCAAGCGGCGATGCAGCGGCCATCCTGCGCGCAGTGCTTCTGCCGGGTCGAAATGCGCGCCCATCACCATCAAGTCCAGCCCGGTGACTTCCGGCACCAACAGCGCCAAGTCGTGACCGATGCGCTCGGCCAAGACACCCGCCTGTTGCTGTGAGAGCGCCGGATGCGGTGGGGCAGCATCGGGCATCCATTCCAGCGCCATCACGGCCAGTACGGAAAGATCGGAATCGGATTGGGTCATGGCTCGGCTACAGATTCGGTTTAGACTTTGAAGTTTAATCCGTGCGATAGCGCATGGTCAGGAGAAAATTCATGCTTGAAGCTCGTCCCGTTGCCATTCTTGGGGGTACCCGCATCCCGTTCTGCCGCCAAAACACCGCCTATGCTGGTATCGGCAATATGGCGCTCTCGGTACGTGCTTTGAGCGCGCTGGTGGAAAAATACGGCCTGCAAGGCCAGCAACTGGGCGAAGTGGCGATGGGGGCAGTCATCAAGCACTCCAGCGACTGGAATCTGGGGCGCGAAGCGGCGCTATCTTCCGGGCTTTCGCCGCTGACCCCCGGCATCACCCTGCAACGCGCCTGCGGCACTTCGCTGGACACCATCGTGCATGTGGCCAACAAGATTGCGCTGGGACAAATCGAGGCCGGCATTGGTGGTGGCTCGGATACCACCTCGGATGTGCCGATTGTTTATGGCCAGAAATTGCGTCAGGCCTTGCTGGCTGCAAACGCGGCCAAGAGCATTGGCGGCAAGCTGGCCGCATTCAAGCACTTCCGCCCCGGCTGGCTTGTGCCGAGCTTCCCCGGCGTAGCCGAGCCGCGCACCGGCAAATCAATGGGGCAGCACTGCGAAGACATGGCACGCCAATGGCATATCAGCCGTGAAGCCCAAGACACGCTTGCCGCTGCCTCGCATCAGAAACTGGCTGCTGCCTACGAGCGCGGCTTCTTTGATGACCTGGTTGTACCGTTCCGGGGCGTAGGGCGTGACAATATCCTGCGCCCGGAAACAACCGTGGAAAAGCTCGCTACTCTGAAGCCTGCCTTCGACAAAACCAGTGGTCACGGCACACTGACTGCCGGCAATTCCACGCCACTGACCGATGGCGCTGCCGCCTGTCTGGTTTCCAGCGCCGAATGGGCTGCACAAAACGGCATTGAGCCGCTGGCCTGGCTGCGCGATGCACAGGTGGCGGCCGTGGATTTTGTCGGTGGCGAAGGCTTGCTGATGGCGCCCACCGTGGCCGTGGCCGAGCTTCTGGCGCGTAACGGGTTGACCCTGCAAGATTTTGACTTTTACGAAATCCACGAAGCCTTTGCAGCGCAAGTGCTGTGTACGCTGGCCGCCTGGGAAAGCGCCGATTACTGCCGTGAGCGCCTGGGGCTTGCCGCACCGCTGGGCGCGATCGACATGGCCAAGCTCAATCCCAATGGCTCATCGCTGGCCACCGGTCACCCGTTTGCTGCCACCGGCGCGCGCATCGTCGCTACCGCCGCCAAGGAGCTGGCCGAGCGCGGCAGCGGCCGCTGCCTGATTTCCATCTGTACCGCAGGCGGCATGGGCGTGGTGGCGATTCTCGAGCGCTGAGGCAGGCAGCTTTTGTCGAGAGCCGTGCCGTGACCGCATTACTCTGCGCTGGGATATTCGCTGGTCACACCATGCTGCTGCAACAGGGTTTGCAGGCGGGTAATCTCCGCCTCCAGCCGCAGTTTGTTGGCCAGCAGTGCCCTGGCTGGAGCGAACACATAATCCATTGAGCGGGCGCCGTCGCGCAGAACCACCTGCAGACGGCCGCTCGTCAGGCCAAAGTAATGGTGGCGGATAGAAAAGCGCACCTGCGCAATCTCGGCCAGTGGGTATTTTTTGCCCAAGGCGTTGTTGATCAGCAGGTGGCCGTTTTCAATCACAAACGGGTCGAGATTCACGCCGTGTTTGAGGAGAAGGCGGTACGCCCCCCAGCCAATCGCGGCGCCAATCAGCAGAAGCCACACCACCATTTCGAAGGTATCGTTTTTCCACCGGCTTTCGGCGGTGGCGATGATGTCGTGTTCGGCGGGCAGCAGCAGGCCTTCTTCTATCCAGCGCGCAACGGTGTCGGTATTGGCGTGGCGCTGTTGCAGCTGTTCGCGTAGCCGTTGTGGCTGCGGCACCAAGTAAACGCCGCCACCGTGATGTTTGCTTCTTTCCAGCGTGTTGAAGTAATACACCGCCTCGCCTTTTTGCCATAGATGCCAATGCGGCTCACCCCAGCGCTGCCAGCGGCCAGGGGCAACGTCGGCAAGGCGCGCAATTTGCGTGCGGTAGCCGTCCAGGCCGCTGCGCTGCCCCCAGCCTTCTTGCGACAGGAAGAAAATCAAGTCGCTGCCATTGCTGCTCAAATAGCCGTCGTCGATTTCTTTGAAATCACGCCAAGGCAGGCGGTTGCCGGCCACTTTGCGGGCGCGGCGGCTTTCGTGGTCGTAGAAATACAGCCCCTTGGCATTACTGAAAAACAAATGCTGGGCGTGGGAGTCGCTGCGGGAAAGCAGGCGGTAGGGGGGTTGGTCGGGGTTGAGGGCTTCGCCGTCCACAAACAGGGCGCCGCCCTGGGCGTGATAAAGCAGGTCAAAACCGCCCCAGGCTGCATAATGCAGCGTGCGCAGTGCTTCATCATTGGACACATCCAGCAGGCGGGTTTGGTAAAACACGCGGCTGCCGTCGGTCAGATAAGGTGATGCGCGGGAATCAAGCCGTAGCGCTTCACGGCTGGCCGCCGGTGTTTGCGCTTCATAAGCGCGCGGTTCGTGACGACTGTCGATAATCGGCAAGGGTGTATCTTGCGCCGCGGCAATGGGTTCGCCGCGATAATAAAATCGGCTGCCGTCGGTGCTCAGCCACTGCGAATGCGGCAGCGCCCGGAAGGTTTTGCCGGCGTCGTCCAGCAGACGGAAAGGATAGTGATAATGGCTGATGTGCCGTCCTGCCGCGGCCTGGCGTACCGAGGCGCCGATATAGCCCCAAAAGCCTGCCGAACGGCGTTCAGTGAAGTGGTCGCAGTAATAGGTACTGCGACCATCGCTGTAAAGATGGTTGCCGAGCGCCTGCACCGGCGGCTGCAAGCCCGGCAGCACTTGATGGCCGCAGAATACTTGCGTGGCATCCCAGCCAATTTGCGCATTCTTGCCGTTCAGTGCGGTGAAGCTTTCGGGGTCGGCCTCGGGCACCGGCACCATGCCGTCGCTGGGCACCGAAACATAAATGCCGTCTGGGTGACGATAGAAATAAGAGCCGTTGACACGCTGATGGTTATTATGGAACCGGCTGCTGTCCAGCGAGCCGTTCTGCGGCTTGAAGAACAGGATCAGCATCGTCAGTCCCGCAAACAGCAGGGGCAGGACGAGGAGTATTCTCAGCGGGCGAATCATATTTTGACGATGGGAATGCATGATGTTTCAGACTTCCTGAGCAATGAAGCCGCCCATGAAATTCAAGCCAGCCTTCTCATGGGCGCTTGGAACGCAAGCGTTTCCAATAGCTTATCTCAAAAATTTGAGCGGGATATTGGCAGCAGCAGCTGAGAGGAAGCTTGGCCTCCCTGACAAGTGGACATGGACACACCGGACAGCTCATCAATATTTCAGGAAATATGCAATTTTTTGAGCTGAAAATATGATGAAAATCATAAACAGCGGGTATAGCACATATGTCATAGCCAATATCAATGCATCAACAAGACTGCGCCTTGATGGATAATTAACCTTCAAGAAACCAATCAATTTATCAAGCTCATCCTTCTCCGCATCCTCCCAATTCAAAAATGATTTCGAGGTAACAAAGAAGAAATGGCTTTTGCTTCCATCAAAAATCCTGAAAATAAAACCAATTTTCCTCAATACAAAGAAATATGCACTGCAGGATTCAACTTTGATTTCAGTAACAACACCATCCCCATCAGCACTTTCAACGATTAGACTTGAGGATGAAAAGCCAAGCTTTTTTCCATGTATCATCGATGAAAGAATAATCCATATAAAAATAACGCAACCCGAAAAAACGGCCGTCACAGATCTTCCTGCCACCCCCCAATACCAGGCAGCCGTAGAAGCTATTGCAACAAGCAACAAAAAAATTATTGACAGGACAACAAATGCCCTATTGTCAAACAAAGATACAAAGAACGCCTCTTTTACCTCGTTTTGGCTCATCTATGTAACCCGCCAGTGAATTTTTATTACATATAAACTATTGCCGCAAAAATTGGCAACAACCCATGCCCCTGAACGCAAACCCAATTCATCAAAACTCGGAATCCCCCGACAATTTTTATACAAAAAAAGCGATGGAAATGGAAAAATATGCAAAACAAAGAGCCAATGGAAAAGCTTTTGCAAAAAAATCAACGCTGCGCCTATCCATGTTTGATTTTCCGAAAAAATATTCCACTTCACCTTTCAGATTCATGTTTGGAGACAAATAGAAATATGATTTACCTCTACTCGACACCCTTACCATGAATGCCTTTCTGGAATTATAGTCATACAAATTATAATTGAATACATCACCCAGCTTGAACTCAATATTTTTGCCATCTTTTATGAAAAGATCATTACCGCGCCTCATGAAGCAAACCTTCCTCACTGTGATCTTCATGACCGCTATCAAAAAACCGAAAACCATAGAAAGCAGAAAAATTATAAGCTGCGTTTGACCCACTGCATTCTTGACATCAAGCAACTTCAATATTGACAGAGCAATTGGAAAAAGAATAAAAACCGCAAAAATACTCGCCCAAAGAGAGTACTTCACATCAAAGCTATCAATTTCAATTTCCTTCTCCACCATTATCAATATCAACCCCGCCTTTGCAAAAAATCGCCACACTAACCCCATGACCGCACACCAATATTATTTCCGTATCGCCTTACTTAACCTGCGGCCAGGCAATTTTACTCTATACGCCTCGCTCTTGCAGGCGCTAAAGCCCCCCAAGAGCCACATCAGGTCTGGAGCAATCCAGCAAAAGCTTCAAATCAACGCTCTCTCATCATCTTCATTTCCAATTCTGACTGAAGGGAAAGCCCAAAATACAGTGCGCACAACAACACAAGCACCCAAAAAATTACCTCCCCTATCAAATGAACCTTTAATTTCGCAGGCCAAGCAACTTGAATCTTGTTGAAGGCATACATCAAACCCAACATCATTGCGTTAATAGAAAAAATAACAACCAGGTAAAAATCAATATTTTCAATAAAAACACTTAACGGGATGTAATGCCCCTCATGTCCACGACCAACCATAAGCATCGCAAAAAGCGAAATAAAATTAATAACCAAGTAATAAGCCAGCCTACTCATCCATTTTGACTTGAACCGTGGAAACCCCTTGGGAATCTGAAAAATCGGCGACGCATCCCCCCAAGCCCGCTTCAATAAAAGCGCAATTCTTGCAACACTCCAAAAACAAACCGCAAAAACAAACAGGGAGAAAACCACATAAAAGATATTAAATATATTCATGTTTTAATATCAATACCAACCCAAGCCATATGCCATTAAAACAAGCCAACCCAAAAGCATATCCCAGATGCCAGCCCTCAGAAAATCACATGAAATGGGATACCTCGATAATCAACATCCATTAATTGTGGTACAGCAGCACCGCCCAAAAAACATAGCGCCAGCCTAAACGGAATGATTGATTGCCAATGGCATTACTGAGAGTCACGCATATTCAGGACATCCTCACGACACCTAAGTCACCATAGATTGAAAATCATCTCTCAAATTCAATCCCCATATCTTCCATATTATTATTCAATATACCACTAATGTAATCCCCCTTCCTTCTGGAAATACAGGCCGTCGCATAAGCCATGGGATTTTTATAAACAACACCCCTGAAATCCTTACTCCACAAAACAGGCCTCATATAGAAAGCATTTTCCTTATTCTTAGTATCCATAACCCATTTCCCGCCAATATGCCTCCTGAATGTCTCTCCAATGTATATGGTCAACAAGTCCAAAAGCTTTGAGTTCTCTATCAACAACTCATTGTTCTCAAAGTTTGAAAATATCCACCTCTCCAAATCATCCAAAGATTGCACACTATAATCCAACACGAGATTGTTTTTCCTGGCAAAATCCTCGGTGAAATACTCCATCTTTTCATCAATACAGAATATCCAATCTTGAAAATCGTTTTGTGTGTAGCTCATAGCATCTTGGAAAATCAAGGTTTTATATAAAACGCCCCAACCGCATTTATACCATGAGTGCATATAGGTTATTGCGTCAATGTTTGGAGCAACTTGGTTTTTGAGATGCGAGCTGGGCATATCGCTGTAAATACCCTTGCCCAGAACAACTCGATAGAACTCACCTCTACAGCCGGTGATAGCCGTCACTATGGATGACGCTATCCGGTGCCACTTTACCCTGAATAACCTTTTGCAGTGTAGCTTTCTTAACATCAGGGACAATCTCTGCAAATACCCATCCGTTGCGCTTGTAAAGCGCCAAACATGATGGCCTTGTTCCCCGCGCCTCGTCCGCACTTGCAGCAAACACGGCAAGAGTCAAAGCAGAACTTTTCACTTCCACTTGCCCCAACCAAGGGTCGTGTTCAAACCCAACGGCGATGCGCTCACGCAGTTTGATGCAGATGGCATTTATCGAGCGCAGACTCACATCTGTCAGGCTTGCAGTATCCGAGGCAGACAAGTTCAAGGCGAAGTAACGCCAAGATTTTCCGAAAAATCTTCTCTGCGACTCAGAGCCGATGGCAGCACCTGTTCTTATCTTTGGATTCACTCACCACTGAAAAAGTTTAGCTTTACAAGACCCTTTATCAAGTCATCTTGCATCCCAGAACCCGGCGCTATCCAGCGCCCAATGCAGCGTTTGTGCCCATGCGCGCTGACCTTGGACTGTTGCAATCTGGTCGTTGCGTATTTCCACCATCAAGTATCGCAAGCCATGCGCAATGGCATGCTGCTCCAAGGTATACCCCAGCGACCGCCAGCCGTCATAAGGTTGATTGTCCCCCACATTCAAGCCTTGTTGCCGAAGTTGATTGAACAGTGCCTCCAGCCAGGGCGCCTTTTCCCGCCATAACAACCCGACAGGCCAGGGACGCGACTGCCCATGCAGCTCGGGGTTGAAGCTGTGGATGGACAATATGATGGGACGACAACCCCGCCCCAGGCATGTTTGCAAATGATGGGCAATGGCGTGGTGATAGGGGGCATGCCACTGACTGATGCGCTGCCCACGCGCCTCATCACTCAAGCTGCAGTTTCCCGGCACAATGCTGCCATCACTTTCCCGCATCACCATCTCGGCCGAATCCGGTACGCGGTTAAGGTCGGCCACCAGACGCGAAACTCCGCCAAAAAACGCCGGACAATCCAATTTTTCAGCAAGCGCCCACGCAACTTCTTTGGCACCGATGTCCCAGGCAATATGGCGGCGGCGATCTGTCTGGCTCAAACCAAGTTCTGCCAGCTCGACTGGAATTTCGCAACTGGCATGGTCGCAAAGCAGTAGCCGTTCCTGACAATTGCCCGGCAGAAAGTGAAACGGCTTGATAGCTGCGCTCATGCAAGCGTCTATCAAGCCGCCTGGCTGCGGCGGGCGCGGGTCAGATGCACCAGAAGCAATGAAATCGCGGCCGGAGTTACGCCGGGGATGCGCTGCGCCTGGCCAATGGTTTCGGGCTGCACCCGTTGCAGTTTTTGCAACACTTCTGCCGAAAGGCCACGCACGGCACTGTAATCAAAACCTGCCGGAATCGGACTGTCCTCGTTGCGGCGTGCGCGGGCAATTTCTTCACGCTGGCGCTCCAGATAGCCGGAATACTTGGCCTCGATTTCCACCTGCTCGGCGACCTTGGCATCGGCCACGCCAGGGCCAATGCCCTCGGCCTGCATCAGACGAACATAGTCGAGCTCCGGTCGGCGCAACAAGTCCATGGCCGAAGTTTCACGGCTGACCTCCAGCCCGATATCGCGTGCCAATGCCTGCCCCAGCGGGTTATTGGGAGCCGCCCACAGCGCCTTGAGGCGCGCAGTTTCGGCCTCTATCGCTTCTCTTTTGCTGCTGAAAGCAGTCCAGCGGGTATCGTCCACCAAGCCCAACTCACGCCCCACCGGGGTCAGGCGCGCATCGGCATTATCCTCGCGCAGTTGCAGGCGGTATTCGGCACGGCTGGTAAACATCCGGTACGGCTCCAGCGTGCCCTGGGTGATGAGGTCATCGACCATCACGCCCAGATAGGCCTCGTCACGGCGCGGGCTCCAGCCATCTTTGCCCTGTACTTGCCGGGCGGCATTGATACCGGCCAGCAGCCCTTGTGCGGCAGCCTCCTCATAGCCGGTGGTGCCATTGATTTGTCCGGCAAAAAACAGCCCGGACACGGCTTTGGTTTCCAGTGTGGCTTTCAGCCCGCGCGGATCGAAGAAGTCGTATTCGATGGCGTAACCGGGACGGGTGATATGCGCGTTTTCAAAGCCGGTAATGGAGCGCACAAGCGCCAGCTGTACATCGAACGGCAGCGAGGTGCTGATGCCATTGGGATAGATTTCCACCACATCCAGCCCTTCGGGCTCGACAAAAATCTGGTGGCTGGGTTTTTCTGCAAAGCGCACTACCTTGTCTTCAATCGACGGGCAATAGCGCGGGCCAATGCCCTCAATCTGCCCGGAATACAGCGGGCTGCGGTGCAGCGCCGCGCGGATGATGTCGTGGGTACGCTCGCTGGTATGGGTAATCCAGCAATTCACCTGCGCTGGATGGTCGGCATGGCTGCCCATGAAGGAAAACACCGGGCGCGGCGTATCGCCCGGCTGCGGGCTCATCTGCGAATAATCCAGGGTGCGACCATCAATGCGTGGCGGCGTGCCGGTTTTCAGCCGGTCCACCACAAAACGGCCTTCGCGCAGCTTGTGCGCCAGCGCCGTGGAAGGCGGATCACCCATGCGCCCGGCGGCGTACTGGGTCTGGCCGATATGCACCTTGCCCGCAAGGAAAGTGCCAGCGGTCAAAATCACCGCCGGTGCGTGAAAGGTCAGCCCGGTCTGGGTGATGACCGCCTGCACGGCATCGTTTTCGATGACGATATCGTCCACCCCGGCCTGGAATACCGTCAGGTTCGGCTGCGACTCCACCGCGCGACGGATAAAGGCGCGGTACAGGCTGCGGTCGGCCTGGGCGCGGGTCGCGCGCACCGCCGGCCCTTTGCTGGCATTGAGCGTGCGCCACTGGATACCCGCCGCATCGGCAGCGCGTGCCATCACTCCGCCAAGCGCATCGATTTCTTTGACCAAATGCCCCTTGCCAATGCCGCCAATGGCCGGGTTGCAGCTCATCGCGCCCACGGTTTCGATGCTGTGGGTCAAAAGCAGGGTGCGGCTACCCGCCCGCGCTGCGGCCAGCGCCGCCTCGGTACCGGCATGACCGCCGCCAATCACGATGACATCAAAACGGTAAAAATCCACACTCATTATTCATTCACTCCCGCCCCAGGCGGCTTGCAGCGCATATTGTGCCTGCAAGTGGCGCCTACGGTGGGCAGGCATGCCCACCCTAAGCCAAGGTTCCTTCTTTGTGCCCGCTGCTTGGCAAAGGCGGCAGGTGCAAGGTGCAAAACGCAGGCGGGCAGCCTTGTCCTGCTATCGCTGCCAGCGTTGAGCGCTCAATCCGAGGTTTTCAACATCTCGGCGATGGCCGCCAGCGCTGCGCGACCGCGCTCTTTTTTGCGCTCGGCATCGGCCACCGGGTCGGCGCCATCGCGTTGCAACTCGGCCGCTGGCAGTTCCTCGAAAAACCGCGAGGGCGTGAGTTTCACGACACTGCCCCAGCGGGTGGCGCGCTTTGAATGCGATAGCCATAGCTGCTCCTTGGCGCGGGTAATGCCCACATACAGCAGGCGGCGCTCCTCCTCCAACCGGCCTTCGTCCAAGCTGGCCTCATGCGGCAGATTGCCGTCCTCCATGCCGACGATGAATACATAGCGGAATTCCAGCCCCTTGGAGGCATGCAGGCTCATCAGCCGCACTTGGTTACCGGCATCGTCCTTGTCATTGCGCGATACCAGCGCCAGTTGCGCGGCCAAATCACCAAGCCCGGTACCTTTGGCGCCTTCAAACCACTGCGCCAATTCTTCCAGATTGCCGCTGCGAATCCGGTAGAGCTGCTCGCTTTTGCACTGCGCCTTGAGCATGGCATCCAGCCCGGAGCGTACCGCCAGGCTGCGCACCAGGTCTGCCGGGAGCAACTCGGCTGCCTCCTGGCGCAGACGCTGGACGATTTCGGTAAAACCGTGCAGTGCATTGCCTGCGCGTGCAGGCAATTGTTGCAGTATCCCCAGTGATTCGGCGGCGCGCAGCATCGGCATGCCCGCGTCTCGGGCAAGCTCTGCCAGACGCGACAACGTGCCTTGTCCCACTTCGCGTCTGGGCGATTGCACCGCGCGCAGAAATGCCGCGTCATCGTCGGGATTGACCAGAAGCCGCAACCAGGAAAGTGCATCCTTCACTTCAGCACGCTCCAAAAACGCCGTGCCGCCAGAGAGGTGATAGGGGATGCGCAGCAGTTGCAGGGCTTTTTCCAGCACCCGCGATTGGTGGTTGCCGCGGAACAGGATGCAGAAATCACTCCACGGCGTATTGCGTGCGCTGTGCAGGAAATGGATTTCTGCTGCAACCTTTTCGGCCTCGTGTTCGCTGTCGCGGCATTCCCAGACGCGGATGCGCTCGCCATCGGCCGAATCGCTCCACAAGGTTTTCAGATGCTCGTGCGGATTGTGCGCAATCAGATGATTGGCCGCGCGCAGCACCCGGTTGGAGCAGCGGTAGTTCTGTTCCAGCTTGACGATTTCAAGCGCCGGATAGTCTTGCGCCATCTGCATCAGGTTTTCCGGGTTGGCACCGCGCCAGGCGTAGATGGACTGGTCGTCATCGCCCACGCAGGTGAATTGCCCGGCCTCGCCAGCCAGCGCTTTCAGCAGCCGGTACTGCGCATCATTGGTGTCCTGACATTCGTCCACCAAGAGATAGCCAATGCGCTCGCGCCAAGCCGCGCGCGCATCTTCATCGGTTTCCAGGAGCGTCACCGGCAGGCGAATCAGGTCATCAAAATCCACCGCATTGAAGCTTTCCAGCCGCGCCTGATATTTTCCATACAGGCGCGCAGCCTCCAGCTCGCGGGTGGAGCGCGCCTCGCGCAGCGCCTCCTCAGGGGAGAGCCCGGCATTCTTGGCGCGCGAAATCAGCCCCAGCGCCGCCTGCACCGCATCGGGCTTGGCACCGGCCATCAAGTCCTTGACCTGCGCCAGCGCATCATCAGCATCAAACACCGAAAATCCGCGTGCAAGGCCAAGCCGGGCATGTTCGATCTGCACGATTTTCAGCCCCAGCGCGTGGAAAGTGCAGATATTGAGGCCATCGGCAGCATCGCCCTTGAGGCGCTTGGCCACACGCTCGCGCATTTCCTTGGCCGACTTGTTGGTAAAGGTAATCGCCGCGATGCGCTTGGCCGGATAACGCCCCGTGGCAATCAGATGCGCAATCTTCTCCACAATCACCCGGGTCTTGCCGCTCCCTGCCCCGGCCAGCACCAGCAGCGGACCTTCGGTATGCAGTACAGCTTGGCGTTGGGGCGGGTTCAATCCGTGCATGGGCGTGAAAGCAAGTCGGCGGGCGCGTATTCTGTCAGAGCCTGCTCCAAGTCTCGACCTGCCGCTACATGGCCAAGCTCTATTTCTATTACTCGGCAATGAATGCCGGCAAGACCACCACCCTGCTGCAATCGGCACACAATTACCGCGAACGCGGCATGCGCGTCACCATTCTGGCCCCGCGCCTGGATACCCGTGCCAGCGGCAAGGTTGCCTCCAGAATCGGGCTGGAAGCCGAAGCCACGCGCTTTGCGGAGCAGGACGATCTGGAGGCGCTGATTCGTGCCGATATTGCCCGGCATGGCAGACTGCACTGCGTACTGGTGGACGAGGCGCAGTTCCTGTCCAAGTCACAGGTCTGGCAGCTTTCCGAAGTGGTGGATGCGCTTGGCATTCCAGTGCTGTGCTATGGCCTGCGCACCGATTTTCGCGGCGAACTGTTTGCCGGCAGCGCCGCACTCCTGGCCTGGGCGGATGAATTGCAGGAAATCAAGACCATCTGCCACTCCGGCAGCAAGGCCACCATGAGTGTGCGTGTTGATGCCCAGGGGCGAGCCGTGGCCGAAGGCCCACAAGTGGAAATCGGCGGCAACGAACGCTATGTCTCAGTCAGCCGCCGCGAATTCAAGAAAGTGATGCGCGGTGAAGGCGAAATCCAGCCTCTGCAGCCGCCTTTGTTCTGAGTCAGATGCGCACCTTATCCCGCCCTTGGCATAGATTCCATACAGATGACCTTGTCAGCCTCGACTTGCCGCATCAGGCTGCCGCCTTGCGGGCGCAGTTCGGCCAGTGTCTCAAGTAAGTGCTCGTAGGCGGCAAGCCCGGCCTGTGGGTCGCGCGCGCATATCAGGCTGGCAAGTGCCGCCTGTGCCTGCCAATGCTGTTGCAGGGCTTTTTCGTCTTTGACCTCCCACTTCAAAATTGCCTGCAAATCGGCCTCGCTTTGTTGGCGAGCCGCTGCATTGGCATCGGGGTCAAACGCATGCAGGCGAGCTTTGGCAATCCAAATGGGTACCTGGGTCTTTTCCAGCATCTGGGCTTGATCCAGCAATTGAGCCGCATCGGCAAAGCGTGCCAGCTGCATTGATGCCTGCGCCTGCCCTATCAGGTTTTCCGCTGTGGACGCGCCGCGCAAGCGACTGGCCTGTTGCAGATTTTTCAAGGCCGCTTCGCTGCGGCCTGCCTCCAGCAACACCTGTGCGTCGCGCTGCAAGGTGTCGGCAAATGCCGTGTTCAACTTCAACTCACGCATCAGTCGCTGGGCACGCAGGTAGTGCTGATGTGCTGCATCCAGCTTGCCCAGCGCATGGGCGCTTTGTCCAAGCGTATCCCAGGAGGCCGCCATTTCTGCGCTGTTTGCGCCAAAACGCTGACCAATCAGCCCGTGGTTGAAGCGCAGCTTTTCGTCTGCCTGCTGTAGTTGCCCCAGTAGCAGCAACAGACTGGCCTGTTGGCGGCGCAAGCCAATGCTGCCGGGATGGGCAGTGCCCAGCAGTTCTTCTGACAGTTGCAGCGCTTCGTCATAGCTGCGCGCGGCGGCGGCGCTTTGCCCCATCTGCTGCTGGGTAGTGGCGATGGAGCGCAGGATGTCGATGGCAAGCCGATGGCGTGTGCCGGCAATTTGTCGCAGCTGCGCCAATGCGTTTTGAAAGCCGCGCAAGGCCTGCGGGTAATCACCGGCATCCACGGAAAGTGCTGCAAGGTCAGTAAGATTTTCGACTACGCCGACACCATCGGCCAGTACGCTGCGACGCAATGACAGCGATTGCTGGAACAGCTGCCGTGCCGTGTCACGCTCGCCCACGCTGCGCTGGCAGCGCGCCAGTTGAGAGTAATAATCGGCCACCAAAGCAGGCAGCTGTGCCTGTGCGCTGCGTGCTTCACCCTGCAAGGGCTGCAAGGTCTTGATACAGCCAGCGGCATCCCCCTGCAGGCGCTGCAAACGGCCGCGCTGGGTACTGGCATCCAGCGCCAATGCCTGTGGGATGTCCGGCATCGCGGCCAATACGCTTTCTTGTCGTACTAGCAAAGTGCGCGCATCTTCATACTGTCCCAGTGCGATACGGATACGCGCCATCACCCCCAATAGTTCGGCATGCGCACGCGGCTGGCGTGCCAATTCGCGCTCGCCACGGGCTTCGCCCGCATCCAGCAGTGACTCCACATCCAGTGGCAGACCGCCGCCTGAAGCGCCCGCATTGTCAAACAGGGCGATAACAAAGTCTTGCAGTGCCTGGGCGCGAGCCGTTTCGCGCACCGCCTGTTGGCGCTGGCTCCAAATCAGCAGCAGCAGTGACAACAGGCTGACCAGCACCAGGGCAGTTCCCAGAATCGCCCAGCGTTGCCGGCTGACGAATTTGCGCAGCCGGTAACCCAGACTCTGCGGGCGCGCCAGTACCGGCAGGCCATCCAGATGTCTTTGAATATCCAGCGACAATGCTTCGGCTGAGGGGTAGCGCTCGGCCGGCTGCTTGGCCAGCGCCTTGAGCACGATATTGTCGATATCCCCGGCCAGCATGCGTGCCCAGCGGCGCCGCTCGATACCGGGCACGGCCTCGTCATTGCCACTCCGCATCACCGTCACCGAAGGGCGCAGCGGCTCGCCGGCAAGAATGGCTTCTTCCCATTGGGCATGGCTTTCGCGTTTCAGGCGATAAGGTTTTTCGCCGCTCAAAAGCTCGTACAGCACCACGCCCAGCGAATACACATCGGTCTGGGTGGTGATGGCACTGCCGCGGATTTGCTCTGGCGCGGCGTAATGCAGGGTAAAGCTGCGCACGCCGGTATGGGTGGCCTCGGGCGGGTCGGACTCGTTGCCATCCAGCAGTTTGGCGATACCAAAGTCCAGCAACCGCACCTCACCGGCCTCGGTCACCAGAATATTGGAAGGCTTGAGGTCACGATGCACCACCAGATTGGCATGGGCATGACTGACGGCGGCACACACCTGACGAAAAATCTGCAGCCGCTGGCGCAGACCGATGCCACGCTTGCGGCAATATTCCAGCAGCCCTTCGCCCTCGACCTTTTCCAGCGCCAGATAGGGTTGACCTTCGGCACTGATGCCGGCATCGAGCAGTCTGGCGATATGCGGATGGGCAAGGCGCGCCAGAATCTGCCGCTCGCGGGTAAAGCGCAGCCGCAGATTGGGGTCGGCAAGCCCCGGGCGCAGCAGCTTCAGCGCCACATGGCGCTGGTACAGGCCATCGGCACGCTCGGCCAGCCACACCTGCCCCATGCCGCCTTCGCCCAGCAGTTTTTCCAGCCGGTAAGGGCCGATACGCTCGCCCTCGCGCGGGCCGGGCGGCGCGGTTACCAAAGGACTGTCAAGCAGGCTGTCACAGCTGTCTTGCTGCGCAAGAAGCCTGCGCAACTCATCGGCAAAAGCCGTATCTTGCCCGGCGATATCGTCCAGCCGGGCAGCACGCAGATCGGGCGGCAAATCCAGCAGCGTATCCAGCGCCGCAGAAAGCTGCTGCCAGCGGCTGCGGTCAAGCGCCATCATCACCCTGCAATGCGCTGAGTAGGAACATGCGCGCTTTCTGCCAGTCGCGGCGCACACTGCGTTCGGAGCGCTGCACCAGCTCGGCGATTTGCGGCTCGGAAAGCCCGGCGAAATAACGCAGCTCCACCACCCGCGCCAGTTGCGGGTCAAGCTCTTGCAAAAGCGTCAGCGCGGTATCCAGCGAAAGCAGGTCCTCATCCAGCTTCAGGCCGCCATCGACATGCTCGGGCAACTCGGCCACACGCTGCATGGTCTGGCCGCCGCCGCGTTTCAATGCCACCCGTGCCCGCGCATGGTCAACCACCACGCTGCGCATTGCAGAAGCGGCATAGGCAAAGAAACCGGCACGGTCGGCAAATTGCGCCTGTCCCTGCCCAACCAGCTTGAGATAGGCCTCATGCACCAGCGCGGTGGCATCCAGCGTGTGCGCCTCGCCCTCACCCAGCTGGCGCCTGGCCATGGCATGCAGCTCGTGATAAAGCGCTTGCAAAACACGGTTGAGTGCCACGCGGTCGCCACCACGCGCTTCATCCAACCACTGGGTAATACCGGAACTGCTCATCCGGGCAGTGTAGCGCCAGACGAATGAGCAAAGCTGAGCAATTCAGAGCTGGCAGCGTGGACACCAGACACTGCTGCGCTGGGCGATGCGGGTTTCCTTGAGCCGGCTGCCACATACCTTGCATGGCTCACCGCCACGGCCATACACCAGCAGTTCTTGCTCGAAATAGCCGGGCAGGCCATCGGGGCTGATGAAATCACGCAAGGTGGTACCGCCGCGCTCGATGGCATTTGCCAGAATGCGCTTGACGGCATCGGCAAGCCGCAGATAGCGCGCCAGCGAGATTTTCCCGGCTTCGCGCTGCGGGGAGATGCCGGCCTCGAACAGGGCTTCTGCGGCGTAGATATTGCCCACGCCAACCACGATGGCTGCATTCATCAGAAAACTTTTCACCGGCACGCTGCGCCCCCGGCTGCGCTGGTACAGATAATCGCCATCAAAGTCCTGCGACAGCGGCTCCGGGCCAAGACCTGCCAGCAATTGATGGGTGGTGCCGGGCGCCTGCCAGAGCAGACAACCAAAACGGCGTGGGTCGTTGTAGCGCAGCACCTGGCCATCATCGAGCGCAAAATCCACATGGTCATGCGCGCGCAGTGGAGTTTGCTGCGGCAACACGCGCAGGCTGCCAGACATGCCCAGATGCCATAGCGCGCTGCCTGCATCGGTATCGAGCAACAGGTATTTGGAGCGTCGGCGCACTGCGTGAAGCGTTTGCCCCGGCAGCAGGCGCTCGATTTGCTCGGCAATCGGCCAGCGCAATGTGTTGCGGCGCAATACCACCTGACGCACGCGGCGCCCCAGCAAATGCGGCTCAAGACCGCGGCGGGTGGTTTCGACTTCGGGCAATTCAGGCATGACAGTGGTATGGCAAATGGGAGGCGCAGTTTGCCAGCCTGAGGCGATAGCCGCATGATGCCCCATCATCCCCGCCCACGGATTGCGATGCTTCTTCTACATGCCAACTTCATAATGTGTTGCACGATATTGGTCAGCGCGCCGGTGTTTGCCCAATCCTCGGTCAGTGACTATCTGCAACGCATCGACCGTGATGGCGATAACCGCGTGTCATTGGCCGAATACCAGGAATGGATGCGCTATGGCTTTGATGCCATGGATAAAAATCGTGACGGGGTGTTAGAGCCGGGCGAGCTGCCTGGCAGGCGTGGCAAAGCCATCCCCCTGGCCGAGCACTTGGCTTCGCTGGAGGCAGGGTTCAGGCGGCAGGATATCAACCATGATGGCTATCTGGATGCCCGCGAACTGGCCGCGCCACCGCAGCACCCTCGTGCCAGACGATAAGCCTCACGACCTGAGCATCACCCCTGACTTTTGGCACTGCCAAGAGCTGTATCGGCCAGGCAAGATGAATCTTGTCACAAGTCAGCCGCCCCACAGCCAAGACAAGCTAGAATTGCCGCCTCTCTCCAGCCAGTCCATCGCCATGACGATTAACTACGCCCAAGCCCGTGAAAACATGGTCGAACAGCAAGTTCGCCCCTGGGAGGTGCTCGACCCGCGCGTGCTCGCGGTGATCGGCAGCACGCCGCGCGAGCTGTTTGTCGATGAGGCGCACCGCGAATTGGCCTATGCCGACCTCAGCCTGCCGATTGGCCATGACCAGTTCATGATGAAGCCGGTGATTGAAGGCCGCACCTTGCAAGGTCTCCTGCCCCAGGCGCATGAGCGCGTGCTGGAAGTCGGCACCGGCAGTGGCTACTTCGCAGCCTGCCTTGCGCAGCTGGCCGCATCGGTGCACAGCTTGGAAATCCAGCCGGCACTGGCCGAAGCCGCGCAGACGCGGCTCGCCGCCCAGGGCTACGGCAATGTCACCGTGGAAGTGGCTGATGCGCTGCAATGGCACAGCGATAGCCGTTTCGATGTGGTGTGCGTCACCGGCGCGGTCACCGAAGTCCCGGCGCATTTCTTTGACTGGCTTTCTCCCGGCGGCCGGCTGTTCGTGATTCATGGGCACTCGCCGGTGATGCAGGCCGAGATTTTCACCGGCACGGTCAACCACCCACAGCGGCAATCGTTGTTTGAAACCGACCTGCCCTATCTGTCCGGTGCGGCGCCCGTGCCGCGCTTCAGCCTGTAACTGCATCCAGCCGGCAGCGGCCGGATGCGCGATTTTCGTTTGACGAGGACTTTCCATGCGTTTCCGCCCGCTTGTTCTAGCTCTGACCACTGCCCTTCTGCCCGTCACCGTGCAGGCCGAAGACCTGCTGCAGACCTATCAGCTTGCACGCGGGCAAGACCCGCAACTGGCGGCCGCCGAGGCCGGCCAGCGCGCCACGGCTGAAGGCCAGGTGCAAACCCGTGCCGCCATGCTGCCGCAAATCAACGGCAGTGCCAGCATCCATCGCAGCCGCAGCACCAGCGAGTCCGGCCAGCCACAAATCGACCCGACCACCGGCGCCATCATCTCCGGTGGTGAGCGCGTGCAAGACAGCACCAGCCGCAATGTCGGCATCCAACTCAACCAGATGGTCTACAACGGCCAGACCCTCAGCCGCCACCGCGCCCAGCGGCTGCACACCCAGGCCGGTGAGCACGAGCTGGAATCGGCCCGTGACCAACTGATTACCCGCACTTCGCAGGCTTATTTCAATGTGCTGGTGGCGATGGAAACCCTGGCCGCCGCCGAAGCGCAGGAAGAAGCGCTGAAGAAACAATTCGACTATGCCAGCAAACGTCTGGAAGTGGGTCTGGCGCCAATCACCGACCAGCACGAAGCCCGTGCCCAGTACGAAGGCGCGCGCGCCAATACCATCCTGCGCCGCAACGCGCTGGAAGATGCCCGGCAGGCGCTGACAGAAATCACCGGCCAGCCAATCAACACACTGATGGCGCTGCCAGATGACTTCATCCCGCAACTGCCCGCCGAAGGCAACGCCACCGACTGGGTACAGCTCGCCATCGACAACAACCCGGCTCTGGCCGCACAGAAAACCCGGCTGGCCGCCGCCGAGCAAAACATCCAGACCGCTCGCGCCGGTCACCTGCCCAGCCTCAATGCCAGTGCCAGCTATGGCTATAACCGCAATGACGTGACCATTGAGCAACTGGGGCGCAAAGCCAGTACCGATGGCTGGAGCCGCAACCCGAGCATTGGTCTGACGCTGTCGGTACCGATCTTTTCAGGCGGCGCCACCCAGTCACAGGTTCGTCAGGCCATTGCCCAGCGCGATGTTTCCGAGCAACAGCTGGAGCAACAAAAACGCGCGCTGGAACGCAATACCCGCAGCGCCTACCAGAACCTTGCTGCAGGCATCAGCGCCGTGGAAGCCCGCCGCTTGGCACTGGTGGCCGCACAAAGCGCCCATGAGGCTTCGCAGGTCGGCCTGGAAGTCGGCACCCGCACGGTGATTGACGTGTTGATCAACCAGCAAAACCTGTTCAATGCCCAGCAGGCCTACGCCGAGGCCAAGTACAACTATCTGCAAAGCCATCTGCTGCTGCGTCAGGCCGCAGGCACGCTGGACGTGGCCGACCTGCAAAACATCAACCGGCTGCTCACCGTCCCTGCAGGCCGTCCCCCCCGGATTGAGCGCTGAGCCGTTCCAAGCATCCTCCTAGCACACGCTGCTTCACTCCACAAAAGCGGCAGGTGCACGGCGCAAAGCACAGACAAGCGGGTTGTTCAGCTAGCACTTCCAGCACACAGATACCGCTCGCAGTGCAACCTTTCCGTTGCACTTGCGAGTGACGAGAGCAGCTTTCGAACAGGCTTTAAGCAACGCAACGCTGCAGCCAGCCAAGCCGCTCCGGCGGCGGCAAACACTCAAACCGTGCCGCGATTCTTGCCCTGCCACGGCCGATACCATTGGCGGATGCGTGCCATGTCGGTTTCGACATCCGCACCCATGTTGAGAACGGGGCCGATGCCAATCACCTTGTCGGGATAGTGGAAGTACGCCATCACCACCGGCACATCGGCGCCGCGCGCCAGCTTCCAGAAGCCGTTTTTCCAGTCTTTCACCCGTTTTCGGGTGCCTTCAGGCGCCAGGCCAATCCAGAGCTGCTCGGCGGCATTCATGGTGTCGATGCTTTGCGCCACAAAGCCGCCGGGGGCTTTGCGGTCAATCGGAATCACCCGCAGCAGCCGCATCAGCCAGGCCATCGGCCCCCAGAACAGTTCTTTTTTGCCCAGCACGCGCAAGTCCAGATCCATCGCCAGCAACGCGGCAAAGCCCCAGATACCATCCCAGTTGGACGAGTGCGGTGCGCCAATCAGCACCAGTTTGGGCACGTTCGGAAATTCGCCTTCCATGCGCCAGCCGCCCAGCTTGAGGATGCTGCGGCCAATCCAGCGCAGCAGAGCATTGCGCCCCACGCGCGGGGCGCGCACCGGCAGTGGCAATACCCGGCCTATGCGTGCCGGCGTGTGTGGATGTTCAACCTGCATGATGTGTCCTAATCCCAATCCTTGCCGCCACGACCGCGCTTGATTTCGGCGCGTCCACGCTTGTCCTGCAAGCGGCGCTCTTTCGAAGCGCGCGTGGGCTTGGTGGCGACCCGTGGCTTCGGTGCAACAAGGCCATGGGCGATAAAAGCTGCCAGGCGCTCGCGGGCATCTTGCCGGTTACGCTCCTGGGTGCGAAAGCGCTGCGCCTGAATCACCAGTACGCCCGCATCGGTCAGCCGCCGGTCGCGACGCGCCAAAAGCCGGGCACGCACGGCTTCGGGCAATGAGGGCGAAGCGGCCAGATCAAAACGCAGCTCCACTGCGGTCGATACTTTGTTGATGTTCTGCCCACCTGCACCGGAAGCGCGCACAAAGCGCTCATCGAGCTCGTTTTCGTCAATTTCAATACCGGGGGCAATCTGCAACATGGCATAACTTTACATGATGCCGCGTCAGGCCAATGTCATGTGTCCGCCAAAGAACCCGCTCAAAGAATCGGCTCAGGACAAGGAGTCACATCCGGCGCATCAATACGCATATTCAGCAGCGCCAGCGCCCGGGCAAACTCACCCGTGGGCGCGATCTTTATCTGCATCCTTTCCCCGGTATGCGGGTGCTGAAAGCCCAGGCGCTCGGCATGCAGCAGCATGCGGTGAATGCCCTGCATACGGAAGGCACGGTTGTGGCGACCGTCACCGTGACTGGTATCGCCAATCAGGTGATGGGAAAGATGCTTCAAATGACGGCGAATTTGCCGGAAGCGCCCAGTCATCGGGCTGGCGCGCAGCAGGGCGTAGCGTGACGTGGCAAAGCCCTGCGAAGGCCAGGGCATTTCGCTGCGTGCCAGGGTTTCAAAATCGGTGATGGCCGGTTTCTTCTGCGGTTTTCCGGGGCCGCCATCAAGGGCATGATCCACCCGGAAGCAGGCTTCGGAAGGCCAGCCGCGACACACCGCCAAATAGTGCTTGTCCACCTCCCCGGCCATCCACTGTTTGCCAAGCCTTGAGGCGGTTTCGCGGTCAAAAGCTAGCAGCAGACAGCCGCTGGTGGCGCGATCAAGGCGGTGGATCAGAAACACCGGGCGCCCCAATTGCTCGCGCAGCCGGTCGGCGGCAAAGTCGCGCTCGCCACGCGCCAGTGCGCTGTCATGCACCATCAGCCCAGCGGGCTTGTCCACCACGGCAAGGCAGTCGTCCTGCCACAGTACGGGCAGCGGCTCGGGGAGATTTTCGGGGGGATTTTGCTGCATCATGTCGCCCATTTTCTCCCGGGTGAACCGCAATGTCTCGTATCCATACACTCTCGCTGAGCTGTGCCCTGGCGCTTGCCAGCGCCTCTATGCCTGCTTTGGCCGATACCGCCAACACACTGCCGCGCGGCATCAGCGCGCACGCCTGCGTGGAAGGCATCTGTGAATATCGCCTTGGCAATGGCCTGAAAGTGCTGCTGTTTCCAGACAACTCCAAACCGACGGTCACGGTGAATATCACCTATGGCGTCGGCTCGGTACACGAGGGCTATGGCGAAACCGGCATGGCACATTTGCTGGAGCATCTGCTGTTCAAGGGCACGCCGCGCTTTGCCGACATCCCCGGCGAGATGAAAAAGCGCGGCATCAGTTTCAACGGCACCACCAGCCTTGACCGCACCAATTACTACGGCAGTTTTCCGGCCAATGACGACACCCTGCGCTGGCTGCTGGCGCTGGAGGCCGACCGCATGGTCAATGCCTTCATTGCGCAAAAAGACCTGGACAGTGAAATGACCGTGGTGCGCAACGAAATGGAGCGCGGCGAAAACAGCCCCGGCAGCGTGCTGGCGCAGCGGCTGCGCTCGGCGGCCTATCACTGGCACAACTATGGCAATAGCACCATCGGCAACCGCTCGGATGTGGAAAACGTGCCGATTGAAAACCTGCAAGCCTTCTACCGGCGCTGGTATCAGCCGGACAATGCCACGCTCATCATTGCCGGGCATTTTGATACCCATCATGTGCTGAAGCAGATACAGGCAAGCTTTGGCGCATTGCCGCGCCCCGGCCGCACGCTGCCGCGACACTGGACACACGAGCCCACGCAGGATGGCGAGCGCGAAATCACCGTGCGTCGCAGTGGCGACATGCAACTGGTGATGCTGGGTTATCGCACCCCGGCGGCCACCCACCCGGACATGCCCGCCCTGATGGTGCTGGGCAATCTGCTCTCACACAGCCCCGCCGGTCGCTTGCACAAGGCGCTGGTGGAAACGCAAATCGCACCCTTTGCAGGCGCAGGCATCAGCGCCATGCAGCAGCCGGATTTGTTCACCTTCGTGGCGGTTGCGCCCAAGGACGGTGATCCGTCCAAGACCGAGGCCGCGCTTTTGCAGCAGGCCGAGCACATTGCACAAACCCCCATCAGCGAGGCCGAGGTCAACGCCGCCAAGCAGCGCATCGCCAATGGCTACGAGCTGTCATTCAACAATGTCAACAGCATCGGCCTTGCGATGAGCGAATACGTCGCCGCCGGAGATTGGCGGCTGTATTTCGTGCTGCGCGATGCCATGGAAAAAGTCAGTGCCGCAGACGTCAACCGCGTGGCGCAGAAGTATCTGATTGCCAGCAACCGCACGCTGGCACGCTTCATCCCTACCGAAAACCCGGTGCGTGCGGACATTGGCACAGCGCCTGCCATCGCCACCCTGGTGGATGGCTATCAAGGCCGCCAAGCCGTGGCCGCCGGTGAAAGTTTCGAGCCGTCCCTCGAAAACATCGCCGCGCGCAGCGAGATTTACCGCCTGGGCGATGGCCTGCAGGTTTCGCTGCTGCCCAAAAGAAACCGCGGCCAGAGCGTGACCTTCAGCGCCCGCTTCCGTTTTGCAGACATGGACAGCCTGCAAGCCTTCCCGAATGCCGCCAGCGCATCCTCCATGCTGGGTGGAATGCTGATGCGCGGCAGCCAAGACCTGAGCCGTGAAGCCATCGACAAACGTTTTGAAGCCCTGAAAACCAGTGCCAACATCGGCGGCGGTCTGCAAGGCGCCAGTATCAGTCTGGTTTCCCGGCGCGACAATCTGGCCGAGGCACTGACTCTGGCTGCTGACATTTTGAAAAAACCGGCATTACCGGAGGCAGAGTTCGAGCAGTTGCGCATACAGGCCATCACCGGCGCGGAAGCCTCGCGCAAGGAGCCGGGCACTGTTGCCGGTCAAGCAATGGCAGCCCGCTTCAACCCCTGGCCGAAAGATCACCCCTTGGCCTATATGCCACTGGATGAGAGTCTGACGCAGTTGCGGGCGCTGAAGATTTCCGACTTGCGCGCCTTTCATGAGCAGTTCTACGGAAGCGCACAGGGCGAAATCGCCATCGTCGGCGATTTTGACCCGGCCACCATCAAACCACTACTGGCGCAGCTTTTCAGCCACTGGCAAGCCCCCGTGCCGCATCAACCGGTTTCCACACGCCATCACCCGATCGCGGCCGAGCGCCACAGTTTTGAGACCCCGGACAAGGCCAATGCCGTTTACCTGGCGCGGATGAATCTTGCCCTGAACGATACCCACCCGGATTACCCGGCGCTCTTGGTGGCCAATACCATCTTTGGCGGCGGCGGGCTGAAATCACGTCTGGCCGACCGGGTTCGCCAGCGCGATGGTTTGAGCTATGGCATCGGCAGCAGCCTTTCAGCCGATGCCAGCCGCTCCGGCATCGACGATGCCGGCAGCTTCTCCATCCAGGGCATCGCCGCACCAGAAAACATGGCGGCACTGGAGCGCGCGGTCGGCGAAGAACTGCAACGCTTCGTGCGCGAAGGCATTACCGCCGAAGAACTTGCCGATACCGTGAACAGCCTGCTGACCCAGCGCCAGCAAGGCCGCGCCAGCGATGGCAATATTGCCGCGATGCTCAATTCCGACCAATACCTTGGCCGCAAGATGCAGGATCGTGCCGTGTTTGAGCAGCAGCTGCGGGCACTCACCGTGGCCAATGTCAATGCGGCCATCGCCCGCCATATCCAGCCGGAAAACTTGAGCGTGGCGGTCGCCGGCGATTTTGCCAAAGCGCGCGAGAAGGCCCAATAATCCGGCCCACCACGCCATACGATACGGGGCGAGCCAAGCCCGCCCCGTTCTGCATCAGGCCGCGACCAGCCTGACGCGGGCGAAGTTGCGCTTGCCGACCTGCAACATGCCCTCGAAGCCGGGGGTGAACATGCGTGCGGCGTCTTCGAACACCTCGCCATCGACGCGCACCGCGCGCTCTTTCAGCTTGCGGTTGGCCTCCGAGTTGCTGGGCATGATGCCGGCAGCCACCAGCAAGGCATTGATGCGCAGGCCTTCTGCCGGTACGGCCACTTCCTGCAATGGCAGTTGCGAGACATCGCCCTGCCCGGTGACGGCGGCATGCCAGCCGGCAATCGCGGTTTCGGCCGCCACCGCATCATGGAAGCGGCTCGCCAGCTCGCGCGCCAGGCGCAGTTTGACATCGCGCGGGTTGAGCGCGCCTGCGGCCACCTCGGCCTTGAGCTGCTTGGCCTCATCGATGCCGATATCGAAGCTGAGCAACTCGATCCAGTCCCACATCAGATCATCGCCAATCTTCATGGTCTTGTTGACGATGTCGATGGCCGGCTCGGTGACGCCGATGTAATTGCCTAGCGATTTGCTCATCTTGTTGACGCCATCAAGCCCGACCAAGAGCGGCATGGTCAGCACGATTTGCGGCTTTTGGCCGCTGCCTTCCTGCAGGCCGCGCCCCATCAGCAGATTGAACTTCTGGTCGGTGCCGCCGCATTCCACATCCGCTTGCAACGCCACCGAGTCGTAGCCTTGCACCAGCGGGTAAAGGAACTCATGGATGGCAATCGGCTGCTGCGCCGCATAGCGTTTGGCAAAGTCGTCGCGCTCCAGCATCCGCGCCACGGTGTGCTGCCCGGCGAGGCGAATCATGTCCGCCGCACTCATCTTGCCGAACCACTCGCTGTTAAAGCGCACCTCGGTCTTGTCGCGGTCGAGCACCTTGAACACTTGTTCTTCATAGGTGCGCGCATTGGCGAGCACATCCTCGCGCGAGAGCGGCTTGCGGGTGGCGTTCTTGCCGGTAGGGTCGCCAATCATGCCGGTGAAGTCGCCAATCAGGAAAATCACCTGATGCCCCAGATCCTGGAACTGGCGCAGCTTGTTCAAAAGCACGGTATGCCCCAGATGCAGATCGGGCGCCGTGGGGTCAAAACCGGCCTTGATGCGCAGTGGACGGCTTTCCTTCAGCCGCGCTTCAAGTTCTTCGCGCTTCAGAAGCTCGTCAGTACCACGGGCAATGATTTCTAGGGCTTGGGCAATATCGGGGCTGGACACGGGTATTTCCTGAATAGGCAGAAGGGCATGATAACGGCATAAATCTTCCGTTAAATGTGATGCCCTGCAAATTTTTCAAACATATCAATAAGTTGACGCAATGATTTAATCTGTCTATGGTAGCGCGCTGAATTTTTCATCACACTGCGTGGAGACCGCTGGATGACTGCCTACAGTCCCGATGCCACCCGCAAGAGGCAACTCCGTGCGCTGCGCGCCGAAGGACTCCGGCGCTATGTCGCCAACCGCATCCCCGAGGGCTTCAATGGCCGTTGGACGCGCCGCCAGTGGGCACATGCCGGGCTTGCCGCCAGCATCGCCGCCCTGCTGGCCGCGCTGGTGCCCGGCCTTGACCAGGCACTGACCCTGCCCGGCCATGCGCCGCGCGCCTCGCTGGCGTTGCCGCTGCCCAGCCTACACGCCAGACGCAATGCCCCGGTCGCCACCCGAAAAGGTGACAGCTGGCAGGTGGTCAATGTGCGCGCGGGCGAAACTGCCAGCCAGATTTTCGAGCAATTGCAAATCCCTCAGGCCGACCTGGCGCGGCTTTTGAAATATCCCGGACTGGCGCGCGAAATGAGCCGCCTGCGTCCGGGTGCGGAGCTGGCCTTTGACCTGCCCACGGGCGGGGCGCTGCGCGGCTTCCGCTATACCCGGATGGGACAGAAAGTCGAGCTGGATCTGACCGGCGAGCGCATCACCGAAACGCCGGTGCCGCAGCAGGTGGATGTGCGCACCGTGGTGCTGACCGGCAAAGTCGGTAATTCACTGTTCACCTCGGCGCGCAAAGCCGGCTTGAGTGCGCAAAACCTCAAAGAACTCACTGACGACATCTTCAAATACGATGTCGATTTCCGCTCCGACCTGGAGCCTGACGACCGCTTCAGCGTGGTGGTCGATCAAACTTGGCGCGACGGCAAGCTTGTCGGCACAGGCCCCGTGCTGGCCGCCACCATCACCACCGGCGACAAGCTGCATAGCGGCTTTTTGTTCGAGCGCAATGGCCGCCGCAGCTATTACACCGCCGATGGCCGTTCGCTGGAGCGCGCCTTTATCCGCATGCCCATTCCCTTTGCCCGCCTGACCTCGGGCTTTGGTGGTCGCCGCCATCCGGTGCTCGGTTCAATGCGGATGCACAAAGGGGTGGACTATGCCGCGGCCACCGGCACTCCGATCATGGCCGCAGGCGATGCCCGGGTGAAATCGGTCGGCTGGCAGGGCGGTTATGGCAAGACCGTGGAACTCGACCACGGCCAGGGTCGCACCACCCTGTATGCGCATATGTCGCGCTTTGCCAATATCCGTCCCGGCCAGCAGATTGCCCAAGGCACGGTGATTGGCTATGTCGGCAGCACCGGCATGTCCACCGGCCCGCATCTACACTACGAATTCCGCATCAACGGCGTGCATGTCAATCCGCTGAAGATGACCCTGCCGCCGCCTGCACCGCTTTCCGGTGCCGACTTGACCGCCTTCAAGGATGAAACCCGCCGTGCGCTGGGCAAAATCCGCGAAGTGGAAAACATCGTATTCCAGGGTGAAGAAGACACCCTGGTGGCGGGCAACAAGCCCGCCGCAGCTGGCCATAATCGCAGCTGACCGCTAGCACATTGGATACGACAACGCCGGCCTGATACCCTTCAGGCCGGCGTTTTTTCTGGTCGTGTTTGAGCCGCTAAGGCGCGTTTGCCGCCTCGGCCTCGCGCCGCTCCAGCTGCGGTATCAGCACAAAGAACAGCAGCACCGCCGGGGCGGACACCAATGCGGTAATCCAGAAATAATTGCCATAGCCAATCTTCAGCACGATGGCGCCGGACACGGCGGTCAACAGTTTGCCCGGCAGCATGGTCAACGAAGAAAACAGCGCATACTGGGTGGCGGTAAAGCGCTGGTTCACCAGCGATGAGAGAAACGCCACCAGTGTGGTGCCTTGGAAACCTTGTGCCAGATTTTCGCCGGAAATCACGATGGTGAGTTTCTGCAAATCGCCATTGGCGCCTTCCAGCCAGACATACAGCAGATTGCTGACCGCGCCCAGCACGACACCGGCCAACAGCGGCCAGCGCAGCCCCCAGCGCGCCACCGCGATACCGCCCAGAAACACGCCGGCCATGCCCACCCAGATACCGTACACCTTGGAAATGGCGGCGATTTCGGTCTTGCTATAGCCCTGGTCAAGGTAGAACGGCGCCATGATGCCGCCGCCCAGCGACTGGTCGGAAATCTTGGCCAGCAGGATGAACAGCAACAGGATGATGGCAAGCGCGGCACCAAAACGGCGGAAGAAATCGGCAAATGGCTCCACCACGCCATGCCGGATGCTTTGCCCCCAGGTTTCATGGCGGATACGCTGCACCGCAGGCTCGGCTGCCAGCAGCACTGTCACCACCGGAATCAGCATGGCCGCTGCCATCAGTGTATAGACCAGTGGCCAGGACACATGGTCGGCCAGCACCAGGGCGAGCGCGCCGGTCAGAATCAGGGCGATGCGATAACCCAGCGAATAGGTCGCCACCAAGGCGCCTTGCGCCTCTTGCGGGGCGATTTCCACGCGATAGGCGTCCACGGCGATATCCAGCGTGGCACCGGCAAAAGCCACCATCACTGTCACCCAGATAAAGGGCAAGAGCGTGTCCGGGGTCAGCATCGCCATGCCCACCAGCCCGGTGATGATGATGATTTGCGCCAGCAGCATCCAGCCACGCCTAAGCCCCAATCGTCCCAGGAGCGGCAGGCGCCATTGGTCCACCAGCGGCGCCCAGAGGAATTTCAGGGTATAGGCAATGCCGGCACTGGCAATCAGGGTGATGTCCTTGAGCACCAGTCCGTTTTCTTTCAGCCAATAGGCCAGCGTCCCGGCCACCAGCAAGAACGGCAGGCCGGAAGCAAAACCGAAGAAAAACATCGTCCAAGCCGAAGGCGCGGAAAACGCCTTCAAGACGCTCATTTTCTGCTTGCCCGCACTCATGCCTGCCACTCCGGCCAGTCATAGTCCACCAGATAAGGGGCGTGGTCGGAGAATTTGGGCTCCGGGAAAATCGCCACTTCACGGATATGTCCGGCCAGCCGGGGCGTCACCAGCTGATAGTCGATGCGCCAGCCGACGTTGTTGGCGCGCGCCTGACCGCGCTGGCTCCACCAGGTGTATTCGGCGGCATCGGGCTTGAGCACCCGGAACGAATCCTTCCAGCCTCCCTCGCGTGGTGTGATGAGGCCATCGTGGCCATCATCATCAATCAGCCCGGACAGCCAGGCGCGCTCATGCGGCAGGCAGCCGGAGTTCTTCTGGTTGCCACTCCAGTTCTTGATGTCATTGCGGCTGCGCACGATATTCCAGTCACCGCACAGCACATATTCGCGGCCACTGGCGAGCCATTCATCCAGAATCGGCGCCAGCCAGCGCATCACGTCTTCTTTCACCGCCTGGCGCACTTCGCCGGAGCTGCCCGACGGGATATAAAAAGACACCACGCTCAGATTGCCAAAGCGCGCCTCGATATAGCGGCCTTCTTCGTCAAAGTCCTCGCGCCCAAGCCCGGTGATGACCTCATCCGGCGCACGGCGGCTGTAAATCGCCACACCGCTATAGCCTTTTTTCACCGTGGAATCGCGAAAGTGCGCGTGATAGCCCGCAGGCAACAGCTCCGGTACTTGCAGTTGCGGCGTTTGCGCCTTGGTTTCCTGTACGCACAACAGGTCGATGTCCTGCGCGGCAAACCACTCGAAGAAGCCTTTTTTGGCCGCCGAACGCAGGCCGTTGGCGTTGAAACTCAAAATACGCATCGCGGTATCCGTGTGAATATGGGACGATGATAACAATGCCGCTGGCACTCACACGCTCATCCACTGTCCTTATGAACGACCATCGCTCCCGTTTTCTTGCTGCCGCCCTCAAAGCCCAGGCCCTGCGCTTTGGCGAGTTCACCCTCAAGTCTGGCCGCATCAGCCCGTATTTTTTCAATGCTGGCCGGTTTGATTCCGGGCAGTCACTGGCCACGCTGGGACGCGCCTATGCGGACGCGGTGAACGAGGCCGGGCTGTCCTTTGACATGCTGTTTGGCCCGGCCTACAAGGGCATCCCGCTGGCAACCGCAGTGGCCTGTGCGTTTGCAGCCGATGGCCGCGATGTGCCGCTGGCCTTCAACCGCAAAGAGGCCAAGACCCATGGTGAAGGCGGAAATCTGATTGGCGCGCCGATGGCCGGGCAGCGGGTATTGATTGTCGATGACGTGATTACCGCTGGCACAGCCATCCGTGAGGCATTGGGACTGATTGGCGAGGCCGGAGGCACGGTGGCCGGTATCGTGATTGGCCTGGACCGGCAAGAAATCGTCCGCGAAGGCGACCCGCGCTCGGCCGCACGCGGTGTGGCCGAAGAACACCAGGTGCCGGTGATTGCCGTCGCCTCGCTTGCCGATTTGCTTGATTTTTCTGCACAAAACGCCGAACTTGCGCAGTGGCGCGAGGCGCTGGCCAACTATCGTGACCGTTACGGTGCGCGCGCCGACTAACCCCTTGAGGTCAAGCCCATGTCCATCACCCGCTATCTGATGCTGGCCGCACTGTTTGCTGCCTTGCCGGCTACCGCACAAGACAGGTCTGCCGAGCGAAAACTCTATTGCTGGGATGAAGGCGGTCGCAAAGTGTGCGGCGATGCCCTGCCAGCCTCTGCGGTCAACAACGCCCGCACCGAAATCAGCAGCCGCACCGGCATGCCCAGCGCCCGGCTTGGCCGTGTGCTCTCGCCCAGCGAGCAGGCTGAGGCCGCCAAGCAAGAAGCGGCACGCCATCAGGAGGCCGAAAGAATTGCCGCGCAGAAGCGCTCGGATACGGCGTTGGCCGAGTCCTATGACAGCGAAGAGACCCTGCGACAGGCCTTCAAAGTGCGTTATGAGCTGGTGGATGAAAGCCTGAAAACCAGCGAGATGACCATCAACACCCAGCGCAGGCGCCTGCTGCAACTGATGCGCAGCGCCGCCGATCTGGAGCTCGAAGGCAAACCGGTCAACGAAAAGCTCGGCCAGGACATCCAGGCGCAACGGACCGCCCTTGTCGATGCCATGCATATGCAGCAACAGCAACAAGCCGAACGCAGTCTGTTGGACAGCCAGCAACAAGAAGCGCTGGATCGCTGGCGCAAGGCGCGCGGCATCGAAGCTGCCGTCACTGAGTGATGCGTCAAGCTGCAATGACGACCCTGCCCTTCACCCTTCCGCCAGCTGCCGAGTGCCTATGTGGCGCCACCGCAACCCGCAAAATCCTGCCCAGCCGCTGCAACAAATAACACCCATCATGAACGAACACACCAACCCGTCCCCTGATACCGCAGGCGCCGCCGAATGGTTCTATGTCGATGCCCAGCGCCAGCAGCAAGGCCCGCTTGGGAAGGAGCAATTGCTCGCCCAGGTTCAGAACGGCCTGCTGCCTGCCGACACCCTGGTCTGGAAAAACGGCATGAGTGATTGGCAGGCACTCAATACCATTCCCGACTTGCTGCTTGCCGATCACCGCCAGGATGCTGCGCCACCGCCTGCACAGGCAGCCATTGCGCCAGCCTCTACCGACATCAGCCATAGCGATATCGTCCATGCCGGTTTCTGGCGGCGCGTGGCCGCCAATGTGATTGATAGTTTGGTGGTCGGCGCGCTGTCCTACATCATCCTCATTCCGGTGATGCTGGTTGCCGGCTTTTCGCTGGCCGTATTTGCCGGCGATATTCCGAGCGGACAGGAAGACAGCTTCACCTGGCTGATGCTGGGTCTGTATCCGCTGCTCTACACCCTGAACGCCATTTACTATGGCTGGATGCAGTCGCGTCCGGCACAGGCCACGCTTGGCAAGATGGCCTGTGGCATCAAGGTGGTTGGCAACCATGGCGAGCGCATCAGCTTCTGGCGCGGCTTTTGGCGCTATTTCGCCTTCATTTTTGTCTGCCTTTTCACTTTGGGCATCGGCCTTGTCATCGCTGCCTTTACCGAGCGCAAGCGCGCCCTGCACGACATGATGTGCGGCACCCTGGTAGTGGACAAATGGGCCTATAGCAACCGCCCAGAACTGCAAACCCGCGGCCTTGATACTGTCAGCAAAGTGGTACTGGCTATCTATGCCGTTTTGATCGCACTGGCTATCTTGTTCGTGATGCTGGCCATCGGGCTTGCCATTGCCGGACAGGCATAATCCCTGCGCGTTTTAAGAATTTCTTGAGTAATTTCGATGTCCAAGCATCTGCTTATCGTGGAATCCCCGGCCAAGGCCAAAACCATCAACAAGTATCTGGGCAAGGATTTCCAGGTACTGGCCAGCTACGGCCATGTGCGCGATCTGGTGCCCAAAGAAGGCGCGGTTGACCCCGAGCACGGCTTTGCGATGCGCTATGACCTCATCGAAAAGAACGAAAAGCATGTCGCCGCCATCGCCAAGGCCGCGCGCGAGGCCGACGATATTTATCTGGCCACCGACCCGGATCGCGAAGGAGAGGCCATCAGCTGGCATATCGCCGAAATTCTGAAAGAAAAAAAGCTGCTGCAAGACAAGCCGCTGCACCGCGTGGTGTTTACCGAAATCACCCCGCGCGCCATCCGCGAGGCCATCGCCCAGCCACGGCAGATTTCCGCGCCACTGGTCGATGCCCAGCAGGCACGCCGTGCGCTGGACTATCTGGTGGGCTTCAACCTTTCGCCGGTGCTGTGGCGCAAGGTGCAGCGCGGCCTGTCGGCGGGGCGGGTACAGTCCCCGGCGCTGCGCATGATTGTCGAGCGCGAAGAGGAAATCGAAGCCTTCCAGGCGCGCGAATACTGGACGATTGAAGCCGACTGCGCCCATCCTTCGCAACACTTCAGCGCCAAGCTCAGCAAGCTCGATGGCGAGAAGTTCGAGCAATTCACCCTGACCGATGGCGAGTCCGCAGAAGCGGCGCGCAGCCGCATTCTGGCCGATGCCCAGGGCGTTCTGCATGTCACCGATGTCGCCAGCCGCGAGCGCAAACGCCGCCCGGCGCCACCGTTCACCACCTCGACCTTGCAGCAGGAGGCCGCACGCAAACTCGGCTTCACTACCCGCAAGACCATGCAGGTGGCGCAGAAACTCTACGAGGGCATCCATATCGGCGAGGAAGGCACGGTCGGCCTGATCAGCTATATGCGTACCGACTCGGTCAGCCTCTCGCAAGACGCGCTTTCCGAAATCCGCGATGTGATTGCGCGCGACTTCGGTATGGATTCCTTGCCGGACAAGCCAAACTTCTACCAAACCAAGTCCAAGAACGCGCAAGAGGCGCACGAGGCGATTCGCCCCACTTCCGCCCTGCGCACCCCGGCACAGGTGGCGCGCTTCCTGTCCGATGACGAGCGCCGCCTGTATGAACTCATTTGGAAGCGCAGCATCGCCTGTCAGATGATTCCGGCCACGCTCAATACCGTGACCGTGGAGCTGGCCGCCGGCAGCCGCCATGCTTTCCGCGCCAGCGGCACCACCGTGGTCGTACCCGGCTTCCTGGCCGTGTACGAGGAAGGCAAGGACCAGAAAAGCGCCGAAGACGATGACGAAGGCCGCAAGCTGCCGGCCATGAAGCCAGGGGAGAACATTCCACTGGCCGCCGTGCAGGCACTGCAGCACTTCACCCAACCGCCGCCGCGCTATACCGAAGCCTCGCTGGTGAAGGCGCTGGAGGAATACGGTATTGGCCGCCCCTCCACCTATGCCTCCATCATCCAGACCCTGCTGTTCCGCCAGTACGCCGAGCTCGAAGGCCGCGCCTTCCGCCCCACCGATGTCGGCCGCGCAGTCAGCAAATTCCTCGCCGCGCACTTCACCCGCTACGTGGATTACGACTTCACCGCACGCATGGAGGACGACCTTGATGCCGTCAGCCGCGGCGAGGAAGACTGGATTCCGCTGATGGAAAAATTCTGGGGGCCGTTCAAGGCACTGGTGGCCGACAAGACCGAAAGCCTCGACCGCACCGATGCCGGCAGCGCGCGCGTGCTGGGGCTTGACCCGGCCAGCGGCAAGGAAGTCAGCGCCCGCATTGGCCGCTTCGGGCCGATGGTGCAAATCGGCAGTGTCGATGATGAAGAAAAACCCCGGTTTGCTTCGCTGCAGCCGGGACAAAGCATTTATTCCATCAGCCTTGAAGCGGCACTGAAGCTGTTTGAAATGCCGCGCCAGCTGGGCGAATCCAATGGCGAAATGGTCAGCGTCGGCATCGGCCGCTTTGGCCCCTTTGCCAAGCGCGGCAGCACCTATGCCAGCCTGAAAAAAGAAGACGACCCCTACGCCATTACCTTTGAGCGCGCCGTAGCGCTGATCGAGGAAAAAGAAGAAATCGCCCGCAACCGCATCATCCTGCAATGGGAGGGTAGCGATGTGCAGGTTCTGAATGGGCGCTTTGGCCCGTATGTCTCCGATGGCCAGATGAACGGCAAAATCCCCAAAGACCGCGACCCCAAAACGCTGACACTGGAGGAGGCCACGCAAATGCTGGCCGAAACCGGCAAGCCGGTACGCAAGGGCTGGGGCAAGAAAGCCGCCAGCAAGAGCGCAGCGAAAAAAGCCCCGGCCAAAAAGGCTGCGAGCAAAAAAACGGCGACCAAGAAGGCAGCCACCAAAAAGGCCGCAAGCAAGAAAGCCGCCAGCAAAAAAGTCGCAGATGACGGTGATGCGCCGTTCTGATTTGCTCAACAGCGCATGATGCACAACAGCGCCATCAGCGCCCGGCAGGCCGCCCGCATCCTGGCTGATGGCGGCCTGTTGCTTTATCCCACCGAAGCGGTTTGGGGACTGGGCTGCGACCCGCGCAATCAGGCCGCCGTGCAACGGCTTTTGCGCATCAAACAGCGCCCGCTGGAGAAAGGGCTGATTCTGGTGGCCGCCGATGAAGCCCAGCTTGCCCCGTTTATCGACATGCAGCGCCTTGAACCAGCGCAACAAGCCACCGTGCGTGCCACTTGGCCCGGTGCCAATACCTGGATCGTGCCTGTAAGCGCCACTGCGCCTGACTGGATTCGCGGTGCGCATACCGGCATTGCCGTGCGGGTTTGCGCACACCCCGAGGTCATTGCCCTATGCCGCGCCTTTGGCGGTGCCGTGGTTTCCACCAGCGCCAATTTCTCCGGACAAACCGCCCCGACTACACGCACTGCCATCGACCCGCTGCTGATAACTGCCGTCGATGCCGTGCTTGCCGGCGAAACCGGCGGACACCCCAGCCCCAGCACCATTCGTGACGCCATCAGCGGTCAAACCCTGCGCGGCGGATGAGCTGCAAAGTCACGATAATCTCCATATTCGACAGCACCGGGCATCATGTTCTCATGCGCTCAATTCCACTCCTTGTTTTGTTGCTACTGTCGGGCGGTTCCCTGCAAGCCCAGCAAAGCATCACCATTTACCGCTGTGTGAATGCAGCCGGCATTGTCACGCTGCAGAATGACAAGCCCTGCGCCAAAGGCCAGCAGCAACAGGCGCGGCGCATGGAAGTGCCTGCCGCGCCCCCGCCCCAAGCCGCTCCTGCAGCGCCGGTTCAGGCACCTGCACCAACCACCCAGCTCCCGGCGCTAGCTGCATCTGAGCCGATGACGGCAAGCAAGCGTGAACCACTGCCGCCACCGCCGCTATACCGCTGCCGTACCTGGGGCGGCAAGAACAGTTATTTGAATGAAGACGGCCACCCGCCCAAGCGCTGCGAACCCCTGCCGGTGCAAGGCATTGATGGCAGCACGGCCAACACAGGCGGCATCGAGGCCTGCCAGATGCGCGAAGACCATTGCGACCGTATCCCGGACGAAGAGTTGTGCACGGCATGGAGCGAATACAACCGCCAGGCCGAATCCATGGTGCGGCTGGAAAACCCGGATATTGCCGCCAAGGCCAATGCGCTTTACCGCCGCACCCAGCAAGTGATGAATACCACCACTTGCGCTGATGCAACAGCGCCGTAAAGCACGAGGAATCATTCCCCCCTGTCAAAAACCGTGAGCCAAAAAGCCACCATCAACGGCGATACATTGCCCGGTGATATAGGCAGCTGCCGGCAAGCATAGAAACGCCGCCAGCGCTGCGACTTCATGTGGCTCACCGATGCGCCCCATCGGCGTGCGCAGCAGCACTTCATCCAGATAATCCGGGTCGGCCAATTTGGGTGAAGTCCGCCGGGTGCGGATATACCACGGCGCAACGGTATTCACCCGCACACCATCCTCGGCCCATTCCACCGCCAGATTGCGGCTCATCTGGTGCAATGCTGCCTTGCTCATGCCATAGGGCGCACCAGTACGCACATGGGTGATGCCGGAAACACTGCCGACATTGACGATGGCCGATTGCGCATGACGAATCAGCAGAGGATGCGCCAGACGGCACATCTCGAATGCACTGAACACGTTGATCTCGAAGATCTGCCGCCACTCATCCTCGGCATAGTCATTGGCAGCCCGGCTCAGATTGCCCCCGGCGTTGTTGACGAGGATATTGAGGTCTCCACCAAAATCACCCGCCCAGTCAATCAGTGCCTGACGCTCATCGGCATCACTGACATCTGCCGCAAACGCATAGGCCCGTGCACCAGGAACCTCGCCCTCCAATTCTTCACGCACCGCTTCCAGTGCATCCTCATCACGCGCACTCATCAAGACCACAGCACCCAGGCGCATCAGCTCCTCGCTGATGGCTCGCCCAATCCCGGCACTGGCACCGGTCACCAACGCCAATTGCCCATCCAGCCGCCAACGTGCCATGCTCATGGTTTCTCCGAAAAATCACACAGAACTGTCATGATAATGCTGCATCGCATTGGAGACTCCCCATGAAACCCTGTGCACTGGCGCTGATTGCGCTGACACTTTCTGCCTGCGTGGACTCGCCACCATCAGAAGAAAAACACGACCATCTGCGCCGTCACATTGAAGCACCGCTGGACAAGGCCAAGGCAGTGGATGCACTGCAGCAACAGGCAGAAGATCAACGTCAACAGCAGCTGGATGCACTCACCCAATGACACTGCCTTCGATCGACTTACCGCAGTTACACGTCGATTATGTGGCCGCTGCGCAACTGCAAGACCTGCTGCAGCGCGATGATGTGCTCGCCGTTTTTGGCTTTGGTCAGGATGCCCCGCACCTTGATGACCCACGTTGGCTGCGCGTGCCGCTAAACACATCTGCCCATGCGCCACTGGAGGTCTGGTACTGCGACACACCTGTTGCATATGGCCGTGATGGCAATATCCAGTGGTCTTGCACTGCACACTTTATGTTCGGTGCAGTGGAAGTAGCCGAGCTTGATGGGGACATCTGCTCCGCAGCAGAGCAAGCCTATGCGCAACTTGAGCTGCATCTGGAAAAGCACGGCTTTACGCATATTCTGCGCATCTGGAACTACATGGGCGGCATTACCGAGGGCGAAGGCGATGCCGAGCGTTACCGCGAGTTTTGTGTCGGCCGGGTGCGAGGCATGAGCGAGCTGCGCACCGATGCACTGCCTGCCGCCACTGCCATTGGCCGCAGTGATGGCGAACGCATCCTGCAAGTGTATTGGCTTGCCGCCAAAAATCCCGGGCAGCCGGTGGAAAACCCGCGCCAGCTCAGTGCCTACCACTATCCGCGCCAATACGGCCCACAATCGCCGAGCTTTGCCCGCGCCATGCTACCGCCCGACACCTTGCAAACCCCACTGATGCTTTCTGGAACTGCCGCCATCGTCGGCCACCAATCGCAGCATACCGGCGAGGTTTTGAAGCAATTGGACGAAATTTTTGTCAATTTTGATGCCCTGCTCAACGCCGCTCGCCAGCATCGCCCCACGCTTCCTGCCAAGCTTGATGCCAGCAGCCGCCTGAAAGTCTATGTCCGCGATGCCGCCGACCTGCCGCAGGTTGAGCGTGCATTGGCCGAACGGCTGGGCACGGAGGTGCCCTATATGATTGTGCATGCAGCCATCTGCCGCCGTGAACTGGCGATAGAAATCGATGGCGTACACGGCCATACGGCTCAGGCGCCATGAATATCTCCCCACTGCCTCCACAGCCCAACTGGATCGTCCTCGTCAGTCTGGCTTGGGGCATCTTGTCTGCTGTTGGCACACTGCTGTTCATGCTGCAGGCCTTGGGTTTTGCGCCGTTCTTGCCAGCATACGCATATATGCCGCTGTATATCCTCATACCGTTTGGCATCCTCGGCATCATCGTCTCGATGATCGCCATTGTTCTCCAAAAGAGCGCCCGTCACCTGGCAATTATCGGACTGCTGCTCAACGCGACCACCCTGGTGCCCACCGGTATTTTCCTGTTGCTCGATACTTCACTTTTATTGCTTTGACGCCGAGCCTGTATCCTTAGCGCTCACGTTTTCATGGAGAGCACAATGGGGACTTTCAGCCTGATCTGGGGTATCTGCGCAATTTTGGGCATGCTGCTGGCGATGATTCCACTGCTGGGCTGGCTGAACTGGTTCAATATCCCGTTTGCCATCCTGGGTCTGATTGTTTCGGCCATCGGCATGTCGGGCGCACGTCGCCGCAATGCCGCCGTCGCCGGATTGGTGCTATGCCTGATTGCCACCGTGCTGGGCGGCATCCGTCTGATGCTCGGTGGTTTCATTCTGTAATTAAAATACCCGCATGAGTTACTTCCCCCACACCCGTCCGCGCCGGATGCGCCGCGATGATTTTTCCCGTCGGCTGATGCGCGAAACCACGCTTACCGTCAACGACTTCATCTATCCGGTCTTTGTGCATGAGCTTGAAGGGCGCGCGCCGGTCGGCTCCATGCCCGGCATTGAACGGCTGTCGATTGACGAATTGCTGAAAGTCGCAGAACAGATGTGCGAGCTTGGCATTCCTGCCATTGCCCTGTTCCCGGTCACGGCGATGGAGGCCAAATCACTGGATGCCACCGCTGCCTGGGATGAAAACGGGCTGGCACAGCGCGCGGTGCGGGCGCTGAAGTCGCGCTTCCCGCAATTGGGGGTGATTACCGATGTGGCGCTTGACCCATACACCAGCCACGGTCAGGACGGGCTGCTGGATGCAAGCGGCTATGTGATGAATGATGAAACCGTCGAGGCATTGGTCAAACAGGCGCTCTCCCATGCCGCCGCCGGCGCCGATGTGGTCGCCCCCAGCGACATGATGGATGGCCGCATCGGTGAAATCCGTGCCGCGCTGGAAGCCCGAGGCCATATCCACACCCGCATCCTGGCCTATAGCGCCAAATATGCCAGCGCCTTCTATGGCCCGTTCCGCGATGCCGTCGGCAGTGCCGCCGCGCTGGGCAAGGCCGACAAATACACCTACCAGATGGACCCGGCCAATAGCGATGAGGCGCTGCGCGAAGTGGCGCTGGATATCGACGAAGGCGCCGACATGGTGATGGTCAAGCCGGGTCTGCCCTACCTCGACATCGTGCGCCGGGTGAAAGACCAGTTTGGCATGCCGACTTTCGTGTATCAGGTCAGCGGCGAATACGCCATGCTCAAGGCCGCTGCCCAGAACGGCTGGCTGGATGAGCGCGCCACCGCGCTGGAAGCGCTGCTTGCCATCAAGCGCGCCGGTGCCGACGGCATCCTCAGCTATTTTGCATTGGATGCAGCACGTTGGCTGAAGGCGGGGGCATAAGCCATGAGCGCACTTGCCATCCGCCATGCCCGCACCGAAGACGCCGCCGCCATTGCCCGGCTGGCCACCCAGCTTGGTCACAGCGTCAGCGAGCAAGACATTCTGCGCCGCCTGCGCAAGATGCTGGATACGCCCACGCAAGCGGTATTCGTGGCCTGTGACGACGACGACCGGGTCTTGGGCTATGTCGCCACCGAGCAACGCCTGCTGCTGGAAAGCGGCGTGCAGGTGGAAATCGTCGCACTTGCCGTTGACCAGACGCTGCGCCGTGGCGGCACCGGCCGTGCATTGGTGTCCGCCGCCGAGCTGTGGGCATTCAAGCGTGGTGCCAAGCGCCTGCGGGTCGATGTCGATACCGGGCTTGAAGATGCCCATGCGTTCTATCCCGGCATTGGCTATCTGGCAGAAAAAAACCGGCATGGTTATCTGCGCGAGCTGAGCTAAGCCCGCATGTCGCCCAAGGTTCCCCACTACGCCGTCCTCGGTCGTCCGGTCGCACACTCGCTTTCCCCGCAGATTCATGCCGAATTTGGCAAGCAATGCGGCATTGCGGTGATTTACCTGCGCCTTGATACCAGCGAGCTTGGCTTTGCCGACACCTTGGCACGTTTTGCCAAGGCCGGCGGCGTGGGCGCCAATATCACCGCACCACACAAGGCCGAAGCCGCACAGCTGTGCCAGTCATTGGGTTATCGCGCGCAGCAGGCGGGCATCGTCAACACCCTGATTTGGCGCAATGGTGCCTGGCATGGCGCCAATACCGATGGCAGCGGCCTGTTGCGTGACATCCGCGAGCGTCACGACTTGAACCTTGAAAGCCGTCGCGTCCTGCTGCTGGGCGCCGGTGGCGCCGCCCAAGGCGTTGCCCCCGCATTGCTGGAGGCAGGCATCAGCCAGATGGTGATTGCCAATCGCAGCCTTGAACGTGCCCGCCAACTGGCTGAACGGCTCGATGCTGCCGACGCTGCGCTGGCCTGCACACTGACAGAACTGCCGGACATGGGCAGCTTCGACCTCATCATCCAGGCCACCTCGGCAGGCCATCATGGCGAGCAATTGACATTGCCCCATTCCATCCTGCAGAAAGACAGCCTGTGCATCGACCTCAACTATGGCCGCGCCGCCCTGCCCTTTACCGCATGGGCGCGCAGCCAGCATTGCCGGCGTGTTGCCGATGGCTTGGGCATGTTGGTCGAGCAGGCCGCCGACGCCTTCGCGTTCTGGCACGGTATCCGGCCCGACACTGCCCCGGTTTACAACAAACTGCGCATCAGTGCGCGCCTTTAAGCCCGCTCAAGCCTCGCGTCGCAGGCCAGTGAGATACTCATCCTTCAGCTTTACATAGTGATTGGCGGAATAAAACAGCGCCTTGATTTCCGCATCGCTCAGCTTGCGGGCAAACTTGGCCGGACTGCCCAGCCACATCTCACCTGCGCCCACACGCTTGCCCGGTGGCAACAGTGCCCCTGCGCCCAGAAAGCCGTGCTGCTCGATGACCGCACCATCGAGCACCACCGCGCCCATGCCCACCAGACAGGCATCGGCAATCTGGCAGGCGTGGATGATGGCCTTGTGGCCGATGGTGCAATCATCGCCAATCAGCGTGGCAAAGCCGCCACGCTTGGCATGCGGGCCGTCATGACTGACATGAATCACACAGCCATCCTGCACATTGGTGCGCGCACCGATACGCACAAAATTGACATCGCCGCGAATCACCGTAAATGGCCACACCGAGGCATCATCACCCAGCACCACATCGCCAATCACGCAGGCACTCGGGTCTATATATACGCGCTCACCGATAACCGGGCGCTTGTCCAGATAATTACGGATCATGTTCATCCTGCAAGTGTAAGCGCTGATTCGGGCAAACCCCCTACAATATGCAAATGAAAATCGCTTCGTGGAACGTCAATTCACTCAATGTGCGCCTGCCGCATTTGCTGCAATGGCTGGCCGATTTCCAGCCAGATGTAGTCGGGCTGCAGGAAACCAAGCTCGAAGATGCCAAGTTTCCCGCCGCTGCCATTCAGGAGGCCGGCTATGAAGTGGTCTTTCACGGGCAAAAAACCTATAACGGCGTAGCACTGCTCTCGCGCAGTGGCGCATTGCAGGATGTGCAATGCGGCATCCCCGGCTTTGACGACCCACAGGCACGGGTGATTGCCGCCACCGTCAACGGCGTGCGCATCGTCAACCTGTACGTGGTCAACGGCCAGGACATCGGCACTGACAAATACGCTTACAAGCTGCGCTGGCTGGCTGCCGTACACGACTGGCTGGCCGAAGACCTCAAGCGCTGGCCGAAGATGGTGGTGATGGGCGACTTCAATATCGCCCCGGATGCGCGCGATGTGCATGACCCCGCCGTCTGGGATGACACCCACATCCTGACTTCAAGCGCAGAGCGCGATGCACTGGCGCGCATCCAGTCGCTGGGCTTTAGCGATGCCTTCCGCCTGCACCACCAGGATGCTGGCGTATTCAGCTGGTGGGACTATCGTCAAGCTGCCTTCCGCCGCAACCTGGGTCTGCGCATTGACCTGACACTGGTGTCCGATGCCCTCAAAAGCAGCGTGCAAGAGGCCAACATCGAGCGCACGCCGCGCACTTGGGAGCGTCCCAGCGACCATGCCCCGGCATGGCTGGAACTGACCCCCTGACCTTTTCACGTCCACACTCAACAGACCATCGCCATGAACGAAAACAGCCGCAGCCTTCGCCTGAAAGAGGCCACCCGCGACACCCATGACCGCCTCGACAAGCGCATCATGGCCGAGGACATTTTTTCCAGCCAGGCACAGTTCGCCCGCTTCCTGCGCGTACAGTACCGCTTCCATCGCGATGTCGATGCGCTTTACACCAAGCCGGAGCTTGCGCCCTTGCTGCCCGAGCTGGATGCCCGCCGGCGTCTTGCACAGGTCACACAGGATCTCCACGACCTCGACACCCCACTACCCGCCGAAGCCCCCGGCAAGCTGGACAACAGCACCGCGCTGCCCGAAGCGCTGGGCTGGCTATATGTGGCCGAAGGCTCGAATATCGGCGGCACTGTGCTGTACAAACTGGCCTCCAGCAAGCTGGGGCTGAACGCCGAGCACGGCGCGCGCCATTTGGCCGCGCATCCTGATGGCGCGGCACGGCACTGGCGTGAATTCACCCGCGCCCTGGATGAAATCGCGCTCTCCGAGGCCGAAGAAGCCCGCGTGTTCGCCGCTGCCAACCAGGGCTTCGACACCGTGCACGGTTATGTCAAAGACGAATTCGCCAAGGGTTGAACTCAGGCAGACACCATGCGCTGGCTCTGGTTCACCTGTGGATGGCTGATGCTCATCATGGCCGGTATCGGTGCCGTACTGCCGGTCATGCCCTCCACCATTTTCCTGATCCTTGCCGTGGCCTGCTTTGCCCGCAGCTCACCGCGGCTTGAAGCACGGCTGCTCAACCACCCACGCTATGGCGCCAGCCTGCGTGCCTGGAAATATCAGCGCGCCATCTCGCCTGCGGGCAAAGCCTGGGCTTGTACCGGGATTGCCATCGGCTTTTTGATTTTTCTCTTCACCGGCCGACCAAGCCTACCCTGGGCACTAGCCGTTGCGGCTTTCATGTTGGCTTCGGCAGGCTGGATTGCAACCCGCCCCAATCCATCGGCAGATATCTGAAAGCCGTATTGTTTTAAGCCGCAAATACAACAACGCCCGGCAATGCCGGGCGTTGTTGATGGCTCAAGCGAATGCTTTTCGCTTAGCGCGCCTTGCCGCGCGTGAACAGATTCACGATGAGCAGCAAAACCACGGCGCCAACCAGCGAATACAGGAACGACATGACGGTAATGCCATCGTTGATGCTGCCGCCCAGCAGGAAGCCGGAAATCGCAGCGCCCACAATCCCCACGATCACGTTCAGGAAGATGCCCTGCTGCGCATCGCGCTTCATGATGATGCTGGCCAGCCAGCCGACAATACCACCCACGATCAACCAGATAATGAGGCCCATTGAAAATCTCCTTGTTTGTAAAGTTGTCCCGTTCCGGGAGTGAGCGCAGTCTGGCGGAGATGACGTGATGAACGTGTCATGACAGCCGGGCAACATTACTTTTGGGTTCAGTCACTTCAGCTCAGCGTGAAGACATCAAAACTGTCCACCGCCCTCCGCTTCAACAATTGGCGCTGCCCAAGTCACACTGTATTTGGCGGTAGCAATTATTTTCAGCACATCATTCGCCATCAAGTTAGGCTTGAATGATGCACCAACTCCCCATATACACCCTGCTACCCTATCCCCCCGATGCCCATGCCCAAACGCTTGCGCGTGACTGGCTGGCGCAGCAGCTGCAATACCCTGCCGGGCAGCTACCGCTGTACCGCGATGCACGCGGCCGCCCACGCCTAGCCGCCCCGCTGGCTGATATCGACATCAGCTGGAGCCATAGCGGTGAAAAGCTGCTGGTTGCCTGTGGCAAAAACATCCAGCTCGGCTGCGACCTGGAATATATCCGCCCGCGCCCCAATGCCCTGAAACTTGCCCGGCGCTTCTTTCACCCACAAGAAGCCGACTGGCTGGAGAACCTATCGCCAAGCGAGCGGGAGATGGCCTTTCTACACCTGTGGTGCGCCAAGGAAGCCATCCTCAAAGCCCACGGCCACGGCCTGTCTTTCGGCCTGGAAAAACTCTGCCTCAATCCTACCCCTGTCGGCCTTGTCATGAGCGAATGTCACCCGCAACTCGGAAATCCCCAGGACTGGCAACTTCAAATTTCCACGCTGAAAAGCCTTCATATCGTTGCAATCGCATGGAAGATCAAATAAGGGCACGTCATCAAATCATCCAAATAATGGCCGAAACGAGGTGGAGGGCACCCAGGAAGTTACAGGCCTCATGCTGTCTTTCATAACGCGCGACAATGGCTCGCCATTGCTCCAGGCAGGCAAAGAAGCTCTCAATAGCGTGGGGTTGCCTTGTAAAGTGCCGCGTCGCACTCGCGCTGCGCTTTGTTGCGACTACGTGATGGAATCACCACCTGCTTGCCAGCAGCCCACAAGGATTCAATCACACTGCTGTAGCATCGTAGCTTGTCGGCAATCACTGTCTTGCCTGACATCCATGCGCAGGGTCAGGGCGAGCTGCCCTGCGCACGGAGGCTGAATGTAGCGCAACAAATCTTTTACAACAAGGTCAGCTCCTATTCAGGTTTGTGACGCAAAAAACATGCAGGCGCCACATGTGTCCGTGTGTATTACCGCCCCAGCAGCCTGTCCAGCCAGCTTTTTGTGGGTTTTTCTGCCTCGGTTTGTTCAATGCCGCTTTCGATGGCGGACGGCCACTGGATACAGGGCTGATATTCAGGTGCATAGCCGGCCACGAACGGGAAGCGGCGTGCGCCGGGGCAGCTGGCATCGCTGCCATGACTGCCGCTGACCCAGTGCCATTCGATGCCTTCATCGCCCACTTCCAGCGCGCGGCTTGGCAGGTGCTGAAAGATGCCCGACCACACCCGCATTGCACCGGTGGAGCCATACAGGCCGGTGGCCTGATTCTGGTCATTGCCCATCCATACCACCGCCAGATGGTCACCAGTCCAGCCCGCAAACCAGCTGTCACGACCGTCATTGGAGGTACCGGTTTTGCCTGCAGGCTTGAGTCTGCCAAGGCCATCGGCCAGCAACCGCCGGCCAGTGCCGTTGCTGACCGCTTGTTGCAGGGCGATGGTGATGAGCCGAGTCGCCACGGCGTCGCCCTGCTGTGCGGGAGGCGGTGCGCTGTCGTAGCGGTTGAGCGCCTGTCCCTTGGCATCGAGTACGCCACGCACCGCACGCAATGGCTGCACTTCACCGCCCGAGGCCAGGAATTGATACATCTGCGTCATCGCATACGGGCTTTGCTCGGTCGCGCCCAGCAGCAGTGATGGATTGGGCGGCATCTGCACGCCCGCCAAGGTACGGGCAAGCTCGGCCACACGCTCGGGGCCTACCTCCATGCCGAGCCGCACCGTGGCCAGGTTATAGCTCATCGCCAGCGCATCCATCATCGGCACAACACCGTGGCTGCGGCCATCGGCATTGCCCGGCGTCCAGCTGCGGCCATTGGCAAGCCGCACGCTCAGCGGCGAATCATCCAGCTCGCTGGCCAATGACCATCGCTGTGGCTGCGCCAGCGCCAGCATATAGACGAAGGGCTTGATGATGGAGCCGACCGGACGCTGCGCCTCCAGTGCGCGATTGAAGCCCGGCATGCTGAAATCTTTGCTGCCCACCATCGCCAGTACCTGGCCGTTATGCACATCGGTGAGCACCAGACCCGTTTCCAGCGGCACCTTGCGGCGCTCGCCCAGCGCCTTCATGCTGCGCGTCACCGCGCCTTCGGCATAGCCCTGCGCAGACGGCGACATCGTGCTCATCACCGCAAGCCCGGCGCCTTGCAAGGAATCGGCCGGATAGTCGCGTATCAACTGCCTGCGCACCAAGTCGATATAGGCCGGGAAGCGGTTGGGCGCCGCGCCGCCCGGCACTTTGCTTACGCCCAGCGGTGCTTTCAGCGCAGCATCGTATTCGGCCTGGGTCAGCACGCGGTTTTCCAGCATCTTTTGCAGCACAAAATTACGCCGTTCAAGCGCACGCTCGGGATTGCGGCGCGGGTCGTAATAAGACGGCCCGTTGACGATGGCAATCAGCAGCGCGATTTGTTCGTCGCTCAACTGGTCAAGGCTGCGGTTGAACCAGAATTCCGAAGCCGAAGCCACGCCATGAATCGCCTGCGCACCGCGCTGCCCCCAATACACCTGGTTGAAATAGGTTTCCAAAATGGTGCGCTTGTCATAGCGCGCATCCAGAATCAGCGCGTAGAGAACTTCCTTGAACTTGCGCGAGGCGGTGACTTCCTTGCCGATATCGAGCAGGCCGCTGCGCGCCACTTGCTGGGTCAGGGTACTGCCGCCTTGCAGGCTCTTGCCGCCAGAGCGCAGCGACACCCACACCGCACGCAGAATGCCGGTCGGGTCGATGCCATGGTGACGGGCAAAATCGCGGTCTTCCACCGCCTGCAAGCCGGTCACCAGTTTTTCCGGTACTTCGCGCAAGCTGACCAGACGGCGCTCCTCCTGACTCTTGCCATGCAGTGTGGCGATGCGCGCCGGGTCAAGCCGCGCTGCGCGCAGCTGACTGCCGTCGGCTTTTTGCAGGCTGGCCACGCGCCCACCGGAAACCTGCACCTGGATGCGCTGCGCAGCGATGCGGCCTTCCACATCAAAATAACCCCGGCTGGAAATGGTGAAGCGCCCCTCTTTCTGCGCATAGGTGCCGGGACGGATACCTTGCCCATCATTGAGATAAGCCGCCGCATCCAGCTCAATCTTGAGCGTGGCCGGATTCATGGCGATGCCCGGCTCCAGCTGCAAAGGACGGGCATAGATACGGGTCGGCAACTGCCACTGCAACTGGCCAAAGCGCTCACTGACCTGGTTGTTCAAATACACCATGTAGGGCACCAGAAAACCCAGGCCAATACCGGCCAGTGCCAGCCCCAGAACCAAAAGCCGGCGCAGCCAGCGCGCGACCAAGCCCGGTTGGGCATCGGCCTCGTCCAACGTATCGTCGTAGTCAGGGTCGTCGTAATCGTATCGGGCCATGCGATGTGCAGCGGAAGCTGTCAAGAGTGCGAAAATAACAGGAGTGCGAGTCTATCCCAGTCCGGTCAATCCACACCCCATCCACCTTGTTTCTCGTCAGCCAGTATTTCATTAATGCCATTCCCCTCCCGCCTGCGCCAACGTTTGCTTCATCTGCATGGTTTATGGCTGCGCACCCGCGCAAGCCTGCGCAGCCGTGGTCTTGCGCCCACACTGGCACGCATACGTGAGCGACTGACGCCACCCATTAGCGCGCACGCAGCACCGCTGTTTTTCCCGGATACCCACACAGCCATCGCTTTCCCGCCTTGTCCGCAACCGCTGGCCAGCCTCATCATTCCGGTGTACGGCCAACTTGAAACCACCTTGAATTGCCTGCGAGCACTGTCCGCCCATGCGCCTGACCTGCCGTTTGAAGTGATTGTGGTGGATGATGCTTCGCCCGATGACAGTGCCAAAACACTGGCGCAATTCCCGGGAGTCAGGCTGATTGTCCGCAAGGAAAATGGCGGCTTCGTTCTGGCCTGCAATGAGGGCGCAGAGGCGGCTCTTGGTGAGTATCTGGTGTTTTTGAATAACGACACCATCCCGCAACCTGGCTGGCTGGATAGATTGCTTGATACCTTGACCCAATACCCCGATACCGGTCTGGTTGGCGCGCAATTGGTTTACCCCGATGGCCGCCTGCAAGAATCCGGCGGGCTGGTATTTGCTGACGGGCAATCTGCCAATCGGGGGCGTTTCGCGGCTCGCAACCATCCTTATTACAGCCGCTTGCAAGATGCCGATTACTGCTCGGCAGCCGCGATAGCCATGCCCACCCACCTGTTCCGGCAGCTGGGCGGTTTTGACCAGCGCTATGCCCCCGCCTATTACGAAGACACCGATTTGGCTTTTGCCGTGCGCGCAGCAGGCTTTGCCGTGCGCGTACAGCCCGATGCCGTCGTGGTACATGACGAAGGCACCACTGCTGGCACAGACCTCAATCATGGCGCCAAAGCCGGACAGGTGCGCAACCGCGAGGTATTTGTCCAAAAATGGGCCGATACCTTGCGCGAATACCCACACACACACCATCACGACAATCGCGCGCAAGTTGCACGCGCAAGAGCGCAGATATTGTTCATTGATAGCGATACGCCGCGTCCCGACCGCGACTCGGCCTCACTGCGCCTGTTCAACCTGATGCGCCTTGCGTGCGCAGAAGGTGCGGAGGTCAGCTTCATGCCTGACGATGCCGCCCATGCAGGCCGCGCCACGCAGGCATTGCAACGCTGTGGCATCGAGGCCTGGTATGCGCCTTTCATTGCATCCCCCAGCCGCTGGCTCAGGCAAGAAGGCTCGCGCTTTTCCACGATAGTGATTTCACGCCACCATGTTGCGCAGCGCTGGATTCCGCTGATTCGCCGCCATGCACCACAGGCACGCATCGTATTTGACAGCGTGGACTTGCACTATTTGCGCGAGCGCCGCGAAGCCGAGCTGACCCAGAATGCAGCAGCGTTACATGCGGCCGAGCGCACCCGTCAACGTGAAATCGCCGTCATGCAATCGGCCGACATCACCTGGGTCGTCAGCGCGGCCGAGCAAGCATTGTTGGCACAGGAATGGCCGGATATCCGGGTTGAACTGGTTTCCAACCTGCACAGCCTCGCTGATGGCGGCCTGCCATTTGCCGAGCGCAACGGACTGGTTTTTGTCGGCGGCTTTCGTCATCCACCCAATGTGGACGCGGTACTTTGGCTTGCCAACGACATCTACCCGCATCTCAGGGCCATGCTGGGCGATATCCCGCTCGACATTATTGGCGGCGATGTTCCGGCAGAAATTGCCGCACTCGCTTCACATCCCGGAATTCACATTCGCGGCCAAGTACCTGACATCACCCCCTGGATGAATGGCGCACGCATTGCCCTTGCCCCCTTGCGTTTTGGCGCGGGCGTGAAAGGCAAGGTCAATCTGAGCATGGCGCATGGACAGCCACTGGTGGCCACTTCCTGCGCAGTGGAGGGGATGCAACTCACCCATGCACACGACGTGCTGGTCTCCGACTCAGCCAAAGGCTTTGCCGATGCAGTCGCACAGCTTTATCGCGACGAGGCGCTTTGGACGCGCCTCTCGGAAAATGGCCGTGACAATATCCGCCGTCATTTTTCTGCCGATGCAGTGCGTCCGGCATTGCGTCGCAGCCTGTTTGCAGGCTAATTCAGCGGGTTGGCATCCAAAAACGCGCGAATCATCCCCGGCAGTTCTTCGCGCTTGTCTTCCAGCACATAGTGGCTGGCATCCGGGTAGGCGTGCACCTCGGCATGGGGCAGTGCCTTCTGGAAGCCGGCCAAGAAGTGATGGTCAAACACGAAGTCGCGCAAACCCCAGCCAATAAACGCCGGGCGGTCGGCATAGCTGGGCAGTTTTTCCGCTGCTGCCTGCAACAACGGCCAGGCACGGTCGCGTGCATCCAGCGGAATATCCTGCATGAAGCGCAGGGTGGCGATGGCGTTCTGCCAGCCGTCGTACACACTGGAATAGGCCTGCTTGATGGCAGGCTCCAGAATCCGCACCGTACCGAAGGCCGCAGCGCCACGCGCAAACAGGTTGAAACGACGAATCAGCCAGCCACCCAGGCGCGAATGCCTGCCCATGGCGATCTGCCAGGGCATCGGCTTCTCTGCCGGCAGCGGAAAGGCCGCGGTATTGGTGATGATGAGCCGCTTGATTTGCTCGCCATGCTGCAAACCCCAGCCAAAGCCAATCATGCCGCCCCAATCGTGTACGGCCAGGGTCAGCGACCCGTTGATACCCAGATGCTTCAGCAGAGCATCGACATCCTCAATACGCGAAGCCAGGGTGTAGTCATAACGCGGCTGTGCGCCTTTGGCATCGTCCGGCTTGTCCGACAGACCCATGCCGATATGGTCAGGCACGATGCAGCGATATTTGTCGCGCAATGCCAGTACCAGATGCCGCCAGTAATAGCTCCACGACGGGTTGCCGTGCAGCATCAGCACTACCTCGCCATCGCGCGGGCCTTCGTCCAGATAGCTCATCCAGATACCCGATCGCACCTCCAAGCGCTGCGGCTTGAAGGGATAATCAGGGCGGTAAATTGTCGTTATCACGGCAACAAGCTACTCACCACACCACTTCGGACATGGTGCAGTTCAGCCCCGAACCGATGCCGAGCAGGGCGATGCGATTGCCTTTTTCCAGCCGGCCGGCCTGCTTGAGCTTGGAGAGCACAATCGGCACGGAAGCCGGGCCGATATTGCCATGCTCACCGAAGATGGTCATGACTTTTGCCGGGTCAATGCCCAGGCTCTGAATCAGGCTCTGGGTATGCACTTTGCTGACCTGGTGCACCACGAACTGGTCAATCTCCTGCACCGCCCAACCCATGGCTTCACGGGCGACATTGAAGGTCTTTTGCGCCAGTTGCATGCCCTGAATCAGCAGCTGCCGGGTATCGGTCACCATGCGGTCGAGGTTGCCGCGACACAGGGTATTCCATTCGGTCGCAGAGCGGGTTACGCCGCCTTTGTAGCGCGGCGCCTCCGGGGCAAGCTCGGCGCGTGCCAGCACCATCGCCGCCGCCCCGGAGCCCAGCGTCAGTGTTGCCAGCTCGTTGCGGAATTCTTCTTCGGTCGAATCCGGGCGCAGCATGCGCTCGATGGTTTTTTCGTAAGCCAGGTCAGCGGTTTCGCCATCCACGACCAGCGCGTAGTCGATTTCGCCACGCTCCAGCATGCGCGCGGCCATGTCCATGCCATTGACAAAGGCAAGGCACGCATTGGCAACGTCATAGTTTTGGCAGGTATCGGCCACTTTCAGATTGCCCGCCACAATGCTGGCGGTGGACGGCTCCAGATAGTCGCGGCTTACCGAAGTGCTGACCAAAAGCCCCAGCTTGTCCGCGCTGATGCCGGCATCCTGCAATGCCAGCACACCAGCTTCCGTCGCCGCATCGCTGGAGAGCTTGTCGCTGCCCCACAGGCGGCGGGCATGAATCCCGGCAATATCTTTCAATACATCCACACGAATACCCAGCCGGTCAAGCGTGGGCTTCAGGCGCTCGTTGATTTCCTCAGAAGTAACCTTGTGCGGCGCATCCACATGCGCGATACCAACGATGGCGACATTATTGAAAAGCATGGCGGCGAGCTGGTCAGAAAAAAGACCGGCGATTTTAGCAGAGTCAGGCAGCAGGTGTGTTCACACCCCAGGCGTCCTTCGCTACACCACCCAGCACTGCTGCCTGCAAAAGCATCATCACCGCGAACAACGCCAGGCAGCAAAACGCTGCATGCCTTCACGCGGCTCACTCAAAGGATGGATATCGGTCGCCGGCATTGTCACCGCCCTGTTGCGCGCCAGCGTTTCCAGCTCCTCGGTCACCTTGATGGCATTGCGACGGTACAGCGAAACCTTGTCAGTCACTTCCACCTCAATTTCGCCAAGGTGCTGGCAATTTTCCGGGGCGGCACGCAAGACTCGCACTTCTCGTGCTTCAGGCGCAATCGGTACCCAAGTGCAAGCGGTCAACAACAGGGGAAAAACCACAGCAACAGCAGCAAAGCGCATCAGACTCTCCAATATGAACGACAATGTCGTCATTGTGGCCGGCATTGCCGGGTAACGGAACCTCCCTGCCCGGGATTTGTTCATCAATCAAGTTCACCCGACTCTCAAGAGCATCCATAAGACTTCGGAACTCCCTGGATCATGACTAATTTGAACAATCAAATACGCCGAAAAAGTTGGTCTCACTTCTGGCAACAAGGGCAGCTTCATTCACTAGCCAGCTCCATGCCTGACAACTATCATGGTGCCATCGCTAACTTCTGGCAAAGAGAACTTAAGTCACTCACTACCGAGCATGCAATACTGGATATTGGCACTGGCAATGGTGCACTGCCGGCAATGATTTTCCAGATTCACCAAGAAAACATGCCGGAGATAGACGCCATTGATCTTGCAGAAATCGCCCCTGCATGGACACAAGAATTACCAGAGAAAATCGCCCGGCGCTTGCGCTTTCACGGCAACACGCAAGCAGAGTCACTACCATTTCCCGATGCAAGGTTTGATCTTTGCATTAGCCAGTATGGATTTGAATACACCCATCTCGATATCAGCAGCAAAGAACTTGCCCGTGCTCTAAAGCCTGGTGGCAGGCTAAGCTTAGTATTGCACCATGCAGATTCGCACCTGGTTACTGTTGCAAGAGAAGAATTGCGGCACAACAGCTGGCTCCGCAGCGATGCCTCCCCTTTAATCACGGCTCCGGCAGTGCTGCCATATCTGCAAATGGCATCTCAGGGGCGCGTTGCAGAACTTGCTCAAAATCCTTCAGCTAATACTGCTCGCAGCAACTTGAATCAAGCGATGCAGGGGCTATCAGCCATTGCTGCTCAGAGCGCGTATCCAGATTTGCTTCATGAGAGCGCAGAATTTATCGCCCAAGTATTGGGCTCTACCGGCAGCGGCATCATCACGGCTGACCATGCAGTTCAGAGATTACAGCATTATCAGCAGGCACTTGAGCAGGCTGCACTACGCCATCAAGAATTATGCAGCTGCGCCATGGATGATAAGGGCATTGTTCACATGCAAAACCTGCTGACTCAGCATGGAATCAAGGATATTGATATTGCGATACTCAAAGAAAACAATTACTTGCTGGGCTGGACACTAACCGCACGCAAATCAAGCTAAAATATTTCCTTGGAAAATCCTGCAATCGTAGCCTTCCCCGTCAAGCAGACAGTTGTAAAGGAGAATTTGCCCGTTCGCATTGTTGGCGAAAGACGCTCGGTGGCAGGTTGCCGAGCGACTCATGCGGGCGTTCTTCGTTGTAGCTTTGCAGCCAAAGGTCGGTGATGTCGCGC